>NZ_JBPJZP010000002.1:0-1177030 GCF_051216855.1 Variovorax monticola
GCCTCGGTCCTGTCCGTGTCGATGTCCCATGGGTCAGTCTCCAATGAAAAATGCCCTCCAGACCAACGCCTGGAGGGCACTTCTCGTCGACTCGATGCAGACTATTTACACAGCCTGTTCGGCGGGTTTTTTCATGGCGCGCGAAAGTGGCACGATGCCGCTCATGAACTCATCCGCCGCGCCCCCTGAACCGGCCGTCGTGCTCACGGGGCTCGCGCCGATCGTCTCGCCGAACACGGCCGTGCTGGTCCTCGGCAGCTTTCCCGGTGTGAAGTCGCTCGAACGGCAGCAGTACTATGCACACCCCCAAAACCAGTTCTGGAAGATCCTGCAAGCCGTGTGGCCCGACATTCCCCTCCCCTCGGGCGACCACAGCTACGGCAAGCGCTGCCAATGGTTGCTCGACCGCGGCCTGGGCGTGTGGGACGTGTATGGCGCTTGCGAGCGCGAGGGCAGCCTCGACTCGGCCATCCGCTCGCCCGTGGTGAACGACATCGCCGGCCTGCATTTGCCGAAGCTCGCGGCCATCGCCCACAACGGCGGCGAGAGTTTCAAGCACGCACGCCACACACGCACCCTGGGCGTGCCGGTTCATTCGCTGCCTTCCACCAGCCCCGCCAACGCGTCGTGGAGCTTCGAGCGCAAGCTCGCGGCCTGGCGCGAGGTCTTCGCCGCCCACCACCTTCTCTGATGGCATCGAGCAAAACACCCACCCCGTCTCTCGTTCTCCCCGAAGTCAATTTTTCCGACTGGGGCGACATCCGCTATCTGCACCTGGGCACCGAATGGGTCCAGGGCTCGATGAAGATCGATGCGCCCTTCGAGATCGAACTCGAATACGTGCAGCGCATGATGGCCTGGCTGCTGTTCGCCGACGGCAAGACCGTGGCCGGCCGCCATGCCATGCAGCTCGGCCTGGGCGCGGCCACGCTCACCAAGTTCAGCCGCAAGATCTTGCGCATGCGCACCACCGCCGTCGAACTCAACCCGCAGGTGGTGTCGGCCTGCCGTGGCTGGTTCAAGCTGCCGCCCGACGACCCGAAGCTGCGCGTGGTGATCGCCGACGCGGCCGCCGAGATCCGCAAGCCCGAGTGGCACCAGACGGTCGACGCGCTGCAGGTCGACCTGTACGACCACGAGGCCGCCGCGCCCGTGCTCGACAGCGAAGACTTCTATGCCGACTGCCGCGCGCTGCTCACCGAGGACGGCTGCATGACGGTCAACCTGTTCGGCCGCTCGTCGAGCTACGAACGCAGCCTCGAAAAAATTGCCACCGCCTTCGGCGCCAACGCGGTGTGGGCCTTCAAGCCGACGCGCGAAGGCAATACCGTGGTGCTGGCGCAGCGCACCGCCACCCGGCCCAAGCGCGAGCTGCTGGCCGAGCGCGCGCAGACCGTCCAGACGCGCTGGAACCTGCCCGCGCCCAAGTGGCTGCGCGTGTTCAAACCCTTGCAGCTGTCGCTGTGATGAAAGCGCGGCAGGCGGCACGGGTGGCGCGCACGCCGCATTCGGCACTGCCCCGGGAACAAAGCGGGTCGAATGGCACCCGGCAGGCTTGCCGAGTGCGCGCAAACCATCCAGACTCGCTGGGCTTCGTCCGCCTGCGCGCGCATCCCCGTGTCGCTGCAGTGGCCGCAGTGGCCGAGCCCACCTTTTCCTAATTCTTTCCGGTTCATGAGCGCTGTTCCTGCTGCTTCCATCTCCACCTCCGCCACGCCGCGCCATGAAGGCCCGCTCGAGCTGCGCCGCATGATCGAATGGCTGGCCACCGACGGCGTCATTTCTCCGATGGAGGCCAAGCGCACCATCGCGCGCTGCGCGCAGGCCGAAAGCCGCCAGGCCCCGCTGGTGCGCCTGGCCAACGTGGCCATGGCGCGCGAGAGCGACGGCAAGCCGCTCGACATCGAAATGCTCACGCAATGGCTCGCCGGCCGCTCGGGGCTCGCGTACCTGCGCATCGACCCGCTGAAGGTCGACGTGGGCAAGGTGGCCGAGACCATGAGCGCGGGCTATGCCGAGCGCCACAAGGTGCTGCCGGTGCAGGTGCTGGCCCATGAGGTGGTGGTGGCCACGGCCGAGCCCTTTCTCACCGACTGGATCTCCGAGGTGGAGCGCCAGGCGAAACGCGCGGTGCGCCGCGTGGTGGCCAACCCGGCGGACATCCAGCGCTACACGGCCGAGTTCTTCGCGCTCGCGAAGTCGGTGCGCGCCGCGCAGAAGGCCGGCGGCAACACCGGCGGCGCGAGCTTCGAGCAGCTGGTGGAGCTGGGCAAGAGCAACAAGCTGCTCGACGCCAACGACCAGAGCGTGGTGCAGGTGGTCGACTGGCTGTGGCAGTACGCCTTCGACCAGCGCGCGAGCGACATCCACCTGGAGCCGCGCCGCGAACAGGGCGTGGTGCGCTTTCGCATCGACGGCATCCTGCATCCGGCCTACCAGATGCCCATGGGCGTGATGAACGCGATGGTGGCGCGCATCAAGCTGCTGGGCCGCATGGACGTGGTGGAAAAGCGCCGCCCGCTGGACGGCCGCATCAAGACGCGCAACATGCGCGGCGACGAGGTCGAAATGCGCCTGTCGACCCTGCCCACCGCCTTCGGCGAGAAGATGGTGATGCGCATCTTCGACCCCGACACCGCGGTGAAGGACCTCGACGCGCTGGGCTTCGCACAGCACGACGCGCAGCGCTGGGAACAACTGGTGACGCGCCCCAACGGCATCATTTTGGTGACGGGGCCCACGGGCTCGGGCAAGACCACCACGCTGTATTCCACGCTCAAGCGCGTGGCGACCGAAGAGGTCAACGTGAGCACGGTGGAAGACCCAATCGAAATGATCGAGCCCGCGTTCAACCAGACGCAGGTGCAGCCGCAGCTGGACTTCGGTTTCACCGAGGGCCTGCGCGCGCTGATGCGGCAGGACCCGGACATCATTATGGTCGGCGAGATCCGCGACCTGGCCACCGCCGAGATGGCGGTGCAGGCCGCGCTCACGGGCCACCTGGTGTTCAGCACGCTGCACACCAACGACGCGCCGAGCGCCATCACGCGGATGATGGAGCTGGGTGTGCCGTCCTACCTCATCAACGCGGTGATGCTCGGCGTGCTGGCGCAGCGCCTGGTGCGCACGCTGTGCCCGCACTGCAAGCAGCCCGACGACACCATCACCCGCGAGAAGCTCGAGACCATCGTCAAGCCCTGGCAGATCACGGGCTCGGTGCGCGCCTACAAGCCGGTGGGCTGTGTCGATTGCCGCATGACCGGCTACATGGGCCGCATGGGGCTGTACGAACTGCTGAGCATCAGCGAGGCGTTCAAGACCCAGGTGACCAAGGAGCCCGACCTGAGCGGACTGCGCAGGCAGGCCGTGATCGACGGCATGCGCCCGCTGCGGCTGGCCGGCGCGCTGCGCGTGGCCGAGGGTGTGACCACCATCGAGGAAGTGCTCAGCGCGACGCCTCCCCTGGAGTAGATTCGCGCTCCCGGGTTCACGACGCCCCTGAGGCATTTCGGGTTATCCCTAGGCCTTTCGTTAGTGGAATCCACATCATCCTGACCGGAAGCTGACTCGACAATCCCGCATCGAAATTGTTCGAGGAGACTGTTCGTGAAGATCAAAAGTCAGAAAGACTTTTTCTCGGGTCTGATGTTTACCGTGGTGGGTGTGGCGTTCGCATGGGGCGCCACCACCTACACGGTGGGCTCGGGTGCCCGAATGGGTCCGGGTTATTTCCCGTTGATGCTCGGCATCCTGATGGCCGTCATCGGCCTCGGGATCATGTTCACCGGCTTGACCGTTGAAACCACCGACGGGGAAAAAATCGGCAAATGGGCCTGGAAGCAGGTCGTGTTCATCCTGGGCGCCAACCTGGCGTTCGGTATTCTGCTCGGCGGCCTGCCGAGCCTGGGCGTGCCGGCCATGGGAATGATCATCGCCATCTACGCGCTGGTGCTCATCGGCAGCCTTGCCGGCAACGAGTTCGACCTCAAGAAGGTGCTGGTCCTGGCCACCGTTCTGGCTGTCGGCAGCTACGTCGCATTCATCTGGGCGCTCAAGCTCCAGATCCAGGTCTGGCCGACCTTCATCACCGGCTGACAAGAAAGCTGCTCACATCATGGAATTGGTTGAACACCTCTCGATGGGTTTTGGCGTTGCCTTTACCTTCACCAACCTGCTGTACTGCCTGGTCGGCTGCATCCTGGGCACGCTGATCGGCGTGCTGCCGGGCATCGGCCCGGTCGCGACCATCGCGATGCTGCTGCCCGCCACGTACGCGCTGCCGCCCGTGTCGGCGCTGATCATGCTGGCCGGCATCTACTACGGCGCCCAGTACGGCGGCTCCACCACGGCCATTCTGGTCAACCTGCCGGGCGAGTCGTCGTCGGTGGTGACCGTGATCGACGGCTACCAGATGGCGCGCAAGGGCCGCGCCGGTCCCGCACTCGCTGCGGCCGGCCTGGGCTCGTTCTTCGCGGGCTGCGTGGGCACGCTGATCCTGGCCGCCTTCGCGCCGCCGCTGACCGAGCTGGCCTTCAAGTTCGGCCCGGCCGAGTACTTCTCGCTGATGATCCTGGGCCTGATCGGCGCCGTGGTGCTGGCTTCGGGCTCGCTGCTCAAGGCCATCGCGATGATCGTGCTGGGCCTGCTGTTGGGCCTGGTCGGTACCGACGTGAACTCGGGTGTCGCGCGCTACAGCTTCGACATTCCGGAACTCACCGACGGCATCGGCTTCGTGGCCATCGCCATGGGCGTGTTCGGCTACGGCGAAATCATTGCCAACCTCTCGCGTCCGGACGACGAGCGCGAAGTGTTCACGGCCAAGGTTTCGGGCCTGTTCCCGACCAAGGAAGACTTCAAGCGCATGGTGCCTGCCATCCTGCGTGGCACGGCCCTGGGTTCGGCGCTGGGCATCCTGCCCGGTGGCGGCGCGCTGCTGGCGGCTTTCGCGGCCTACACGATCGAGAAGAAGACCAAGCTGAAGCCGGGCGAAGTGCCCTTCGGCAAGGGCAACATCCGCGGCGTGGCGGCACCCGAGTCGGCCAACAACGCCGGTGCGCAGACCTCCTTCATCCCGTTGCTGACGCTGGGCATTCCGCCCAACGCGGTGATGGCGCTGATGGTGGGTGCCATGACCATCCACAACATCCAGCCGGGCCCGCAGGTGATGACCAGCAACCCCGAGCTGTTCTGGGGCCTGATCGCCTCGATGTGGATCGGCAACGCGATGCTGATCATCCTGAACCTGCCGCTGATCGGCATGTGGATCAAGCTGCTGTCGGTGCCGTACAAGTACCTGTTCCCTGCCATCGTGCTGTTCTGCGCGATCGGCGTGTACTCGACGAACAACAACACCTTCGACATCTGGATGGTGGGCATCTTCGGTCTGGTGGGCTACACCTTCTTCAAGCTGGGTTGCGAGCCTGCACCCTTGCTGCTGGGCTTCATCCTGGGGCCGATGATGGAAGAGAACCTGCGCCGTTCGCTGCTGCTGTCGCGGGGCGACTGGAGCGTGTTCGTCACGCGCCCGATCTCTGCGAGCCTGCTGGCAGCGGCGCTGCTGCTGCTGATCATCGTGCTGTTGCCGGCTGTGAAGTCGAAGCGCGAGGAAGCCTTCGTCGAAGAGTGACCTGAGGTTTTGCGCTCTCTTGAAAACGGCACCTTCGGGTGCTGTTTTCGTTTGTGCCGCGTGGTTCGGAGGAACAAGAACTACGGTTTGCCGGACCTCGGCGGCTTCATGTGTTGCCGTGCCATGGCCAGGAAGGCGAGGGCGGCCGGGCTCAACGGATGCTTGGCCAGCCGGACCGCGACCACGGGGTACTCCAGCGTCGGACGGGTGACGGCCACCGCGCGCAGATTGGACGGCATCAGCACTTCCACATAGCGCGGCAACAGCGCCACACCCGCACCCGCCTGCACCAGGCCGAATGCCGTCGACAGCATCGACACGTGATGCACCACCCGCGGATACACGTTGGCCACGCTCGAGAGCTGGCGGCTGACAGAACGCCACACGTTCGCGTCCGGATTCACATGAATGAAGGGCAAGGCCTCCAGGTGCCGCGCGTCGACCACCACGCGCTGCGCCAGTGCATGGTCTTCGCGCACGAACAAGGCCATGCGCTCGGAAAAAAGCGGCTCCGTCGCCAGCTCCGAATGCTTCTGGCCGATGTCCGAACCGAAGCCCAGGTCGGCCTCCTGCGACAGCACACGCGAAATCATCTGCTCGGCCGTGCTGTCGAGCAGCGTGGTCGCCAGCGTCGGGTGCTGCTGCGAAAAGCGGCCCAGCAACGGCGGCAACAATGCGCCCGCGGTGAGATGGCCCACCGCCAGCACCACGCGGCCTTCGCGCAACTGCGACTGCGAACGGCAGGCGCCCACCGACTCGTCGATCAACCGCAGCGCGCGCACGGCCGTCTCCACCATCACCTGGCCCGCGCTCGTCAGCTGGATGCGGCGGCCCCGCACCACCAGCGGCTGGCCGAGCTCTTCCTCCATGCGCTTGATCAGGTGGCTGATGGCCGGCTGGGTGAGCTGCAGGCTTTCCGCCGCCAGCGTGAAGCTGCCCGTTTCAGCCACCGCCGCCAGCGCGCGAAGCTGCTGCAGCGAGACCTCTTCGGTGGCGTTCTTTGTCATAAGCCGTGCTCATAGTTGAATAAGCTGAATTATCTGGCTTGATGCGCGGGCGCTGAATAGCATGCAAGGTTTTTCCACCGGTCCAGAATCCAGCACCATGAAAAGAATCCAGTTCCTTCAAGGCTTTGCCGCTGCGCTGTGCCTGGCCGCGTCGTCCGCCAGCCTGGCCCAGGGCTACCCGAACAAGCCCATTCGCCTGATCGTGCCGTTTCCGGCGGCCGGCGCCACCGACCTGTTTGCGCGCACGCTGGGCCAAAAGATGGGCGAGAGGCTCGGCACCACGCTGGTGGTCGACAACAAGCCCGGCGCCGGCGGCGCCATCGGCTCCGACCAGGCCGCCAAGGCCGCGCCCGACGGCTACACCATTCTTCTGGCCACCACCAGCACGCACTCCATCGGCCCGGCCATCAGCAAGCTGCCCTACGACACGGTGCGCGACTTCACGCCCATCGCCCACGTGGGCGACGCGGCCAGCATCATGCTGGTGCCGGTCAACTCGCCCGCCAAGACCGTGCGCGAATGGATCGACTACGCCAAGAAGAACCCTGGCAAGCTCAACTACGCGTCGAGCGGCAACGGCACCATCGTGCAGCTGACGGCGGAGCTGTTCAAGGCGCAGGCCGGCGTGTTCGTCACGCACATTCCGTACAAGGGCACGGCGCTGGCCATTCCCGACCTGATCAGCGGCAAGGTCGACGTGCTGTTCGACTCGCTGCCCACCGGCATGCCGCACGTGCGCGACGGCCGGCTGCGCGCGCTGGGCGTCACGTCGCTCAAGCGCAGCCCGCTGGCGCCCGAGCTGCCCCCCATTGCCGACACGCTGCCTGGCTACGAGTCGAACACCTGGTTCGGCTTCTACGGTCCGAAGAACCTGCCGGCCGACGTGGTGGCGCGCATCAACAAGGCCGCGAACGACGCGCTGGCCGACCCCGAGGTGAAGGAAAAGCTCGCGCGCCTGGGCATCGAGCCCGCCGTGCCGGGCACGCCCGACCAGTTCGCGAAGATGGTGGCGGTGGATGCCGCCAAGTGGAAAAAGATCGTGGTCGAACGCAAGATCACCAACGAATAAGCAAGAGCACGCCGACATGAACTTCGACTTCAACAACCCCTACCTCTCCACGCGCATCCCGATCTTCGCGCGCAACGTGGTGTCGACTTCGCACCCGCTGGCCTCGCAGGCCGGCCTGCGCATCCTGCAGCAGGGCGGCAACGCGGTCGATGCGGCCATTGCCACCGCCGCCGTGATGACGCTGGTCGAGCCGGTGAGCAACGGCCTGGGCAGCGACGCCTTCTGCATCCTGTGGGACGGCAAGGAACTGCACGGCCTGAATGCCTCGGGTCCGGCGCCCAAGGCCTGGACGCCCGACTACTTCAAGGCCAAGTACGGCGCCGACGCCACCACGCCCCCGATGCGCGGCATCGACTCGGTCACCGTGCCCGGCGCGGTGCGCGGCTGGGTGGCCATGAGCGAGCGCTTCGGCAAGCTGCCGTTCGCCGACCTGTTGGCACCGGCCATCGACATCGCCGAGCGCGGCTACCTGGTGCCGCCGGTGGTGCAGGGCAAGTGGGCCGCGGCCACGCCGGTGCTGCAGTCGCAGCCGGGCTTTGCGCAGGCCTTCCTGCCGTGGGGCCGTGCGCCCGAGGTGGGCGAGCTGTTTCGCTTCGCGGCCGCCGCGCGTGCGCTCAAGGCCATTGCGCGCACCAAGGGCGAGGCCTACTACAACGGCGAGATCGCCGAGGCGCTGGCCAGGTTCTCCACCGCGCAGGGCGGCGCGCTGACGGTGGCCGACCTGGCCGCCTACCAGCCCGAATGGGTCAAGCCGATTTCGCGCGACTACCGCGGCCACACGCTGCACGAGATTCCGCCGAACGGCCAGGGCATCGCGGCACTCATCGCGCTGGGCATTCTCGAGAAGTTCGACATCGCCTCGCTGCCGGTCGACTCGGTGCAGTCGCAGCATCTGCAGATCGAAGCCATGAAGCTGGCCTTTGCCGACGTGTACCGCTACGTGTCGGAACGCGGCACCATGGAAGTGACCACCGAGCAGATGCTCGACGACGCCTACCTGGCCTCGCGCGCGCGCCTCATCGACGTGAAGAAAGCGCAGGACTTCAAGGCCGGCAACCCGGTGAAGGGCGGCACCATCTACCTCACGGCCGCCGACGAGAGCGGCATGATGGTGAGCTTCATCCAGAGCAACTTCATGGGCTTCGGCTCGGGCTGCGTGGAGCCCGAGTTCGGCATCAGCCTGCAGAACCGCGGCCACGGCTTCAGCCTGAAGGCCGAGAGCCCGAACGTGGTGGCGCCGGGCAAGCGCCCGTTCCACACCATCATTCCGGCCTTCCTCACCAAGGACGGCCAGCCTGTGATGAGCTTCGGCGTGATGGGCGGCAACATGCAGCCGCAGGGCCACATGCAGACGCTGGTGCGCATGCTCGACTACAAGCAGAACCCGCAGGCCGCCTGCGATGCGCCGCGCTGGCGTTTCAACGCGGGCCTGGAGATCAATGTCGAGGCCGCGATGAACCCTGCCGCGCTGCAGGGCCTGCGCGACCTGGGCCATCACCTGGAAGTGATCAACGACTCGTACCAGGACTTCGGCGCGGGGCAGTTCATCTGGCGCGCGGGCGAGCCCTCGGTGGAAGGCTACGTGGCCGCCAGCGACCCGCGCCGCGACGGCGTGGCTGCGGGGTATTGAGCCAGGCGGCGCAGCAAGGGCGCGCGCTTGCCGCGATGATCGGAGGATGAACAAGACAGCCGCATCGGCCGGCATTTCCCCTCACGACGCGCGCAGACCGGGCTACGCGTCCGGCCTGGTCCTTGCCACCCTGGGCGCCATCGCGTTCAGCGGCAAGGCCATCATCGTCAAGCTGGCGTACCGCCACGGCGTGGACGCCATCACGCTCATCATGCTGCGCATGCTGTTCGCGCTGCCGCTCTTCGCGGTGATGGCGTGGTGGGCGGGGCGCGGCAAGCCGAAGCTCACGGCCCGCGACTGGCTCGGCGTGGTCGGCCTCGGCTTCTCCGGCTATTACCTCGCGAGCTTTCTCGACTTTGCGGGGCTCGCCTACATCTCGGCGAGCTTCGAGCGGCTCATTCTTTATCTCAACCCCACGCTGGTGCTGCTGTTCGGCTGGCTGCTGTACCGGCGGCGCGCCACGCGACCGCAGGTGCTGGGCATGGTCGTGAGCTATGCCGGCGTGCTGCTGGTGTTCGGCCACGAGCTGTGGACCGGGGGCGGTGGCAAGGGCGGGGGCGCGGCGGCCTGGGGCGCGTTCCTGGTGTTCCTGAGCGCGGTGAGCTATGCGGGCTACCTTGTCTACAGCGGCGAGTTCGTCAAGCGCCTGGGGTCGCTGCGGCTCGTGGGGCTGGCCACCACCGTGGCCTGCCTGCTGTGCATCCTGCAGTTCGTGCTCACGCGGCCGATGAGCGCTGCCTTCGCGGTGGCGCCCGAGGTCGTCTGGCTGTCGGTGCTCAATGCCACGCTGTGCACCGCGGTGCCCGTCCTCATGGTGATGATGGCCATCGAGCGCATCGGCCCGGCGGTGGCGGCGCAAACCGGCATGATCGGGCCGCTGTCCACCATCCTCATGGGGGTGGTGATACTGGGCGAGCCGTTCACGCCGTGGATCGCCGCCGGCACGGTGCTCGTCATTGCGGGCATCTTCGTTTTCACACGCAAGGGGCGCCCTGCCCCTGCACGATAGGAGCAAACAACATGGATCTGGGTATTGCAGGCAAGACCGCGCTGGTGTGCGGCGCGAGCAAGGGGTTGGGCTACGGTTGCGCCGAGGCGCTGGTGCGCGAAGGCGTGAACGTGGTGATCGTGGCGCGCGGCGCCGAGGCGCTGGACGCCGCCGCGAAAACGCTGATGCAGGCTGCTGCGTCGGGCGCGTTCGTCAAGCACGTGGCCGCCGACATCACCACCGAAGCCGGCCGCGCGGCCGTGTTCGCGTTGGGCCACGACTTCGACATCGTCGTCACCAACGCCGGCGGCCCGCCGCCCGGCGACTTTCGCAACTGGGACCGCGAGGCGTGGATCAAGGCGGTCGACGCCAACATGCTCACGCCCATCGAGCTCATCAAGGCCACGGTGGACGGCATGGCGAAGCGCGGCTTCGGGCGCATCGTGAACATCACGTCGAGCTCGGTGAAGTCGCCCATCGACATCCTGGGCCTGTCGAACGGCGCGCGCAGCGGCCTCACGGGCTTCGTGGCCGGCGTGGCGCGCACGCCCATCGCGGCGCAGGGCGTGACCATCAACAACCTGCTGCCGGGTTCTTTCGACACCGACCGCCTGAAGGGCACCATGGCCGGCACCGCGCAGAAGACGGGGCAAGACTTCGACACCGTGTGGGAAGCGCGCAAGAAGAACATTCCGGCCAGGCGCTTCGGCACGCCGGCCGAGTTCGGCGCCATCTGCGCGTTTCTCTGCAGCGTGCATGCGGGCTACATGACCGGACAGAACGTGCTGGCGGACGGCGGCGCCTACCCCGGCACCTACTGACCCGGGTCAGCGCCGCGCCGCCACCACGATCCCACCCACGATCAGCAAGAACGCCACCCCGTGGTACGCATGCGGCGGTTCGCGCAAAAAGGCCGCCGACAGCACCGCCGCG
The DNA here is from genome assembly GCF_051216855.1 of Variovorax monticola. Lineage (NCBI taxonomy): Bacteria > Pseudomonadati > Pseudomonadota > Betaproteobacteria > Burkholderiales > Comamonadaceae > Variovorax > Variovorax monticola. The sequence continues at coordinate 11,254 of NZ_JBPJZP010000002.1, forward strand.
AACAGCGGCGTGAGGTTCATGAAGACGCTCGCCGCCTGCGGGCCCGCGCGCTGCACGCCGGTGCCCCAGCAGCGGTAGGCCACCAGCGCGGGGCCGATGCCGATGAACAGCATGGCGGCGGCGAGCGGCCAGCCCAGGTCGATGTGCGCGTCGGTCAGCGTCCATTCGCCGGCCGCCAGCGCGCCCGACCAGGCCAGGCCGAACACCAGCTGCGCCATGAGAAAGGCGGCCCAGTCCTGGCGCACCGCCTTCGGCTCGTGCGTGCGCGCCAGCAGCCAGCTGTAGAAGGCCCAGGCGATGGTGCCCGCGATCATGTACAGGTCGCCGGGCACCAGCCGCAGGCCGAGCAGCTGGCGCCATTCGCCGCGGCTCAAGACCAGCAACACGCCGGCCATCGACAGCAGCGCGCCGCCGATTTCGCGCGCATTGACGCGGGCGCCGAAGAACACGGTGCCCACCGCGAGCATCCACAGCGGCAGGCTGGAGCCGACCAGCGTGGTGTTGATCGGCGTGGAGGTCTGCAGCGCCAGGTACTGCAAGGCGTTGTACAGGCCGATGCCCAGCAGCCCGAGCAGCGCATAGCGCTTCCAGTGCGCCCACAGCGGGCTGCCGCGGCGCAGCACCGGCGCTGCCAGCGGAAGCAACAGCACGAAGGCGATGGCCCAGCGCACGAAGTTCAGCGTGACCGGCGACACCAGGTCGCGCACCATGCGGCCGACGACCGCATTGCTGGCCCACAGCAGCGGCGGAACGAGCAGCAGGAGGACGGTAAGGGCTGTGAGTGGCGCGTGGCGCGAGAGGTGCTGCGGCGGTGTCGACATGGCCGCCGACTCTACCCGGGCAATGATGGCCCGCGCCGCCGCGGGACACCCGGGCGTGGCAGGATGCACGTCTTGCTTTTTTCCCAGCGCATGGAGACTCCCACGATGATCAGCAAAGCCGTCCGTATCGACCGCCATGGCGGCCCCGAAGAACTGAAGATCGTCGACGTGGAAGTCGGCGAGCCCGGCCCCGGCGAAATTCGCATCCGCCACAAGGCCGTGGGCCTGAACTTCATCGACACCTACCAGCGCGGCGGGCTCTACCCGTTCCAGATGCCGCTGCAGCTCGGCATGGAGGCCTCGGGCATCGTCGAGGCGGTGGGCGAGGGCGTGACGCACCTGAAGGCCGGCGACCGTGCCGCTTATGCCAGCCCGCCGCCCGGCGCCTATTGCGAGCTGCGCGTCATGCCCGCCAAGTGCGTGTGCAGGCTGCCTGACGACATCTCCTTCGAGACCGGCGCGGCCATGATGCTCAAGGGACTGACCACGCAATACCTGCTGAAGAAGACGCTGCCGGCCGAAGGCCTGCAGCCTGGCGACTTCATCCTGTTCCATGCGGCCGCCGGCGGGGTGGGCCTCATCGCCTGCCAATGGGCCAAGGCGTTGGGCCTGCAGCTGATCGGCACGGCCGGCAGCGATGCCAAGTGCAAGCTCGCACTCGACTACGGCGCGGCACACGCCATCAACTACAGCACCGAAAACTTCGCCGCCCGCGTGAAAGAGATCACCGGCGGCAAGGGCGTGAAGGTGGTGTACGACTCGGTGGGCAAGGACACCTACGAAGGCTCCATCGACTGCCTGCGCCCGTTCGGCCTGCTGGCGGTGTTCGGCAACGGCTCGGGACCGGTGCCGCCGATCAACCTGGGCACGCTGGCGTCCAAGGGCTCGCTGTACGTCACGCGGCCCACGCTGTTCACCCACATGAGCACGCGCGAAAGCACGCAGGCCATGGCCGACGACCTGTTCGCGGTGGTGCGCAGCGGCGCGGTGAAGATCCCGATCGCACAGCGCTATGCGCTGGCCGACGTGCAGCAGGCGCACCGCGACCTGGAAGCGCGCAAGACCACGGGCTGCACGATCCTGACGCTGTGAGCGCGGGCGGGCCCTTCGCGGCGACGACAGTCTTGTCCTACCCGCGCTGGGGTGTCATGCCTTCGACTTGTGCAGGGTGCACTTTGTAGCCTTGAATTCAGGCGCACAAGCGCATCATTCGAGCCCATACCGATGACCTCCATTCGCACCTTCATCGTCGAAGACAACCCCACCATTCGGGAAAACCTCGTGGGCACGTTGCGGGAGGTCGCGCGCATCGACCCTATCGGGCAGGCCGAATCGGAGGCGGAAGGAGCGCGCTGGCTCACTGACAACCTGTCGCAATGGGACCTGGCCATCGTCGACCTGTTCCTGAAGGACGGCACCGGTTTCCGCGTGCTGGAGGCGTGCCGCGAACGCGACCCGGCGCAGAAGGTGGTGGTGCTGAGCAACTACGCCACGCCCGAAATGCGCCGCAAGTGCGCCTTGCTTGGCGCGGACGCGGTGTTCGACAAGGCCACCGAGGTGGAAGACCTGATCGACTACTGCGTGAAGCAGCGGCAGTTGCATTTCAAGGTTCAGCCTTCGGCACCGTTGCGCCAGAAAACGTTGCCGCACTGAGCAAGGCGGTGTCGCGCACGATGCCCCACACATGCTGCGCCAGCGGCGAGAGCGCCCGGTTGGCGCGGCGGATGAGCATCACGGCGCGCTGAACGCGCGGTGTCAGCGGGCGCACAGCAAGCTGCGCCAAACCTTCCGGCGGCAACGACATGCCCGGCATCACGCTGATGCCGATACCGGCTTCCACCATCCGGAAAATCGTGGTCGGATGGCCGAGTTGCTGCTTCACCTCGCAATGCGCCCCATGGCGCTCCAGCGCTTGGTCAATCAGGCGTCGGCTGCCCGAGGCGTGGTCGAGCAGCACCAGCGCTTCGCCTTCGAGCGCGCTCCATCGAACTGAAGTTTTCTGCACGAGCCTGTGCGCGGGCGGCAGCACCAGCACGAAGGGGTCGTTCAGGATGGCCTCGCAGTGCAGGTCGTCGGCTTCCGAAGGCTCGATGACCACGCCGAAGTCGACTTCGCCGCTGCGCACGCTGTCGAGCACGTCCTGCTGGATGCGGTCGAGCAGCAGGAACTGGATGCCGGGCGCCTGTTCGGCGCAGGTGGCGATGCAGGCGGGCATCAGGTTGGCCGAGAGCGTGGGGCTGCTCGCCACCCGCACCTTGCCGCCGCGCGCGCTGGCGAGGCCGGCCACGTCCTGCAGCGTCTGGTCGAGGTCGTCGAGCACCCGGTCGAGCCGGGCCGCGAGCGAGTGGCCGGCTTCGGTCAGCACCACCTCGCGCGTGGTGCGGTCGAGCAGCTTGAGGCCGAGCTGCGATTCGAGCTCCAGGATCGAGCGGCTCACGGCGGGCTGGCTCAGCCCCACCTGGTCGCCGGCACGGCTGAAGTTGCGCCCCTCGGCGACCGAGCGGAACACGCGGAGCTGGCGCAGGGTGACATTCATGCGTTGAAATCATATATCCATCCGATAAATCCATTTCTCTTTCGGATGGCGGCGGCGTCCAATTCATCGCATGGCCCGTTCACGCTTTCTCCCCGACAACTTCACGCTCGCGCTCGTCTCGGTCGTCACCCTTGCAAGCCTGCTGCCCGCCAGCGGGCGCACTGCGCATTTCTTCGAAGGACTGACGACCGTCGCGATCGGCCTGCTGTTCTTCCTGCACGGCGCCAAGCTCTCGCGCGAGGCGATCATGGCGGGCATCACGCACTGGCGGCTGCACCTGCTTGTGTTCGCCAGCACCTTCGTGTTGTTCCCGGCGTTGGGGCTGGCGCTGAAGCCGGTGCTGTCGCCGCTGGTAACGCCCGACCTGTACACCGGCGTGCTGTTTCTCTGCGTGCTGCCGGCCACCGTGCAGTCGGCCATCGCGTTCACCGCCATGGCGCGCGGGAACATGCCGGCTGCCATCTGCAGTGCCTCGGCGTCCACGCTGCTCGGTGTGTTCATCACGCCGGTGCTGGTGAACCTCGTGGTGCTGCCGCACGGCGGCAATGCGAGTTCGTCGTTCGACTCGATCGGACGCATTTTGCTGCAGCTGATGGTGCCGTTCCTGGCCGGGCACCTGCTGCGGCCGGTGATCGGCAAGTGGGTGCAGAAGAGGGCAGCGGTGCTGAAATTTGTCGACCAGGGGTCGATCCTGCTGGTGGTGTACACGGCGTTCAGCGCGGCGGTGATCGAAGGGCTCTGGAAGCAGATTCCTGTGAGTGCGCTGCTGGGTTTGCTGCTCGTTTGTGCTGTGTTGCTGGCGCTGGCGTTGACGCTCACGACGTTCATGGCGCGCAAGTTTGGCTTCGACATTGCCGACGAGATCACCATTGTGTTCTGCGGGTCGAAGAAGAGCCTGGCGAGCGGGATTCCGATGGCGAAGGTGCTGTTTGCTTCACACGCTGTGGGGGCCATCGTTTTGCCGCTGATGTTGTTTCATCAGATGCAGTTGATGGTGTGTGCGGTGTTGGCGCAGCGGTATGCGCGGCGGGCTGTGGTGCCTCCTGCTGAGGCGGGTGCTCTCAAGGCGGCTGACTGAGGTTGGTTTCGGGGCCGGGTCTCGCCCCGGCGGGCGACCTGCTTTTCTTTGCTTCGCCAAAGAAAAGTAGGCAAAAGAAAGGCGACCCCACTGTCTGCGACCCCTTCGCTGCGCTACGTGGCAACCTGCGGTGCTCGCGTTTCGCGGGGTCTCGCAGAACTCGCTTCGCTCAAACAGCTGCGAGCCCTGATCCGCGAAACGCTGCGCTCCTCGGCGCAGCCAGAGGGGGTGGAGACCGATCGGGCCATTGCTTCGCTCGGCAACCAAGCCGCCTCAGGCGCTTCGCCCCTGCGGCGGTTGGTATGAGTTCTTCGGTCTTGGCTGCTGGCTGTTGGCTATTTGGAGCCGAGCGCAGCGAAGGCGTGTCCGGTTCCCCAACCCCTTCTGGATGCGCCGAGGAGCGGAGCGTTTCGCGGATGAGGGCTCGCCCTTGTTTGAGCGCAGCGAGTTTGGGCGAGACCCCGCGAAACGTGAGCACCGCAGGTTGCCCGGAGCGAAGCGCAGGGACGCAGCCAGCAGGGGTCGCCTTTCTTTGCTTACTTTCTTTGGCGAAGCAAAGAAAGTGAGTCGCCCGCCGGGGCGAGACCCGGCCCCGGAACCAAACAAATCCCCGAACCCCAATTACCCCTCGATCTTCCCAAGCCGCGACTCCCGCAGCCGACTGGGCGCCAACGCCCCAGCAGACTCAAGAATCGGATAAGCAATAGAACAGATGTGCGAATTGATTCGCTTCAAATCGCTGATCAGGTCGATGTGCAGCGAACTGGTCTCGATGCTCAGCGTGGTCTGGTCCGACAGCCGGTCGAGGTGGGTCGTGGCGTAGGCCCGCTCCAGGTCGCGAAAGCGTGCCTTTTCTTCCAGCAGCTTCTGCGCATCGCGCACGTTGCCGTTCAAAAACACGCTCATGCTCAGCCGCAGGTTGGCTACCAGCCGGCCGTGCAGCTCGACGATCTCGGCCATGCCGGCCTGCGAGAAGTTGCGCTGCGGTTTGATCTTCTTGTCTTCCACGTCGATGATCACGCGCTCGATGATGTCGCCGATCTGCTCCATGTTGATCGTGAAGCTGATGATGTCGGTCCAGCGCCGGCTTTCCTCTTCGCCCAGCGCCTCGCGCGAGATGCGAGTCATGTAGTACTTGATGGCCGAGTAGAGCTCGTCCACCGTGTCGTCGAGCTGCCGCAGCTCCTGCGACAGCCGCGTGTCGTTGTTGCGGATCACGTCGAGCACGCCGATGAGCATGGTCTCCACGATGTCGGCCTGGTGCAGCGCTTCGCGCGCGGCGTTCGAAATGGCCAGCGAGGGCGTCGAAAGCGCCGACGGGTCGAGGTGGTGCGGACGGCTGGTGCCGGCGGGTTGCTGCGGCGTCGGCAGCATGCGCGTCACCAGCTTGGCCACCCACTGCGTGAGGCCGATGAAGCCCACGCTGATCACGACGTTGAACGCCAGGTGGAACAGCACCACGCCGTGCGTCTGGTTGGGCAGCTCGGGCTGCACATAGCGGATCCACAGGCCGATGAAGGGCGCGACGAGGGCCACGCCCAGCGCCTTGAAGAGCAGGTTGCCGATGGTCACCTGCCGCACCGCGACGCTCGCCTTGGCGGTGGTCAGCACCGCCAGCAGGCCGCTGCCGAGGTTGGCGCCCAGCACCAGCCCCAGGGCCACGTCCAGCGGCACCACGTTCGAGGTGGCCATGGCCGCGACCAGAAGCACCACCGCCAGGCTCGAATAGGCCACGATGGCCAGCACCGAGCCGATGGTGATCTCCAGCAGCACGTCGCTGTTGATCGACGAGAGCAGCGCGCGCACGGCCGGGGAGGAGAACAGGGGCTCGGTGGCTTCGACCACCAGTTGCAGCGCCAGCAGCATCAGCCCCAGGCCGATGAGCACCCGGCCCACGCGGCCGGCCACGGTGTCGGCGCGCGTGATGAACAGCACCACGCCCACGAAGATGAACATCGGCGACAGCCACGACAGGTCGGCCGAGAAGAGCACCGATATGAGCGCCGTGCCCACGTCGGCGCCCCGCATCACCGCCAGCGCCGCGGGCAGCGTGACCAGGCCCTGCCCGACGAAGGACGAGGTCATGAGGGAGGTGGCGGTGCTGGACTGCACCAGCGCTGTCACGCCGATGCCCGACAGGGCGGCCGTGAACCGGTTGCGCATGCTCTGCACGAGGATCTTGCGCAGGTTGGCGCCGAAGACGCGCAGCACGCCGGTTCGAACGAGTTGCGTACCCCACACCAGCAAGGCAATGGCCGCGAGCAGATTCAGAAGATGCTTCATGGGTGTCGGGTTCTATCCTTTTCGTTTTGGTTCGTTTTGACCCCATTTTCCACCAGTGCGCGTTTCAGTCGATCAGCGCTCCGTTGTCGTGGAAAGGATAAGGGCCTTCGAAGCTCCCGGAGGCCGCCAGATGGGTCACCAGCCGGCGGCCGGCAGGTGACCAGGCATGCACCCTGAAGGCGGGCGGCTCCAGCGTCCAGGCCGAGGGCGCATCGCTCGCCAGGTCGAGGCAGACCTGGTGCGCCTGCGCGGGCGACGTCGAGGCGATGGTGCCGCCGAAGCGCACGTCGATGGCGCGGTGCAGGTGGCCGCAGATCACGCGCTCGACGTTCGTGTAGCGCGAGAGCAGCGCTTCGAGCGCCTGCGCGCCTTGCAGCAGGCCGATGTCGTCCATGTGGCCGATCAGCGTCTGAAACGGCGGGTGGTGCATGGCGACCACCACGGGCTCGTGGCGGCTGGCGTCGAGCTGGGCTTCGAGCCAGGCCAGGCGCTGGTCGCACAGCGAACCATGGCTTTCCCCGGGCACGCACGTGTCCAGCGTGAGCAGGCGCAGCGGACCGACGCGCACCGAATACTGGATGAAGCCGCCCGTGTCGGCGCCGGTGCCCAGGTACGCATGGCCTGGAAAGCTGCGGCGCAGCTGGTCGCGGTCGTCGTGGTTGCCGGGCAGCAGGTACACCGGCATGGTCAGCGGGGCGAGCAGGCGGGCGAGGTGCTCGTACTCCGCGGCGCGGCCGAAGTCGGTCAGGTCGCCGGTGACGACCACCGCGTCGGGTGCCTGGCGCAGGGCCAGCACCGACTGCACGGCGCGTTCGAGGTACGGTGCCGTGTCGATGCGGCCGTAGGCCAGCCGGCCGGGCTCGCGGATGTGCAGGTCGGTCAGCTGGACCAGCACGGTGAGGTTGTCGTTGTTCGTTGTCGTCGTCATGCGCTGGTTTCCTGCGACGTCATCAGGCGCTCTGGGTGGATGCGCAGGCCCACCGCGTCGCCCGGACCGTAAGGGTTGTCGCGACCGACGTCGGCCACGAGCACGGGCTGGTCCTGCAGGCGCAGGTGCAGCTGCACGCGGTCGCCGAGGAAGGTGCGGCGCTCTACGGTGGCAGCCCCCCAATCTGCCTGAGGTGCGCCGACCTCGATGTCTTCGGGTCGCACCAGCAGGCTCTCATGGCTTCGCCATGCGTCCGGGCAGGGGAGGCTCGCCCCTCCGAGTCGGACAACGCCCTGCGTGACGGCGTCGGCCGCACGCTCCAGCCGGTTGACCCGGCCCAGGAATTCGGCGACGAAGGGGTGTGCCGGTGCGCGGTACAGGTCTTCGCCTCGCCCCACCTGCACGATGCGTCCGGCGCGCATCACCGCGAGGCGGTCGGCAATGGCCAATGCCTCCTGCTGGTCGTGCGTGACGTGAATGGCCGTGATGTGCAGGCGGCGCAGCAGCTCGGCCAGTTCGTCGCGCAGCGACTCCTTGAGCTTGGCGTCGAGCGCGGCCAGCGGCTCGTCGAGCAGCAGCACGCGCGGGCGCACGGCCACGGCGCGCGCCAGGGCCACGCGCTGCCGTTGGCCGCCCGAGAGTTCGGCGGGGCGCTTGTTCTCCAGCCCGCCGAGCCGCACCAGGTCGACCAGCTCGCCCACGCTGCGCTTCTCCTCGGTGGGCGACACGCCCCGGATGCGCAGCCCGTAGCCGATGTTGGCCGCCACCGTCATCTGCGGAAACAGCGCGTAGCTCTGGAACACCATGCCCACGCCGCGGTGCTCGACCGGGCGCTGCGTGACGTCCTGGTCGCCGAACACGATGCGGGTGCCGGCGTCGGGTGCCTCGAGTCCGGCGATCAGCCGCAGCAGCGTGGTCTTGCCGCAGCCCGAGGGGCCGAGCAGGGCCAGCACCTCGCCGGCCTCCACCCGCAGGTCGGTGGGCTGCAGGCCGCGCGTGCCGTCGGCATAGGTCTTTGCGCAGTTCGAAATGTCGATAGGGATGCGTTCAAGTTCCATGGCGTTTCTGCATCAGGTTGGCAAGATATTGAAGGCCCCACAGCACCGGAAGAATGACGGCGAAGAAGACCAGCGTGTAGGCCGATCCGATCTCGATGCGCATCGAGGCGTAGCTGTCGGCCAGGCCCACGGGCAGGGTGCGCGTGAGCGGCGTGTGCAGCATCCAGGTGAGGTTGAACTCGCCCACCGACAGCGTGAACACCATCAGGCTGCCGGCCACGATGGCGGGGAACACGGCGGGCACCAGGATGCCCATGAAGCGCTGGCGAAAGTTGGCGCCCAGCGAGCGCGCGGCCTCTTCGAGCGCGAGCAGGTCGTCGCGTTGGAAGGCCGAGCTCACGGTGCGCACCATGAAGGGCAGCGTGAAGATCATGTGGCCCACGAGGATGAACGCGAAGCTCTGGCGAAAGGCGGTGAGCTGGCCGTAGGCGAGGATCAGGGCGAGCGCCGTGGCCAGGCCCGGCACCGCGACCGGCAGCGTCAGCAGCTCTTCGAAGATGCGCGCCGCGCGCGAGCGGCTGCGCGCCAGCGCATAGGCGCAGGGCACGCCCAGCAGCACGGTGCCGATGACGCAGGCCACGGCCAGCGCGATCGACCAGCCGACGGTGCCGCCGTAGTTCTCCCACACCTCGCCGAGCCAGCGCAGGGTGAGCCCGCTTTTCAGGCCGACGCTGTAGTTGTTGACGAGGCCCGCCATGACCGACAGCAGCATCGGCGAGATCATGAACAGGCTCACGATGACCGTGACGGCCAGCAGGAAGGGCGCCTTGGCGTGTGAGTTGTTTCGCATGGTGCTTGGCCTTCGGCGTTCAGCGTGCGACGGGGTTCGCGCCGAAGCGGCGCGCCACGAACAGCACCAGCCAGGTCACGATGCCCAGCGAGATCGACAGCGACGCGGCGAGCGCGAAGTTGGCGTAGTTGGTGAACTCGTTGTAGATGGTGATGGGGATCACCTCGAACTTGCTGGCCAGCGTGAAGGCGGTGCCGAAGGCGCCCATGGAGGTGGCGAACAGGATGGCGCCGCAGGCCAGCGTGGTGGGCGCGAGTTCGGGCATCCACACGTCGCGCGCCACGCGCAGGCGCGATGCACCGAGCGAACGCGCAGCCTCTTCGAGCTGCGTGTTCATCGACTCGGCCGCGGCGGCGTAGGTGGCAATGGCGCGCGGCAGCGAAAAATACAGGTAGGCCAGGAACAGCCCGAGCAGGCCGTAGGCGAAGGTGATGCGCTCGCCGAACAGGCTGTCGCTCAGGTCGGCCACCACGCCCTGCCGGCCGCCCAGCAAAATCACGAAGAAGCCGACGATCACACCCGGGAACGACAGCGGCAGCGTGAGCAGCGACAGCAGCATGCGCTTGCCGACGAAGTCGTGGCGCGCGAGGTAGATGCCCACCGCCGCGCCCAGCACCAGCGTGGTCGACGTCACCGCGACCGAGAGCGCGACGGTGTTGGCCATGCTGCTCAAGTAGCGCGAATCGGTCAGCACGGCGAAGTAGGTGGCCCAGCCCTTGTCGGCCGGCAGCGTCAGCAGGCGCACCACCGGCAGCAGCCAGAAGGCCGCGAAGAAAGCGGCCGCGGGCGCGACGCAGGCCAGCAGCCGCCAGCGCGGGTTCCAGGCGTTGGAAGCGTGGGACGCGCTGGACGGGTTGAACGCGCTGGAGGTTGCGGCTTGCGTCATCTCATGCGGCGCGACTCAGCGCACTTCCTTCAGGTACTCGTCGGAGAAGGCCCGCTGCGCAGCCGCCATGCGCCCGTAGTCCACGCTCTTGGCACGGGCGTATTCGCTGGCGGGCAGGAACTGCGCCTCGATGTCCTTGGGCATGGCGCTGGCGCGCACCGGCCGCAGGTAGGCCTTGGCCCAGATGGCCTGGCCTTCGTCGGACAGCGTGAAGTCGAGCACCTTCTTCGCGTCGGCCGCGTGCGGGGCCTTGGCGACCAGGCTCATCACGTAGGGCACCGCCAGCGTGCCTTCGCTCGGAATGACGAAGGCGACGTTGGCCTTGTCCTTGTACCTGGCGCGGTAGGCGTTGAAGTCGTAGTCGAGCAGGATCGCGATTTCGCCCGACAGCACGCGCGCGTACGACGTTTGCTTGGGCACGATGGGCTCGTTCTTCTGCAGTGCCTTGAAGTAGTCGATGGCCGGCTTGAAGTTGTCGAGCGTGCCGCCGCGCGCTTCGTTCACCGCCACCGCACCCACGTAGCCCACGAAGGCCGATGCCGGGTCGAGGTAGCCGATGAGGCCCTTGTATTCGGGCTTGAGCAGGTCGGCCCACGACTTGGGCACCGGCTTGCCCTTGAGCGCGTCGACGTTGACCATGAAGCCGAGCGTGCCCGAGTGGATGGTGAACCAGTTGCCCGCCGGGTCCTTCAGGCCGTCGGGAATGTCTTTCCAGGCGGCGGGCTTGTAGGGCTCCACCAGGCCGTCTTTCGCGGCCTGCACCGCGAAGGTCACGCCGAGGTAGGTCACGTCGGCGATGGGGCTGGCCTTCTCGGCCGTCAGCTGCGCCAGTGACTGGCCGGAGTTCTTGTTGTCGGGCGGCACGGTGACGCCGGTCTTGGCCTTGATGGCCTTGAGCTGTGTGCCCCAGTCGGCCCACTCGGTCGGGCAGTTGTAGCAAATGGCGGTCTGGGCCATGGCGCTGCCGGCGGCGAATACCGCAGCCAGCACGCCGAGGCGGGCGAATCGTTGGAGGTGAAGAGACATGGGGGAACTCCTTGGAGGATGTGATCGGAGAACGAGGGGTGGGGTCAGGACACTGCGGCGTTGTTGTCTTCGCGCGCCGCAGCGCACGACTCGCCGTCTCGAAAGGCATGGGGCAGCAGCAGGCTGGCGTCGGCCCGCAGCGCGGTGCCGCCGGCCATGGCCTGCATCAGCAACTCGACGCTGTGGCGGCCGATGTCGCTGTTGGGTTGCGCGATGGTGGTGAGCGCGGGCGTGAGGTCTTCGCCCAGCGCAATGCCGTCGAAGCCGACCACGCTCAGGTCGTCGGGCACGGCCAGTCCGCTGAGGTGCGCGGCGCGGATGCTGCGAATGGCCAGCAGGTCGTTCGAGCAGACCAGGGCGCTCGGGCGGTGGCGCATCTGCAGCTGGCGGGAAAGGGCATCGACGGCGGTTTCGACGAAGGGCACTTCGATGAGGGTGGGCGCGGTGAGGCCGGCCTCGGCCATGCCCCGCTGGTAGCCGCGGTAACGCTGCTGCGCGCGGTCCGACGCGGCCAGCGTGCCGCTGACCATCGCGATGCGCCGGTGACCCAGCAGCACGAGCCGCGTCACCGCATCGGCCACGGCGCCTTCGCTGTCGACCGACACGCAGGGGTGGTCTGGGTGGCGGTTGTAGGCCAGCACATAAGGCACCCCGGCCGCTTGAAGGCGGGGCAGGGTGGCCGATGTGGAGGGGTTGGACACCACGAGGATCAGCCCGTCGACATTGCCGGCCAGCAGCAGGTGCACGGCGCGCTCTTCTTCGTCGAGCCGGTAGCCGGTGGTGACGGGAATGATCGCGTAGCCGCCCGCGACGGCGGCGCGCGCAATGCCTTGCAGGCACTCGGCGAAGGTCGGGTTCAGCAGCGTGGGCAGCACCACGCCGAGCACGCGGCTGCGCTGGGTGCGCAGGGTGCGCGCGCTGGCGTTGGGCAGGTAGTTGAGCTCGCGCGCCACGCGCTCCACCAGCTCGCGGGTGGCGGGCGTCACCTTGTCGGGGAAATTGAAGGCCCGCGACACGGTGGCCACGGAGACCCCGGCTTTGGCTGCTACGGCTTGAATGCTCATCGTGCGGTGTTCATGTAATCGATTACATTGGACCGCGGCAGTATGTCTTTGTCATGACATCGCCTGATAGCCGTAGAAACCCTTGTGCTACGGCGGGCGCATGGGCCGGCCGGTCGCGCCCGAGCGCGCAACCCTCACTTGTTGGGAGCGGCAGCCGGCCCCGCCGCGATCGGCGCAATGCCGTCCGGCTTGACGTAGGTCAGCGTGGTGACGTAGCTCACGCTCTCGAACTTCTCTGGGCCGGCGGCGCCCGGGCGTTCGCCGGCCACGCGATCGGTCAGGCTCACTTCGGCCACGTAGGTGCCCTTCCAGGGCATGTCGAACTTCACGAGGCCCTGCTCGTCGGTACGGCCTTCCTTGGACCAGCCCGATTGCGTGACCAGCGCCACCTTGGTCTTGGCCTTGGACTCGCCCTTGAAGAACAGCTTGAACTCTCCCGCGGTGCCCGAAGGCACGAGGTCGAGCACCAACTTCGGTGGCTGTGCCGCCAGGCTGCCGACAAGCCGCGCGGCCGGGTAGTAGCGGGCGAGGCTTTCCTTGTCGCCCTGCTTCGTGGTGTAGAGCGGGTAGCCCGCGTCTTCGGCCACGATGCTGTCGCCGCGCGCAGCGCCGAAGGGCAGCGCAAAGCCGTCGGCTGTCTTGCGCGGGTCCACGCTCTGTTCGCCCTTGGCCGACAGCAGCGTGGCCGTGGGCTTGCCGAACTTGTCGAGCAGGCCGGGCGACGCTTCGCGCAGGTTCTCGCCGTACTCGCCGAAACGCACGGTGGCGGTCTTCTGGCCTGCCGGTTGTTCGATCCAGATCTGGTGCGCTTGGGTGGCGTCTGCGAAGCCGAGCAGCGCGAAGGCGGCCGCGGCGAGGGAGGAGATTCTTGTCATGAGAAGGTCTTTTCGAAGAAGGTTCAGAAGTCGATGGAGGCCGACAGCATCAGCGTGCGCGGTGCGCCCACGGTGACGTAGGTGCTGGTCACCCAGTAGTTCTTGTCGAATACGTTCTCCAGGTTGGCGCGGAAGGTCACGGCCTTGTTCGCCACCTTGGTGGCGTAGCGCGCGCCGATGTCCAGGCGGGTCCACGACGGAACGCTCAGGCGGTTGGCAGCGTCTGCATACACCGACGATGTGTTGATCACGCGGCCGTTGAGGCTCAGGCCCGGCACGCCGGGAAGGTCCCAGTCCAGGCCGAGGTTGAAGGTGCGCTTGGGCACGCCGGCGGCGTCGTTGCCCCGGTTCACGTTGCCGGCGGTCTGCGTCAGCTTGGCGTCGTTGAAGGCGGCGCTGGCCATCACGCGCAGGCCGGGCTGGAGTTCGCCGTAGGCCGTGAGCTCCAGGCCGCGGTTGCGCTGCTCGCCGCCGAAGCTGTAGACCAGCGTGGTCGGGTCGGTGAGGCTGTTGGGCCGCGTGATCTGGTAGACCGCGGCCTGCGTGGTCAGCGGGCCCCAGTCGGCCTTCACTCCCACTTCGTGCTGCCTGGATTTTTGCGGCGCGAAGGTCTCGCCGACGTTGGCGGTGCCGGGCCCGGCGGTGCCGCCGCGCGTGAGGCCGGCGGTGTAGTTGGCGTACACCGAGACGTTCTTCACCGGCTTGAACACCACGCCGGCCAGCGGCGTGACGGCGCTGGCCTTGTAGCGGCTGACCGATGCGCCGGTGGTCTGCGAGAAGCCCTCCTGCTCGATGGTCTGGTCGCGCAGGCCCAGCGTGACCAGCAGGCGGTCGTCGATGAACGACATCGTGTCGACCAGCACCACGCTGGACTGCTTCAGGTCCGCCGACTTGGTCGCCGGTGTGCGGGTGGCCGTCACGGCCGGCAGCGGCGCCGGGTTGTAGAGGCTGGAGCGGTTCGTGCGCGCGGAGGTCGCGTAGAAGAAGCCCGACTCCTGGTCGAGCATGTTCACGCCCAGGGCCAGCGTGTGGCCGATGCTGCCGGTCTTGAAGCGGGTGCGAATGCCGGCATCGGCCGCCGTGGTCTTGCTGTAGAAGTCGTAGTAGGCGTTCGACACGCTGAAGTTGCCCAGCGAGTCGGGGCGGCCGCTCGGGAAGGTCTGCATGTAGTCGAGGTCGGTGTAGCCGACGTTGCCGTAGACGACGGTGTCGTCGTTGATGTCGTACTCGATGCGCGAGATCGTGGTCTTGGCGTTGTCCTTCAGTTGCGTGCCCGGGTAGAAGTTCAGGCGGGCCGAGGGCGGCTCTGGAATGACCGAGATGCCGGCGGCAAAGCTGGTCTGCGGGCGGAACTCGCGGGTGTCGCCGCGGCTGGCGAACGCGTCGAGCGACCAGCGCAGGCGCGTGCCCAGGTAGTCCAGGCCCAGCGTGGCCAGGCCGAGCTTCTGCTTGCCGTTGTCGATGTTGCCTTCGCCGTTGCGCACCACGCCGTTGACGCGCACGCCCCATTGGTTGTCCTGGCCGAAGCGGCGGCCCACGTCCAGGTGCGTGCCGAACTGGGCGTCGCTCATGTAAGTGGTGGTCAGCCGGGTGAGCGGCACGTCGGCCGCGCGCTTGGTCACGACATTGATGCTGCCGCCCACGCTGCCGGTGGGGCCGACGCCGTTGGCCAGCGAGCCCGGGCCCTTGAGCACCTCGACGCGCTCGACCATCTCCAGCGGAATGCGCGTGGTGGGCGCCAGGCCGAACAGGCCGTTCATGCCGATGTCGGCATTGGGCACGGTGAAGCCGCGAATCTGGAACTCGTCGCCGAAGCCGCCGCGGGACGTGAGCGGGCGCACCGACGCGTCGTTCATCACCACGTCGGCCACGCTGAGCGCCTGCTGGTTGTCGATGAGTTCAGAGGTGTAGTTCGTGGTGCTGAACGGCACGTTCATCAGGTCGGTGATGCCCAGGATGCCCAGGCTGCCGCCGCGTGCGAACTGGCCGCCGGAGTAGGTCTTCTGCAGGCCGCCGATGGCTTCGGCCTGGTCGGTCACGACCACCTCCTTCAGTTCGGTCGCCGTGGTGGCGGTCTGTGCGGCGGCGCCCGCCGCGGCGAGGATGAGCGAAGCTCCGAGGCACTGGCGCAGCAGATGTGCAAGCGGGGTGGGCGTGAAACGAAATTCTGCGCGAGAGAAATGGGCAGTCGACGAATGCATGGGCGGAGAAGGCGAGAAGAGAAGGCGGAGGGGACCGGCGGGGCCGGACGGCTGCAGGGCAAGAACCCCGGGACACGACGCCAGTAAAAGTCGGAGCGACCGGCTTGTTAACGTCTTATCGCAAATGAAAACCATTCCGATAATAATGTTCACCTAAGTAAACAGTGCCAGTTCCCCTACGACGCGATGCACAAACGATCGATCGTTGTTCTGGCGAGACGCATGCCGTGCGACGTGAGCGCCGTGTGTGGGACGAGCCGTGCTCCAGCGCTGCGCTTGCGTGAAGTGCCCGTCGTTTTCTGAGGATCTCGTGCGCGATGTACGCGCGTGCCCGCCCGGCGCGCAGCCGGGAGATTCACATTTTTTGTGGCGCTTTTGCCGTCTTGCGGCCGGCGCCGTCGAGCTTGTCTTGGGGCTGCGCCTTACCGTCTACGCGGCGCTGGCCACCCAGGTCACTTGCCTCGACGAACCCGGCGGATCTCGTCGACGATCAGGCAGATCGCCCCCAGCGTGATGGCGCTGTCCGCCGCATTGAACGCCGGGAAATACCAGTTGCCCAGGTGAAAGCTCAGGAAGTCGACGACGTAGCCGTGCATCATCCGGTCGACCACGTTGCCGATGGCGCCGCCCAGGATGCAGGCCATCGAAAACGAGAACAGCTTCTGCCCCGCGTGCGAGCGAAGCATCCACACGATGAAGATCGCCGCGGCCACGCCGATGGCCGTGAAGAACCAGCGCTGCCATCCCGAATGGTCGGCCAGGAATGAAAAAGCCGCCCCCGTGTTGTGCGCGCGCACGACATTGAAGAAGCTCGTCACGTACGTTGCGTCACCCAGCTTGTAGTAGCCCAGGATCAGCGTCTTGGTGAACTGGTCGATGATCACGATGATCAGCGCCAGCCCCAGCCAGGGCCAGATGCCCAGACTGCCGCCGCGTGAACGCGATGCCGATGCGGAGCGTGTGGAACGTGTCGTGGCCATCAGGCAAAGCTCCGCGATTCGCCGGCGCCGAACAGGTTGCTGGTGCAACGCCCGCAGATCGTCGGATGGGCCGGGTCCTGGCCCACGTCGTCGCGGTAGTGCCAGCAGCGCTCGCACTTCTGCGCGGTGCTCGGCGTGACCACCGTCGACAGCGTTTCGCCCGCCGCCAGCGCGATGGCCGAGGTGATGAAGACGAACTTCAGGTCCTCGCCCAGCGAGCCCAGCAGCGCGAAGTCGTCGGCCGGCGCCGTCACCTGCAGGTCGGCCTGCAGCGACGAGCCCACCTTGCCTTCGGCGCGCACCGCCTCGATGTCCTTGTTCACCGCGTCGCGGATCTCGCGGATGCGGCCCCACTTGGCGAGCAGCGCTTCGTCGGGTGCGTCGAACTGGCTGTACGTCTGCGTGAAGATCGACTCGCCCGGCTTGCCCGTGCCCACGAACTTCCAGGCTTCTTCGGCCGTGAAGCTCAGGAACGGTGCCATCCAGCGCAGCATGGCTTGCGAGATGTGCCACAGCGCCGTCTGCGCACTGCGGCGCGCCAGCGAGCCCGGTGCGCTCGTGTAGAGCCGGTCTTTCAGGATGTCGAGGTAGAAGCCGCCCAGGTCTTCCGAGCAGTAGATCTGCAGCTTGGACACCACCGGGTGGAACTCGTACACCTTGTAGTGCGCAAGGATCTCGGCCTGGAACTGCGATGCGCGTGCCAGCGCGTAGCGGTCGATCTCGAACAGCTGGTCGAGCGGCACCGCGTCCTTCGCGATGTCGAAGTCGCTGGTGTTCGCCATCAGAAAGCGCAGCGTGTTGCGGATGCGGCGGTACGAGTCGACCACGCGCGCCAGGATCTTGTCGTCGCCCGCGATGTCGCCCGAATAGTCGCTCGCGGCCACCCACAGGCGGATGATTTCCGCGCCCAGCTTGCTGCTGATTTCCTGCGGGTCGATGCCGTTCTTGAGCGACTTGCTCATCTTGATTCCCTTGGAATCCACCGTGAAGCCGTGCGTGAGCAGGCCGCGGTACGGCGCGCGGTCTTCCAGGGCGCAGGCGATCAGCAGCGAAGAATGGAACCATCCGCGGTGCTGGTCGTGGCCCTCGAGGTACAGGTCGGCTTCGGGGCCCGTCTCGTGGTGCACGTTGGGGTGCGTGCCGCGCAGCACGTGATAGAAGGTCGAGCCCGAGTCGAACCACACCTCCAGGATGTCGGTGCTCTTGGTGTAGCTCGGCGCATCTTCGGCACCGAGGATTTCCTCGATGGTCACGCGGCTCCAGGCCTCGATGCCGCCCCGCTCGACGATGTCGGCGGCCTGGTCGAGGATTTCCATGGTGCGCGGATGCAGCTCGCCCGAATCCTTGTGCAGGAAGAACGGGATCGGCACGCCCCAGCTGCGCTGGCGGCTGATGCACCAGTCGGGCCGTCCGGCGATCATGTCGTGCAGGCGCGCCTTGCCGTTCTCCGGATAGAAGCTGGTCTGCTCGATGGCGTCGAGCGCGGTCTGGCGCAGCGTCTTGGGCGCCTTGTCCTTGGTGAACACGCCTTCGCCCTCGTCCATGCGAATGAACCACTGCGCCGCGGCACGGTAGATCACCGGCGTCTTGTGGCGCCAGCAGTGGGGGTAGCTGTGGGTGATGGTCTCGGTGGTCAGCAGGCGGTTGGCGTCGCGCAGCGCGGCGATGATGACCGGCACGGCCTTCCAGATGTTCTGGCCGCCGAACAGCGGAAAGTCGGGCGCGTAGCTGCCGTTGCCCTGTACCGGGTTCAGGATGTCGTCGTACGCCACGCCGTGGGCCACGCAGGAGTTGAAGTCGTCCACGCCGTAGGCGGGCGAGGAGTGGACCAGGCCGGTCCCGTCGGTGGCGGTGGCGTAGTCGGCCAGGTACACCGGCGACAGGCGCTTGTAACCCGCATCGACGTCGTACAGCGGGTGCTCGAATTCGAGGCCGCCGAGCTGCTCGCCCTTCACCGTGGCCAGCACCTTGCCGTCCAGCGCATAGCGCGTCATGCACATCTCGACCAGCGAATTGGCCAGGATCAGCAGGCCGCGCTCGGTGTCGACCAGCGAATACTCGATTTCGGGGTTGAGGTTGATCGCCTGGTTGGCTGGGATGGTCCACGCGGTGGTGGTCCAGATCACGGCGAAGATGTCGCCCAGGATCGTGTGGTCGGTGCCGAAGGCCTTGAGCACCTTCTCGCGCTCGTGCGCCTTGAAGGCCACGTCGATGGTCTGGCTCTTCTTGTCGGCGTATTCGATTTCGAACTCGGCCAGCGAGGAGCCGCAGTCGAAGCACCAGTACACGGGCTTGAGGCCCCGGTACACGAAGCCGCGCTCGATCACGCGCTTGAACGCGCGCAGCTCGCCGGCTTCATTGGCGAAGTCCATGGTCTTGTACGGATGGTCCCATTCGCCCAGCACGCCCAGGCGCTGGAAGTCGACCATCTGCTGGGCGATCTGCTCGGTGGCGAAGGCGCGGCTCTTGGCCTGCATCTCGTCGCGGCTCAGGTTGCGGCCGAACTGCTTTTCGATGGCGTTCTCGATCGGCAGGCCGTGGCAGTCCCAGCCGGGCACGTAGAGCGCGTCATAACCCTCGAGCTGGCGCGCCTTGGTGATCATGTCCTTCAGGATCTTGTTCACCGCGTGACCCATGTGGATCTGGCCGTTGGCGTAGGGCGGGCCGTCGTGCAGGATGAACTTGGGCGCGCCGTGGCGGGCGTCGCGCAGGCGGTGGTAGCGGCCTTCGTCGTTCCATTCCTTCACCCAGCCCGGCTCGCGCTTGGGCAGGTCGCCGCGCATCGGGAAGGGGGTGTCGGGCAGGTTCAGCGTGGAACGGTAATCTTTGGGGGAAGCAGCGTCAGACATGGTGGGGTGCGAACAGAGGGGGCTTCGACAGGCTCAGCCCGAACTGCATTGAGCGGTCGGTGCGGAAGATAAAGCCGTTCGCCCTGAGCTTGTCGAAGGGCGGCAGCACGGTGCGTGCAGGGCTAAATTCGATCGCGCGTGGTCTGGCGGTGGGTTTCTGCGTGGGTCGATGCAAAGAACGCACGTGCGTCGCGCCCATCCTTCGCGATGCCCGCTGTGAGGGCCTCGAGGCTGGTGTAGCGCAATTCGTCGTGCAGTTTGTGCAGCAGTTCCACGCGGACGATTTTACCGTAGGCCCCTTCGCTCCCGAGATGGGAGGGCCACTCCAGGCAATGGGTTTCGAGCAGGACCCGCCCGCCGTTGACGTCGTTGGCGTCCAGCGAAGGGCGCACGCCCAGGTTGGCCACGCCCGGCAGGGGATGATCGGCCAGGCCGTGCACCAGCACCGCGAAGATGCCGCTGGCCGCCGGTTTCCAGTGCTTGAAGCGCAGGTTGAGGGTGCGAAAGCCGTCGTCCTGGCCCGGCGACGAGGCGCCCAGCGCGCGGCCGAGCTTGCGGCCATGAACCACGTGGCCCGAGATGGTGTACGGCCGCCCCAGCAGGGTGTGGGCGTCGGCCATGCGGCCTTCGGCCAGCGCCTCGCGCACCGCCGAACTGGAAACGCGCAGGCCGTGGACCTCGTAGCTGTTCATGCGCGCGACGTCGAAACCTCGCGTTCCGCCGGCCGCATCGAGCATGGCGTAGTCGCCGGCGCGCTTGGCGCCGAAGCGGAAGTCGTCGCCCACCAGCACATAGCGCGCGCCCAGGCCGTCGACCAGCACGTTCTGGATGAATTGCTCGGGCGACTGGGATGCCAGCCGGCCGTCGAACGGCAGCACGACGGTCTGCGCCACCCCGCAGGCCGCCAGCTCGCTGAGCTTGTCGCGCAAGGTGCCGATGCGCGCCGGCGCCAGGTCGGGCTTCTTGGTGATGGCCGCGAAATAGTCGCGCGGGTGCGGCGCGAACGTGAGCACGCAGCTCGGCAGCCCGCGCTGGCGGGCCTCGGTCTGCAGCAGCGCGAGCATGGCCTGGTGGCCACGGTGCACGCCGTCGAAATTGCCAATGGTGAGAGCGCAGGCAGGGGCCACGCCCGGGTGCCGGAAGCCGCGAAAAACCTGCATCGGTGAGTATCTTTTTGATAGCGCCTTTCGCCCGCCAATTGGGCGAATCAGGCCGATTTGTCACAAAGCCGGTATATTGTGACGCAGTGCGGTGACAGGCGTGGGCCTGCAATGCGCTCCGTGTCCCTGGTCTTTCCGTGGTTCTTCCCTTTTTTGAGGAGACGTTGGTGAAGGTCTTGAAGCTGTCGGCCCAAGGGCTGCCCCAGTCATGGATTTCGCTCGAACAGGCGGTGATTCACTACGCGGCGGACGAAGTTCGCTGGGAAGTGGGCGCGCAAGTGGCGATCTTCCGTGGCGGTCACAACGCGGTCACGGGCGAGCAGTCGCAGATTGCCATCAACAGCATCATCGGCACCAAGGGCGTGCCGCGCATCAACCCCTTCACCCAGCGGCCCGGCCTGACCAACAGCAAGCTGTTCTCGCGGGACCGCAACGTCTGCGCCTACTGCGGCGGCCACTTCCACGAAGACGAGCTCACCCGGGAGCACATCATTCCCTTTGCCCAGAAGGGCATCGACACCTGGATGAACGTGGTCACGGCCTGCAAGCCGTGCAACCACCGCAAGAGCAGCCGCACGCCCGAGCAGGCGAACATGCCGTTGCTGTATGCGCCCTACGTGCCCAGCCTCTGGGAAGATTTCATTCTGCGCAACCGCCGCATCCTGGCGGACCAGATGGAGTTTTTGATGGCGCACCTGCCGCAAAGCTCGCGGCTGCACGACAGTTAGCTGGCTTCAGCGCTTCCAGGCCGGCGGGCGTTTCTCGATGAAGGCCTGCACGCCTTCGAGCGCGCTCTCGTCCATCATGTTGCAGGCCATGGTCTGGCTGGCGTCGACCAGCGCGGCCTCGATGCCGGTTTCGAGCTGGCGGTAGAACAGGGCCTTGCCCAGCGCCAGCGCCCGCCGGGGTTTGGCGACGATGCTGGCCACCAGCGATTCAACGGCCGCGTCGAGTTCCGCAGGCGCCGCCACCCGGTTGACCAGCCCCTTCTCGCGGGCTTCCTGCGCACCGATGAATTCCCCCGTCACCAGCATCTCGAACGCCTCTTTTCGCCCCAGGTTGCGCGACAACGTGACGCTGGGCGTGGCGCAGAACAGGCCCACGTTCACGCCGCTGACCGCGAACCGTGCCTCGCTCGACGCCACCGCCAGGTCGCAGACCGCCACCAGCTGGCAGCCCGCCGCCGTCGCGATGCCGTGCACCCGCGCGATCACCGGCACCGGGAGCTTCTGGATCGACAGCATCACCGCGCCGCACCGCTCGAACAGCTGCTGGTAGTAGCCGAGCGACGGCTCGGCGCGCATTTCCTTCAGGTCGTGGCCCGCGCAGAAGGCCTTGCCCGCCGCCGCGATGACGACGGCGCGCACGCTCTCGTCAGCCGCGACCTCGCCAAGTGCCTGTTCCAGCGCGCCCAGCATGCCTTCCGACAGAACATTGAACGACGACGGCCGGTTCAGCGTGAGCGTGACCACGCCGCGGTCGTCGCGCGACTGCAGCACGAAGGGAGCGCCCGTGTCGTTCATGGCGATGCCTCAGTAGGTGAGTTCGAGCACGGTCGTGTGCTCGTTCGCGGCCGGCCATGTGAGGCCGGTGATGCGCTCGCCGTTGAACTCGCCCATCACCGCGCGCGGTGCGCCGCCGCCTTCGACGCGCAGCCGCGAGGTCGACACGCCCGCCCCCTTGGGCGGGACGCCTGCCGGCGGGCTCTTGCCGTCGAAGCTCAGGGTGTCGCGCTGCGCGTCGAAATAGCCGCGCGGACGCGTGAACACCACGACCGAGCTTGCGCCGTTGTCCGCCGGCGTGACGCGCTCGGGCCGCAGGTGAACGAAATTGCCGCTGCGCGGAAACGGGCTGCGGTAGATGTGCGTGGTGCCGTAGCCGGGTGCCGCCAGCGCGAATTCGTAGCTCGCGTCGCTGCGTGCCTTGAAAGGCCCCCAGCGCCCGTCGGCGCCCACGGACTGGGTATGCACGGCCTCGCCGAGCCGCACGCCGGTGGCCGGGTCGACCGGGTACACGGTCACTTGCGCGCCGTTCAGCGCCAGGTTTTCGGCGCCGATCGCGCGGCCGTCGAGCACGACGCTCGGTTGCACGGCGATGTCCGTGCTGCGCGGTGCCTGGCCCGTCAGGAACTGCCACGTCGCGGCGAATGCGGCAGGCGAGAACGAGGTCTCGCGGTGGTCCGCGCGCGGCAGCACGACATTGGTCGCGCCCTTGAGCGCCGGCCCGTCGAAGCCGATGTTCGTCGGCTTGCCGGGCGCGCCGATCCATACGCCGTCGGGCTGGGCGTACTTGTCGTTGTTGTCCGAGCGCAGGGTCATCCACTTCACGCCCTGCGTGACCTCTTCGCCGTTCGGCCCCTTCGGCGCATTGAGCTGCTGCATGAAGCCCGAGAGCCCCGAGAACTCGTTGTTCTCGCGGAAGCCCTTCACGGCCCAGATGCCGTGCGCCGGGTTGCCGCCCAGCACCACATGGCTCACCACGGCCGCGCCGCCGCCGTTCTGCACGTAGTTGCGAATGGTGTTGCCGCCGCGTGAATTGCCGACCAGCACGACCTTGCCGGCGCCCGTGGCCTTGAGCACCTTGTCGACCTGGGCCTTGAGGAACACGGCCGAATCGGCCGTCGAGCTGCGCCCGGGCTGGGCCACGGCATCGTCGTCGCGCCCCAGCGGGTTGGGCTGGTCGAACGCGAAGAGCCGGTCGCCCGGCCAGCCGTTCGACTCGAAGCGCCAGATCGTCGTTTGCCAGAGCGCGGCCGAATCGCCGTTGCCGTGCACGAACACGATGGGCGGGCGCTCGGTGTACGACGGCGATGAAGGGGTGGCGCAGGCGGTGAGCATGGCGGTGGCGGCGATGGCCGAGGTCGTGGCGACGGCCATGGCAAGGAGGGTGCGGCGGGATTGCATGTTTCGTTCCTGGGGCAGGTTTTCAAGTGAAAACGCCCGCCGGCGCAAGGCGGGCGGGCGTTGGATGCTATGAGAAAAAGACCGTCAGGCGAAGACGCCGGCCGTGTCCTGCATGCGTGCCGACACTTCGCCCAGGTGGTGCAACGTGTCGCCGAAGGTCATTTCCATCTGCGTGAGCTTGCGGAAGTAGTGGCTGCCGATGTATTCGTCGGTCACCCCGATGCCGCCGTGCAGCTGCACCGAGTTCGCCGCGACGTAGCGCATCGACGTGCCCAGCTGGTACTTGGCGCGCGCCAGCGCCTGGCGGCGTTCGTCGGCCGGGGCGTTGAGCTTGAGCGTGGCGTAGTAGCTCATGGAGCGTGCGAGCTCCAGCTGCATCTTCATGTCGGCCACGCGATGGCGCAGCGCCTGGAAGCTGGAGATGACCACGCCGAACTGCTTGCGCTGGTTCATGTAGTCGACGGTCAGCGCGACGGTCTTGTCCATCACGCCGACCGCTTCGGCGCAGGTGGCGGCAATGCCGACGTCCACCGCGTGTTCCAGTGCGGCCAGGCCGTCGGCCGTGAGCAGCGTGGCGTCGGCCTTGTCGAACACCACCTCGGCCGCGCGGCTGCCGTCCTGCGTGCCGTAGCCGCGGGCCTCGACGCCGCTGGCGCTGCGCTCGACCAGGAAGAGGGCGATCTTGCCGTCGACCTTGGCGGGCACGATGAAGGCGTCGGCCTCGTCGCCCACCGGCACCACGCTCTTGGCGCCGGTCAGCGAATAGCCGCTGCCCGACTTCACGGCCGTGGCGTCGCACACGTCGAGCCGGTAGCGTGCCTTGCGCTCCTGGTACGCCAGCACCACGATGGCCTGGCCGCCGGCGATGCGCGGCAACCAGCTTTCCTTGGTGCCTGCATCGGCATGGCCGCTGAGCACCGCGCCGGCGATCAGCGTCTGCGCGAAGGGCTCCAGCACGATGCCGCGGCCCAGCTCTTCCATCACGACCATGCCGGCCACCGGGCCCATCCCCAAACCGCCGTCGTCCTCGCTGATGTAGAGGCCGCCCAGGCCGAGTTCGGCCAGTTCGTCCCAGGCCTCGCGCGAGAAGCCGCCTTTGGCCTCGATGCCGCGACGGCGCTCGAAGTCGTAGCCCTTGTCGACCCACTTGCGAACGGCGTCGCGCAGCTGTTCCTGATCGTCGGTGAAATTGAAATCCATGTTCGTGTCTCCTCAGCCCAGGACCGTCTGCGCGACGATGTTGCGTTGCACTTCGTTCGAACCGCCGTAGATGGTGGTCTTGCGCATGTTGAAGAAGGTCGATGCCAGCGGCGCCAGCGCCGGGTTGCCGCCGGGGAAGTTGCCCTGCCAGCCGGCTTCCATCGCTTCGCGGATCAGCGGCAGCGAATAGGGGCCGCCGGCCAGCATCATGAGTTCGCTGTAGCGCTGCTGGATTTCGCTGCCGCGGATCTTGAGCAGACCCGCCACGTCGAGCGAGTTCTTGCCCGAGGTGGCGGCCGACAGCACGCGCAGCACCATCATCTCGAGCGCCACGATGTCGACCTCGAGCTTGGCGATCTCGTCGCGGAAGCGCGCGTCTTCGTACACGCCTTCGGTCCTGGCGATGCGCTTGAGGCGTTCGAGCTCGCGCTTGGCGCGGTTCACGTCGGCGATGTTGGTGCGCTCGTGCGAGAGCAGGTGCTTGGCGTAGGTCCAGCCCTTGTTCTCTTCGCCGATCAGGTTCTCGGCCGGCACTTCGACGTTGTCGAAGAACACTTCGTTGACCTCATGGCCGCCGTCGAGCAGCTTGATGGGGCGCACCGTGACGCCGGGCGACTTCATGTCGAGCAGCAGGAAGCTGATGCCGGTTTGCGGCTTGCCTTCGTTGCTGGTGCGCACGAGGTTGAACATCCAGTCGCCGTACTGGCCGAGCGTGGTCCAGGTCTTCTGGCCGTTGACGATGTACTTGTCGCCCTTGCGCTCGGCCTTGGTCTTGACCGAAGCCAGGTCGGAACCCGAACCCGGTTCGCTGTAGCCCTGGCTCCACCAGACTTCGCCGCTGGCGATGCCGGGGAGGAAGCGCTTTTGCTGCTCCGCATTGCCGAAGGCCATGATCACCGGGGCGACCATGACGGGGCCGAACGGGATGATGCGCGGCGCGCCGGCCAGTGCGGTTTCTTCCTCGAACAGGTGGCGCTGGATGGCCGTCCAGCCCGGGCCGCCGAACTCCTTCGGCCAGCCATAGCCCAGCCAGCCTTTCCTGCCGAGGATCCTGGCCCAGCCTTGCAGATCGTCGCGCGTCAGTTCGAGCGCGTTGTGCACCTTGTGCGAAATCTCCTTGGGGAGGTTGTCCTTGACCCAGGCGCGAACTTCTTCGCGGAACTTCTGTTCTTCGGGTGTGAAGCTCAAATCCATGCGTGCCTCGCTGTGTTGATCGTTTCGCCGCAGACGCGGTGTGTCTGCGGAGCTTCGAGTTTTAGCACGGTCGTGCTGCTATGCGGTGTCCGCGCCGCGACAAGGGAAACAGGCACGGATAATCCCGCCTCCCATGAAGAACATCGTGATCCTGATCTCCGGCGGCGGCTCCAACATGGCGGCCATCGTGCGCGCCGCCGAGCGCGAGCGCTGGCCCGAACGTTTTGGCGCGCGTGTCGCCGCGGTTGTCAGCAACAAGGCCGAGGCCGGCGGGCTGGCGATTGCCGGGTCGCACGGCATCGCCACGGCCGTGGTCCCGCACAAGGCGTTCGCCACCCGCGAGGCCTTCGACGAGGCGCTGGCGCAGGCGGTCGATGCCCATGCCCCCGCACTGGTGGTACTGGCCGGGTTCATGCGGATCCTGACGCCGGGTTTCGTGGGGCGCTACGCCGGGCGGCTGGTGAACATCCATCCCTCGCTGCTGCCGGCTTTCCCGGGGCTGCATACGCACCAGCGCGCCATCGAGGCGGGCTGCAAGGTGGCCGGGGTGACGGTGCACCAGGTCACCAACGAGCTCGACCACGGTCCGATCCTGGCGCAGGCCGTGGTGCCCGTTCTCCCCGATGACACCGCCGCCACGTTGGCCGGCCGGGTGCTCGCGCAGGAGCATCTGTTGTATCCGCGTGCCATCGCGGGATGGCTTGCAGATACATTGAGTCACAAACGTTAAAGTTGTTTATATTCGCGGGTTTTCGGGAGTGTTGACGTGAAACCCCAATCGTTGCTGTTGGCTGCCTTCGCCGCCGCGGCCCTGCTGGCCGGGTGTGCGGCGCCTGCGGCTGCGCCCGCTTCCGCTCCCGCCGTGGCTGCACCCGCGCCGCCGCCGGAGCCGGTCTTCCAATGCAGCGCCGAAGGTGCCCGTTTTGCCGTGGGCCAACTCCTGACGCCCCAGCTCGAAGCCGCCGCCCGTGCGCGCGCAGCCGCCGGCACGGTGCGCGTGCTGAAGCCCGGTACCGCAGCCACGACCGAACTGAATGGCGGACGGCTCAATCTCGATGTGGACGCACGCAACCGAGTGAGCAACGTCCGCTGCGGTTGACGGGAATCTATTTCGCTATAGAAAAAGTAGCAAACTATTCAGGTGGGACGTGCGTGTCCGGCCTGAATGACTGAATTTTGGTGAATCTTTGCCTTGGCGTGCCGTCGATGTCGACGGTTTCGCCGAACATGGCGGCCGGCCGGACCCAGAGTCCGTGGGCGCCATACAAGGCACGGTACAGCGTCATCGGCTCCAGCGTCTCGCTGTGGCGCACGGTGCCGATCACCTCGTATTCGCCGCCCTTGTAGTGACGGTAGCGGCCGGGCGGTGTTTCGATCAGGGGCGGGAGGTCTTCGTCGTTCAACGGGGGCTTCTTTCAAAAACTGTCGGGGCTTGATGTGACGGGAGTCGGATGGATCGCGCGGATTTTGTTCACCTGGTTCGACTGAGCGAGCATGCGAGCGCGGACGACAGTGCGCGCTATCGGCGCAGCGTGGCGGCCTTTGCCGCTCTGGGCTATGTCTGGGTGCTGGGCTGCCTCGGCCTCGCGGTGGGCCTCATTGTCTGGGTGCTTTCGTCGATCCGCGAAGAGCGCTTCAGCTTCACGCGCGGCTGGGTGCTGCTGTTCGCCGGCGGACTGCTCTGGGCCACGCTGCGCGCGCTCTGGGTGCGCTTCGACGCGCCCGAGGGCGTGGAACTCCAGCGGGACGATGCGCCCGCGCTCTTCGAGGCGCTGGACCGCATCCGCGGCAAGATCAAGGGCCCGCCGGTCCACCACGTCTACCTGGACGACGAATTCAACGCCAGCATCCGCCAATTGCCGCGCTTCGGCCTGTTCGGCGGCGCCATCAATTCGCTGAGCATCGGCTTGCCGCTCTTGATGATGCTCGACCGGCGGCGCCTGCTGTCGGTGCTGGCGCACGAGTACGGCCACCTGCGCGGCAACCACGGCAAGCTCAGCGCGTGGATCTACCGCACGCGGCTGTCCTGGCTCAAGCTCGACGCCAACCTGCAGCGCAACGAAGGCGTGATGGCGCTGTTCTCGCAGGCTTTCTTTCGCTGGTATTTCCCGCGCTTCGCGGCCAAGACCTTCGCGCTGGCCCGGCAGGACGAGTACGAGGCCGACCGCATCTCGGGCCGCTTGCTGGGCACCTCGGTGGCGGCCGCCGCGCTGACCGAAATAGCGATCAAGGGCAGCTGGTACGCCAACGAGTTCTGGCCCTGGCACTGGTCGCGGGCCGAGCACGACCCGCAGCCGCCAGGCCCGTTCGCGGCCCTGCGCAAGCGCGTGCGCACGCCCCCCGAAGACGACTTTGCGCGCCATGCGCTGCGCGAGGCGATGCGCCGCGTCAGCGACCTCGAGGACACCCATCCGGTGCTGCGTGACCGGCTCGAGGCGCTCGACCAGAAGGCGGCCCTGCCCGAATGGTCGAAGCGCTCGGCGCTCGAACTGCTGGCCGACCGCAGGAAGTGGATCGAGTACTTCGACAACCAGTGGCGCCGCGCACACGCCGCCGACTGGAAACAGCACCATGCGCACCGTTCGCGCATTCGCGAGCGCATCTCGGTGCTGGCTGAACGCGGTGAGCACAACACGCCCGACGAGATGGTCGAGTGGGCCGATTCGGAGCGGCGGCTCGATCCTGCGGCGCCCGTTCGCGTGCGCTACGAAAGTGCCTTGCGCATCGCTCCGGAGCATCCGGGCGCGCTGCGTGGCCTGGTCCAGATGCTGCCCGCGAGCGACCGCGCGTCGCGGCTCGCCGTGCTCGAGCGGCTGCACGACTCCGGCGCGGCCAGCCGCTGGTGGGCCGCCAGGAGCGCGGTGGGCACGCTGGAAGACCCTGATGCGGGACCGCACGAGGAAGAAGCGCTCAAGCTGTGGCGCGGCCGGCTCAAGGAGGCGGAGGAGGCCGAGGCGCGCGCCTGGGAGGAGATCACCGGCACGCCGTTCTTCAGCCAGATCTCGCGGCACGACCTGAGCGACTACGAGCTGGGGGAGCTTCGCGCCGACCTCGTGCGCTGCCTGCCCGCCTCGCGGGCCTGGCTGGTGCGCAAGAACCTGCGCGAGTTTCCGTGGCGCCGTGCCTACATCGTCTTCGTCGACCTGCCGGGGCTCGACGACGAGGACCGCTGGCAGATGTGCCGCCAGCTGGAGCAGACGCTGACCCTGCCGGGCGCCACGCTGGTGCTGTGGGCGGGCCATTCGCCCTCGGTGGAAGACATCGAACGGCAGGCGTTCGGCGAGGTCTGGGCGCGCGCGGCATAGCCCTTCGATGCCGCGCCGGACCGAAGGGGTCGGCTGGCTGAGACAATGGGGAGATGCACCCCAAAGCCCTGTTGGAGGCCACCGCCGATCTGGTCGGCCTTGTCCTGAAATTCGATCACCCGGCCGACCAGGTCGTTTCGCGCTTTTTCCGCGACCACCGCGAGTTCGGCCCGCGCGAGCGCGCGACGCTCGCCGAAACCGTCTACACCGTGCTTCGCAAGAAGCTGCTGTTCGATCACCTCTCGCCCTCGGGCAGCGGCTCGAAGGAGCGCCGCATGGCGATCCTCGGCTTTCACGGCCCGCGCGACTTCTTGAAGAGCGCGCTCAACGACACCGAAAAGCGCTGGCTCGACAACTGCGACGCCGTCAAGCCCGACGACCTGCTCGAACGCCATCGCCACAACCTGCCCGAGTGGCTGGTCGCGCCGCTGAAGGCGCAACTGGGCGACGGCTTTTGGCCGCTGGTCGAGAGCCTGCAGCAATCCGCCCCGCTCGATTTGCGCGTCAACGCGCTGACCGACAAACGGGCGGAAGTGAAGGCTGAGCTTGCGAAAGCTGCTATCAAATCTGAAGTAACGCCGTTCTCACCGTGGGGCTTGCGCATCGAAGGCAAGCCGGCGCTGAACAAGCTCGATGCATTTGCCCGCGGCGCCGTCGAAGTGCAGGACGAAGGCTCGCAACTGCTGGCGCTGCTGCTGGATGCCAAGCGCGGCGAAATGGTCGTCGACTTCTGCGCCGGCGCAGGCGGCAAGACGCTGGCCATCGGCGCGACGATGCGCAACACCGGGCGCCTGTACGCTTTCGATACGTCGGCGCACCGCCTGGACGCGCTGAAGCCGCGGCTGGCGCGCAGCAAGCTGTCGAACGTGCACCCGGCCGCCATCGCCCACGAGCGCGACGACCGCGTCAAGCGCCTGGCGGGCAAGATCGACCGTGTGCTGGTCGACGCGCCGTGTTCGGGGCTGGGCACGCTGCGGCGCAATCCGGACCTGAAATGGCGCCAGTCGGTCAAATCGGTCGAGGAACTGACGGTCAAGCAGACTGCCATCCTGCAAAGCGCGGCGCGGCTCGTGAAAACGGGCGGTCGTCTGGTTTACGCCACGTGCAGCGTGTTGCCCGAGGAAAACGAAGCCATCGCCGAGGCTTTCAGTGCTGCCAACCCCGATTTCGTGCCGGTGGACGCGGCAGAACTGCTGCAGGGCCTGAAAGTCGAAGGTTTTGAAGCGTTGTGCGCTGGCGGGGAGGGGGGGCTGCGCTACCTGCGCCTGTGGCCCCACCGTCATTCCACCGACGGTTTCTTTGCCGCGGTGTGGAACCGCAAATAGGGGCAGGACTCCAAACGATGGTAAATCTGCGGTTTTCTTGAAGGTTTAAAGGCCTGATTCAGGCTCGCCCATTTAAAATCGCCGGTTATCTTAAGGCTGCACCTTCGTGTGGTCATGGAGTACCTGACTCAATGTTCCTTCCTGACTCCGCCGTTCTCGACGCGGCCATTCAATGGCTCGGACACGGCCTGTGGGACCTCGCATGGTGGCAAGTCGTGCTGTACACGCTCGTCACCACGCACATCACGATTGCCGCCGTCACGATCTTCCTTCACCGGACGCAAACGCACCGGGCGATGGATCTCGGCCCGATTCCCTCGCATTTCTTCCGCTTCTGGCTGTGGCTCGGCACCGGCATGGTGACCAAGGAATGGGTTGCCATTCACCGCAAGCACCACGCCAAGTGCGAAACCGTCGACGACCCGCACAGCCCGCAGGTCAAGGGCATCGACGAAGTGCTCTGGCGCGGCGCCGAACTCTATCGCGCCGAGTCGAAGAACAAGGAAACGATGGAACGCTACGGTCACGGCACGCCCGATGACTGGATCGAGCGCAACCTGTACACGCGCTACAGCTGGCAAGGCGTCGGCCTGATGCTGGTCATCAACGTGGCGTTGTTCGGCACGCTCGGCATGGCCGTGTGGGCGGTGCAGATGCTGTGGATTCCCATCACCGCCGCCGGCATCATCAACGGCATCGGTCACTACTGGGGCTACCGCAACTTCGAGGCGCAGGACGCCAGCCGCAACATCATGCCCTGGGGCCTGATCATCGGTGGTGAAGAGTTGCACAACAACCACCACACCTACCCGACCTCGGCCAAGTTCTCGGTCAAGAAGTACGAGTTCGACATCGGCTGGGTCTACATCCAGGTGTTCCAGAAGCTCGGTTGGGCCAAGGTCAAGAAGGTGCCGCCGAAGATGCAGTTGGGCGACGTCCAGCCCGTGGCCAACGAGAAGACACTCGAGGCCGTCATTGCCAACCGCTACGAAGTCATGGCCGGCTATGCGCGCGAAATGCGCCGCGCCACCAGCCTGGAGCTGGACGCGCTGAAGACCAAGGGTGCCGACCTGTCGGCGCTCCAGGCCGCCAAGCGCTGGCTGCACCGTGACGACGACAAGGTGCCCGCGTCGGCCCGCACGCACGTCGTGCAAGCTCGCGCCGCTCATCCGGTGCTCGACAAGATGGTCACGATGCGCGAAGAGCTGCGCCAGCTCTGGTTGAACACCTCGCAGTCTCGTGAGCAGCTGGCGGCCGATCTGGCGGCATGGTGCCATCGTGCGGAAGCCAGCGGCATTGCCGGTCTGCGCGACTTCTCGACCCGCTTGCGTGCCGCACGCGCCTGACGGGAGCCACGCCAATCAAGAAGCCGGCCTGAGGGTCGGCTTTTTTGTGCCTGTCATTTTCGCAAGGAGAGCGGGCAGGCGAAGAAAGTGCAGGCAACAAAAAACCCGCTGGGTAAGCAGCGGGTTTCTTGTTTGGGAAAACCGGGGCTGAATTACTTCAGCTTGATTTCCTTGTATTCGACGTGCTTGCGCGCCTTCGGGTCGAACTTCATGATCGACATCTTTTCAGGCATCGTCTTCTTGTTCTTGCTGGTCGTGTAGAAGTGGCCGGTACCCGCGGTGGATTCCAGCTTGATCTTTTCGCGTCCGCCTTTGCTCGTTGCCATGATTCAGCTCCTTAAGCTTGGCCGCGTGCGCGCAGGTCTGCGAGCACGGCGTCGATACCGTTCTTGTCGATCAGGCGCAGGGCAGCGCTCGAAACGCGCAGGCGAACCCAGCGGTTTTCTGTTTCGACCCAGAAACGGCGGTATTGCAGGTTCGGCAGGAACCGGCGCTTGGTTTTGTTGTTGGCGTGGGAAACATTGTTTCCGACCATCGGGCCTTTGCCCGTTACGTCGCATACGCGTGCCATGAGGACACTCTTTCTTGAACAGCTGGCACCGCTCGCAACCGGAAAGTCGCAGGGTGTTTTGCAGCTTGACCTCGCCAGAAACGGGTGGCGGTACCCCGGCTTTGCCGTGACCTGCCCCTCGTTGAAGGGTGGACCTATTTCGGCAAAGCCTCGGATTATAGCCCTTTCGGGTACCGCTGGGTTTAAAGCGTGCCGTCCTGCTCCAGGAAGCGTTGCGCGTCCAGGGCGGCCATGCAGCCGGTGCCCGCGCTGGTGATGGCCTGGCGGTACACGTTGTCCTGCACGTCGCCGGCGGCAAAGACGCCCGGAATGCTGGTCATCGTGGCGAAACCCTGCAGGCCGGAGCGGGTCAGGATGTAGTTGTCCTTCATTTCCAGTTGGCCCTGGAAGATGTCGGTGTTGGGGTGGTGCCCGATGGCAATGAAGCAACCCTTGAGGTCGATCTGCTCGGTCGCTCCAGTCTGCGTGCTCTTGAGGCGGATGCCCGTCACGCCCGAATCGTCACCCAGCACCTGGTCGAGCTCGCTGTGCAGCTTCAGGACGATCTTGCCTTCGGCCACTTTTTCCATCACCTTGTCGATCAGGATGGGCTCGGCGCGGAACTTGTCCCGGCGGTGCACCAGCGTGACCTTGTTCGCGATGTTGGCGAGGTACAGCGCTTCCTCGACGGCCGTGTTGCCACCGCCGATCACGCAGACTTCCTGTTCGCGGTAGAAGAAACCATCGCAGGTGGCGCATGCGGAGACGCCGCGGCCCATGAACTTCTCCTCGGAATCGAGGCCCAGGTACTTGGCCGAGGCGCCCGTCGCAATGATGAGCGAATCGCAGGTGTAGGTGCCGCTGTCGCCGGTCAGGGTGAAGGGGCGCTTGCTCAGGTCGACCTTGTTGATGTGGTCGAACACGATCTGCGTGTTGAAGCGTTCGGCGTGCTCCAGGAAGCGCTGCATCAGGTCCGGGCCCTGCACGCCGTGCACGTCGGCCGGCCAGTTGTCGACCTCGGTGGTGGTCATCAGCTGGCCGCCTTGGGCGATGCCCGTGATGAGCAATGGCTTCAGGTTTGCGCGTGCTGCGTAGACGGCGGCGGTGTAGCCGGCCGGGCCGGAGCCGAGAATCAAAACCTTGGCGTGTTGGGGTGCGGACATGAGTAGAAAACCTAGGATGGGCGCTTCGTCAGCGTGTACATTTTCAGGGTGGTAGCGATATACATATGGAGTATCACTGCCCGGTTCAACACCGGGTAAACGGTGTTTTCAATGCGCGCGATTGTAGTAATCCATTGGCTGGCCTTCTGGACTGTTCCGTGCGCTGTCTCAGGGATTGATAAATGTCGATGCTGTCCAACCTCGAATTGCTTCGGCGCGTTCCCTTGTTCGCGTCGCTGACGGCCACGCAGTCCGCCAGCATCGCGGACGCGATCATCAAGAAGCGTTTCAAGCGCGGGGAAGTCGTTGTCGAGCAAGGCAAGAAGTCCGATGCGCTCTACATCATCCTGACAGGGCGCGCTCGCGTCACCAGCGCCGACAGCCGCGGGCGCGAGGTCATCCTGGCCACGCTGCATCCCGGCGACTACCTGGGCGAGATGAGCCTCATCGACGACGAGCCGCATTCGGCCACCGTGCGCACCGAAATCCAGTGCGACGTGCTCATGCTGGGCCGCGACGCTTTCGCACGCTGCCTGCCCGAGAACTCCTCCATGGCCTACAACATCATGCGTGGTCTGGTGCAGCGCCTGCGCCATGCCGATCGCAAGATCGAGTCACTGGCGCTGATGGACGTGTATGGTCGCGTGGCGCGCTCGCTGCTCGAGTTCGCCATCGAGGACGGTGCCGGCAACCTCAAGGTGCGCGACAAGATTTCCCGCCAGGACCTGGCCAAGATGGTGGGCGCGTCGCGTGAAATGGTGAGCCGCGTGATGAAGGACCTCGAAGAGCGCGGTTTCGTGCAGACCCAGGAAGACGGGTCGATGATCGTCAAGGAACGGCTCCTGTCCCTGGCTTGAGCCTGCGGGCCGGGCGCGCTGCTGGCGGCGCCGGCCTTTTGTTGTAGTGTTCGTGCGTCCACCTTCTGTTTACCCGGGTCGGACGCCGTTTTTTTCATGACCTATTCGCTCAATACGCTTCAATCTTCTTCTGCCGCCGAGGGCCAGCCCGTGCGCGTGCGCGCCATGCGCTTCGCCCACGAGATCACGCTGATAGCAGGATTCGCAGCGCTGTTGTTCTGGCTGCTCGCCATGCTGAGCTTCACGCCTTCCGACGCGGCCTGGTCGACATCGGGCACCGGGGGGGAAATCAAGAACTGGGGCGGGCGCATCGGCGCCTGGCTGGCCGACGGCAGCTATTTCGTTGCCGGTTATTCGGTCTGGTGGTGCCTTGCCGCCGGACTGCGCGCCTGGCTCTCGTCGCTGGCCGGCTGGCTGCGCGGCGGTGAAGCCGCACCGGCGGCCGAGCAGCCCCCGCGCGGCCGTTTCAACCGCAGCCGCCTTGCCTTCTGGTTCGGCCTCGTCTTGCTGCTGTGCGCGAGCACGGTGCTCGAATGGTCGCGCCTGTACCGTCTCGAAGCCCATCTGCCGGGTTCCGGCGGCGGTGCGCTGGGCTACCTCGTGGGTCCGGCCAGCGTTCGCTGGATGGGTTTCACCGGCTCGGCGCTGATTGCCATCGCGGGCGGCGTGATCGGCTCGGCGCTGGTGTTTCGCTTCTCGTGGAGCCTGATCGCCGAGCGCATCGGCGCGCGTGCTTACTCGCTCTTCGAGTCGCGCCGCGAGAAGCGTGAAATGGCAGCCGACATCGCCATGGGCAAGCAGGCGGCCCGCGAGCGCGCCGAAGCAGACGAACCGGCGTTCACCCGTGGCGACTCGGGTGGCAATGCCGACTCCGCCATGGCGCCGGCGTCGGGCGCTTTTGCGGACGACGACGAAGAAATCCGCATCGAGCCGCGGCCCAAGCGCCGCGCCGCCTCACCGCCGGTGCAGATCGAGCCTGCGCTGGCCGAAGTGCCCAAGAGCGATCGCGTCGTCAAGGAGCGCCAGAAGCCGCTCTTCAAGGAGCTGCCCGACAGCAAGCTGCCGCAGGTCGACCTGCTCGATGCGGCGCTGGTGCGCCAGGAAACGGTGTCGTCCGACACGCTCGAGATGACCTCGCGCATGATCGAGAAGAAACTGAAGGACTTCGGTGTCGAGGTGCGTGTGGTGCTCGCGTCGCCCGGCCCCGTCATCACGCGCTACGAAATCGAGCCCGCCGTCGGCGTCAAGGGTTCGCAGATTCTGGGCCTGGCCAAGGACCTGGCGCGCTCGCTCTCGCTGGTGTCCATCCGCGTGGTCGAGACCATCCCGGGCAAGAACTACATGGCGC
Source organism: Variovorax monticola (assembly GCF_051216855.1). Classification (NCBI taxonomy): domain Bacteria; kingdom Pseudomonadati; phylum Pseudomonadota; class Betaproteobacteria; order Burkholderiales; family Comamonadaceae; genus Variovorax; species Variovorax monticola. Next base: position 46,980 of record NZ_JBPJZP010000002.1, read on the forward strand.
TCGAACTGCCGAACGCCAAGCGCCAGTCGATCAAGCTCAGCGAAATCCTGGGCTCGCAGATCTACAACGAAGGCAAGTCGATGCTCACCATGGGCCTCGGCAAGGACATCATCGGCAACCCGGTGGTGGCCGACCTCGCGAAGATGCCGCACGTGCTGGTGGCCGGTACCACCGGCTCGGGCAAGTCGGTGGGTATTAACGCCATGATCCTGTCGCTGCTCTACAAGGCCGAGGCACGCGACGTTCGCCTGCTCATGATCGACCCGAAGATGCTCGAAATGTCGGTCTACGAAGGCATCCCGCACCTGCTGGCGCCCGTGGTCACCGACATGCGCCAGGCCGCGCACGGCCTGAACTGGTGCGTGGCCGAGATGGAGCGCCGCTACAAGCTCATGAGCAAGCTCGGCGTGCGCAACCTGGCCGGCTACAACACCAAGATCGACGAAGCCAAGGCGCGCGAGGAGTTCATCTACAACCCCTTCAGCCTCACGCCCGACGATCCGGAGCCGCTCAAGCGCGAGCCGCACATCGTGGTGGTCATCGACGAGCTGGCCGACCTGATGATGGTGGTCGGCAAGAAGATCGAAGAGCTCATCGCACGCCTTGCGCAAAAAGCGCGCGCCGCGGGCATCCACCTGATCCTGGCCACGCAGCGCCCCAGCGTCGACGTGATCACCGGCCTGATCAAGGCGAACATCCCGACCCGCATCGCCTTCCAGGTGTCCAGCAAGATCGACAGCCGCACCATCCTCGACCAGATGGGTGCCGAAGCGCTGCTCGGCATGGGCGACATGCTCTACATGCCCAGCGGCACGGGTCTTCCGATCCGCGTGCACGGCGCCTTTGTGAGCGACGAGGAAGTGCACCGCGTGGTGGCCTACCTGAAGAGCCAGGGCGAGCCCGACTACATCGAAGGCGTGCTCGAGGGCGGCACGGTCGACGGCGACGGTGACGGCGACCTGCTGGGCGGCGGCGATGCCGAAAAGGACCCGATGTACGACCAAGCGGTCGAGGTCGTGCTCAAGAACCGCAAGGCCAGCATCTCGCTGGTGCAGCGCCACCTGAAGATCGGCTACAACCGCGCCGCGCGCCTGGTCGAAGACATGGAAAAGGCCGGCCTGGTCAGTTCCATGAGCGGCAGCGGCCAGCGCGAAATCCTGGTGCCGGCACGCGCGTCGGAGTAATTCGCCGCAGCGGCTTTCGAATTCGGTTACGTGCTGAAAGGCAATTTGCAAAATCGCTGTACGGCATTGCAAATCTTCATCCAGACCTGCACCTGCCGCAATTCGCGGCGGTTAGGGTCGAAGCCAGTGCCACAGCCCCGTGCAACAGCACAGCTATTGCGAGCAATCGCGAGGAATCCAAATTGAAATTGCGCCATTGGCTATTGATCGGCCTCCTGTGTTCCGCCAACGCGTGGGCCGGCGGGCTCGAGAGCCTCGAAACCTTCGTGAAAACCGTCAAGTCGGGTCGAGCCGACTTCACCCAGACCGTGACCGCCCCGCCGCGCGAAGGGCAGCCGGGCCGCACCAAGACCTCGACCGGCACCTTCGAATTCCAGCGCCCCGGCAAGTTCAAGTTCGACTACCAGAAGCCGTTTGCCCAAACCATCGTGGCCGACGGCAAGACGCTGTGGCTGTACGACGCCGACCTCAACCAGGTCACGCAGCGCACGCAGGCACAGGCGCTGGGCTCCACGCCCGCGGCGTTGATTGCCGCGGCGCCCGATCTGCGCGCCTTGCAGGCCGATTTCACGCTGGAAGCCGCACCGGAGCGCGAGGGGCTGCAGTGGGTCAAGGCCACGCCCAAGAACAAGGATGGCCAGCTGCAGAGCGTGCAGGTCGGCTTCCAGGGCGACGCGCTCGCGGCGCTCGAAATTCTCGACAGCTTCGGCCAGCGCTCGGTGCTCAAGTTCAGCAAGGTCGAAGTGAACCCCTCGATGCCCGCCAGCGTGTTCGACTTCAAGGCGCCCGCTGGCGCCGACGTCGTCAAGCAATAGCGCAACCTTCACCGGTTTGGCCACCACCGCCCACCAACCCCTTGCCGAACGCCTGCGCCCCACGACGCTGGGCGAGGTGATCGGCCAGCAGCACCTGCTCGGCCCGGGCATGTCGCTGCGCATCGCCTTCGAGTCGGGCCAGCCGCATTCCTGCATCCTCTGGGGGCCGCCGGGCACGGGCAAGACCACCATCGCGCGGCTCATGGCCGACTCCTTCGACGCGCAGTTCCTCAGCATCAGCGCGGTGCTGGGCGGGGTGAAGGACATCCGGGAGGCGGTCGACCGCGCCACGTCGGCGCGCGACGGGCTCGAGCAGCGGCGCACCATCGTGTTCGTGGACGAGGTGCACCGCTTCAACAAAAGCCAGCAGGACGCGTTCCTGCCGCATGTGGAGTCGGGCCTCTTCACCTTCATCGGCGCGACCACCGAGAACCCGTCGTTCGAAGTCAACTCCGCGCTGCTCTCGCGTGCCGCGGTGTACGTGCTGCAGTCGCTCAACGAGGAAGACCTCCAGCAGATCGTGGTGCGCGCGCAGGCCATCCAGGCCGTGCCGGCCATCGAAGCCGCCGCGGTCGAACGCCTCGTGGCCTATGCCGACGGCGATGCGCGGCGGTTGCTCAACACCCTCGAGACGCTTGCCGTCGCGGCACAGGCCGAAAAGCTGGGGCAGATCACCGACGAATGGTTGCTGCGCGTGCTCGGCGAGCGGATGCGCCGCTACGACAAGGGCGGCGAACAGTTCTACGACACCATCAGCGCGCTGCACAAGTCGGTGCGCGGCAGCGACCCCGACGCGGCGCTCTACTGGTTCGTGCGCATGCTCGACGGCGGCGCCGACCCGCGCTACATGGCGCGCCGCCTGGTGCGCATGGCCAGCGAGGACATCGGCCTGGCCGACCCGCGCGCGCTGCGCCTGGCGCTGGACGCAGCCGAGGTCTACGAGCGACTGGGTACCCCCGAAGGCGAACTGGCGCTGGCCGAATGCGTGGTCTACCTCGCGATCGCGCCCAAGTCGAACGCGGTCTACAAGGCCTACAACGCGGTGCGTGCCCTCATCAAGAAGGACAGCACGCGCCCGGTGCCCATGCACCTGCGCAATGCACCCACCAAGCTCATGAAGGAGCTCGACTACGGCAAGGGGTACCGCTACGCGCACGACGAGGAGGGCGGCTTCGCCGCCGGCGAGCGCTACCTCCCGGACGGCCTGGAAGGCCAGGTCTTCTACGAACCGGTGGACCGCGGACTCGAAATCCGCATCGGCGAGAAGCTGCGTGAACTGCGCCGCCGAAACGCCGAAGGCAACGACTGATACCGTCTTGCAACATGCACCCGGCGAGTGCATGACCTCACGCGCATACAGCATGAGGTGAGCGGGTAAACCCCGGTCAACACGCACCAATTCAGCGCTGGTGCGTGCTTACAATCCCGCCCACAAATCCGCCAGCGACACATGTTGGCTGGTTTTTTGCTTGTCATGCCAAGGGCGCCAAACCGGTGCCTCGGTGGGTGAATGGCACCCCGCATCGGTGCAACACATAGGGAATCGCGTTATGGAAATATTGCTGCAGCAGATCATCAACGGTCTGGTACTGGGCAGCATGTATGCCTTGATAGCCTTGGGCTACACCATGGTGTACGGCATCATCAATCTGATCAACTTTGCACACGGAGAGGTATTGATGGTGGGGGCTCTGACGAGCTGGACCATCATCGGGCTCATGCAGGACGCGATGCCCGGTACGCCCGGCTGGCTGATCCTCCTCATTTCCCTGGTCATTGCCTGCATCGTCGCAGCAACCCTGAATTTCGTGATCGAGAAGGTGGCCTACCGGCCGCTGCGCAACAGCCCCAAGCTCGCGCCGCTCATCACCGCCATCGGCATGTCGATCCTGCTGCAGACGCTGGCCATGATCATCTGGAAGCCGACCAACAAGGCTTATCCGAACCTGCTGCCCACCGACCCGATCCACGTGGCCGGCGCGGTCATCTCTCCCACGCAGGTCATGATCCTGAGCGTCACGGCGTTCTCGCTCGTGGTGCTCATGTGGCTGGTCAACTACACCAAGCTTGGCCGCGCGATGCGCGCCACCGCCGAGAACCCGCGCGTGGCGGCCCTCATGGGCATCCGCCCCGACATGGTCATCTCGGCCACTTTCATCATCGGCGCCGTGCTCGCGGCCATCGCCGGTGTGATGTACGCGTCGAACTACGGCATCGCGCAACATGCGATGGGCTTCCTGCCCGGCCTCAAGGCCTTCACGGCGGCCGTGTTCGGCGGCATCGGCAACCTGGCCGGCGCGGTGGTCGGCGGCATCCTGCTGGGCCTCATCGAGGCCATCGGCTCCGGCTACATCGGCACCCTCACGGGCGGTGTGCTGGGCAGCAACTACAGCGACATCTTCGCGTTCATCGTGCTGATCGTCATGCTCACCCTGCGACCGTCCGGCCTGCTCGGCGAACGCGTGGCGGACCGTGCGTAAGGAGCGAACCATGAAGAACAGCAAGAACCTCGCTCTCTACGTCGCCGGCATCATCGCCGTGCTGGCACTGCCCCTGCTGCTGCAGATGCAGGGCAACGCCTGGGTGCGCATTGCCGACATCGCACTGCTCTACGTGCTGCTGGCCCTGGGCCTGAACATCGTGGTCGGCTACGCCGGCCTGCTCGACCTGGGCTACGTGGCCTTCTTCGCGGTGGGGGCCTACCTCTACGCGTTGATGGGCTCGTCGCACCTGACCGAGACCTTCCCCTGGTTCGCCCAGATGTTCCCGAACGGCCTGCACACCTCGCTGCTGATCGTGATTCCGCTGGCGCTGGTGGTGGCCGGATGTCTGGGCGTGCTGCTGGGTGCGCCCACGCTCAAGCTGCGTGGCGACTACCTCGCCATCGTGACGCTGGGCTTCGGCGAAATCATCCGCGTGTTCCTGAACAACCTGGACCAGCCGGTGAACATCACCAACGGTCCGAAGGGCATCACGGCCATCGACTCCATCAAGTTCTGGGGCCTGGACCTGGGCAAGGCATGGAAGTTCGACGGCTTCACCGTCTCGTCGGTGTCGCTGTACTACTACCTGTTCCTGGCGCTGGTGGTTGCCACGGTGATCATTTCGCACCGCCTGCAGATCTCGCGCATCGGGCGCGCCTGGATGGCCATTCGCGAAGACGAGATCGCCGCCAAGGCCATGGGCATCAACACCCGCAACATGAAGCTGCTCGCATTCGGCATGGGCGCGAGCTTCGGCGGTGTGTCGGGCGCCATGTTCGCGGCCTTCCAGGGCTTCGTGTCGCCCGAGTCCTTCAGCCTGATGGAGTCCGTGATGATCGTGGCCATGGTCGTGCTCGGCGGCATCGGCCACCTGCCCGGCGTCATTCTGGGCGCGGTGCTGCTGGCGGCACTGCCCGAGGTGCTGCGCTACGTGGCCGGCCCGCTGCAGTCGCTCACGGGCGGGCGCCTCGACGCGTCGATCCTGCGCCAGCTCTTCATTGCGCTGGCCATGATCATCATCATGCTGGTGCGCCCGCGCGGGCTGTGGCCGTCGCCGGAGCACGGCAAGACGCTGACGAAGAAGGGCGGCGTGCCCGTCGACCCGGCCCATGCGGCCGTGGCCCCGGGCTCGCTGCAGACGCATGCGCCGGGCATCGACTCGCCCGCCGACCAGTTGCCCGGCGGTGCCGAGCGTCCCATGTCGATCAATCCGTGAGCCGAGGACAAAAAGACATGACGACAAACACCGACACCATCCTCGACGTGCGCGGCATCTCCAAGCGCTTCGGCGGCTTGCAGGCGCTCTCGGACGTGGGCATCACCATCAAGCGCGGCCAGGTCTACGGGCTGATCGGCCCCAACGGCGCGGGCAAGACCACGTTCTTCAACGTCATCACCGGCCTGTACACACCCGACAGCGGCAGCTTCGAGCTCGCGGGCAAGCCCTACCAGCCGACGGCCGTGCACGAAGTGGCCAAGGCCGGCATTGCGCGCACCTTCCAGAACATCCGCCTCTTCGCCGAAATGACGGCGCTGGAGAACGTGATGGTCGGGCGCCACATCCGCACCAGTTCGGGCGTGTTCGGCGCCATGCTGCGCACCCGCAGCTTCAAGGCCGAAGAGAAGGCGATTGCCGACCGCGCACACGAACTGCTCGACTACGTGGGCATCGGCAAGTTCGCCGACTACAAGGCGCGCACGCTGAGCTACGGCGACCAGCGCCGACTGGAAATTGCACGCGCCCTGGCCACCGACCCGCAGCTCATCGCGCTGGACGAGCCGGCCGCCGGCATGAACTCCACCGAGAAGGTAGCGCTGCGCGAGCTGATCGACCGCATCCGGCGCGACAACCGCACCATCCTGATCATCGAACACGACGTCAAGCTCATCATGGGCCTGTGCGACCGCGTCACCGTGCTGGACTACGGCAAGCAGATTGCCGAGGGAACGCCGGCCGACGTGCAGAAGAACGAGAAGGTGATCGAGGCTTACCTCGGCACCGGAGGCCACTGACATGAGCACCGCAACCATGAGCGAACAAGAAACCGTGTCCACCGCCGCCCAGGCCAAGGCCGCCGGCAAGACGCTGCTGAAAGTCAGCGGCCTGAAGGTGGGCTACGGCGGCATCCAGGCCGTGAAGGGCGTCGACTTCGAAGTGCGCGAGGGCGAACTGGTCTCGCTGATCGGCTCCAACGGCGCCGGCAAGACCACTACCATGAAGGCCATCACCGGCACGCTGCCCGCAGGCGCGGGCACCATCGAATTCCTGGGCCGCAGCATCAAGGGCCGCGGCGCCTGGGACCTGGTGGGCGAGGGCCTGGTGATGGTGCCGGAAGGCCGCGGCGTGTTCACGCGCATGACCATCACCGAGAACCTGCAGATCGGTGCCTACATCCGCAAGGACAAGGCCGAGATCGCCAGCGACATGGAGCGCGTGTTCGTCACCTTCCCGCGCCTGCGCGAGCGCAAGGACCAGCTGGCCGGCACCATGTCGGGCGGCGAGCAGCAGATGCTGGCCATGGGCCGCGCGCTGATGGCGCGCCCCAAGGTGCTGCTGCTGGACGAGCCCACCATGGGCCTGTCGCCCATCATGTGCGACAAGATCTTCGAGGTGGTGCAGACCGTGGCCTCGCAGGGCGTGACCATCCTGCTGGTGGAGCAGAACGCCAACCGCGCGCTGCAGCTGGCCGACCGAGGCTATGTGATGGAGTCGGGCCTCATCACCATGAACGGCGAGGCCAAGGCCCTGCTGAGCGACCCGCGCGTGCGGGCCGCCTACCTGGGCGAATAGCCGCCGGATTTCATTCCAGAAATACCGCGGAACCGGCTTTGCCGGGCCGCAGGTATTGCCCCCTGCAAGGGGGGAGGAGAAGCGACACGAAGTGCGCGAAGCCTGGGGGTCAGTCCACTTTCGCGCCGGTCGCCTTGACGACCGCTTCGTACTTGGAGAGCTCGCTCTTCATGAACGCACCGAACTGCTCCGGCGAGCTGGCCACCGGCTCGGCCAGCAGCCCGGCGAAGCGGGTCTTCGTTTCCGGCGCGTTCAGCGCCGCCACGAAGGCCTGGTTCAGCTTCATGACCACGTCGTGCGGCGTGCCGGCCGGCGCCACCAGGCCCCACCACGTATCGATAGAGAAGCCCTTGAGCGTGTCCGCGATGGGCGGCACGTCGGGCAGCGAGCTGCTGCGCTGCAGCGTCGTCACCGCAATCGCCTTGAGCTTGCCCGAACGGATGTTCGGCGCGGCGGTGGCGAGGTTGTCGAAGTTGAAGTCGACCTGGCCCGAAATCAGCGCCAGCTGCGCCGGGCTGCCGCCGTTGTACGGAATGTGCAGCGCGAAGATGCCGGCTTCCTTCTTGAACAGCTCGCCCGCCAGGTGGCCGGCACTGCCGTTTCCGCCGCTGCCGTAGTTGAGCTTGGCGGGGTTGGCCTTGGCGTAGCGGATCAGGTCGGCCACGGTGTTGATGTTCAGGCGCCTGGCCGTGTCGGCGTTCATCACCAGCACGTTGGGCACGCGCACCATCTGCGTGATGGGCGCGAAGTCGGTCGCGGCGTTGAACGGAATCTTGCTGTACAGCCAGGGGTTCACCGCGTTGGTGGCGGTGGCCGCAATGCCGATCGTGAGGCCGTCGGCGGGCGCCTTGGCCACGATGTCGGCGCCGATGTTGCCGCCCGCGCCGGGCTTGTTGTCGATGATGACCGGGCCCAGCGTGTCCTTCACGCGTTCGGCCAGCATGCGCGCCGTGTTGTCGATGGGGCCGCCCGCGGCGTACGGAACCACGAGGCGGATGGGGCGCTGTTGCTGGGCCATCGACGGGGCCGCGCCCGTCAGGGCCGTGGCGCTGGCGAGCAGCGTAAGAAAGAAATGTCTCGTCTTCATTGTTCTAGGGGTGAGGGTCTCGGAAAATTCAGGGAACGGCCTTGTCGGCCTCCGTGGTGAAGGCGTCGGCAAAGAACTCTTCTTCAGGCAGGCCGGCCAGCGCCACGTAGTCTCGCTTGGCCGAGTCGACAACGATGGGCGCACCGCAGGCATACACCTGGTGACCCGACAGGTCCGCAAAGTCTTCGAGCACGGCCTGGTGGACGAAGCCCGTGCGCCCGGTCCAGTTGTCGTCGGGCGTGGCGTTGGAAACGACGGGCACGTAGCGCAGGTGGGGCATCTGCGCCATCTGCTCGTGCACCCAGGCGTCCATGTACAGGTCCTCGGGCCGGCGGCCGCCCCAGTAGAGCGTGGCGGGCCGCACGCTGGCCTTGAACTTCAGATGTTCCAGCAGCGCCTTGATGGGTGCGAAGCCGGTGCCGGAGGCCAGCAGGACCATCGGCTTGCTGGAGTCGTCGCGCAGGAAGAAGCTGCCGAACGGGCCCTCGATGCGAAGGATTTCCTTTTCCTTCATGGTGCCGAACACATGGTCGGTGAACTTGCCCCCCGGCAGGTGCCGCAGGTGCAGTTCGATGCCCGTGCCGGGCTCGCCCAGCGTGTGCGGCGCGTTGGCCATCGAGTAGCTGCGGCGCGTGCCGTCGCGCAGGATGAACTCCACGTACTGGCCCGCATGGAACTGCAGCGGCTCGCCGGCGGGCAGTTGCAGGCGCACCATCATCACGTCGTGCGACAGGCGGGAGAGCGCCTGCACCCGCACCGGCATCTTGCGGATCGGCATCGCCCCGGCCTCGGTGACCTGGCGCGATTCGAGCACCACGTCGCTCGTGGCATGGGCGCAGCAGGTCAGCACGAAGCCGGCGAGCTGCTCCTCGGCGCTCAGGGCCTTGCTCTGGTGCGGTCCGAGCGTGACCTCGCCCGAGAGCTTCCTGCACTTGCAGGAGCCGCAGGCGCCGTCCTTGCAGCCGTAGGGCAGGCCGATGCCCTGGCGAATGCCGGCTGCGAGGATGGTCTCGTCCCCGTGCACGACAAAATGCCGCCCGCTGGGTTCGACAGTGATCGAAAAGCCCGCGTCGAGCGGCGCTGTAGCAGTCATCGGTATTCTTCGGCTTGTTTCAGCCTGTGTCTGAAAGGGAAAGGGAACAGGATTTTGCCTTCAATCAATAGCCCCTCCGGCGCACTGCCGGCGCGGTTCCGGCGCGAGCGCCTCCTGATCGTCGGTTGCGGGGACGTCGGCCAGCGCGTGGCGCGCGACCTGCGAGGCCGTGTGCAGCTGGTGGCGCTCACGTCGTCGGCCGACCGGGTGGGCGCCCTGCGCGCGGCCGGTATCCGCCCCCTGGTGGGCAATCTGGACGATGCCGCTACCCTGCGCCGGCTGGCGGGCATCGCCACGCGCGTGCTCCACCTGGCGCCGCCCGCCCGTGACGGCGGCAAGGAATGGTGGCGCGACCATCGCACCACGGCGCTGGCGCGCGCATTGCGCCTGCGCTCGGTGCCATCGGCCTTCGTCTACGGATCGACCAGCGGCGTCTATGGCGACTGCGACGGCGCAGGGGTGAGCGAAGCCCGTGCCGTGCGGCCCGATACCCCGCGCGCCCACCGCCGCGTGGACGCCGAGCGCGCCGTGCGCTGGCTGGGCCGCAGCGCGGGCGTGCGTGCCAGCATCCTGCGCATTCCGGGCATCTACGCCCCCGACCGCGACAACGGCACGCCCCGCGCGCGCCTGCTGCGCGGCACGCCGGTGCTGCGGCGCGAGGACGATGTGTTCACCAACCACATCCACGCCGACGACCTGGCGCGCGCCTGCGTGGCGGCGCTGTTTCGCGGCAAGCCGCAGCGCATCGTGCATGCGTCGGACGACACCGAGCTGCGCATGGGCGACTACATCGATCTGGCCGCCGACCTGTACGGCCTGCCGCGCCCGCCCCGCGTGGCGCGCGGCGAGGCCGAACGGCAGTTGCCGGTGCAGCTGTTGAGTTTCATGGCTGAGTCGCGCCTGCTGGACAACACGCGGCTGAAGCGCGAATTGCGGGTGCGGCTGGTGTATCCGACGGTGCACAGCGGCCTGCGCGGAGCAGCCTGACTGCGGATCAAAGTGTGGTGCCCGGGGCCGGAATCGAACCGGCACACCTTTCGGTGGGGGATTTTGAGTCCCCTGCGTCTACCAATTTCACCACCCGGGCAGGGTACTGAACCAAGCCCAAAATTATGGCACAGTGACCGACATGAATTATCCGACGATCGAAGATGCCATCGGCAAGACGCCCCTGGTGGCCCTGCAACGCATCCACGCGGCAGAAAACGCCAGGCGCGGCAACGTGATTCTCGGCAAGCTGGAGGGCAACAATCCGGCGGGTTCGGTGAAAGACCGTCCGGCCCTCTCGATGATCAAGCGTGCCGAAGAGCGCGGCGAAATCAAGCCCGGCGACACGCTGATCGAAGCCACCTCCGGCAACACCGGCATCGCCCTGGCCATGGCCGCGGCCATCAAGGGCTACCGCATGGTGCTGATCATGCCGGAGGACCTCTCCGTCGAACGCGCCCAGACCATGAAGGCCTTCGGCGCCGAACTCGTGCTCACGCCCAAGAGCGGCGGCATGGAATACGCGCGCGACCTGGCCGAGCAGATGGTGGGGCAGGGCAAGGGCCGCGTGCTCGACCAGTTCGCCAACCCCGACAACCCCCGCATCCACTACGAGACCACCGGCCCCGAGATCTGGGCCGACACCAAGGGCAAGGTCACGCACTTCGTGAGCGCCATGGGCACCACCGGCACCATCACCGGCGTGTCGCGTTTCCTGAAAGAGAAGAACCCGGCGGTGCGCATCGTCGGCGCGCAGCCGGCCGAAGGCTCGCGCATTCCGGGCATCCGCAAGTGGCCGGCCGAGTACATGCCGAAGATCTTCGACCCGAGCCGGGTCGACCAGGAAATCAGCGTGACCCAGGACGACGCCGAGGAAATGTGCCGGCGCCTGGCGCGCGAAGAGGGCATCTTCGGCGGCATCTCGGCAGCCGGCGCCCTATGGGCCGCGCTCGAGGTGTCGAAGACGGTAGAGAACGCCACCATCGTGTTCGTGGTGTGCGACCGCGGCGACCGCTACCTCTCCACCGGCGTCTTCCCGGCATAAACCGACAACCCGCTGCCCCGCCCCGGGGCATGCGCCGCCATAAAAAGAAAAGAGACCCCCATGCCCCATCCCAAGTTCTGCCAGGTCTGCGCCACGCCGCTCGAATGGATCGCGTTGATGGAAGACGGCGGCCCCAAGGAGCGCCTGCGCTGCCCCAACTGCGGCCACACGCACTGGAACAATCCCACGCCGGTGCTCGCGGCCATCGTCGAGTACCGCGGCCAGGTGCTGCTGGCGCGCAATGCGGCGTGGCCGGGCCAGATGTTCGCGCTCATCACCGGTTTCATGGAAGCCGGCGAGACGCCCGAGGAGGGCATCGCCCGCGAGGTGAAGGAAGAGACCAACCTCGACGTCAGCGCCACCAAGCTGGTCGGCGCCTACGACTTCCAGCGCATGAACCAGATCATCATCGCGTACCACGTGGTGGCCGACGGCGAGGTGAAGCTCTCGCCCGAACTGGTCGACTACCGGCTGTACGACCTGCCCGACCTGAAGTGCTGGCCCGCCGGCACCGGCTACGCGCTGGCCGACTGGCTGCGCACGCGCGGGCACGAGCCGGTGTTCTTTACCGCCGCGGAAAACGAAGAACGCCGCCGCGGACTGGCGCTGCCGCCGGAGCCTGGCAATGCAAGCTGAAGTCGATCGCGAGCTCGACACGCGGGGCCTGAACTGCCCGCTGCCCATCCTCAAGGCGAAGAAGTCGCTCAACGACATGGCGAGCGGCCAGCTGCTCAAGGTGGTGTCCACCGACCCCGGCTCGATCCGCGACTTCCAGGCCTTCGCGCGCCAGACGGGCAACGAACTGGTGGAGCAGGAGACGGTGGGGAGCGACTTCATTCATGTGCTGAAGAGGCGCTGAAGGCAAGCCTAAAGAGGTTGGAGGCCGTTGGCCCCCATCCCGGCCTTCCCCCGGAAGGGGAAGGAGAAAGACAAAAGACCGAAGCGCTTACAGCTTCAGGTTCTTGAGGTATTCGCGGAACTCCGCGCCCACCTCGGGGTGTGCCAGCGCCAGTTCTACGGACGCCTGCAGGAAGCCTTCCTTGCTGCCGCAGTCATAGCGGATGCCCTTGTAGGAATAGGCGTAGACCGATTCCTTCTTCATCAGCGCCGCGATGCCGTCGGTCAGCTGGATCTCGCCGCCCGCGCCCTTGGGCTGGTTGCGGATTTCGGCGAACACGCCCGGCGTGAGGATGTAGCGGCCCGCCACGCCCAGGCGCGAGGGCGCGTCTTCGGGCTTCGGCTTCTCGACCATGTGGGTGACCTTGACCAGGCCGTCCTCGATGGCGTCGCCCGCCACGATGCCGTAGCGCTTCACGTGTTCCAGCGGCACCTCCTGCACCGCCAGCAGCGAAGCGCCCAGGCGGTCGAAGGCGGCGGTCATCTGGGCCAGCACCGGTTGGCCGCCCACGGGGCCGACCATCAGGTCGTCCGCCAGCAGCACGGCGAAGGGCTCGTCGCCCACCAGGTGTTCGGCGCAGAGCACCGCGTGGCCCAGGCCCAGCATGCGCGGCTGGCGCACGTAGGAGCAGGTCATGTCGTCGGGCATGACCGAGCGCGCGATGTTCAGCAGGGCGGTCTTGCCGCTGGCCTCGAGCTGGCTTTCCAGCTCGTAGGCGGTGTCGTAGTGGTCTTCGATGGCGCGCTTGTTGCGGCCGGTCACGAAGATCATGTCGCGGATGCCCGCGGCGTAGGCCTCTTCCACGGCGTACTGGATCAGCGGCTTGTCGACCACCGGCAGCATTTCCTTGGGCTGTGCCTTGGTGGCGGGCAGAAAGCGGGTGCCGAAGCCCGCCACGGGAAATACAGCCTTGCGGATACGTGTCGATGGTGTGGACATGGGCAGGTTCGGCTCAGTTCGTTGGAAGATGTAAATCAGTGTGCTGGAACGGCAAGCAATTGCCGAACCAGCATCCTAAACGCCCGCGATTTCGCCCGTCTGTCAGCCGAGGCGCCCAAGCTGGTCGCGCAGGCGTTCCAGCGTGGCGCTGAAGTCGGCCAGCCGCTTGCGCTCCTGGTCGATCACCGCCGGCGGGGCCTTGGCCACGAAGGCCTCGTTGCCCAGCTTGCCGTGCACCTTGGCAATTTCGCCCTCGATGCGCGCAATTTCCTTGCCGATGCGGACCTTCTCGGCCGCCTTGTCGATCTCCATGTGCAGGCACAGGCGCGTTGCGCCCACCACTGCCACAGGCGCCGCTTCGGCGGCCGCCTGCCACGAGGCCTCGTCGTCGAAAACCTTCACTTCTTTCAGCTTGGCCAGCGCCTGCAGCACCGGCGCCGATTCGCGCAGGAACGCCGCGCCCTCGGCGTCGTCGGCCACCGCATACAGCGGCAGGCGGGTCGCGGGCGACACGCTCATCTCGCCGCGCAGCGTGCGGCAGGCGTCCACCAGCGCCTTCAGCCGCGCCACATGGGCTTCGGCCGCTTCGTCGATCTTCTCCGGCTGGCTCTGCGGATAGGCCGCCACCATGACCGATTCGCCTTCGCGGCCCGCCACCTTCGACACCTTCTGCCACAGCGCTTCCGTGATGAACGGAATCACCGGGTGCGCCAGGCGCAGCAGCGTTTCGAGCGTGCGGATCAGCGTGCGGCGCGTGGCGCGCTTCTGCGCATCGGTGCCGGTCTGGATCTGCACCTTGGCAATTTCCAGGTACCAGTCGCAGAACTCGTCCCACGCGAACTGGTAGATCGCGTTGGCCACGTTGTCCAGGCGGTATTCCTCGAAGCCCTTGGCCACTTCGGCCTCCACGCGCTGCAGCTGCGACACGATCCAGAAGTCGGCGCGGCTGAACTTCAGGTAGCCGTGGGCCGGGCCGCCGACCTTGCAGTCTTCCTTCGTGTGCTCCAGCAGGCCGCAGTCCTGGCCTTCGCAGTTCATCAGCACGAAGCGCGTGGCGTTCCACAGCTTGTTGCAGAAGTTGCGGTAGCCCTCGCAGCGTTTCGAGTCGAAGTTGATGCTGCGCCCGAGCGACGCGAGCGAGGCGAAGGTGAAGCGCAGCGCATCCGCTCCGAAGGCCGGAATGCCCTCCGGAAATTCCTTCTGCGTGTTCTTGCGCACCGCAGGCGCCGTTTCGGGCTTGCGCAGGCCCTGCGTGCGCTTGTCGAGCAGCTCGGGCAGCTGGATGCCGTCGATCAAATCGACCGGGTCCAGCACGTTGCCTTCGGACTTGCTCATCTTCTTGCCCTGAGCGTCGCGCACCAGGCCGTGGATGTACACGTCCTTGAAAGGCACCTGACCGGTGAAGTGCTTGGTCATCATGATCATCCGGGCGACCCAGAAGAAGATGATGTCGTAGCCCGTCACGAGCACGGTCGAGGGCAGGTACAGGTCGAGGTCCTGCGTTTTTTCGGGCCAGCCCAGCGACGAGAAAGGCACCAGCGCCGCGGAGTACCAGGTGTCCAGCACGTCCTCGTCGCGCCGCAGCGTCTTGCCGGGCGCCTTGGCCTGGGCCTCGGCCTCGGTCTCGGCCACGTACACCTTGCCGTCTTCGTCGTACCAGGCGGGAATCTGGTGGCCCCACCACAGCTGGCGCGAGATCGTCCAGTCCTGGATGTTCTCCATCCAGTGGTTGTAGGTGTTGACCCAGTTCTCGGGCACGAATCGCACCTCGCCCGACTTCACCACGTCGATGGCCTTCTGCGCGATCGACTGGCCGTCGGCGCCCGGGCGCGTCATGGCCACGTACCACTGGTCGGTGAGCATCGGCTCCACGATGGCGCCCGAGCGCGCGCAGCGCGGCACCATCAGCTTGTGCTTCTTCACCTCGACCAGCAGGCCCAGGGCGTCGAGGTCGGCCACGATGGCCTTGCGCGCCACGAAGCGGTCCATGCCGCGGTATTTTTCGGGCGCGTTGTCGTTGACGGTCGCGTCCAGCGTCAGCACGCCGATCACTTCGAGCTTGTGGCGCTGGCCGACGGCGTAGTCGTTGTAGTCGTGGGCCGGCGTGACCTTGACGACACCGGTGCCGAACTCCTTGTCGACGTAGTCGTCCGCAATGATGGGAATGAGCTTGTCCACCAGCGGCAGGCGCACGCGCTGGCCGACCAGGTGCTTGTAGCGCTCGTCTTCGGGGTGGACCATCACGGCCGTGTCGCCGAGCATGGTCTCGGGCCGGGTGGTGGCCACGGTCAGCGTGCCGCTGCCGTCTTCCAGCGGGTAGGCGATGTGCCAGAGCGAGCCGTCTTCTTCTTCGCTTTCGACTTCGAGGTCGCTCACCGAGGTCTTCAGCACCGGGTCCCAGTTGCCCAGGCGCTTGCCGCGGTAGATCAGGCCTTCTTCGTAGAGCTTCACGAAGGTGTGCGTCACGACCTTCGACAGGTCGTCGTCCATCGTGAAGTACTCGCGGCTCCAGTCCACCGTGTCGCCCATGCGGCGCATCTGCTCGGTGATGGTGTTGCCCGACTTCTCTTTCCATTCCCACACGCGCGCCACGAAGTTCTTGCGGCCCAGGTCGTGGCGGCTGACCTTCTGCTCCTGCAGTTGGCGTTCCACCACGATCTGCGTGGCGATGCCGGCGTGGTCGGTGCCCGGCACCCACAGCGTGTTGTCGCCCTTCATGCGGTGGTAGCGCGCCAGGCTGTCCATGATCGTCTGGTTGAACGCATGGCCCATGTGCAGCGTGCCCGTCACATTCGGGGGCGGCAACTGGATGGCAAACGCGTCGGCGCCGTCCTTGGGTTGCTGCGTGCCGCGAAAGCCCGCCTTGGCATAGCCGCGCTTTTCCCATTCCGGGCCCCAGTGCGCCTCGATGGCGGCGGGTTCGAACGATTTCGACAGGCTGTCGAGGCCGGGTTGGGCAAGGGGAGTGGTGGGTTCGCTCATGGGGAATGCAGAACGGCAGCCTCGGGGCGCCATTGGTGACAGGGTGGGATTGCCGCGATTTTACCGGCGTGGCCCGGCGTCACTTCGGCCACTCATAATTCCGGGATGCTCTTCCTGCTCTCCCCTGCAAAGTCGCTCGACTACGACACCCCGGTCCCCGCCGACATCCCCGCCACCCAGCCCCATTTCGAGTCCGCTCGCGGCCCCTCGGTCGAGCTGATCAAGCTGCTGCGCGAGAAGTCGCCCCAGCAGATCGCCGAGCTCATGCACCTGTCGGACAAGCTCTCCGCCCTGAACGTGGCGCGGTACGAGTCCTGGGCCAGCAAGAGCACCGGCAAGAACGCCCGACAGGCGGCCTTCGCCTTCGACGGCGATGTCTACGGCGGCCTCGACGCCCGCACGCTCACCCCGGCGCAGCTGGCCTGGGCGCAGGACCATATCGGCATCCTCAGCGGCTTGTACGGCCTGCTGCGCCCGCTCGACCTGCTGCAGCCCTACCGCCTCGAAATGGGCACCCAGCTGGCCAACCGCCACGGCAAGGACCTGTACGCCTTCTGGGGCGCGCGCATCGCCGAGCACCTGAACGAGCGCCTGGCGGCCGACCGCACGCCCGTTGTCATCAACGTCGCCTCGCAGGAGTACTTCAAGTCGGTCGACAAGAAGGTGCTCAAGGCCCGTGTGGTCGAATGCGTCTTCGAGGAATGGAAGGGCGACAAGTACAAGATCGTGAGCTTCTTCGCCAAGCGCGCCCGCGGCCTGCTGGCCCGCTGGGCCGTGCTGCACAAGGCGGCCACGCCCAAGGCGCTGGAAAAGTTCGACCTCGAGGGTTATGGTTTCGACGCGCAGGTGTCGACCGCCGAAAGGCTGGTGTTCAGGAGGAAAGTCTGATGTCGCAAGCGATCAGTCCGGAACTGCGCGAATGGCTGGTGGCCCAGCTCGCGGCCGGGCACTCGGTGCCGGCGCTGCGTGTGTCCATGCATGCGGCCGGCTGGCAGGACGGCGCCGTCGACGCGGCGCTGGCCCAGCTCGAAGCCGGCTTCCCCGACGTGCAGGCCGCGCTGGCACCCGTGCGCACCGAAATGCCCGGCCCCGACCTCGACGGCGCGCCGCTCTACCTCGACGCGGGTGACCGCCGCGTGCAGGTGCTGCAGACCCTGCGGCATCCGCGGGTGGTGGTGTTCGGCAACCTGCTGTCGGGCGAGGAGTGCGAAACGCTGATCGCCGCCGCGCGCGTGCGCCTGGCGCGCTCGCTCACCGTGGAGACCCGCACCGGCGGCGAGGTGCTCAACGTGGACCGCACCAGCGAGGGCATGTTCTTCGAGCGCGGCGAGAACGAGATCGTCGCGCGCCTGGAGCAGCGCATCGCCATGCTGCTGCGCTGGCCGCTCGAATACGGCGAAGGCCTGCAGATCCTGCGCTACGCCCCCGGCGCGCAGTACCGCCCGCACTACGACTACTTCGACCCCGGCGAGCCCGGCACGCCGACCATCCTGAAGCGCGGCGGCCAGCGCGTCGCCACGCTCGTCATGTACCTGCAGGAGCCCGAGGGCGGCGGCGCTACCACCTTCCCCGACGTGGGCCTCGAAGTGGCGCCCGTGCGCGGCACCGGCGTGTTCTTCAGCTACGACCGGCCCGACCCCGTCACCCGCACCCTGCACGGCGGCGCGCCGGTGCTGGCGGGCGAGAAGTGGGTCGCCACCAAGTGGCTGCGCGAGCGCGAATTCAAATAGACCCAGCACACAGGAGCCCGATGAAAGTCACCGCCAACGGACTGCAGATCGAAGTCGACGACACCGGAGGCGAGGGCCGCCCCGTCGTCCTGCTGATCATGGGCCTGGGCATGCAGCTGGTGGCGTGGCCCACGGGCTTCGTGCAGCAGCTGGTGGACGCGGGCTTTCGCGTGGTGCGCCACGACAACCGCGACATCGGCCTGAGCCAGGGCTTCGACCATGCGGGCACCGGCAACGTGGTGTGGCAGACCATCCGCCATCGCCTCGGCCTGAAGGTGCGCTCGGCCTACACGCTGCAGGACATGACGCTCGACTCGCTCGGCGTGCTCGATGCGCTGGGCATCGCCAGGGCCCACATCGTCGGCGCCTCGATGGGCGGCATGATCGCCCAGCGCCTGGCCGCCACCGCGCCGCAGCGCACGGCCAGCCTGGTGAGCATCATGAGTTCCAGCGGCGCGCGCGGCCTGCCCGGCCCGCGCCGCGAAGTGGCCACCATGCTCATGCGCCGCCCGCTGGGCCGCAGCGAACCCGAGCTGGTGGCGCACAGCATCCGGCTGCTGCGGCTCATCCAGAGCCCGGCCTACCCGCAGACCGACGAAGAGCTGGCCGAGCGCCTGACCTTCAGCATGCGCCGCTCCTACCACCCGGCCGGCCTGATGCGCCAGATGCTGGCCATCGGCGCCGACGACGAGCGCCCGCAGGTGCTGCCGCGCATCCAGTCGCCCACGCTGGTGCTGCATGGCGACGCCGACGCGCTCGTGCCCATCGCCTGCGGCGAAGACAGCGCCAGGCGCATTCCGGGCGCGCAATTCGTCGCCGTTCCCGGCATGGGCCACGACCTGCCGCCCGAGGTGTGCACCATCCTCGCCAACCACATCGCCCCGTTCGCCCATGCCGCGGACGCCAAGGACAAAGCCCCATGAGCCTCGACAACCCGCACGACCCGCACAACCCGAACACCCCCGAGCAATCGCAGCTGGGCCGCGCCTCGGCCTACGCCGACCGCTACGACCCCACGCTGCTGTTCCCCATCGCGCGCGCCACGCAGCGCGAGGCCATGGGCATCCACGCGGGCGCCTTGCCCTTCTTCGGCGCCGACCTCTGGACCGCCTTCGAAGTGAGCTGGCTCAACCTGCGCGGCAAGCCGCAGCTGGCCATCGCGCACTTCACCGTCCCGTGCGAGACGCCCAACATCATCGAGAGCAAGAGCTTCAAGCTCTACCTCAACAGCTTCAACAACAGCCAGTTCGCCAGCGTCGACGCGGTGCGCGAGCACCTGCGCACCGACCTGGCCGAAGCCGCATGGCGCGGCAGCGACCGTTCGGGCGGCATCGGCGTGACGCTGCTGGCGCCCGACATGTTCGACCGCGAACCGGTGCACGAGCTCGACGGCCTGGACCTCGACCGCCTGGACATCGAGTGCACCCACTACCAGCCCGCACCCGAACTGCTCACGAGCGACACCACGCACGTGCACGTGAACGAAACCCTCACCAGCCGGCTGCTCAAGAGCAACTGCCTGGTCACCGGCCAGCCCGACTGGGGCAGCGTGCAGATCCGCTACAGCGGCCCGCCCATCGACCAGGCCGGGCTGCTGGCGTACATCGTGAGCTTTCGCAACCACAACGAGTTTCACGAGCCCTGCGCCGAGCGCATGTTCACGGACATCTGGAGCCGCTGCAAGCCGACCAAGCTCGCGGTGTATGCGCGCTACACGCGGCGCGGCGGGCTGGACATCAATCCGTTGCGCACGAGCTGGCCGCAGGCGCTGCCGGCCAACATCCGCACCGCGCGGCAGTAGTCGAGAAAAAACGGGCCGCCACCGAAGCCCCTCTTCGCAAACTGCAAACCTGCTCCCGCCCCGCCTGTGGCATTCTGAAATTCAGCCGCGAACCCGCGGCCGAACATCCGGAGCAGAGACAAAAATGGTTGAAGACAAAGTGGTCGTCGTCACCGGCGCGGGCGGCGGTATCGGGCGCGACATCGCGCTCGCCATGGCGGCCCACGGCGCGAAGGTGGTGGTCAACGACATCGGCGCCGCGCTCGACGGCGAAGGCGGCAGCGCAGGCCCCGCGCAGCAGGTGGTCGACGAGATTCGCGCGGCAGGCGGCCAGGCCGTGCCCAACACCGACAGCGTGGCCGACCCGGCCAGCGCCGCGCACATCGTGCAGTGCGCGCTCGACAGCTTCGGGCGCATCGACGCGGTGATCAACAACGCCGGCATCCTGCGCGACCGCTTCTTCCACAAGATGTCGGTCGACGAATGGGACGCGGTGCTCAAGGTGCACCTGTACGGCGCCTACTACGTAAGCCGCGCGGCGGCAACGCATTTCAAGGAGCAGAACGCGGGCGCGATGGTGCACATGACCTCGACCTCGGGGCTCATCGGCAACTTCGGGCAGGCCAACTATTCGGCGGCCAAGCTGGGCATCGTGGCGCTGTCGAAGTCGATCGCGCTGGACATGCTCAAGTTCAACGTGCGCTCCAACTGCATCGCGCCCTTCGCCTGGAGCCGCATGATCGGCGCGATTCCCACCGACACCGAGGAGCAGCGCGTGCGCGTGGACAAGATCAAGCAGATGACGCCGGCCAAGGTGGCGCCCCTTGCCGTGTACCTGGCGAGCGATGCGGCGAATGCGGTCAACGGGCAGATCTTCTCGGTGCGCAACAACGAGATCTCGCTCATCAGCCAGCCGCGCCCGGTGCGCTCCGTGCACCGCTCCGAGGGCTGGACGCCGCAGAGCATCGCCGAGCACGCCATGCCTGCGATGCGCGCCAGCTTCTTTCCGCTGGACCGCTCGGCCGACGTGTTCAGCTGGGACCCGGTGTGAACGCATCCGGGGACTAACCCGGTGACGCGCGCGCAGACGGCCGCGCGCAGCCCCGTTCGCCGGACAATGCACGCTCCCTTCCTTCCTCGTACCCGCACCCGGTGAACCTGCATTTCGACCTGTTCGACCTGAAACTGTTCGTCTACGTGGCGGACGCGCGCAGCCTCACGCGCGGCGCCGAGAAGGCCTGCATCTCGCTGGCCGCCGCCTCCACCCGCATCAAGCAGATGGAAGAAGCCGTGGGCGGCAAGCTGCTGCACCGCAGCGCCCAGGGCGTGAGCCTCACGGCCGGGGGGCAGGCGGTGCTGTACCACGCCAAGCGCGTGATGCAGCAGATGGAGCACCTGCGCTGCGACATGCAGGACTTCGGCAAGGGCATCAAGGGTCATGTGCGCGTGTTCGCCAACACCACCTCCATCACCGAGTACCTGCCGCGCAAGCTCGCGGGCTTTCTCACGCAGCACCCGGCCGTGCAGGTCGACCTGCGCGAGTACCTGAGCGAGGAAATCGTGCGCGCCGTGGCCGACGGCGAGGCCGACATCGGCATCCTGGCCGGCGATGTGCACACCGGCGACTTCGACGCGCGCGCCTTCGGCAGCAACCAGCTGGTGCTGGTCGTGCCCACCGCGCACCACCTGGCGGGCGCGAGCGCCGTGGCCTTCGCCGACACGCTCGACGAGCAGCACGTGGGCCTGCACCACGGCAGCGCCATCCACCGTTTTTTGCAGCGCCGCGCCGAGCTGGCGGGCCGGGGCTTCAACCCGCGCATCCAGGTCAGCAGCTTCGAGGCCATCTGCCTGATGATCGAAGCGGGCGTGGGCGTCGGCGTGCTGCCGGCGTCTTCGGCGCAGCGGCTGTCGATGGCGATGCGCATCGCCACCGTGTCGCTCAGCGACACCTGGGCCGAGCGCGAGCTGAAGCTCATCGCGCGCAACCGCGAGCAGTTGCCGGCGTCCGCGCGCGAGCTGTTCGACCACCTCGTCGCGCCCTGAAGGCGCACGCCCCATGTCCGCCGACCTGAAGTCGCTGCGCCTGTTCGTCACCGTGGCCGACCACGGCAGCATCAGCGAAGGTGCCAAGCGCTGCCACATCGCGCTGGCGGCCGCCAGCAGGCGCATCTCCGACCTCGAGGCCCGCGCGCGGCTGCCGCTGCTGGTGCGCCATGCGCGCGGCGTCACGCTGACCTCGGCGGGGCACGGCCTGCTGCTGCATGCGCGCGCCGTGCTTTCGGCCATGGACCGGCTCGGCGCCGAGTTCGACGACTTCCAGAACGGCGTGGCGGGCGTGGTCAGCATCACGGCCAACGCCTCGACCATCGCGCAGTTCCTGCCCGCGCAGATCGGCTCCTTCCTGCGCCTGCACCCGGTGCTGAAGATCGACCTGCAGGAGCGCGCCAGCACCGAGGTGGTGAAGGCCGTGCAGGCGGGCCTGGCCGACATCGGCGTGATCGAGGGCCACACCCAGGTCGACGGCCTCGAATGCCTGCCCTACCGCACCGACGAACTGGCCGTGGTCATCGCGCGCGACCACCCGCTGGCCCGGCGCAAGCGCATCGGTGTGGAAGAAGTGCTGGGCTACGACCATATCGTGGTGCGCGAAGGCACCGCGCTGCACCGCGTGCTGCTGGCCGCCGCGCTGGAGGCGCAGGTGCCGCTGAAGGTGCGCATGCAGGTGTGCAGCTTCGACATGGTCTGCCGCATGGTGGAGCAGGGCATCGGCATCGGCGTGCTGCCCTATGCGGCCATCCTGCCGCAGTTGCAGATCCTGAAGCTGCGCTGCCTGAAGCTCGACGCACCCTGGGCGCTGCGCCGCCACCTGCTGTGCGTGCGCAGGCAGCAGGAGCTGACCGTGGCCGCGCGCTCCGTGCTGGCGCATCTCGGCAAGCCCGACTGAGCGCGAGCCTTCGCGCCGCGCGAAGGCTCGAACTCGCCAAAAACGAATTGTTCTCCCGCAGCCCGCGCGCAAAGATGCGTGCCAACCGAAGGAGACCGCCTTGAAGATCGTTCGCGTCAGCGCCACGCCGCTGAACATCCCCGTCACCATCGACGTGCTCGGCCTGAACAAGCAGACCTCGCTGTCGCTGTGCCTGACCGAGATCGAGACCGACACCGGCCTTGTCGGCCACGGCATGACCGCCATCACCGAGGAAGAAATCATTGCCGCCGCCGTGCGCGAGGTGGCCGGCCCCGCGCTGATCGGCGAAGACCCGATGGCCACCGAGCGGCTGTGGGACAAGCTCTACTGGCTGCTCTCCCCGCGCGGCCAGACCGGCTATGCGAGCCACACCATCGCCGCGCTCGACATCGCCCTGTGGGACCTGAAGGCCAAGGCGCTCGGCCAGCCGCTGTGGCGCCTGCTGGGCGGCGCGCGCGCCAAGGTGCCGGTGTACGCCACCTTCGGCTTCGGCTTCTTCGAGCGCGACCAGCTCGCGGCCGCCGCGAAGCTGTGGGTGTCGCAAGGCTTCCAGCGCCTGAAGATGACGGTGGGCAACCACGCATTGGCGCGCCGCGACGAACCGCGCCCGCTCGACGAGGTCATTGCCGAAGACGTGCGCCGCGTGGCCGCCGTGCGCGACGCAGTGGGCCCCGACGTGAAGCTGTACGTCGACGCCAACTGCGGCCTCGACCTGTTCCACGCCACCGAGCTCGCGCGGCGCATCGAGCCCTACGGCATCGCCTTCTTCGAGGAGCCGCTCACGCAGAACGACGTGCGCCAGATGGCCCAGCTGCGCGCGCGCACCCGCATTCCGCTGGCCTGCGGCCAGAACGAGGGCCTGGCCTACCGCTTTCGCGACCTGCTGGTGAACCAGGCGGCCGACGTGCTGCAGCCCAACGTGACCATCTCGGGCGGCTACTCGCAGTGCCTGAAGATCGCCGGCATGGCGCAGGCCTTCAACGTGCCCATCGACAACGGTGGCGCCTGGCCCTTCCACAACATGCACCTGCACGCGGGCGTGTCGAACGGCGGGCTGGTCGAGTACCACTACGTGGCGGTGCAGATGCTCAAGCAGATCTTCGACGGCCTGCCGGTGCCCGACCAGGGCTGGCTCACGCTGCCCGAAGCGCCGGGCCTGGGCTTCGCACCCAACGCAGAGCGCGTGCGCGAGCTCGCCAGGCTGCCGACCTCGCACGGCAAGGGCAAGGCCTGAGCCGCAAGGCAAGACGTTTCCCCGCTTCCTTCACGACCAGGCCGCGCAGACGGGCCGCCGCCACCCGACCCCACGGAGACAAGATGAACGACAGACACCAAGCGACCCGGCCGCCGCGCCGGCAGGCCCTTCGCACAGCGACGGCACTGGCCTTGGCCACCACCGTCTCCATGCTCGCCATGCCCATGGCCTGGGCCCAGAAGTACCCCGACAAGCCCATTCGCCTGGTGGTCGGCTACTCGGCCGGCGGCGGCGTCGATGCGGTGGCGCGCCTGCTGGGCGTGCGCCTGTCGGCCGCGCTGGGCCAGCAGGTGCTGGTGGAAAACCGCACCGGCGCCACCGGCCTCATCGCGGCCGAGTTCGTCGCCAAGGCCCCGCCCGACGGCTACACGCTGATGATGGGCGACAGCGCCTTGCTCATCGCCAAGTTGCTGCAGCCGAAGATGGGCATCGATCCGCTGACCAGCTTCAGGCCGGTGGCGGGCGCGTTCATCTCGCCGCTGATGATCGTCACGGGCAACGACTTTCCCGCGAAGACGCCGGCCGAGCTGGTCAAGGAGATCAAGGCGCATCCGTCGCGCTATGCGTACGCCACCTCGGGCGTGGGCACGGTGCAGCACCTGGGTTTCGAGATGCTCAAGCAGGCCACCGGCAGCACGGTGGTGCACGTGCCGTACCGCGGCGCCGCGCAGATCGTGCCCGACGTGATCGGCGGGCAGATTCCCATCGGCGTGGTGAGCGCCACGGCAGGTATGGCGCAGGCCAAGGCGGGCAAGCTGCGCGCGCTGGCGTTGATGAACACCGCCAGGCTGGAAGGTGTGGAAAGCGTGCCGCCGCTGGCCGACGCGCTGCCCGGTTTCGACGTGGCGCCGCGCATCTTCGTGCTTGCACCTGCGGGCACGCCCAACGACGTGGTCGACAGGCTCTCGGCTGCGGTGAAGTCGGTGCTCGATGCGCCGGAGGCGGGGACTGCGGCGGCCACGCTGGGCACGTTGAGGGCGTATGCCACGCCTGGTGAGCTCGGGAAAGAAATGGCGGCAGAGACTTTGCGGTGGAAAAAGATCATCTCCGATCAGCGCATCGTGGTTGAGGGGAACTGAGACAACTCAATCTGGAGCCATTGAAATGACGACACCGCATCTGGGCCTCATCGTGCCCCCGGCAGCCGGCGCAGTGCCCGTGGACGGCCCGCTGCTCTACGGCGATCGCATTCGCTTCAGCGCGCTGAGCCTGGGCCTTGGAGAAATATCGACGCGCGGCTATCTCGACGTGATCGACACCGTGGTCGAGAAAGCCGTAGCGCTCAAGAACGAGGGCGTGAGCGCGGTTTCGCTCATGGGGACATCGCTGAGCTTCTTTCGCGGCGTGGCGTTCAACCGGCAGCTCGAACTCGAAATGTCGCGCGCCACCGGGTTGCCCTGCACCACCATGAGCAACGCCATCGTCGGCGCGCTGCGCCAGCTGAAGGTGCGGCGCGTGGCGGTCGCCACGGCCTACATCGACGAGGTCAACGTCCACCTGCGCAAGTACCTCGAACAGAGCGACTTCGAGCCGCTCGCGCTCGAAGGCCTCTCCATCTCCGATGTGCAGGCCGTCGGCCGGGTGCCGACACAGGTGCTGGTCGACCTGTGCGTGAAGGTGTTCGAGGCACAGCCCGGCGCCGACGGCATCCTGATTTCGTGCGGCGGACTCGTCACCCTCGATGCGGTGCGCGAAGTCGAGGCGCAATTGCAGGTGCCCGTGGTGTCCAGCTCGCCGGCCGGCTTCTGGGACCTGGTGAGCACCGCGGGGCTCGATGCGCGCTCGCCGGGGCAGGGCCGGCTGTTCGCCTGGAGTCCGTTCAGGACAGCCAGCGGCCTACGCGCGGCGTAGCTTCGAGCTGCCACACACGCTCGCAGAGGGCCTTCGCCTCTTCGGCCGTGGCGCCTTCGCCGTAGTGCGCGAGGCGCTGCATCTTGTCCTCGA
This sequence comes from Variovorax monticola, assembly GCF_051216855.1. NCBI lineage: Bacteria > Pseudomonadati > Pseudomonadota > Betaproteobacteria > Burkholderiales > Comamonadaceae > Variovorax > Variovorax monticola. The sequence goes on from NZ_JBPJZP010000002.1 coordinate 72,958, forward strand.
TCTCCGAGCGGCTCAGGCTGTTGCCCGGGTCGCCCTTGGGTTCGTCCACACGGCCTTGCAGCGTGCGACCGTCGGCGGTCTGTACGCTGACCTTGCCGATCCAGCGCGCGGGGTAGGCGGTGTCGACCTCGTCGTCGAGCGCCATCGACACCTTGTCGCGGAAGGCCGAGACCTCGGGCGCGAGAAAGTCGCGGTCGAACTCGCCCAGGCCCGCGCGGCCGTGCACCGCGATCAGCCCCAGCACCGTGCCCATGGAGAACTTGCCCTGGTGCACCGTCGTCGGCACCGTCACGCGGCCCAGCACGTCGATGGCGCCCTGGTGCACGTGCGTGGTCACGCGCGACACGTCGGCGGGCCGTAGCCTGTGCTGCGTCATCACCTGCAGCAGCGCGTCGGCGGCGGGATGCGTGTGGCGGCACGAGGCGTGGTACTTGAACGAGGTTTCGGCCAGCGTCCAGCGCGTGCCGAGGCCGTCGGTGAGCCTGGCCGGGTCTGCATCGCTCGACATGCCCACGCCCAGGCCCTGCGCGCCTTCGAGGATCTTCGCCGCGCCGGTGAAGCCGTCCTGCGCCAGGTAGGCCGACATCAGCCCGCTGGTGGCCGCATGCGCGCAATGCAGTTGCTTGGAATCCGCCGCGTCGCGCAGGAACTCCCACACGCCGGCCGACTGCGTGCCGGCCGAGCCGAAGGCGTGCAGCATCTGCTGCGGCGTGAGATCGAGCAGGCGGCCCACTGCGGCGGCGGCCGCGAGCGTGCCCGCTGTCGCTGTCGTGTGAAAGGTCTTGTAGTGCGAGCGGCCGAGGAATTCGCCGACGCGAATGCCGACCTCGTAGCCCGTGACCACCGCCGTCAGCAATTGCGCGCCGCTCGCGCCGATGCTCTGCGCCACCGCGAGCGCGGGCGCAATGACGACGGCGGCGGGATGGAACACCGAGCCGTTGTGCACATCGTCCTGCTCCACGAAATGCGACGCCGCGGCATTGACCATCGCGGCGAACAGCGACGAGCTGGTGCGGCGCGAGGTCAGTATTTCACTCGGTCCGTCGGCCGGGCCCATCAGCTGCGCGAAGCGCTCGATGCTGCGAATCGGCCGCGCCGTGCGGGCCGCGAGCACCGAGCCCAGCCAGTCGAGCATCAGGTCTTCGGCGCGGCGCAGCACGGGCGCGGGAATGTCGGCGAACTGCAGTTCGGCCGCGAAGGTGGCGAGCACCTTGCTCGGATGATCGACGGGGTTCATGGCAATGGCGTCTTTCAGAACGATCGGGGCAGGCCGAGCATGTGTTCGGCCACGTAGCTCAGGATGAGGTTGGTCGAGATCGGCGCCACCTGGTACAGCCGGGTCTCGCGGAACTTGCGCTCGATGTCGTATTCGCACGCGAAGCCGAAGCCGCCGTGGAACTGCAGGCAGGCGTTGGCCGCCTCCCAGCTCGCCTTGGCCGCGAGGTACTTCGCCATGTTGGCCTGCGCGCCACAGGGCTCGCGCGCGTCGAACAGGCGGCACGCTTCGTAGCGCATCAGGTTGGCGGCCTCGATCTCGATGAACGCCTCGGCAATCGGAAACTGCACGCCCTGGTTCTGCCCGATGGGCCGACCGAACACCACGCGCTCCTTGGTGTACGCGGTGACGCGGTCGATGAACCAGTAGCCGTCGCCGATGCACTCGGCCGCGATCAGCGTGCGCTCTGCGTTCAGCCCGTCGAGGATGTACCTGAAGCCCTGGCCTTCCTCGCCGATGAGGTTCTCGGCCGGGATCTCCAGGTTCTCGAAGAAGAGCTCGTTGGTTTCGTGGTTCACCATGTTCAGGATGGGCCGCACGGTCATGCCGTGGCCGAGGGCCTCGCGCAGGTCGACGATGAAGATCGACATGCCCTCGGTCTTCTTCTTCACGTCGGCCAGCGGCGTGGTGCGCGCCAGCAGGATCATCAGGTCCGAATGCTGGATGCGCGAGATCCACACCTTCTGTCCGTTGACGACGTAGCGGTTGCCCTTCTTCACGGCGGTGGTCTTGATCCTGGTGGTGTCGGTGCCGGTGCTGGGCTCGGTCACGCCCATCGACTGCAGGCGCAGCTCGCCGCTGGCAATGCGCGGCAGGTAGTTGCGCTTCTGCGCCTCGCTGCCATGGCGCAGCAGCGTGCCCATGTTGTACATCTGGCCGTGGCAGGCGCCGGAGTTGCCGCCGCAGCGGTTGATCTCTTCCATGATCACCGAGGCCTCGGTCAGGCCCAGGCCCGAGCCGCCGTATTCTTGCGGAATCAGCGCGGCCATCCAGCCGGCCTGGGTGAGCGCGTCGACGAACTCGGCGGGGTAGCCGCGCGCCTCGTCGATCTTGCGGAAGTAGGCGTCGGGAAACTGCGCGCACAGGTCGCGCACGGCGTCGCGAATGTCGGGGTAGTTCTTGTCGTTGGCGTTGTTCATCGGTGCTTGCTCTTTCAGTCCGGGCGCGAGCCGCCAGCTTCTTTTTCCACGCGTTGCCAGATCTCGATGGCCATCGGGTCGTCGATCTCCTCCAGGATGTGGCCCACCAGACCGATGGCGCGCGCCATCACGCCGATGCCGCGAATGATCTTCCACGGAAAGCCGAACTCCGCGGCAATCGCGCCGATGGCACCGGTCGCGTTGATCGGCAGCGACTTGCCCGACACGCGCTCGGCCTCTTCCTGCACCGCCTGCAGCAGCGCGATGTAGTGGCTGGAGAGTCCGTTCTCCGCCGCGATCTGGAACAGCCGCGGCGTGCGCGGGTCGACGGGCTTGTGCAGCGGATGGCCCAGGCCCGGCACGATCTGCTTGCGTGCGCGGTGGTCGGCCACGATGTCGCGCGCCATGTCGTCCAGCGGGCGCGTGGGCTTCTGGCCGAAGGGAATCGCCTCGTAGAGCATCTTCGCCGCGCCTTCGGTGCTGCCGACGAACACGGTGCCCAGCCCGCAAAGACCGGCTGCCACGGCGGCTTGCAGCGCCTCGGGGGCGCCCGCGTAGGTGAGCCGCGCGGCCAGCGCGCTGGGCGTGATGCCGTGCTCCACCAGCGTGACGACGATGGCGTTGAAGGTCACCGATTCCTGCGGCGTGGGGATGCGCCCGGTCAGCTCCAGGAAGGCCATATCGCCCAGGTTCAGGTGGCCGAGGATCTCGGAGGGCAGGTCGCGCCCGCGCACGGTGATCTTGTCGGGCGTGCTGTGGCCCAGCTCGGTGTGCAGGGATTTCTTGATCTTGGTCATGGCGACGAATCTAGCCCTCAACCGCGCCGGGAGGTTCTCTGATTGCGAAACCCTCCCTTCGGCAAATGCAAATGCGCGTTGGCGGGGTCCTGGGGCACGCTGCGGTTCGTCTTTGTTTTTGTCTTTGCAACGCAACGAGGCACCTCTACAGATGGACTCCGACTCACTCGCCGCCATGCGCGAAGCCGCCCTGGACTACTTCGTGCGCAGCCGCGCCATCGCTCGGCGGCGGCGGCGCACGGAAGATCCGCACGCCGACGAGGCCGAGGGCTGGCGCCACATCGCCGAGCTCGGCTGGCCCGGCATGCTGGCGCCCGAGTCGACCGGCGGCCTGGCGCTGGGGCTCGACGGCGCCGCCGAGATTCTTCGCGCCGCGGGTGAGCATGTGGCGCCCGAGCCGCTGCTGGCCGTGGCCGGGCTCAGCGCGCTGCTGCTGGCGCGGCTGGACACACCGCCGGCCCGCGCCCTGCTCGTGGAGCTGGTCGCCGGCCGCAGCCTGCCCGCGCTGGCCTGGCAGGAGAGCGCGGGCGACCTGAGCGCGGTGCCGCTGGCCTGCGGTTGCGAAGCGCGCGGGGGCCATGCCGGCGGGGTGCTGCTGCAGGGCGAAAAGCTCATGGTGCTGCCCGGCGCGGCCGCCAGCGGCTGGCTGGTGTCGGCGCGCGGCAGCGACGACGCGGTGCTGCTGTGGGTGCCGCGCGGTACCGAGGGCGTGACGGAAACGGGGGTGCCGCTGATCGACGGCAGCCAGGCCTCGAACCTGCGCTTCGACCAGGTCGCGCTGCCGCCGGGCTCGGTGGTGGCCGAAGGTCCGGCCGCACAGGACGCCTTGCGCCATGCGCTCGCGGCCGGGCAGGTCCTGCAATCGGCCGAGCTGCTGGGCGCGGGGCAGGCCATGCTCGCGCAGACGCTGGCCTACCTGCGCACGCGCGCGCAGTTCGGCAAGCCCATCGGCAGCTTCCAGGCGCTGCAGCACCGCTGCGTCGACATGTTCATTCACCTCGAAGTGGCGCAGGCCGCGCTGAACGAAGTGCTGGCGCTGGCGGAGCAGGGGCTCGCACCCGAACGGCTCGAGGCCGAGGCCAGCCGCGTGAACGCGCGCTGCACCGCCGCCGCGCTGCAGGCCTCGCGCGCGTCGGTGCAGCTGCACGGCGCCATCGGCTACACGCAGGAGTGCGACCTGAGCCTGTACTACAAGCGCGTGCTGTGCCTGTCGGCGTGGCTGGGCAACGCCAGCGCGCACCAGCGCCGGCATGCGGTGCTGGCCGGCGAGGCCGAGGCCATCGCCAGCGCCGCCACATGGACCGGCGAGTTCCCGCGCATCGCCGACTGGTCCGCGATGCCCGAGGCCGATTTCCGCCGCATGGTGCGCGCCTTTCTGCAGCAGCGCTATCCGCCGGCGCTGCGCTACCTGTCGCACCGCGCGCGCTGGAGCGAAATACGCGACTGGTACCTCGCGCTGTCGGCGCAAGGCTGGATCGCCCCTGCCTGGCCGCAGGCCCACGGCGGCATGGGCCTGCCCGCCGACAAGCTCATCGCGTGGATCGAGGAGCTGGAGCAGCACGGCGTGGCGCGCGCGCCCGACCAGGGCATCGTGATGATCGGGCCGCTGCTCATCCAGCACGGCACGCCCGAGCAGCGGCAGCGCTTTCTGCCGCGCATCCTGAGCGGCGAGAACGTCTGGTGCCAGGGCTACTCCGAGCCCAATGCCGGCTCCGACCTCGCGGGCCTGCGCACCGAGGCGCTGCCAGCGCGCGACGCGCAGGGCGAGCACTTCGTCGTCAACGGCCAGAAGATCTGGACCACGCTCGCGCAGGACGCCGACCACATCTTCATGCTGGTGCGCACCGACAAGGACGCCCGCAAGCAGGAGGGCATCAGCTTCCTGCTGTGCGACCTGCGCACGCCGGGCATCACCGTGCGGCCGATCGACACGCTCGCGGGCGAGCCCGAGTTCTGCGAGGTGTTCTTCGACAACGTGCGCGTGCCGGCCGAGAACCTGGTGGGCAAGCTGCACGGCGGCTGGACCATCGCGAAGGCGCTGCTGGGCTTCGAGCGCATCTTTCTCGGCAGCCCCAAGCAGTCGCAGTACGCGCTGGGCCAGCTCGCGCGCCTGGCGCAGGCGCGGCGCCTGTTCGCCGACCCGGTGTTCGCGCAGCGCTTCGCGGCGCTGCGGCTCGACGTGCTCGACCTGTCGGCCGCCTACACCGGCTTCGCGAACATCGTGCGCGCGGGCAAGCCGTTGCCCGCGTCGGTGTCGCTGCTGAAGGTCTGGGCCAGCGAGACCTTCCATCGCATCGGTGCCTTGCTGGTCGAGGCCGGCGAGGAGCAGGGCGCCGTGGCCGGCGACCACGTGCTCGACGGGCAGACCTTCAACGTGCTGTCGCCGCTCATCGGGTCCACGGCCGCAATGATCTACGGCGGCACCAACGAGATCCAGCGCAACATCCTCGCCCGGCAGGTTCTGGACCTGCCGGCCTGAGCGATGCAGCCGCCGAAGAATTCATAACAGGAGACAACGCTCATGACATCGACTCACTTCCCGCGCCGCCACCTCATGGCCGCGATTGCGGGCGGCGCCGCACTCGCGACACTGCCTTTTCGCGTGTTCGCGCAGCAGCCCTCGCCCCATTTGCCGTCACTCATCAAGCTGGTGGTCGGCTACTCCGCCGGCGGCCCGGTGGACGGCGCGGCGCGTTTGCTGGCCCCCGCGCTGAGCCAGGAGCTGGGCACGCAGGTGATCGTGGACAACCGCCCCGGCGCGAGCGGCTCGCTCGGCGGCGATGCGGTGGCCAAGGCCGCGCCCGACGGCGCCATGCTGTTCTTCGGCGCCAGCCCGACCATCACCATCAACCCGAACGTGCAGCGCAGGATGGCCTTCGACCCGATGAAAGACCTGACGCCCCTCGCGCCGCTGGTGGACTACACCAACGTGCTCGTCGTCAACAACGACGTGCCGGTGCGCAGCGTGGCCGAGCTGCTGGCCTATGCGAAGGCGCGCCCCGGCAAGGTGTTCTACGGCTCGGCGGGCGTGGGCGCGTCCAACCACCTGAGCGGCGCGCTGCTGGAGAAGATGACCGGCGTGCAGATGACCCACGTGCCCTACAAGGGCAGCGCACCGGCGCTGGCCGACGTGATGGGCGGCACGGTGACCATGATGTTCGACATCATCGCCACGTCGAAGCCCTTCATCCAGACGGGCAAGGTGCGCGCGCTGGCCGTCACGTCGCGCCAGCGCAACCGCATGCTGCCCGACGTGCCGACCATGGTCGAGTCGGGCGTGCCGGGCTACGACGTGGGCGGCTGGTTCGGCCTGTACGGCCCCGCGCGCATGGACCCGGCGCTGGCCGCGCGCATCAACGCCGCCGCGCAGAAGATGCTGGCGCGCGAAGACATCGCGAACCGGCTGCGCGAGCAGGGCTACGACGTGTGGTCGGGCGCGGCCGAGTTGCTGGCCACCAAGGGGCAGTCGGACCGCAGGCTCTGGGCCACGGCGTCCAAGGGCATCGAGGCCGAGTAAGCGATGCAGCGCATTCATCACTTGCTGGAAGCGCGGGCGGCGCGCACGCCCGACACCGTCTTTCTCTTCGAACCCGGCGGCACCACGACCTATGCGGCGCTGCAGTCGATGGTCGACGCGGCCGCGCAGGACCTGCTGGACGCCGGCGTGCGGCCGACAGACCGCGTGGTGCTGGTGGCCGAGAACTGCGCTGCGCACATCGCGCTGCTCATGGCCTGCAGCCGCGTGGGGGCCTGGTCGTGCGGCGTGAACGCGCGCATGTCGCCGGGGGAGATTGCCGCCATCGCAGAGCGGGCCGATGCGCGGCTTTGCTGCTTCACCGTCGCTGCGTCGGAGGCAGCGCAAAAGCACGCGCAACGTGCCGACGCACAGCCCGCTGCGTTGCCCGGCGTGATGCGCTCGGCCGTGCGTGCCCAGGCGCGCACCGAGCCCGATGCCGCGCTGGCCGACACCGCCGCGGTCATCTTCACCTCCGGCACTTCGGGCACGCCCAAGGGCGTGATGGTGTCGCACCGCGGCCTGCTGCATTTCGGGCGTGTGTCGGCGCAGGTGCGCGCGCTGGGCGAGCGCGACCGGGCCTATGCCTTCCTGCCAATGACGCACATCTTCGGCATCGGCACCGTGCTGATGGCCGCGCTCACGGGCGGTGCGGCGCTGGTGCTGCGCGGCAGCTTCTCGCCGGCCGACATGCTGCAGGCGCTGGCACACGAACAGGTGTCGAACCTGCTCGGCCCGCCGACCATGTATGCGCGCCTGCTCGCGCACATCGAGGCCGAGGGCGCCGCGCCGCGCTTTCCGCAGCTGCGCTACGTGTACACCGGCTCCGCGCCGCTCGACCTGGCGCTCAAGCAGCGGGTGGAGGCCTTGTTCGGGCAGCCGCTGCATTACGGCTACGGCCTGTCGGAGTACGCGGGCTCGGTGTTTCTCACGCGCACCGAGGCGCCGCGCGCGGACACGTCGGCGGGCTACGCGGTGGAGGGCGGCGAGGCCCGCATCGTGGCCGTCGAAGGCCACGACGTGGGGCCCGGCGACACCGGTGAGATCTGGCTGCGCGGCCCCGGCCTCATGCTGGGCTACTTCCGCGACGCGGCGGCCACTGCGCAGGTGATGCGCCCCGGCGGCTGGTATGCAACCGGCGACCTGGGCCGCTTCGACACCGACGGTGCGCTGTTCGTGGTCGGCCGGCTGAAGGAAATGATCATCCGCTCGGGCTTCAACGTGTACCCGGCGGAGATCGAGGCCGCAATCGGCCGCTTCGACGGCGTGCACCTGTGCGCGGTGGTGGGCGTGCCCGAGGCCGACGGCAACGAGCAGATCGTGGCCTTCGTCGAGCTGAAGCCCGGCGCGGTGCTCGACGAGGCGGCGTTGCGCGCGCACCTGGTCGAACACCTCTCGCCCTACAAGCGCCCGGCGCGCATCGAGGTGATCGACGCGATGCCCGTCACGGCCAACGGCAAGCTGCTCAAGCGCGAGCTGCAGGCGCGCAGCCGCAAGCCCTGAGGGGCAGGTGCGGGGGAGGCCGCTCGGCCTTCTCCTGCACGCAGGCGCGCCGGCGTCCTCCAGTCCGGCACCGGCATGCGCGGCATCGTGGGATCTTCTACAAAAGGACACTCCACCATGGCCGATGACCTGAGCAAGCGCGGGCCGCAGGATGCGACCCGCATCAACGTGAACGAGTTGCACGAAGTGCGCTACTGGACCCAGACGCTGGGCGTGACCGAGGCGCAGCTGCGCTCGGCCATCGCCGCCGCCGGCGTCGAGGTGAAGGACGTGCGCACCTACCTCGGCAAGCCCTGAACCGTCCAGACGCACAACCCGGGGCCCGCGCGCCTCGGCTTTGCGCGGGCGGCCATCGTAGGCACGCTCCTACACCCATGGCCGGGGGTGCGCACGATACTTCCGTTTCCCCTCTCGATTCAGGAAGTACACCGTGACCGTGCCGATCAACCAGACACCCTTGGGCGCCGTGCGATGAAAGCTTCTCCCAGCGCGCGCAGCTGGATCGCCGCCGGCGTGCGCCACGAACTGCTGACCCGGGCCTTGCCCGCCCTGCGCCACGACATGGCGGCGCCGGTTTCCGTGATTCGCATGGCGCTGCTGATGCTCAAGCGACAGGTGGTAGCGCCCGCCATCGATCCCAAGGCCTGTGAAGAGCGCGTGGCGCTCATCGACAACCAGGTGACCGAGCTGGTCGAGGCCATCCGTTCCCTGCGCGACTGGGAGCTGGCCACGACCGACGACGGCATCAGCCGCAGCGCGCTGGTGGCGCAATGCGTGATGCTGATGCGCGCGGCCTTCGACCTGCACGGCGTGTCGCTCGAAACCGACGACGCGCTGGAGCCTCAAGAAGGCGAACACCGCTGGCCCGCAGCGGCCGCCTTGCGCTACCTGTTCCTGGGTTCGCTGGGCTACCTGCACGACGGCGTGGAAGACGCGGGCGCCATTCGCGTCGAGGCGGACGGCGCCAATGCGCTGCGCCTCACGGCCGTGCCGCGCGAGCCCGGCGCCACGCATGCGGTGTTCGACGCGCACCGCGCGCCGCGCGCGCTGGCCATCGACGCCGTCGCACTGCAGAACCTGGCCGAAGACCTCGGCTATGCCGTGACGCTGGAAGGCGACAGCGTGCGCCTCGTCCTGGCGACCGGCAACTGAGCCTTGTCGTTCTTGACGGGCTTCGTCGTGCCCTTGCGCGAGGGCACGGCCACCCGTGTGGCACGCCGCTCGCGCGCCTGCCCTTGGCGTTGCACCTTCAGGAACGCCAGCATCCGGCGCTCCGCCGCATGCAGCCCGCGCGAGGTGCGGGCCTTGCTGCTGCCGCCGATCTTCTCGAACAGCGCGCCCGTGGCCTCGTCGCCGTCGGACAGCGCACCGCCCAGCGCCAGCACGGCCGGGTGCACATACGCCTTCTTGCAGACCGCGGGCGTGTTGCCCAGCTGTTTGGCCACAGCCACCAGGATGTCCTTGGCGGTGTGGCGCGTGCCGTTCGCGGCGGCGCGGCCCGGCTCGCATGCGAGGCGTGTGAGTTCCAGCGCCTGCACCGTGCCGTGCCAGGTACGGAAGTCTTTGGCGGTGAAGCGCTCGCCGCGCGCGGCCTCGGCCAGGTAGTCGTTCACGTCGGTGGACGACACGCTGCGCGGCGCGCCGTCGTCGTCCGCGTACTGGAAGAGCGCCTGCCCCGGCAGCTGCTGGCACTGGCGCACCACCTTCGCCACGCGCGGGTCGTCCAGCCTGGCATCGTGCATCACGCCGCTCTTGCCCCGAAAGCGCAGCCGCAGCGCCTGGCCCTGCACGGCCACATGGCGGTTGCGCAGCGTGGTCAGGCCATAGGAGCCGTTGGTGCTCGCGTATTCCTCGTTGCCCACGCGCAGCAGCGTGGTATCGAGCAGGCGCACCACCGCCGCCAGCACCTGGTTGCGCCCGGGCGTCTTGCTGCCGCGAGGCAACTGCAGGTCGCGCGCCACGCGGGCGCGGATGCGCGGCAGCGCCAGCGCGAAGGCCTCGAGGCGCTCGAACTTGCTCTCGTCCTTCATGGAGCGCCAGTCGGCGTGGTAGCGGTATTGCTTGCGTCCGCGCGCGTCGATGCCGGTGGCCTGCAGGTGGCCGTTGGGCAGCGGGCAGATCCAAACCTGGGTGTAGGCCGGCGGAATGGCCAGCATGCGGATGCGCGAGATTTCGTCGACGTCGCGCAGCCACTGCCCCCTGGCGTCCCGGTAGCGAAAGCGCTCGCCATGCTTCAGGCGCTGGATGCCCGGCATGTCGGGGTTCACGTAGACCAGCCCGTTGGCGATGGGCGTGGGCTTCGACGGGGGCTTGGCGGCGGGTGCGGAAGAAGCGGTGGTGGCCGGCATGGGGGTGAGGATGGTGAAGTGACAACCCGCTTGTGCCAGCGCCGACAATGGCGTTCTGTAGGACGCCGCAAGAGCCGGCCGTGCGCTGGGCGCGCTTGTTGCTTTTGCCGGTATCACCGCCGCATTCGCTTTTCTCTTTCTTCCTTTCGTTTTTCGATCGATCACCCGAATGACTTCCTTCGCGCCTTGCGTTTTCACCGCCCGCTGGCTGGCAGTGCCTGCCGCGGCACTGCTCCTCACCGCGTGCGCGTCCACGTCCACGCCCACATCGACGTCCACCCCGACAGCATCGGCATCGGCACCTGCCACACCTGTGAAGGTCAAGGTCTTCGTTGCCGCCATGTTCGAGATCGGCCAGAACACCGGCGACCGCGCCGGCGAGTTCCAGCACTGGTACGAGCGCTACTGGAGGGGCGCCAGGCCCATGGCCGTGCCCGGGGCGCTGCAGCCCGTGTACTGCAACGCCGACGGCGTGTGCGGCGCGGTGCTGGGCATGGGCAAGGTCAACTCGTCGTCGTCGATGCAGGCCATCCTGCTGAACCCCCAGCTCGATTTCTCGCAGGCCTACTACGTGATTTCGGGCGTGGCCGGCACGCCGCCCTCGCGCGGCACCATCGGCGAGGTGAGCTGGGCGACCTGGCTGGTCGACTACGACCTGGGCCACCGCTGGGCCCCCGAGGAGAACAAGGCCGGCGAGCCGACCTTCATGCCGCGCAAGGGCTACGAGGACTACCGCCGCTTCCGGCTCAACCCCGACCTGGTGAGCTGGGCCATGAAGCTGTCGGGCGACACGCCGCTCAAGGACTCCGAGTCGGCCCGCAAATACCGCCTGCGCTACCCCGACGCGGCCGCCCGCCGCGCGCCCTTCGTGGGCACTGGCACGCACATGACCGGCGACACCTTTTTCCACGGCCCGGGCATGTCGAAGCAGGCGCAGTACATCGCGAAGCTCTACGGCGCGGACGACTACGTCATCACCGAGATGGAAGCCGCCGCCATCACCCTCGTCATCAAGCGCACCCACGGCACCGACCGCGTGATGAGCCTGCGCGGCGCGGTCAACTTCGACCAGGGCAGTCCGAAGGAAACCACGCTGCAGCACCTGGACCCGGCGCCGGGCGAGACGGCGGGCGGCTTTGCGGAAACGGTGGAGAACATCGAGCTGGTGGGCAGCCGGGTGGTGGACCACATCGTCGCCAATTGGCCGATCTGGTCGATGGGCGTGCCCAAGCCCTGAGAGTGCTCGGGCAGTTCAGGGCGCTTGCACCGGACGCAGCTGCCAAGTCACCGTGAAGTCGAACGGCGTCCACCGGCTCACGGCAACGCCTGCCTGCCGCAGCCCGCGTCCGGTCCAGGTGTTGCAGGTCTCGAACAGGTTGTAGCCGCCGTTGGCTTCGTAGAAGGCGTCCTGGTTGTCGTAGTGCGCGCCTGCGATGGGCGTGGCCTGGCCTTCGGGGAGGGCGGCACGGACATAGCCGACCAACTGCGCGTACTGGGCCTGCGACAGCGGCAGGCCGTAGGCACCGCGCCCCAGCTGCCCGCGCCGCAGGTAGCTCACGTGCATCAGCGCGCGGTTGCCGCCCGACAGCGCCCCGAAGGCGCGCGACGCCGTCAGGTCGGCCCAGGTGGGCGTGTTCAGGTAGAACTCGCGGTCGCCCCAGCCGATGGCGACGAACTCGGCATCGGGCGGCGGCGCGCGAAAGTCGGTGGCCGGGAACACCTGCAGCCAGTCGACGGCGGCCGAGCGGATGGGGAACACGTAGTCGGTGTGCACGCCGTTGCTGAGCACCCAGGCCTGCACCTCGGGCGCGGCGTTTCCGGACGACTTCGCGTTGGCCGGCCAGAACATCAGCGCGCAGGCCGTGGCCACATAGAGGCCGACCAGCGCCACGACGCCCAGCAGGGCGAAGGCGATGCGGCGCGGCCAGCGTTTCATCGCGAACTCATTCAGAACAGCGAGGCCGTGGTCGCCACCGGCTGCGTCGCCGCACGCGCCGAGCCGGCCGGCGCCAGCGCCTCCGGGCTGTCCGCCTTGGCCAGCGCCCCCACGCGCACGCCGAGCAGGCGCAGCGGCCGTTCGAGCGGCACGCGCTTCAGGCATTGGCCGCCGGTCTGGCGGATGGTCTTCGCGTCGGCGGTGAAGCGCTCGATGGTCTGGTCGCGCGTGGCGATCTTGAAGTCGTCGTAGCGCAGCTTGATGCCGATGGTCTTGCCCACGTAGCCCTTGCGCTGCAGGTCTTCGGCCACCTTCTCGCACAGGTGCGTGAAGATCGCGCCCAGCTCGGCGCGGTCGCGCACCGCGTGCAGGTCGCGCTCGAAGGTGGTCTCGCGGCTCATCGACACCGGCTCGCTCTCGGTCACCACCGGCCGGTCGTCGCGGCCCCAGGACACCTCGTGCATCCAGGCGCCGGTGGCCTTGCCGAAGGTGGCCATGAGCCAGTCGCGGTCGCGTGCGGCCAGCTGGCCCACCGTCTCGATGCCGAAGCGCTTGAGCTTCTCGTCGGCCTTGGGGCCGATGCCGTTCACCTTGCGGCAGGGCAGCGGCCAGATGCGGCTTTCCAGGTCGCCCTCGTACACCACCGAGATGCCCTTGGGTTTTTCGAACTCGCTCGCCATCTTGGCGATGAGCTTGTTGGGCGCCACGCCGATGGAGCAGGTCAGCCCTGTGGCGTCGAGGATGGCCTTTTGAATCAGCCGCGCCAGCGAACGCCCGCCGTCGCGCTGGCCGCCGGGCACGTCGGTGAAGTCGATGTACACCTCGTCCACGCCGCGGTCTTCCATGAGCGGCGCAATCTCCAGGATCACCTGCTTGAAGGCGCGCGAATAGCGCCGGTATTCGTCGAAGTCCACCGGCAAAATGATGGCCTGCGGGCACAGCTTGGCGGCCTTCATGAGCCCCATGGCCGAGCCCACGCCGAACTGGCGCGCGGGGTAGGTGGCGGTGGTGATCACGCCGCGCCCGGTGTAGTCCTTCAGCCGGGGAAACGAATCGACCGGAATGTCGGCCAGCGTGCCGCCTTCGGGCAGGTCGCGCACGGCCTCGTCCACGCGCCGCCGCCCGCCGCCGATCACCACCGGCAAGCCCTTGAGCTGCGGGTAACGCAGCAGCTCGACGGAGCCGTAGAAGGCGTCCATGTCGAGGTGCGCGATGCGGCGAATGGGGGGCGCCGGGGGGGATGACGGGGTCTGGGAACTCACGGCAACAATTGTCTCCCGGCTCGGCCCCGTGCGCCCGCGCGGGGCGATGGGGTCAGCGTGTTTCCACGGTGGTGAGCAGGGGCGAGTCGAACATCGCCACCGGCGAGATGACGGGTTCGTCCATCGGCACCCTGTCGCCGTAGCGCTCACGCATCTTGGCGCGCACCGCCGGGTCGCTCAGGTTGAACTCGCGGATCTTCTGCAGCTCGCCGATGCGCACGCCCAGCGCGCGCTGGTAGAGCTTCCACACCAGCTCGGAACAGTAGATGCGCCCGTCCGACCATTCGAAGGTCAGGTCGTAGGGGCGGCCTTCGAAGTCGGATGTTTTCGCGTGCAGTCGCGCGATGGCCTGGGGTGTCAGCAGCGTGTCGGCATTGCGCAGCCGCTTCGCCACATAGTGCCCGCCGTTGCCGCGCGCCGTCCATTGCGCCAGCGGCGTGTAGCGCACGGTCTGCACCGCCTCGAACACGTAGGGCTTGCCGCCGCGCAGCAGCACGATGCCCATGTGGCTGTAGCGCGAGCCGGTGGCGCGCTGCACCGCCACGCTCTGGGCCGAGCGCGAGGTGTGGAAGACGATGTCGCCGTCTTTCAGCGTAGCGGCATGGCTGGTGCCGAAGGGCAGGGCGTACAGGAGCAGCGCCAGCGCGGCAGACAGGGGCAGCGCCAGCGCTGCGGGGAGCTTGAAGGTCATGTGGCGCGCATTGTGCGGCACGCCTCGCGCCTGACCAGGCGACCGCGAACCCGGCAGCCACCTGCGGGCGCCGCGGGTCATTGCTTGCGCACTGCAGCATGCCGGGCCATCATCCGCGCCATGCAAACCGTCGCCTCCATCCTCTGGCGCAGGCTCGACGCACCGGGTCACGATGCCTGCCGTCTCGAACGCAACGCCTCGGCCTGGCAGCTCGACGGCGCGGCCGTGTTCCGCCTGGAAGGCGGGCGCATCGGCCAGCTGCACTACCGCGTGCGCTGCGATCTGCACTGGCACACGCAATGGGGCACGGTGCGCGGCTGGCTGGGGGATTCGGCGGTCGACCTGTCGATTGCCCGCGACGCGCGCGGCCACTGGAAGCTGAACGACGAGGCGGTGCCCGACCTGTCGCACTGCGTGGACCTCGACCTGGGTTTCACGCCCGCCACCAACCTGCTGCAGCTGCGCCGGCTCAACCTGGCGAAGGGCGAGAGCGCCGATGCGCCGGCCGCCTGGGTCGACCTGGAGGGCGGCGGCGTGCTGAGCGAGCTGGCGCAGCGCTACCAACGCACGAGCGACGGCGAATACGCCTACGAAGCCAGGCGCTTCGACTATGCGGGCACGCTGGGCGTCACCGAAGACGGCTTCGTGCGCGACTACCCGCGGCTCTGGGCCGCCGAAAACTGATCAGTCGAACTGCGAGCGATCGCCGGTCACCAGCGCGCGGTTGCGTCGCCGGTCGACGGCGATCTCTTGCGCAAAGTCGTCGCTGCTTCCGCCGGCCGGCAGGTTGTACGCACCGCGCAAGCGCTCGCGCACCGCATCGCTTTCGAGCACGCTGTTGATCTGCGCATTGAGTCGATGCACCACCGCCGCCGGCGTGCGCGCCGGCGCGAAGATGCCGAACAGCGAGTCGCGGTTGGCCTTGTCGAAACCCAGCTCCGCCAGCGTGGGCACCGCGGGCAGCGCCTCGATGCGCGCGGGCGCACCGACCGCCAGCGCCTGGAAGCGCCCGCCCTCGATGTACTGCAGCTGCTGCGCCGCGACGTTGGTCGACAGCACCTCGAACTGCCCGCTCAGCGCGTCGTTGAGCTGCGGCCCGCCGCCCTGGTAGGGAATGTGCGTGATGTCGGTGCGGCTTTGCATGCGCACCTGCGCCAGCACCATGTGGCCGATGGTGGCCACGCCCGAGGTGGCCCAGCGCACCGCGCCCGGCTGCTGGCGCGCCTGCGCGACCAGTTCGCCGAAACCGCGCCCCGTGAAGGCCGGCGTGCCGACCACCAGCACCGGCGTGCGCATCACGCTGGCCACGGGCACGAAGCCGCGCAGCGGGTCGTAGGGCACGCGCGCAAGCAGCGGGTGCAGCGTGAGCGGGCTGATGGCGGAAAAGGCCAGCGTGCTGCCGTCGGGCGCGGCGCGCGAGAGCACGTCCATGCCCAGGCTGCCGCCCGCGCCCGGGCGGTTTTCGACGAGCACCGGCACGCCGAGCGCCTGTGCGAGCGGCTCCGCCAGCACGCGCGCCATGCCGTCGCTCACGCCGCCGGGCGGGTAGACCACGATCAGGCGCACCGGGCGACCGGTGTCCGCTGCGTGCAGCAGGCGCGGCGCGGCGCACACCGCGGCCAGCGCAGTGCCTGCGTGTCGAATGAACTGGCGGCGCCGAAGCGGGCTCATGACCCCGGATTCTCGACGGCCAGCCGGCGCAGCAAGGCGGCGAAGTGCCGCGCGGGCAGGTTGTCTTCCTCGGCGCGCGACACCAGCGTGAGCGGCGCGTCGAGCTGCCCGCCGTCGGCCAGCCGCGCATAGGCGATGGCGTGCGCGTGCACGCCGGTCATCGAGGCCGGCACCACCGACAGGCCGACACCGGCGGCCACGAGGTTCAGGTTGGTCATCATGCGATCGACTTCGGCCACCACGCGCGGTTGCAGGCCCTTGGCGTGGCACAGCGCGAGCAGGTCGGCATAGAGGCCGGGCGCGCCCGGGCGCCGCACGAGGATGATGCCTTCCTCGCACAGCCTGGCCAGCGGCATCGCGCGCGAGCCCTTGCCCCGGCCCACGGCCAGGCGGTGGTCGCTGGGCATGGCGACCCACACCGGTTCGCGCAGCAGCGTCTCGAACACCAGCCCCTCGGGCCGCGCCACCGGCACGCGCAACAGGCCGCAGTGCAGGCGGCCGGCGGCCAGCGCCTCGGTGAGTTCGGCCGCGTTGTCTTCGCGCAGCTGCAGCGCCACCTGGGGGTAGGCGCGGCGGAACGCGCGCAGCGCTTCGGGCATGAAGCGGTGCGCCGCTGCCGAGCTGGTGAAGCCGACCGCCAGCGTGCCGGCCTGGCCGGTGGCCACGTGCGCCATGCGCTGCTTCATGGCCTCCATGTCCTGCAGCAGGCGCAGCGCCTCGGCCTGGAACAGCCGGCCCGCGTCGGTGAGCGCCACGCCGCGCGGATGGCGGCGAAAAAGCAGCACGCCCAGCTCGCGCTCCAGCGCCTTGATCTGCAGGCTCAGCGGCGGCTGCTGGATGCCCAGCTGCTCGGCCGCACGCGTCATGTGGCCGGTCTCGGCCACGGCGGCGAAGTACCTCAGTGCCCGGATGTCCATGTGGCTCTCATATGTTTTTTATATCAGGAGTGCCACTTTATTTTATTTGACCCTAAGTCACCCGTGAATCTATCGTCCGGCCGCCCATTCAAAAAGCGGCCCACCGAGGCCGCACGACGGAGACAAACCCATGCGCACACCGCGCCCCGCACCGAAGTTTCGAGTTGTCCTTTGCGCGACCGGCCTGTCGCTGGTCCTGGCCGCCTGTGGCGGGGGCGGCGCAGGAGGGAGCGGCACCGGCGCCGGCTTCTTCCTGCCGACGGCGCCTTCCGCCGGCGGCACCGACCTGCCGGCCAACGATCCACCCGACAACCCGCCGGTCCTGCCCGTGCAACCCGTCGTCTCCTGCGCGGACCTGTCCGGCAAGAGCCTGCCCGCGGCGCTCATCGGCCTGCCCACGCAAGGCGCCATCGTCACCAGCGCCACGCCCGTGGCCGCCGGCGCCGCGGGCAACACGCTCGGCGACCACTGCCGCGTGCGCGGCACCATCCAGCCTGTGGACGCGGGCGCGTCGGTCATCAACTTCGCGGTGAACCTGCCCGAGCAGTGGAACCGCAAGACCATCCATTTCGGCGGCGGCGGCTTCGACGGCGTGCTCATCGACGGTACCGAGGTCATTCGCTTCGGCCCCGCCGGCAAGCCCGCGCCGCTGGCGCTGGGCTACGCCACCTACGGCGACGATTCGGGCCACCAGTCGGGCAGCATCACCGACGGGCGCTTCGCCGCCAACGACGAGCAACTGGCCAACTACGGCGGCCAGTCGCTCAAGAAGACGCGCGACGTGGCGCAGGCGCTGGTGCTCGCGCGCTACGGCGTGGCGCCGAAGCATGCCTACTTCCTCGGCACCTCGACCGGCGGGCGTGACGCGCTGAGCTACATCCAGCGCTGGCCGCTGGACTACGACGGCGTGATCGCCAACGAGCCCGCGCTCAACTACACCGGCACGCGGCTGTCGAACGTGGCCGTGGGGCGCGCGCTGTACGCCAACGGCGGCGCGGGCTGGATGAACGTGGCCAAGACGCTGCTGGTGCAGCGGGCCGCCATGCAGGCCTGCGACAGGCTCGACGGCGCGGCCGACAACCTGGTGAGCAACGTGGAAAGCTGCCGCTTGCTGAACACGCAGGTCCTGGCCTCGCTGCGCTGCAGCGGCGGCACCGACACGGGCGACGGCTGCCTGTCTGACGCGCAGATCGCCACCGTGCGCACCATCGAGTCGCCGCTTGACTTCACCACCTATGCGCTGGCCAACGGCGTGCGGCGCGCGGGCGGCTACAACCTGCTCGAAGGCGCACTGGTGGCGGGCCCGTACACCACGCGCGACCTAGGCACGCGCAAGGTGCCGGGCAACCCGGCGACCTCGGCCGACGCCAACGTGTACCTCACGGGCGACCAGTGGGTGAAGTACTTCGTGACGCGCATCGCCGGCTTCGACACGCTGACTTTCGATCCGCTCGCTCCGGGTGCCTACGCGGCGCGCGTGACCGAGGTATCGAACCTTACCGACGCCACCAACCCCGACCTGGCACCGTTCCTTGCACACGGCGGACGGCTCATCATGTTGCACGGCCTGGCCGACGAGGTGATCAGCCCGAACTCGACCATCGACTACTACAGGCAGCTGATCGCCACGGTGGGCCAGCCGGCGGTCGACCGGGGCGTGCGCTTCTACACCGTGCCCGGCATGGGCCACGGCACCGGCAGCTTCATTCCCAACTGGGACTCGCTGGCCGCGCTCGAAGGCTGGGTGGAAGGGGGGCTCGCACCCGCCACCGGCGTGGCGGTGGATGCGGTGGCCGGCACCTACGGCCGCACGCGCCCGCTGTGCCAGTTTCCGTCGTGGCCCAAGTTCCGCGGCAGCGGCAGCCTGGACGCGGCCGTCAACTACAGCTGCGTGACCGAGGTCGGCAACCCGCTGGCCTGCCCCGACCTGCCGGCCTCCGTCACCAGCTACAAGGGCGGCGACAGCTTCGGCGAAGCGCTGCGCGTGCGAATCGACCCTGCCGCCATGGCCTACACCGTGACCGTCGACGCCAGCCTGCAGCGCGCCGTGGGCACGCAGCGCACCGGTTCGCTGGTCGCGCAGGGCAGCTGCAGCTATGCCAGCGGCGAGAGCGGGGCGGTCTTCAGCTTCGTGCCGGGCGGCGTGCTGCTGGGCGGCGTGAACGCACCGAGCGGCGGCGGCTTCGCACCGCTGGTGGCGTTCCAGAACACCTTCGAGAACACGGCGTCGCCCGCGGTGTTCAACCCGGTGGCGGCGGTCTTCAACGCGGTGGGCGTGCAGCAGGGCACGGGCGGCACGGCGGCGCATGCGTCGTCGGTGCGGCTGCGCAATGCCGGCACTTTCCAGTACTGCCGCGACGCGGTCACCGGCGGCTTCGTCACCTACGACGCCGCCTGCGCGCAGACCGAGAAGGGCTATGTCACCTACAACGCCGCGCATGGCGCCTTCGACCTGTTCACCACCTCGCCCAGCGGCAGCGCCGTGACCACCGGCGGCACGCTCACCGGCTCGATGGTGATCGGGCTGGTCAACGGCGTGGCCGTGCCGCTGCACCTGGTGCGCGAGTCGGCCGCCAACGCGGGGCTGCGCCTGTTCGGCCTGCAGCAGAGCCTGACGGCCGGCGCGGCCGACGGCAGCTACGCGCTGGTCAGTGTCAAGGGCGAGAACCACGATGCGACCGTGGCGGGCAGCGGCTTCAATCTGGCGGGTGCGGCCGCGGTGCTGAGCTACGACACACCCGTGCCCGGCGTGGTGCAGGCCGACGCCGGCCGGCCGGGCAATTTCATCTTCAACAGCGGTGTGCTCGCCTTCGTGTCCAACCCGGGCACTAATGCGGCGCTGGAACTCGGAGTACGGCATTGAAAAAACAACTGATCCACCTCGCGGCATTCGTTTTGCTCGGCTTGGCGCCGATGCTGTCCGCGCAGGCAGCACCACCGTCCGCGCCCAAGGCCGCGGACTGCCCCTCGCCAGTGCCTGAAGCCGCGCGCTGCTACACCGGCGATGACGGCGCGGGCGCCTTGTACTGGATCGCCATTCCGAAGGACTGGGCCAGGGACGGCAAGGGCGTGCTCGTCATGCACGCCCACGGCGGCCCCGAGACCGGGCCGCCCAAGCTGGAGCGCAGCGAGGAAGACCTCAAGCGCTGGGCCGTCACCGTGAAGGCCGGCTACGCCTGGGCCGCCTCCACCTACCGGCGCGGCGGCTACGGCGTGACCATGGCCGCCGAAGACACCGAGCGCCTGCGCCGGATTTTCGTGCACGCCTTCGGACAGCCGCGCCGCACGCTGCTGCACGGACAGAGCTACGGCGCGGGCGTGGCGGCCAAGGCGGCCGAGCTGTATGCGCCGGCCGGTGGTGCGAAGACGCCTTACGACGGCCTCGTGCTCACGAGCGGCGTGCTCGGCGGCGGCAACAGCGCCTACGACTTCCGGCTCGACCTGCGCGTGGTCTACCAGTACGTCTGCCGCAACCATCCGCGCCCCGACGAGGCGCAGTACCCGCTGTGGATGGGCCTGCCGGCCGACGCGAAGCTCACGCGCGCCGACCTTGCCGCGCGCGTGAAGGAATGCACCGGCGTCGGCCTGCCCGCCGCGCAGCGCACGCCCGCGCAGGCGGCGCACCTGAAGACCATCCTGTCGGTCGTGAAGATCCAGGAGCGCTCGCTGCTCGGCCACCTCGCGTGGGCGACCTGGCTGTTCCAGGACCTGGTGCAGAAGCGCCTGGACGGGCGCAACCCCTTCGGCAACATCGGCGTGGTGTACAGCGGCTCGGCCGACGACGCGGCGCTGAATGCCGGCGTGGCGCGCTATGCAGCCGACCCGCAGGCCAAGGGCGCACTGGCGGCAGACAGCCAGCCGACCGGCCGCACCGCGCTGCCGACCGTGGGCCTGCACGCCATCGACGACCCGACCGCCTTCGTCGAACTGGAGAACGCGTACCGCCGCATCCGCGACGCGGCCGGCACCGGCAGCCTGCTGGTGCAGAGCTTCAGCAGCGAGCGCGAGCACAGCTACCTGAGCGACTCGGAATACCCCGCGCTCTTCGCCGCGCTGCTCGACTGGATCGACAAGGGCGAGAAGCCCACGCCAGAAAGCCTGGCGCAACGCTGCAAGGCGCTTGCGGCGCGCTACGACACCGACGGCAAGAACGGCTGCCACATCCAGCCCGCGTGGCAGCCGCCCGCGCTCGAAAGCCGCGTGCCCACGCGCGCGCCCTGATTTTCCTTTCTGCGTTCTGCTGGCTGCATTCGGCGTTCGATGAAGTTGCCACATGGACGCCGGTCGTCAAGTCGGCCGGCGTCTGTCGCGGGCGAAGCCGGATCTCTGCGCACGGATCAAAAGATCCAAGTTTGATTTGCTTAGAAATTCAGCAATCTTTTCGCGTGTTTACATTTGCTGGGCACAATGCCGGCATGCCAAACATTGCATCGATCCTTAAATCCGAAATTTCACGCGTCGCCCGCAAGGAAGTGCGCGTGGAAATCGAAACCCTCAAGAAGGCATCTGTACAGCACCGCGCGGCCATTGCCGCGTTGCGCCGCCAGGTGAGTGCGTTGGAAAAGGAACTGCGCAGCGTTGCCAAGGGCGCGACGCGCAGCGCACGCGCCAGCGAAAGCGAGGAGGCGGACGAAGGCGGCACCAAGCGGCGCTTCAGCGCAGGCCGGTTGGCTTCGCATCGCACCAAGCTGGGTATTTCCGCTGCGTCTTATGGACAACTGGTGGGCGTGTCGGGCCAGACGATCTACCACTGGGAACAGGGCAAGGCACGGCCCCGGGCTGCGCAGCTGGAGAGCCTGGCTGCCGTGCGCGGGCTTGGAAAGAACGAAGTGGCCGAGCGGCTCGGCGCCGAATAACAGCACCGAACAACAGGTTCAGGCAGGCACTGAAACCTGCCGGGCCTGTTCGAGTTCTGCACGCAGCGCCTCCATCGGCGGCTTCACGGCTTCGCTCGCCTGCTCGGCGAACTCCTTCACCGGCGCCCACTTGTGCCCGCGTCCGTCGAGCGACAGGTCATAGGCGCGCTGCAGGTGCGCCAGCAGTTTTCTTGAAGACGCCTGCGCCACCAGCAAGGCGTCGATCGCGCGCGGCATGTCGAAGCGCAGGTGATCCACCGCCGCCAACGCCGCCGTCACGCCCTCGAGCTCGAGCGACAGGTGCAGCAGGTCGAGCGCGGTCTCGTCGGGGTGCGACTTGACCTTCTCGGCGACCTTGTAGACCGCGTCGATCAACTGCAAGGCCCCCTGGTGCAGCGAAAGCCGCGCCGCCGATGCCAAGGCCGTATGCCGCTGCGCTTCCAGCCCGCGCTGCCGCTGCACCACCCACAGGCCCAGCCCGATGGCGGCAATCGACCCGAAGGCCTGCGCCCATTCAGCCCAATCCCCGGGCGTGACCGGCGGATAGGCCGCGAAGACGCCGATCAATGCGCCGCCAATGAGCACGGCGGTGCCATACACCGCCACGGTTTCCAACTTTGACTTCATGCCTCTTCCCCTCGGAAGGCTTGAAGTATGTGCCGGGGCCGGGCGCCTGAATTGCCCGAACAAAGGGCCTTAAACCCCTCAATGGTCGTGATGCAGGTAGCTTGCCTGCTTAGGCAAGCGCAGGCTGACCACGAACGCCAGCACCATCATGGCGCTCACGTACCAGAAGAAGGCCGACTCGTGGCCCAGCGACTTGAGCCCCAGCGCCACGTACTCCGCCGAGCCGCCGAAAATTGCATTGGCCACCGCGTAGGCCAGTCCCACGCCCAGCGCGCGCACTTCGGGCGGAAACATCTCGGCCTTCACGATGCCGCTGATCGACGTGTAGAAGCTCACGATGGCCAGTGCCACGATGATCAGCAAGAAGGCCACCACCGGGCTGGTCGTGTACTGCAGCGCCGTGAGGATGGGCACCGTCGCCAGCGCGCCCAGGCCGCCGAACAGCAGCATGTTGGTGCGCCGCCCGATGCGGTCGGACAGCGCGCCGAACAGCGGCTGCATGCACATGTAGAAAAACAGCGCGCCGGTCATCACGTAGCTGGCGGTCTTGATCGGCAGGTGCACCGTGTTCACCAGGTACTTCTGCATGTACGTGGTGAAGGTGTAGAAGATCAGCGAGCCGCCGGCCGTGTAGCCCAGCACGGTGAGAAAGGCCGGCGTGTGGTGCTTGAACAGGCCGGCCATGCTGCCGGCCTCCTTGTTGGCCTTGGCTTCGGCGCTCTGTGTTTCATGCAGCGTGCGGCGCAGCAGCAGCGCCACCACGGCGGCGATGGCGCCGATGACGAACGGAATGCGCCAGCCCCAGGCCTTGAGTTCGGCCTCGGTCAGCAACTGTTCGAGCACCACGATGACCAGCACGGCAAGCAGCTGCCCGCCGATCAGCGTGACGTACTGGAACGACGAGAAGAAGCCGCGCTGGCCCTTGAGCGCCACCTCGCTCATGTAGGTGGCGGTGGTGCCGTATTCGCCGCCCACCGACAGGCCCTGGAACAGGCGGCACATCAGCAGCAGGAAGGGCGCCCATGCGCCGATCTGCGCATAGGTGGGAAGGAACGCGATGACGAGGGAGCCGCCGCACATCATCGTGACGGAGATCAGCATCGAGGTCTTGCGTCCGAGGCGGTCGGCCATGCGGCCGAAGAGCCAGCCGCCGATGGGCCGCATGAGGAAGCCGGCGGCGAACACGCCGGCGGTGTTCAGCAACTGCGCGGTGGGGTCCGACTTGGGGAAGAAGGCCGGCGCGAAGTACAGCGCCGAGAACGCGTATACGTAGAAGTCGAACCACTCGACCAGGTTGCCGGACGAGGCCGCCATGATCGCGAAGACGCGGTGGCGTTTTTCTTCGGCGGAGTAGTGAGGCGTGGTGGTTTCGGACGAGGAGCCCGCGGGGCCCCCCGGAACAGGCGTGACTGCGCTCATGGTGCCTTCTTGTGCCGTGCAGGCAATGTTGTTGTTGCCAAAACATTCTGCGCCGGCAGGGGGGTGCGGCGTGTCAGCCAGGGCCGCATCGGCCTACCCCCGAAGGGGCCTTCACGAGCCTGTCAGGGCGGTGCGGTCAGAACGTGCCCGGCAGCAGGATGCTCGAATCGACGTCGTCGATGTTCGTGCGGCCGCAAAAGGCCATGGTGATGTCCAGCTCCTTGCGGATGATCTCCAGGGCGCGCGTCACGCCTTCCTGGCCATGGGCGCCCAGTCCGTACAGGAAGCTGCGGCCGATCATGGTGCCGCGCGCGCCCAGCGCACGGGCCTTCAGCACGTCCTGCCCGCTGCGGATGCCGCCGTCCATCCACACCTCGATCTCGGTGCCCACCGCATCGACGATGGCGGGCAGCGCCGCGATGGAAGAGGGCGCCCCGTCGAGTTGCCGCCCGCCGTGGTTCGACACGATGAGCGCGTCGGCGCCGCTGGAGGCTGCAAGCCGCGCGTCTTCCACGTCCATCACGCCCTTCAGGATGAGCTTGCCGCCCCAGAGCTTCTTGATCCACTCCACGTCGGCCCAGCTCAGTGCGGGGTCGAACTGCTCGGCGGTCCACGACGACAGCGACGACAGGTCTTTCACGCCCTTGGCATGACCCGCGATGTTGCCGAAGGTGCGGCGCCTGGTGCCCAGCATGCCCATGCACCAGCGCGGCTTGGTGGCAAGGTTGATGAGGTTCTTGATGGTGGGCTTGGGCGGCGCGGTGAGGCCGTTCTTGATGTCCTTGTGGCGCTGGCCCAGGATCTGCAGGTCGAGCGTGAGCTGCAGCGCGCTCACGTTGGCGGCGCGGGCGCGTTCGATCAGGCGCTCGATGAAGTCGCGGTCCTTCATGACATAGAGCTGGAACCAGAACGGGTGGCGCCCGGTGTGCTCGGCAATGTCTTCGAGCGAGCAGATGCTCATGGTCGACAGCGTGAACGGAATGCCGAAGGCCTTGGCCGCTCGGGCGCCGAGGATCTCGCCGTCGGCGTGCTGCATGCCGGTGAGGCCGGTGGGCGCAATGGCCACGGGCATGGCGGCTTCCTGGCCGACCATGGTGGTGCGCAGCGAGCGGCCTTCCATGTTCACGGCCACGCGCTGGCGCAGCTTGATCTTCTGAAAGTCGCTCTCGTTGGCGCGGTAGGTGCTTTCGGTCCAGGCGCCGGAGTCGGCGTAGTCGTAGAACATCTTGGGCACGCGGCGCTTGGCGATCAGCCGCAGGTCTTCGATGCTGGTGATCTTGGAAAGGTCGGACACGGGCTGTCTCCTGGCGGGTCTTTGTGGAAAGGCGGGGGCGAACCGGCCATTATCGGCAGGGGGCTTCAGGGGGTTTCTGAAAAAAACCTGCCCCGCAACTGAAATAAATTCAGTCGGCCGAATCAGTCCCGCAGCGCTTGTCGCAGCCACTCGACGAAGGTCGCGCACTCCCAGCGCTCCATCGCCCCCGGCCGCCAGCACAGGAAGTAGGCGTTCGGCGAGGGCACGCTGCGCGCCGACAGCCGCACCAGCCGGCCGCTGTCCAGCCAGGCGCTGCCCAGGCGCAGGTGCATCAGCACCACGCCGAAGTCTTCGGCCGCCGCGTCGAGCGCCAGCCCCAGGTCGTTGAACTGGTGGCCCGTGGCAGGCTCGGGCAGGCCCACGCCGCAGGCCTTGAACCAGGTGCGCCACGACTCCAGCGGCGTGCGCAGCAGCTGCGCGCGCGACACCTCGGCATCGGTCGCGAAGCCGTCGAAGGGGCCGTGGCGCTTCAGGTAGGCGGGGCTGCACACCGGGGACACCTCGTCGGCCAGCAACTGGAAAGACTCGCGGTCGTGGAACGGCCCGGTGCCGAAGCGCAGCTCGATGTCGGCCTCTTCCACCGTGGTGTTGCGTACCGGCGCGGTCACCTGCAGCATCAGTTCGATGTTGGGGTACGCATCGCGAAACCGCGCGAGCCGCGGCAGCAGCATCTGGCGCGAGAAGGTGGGCGTGACCGCCACGCGCAGCCGCCGCACCTGCGAGGCGGGCTCGCGTCCGGGCACCTGCTGCAGCGCCGCCATGGCCTCGCGCACGCGGGCCAGGTAGGTCATGCCGTCGGCGCTCAGGCCGAAGTCGCTGCCCGCGAAGAACTTCAGGCCCAGCAGCAGCTCGAGCTGGCGGATGCGGTGGCTCACCGCGCTGGGCGTGACGCTGAGCTCCTCGGCCGCCAGGTTCACGCTGCGCAGCCGCGCGAGGGCCTCGAAAGCCTGAAGGCCCTGGGTCGAGGGGAGACGCGGAGCAGCCATCGTGTGTCGGAGAAGGGGAAGGGGCGGGGGAGCATGGTAGCCAAAGCCAAAGCGCGCGGCTTCCACCCGAGCCTGCAGCCGCGCACGCGGCCCATCGGGGCGATGTGCTCAGGCGGGCGCCAGCGAGCTGCCCAGCGCCTGAAGCAGCAGCCGCAGGTTGTCGACCGCTTCGCGCGCCTGCGCCGCGCCGCCCATCTGCGCCTTGACGATGGCGCCGTCCACGCCCAGCGCGGCGGCCTGCGCAATGGCCATGCGCTGCGGGCCTTCGACCATCAGGCCGGCAATGACCTCGACCATTTCGCGCTTGTGCGCGCGCGCGATGTCGCTCGCGCCGGCCACGCTGGCGCCCACCTCCACCACCGAGTTGATGAACGCGCAGCCGCGGAACAGCGGGTCGGCGAACCACTCGGCCATGACGTCGGCCAGAACCTCCAGCGCCTGCGCGCGGCCGATGCGCTGCTGCGCGCCGTGCCGGCCCAGGGCATCGACGAACCACGCCATCCACAGGCCATGCCGGTGGTCGAGAAAGGCACGCACCAGGTCGTCTTTCGACGAGAAGTGCCGGTAGAAAGTGACCTTGGTGACGCCCGATGCGGCAATGACGCGGTCGATGCCGGTGGCGCGGATGCCGTCGGCATAGAACAGGTCGTGCGCGGTCAGCAGGATGCGCTCGCGCGCGGGGAGCGAGGCGATGGGGGAGATGTCCATGCCGCGATTGTAGGCACGTAGACAGGTCTGTCTACGTGTGGCACATTGCGGCGCATTCCCTCTTCACTTCGTCATTGAAAGACCGCCATGGAATCCCGCCCGCCGCTGCCGCCCTTCACCCTCGAATCCGCCACCGCAAAAGTCCAGGCCGCCGAAGACGCCTGGAACACGCGCGACCCGGTGCGCGTGAGCCTGGCCTACACGCCCGACACCGAATGGCGCAACCGCGCGGACTTCGTCAACGGACGCGAGCAGGTGGTGGAGTTCCTCACGCGCAAGTGGGAGCGCGAGCACGACTACCGGCTCAAGAAGCAGCTGTGGGCCTTCATGGACAACCGCATCGCCGTGCGCTTCGAGTACGAATGGCACGATGCCGCGGGGCAGTGGTTTCGCAGCCATGGCAACGAGAACTGGGAGTTCAGCGCGCAGGGCCTGATGCAGCGGCGCTACGCGAGCATCAACGACCAGGCCATCGAAGAGGCGGACCGCAAGTTCCGCTGGGCCCGCTGACCCGGGTTGTCCCCTCTCCCCTTGGGGAGAGGGGAAAAAACCGACAGGCACGGCTGTTGCTTGCTCTTGGTGCATGGAGACGCCCCTGCTCGACCCCGCCGCCAGCCACCCGCTCTGGCAG
This sequence comes from Variovorax monticola, assembly GCF_051216855.1. NCBI lineage: Bacteria > Pseudomonadati > Pseudomonadota > Betaproteobacteria > Burkholderiales > Comamonadaceae > Variovorax > Variovorax monticola. The sequence continues at coordinate 100,554 of NZ_JBPJZP010000002.1, forward strand.
CACCAGCTCGGCCTGCTGCTGGAGTCGACGGGCGAGGGCATCTTCGGCATCGACCTCGACGGCCACTGCATGTTCATCAACCGGGCCGGCGCGCAGATGCTGGGCCACGAGGCGCGCGACGTGCTCGGCTCCAACATGCACGAGCTCACGCACCACTCGCACCCCGACGGCTCGCACTACGCCGACACCGACTGCCCCATCTTCAACGCCTTCAGGCGCGGCCTGCCGTGCCGCATCGACACCGAGGTGTTCTGGCGCCGCGACGGCAGCGCCTTCGCGGTCGAATATTCGAGCCACCCGATCATGGACGGCGCGCAGGTGCGCGGCGCCGTCATCACCTTCGTCGACATCACCGAGCGCCGCCGCCAGGCCGAGGCGCTGCAGCAGGCCAAGGACGAACTCGGTGTGCGCGTGCAGGAGCGCACCCGCGAACTCAGCGACGCGCTGGTGCAGCTGCGCGAACTGTCCGCGTGGCTGGACAAGGTGCGCGAAGAGGAGCGCACCCGCATCGCACGCGAGGTGCACGACGAGCTCGGCAGCCTGCTGGTGGCGCTGAAGATGGACGTCAACTGGATCGGCAAGCGCCTGGGCGAGCAGCAGGAGCGCGCACCCGACGCGGCGCAGGCCATGCGCGAGCAGATGCGTTGCAAGTGCGGCAACATGAGCCAGCTGATCGAGCGCGCGGTCGACAACGTGGGCCGCATCATCACCGACCTGCGCCCCAGCATCCTGGACCACCAGGGCCTGTGGGCCGCGCTCGAATGGCAGGCGCACGAGTTCGTGCAGGCGGCCGAAATCGCGCTCGACTGGCGCTTCGACGTGCCGGCGGGCGTGGAGTTGCCCGAAGCCGCGGCCATCGCGGTGTTTCGCATATTCCAGGAGATGCTGAGCAACGTCGGTCGCCACGCGAAGGCCAGCAGCCTGGACATCCGCATCGGTGTCGAAGAAGGGCAGCTGAGCATCAGCGTGCGCGACGACGGCGTCGGGGCGCCGGCGCAGGCCTTCGAAGCCGCCACCTCCTACGGCGTGCTCGGCATGCGGGAGCGCGCGCGCCACTTCGGCGGGCGCATCGACATCGAGAGCCATGTCGGCGAGGGGAGCACCTTCTGCCTGCACCTGCCGCTGGCACATTGAAAATGACCGACATCCGCGTGCTCATAGGCGACGACCACCGCATCGTGCGCGAGGGCCTCAAGCAGATGCTCGGCGATCTCTCCAACGGCTTGCCCGCCATGACCGTGCGTGCAGAAGCACAGACCGGCCCCGAAGTGCTGGAAGCCGTGCAGGCGCTCGGCGGGCCCGAAGGCCTCGACGTGGTGCTGCTCGACATCGCGCTGCCCGAGCGCGACGGGCTCGACGTGCTGCAGGCGCTGCGCAAGCAGTGGCCCAAGCTCCCCGTGCTGATGCTCAGCACCTACCCCGAGAAGCAATACGCCGTGCGCTGCATCAAGCTCGGCGCCTCGGGCTACTTGAACAAGAGCGCCGATGCCGACGACATGGTCGGGGCGGTGCGCAAGGTGGCGGCGGGCGGGCTGTATGTGTCCGCGGCCACCGCCGAGGCGCTGGCCACCGCTGTCGGCCAGGGCGCAGGGCAGGGCGCCGAAGTGCTCTCGCACCGCGAGCACCAGGTGTACCGCCTGCTCAGCGCCGGGCACAGCGTGAGCGAAATCGGTGCGCAGCTGGGCCTGGCACCCAACACCGTCAGCACCTACCGCGCGCGCATCCTCGAAAAGACCGGCACCAAGAACGACGTCGAGCTGGCCCTGTATGCCGAACGCCAAGGCAAGCAGGGCACCACCGGCTGAAAACCCGGCCCGCATGCCCCGGCTTGTAGTGCCAGCCCTACAAGGCCTCGACATCGGCGGCACGATCTGAGGCCGCGACGCGCCGAACGGCCTGTGCATGGCAATTCCGGCCCGGCGCTTGCAACGGCAGATGCATCTTTTCAACGAGGTGCACCACCATGTCCAGCCCGCACGAACCGACCGCCTGCGATCCCTACGATGCCGACCGGCCACTGAAGATGCGCTGCGCCTGCGGGCGCGTGCACGGTGCGGGCAGCTCGGGCGTGCTGCCCGAAGACAAGCTCGAGGCCAGCCTCATGAAGGCGCTGTTTCCGGTCGACAGCGTGCGCCGCGGCTTTCTGCGTGCCGTGGGCGCCAACACCGCGCGCGCCGCCATCGCCTCGGTCATGCCGCTGGGCGCGTTGCAGGCCATGGCGCAGGAGAAGGCGCCGCTGGAGAAGACGAAGCTGAAGATCGGCTTCATTCCCATCACCTGCGCCACGCCGCTCATCATGGCGCACCCGCTGGGCTTCTATGCCAGGCAGGGCCTCGACGTGGAGGTGGTCAAGACGGCAGGCTGGGCGCTCATTCGCGACAAGATGCTCAACAAGGAGTACGACGCCACGCACTTCCTGTCGCCCATGCCGCTGGCCATCTCGATGGGCGCGGGCTCCAATGCCGTGCCCATGAACGTCGCCACCATCCAGAACACCAACGGCCAGGCCATCACCCTGGCCAACAAGCACAAGGACAAGCGCGACCCGAAGATGTGGAAGGGCCTGAAGTTCGCCGTGCCCTTCGAGTACAGCATGCACAACTTCCTGCTGCGCTACTACGTGGCCGAAGCGGGCCTGAACCCCGACACCGACATCCAGATCCGCGTGGTGCCGCCGCCCGAGATGGTGGCCAACCTGCGCGCCGGCAACATCGACGGCTACCTGGGCCCCGACCCCTTCAACCAGCGCGCCGTGTTCGAGGAAATCGGCTTCATCCACCTGCTCACCAAGGAGCTGTGGGACGGCCACCCGTGCTGCGCCTTCGGCACCTCGACCGAGTTCATCGAGAAGAACCCCAACACCTTCGCCGCGCTGGTGCGCTCGGTGCTCACCGCCTCGGCCATGGCGCGCGACCCGAAGAACCGCGAGCTCATCGCCAAGGTGATCGCGCCCGCGCAGTACCTGAACCAGCCCGAGACCGTGCTCATGCAGGTGCTCACCGGCAAGTTCGCCGACGGCCTGGGCAACATCCGCACCGTGCCCGACCGCGCCGACTTCGACCCCATTCCCTGGCAGTCGATGGCCGTGTGGATGCTCACGCAGATGAAGCGATGGGGCTACGTGAAGGGCGACATCAACTACAGGCAGATCGCCGAAAGGGTGTTCCTGCTGACCGACGCCAAGAAGCGCATGAAGGAACTCGGCCAGGCCGTGCCCGACGGCGCGTACCCAAAGTTCACCATCATGGGCAAGGTGTTCGACCCGTCCAGGCCCGACGACTACGTCAAGAGCTTCGCCATCGCGAAGATGGCCTGAGCCATGGCGACGAAATCCGTTTCCTTCAGGGCGGCGCTGGTGTCGCTGCTGATGTTTTTGCTGCTGCTCGGGGTGTGGCAGCTGGCGACCATGCCCACCGGCGAAACCTCGGACACCTCTGCGGCGGCCGGCATGACCGCCGAGCAGATCGAGTACCAGAAGATGCTCGGCAAGGACCCGACCCAGGGCCAGGTGAAGAGCTCGGGCTTTCCCACGCCCGCCGAGATGGGCGCCACCGCATGGGCGCACCTGTCGAACCCGTTCTACGACAACGGGCCCAACGACAAGGGCATTGCCATCCAGCTGGCGTACTCGCTGGCGCGCGTGGGGCTGGGCTTTGCGCTGGCCTGCCTGGTGGCGGTGCCGCTGGGCTTCGTCATCGGCATGTCGCCGCTGCTGCACAGGGCCTTCGATCCGTTCATCCAGGTGCTCAAGCCCATCTCGCCGCTGGCGTGGATGCCGCTGGCGCTCTACACCATCAAGGACTCGTCGGCCAGCGGCATCTTCGTGATCTTCATCTGCTCGGTGTGGCCGATGCTGCTGAACACCGCCTTCGGCGTGGCCTCGGTCAAGCGCGAATGGCTCGCGGTGGCCAGCACGCTCGAGGTGAAGCCGCTGCGCCGCGCGCTGCGCGTGATATTGCCGGCGGCGGCGCCCACCATCCTCACCGGCATGCGCATCAGCATGAGCATTGCGTGGCTGGTCATCGTGGCGGCCGAGATGCTGGTGGGCGGCACGGGCATCGGCTACTTCGTGTGGAACGAGTGGAACAACCTGTCGCTCACCAACGTGATCTTCGCCATCCTGCTGATCGGCCTCGTGGGCATGCTGCTCGACCAGGCCTTCGCCGGCCTGCAGCGCAAGGTGACCTATGTGGAGTGACCGCACCCATGTTCCCGCCCCGGACGTCGCCACGACCTCGCTCGTGCCCCCCACGCCGCTGGACGTTGCGGGCCTGCGCGGCTTTCTGCGCATCGAGGGCCTGGGCAAGGCCTTCGTGCCCGCGCGGGCGGTGTTCGCCGACGTGTCGTTCACCATCGAGCGCGGCGAGTTCGTCTGCATCATCGGCCACTCGGGCTGCGGCAAGACCACCATCCTGAACGTGCTGGCGGGCCTGGACCAGGCCAGCGCGGGGCATGTCTTCATGGACGGGCGCGAGGTGGCCGGCCCCAGCCTGGAGCGCGGCGTGGTGTTTCAAAGCCACGCGCTCATGCCCTGGCTCACCGTGCGCAGGAACATCGCCTTCGCCGTGGTCTCGCGCTGGCCCCAGTGGTCGGCCGCGCAGGTCGATGCGCAGGTGGAACGCTTCGTGGCCATGGTGGGCCTGCAGGGCGCCATCGACAAGAAGCCCTCGCAGCTGTCGGGCGGCATGAAGCAGCGCGTGGGCATTGCGCGCGCCTTTGCCATCCAGCCCAAGATGCTGCTGCTCGACGAGCCCTTCGGCGCGCTCGATGCGCTCACGCGCGGCACCATTCAAGACGAACTCATGGCCATCGTGCGCCAGACGCAGCAGACCGTTTTCATGATCACGCACGATGTGGACGAGGCCATTTTGCTGGCCGACCGCATCCTGCTCATGACCAACGGCGCCGAGCAGCCCGGCGGCGGCTACCGCGCCGGCAACATCGCCGAGACCGTGGTCAACCCGCTGCCGCGCGAACGCACGCGTGCGTCGCTGCACCACCTGGACGGCTATTACGCGCTGCGCAACCACATCGTCGATTTCCTCGTCACGCGCGCGAAGGCGTCGTGACTTCCGCGTTCTCTTTTCAATTCAATCAGGAGCAAACCCGCATGAACCGCAACGACGTCACCGAGAAGATCATCACGGTGAAGGTGAGCAAGGGCATCCAGTGGGCCGATGTGGCGAAAAAGGTCGGCCAGTCGAAGGAGTGGACCACCGCCGCCTGCCTCGGCCAGATGACGCTCGACGACAAGCAGGCCAGGGTCATGGGCAAGATCTTCGGCCTCACGGTCGAAGAGCAGAAGTGGCTGCAGGTGGTGCCCTACAAGGGCTCGCTGCCCACGCCGGTGCCGACCGACCCGCTCATCTACCGCTGGTACGAGATCGTGAGCGTGTACGGCACCACCATCAAGGAGCTGATCCACGAAGAGTTCGGCGACGGCATCATGAGCGCCATCGACTTCAGCATGGACATCCAGCGCCAGGCCGACCCCAAGGGCGACCGCGTCAACGTGGTGCTGTCGGGCAAGTTCCTGCCCTACAAGACCTACTGAGCGTACTCGGCCGGATGCGGGCGGTGCCTGGCCGGCGCGCGCATCGTGCCGGCCGTGATGCCGTAGCCCTCGATGGCCCCGGCGATCGACCGGGCCACCGCATCCAGCGGCACCGCGATGCGCCGGTTGGTGCGCATGCGCTCGCGGCAATAGCTGGCCGCGATGCGCTCGGCCAGCGGATCGCTCGGGCCGTTCACGTCGGGGCTGACCACCGTCACGTGCAGGCGGCCCGCATGCTCCTGGCGCAGTCCTTCGGAGATGGCATTCACCGCGTACTGCGTGCCGTGGTACACGGCCGAGCCGGGCGACACGCCCTGCATCGCCACCGGCGCCACGTTCACGATGTGACCCCAGCCCTGCTCCTGCATCGCCGGCAGCACCGCCGCAATGCCGAGCAGCACGCCGCGCAGGTTCACGTCGATCATGAGTTCCCACTCCTCGATCTTGCGGTTCCACAGCGGCGACATCGGCATCACGCCCGCGGCGTTCACCAGCACGTCGATCTGCTCGTGCGTCTCGAGGGCGAACTCGGCAAATGCCTCCATGTCGGGCCGGTGCGTCACGTCGACCCGCTGAAAGCTCGCGGTGCCGCCCGTGGCCTCGATCTCGGCCACGAGCGCCGCCAGGCGGTCGGTGCGCCGCGCACCGAGCACCACCTTGGCACCGCGCCGCGCCAGCAGCCGCGCGGTCGCTTCTCCGATGCCGCTGCTCGCGCCGGTGATGAGTACGACTTTTTCCTGGATTGCGCTCATTTGAAAACTCCTCGTGCGGTTCGGTTGCCGTAGGGTCCACACAGAAGAGGGTGCACCGGGCATGCAAAGAAGTGTCTCGCGGCAGGGGCCGAAAGCGGTATCCGGATCGAACTTGGTTTTTGCCTGATCCTGCAAAACGCGCAGCGGCCCGGCGCTGCGGCACGGCGTCTTTCTTGCCCGATTCGCCAGCGCCTGCGCAGCTTGAGCCGGTTCCGAAAATCGAAGATGCTCTGTCGATGGCCGAAACCCTCGAAACCCCCAAGCGCCCTCGGATCTACCTGGCGGGGCCCGATGTCTTTCGCCCCGATGCCAGGGACCACTTCGTGCGACTCACCGCCGCTTGCGACGCGCTCGGCCTCGCCGCCCTGCTGCCGGCCGACGGCAACGAAGGCTTGACCACCGAGGCCCCGGAAAAGCAGATCTACCAAGCCAACATGCAGCGCCTTCGCGGCGCCGACGGCGTCGTCGCCAACCTCGCATGCTTCAGGGGCCTGGAGCCCGATTCCGGCACGGTGTTCGAGGTGGGCGCGGCGGTGGCGCTGGGGATTCCCGTCGTGGCCTACGGCGTGCCCGAGGGCAGCTACGCAGACCGCGCGCAGGCCGCATTGCCATGCGAGAAGGACGCCAGCGGCGTGCTGCGCGAAAGCGCCACCGGCATTGCCGTCGAAGACTTCGGCCAGCAGCTGAACCTCATGCTGGCCTGCTCGATGCACATCGAGCCGACGCCCGAGGCGGCCTTGCGAAAGATGGCCGAAGTGCTTGCCGCCTGTCGCGCGCCAAAAGCTGGAAAGCCCTGATGCCCGCCCCGGTCGCCACCGCCTAGGATGGCAGTCAACCTCTTTTTTCAACCGGATCACTGGAGCACCGCATGCCAATCACCGAGACGCACTTCGACCTGACCGCCAACGACGGCGTCACGGTGGAGGCCCATCGATGGCAGGGCGCCACGCAGCGCGCCGTCGTCCAGCTGGCGCACGGCATGGGCGAGCATTCGCTGCGCTACAGGCACCTGGCGCACGCGCTGGTGGAGGCCGGTTACGTCGTCTATTCGAACGAGCACCGCGGCCACGGCAAGGGCGCCTCGGCGCGCGGCGAACTGGGCGAGTTCGGTCCGCGCGGGTTCGCCGGGCTGGTGGACGACATGGCGCTGCTCAGCCGCCATGTGCGCGGCGTGCATCCGGGCCTGCCGCTGGTTTTGCTTGGCCACAGCATGGGCTCGTTCGCCACGCAGTACTACCTGGTGAAACACAGCGAGCTGCTGTCGGGCGCGGTGCTCTCGGGCACCACGGCGCTCGACCTGCTGGGCGCCGCGCTGCAGTCCGGCTTCAAGCTGGAAGACATGAACGCCGCGCTGCCCGACGTGCGCACGCCCTTCGACTGGCTCAGCCGCGACCCGGCCCAGGTCGACGCGTACATCGCCGATCCGCTGTGCGGGTTCACGGTGTCGGCCGAGGGCATGGGCTCGATGTTCACGAACCTGGCCGACCTGGCGCCCGATGCGATGCGCCAGCGCATCCGCCCCGAGCTGCCGCTGTACCTGTTCGTGGGCGACGAGGACCCGGTGAGCAACAAGGCCGAATGGTTCCATCCGCTGGTGCAGCGCTACCGCGCGGCGGGGCTGCGCGACGTGTCGTGCCACGTGTTCGGCGGCGCGCGCCACGAGACGCTGAACGAGGTCAATCGCGAAGAGGTCGAGGCGGTGCTGCTGGCGTGGATTGCGCGGGTGGTCGGCAACCAGCGCTGAGCGCGCGCTGCAGTGGCCTACGCCGCCTTGCCCGACGAAGCCCTGAACTCCTGCGGCGACATGCCGTAGGCCCTGCGAAACGCCCGCGTGAAATCGGACGGGCTCTTGAACCCGACGCCGTAGGCCACGTCGGTGACCATCAGGTGCGGGTAGCGCACCAGGTCGTCGGCCGCATGGCGCAGCCGCAGGTGGCGGATGTACGCGCCCAGGCCGCCTTCGTGCTGGAACATGCGGTACAGCGTGGGGCGCGGCAGGCGCAGCGTGGCCAGCACCTGCTCGGGCGAGAGCTCGCTGCGGTGCAGGTTGGCCTGCACGTAGCGGCGCACCTGGCCGAACATGGCCGCGCGTGCGGCGGCGCGCGCACCGCCGCTCAGGCGTGCCTCCTTGGCCAGGCCGGAAAGCAGCAATTGGGCGCTCGCACGCACGGCGCTTTGCGCCATGGGCGCGGTCATGTGGCCGATGTCGCGGCCCAGCGCCTCGACCTGGCTCAGGGCCAGCCGCGCGACGGGCGTGTCGATGGGCATCGAGCGGCAGTGAAGGGCCTCGGGGTCTTGAAAGACTTCTTCCACCAACGCACCGGGCACGAAGAAGGTCAGCACGCGGCAGGCGTTGCGCTGCATGCGCACCGGCTGGCCCATGTCGAGCGCCAGCACCCTGGCCGACTGCGGCGCGCTTCTTGGCTGCGCCGACGAGCGCACGCGCACGCCTTCGACGTCGCCTTCCAGGAACACATGCAGGGCGTAGTCGCGCACGTTGTCGGTGGAGATGCGTGCCAGCGAGCGTTCGAGCTGCATGGCGTCGGAACGGCAGTCGGTGAAGACGATGTCGCCGATGTCGTAGCGGTCGATGGCCGCACGAAACGGCCGGCCGGTGTTGCCGGCCGCGGGCAGCACGTCGATGACATGCCCCACGCGCTCCCGCCATGCCTGCAACCGGCGCGCAGGCGGCTCGGCCTGCACGTTGAAGTGACTGTGGGGAAGGCCGTTCTGCAGGGTGGAACGGACGCCGGGTGCGGGATGTCGCAGGCCCATCGAAGGTGCTTGAAAACGGAGTGAAGCCCCGTCAAAAAACCTGTAAATAAAACAAAAGTGTAAACAAATACTGCAAAACCAGCGGATTCTCGCAAGAACTGAGACGCACGGTCAAGCCCGCAGGGCGCAAGCCTGCAACCTTGGCGTCGACGTGGTTGCAGGGCCATGTCCGCGCGATCGGGCCTGTGGGCCGCGCATTCGTACACCCTGCCGAGCGAATATGAAGGCGTCCATGTCCGTCGAGAAAATCAAGCGGGTTGCCGTGCAGCGAAGCAGCAGCGATGGCGGCGATGGCACAGGCATGTCCAACCGCAACAGCCACGAGCCGTTCCTGCACACGCTCGGCAACGACGTGCAGCCGGTCGATTCGGCCGTGGCTGCCACCGCAGTGGGCCTGCTGTTTTCCGAGGCGAACGAGGTGGAGCTGGCGTTCCTGATGCGCCTGATCGCCGAGGGTGACACGGCCACCGCGTCGCGCATTGCACAGCGCGTCGTGGCAGGGAAGACATCCGTGGCGGCACCCGGGCCGACGAAGACGGCCTCGATGCCGCCGCAGCTGGAGGCGCGTGCGCAGCCGCTCGTTGCAGACCCGGTTTCGCCGCCCGTGAAGGCAAAGCGCGCGCGCGCTGCGTCGGCGGGTCCGGACCGTCAGGCGGGCAGCTTGTCGCCGCGCGAACTCAGCGTGCTGCGAATGATGTCCCAGGGGTTGAGCAACCGGCAGATTGCCGAGGTGAGCTACCGCTCGACGCACACCGTGGATGCGCAGGTCAAGAACATCTACCGCAAGCTGGCCGTGAAGTCGCGCGTGCAGGCGGTGCGCGAGGCCATGCAAAAGGGCCTGATCAACCCCAGGTACGGCGCCTGACCGCTATTTCTTGCAGTCGCCGCCGGCGGACACGGTGCCGTCCCGGCATTCGGTGAGGATCGGGGCGCCCGACGATGCAGCGGGTGCTGCCGGCACCGTGCCGCGGTCGGGCCCGGCGTCTTTCTCGTAGACGATCTTCCTCCTGCCGAGCTCGCAGCTGCCCACCACCTGTCCGTTGGCCGACGCATTGGCATCGACCACGGTGACGGTGAAGCGCGCCACGCCGGCGGCGGCGATCTTCGATTCGATCTGGGTGCGCAGGGCGTCGCAGCTTTCGGCGCCGTGCGCCGCATGGGCCGCGCCGGCAAGGGCCAGCGCGGTGGGAAGCAACCAGTGTTTCATGGGGGGCCTGCCTTGCACAGCGTTCGAGGGGGGAGCAGTCTAGTCCCACGCCCGGCCTCTGTGCATCCCCTGTAGCGAGAGGTGCAAGAGGCATAAGAGAGGCATGGGGCTTGCCCCCATGCCTCGGCCGGCATCAGGCCTGGGCCGCCGCCAACGTCGCGTTGAGCGTTGCGCTCGGACGCATCACCGCGGTGAACTTCTCGGGGTCGGCCAGGTAGTAGCCGCCGATGTCCACAGGCTTGCCCTGCACGGCCGCGAGTTCGTCGACGATCTTCTTCTCGTTGGCGGCAAGCGTCTCGGCCAGCTTCTTGAACTTGCCTTGCAGCGCCGTGTCTTCGGTCTGCGCGGCCAGCTCCTGCGCCCAGTACATGGCCAGGTAGAACTGGCTGCCGCGGTTGTCGAGCTGACCGGTCTTGGGCGACGGGTTCTTGTTGTTGTCCAGCAGCTTGCCGGTGGCGGTGTCCAGCGTCCTGGCCAGGATCTTGGCTTGCGCGTTGCCGGTCTTCAGGCCCAGGTCTTCCAGGCTCACGGCCAGCGCCAGGAATTCACCGAGCGAGTCCCAGCGCAGGTGGTTCTCTTCGACCAGCTGCTGCACGTGCTTGGGGGCCGAGCCGCCCGCACCCGTTTCGTACAGGCCGCCGCCGGCCATCAGCGGCACGATCGACAGCATCTTGGCCGAGGTGCCCAGCTCCATGATGGGGAACAGGTCGGTCAGGTAGTCGCGCAGGATGTTGCCGGTGGCGCTGATGGTGTCCAGCCCGCGCACGACGCGCTCCAGCGTGTAGCGCATGGCGCGCACCTGGCTCATGATCTGGATGTCCAGGCCCGAGGTGTTGTGCTCGTGCAGGTACATCTTGACCTTGGTGATCAGCTGCGCCTCGTGCGGGCGGTAGGCGTCCAGCCAGAACACCACCGGCATGCCGGAGTTGCGCGCGCGGTTCACTGCCAGCTTCACCCAGTCGCGGATCGCGGCGTCCTTGACCTGGCACATGCGCCAGATGTCGCCCTGCTCCACGTCTTCGCTCATCAGCACTTCGCCGGTGTCCAGGTCGGTGATGTTGGCCACACCGTCTTCCGGAATCTCGAAGGTCTTGTCGTGCGAGCCGTACTCCTCGGCCTTTTGCGCCATCAGGCCCACGTTGGGCACCGTGCCCATGGTCTTGGGGTCGAAGGCGCCGTGCCATTTGCAGAAGTTGATGATCTCCTGGTAGATGCGGGCGAAGGTCGATTCGGGCATCACGGCCTTGACGTCCTTCAGGCGGCCGTCGGCGCCCCACATCTTGCCGCCGTTGCGGATCATCGCGGGCATCGAAGCGTCCACGATCACGTCGTTGGGCGAATGGAAGTTGGTGATGCCCTTGGCCGAGTCGACCATGGCCAGCTCGGGGCGGCCTTCGTGGCAGGCGTGCAGGTCGCGCTTGATCTCGTCCTGCGTGCTCTGCGGCAGCGCGGCGATCTTGGTGTACAGATCGACCATGCCGTTGTTGACGTTGATGCCCAGCTCGTCGAACAGCTTGCCGTGCTTCTCGAAGGCTTCCTTGTAGAAGATCTTCACGCAGTGGCCGAACACGATGGGGTGCGAGACCTTCATCATGGTGGCCTTCACGTGCAGCGAGAACATGACGCCGGTCTTGTGCGCGTCCTCGATCTCCTTTTCATAGAAGGCCAGCAGCGCCTTCTTGCTCATGAACATCGAGTCGATGACCTCGCGGTCGAGCAGCGCCACCTTGGACTTGAGCACCACGGTCTTGCCGCTCTTGGTGATCAGTTCCATCTTGACGTTGCGCGCGCGGTCCAGGGTCATGGACTTTTCGCCGTGATAGAAGTCGCCGCCGTGCATGTGCGAGACGTGCGAGCGCGAGGCCTGGCTCCAATCGGCCATGCTGTGCGGGTTCTTGCGGGCGTATTCCTTCACCGCATTGGGTGCGCGGCGGTCGGAGTTGCCCTCGCGCAGCACCGGGTTCACCGCGCTGCCGGTGCACTTGTTGTAGCGCACGCGGATGTCCTTGTCCTCTTCGGTGGTCGGGTTCTCGGGGTAGTCGGGAATCTTGTAGCCCTTGCCCTGCAGTTCCTTGATGGCCGCCTTGAGCTGCGACACCGACGCGCTGATGTTGGGCAGCTTGATGATGTTGGCGTCGGCCTGCAGCGTGAGCTTGCCGAGTTCGGAGAGGTTGTCGGGCACCTTCTGCGCGTCGCTCAGGAATTCGGGGAACTCGCCCAGCACGCGGGCGGCCACGGAGATGTCGCTCGTGGTGACGTCGATGCCGGCCGGTTGGGTGAAGGCGCGGATGATGGGCAGAAACGCGTAGGTCGCCAGCAGGGGCGCCTCGTCGGTGAGGGTGTAGACGATGGTGGGTTGCTTCGAGCTCATGCGCTGGCTTCCGTAAAACTGGAGTTGTCGGGTTGGCTGGAACTTCTGGCGGGATCAAACCGCCGGAACCGCCGATTGTCACCCGTCGGCGGCCGGTTCGGTCCGCCGAAGGGCCTAACACCCCCATGGGGGTCGCTGTCAATGGCGGATCAGGCCAGCGGCAGGGCGAGGGTGGCCACCAGCGGCACGGTGTCGATGCGCTCGGCGCTGGCCACCAGGAAGGCCCTGTGCTGGCCAGTGCGCGCGCCCTCCTGCACCAGTTCGCCCAGCGAACGCCACAGGCAGCGCACCGACCCCGCATCGAGCGCGGCCGCCGGCTCGTCGAGCAGCACCAGCGGGCGGCTCGAGGCCAGTGCCGCGGCCAGCCACACCTTGCGCCTGGAGCCGGTCGACAGCATGAACATCGACTTCGCCAGGTGCGGGGTCAGCGAAAAGCCTTCGACCAGCGCCTGCCATCGCGCATCGTCGAAGCCCGCGTCGCCCTTGCGCAGCGCGGCGGTGCATTCGTGCACGGTGGCCTGGTCGAAGCGGTCGGTGGATGGGTCGACGAAGAACACGTTGCGCCGGTAGGCCTCGGGCGCGGTGGCCAGGCTGGCGCCCGCCACGGTGAGGCGGCCGGTGGCGCCCAGCGTGCCCGCCATCACCTGGAGCAGGGCACTCTTGCCGCTGCCCGTGTCGCCGTACAGCAGCGTGACGCCGGGGCCGATGGCGGCGGTCCAGTTCGAGGCGATGGGCGGCTGGCCGGGGTAGGCGAAGCCGAGCGCGTCGATCCGCAGGATGGGGGGCAGGGGGGGCGAAGGGAACGAAGGGTTCATGGTCGGGGCCGACTCTATCAAGCAGCCGCACGCGAACGACAAGGGATGGCTACCATTCGGCTCCATGAAAAAGCTGCTCGCCGCCGGTCTCCTCGTATCGCTGTTCGCCGTGCCCGTGTTCGCCGCGCCGTCGGCCCAGGTGTTCGACGCGGTGAAGAAGCCCGAGGCGCTCGACCTGCAATGGCGCACCCGCCTGTGCGCCTTGCTGCCGCAGCCCTGCGACGTGCAGCAGCTCGGCCTGTACCGCCCGCGCGGCGCCACGCCGGCCGACTACGTGGTGCTCTCGGCAGAGCCTCTGGCCATGGCGCGCGTGAAGCGCACCACCGACGCGAAGGGCTGGCAGCTCGACCGGCTGCATGACTTCTCGGGCTACGCGAGCTCCCTCAAGAAAGAAGACAGCGGCACCGCGAGCGACACGGGCGACAAGCGCGACATGCGCCTGTCGCTCGCGCCCGCGCTCTACCCGCTGGCCGAAGGCAGGTGGGCCGTGGCCGTGCTGCAGACCGTGTCGGAGATGTACTCGGGCGGCGGCGCCTCGTTCGACACCGCCGACTTCGTGCCGCTCGAAGGCGGCAAGGCCTTGCATGAAGCCATTCCCTTCTCTTGCTTCAAGATGATCCGCGCCTGCTTCAGCGAGAAGGACTACAAGACCTCCAAGCACTGCCACGACGAAAGCAACGGCAGCCTGCGCATCGTGTACGGCGAGGCCGCGAAACCCGGCGCGCCCTACGGCTGGCAGTACACGTGGCTGCAAAGCGAGTGGCCGCAGAACGAGCCGCAGCGCGCCGCCACCACCACGCGCATCCGCTTCACCGCGAAGACCACCGAGCGCGCGGACTTCTGCGGCGGACCGCAGTAGGCACCGAAGAATTCTCCCAAGATGCTGATCGCCGACGAGGCCCACGACAAGGAATCCATGAAAGTCTTCATCGCCGGTTTCCAGCACGAGACCAACACCTTCGCGCCCAGCAAGGCCGACTGGGCCGCGTTCAACGCGGGCTCCAGCTTTCCGCCGTACCGGCGCGGCGCGGTCATCGTCGAGGCCTATGCGGGGCGCAACATTCCGGTCGGCGGCTTCATCGACGCGGCGCGCGAGAAGGGCTGGTCGGTGGTGCCTTCCGCATGGGCCGGCGCCACGCCTTCGGCGCACGTGACCGAAGACGCCTTCGAGCGCATCTCCGGCGCCATCACCGAAGACCTGGCCGCGGCGCTGGCCGACGGCGGCATCGACGCGGTGTACCTCGACCTGCACGGCGCGGCCGTGACCGAGCACCTCGAAGACCCCGAAGGCGAACTGATTGCGCGCATCCGCACGCTGGTGGGCCCCGACGTACCCATCGTCGCGAGCCTGGACCTGCACGGCAACATCACCGCTCAGATGCTGGCCGAGGCCGATGCGCTGGCCGCCTACCGCACCTACCCGCACATCGACATGGCCGACACCGGCCGCCTGGCCGCGACGCTGCTGGAGCGCCGCATGGCGCGCGGTTCGCGCGAGCCGCTGCATGCGCGTCGCTTCAGTTTCCTGCTGCCGCTGAACGTGCAGTCGACCATGATCGAGCCGGCCGCCTCGGTGTACGCGCTGCTGAAGGAGCTCGACGTGCGGCACGACGCGGTGCTGAGCTTTGCCACCGGCTTCCCGGCCGCCGACATCGCCGAATGCGGACCGGTGGTGTGGGGCTACGGCGACGACGCCGGTGCGGCCGTGGCCGCGCTGTACGAGCGCATCGACCAGCCGCGCTCGCAATGGCGCCTCGACGTGCTGGAGCCTCGCGTGGCCGTGGCGCGCGCGCTCGAACTGGCCGAGGGCGCGCGCCAGCCGGTGGTCATCGCCGACACGCAGGACAACCCCGGCGCGGGCGCCGACAGCAACACCACTGGCATGCTGCATGCGCTGCTGGCCGAAGGCGCGGGCAAGCGCTACCCGGGCCAGGTCGCACTCGGCCTGATGTTCGACCCGGCGGCCGCGGCCGCGGCGCACGAGGCCGGCGTGGGCGCGCAGATTCGCATTGCGCTCGGCACCTCGGTGCCCACCTGGGGCGGCCAGTTCAGCGATGTGCCGGTCGAAGGCCTGTTCACCGTGACCGCGCTCAGCGACGGCCAGGTGCAGGGCAAGGGGCCGATGTCGCGCGGCGGCACGGTGTCGCTGGGCCTGAGCGCCTGCCTGGAGATCGAGGGCGTGCGCATTGCCGTGGCCAGCGGCAAGAGCCAGATGCTCGACCGCGAGTTCTTCCGCTACGTGGGCATCGAGCCCGAGGCGATGAAGGTGCTGGTCAACAAGAGCTCGGTGCACTTTCGCGCCGACTTCGCGCCCATCGCCAGCACCATCCTCGTGGCCAAGGCGCCGGGCCCGATGGCCGCCGACCCGGCCGACCTGCCATGGACGCGGCTGCCGGCCGCGATGGCGCTGCAGCCTTGAACCCACCGTTTTCCCTTGCAACCTGCCGGTCGGCGCGGCCTGCCGGGCGCTGCTGGCCGAAACGTACCTGCAGCAGCTTCTATCGGCGGGGCACGGTCGTCGTGCCCACGTGCATCGTGCGGCCGGCGCCCAGGCCTGCGACGACGAGCGCGATGCCCAGGCCGACGAACAGCCACGACGAGGCGCGAAAGCTCCCCGTCCAGCCGTGCAGCAGCCCGGCCAGCAGCGGGCCGAAGGCCGCCACCATGTAGCCCACGCCCTGCGCCATGCCCGAGAGGTGCGCGGCCACGTGCGAGTCGGGCGAGCGCAGCACGATCATGGTGAGCGCCAGCGCAAAGGTGCCGCCCTGCGCGATGCCCAGCAGCACGGCCCAGGCCCACACGCCGCCGAGCGGCGCGAACAGCATCGCGAGCATGGCCGCCACCGTGAGCATGGCCAGCACCACCGACAGGCCGCGCTGGTTGCGCAGCCTCACGGCCAGCGCCGGCACCACGAGGCAGGTGACGACCTGCGTCATGACCGACAGCGACACCACGTAGCCCGCGGTCTCGCTGCCCAGCCCCCGCTCGCGCAATATCGGCGCGAGCCAGCCCATCACGATGTAGGCGAGGGCGGACTGCAGGCCCATGAAGAAGGTGACCTGCCAGGCCAGCCGGTCGCGCCACAGGCCGCGCACCGTGAAGCCCGATTCGCTGGCCACCGGCTTGCGTGCCAGCGCCTGCGGCGCCCAGAGCAGCGTGACCAGCGCGGCCGGCAGCGCCCACACGGCCAGGGCCGTGGTCCAGCCGCCGTCCAGCGCATGCTCGATGGGCACCGTGAGCCCCGCCGCGCTGGCCGCGCCGCCGCACACGGCCATGGTGTACAGGCCCATCATCAGCGCGGCCTGCCTGGCGAAGTCGCGCTTCACCAGGCCCGACAGCAGCACGTTCGACACCGCGATGCCGCTGCCCGCGATGGCCGAGGCCAGGAACAGCAGCGGGATGTTGCCGGTGCCGCGCAGCAGCGTGCCCACCAGGATCAGCACCATGCACCCGAGCAGCGTGCGCTCGGTGCCGAAGCGCCGGCCCAGGCCCGGTGCCAGCGGCGCGAACACGCCCAGGCAGAGGATGGGCAGCGTGGTCAGCAGGCTCGCGGCGGTGGCCGAGAGGCCGGTGGCCTGGATGATCTCGGGCAACACCACCGACAGGCTGGCGAACACGGGGCGCAGGTTGAAGGCGATCAGCACCACGCTGGCGCCCAGCAGGATGCGGCGCGCCAGGCCCTGGGGGCCGTGTGCCGACGCGGCAGTGGAGGAGGGGGAGGACGGGGAGGAAGAAATCGTGGCCGAGGTCATGGCGTGCCCAGCGCCAGTGCGTTGATCATCGGCGCCATGAACGCGCGCACCGCCGCGGCCGCCACATCGGGGTCGCGGCTGGCAATGCCTTCGACGATGGCGCGGTGCGCGGCCTCGTCGGGCTCGGGCAGCACCGTGCCCATGGTGCTGGCGATGGTTTCCTTGATGTAGCCCGTGATGAAGCGGCAGGTCTCGGCCAGCGCCAGGTTGCCCGACACATCGACGATGGCCAGGTGAAAGGCCAGGTCACGCTCGATGAAAGCCGCGCCGTTGTCGTCCGCGCCGGGCACGCCGCGCTTGTCGAGCAGGGTGTGCAGGCGGCGCAGGTCGCGCGCGGTGTGGCGCACGGCGGCCAGCCGCGCGGCTTCCACCTCGAGCGCGCGGCGCACCTCGAACTGGTCGCGCAGGCTGGCCAGGCGCATCTTCTGCAGGCTGGAGGAGGGGTCGAAACCCGAGCGCACATAGGTGCCCGAGCCCTGGCGCACTTCGAGCAGCCCGCGCGAGACCAGCGTCTTGACCGCTTCGCGCACGGTGCCGCGGCTCACGCCCAGCAACTGCGCGAGCTGCGGCTCGATGGGAATGCGCGAGCCGACCGCCCAGCGCCCGGCGGAGATTTCTGCCCGGATGCTGTCGGCGGCGGTGTCTGCCAGGGAGGTGCGGGGTGCTTGGGCGAGCATCAAAAAGGCCTATTCATTCAATGATTGGACGAATTCTGCCGCCATTGCAAAGCCCGGACCCGCGGTGCGGTGGTGGCCGGTGCAGCGGCGCGACAGATCTGCAAACCTTTGTTCGCAGGAATGCACAAGCCGGTTTCAAACAAAAGTCATGAAAAAGTGAACTTTTCCCGGATTTGGGGAAACGTTCACCAATTGTTACTAATTATTGCCTGACTGGCTGAAAATGAAACTAAAGGTCACTTGCGAACCCGTGAGCGACTTCCCAATCACCCCCAACGCGGAAAAACGGCGCCCCCAGAAGTTGAAATGAAGGACTTTTCTTTGTCGGACGTGCGGCTCTTCACCAAGGCCGCCCAGCTTGGCGGACTGACGCCCGCGGCCGACGTTCTGAACGTGCCCAAGGCCTCCGCATCGCGCCAGTTGCAGCGGCTGGAAGCCACGGTGGGCCACCAGTTGCTGCACCGCGGCGCCGCCCGCTTCGGCCTGACCGACGAGGGCCGGGAGTTTCTGGTGGCGGCCCAGCATGTGCTGACGATCCTCGACGACGTGATGCTGAACCTGTCCGCGGGCGGAGGCGCCGTCACCGGCAGGCTGCGCATCGCCGTGCCGCACTACTACGGCCGCGAACTGCTGACCAGCCACCTGCCCGATTTCATGCGTGCCTACCCGCAACTCGACGTGAGGGTCGAAACCGGCAACGACCGCGCGGACCTGGTGCGCGACGAAGCCGACGTGGCCATCCGGCGCGGGCGCGAAGGCTGCGACGAATTGGTGGCGCGCCACCTGAAGAACGAGCCGCTGATGCTGTGCGCCGCGCCGTTGTACCTGGCGTCGCATGCCGCGCTCCAAAGCCTGGGCGACCTGGCCTCGCACGCCTTCCTGTCGGGCGAAGCCGAGGGCCGCAAGCGGGAAGTCCATCTCACGACGCTCGAGCGGACCCACCGGGTGCGCGTGGACAGCGTGTGCCAGTCGGACGACCTGGAGCTGACCCTGCAGCTGGCCTTGTCGGCCCGCGGCATTGCGCTGCTGCCGGTGTCGCTGGCGCAGCCGCAGGTCGACGCCGGCCTGCTGGTGCCGGTGCTGGCCTCGCTTGCGCTCAAGCCGCAGGAGATCAACCTGGTGTACCTGCCCGCGCGGCGCAACTCGCCCAAGATCAAGACCTTCGTCGATTACGTGCTGGGTGTGTTCCGGGCGTCATGACGCCCTGACGCCCCGCAACTACCAGCTTCCCGAGGCGCCGCCGCCGCTGCTGGAGCCGCCGCCGCCGGACGACGAGGACGAACTGGAAGAGGACGAAGAAGACGAAGAAGAGGACGACGAAGAAGAACTGCTGCTCCAGCCGCTGTCGTCGTCGCCGCCACTGCCACCGCTCCCGCCGCCGTACGGCAGAAAACCGAACAGCAGCGCGATGAAGGTCGCAAGCGCCGCGGGAATCCAGGTCTCGTCGGGCACCGCGCCCGGGCGTGTCACCCACACCATGAAGACGCAGATGCCGCCCACGACCAGCAGGCGCACCGTGAAGCCCGGCACGCTGCGCTGCCAGGTGTTGCGCATGCACACCACGATGACCGTGGCGAACAGGCACACGCCGGCGATGCCCATGGCCCACAGAAAGCCCCACCAGAAACGCTCCGCGCCGAGCGTGAACGCCAGGGCGACCAGCCCCGCGATCGCGAGCCCGATGCCGCCCACCACATAGCTCACCGTGCGCCAGCGCCCGCAGGCGTAGCCGATACCGCCGGCAACCAGGGCCGGCGTGGCCAGGAAGGCCGCCATCACCGGGCTGGCCAGCGCCACGGCGCCGCCCGCCGCACCGGCTCCCAACAAGGCCAGTGCCACGCGCCAGCTGCGCTTGCGCCGCGGTGCGTCGGGCGTGACCGACGCGACGGCTTCGGCCAGCAGCTCGGGGCGCCGGGCCTTGCCTTGCAGCTTGCCCTTGCGCTTGCGGGGTGCCTGTTGCACCGCCGCGCGGCCGCGTGCGTTGCCGGCCACCCCGCGGCCGTACCAGACGCCCACGCCCAGGCTCCACGCCAGCACGCCGAACAGCGCCCAGCCTTCGGGCGTCACATGGGCGCCCCGCGAGGCTGGCCGGGGCGCGCTGTCGGTTGTCACGTCGATCGGCACCTGCTCGCTCGTGTCGACGGGCGGCGTGAGCGTGCGCGGATCGATCAGCTGCGACAGTGCCCGCACCGCGGCCTGCACGCCGCCGGCGATGTCGCCGTTGCGAAAGCGCGGCGCCATTTCGCGGTCGATGATGCGGCCGGCCTGGATGTCGGTGACCGTGCCTTCCAGCCCGGTGCCCACCTCGATGCGCATCTTGCGGTCCTTCAGCGCCACCAGCAGCAGCACGCCGTCGTCCTCGTCCTTGCGCCCGAGCTTCCATTGCGCGAACACGCGGGTGGCGTACTGCTCGATGGTGTCTTCGCCCGTGGTCGGCACGATCAGCACCGCAAGCTGCGCCTGGGTGTGGGCCTCGAGGGTGGCGATGTCGCCGCGCAACGCGACGGCTTCGTCCGCCTTCAGCGTGTTCGTGAGGTCGACCACGCGCGATTGCATGGCGGGCACCGGCACCGGCCTGGCCTGCGCCGGCACGGCCCACGCCAGCAGCGCAAGGCACAGGGACAGCCACACCAGTGCCGTTGCCGGCCATCGACGAGCATTCATTCGCGCATCCCTCCCTTGTAGTGCCTTGTTCTTTTCAGCGCTGTGCGCTCTTCGTCACCACGCCCGCGCCGCGCACCTCGATGCGGCGCTGGTCGACCACCTTGCCGGCGGCGTCCACGAGCTCGATCACGTGCCGGCCCGGCCAGGGCAGCCACTGCGCGCTGTTGCCGCGCGCAAAGTGCTTGCCGTCGATGCGCCACTGCACGCCGCGCCCTTCGGACTCGAAGCGCACACGCTGGCGCAGCGGCGGAATGTCGGGGTCGACCGCGATGATGGTGCCGTCCGACGGCGCGGTGATGCGCGCGAAGCCGGCGTCTGCGGCCATGCCGGTGTCCAGCGCGAACAGCGGCTGCTCGGTGCCTTGCAGGAACCATTCGGCGCGCGCCGCTTCGAGCGGGGCGCCGTCGGCGCCGGGGCCGAACTCTACGCGCGCCTCGACCAGGCCGGGCGGCGGCACGGGCGCGCGGCTAGGTTCACGCGCGTGCAAAAAGCGCATCACCTCGGCCCACACCGGCGCGGCGCCGCTGGTGCCGCTCACGTCCCACATCGATTCGCCGCTGGCGTTGCCCACCCACACGCCCACCGTGTAGCGCTGCGACCAGCCCACGGCCCAGTTGTCGCGCATGTCCTTGCTGGTGCCGGTCTTCACGGCGGTCCAGAAGCGGGTGGACAGAATGCTGTCCAGCCCGAAGGTGCGCGTGCGCGCGTTCGGGTCGGAGAGGATGTCGCCGACGATGAAGGCGGCGCGTGCATCGAGCAGCGGCGGCGCGGCCGCTTTTGCCTTCTCGGCCGCTGCGCCCGTGCGCACCGTCATCGTGGTCGTGCCGTAGCGCCCGCCGTTGGCCAGCATGCGGTAGGCGTTGGTGAGCGACAGCAACGAGACCTCGGCGCTGCCCAGTGCGAGGCTGTAGCCGTAGTAGTCGCCGCTTTCGCGCAATGGCAGGCCGGCGGCGCGCAGTTCACGCGCGAACGATTCGGGCGACACCATCACCAGCGTGCGCACCGCCGGCACGTTGAGCGAGGCGGCCAGCGCTGTGCGCGCCGACACCGGGCCCTTGAAGCGACGGTCGTAGTTCTGCGGAATGTAGAGGCCGCTGGCCGTGCTGATCTGCGCCGACGAGTCCTCGATCAGCGAGGCCGCCGTGATGCGCCGCTCGGCAATGGCCTGCCCGTAGAGCAGCGGCTTGAGCGTGGAGCCCGGCTGGCGCAGCGCGGTCACGCCGTCGACCTCGGCGGCCTGGCTCAACGGGCCCGACGAGCCGACCCATGCGAGCACCTCGCCGGTGGCGTTGTCGAGCACCACGAGCGCGCCGTCTTCCACATGCCGTGCGCGCAGCTCGCGCAGGTGGCGCTGCAGCGTGTCGAGCGCAAAGCGTTGCAGCGGCGCGCGCAAGGTCGTCCTGACCCCGGCGTCCTTGTCCTTCTCCCTTCCCCTCTGGGAAGGGGGGGCCGGGGTGGGGACCGCCCCCGCATCCGCGTCGCGGATCTCCCGCAGCACCCGGCGCGCGGCATGCGGCGCAATGCCTTCATTCGCATCGAAGGCGCGCCGTTGCACCGCCGCGCTGGCGAACATGTCCAGCGCCTCGCAGTCGACCTTTTGCTGCGGCTCCATCACGCGCAGCACCTCGCAGGCGCGCTGCGCCACCACGGCGGGCTTGGCATTGGGCGCGCGCACCAGCGCCGACGCGACGGCCGCCTCGCGTGCATCGAGCCCGCTCGGCGCCTTGCCGAACAGCGTGCGCGAAAGCGCGTCGATGCCGACGATCTCGCCGCGGAACGGCACGGTGTTGAGGTAGGCCTCGAGGATCTGGTCCTTGCGCCAGTTGCGCTCCAGCTGCGCGGCGGCCACCGTCTGGCCGATCTTCTGCGTGAAGCTGCGCCCGCCCGAGTTGCGGCGCAGGTCGTCGTCGAGCAGGCCCGACAGCTGCATGGTGATGGTCGACGCGCCGCGTGTGCGCGTGTTCCACAGGTTGCCCCACGCGGCCGCGGACACGGCGCGCCAGTCGATGCCGCTGTGCTCGTAGAAGCGCCGGTCCTCGCTCAGCACCATGGCCGTGCGCAGCGCGGGCGACACGTCGGCCAATGCGGTCCACTGGCCGCGCCGCACGGTGGCGTCGGTGCGCACGCGTTGCAGCAGTTCGCCGTTGCGGTCGAGCACGGCGGTGTCGGACGAGCGGAAGTCGCGCTTCACGTCCTCGAAGCTCACGAACCCCGCCATGGCCCCGGCCGGGTGCATGCAGGCCGCGGCCAGCAGTGCCGAGGCGAGGGTCTTGCGGGTGGGAAGGAAGGGCGCGAGCTGCATCGGGAAAAGGTTCGTGTCCGGAAGTGGGGGCCGCCGACATTCTCTGCGATGCACCACGGGAACCGCGCCTACCTGGGGACGGGCCGAAGGCTGCCTCGTCGGGAGAAAACTTCACGCCAAAGTTCGCATCAGGCTGCACACACGGTAACGAACTTCACGCAAGGGCTTTCATCCCGAAACCCGAAGCGTACGGGCGTGGCCTTCAATGCAGATACCGACTCGCAGGAGGCGATGCCCGGTTCCACGAACACTCCAAGGAGAACTCACATGACGAAGACATTGGCGATCTTGCTG
Organism: Variovorax monticola; assembly: GCF_051216855.1. Taxonomy (NCBI): domain Bacteria; kingdom Pseudomonadati; phylum Pseudomonadota; class Betaproteobacteria; order Burkholderiales; family Comamonadaceae; genus Variovorax; species Variovorax monticola. The sequence goes on from NZ_JBPJZP010000002.1 coordinate 123,717, forward strand.
GCCGCATCGGCCTTCCTCGCGGGCTGCGTGGCCGTGCCCTACGACCGCCCACCGCCGCCGCGCGGAGGCTACGGCGACCGGGACCGCGATGGCGTGCCCAACCGTGCCGACCGCGACCGTGACGGAGACGGCGTGCCCAATCGCTACGACCGCGCCCCGAACAATCCGAACCGCAACTGATCACTGCGTTCGGATGCAAGGCCACGAAGCCCAGTGCTTCGTGGCTTTTTTGCTTTTTTTCGTCTGTTCGCGCGGCTGCTGTTCGGGGCGGGTGCACAGGCCGCAGGGTACTCCCCTGCGCGAATGTCCCCCGCTTCGCTCCTCCTTGATTTCAGCCCCGAACAGCACGGGGCAACATCAACCCACAGCATTGCCGAAGCGCACCGCATTGCGGGCCTTGGCGCGCTCGGCCTCGGTCTCGCGATCCCGAGGCTGCGCGGTGGTCACCAGCGATGCGAGCAACCGCGCGGCAGTGGCCGTCACCTCGTCGACCGCGCGCTCGAAGGCTTCTTCGTTGGCGCGCGAAGGCACGCTGAAACCGCTGAGCTTGCGCACGAACTGCAGCGCGGCCGCACGAACTTCCTGCTCGGTGGCAGGGGGCTCGAAGTTGTAGAGGGTCTTGATGCTGCGGCACATGGGCGCTCTCCGTTTCGACATGAAGCGCAATGCGTGCGCTGCACCGCCCAGTCTAGCGAAGCCGCTCCTGCAGCTGTTGCTTCACCTGCGGCCACTCGTCGTCGATGATGCTGAAGCGCACCGAGTTGCGCTTGCGCCCGTCCGGCATGATCCGCTCGTGCCGCACGATGCCCTCCTGCTTGGCGCCCAGCCGCAGGATCGCCGCGCGAGACTTCGCGTTGATCTCGTCGGTAGTGAACTGCACGCGCACGCACTGCAGTTCTTCGAACGCATGGCGCAGCATCAGGAACTTGGCCTCGGTGTTCACGAAAGTCTTTTGCCAGGACGCGCCGATCCATGTGCTGCCGATTTCCAGCTTGCGGTTGGTGCGGTCGATCTTCCAGAAGCGCGTGGAGCCGATGACCTGGCCCGTCTCGCGCACCACCGTGGCAAAGGGCATCACGGTGCCCGCGGCCTGGCCCGCGAGGGCGTTGCCGATCCAGGCATCGACGGTGTCGGCCGAGGGCACGACGGTGAACGGAAGGTTCCAGAGCTCGCCGTCCGCGGCGGCTTCGACGAGCGCCGCCGCGTCGGACGCGAGCAGCGGGCGCAGCACCAGCCGAGGGCCGGACAGTGAAGGTTGCGTCGGGGGATGCGGTTGCGTGAAGGGCATGAAGCGGAAGATAGCCGATGGCGGCATGGCGCCGCCACCGGATACCGCCGGCCCGCCCGTGCTTCAGGCGGGCCGCACCACCCGCTCGGCGGCCAGCGCCACGGCGGCCAGGCGCGCATCGTCGCCGCGCACCGAAGACAGCATCAGCCCCACCGGCAGTTCGCCCGGCGCATGGCACGGCAGGCTGAACGCGCAGCCGTCGAACAGGTTGATCGCGAAGGTGTTGCGCAGCAGCAGGCCGTTGGCCTTGAAGAAGGCCGCGTCCTCGGCCAGCGCCGCGATGGGCGGCGCCACGATCGGCACGGTCGGGCACACGAGCGCGTCGAAGCCTTCGATGGCGCGTTCGATGCGGCCGGTCCAGTCGCGGCGACGGTCCTGCATGGCGATGTAGTCGGCGGCGCGCACCTCGGTGCCCAGCGCGACGCGCGCGGCCACGCGGGCGTCGAAGCCGTCGCGCCTTGCAGCGAAACGCTCGCGGTGCACGGCCGAGGCCTCCACGGGCGAGAAGCCGCCGGGTGCGTTGACGGTCGCGATCTCCGCGAGTTCGGCCAGCGTGATGTCCACGATCTGCGCGCCCGCGGCCGACAGCGCCTGCAGCGCGCGGTCGAAGGCATGCGCCACGGCGGGCTCGATGTCGTCGAACATCAGCGTGCGCGGCACGGCCAGGCGCATGCCTTGCAGCGGTCGGCGGCGCACGGCGAGCGGTGCATCGGCAATCGCCGCGTCCGCTGTCAGGCAATCTTCCACCGAGCGCGCCATGGCGCAGACGGTGTCGAGCGAACGCGCCAGCTCGAAGGCGCCGGTGCGCGGCACCCGCGACTGCGTGCTCTTGAAGCCGACCAGGCCGCACAGCGCGGCCGGAATGCGGATGGAACCGCCCGTGTCCGAGCCCAGTCCAGCGACCGCCAGGCCCAGCGCCACCGACACGGCTGCGCCGGACGACGACCCGCCCGGAATGCGCGGCGTGGCCGCATCCGCCGGGTTGCGCGGCGTGCCGTAGTGCGGGTTGATGCCCACGCCCGAGAACGCGAACTCGGTCATGTTGGTCTTGCCGACGATGGCCGCGCCCCGGGTGCGCAGCCGGGCCACGGCCACGGCATCGTGCAGGGCCGCCGGTTCGCCCACGCACACGGCGGAGCCCGCCAGCGTGGTCTCGCCGGCCACGTCGTAGAGGTCTTTCACCGTCACGGGCAGGCCGGCCAGCGCGCCGAGTTCGATGCCGGCCTTGCGGGCCGCGTCGGCATGGCGCGCCGCGGCGCGGGCGCCGTCGGCGTAGAGCCGCGTGAACACGTGCTCGGCGGCGGGCAGCGCTGCCGCGTCCAGCACCCGGTCGATCAGCGCTTCATGCGAGAGCTCGCCGCGCGCGATGCGTGCGCGCAGGGCGGCGATGGTGAATTCGTCGCCGTTCATCACGCCACCACCGGCAGTGCCTGCACGGCGTAGCGATGCACGATGCGCCGCTGCAGCTTCGGGTCGTGCAGTTCGATTTCCATCTGCGTGGCGGGGCGGATGCCTTCGCCCTTGGCGTTGGGCAAGGCGCCCAGCGTGCCGCAGGTCATGAACAGGCCCTCGGGTGCGGCACCCACGCCGGGCATGCCGTCGCGCAGGGCGGCCAGCGGGCGGATCGATGCGAGCGTGCCGCGCTGGTAGTCGATCCAGCGGCCGTCTTCCAGGATGCGCGAGTGCAGTTCGATGCCGTCCTGGTGTGCCTGCACGTCGGCCCAGCGCCACGCCGTGTCGGCCACGGGCTTGGCGCACATCTGCTTGGACACGGCCACCGAGTAGCTCTCGACCTTGCGGTCGGTGTGGTCGGAGGCCACGCTCAGCCACCACTCGCCCTGCGAGAAGAAGAACACAGGCTCGGCCTCGCCGGAGCTCTGGTCGCCCAGCGCCTCGATGTCGGGCGACTGCGTCAGCAACTGGGCCGCCACGCGGTAGTACAGCGGCACGCTCGACGGGCGCGGCACGCCGATGGCCGCGAGTTCCTCGATGTGGTGCTCGATGGCCGCCACGTCGCGGCCGGTCCAGCCCGCCACCACCAGCGCGCGGGGTGCCACGGTGTGCAGGGCGGTGGAGCGCGTGCCGTCGGCGGCGAGGCGCTCGCACGCAAAGTTCAGTCGTTGCATGCTCATCTCAGGTCTCCAGCGGACGCTTGGCGGTTTCGCGGGCCACCACCAGGGCGATCAGCGTCAGGCTCAGTGCGGCCACCACGTACAGCGACACGGCCAGCGTGCTGCCCCACGACTTGAACAGGCTCGCGATGATCAGCGGCGCGAAGCCGCCGCCCACGATGCCGGCCAGCGTGTAGGCCAGCGAAGCCCCGGCGTAGCGCACGCGGCCGGGGAACTGCTCGGTGACGAAGGCGGCCTGCGGGCCGTACATCATGGCGTGGATCAGCAGGCCGACCACCACCGCCGCGCAGATGGCGACCGGGTGCGCGCTGTCCATCAGCACGAAGAACACGAAGGCCCACACCATGCCCAGCAGCGCGCCGGCAATGTAGACCGGGCGGCGCCCGACGCGGTCGGACAGGCTGCCGAACCACGGCACCGCAATGGCGTTGCAGGCCGCGCCGATCATCGTGGCGGTGAGCGCCAGCGGACGCGACAGGTGCAGCACCGTCGTCACGTAGGTCAGTGTGAACACCACGACCAGCGCGTACAGCACGTCGGAGCCGATGCGCGAGCCGCCGGCCACCAGCAGGCTGCGCCAGTGCTGCGTGAACACTTCCTTGATGGGCGTCTTGGCGGTGGCCTTCTTCTGTTCCATTTCGAGGAAAACCGGCGTCTCGTCCACGCCGCGGCGCAGCCACAGGCCGAACAGCACCAGCGCGACGCTGGAGATCAGCGGCAGGCGCCAGCCCCAGGCCTGGAATTCTTCCGGGCTCAGCCAGGCCGACACGATGGCGATGAAGCCGGTGCCGATCAGCGTGCCGCACGAAGGGCCGACCTGCGTGAACGAGGCGTTGCGTCCGCGCTCGTCGGGCTTGCCGTGTTCCATCGACAGCAGCACCGCACCGGCCCATTCGCCGCCGAGTGCCACGCCCTGCACGAAGCGCAGCGCCACCAGCGCCACGGGCGCCCAGATGCCCCATGTGGCGTAGGTGGGCAGCAGGCCCATCAGGCCGGTGGAGATGCCCATGATGACCAGCGTGGCCACCAGCACGAAGCGCCGCCCCAGCCGGTCGCCCAGGTGGCCGAACACCACGCCGCCCAGCGGTCGCGAGATGTAGCCGACCGCATAGGTCGAGAAGGCCAGGATGGTGCCGGTCAGCGGGTCGAACGACGGGAAGAACACCGCGTTGAAGACCAGCGCGGCCATGATGTTGTAGACCGTGAAGTCGTACCACTCGAGCGTGGTTCCGATGGAGCTGGCCATGGCCAGGCGGCCCATCTTCGGGGAGCCGGTCGTGCCTGGTGCGCCGGTTGCACCGGGTTTGGCTGCGGGGGCCGCAGCGGGAAGAACATGTTCGGTCATCGGAATACCTTTGTTCGGTGAAGTCGGAAGGACAAGGCGGAAAGGCAAAAAAAGATCAGCGCAGCTCGGCCGCGCCCAGCTTCCAGCCGAGCGCGAGCAGCCAGCCGGTGGCGGGGTCGGTGTCGAAGGCGGCGGCGGCCGTGGCGCGCGCGGTGCGCGCGGCGCCGGTGCTGCTGGCTTCGACCACCAGCATCGGCTGCAGCACGCGGCCTTCGGTGGCTTCGCGCGGCAGCGGCGTGCTCAGCGCGGTGTCGGGCACCAGCAGGTACGACTGCACGAAGCCTGCCTGCTCGGCCAGCGCCCGGCCCACGCGCGCGGCGTGGGCCGTGAGCGCTTCGGCATCGGCGGCCACGGGCAGCGGCAGCACGACCGCATGGCTGCCGCTGCCGAAGCCGGTGACGGCGCGCACGGCGCACACGCGGCGCATCGGCTGGCGCATGCGGTCGAGGTTGGCGATGGACCACGGCGTTTGCTTCTCGAACGCGGCGCGGTAGCCCGCCGAGCGGAACACCGCCAGCGATTCGGTGCGGTACAGGCCCAGGTACTTGCGCCCACCTTCGAGCGACGAGTAGCGCGCGCCCGACAAGAAGCCCGGAATGCGCACGCGCTCTTCCACGTGTTCCCGGTCGTACCAGCGGTTGAAGTCGGCGTCGTCGGCGGCGTCGACGTCGGAGGCGACGAACAGCAGGCCGTTGACGGCTGCGGCGTCGGTGTCAGGAAGAGCAGAAGAAGCGAGGGTGGTCATGGCGACGGAAGAGCGGGCGGGCCTTCGAAAATTGAAGGCGCGATCTTCCGTCGCAGGGTGCCGCTGTCACAAACGAGTTTTTGTGGGCCACTGGCACAAGAATTACTGGCCCCTTCGTGGGGCGGAAATGCACGATTTCGAGGGTTAACCCTCTGAAGTGCCGTTCCAGGTTGGTGCGATTGCCGAGGCCGTGAACTGGTCCGACGCCCGGCAGGCCAGCTCGGCCACGAGGCGGATGGCGTCGGAGTCGGCCGCCTCCAGATGGCTCACCACCAGCCGCTGCGGCGAGATGAGCGCATCGCATTCGATGATGCGCACATCGCCGCTGGCCACGTATTCATACACCGGCGGCAGCGGCACCAGCGCATTGCCGAAGCCCGACTTCACCAGCCGCGCCAGCGCGGAGATGGAGCTCACGCAGTGCACCTTGCCCAGCGGAATGCCCACCGCGCGGTACAGGTTCTTCAACGCCTCGTGCGGCTGCGAGCCGGGGCTCATGGTCAGCACGGGCTGGCGCAGCAGCTGGTCGACCATCTGCGTCGCCTCGGCGCCTGGCGGGCCGACCCAGCCCATGGGCATCGGCAGGCACGGCGTGCTCACGATGCCCGCGCCGGCGATGTGGTCGGTCTGCAGCGCGATGTCCAGCGCCCCTTCGCGCAGGCCGCGGTGCAGGGCCAGCGTGGTCTCGGAGGTCAGTTGCACCTCGATGCCGGGGTAGGTGGAGCGCAGGTTGGTCAGAAAACCCAGCAGCCAGGTGTGCACCACCGTCTCGATGGCACCGATGCGCACCAGCCCGAGCAGGTCGTCGCGCGGACGGCCGAGCGAAACGATTTCGCGGCGCAGTTCGAGCAGGCGCTCGCCGTAGTCCATGAGCCGCACGCCCACCGGCGTGAGCCGCAGCTCGCGCGCGTCGCGCTCGAACAGGCGCGCGCCGATGTCTTCTTCGAGCGAGGCGACGCGGTTGGACACCGCCGCCTGCGTGATGTGGAGCCGGTCGCTGGCCGCGCGGAAGCTGCCCAGCCTGGCGGCCCAGAGGAAGGCTTCGACAAATCGTGTGTTCATGAGGGCACCTGCGGGGCATTTTGCGGGGGGTCGTGCCGGGGAGTGTGCCGTGCGAGGTGTGCCGGCACCCGCGGTTGCCGCAACCGCCGCCGCACGCGCCGGACTTCAGCCGCCCATCGAATAGAAGAACTCTTCGCGCACGATGGCCCCGTCCTTCACCGTGTAGAGCCCGGCTTCTTCCATCGTGAAGCGCTGGCCCGTGGGCTTCATGGTCACGTCGAATTCGAAGGCGACGATGAAGCGGTCGTCGTGCGGCCACGGGCCGGTGATCTTGGCCGAGTGCACCTCGTGGTTGTCGCTCCACCACTTGCCCTTGGCCTCGATGGCCGCCAGGCCGACCGCCTCGCGCTGGCCGCCGGGCGGCGCGCCCGCCTCGACGCTCACGGCATCGTCGGCGTAGAGCGCTCTCGCGTCCTGGAACTTTCCTTGCCGGCACAGCGCGACGAGCTGGTTCGCAATTTCCATCGTGGTCATGGCTTTCTCCTGAAGAAGAGGGGAGGGCAGTTTAGGCCGATGCGTGCGCCGCAGGGCGTTCGGCACTGCCTGCGGCGCGGTCAGCCGTAGAGAAAGCCGACAACCAGAAAGTAGATGACCAGGAGGACGCCGAGGATGCCTTTCACGTTCTTCATGGCGAGGCTGGCGTAGTTCGCGATGGCGTCGTGAGTGAGCCGCGATTGCAGCGCATGTTCCCGGGGCAGGATCGCACGCAGCAGATAGCCGCCGAAGACCACCACGGCAGCCAGGGGAAGCAAAAAAAGCAGGGGCAGCAGGTAGGCCATTGCGGGGCTCCATGTGGAGAGGTTGCCGGCGAAGAAGATGCGGTTGCAAGTCATGCGTCGCTCGGCTGGATCAGGTCCCACCGGTTGCCGCAGAGGTCCAGGAAGACTGCCACCGTGCCATGCGGCTCGTGGCGCGGCTCTTCGAGAAAGCGCACGCCGTGCGACACCATGTGGTCATGGTCGCCAGCGAAGTCCGAGGTGTGGAGGAACAGGAAAACCCGGCCGCCGGCCTGCTTGCCGATGCCGGCCTCCTGCTCGTCGGTCACGGCCTTGGCCAGCAGCAGCGCGGCGCCCGCGCCGTGCGCGGGCGCGACCACCACCCAGCGCTTGCCCGGTCCGCGCGGCGTGTCTTCGACCAGCGCGAAGCGCAGTGCCTCGGTGAAGAAGCGGATGGCTTCGTCGTAGTCGCGCACCAGCAGGGTGACGGTGGCCAGCCGGCGGGTCGTCATGGGGCGGGTGCGCTCAGGTGCGGTCGGTTCGCGACGATCAAGAGAAGACGATGGCCGTCTTGTGCGCGATGCTCAGCCGCGCCATTTCATACAGCAGCAGCCACGCCTCGTACTCGCGGTACAGCCCTTCGTCGCTCTGGCCCAGCGCGCCGATGCGCGCCGCTTCCGCGTCCGACAGCTGCCCGTCGGCCAGTGCGATGCCGAGCGCGGGCGCGACCTGCACCAGCTCGTCGCGCAGCCGGTACGACGAGCCGAGCATGCCGCCGGTCAGCGCCTCTTCTTCCGACTCGGATTCGGAGAACAGCACTTCGTCGAACTCGATCGGCACGTAGAAGCCTTCGGCGTCCGAATGGCAGATGAGGTGGCTTTCCGCGATGTCGAGCGCTTCCTGCACGGCCGGGTCTTCCGACGGGTCGACGCCTTCTTCGACGGACGTGGCCGTCCAGCCCGGCGACACCACGCAATGCGCATAGGCGCGGCGCAGGTGGTGGATGAACGAATACGGAAACCCGTCGAGCGAGGCCCGCGAATCCAGCGGCGGCAGCTCGCGCGGCTCGACGTGCGGCGGCAGGCCTGCCGCCGCCAGCACGGTGTTCACGATCTCGAAGTCGCCCTCGAACCACTCAGCGCCTTCGGGGTCGTTTTGCAGAAAGTCGGCAAGCGTGCCGACGCTGATGGCCAGTCCCATGTGTGTTCTCCCTTTTGTTCAGTTTGTCATTCGTGGACCGCGGCTTACTTCGCCGCCTCCACCTTCACCCGCGCATTCGGCGTCTCGCCGAACATCTCGGGCGCATACATCGCCTCGACGCGGCTCGGCGGCAGCGCGAAGTCGCCCACGTTGTTCAGGCGCACCGTGTATTCCATCTTCACCACGCCCTTGGGCAGGTACTCGTAGTAGCTGCGGAAGGCCTCGAAGCTGCGTTCCTCGAAAGCCGGCATGCCCGCGCCGCTCTTCTTCTCGCCCTGCGTGGCGATCTGCGAATCGCGGCCCAGGCCGCCGCCCAGGATGGTGGCGCCGCCCGGAATCGGGTCGCTGATGACGACCCAGGTCATGTCGGCGCTGGCGTTCACCTCGATGCTCACGCGCAGCACGTCGCCGCGGGTGTACTTGCCCGGCGTGGCCTGCTCGACCGGCGTGATGGTCTTCTTGAGCGCATAGCCGGCCGCGAACGGCGCCTTCAGCTGCACGGCGGCGATCGACTGCAGCGTGAGCCACGGCTTGCCGGTGCCTTGCTGCGTGACCAGCAGGGTGTCGCGCGCCGGTGCGCCCGATGCCGATGCAGCCCAGGGCAGGAACATCGTGTTGTTCTTCAGGTTGCCCGGCGATGCGGGCGCGCCGAACATGGTGGTCTGGTTCGGTGCGCCGGCCGCGTCGCTGGTCTTCACGCGCTCGACGCGGCTCCAGTCGACCTGCGCCTTCACGGCACCCAGCGTGGCGGCCGTGATGCCGGCCACCGGCGTGCTCTCGAACACCTTGCTGAACTTCTCCAGCGCCAGCCCTCCCCACAGGTTGGCAGTGGTGGTGTGCCAGGCGCCGTTCTGCTGGCGGCCGATGAAGCCGTTGGCCAGCTTGCCGATGTCGTCCTTCCAGGCCGGATCGTCCATCACGCTGAGCAGCAGGCGGGCGGTGTTCACGTCGCCGTTGGTCATCAGCCACCACCAGTAGTCGTCCTGCTCGGTGCTGAAGATCAGCTTGGTGCCCTGGTAGGACAGGCGCGCCTTCAGCACGTTGTTGGCCTCGTCCAGGCGCTGCTGGCGCTGCGGCACGTCGTTCACGCGCTTCAGGATGTTGAGCCAGTCGATCACCGCGCTGGTGGGCCACTGGTTCGGCGCGATGGTGATGCTGCCGAGCATGCTGCCCCTGGCCTTGTCGTAGCGCGAGAGCGCCTCGAGCGCGGCGAGCTTGCGCACGTCCAGGTCCTTGCGCGGGCTCCAGAACTCGCGCGTGATGCGGCCTTCGACGAAGGCGATCAGGCCCGACTCCATCGGCGCGCGCAGGTCGTCGGCCAGCGCGAAGGCGGGGTCGAGTTGCGCGGCTTCGTGCGTCGCCGCGAGCAGGTACGACGTGAGGATGTCGCTGCCGCGGTTGGCTTCGCCGTCGCGCGGCGGGAAGTAGTTGGCCAGGCCGTCGCTGTCCAGGTAGGTGGGCAACGTTGCGAGCACGCCCTGCCACATCTTGGCGTCGCGCAGGCCGACCGACTTGCTGGTCTTCTGTTCGAGGCAGATGAAGGGGTAGTTGGCGAACCAGTCGCGCACGCCCGGCAGGCCTTCGGCCAGGCGGGGTTGCAGGGCCAGCTTGAGACCGCCGCGGCCGGGCAGGGCGTCGGCCGGCGGCGCCACGTCGAGCGTGAACGGACCGTCGAGCTGCACCAGCGTGGCCTGCTGCACCGTGAGCGGCACCGAGGGCACGATGCGCTGGCGCACCTTGAGCGCATCGCGTGCGCCGCCCAGGGTGTCCTTGGCCTCGATTTCCCACAGGATGGCTTCGGCGCGGGTCTGCGCGAGCTGCGCGGGCGCGGTCACGGTCCAGGTCACTTCACGCGCTTCGCCGGCCGGAATGTCCACGGTCTGCGGCTCCAGGGTGAGCAGGGTGGCGCGCGGCGTGGCTTCCACCTTCATCGGCTTTTGCGTGGTGTTGCGCAGCGTGATCTGGGCGCGGAACTGGTCGTCTTCGCGCACCAGCGGCGGCAGGCCGCTGATGATCTGCAGGTCTTGCGTGGCCTGGATGCTGGCCTGCCCGGTGCCGAACAGGCTGGTGCCCGAATCGGCCACGGCCACGATCTTGAAGGTGGTGAGCGCGTCGTTCAGCGGCACCGTCACCACGGCCTGGCCGTTGGCGTCGAGCACCACCTTCGGGTTCCACACCAGCAGGGTGTCGAGCAGTTCGCGTGTCTGGCCCTTGCCGCCGCCACCGCCCGCGGGCACGGCCTTGCGCCCGTAGTGGCGCCGGCCGACGATTTCCATCTGCGCGGTGGAGGTGCTCACGCCCCAGCTGCGGCGTTGCAGCATGGCGTTGAGCAGGTTCCAGCTGTCGTTGGGCATCAGCTCCAGCAGGGCCTGGTCGACCGCGGCCAGCGCCACTTCGGCACCGGCTGCGGGCTTGCCGTCGGGCAGCTTGGCGGTGATGGTGACCTGCGCCTTGCTGCGGATGGGGTAGCTGGGCTTGTCGCTGGTGACGGTCACGTCGAGCTGGTGGGCGCGCGTGCCGACGCGAATCTCGGCCATGCCGAGCCGGTAGGCCGGCTTGCTCAGGTCGACCATGGCGGTGGGCGCCACGTATTCCTTGCCTTCGTACCAGAAGGCCGTCCACCAGTCGCGCGGCGACTTGAAGCCCCAGGTGAAGAAGCTGTACCACGGCACTTCGCGCAGGCGCCCGCGCAGCGCGAGCACGCTGATGTAGGCGTTCGGGCCCCACTCGGGCTTGACCTGCAGGGTGACCGTCGGGTCCTTGCCGTCGAGCTGCACCACGTGCGTCTCGATGATGCCTTCGCGTTCCACCGCCACCAGCGCGGTGGCGAAGCGGAAGGGGCTGCGCACCTGGAACTTGGCGACCTCGCCGGGCTGGTAGCTCTTCTTCTCGGGCAGCACGTCGATGCGGTCGTTGTCCTCGCCGCCGAACCAGAGCTCGCCCTGCTTGGTCACGTAGACCGAGCTCACGGCCTTGGCTTCGCGGCCTTCGCCGTCGGTGGCGCTGGCGATGAGTTCGACTTCGCCGGCCTCCTTCAGCTCCGACTCGCACAGCAGCAGGCCGCGCGAATCGCTCTTGCCGCTGCACACGGTGCCGATGTCCTTGGTCTCGGTCTTGTTGTCGTAGGTGTAGAAGCCGCCCACCATGCGCTTGCGGCTGGTGGTGGTGATGCGCGCCACGGCGCGCACGTTGAGCGTCACGCCGGCCTGGGGCTTGCCCGTGAGGTCGAGCGCGAGCGCCTGGAACTTGAGCTTCTGGCTGGTGGAGACCCAGCCTTCGGTCTTGATGCCGGCAATGACCGATGCGGGCCACAGCGTCTGCGTGCTGCGGATGGTCTGCACCTCGCCGTTGGGGTCGGCGTAGGTGGCTTCGAGCAGCAGCTCGCGCGCGGACTTGACCTTGGGCACCTTGTCGACGATGACCTTGCCGGCGCCGTCCTTGTTCAGGGTCACGGGCAGCTTGTCGGCGATCACGCGGGTGTCGTTCACGCTGTTGAGGTCTTCTTCGCCCGTGTTCGAGTCCGACGCAGGCGCTGCGGCCTCGCTGCCGTCGCCCTGTGTGGCGCGCGGCGGGTTGAAGCTGAAGGCGTCGTAGTCGGAAAAGCTCAGCGCCTTGCCGCGCACCATGGCCGACACGCGCACCGCCAGGTTGGCCGCGCCGCCGCCGGCCACGTAGTTGATCTGCACGTCGGTCGGCACGCTGGTCGCTGCCACCAGCGGCTTCTTCTCGGTGGGCGAGATGCGGCCTTCGAGCACGGGCAGGCGGAATTCCTCGACGCGGAACGTGCCGGTGCTGAAGCTGCGATTGCCGCCGCCTTCGTCGCCGTCGCCTTCACCCTCGCTGTCGCCATTGGCGTCCTTGCCGGGGCCGGATCGCAGCACCACCTCGTACACGCCGAGCTTGGCGGCGGGTGGAATGGGGAAGGTGTTCTCCGCGCTCAGGCCGCCGGTGGCGGTCTTGCGCCATTTGAGCGGCTGCGTGAAGCGCTGCCCGCTGCCCGTGTGCGTGACGACCAGCGTGTCGGGCCGGTTCTCCGGCAGGCCGAAGCCCTTGCTGGTCTGCGTGCGGATCAGGCTTTTCATCGACACCGTTTCGCCGGCGCGCAGCAGCGTGCGGTCGAAGATGGTGTGGGCGATGCGGTCGGGCTCGGGCTGCAGGTTGGTCGGCACGTTGAAGCGCCAGGGCTCGATGCCGCGCTGCCAGTCGCTCCAGGTGAAGGCGAGGTCTTCCACGCCCTTGTCGTCCTTGGCGCGGGCACTGACGAACCAGGCGCCTTGCTCGTACTCGTTCGGGCCGTTGCACGACGGCGCCTGCGGCGAAACGCCGTTCAGCATGACGATGCCGTTCGCGTCGGTGGTGCCGGTGGCCACGGCCTTGCCGTCGCAGCTGGACACGCGCACTTCGGCGCCGGCCACGACCTTGCCCTTGTCCAGCGTGGTGACCCAGGCCATCGAGTTCTCGCGGCCCAGCTTGAAGTGCACGGCCAGGTTGGTGGCCAGCGCGGTGGTGCGCACGTACATCGTGCGGCCGGCGGCGTAGCGCTCGTCGAGCAGGGCTTCGCCCAGCTTCTGCGAGGCGATTTCGAGCACGTGGAAGCCGGGCGTCAGCGGAATGCCGATGACTTCGAACGGGCGGGGGTCGCCGCCCTCGGCCTTGGGCATGTCCAGCGCCTTCACGCCCGGCTGGCCGGCCAGCAGCGACAGCATGCGGGTCTGCAGCGAGGTGCGGTCGTCCTTGTCGATGACCGGGGGCAGCGCGCCCTTCACGTCCTTGCGCGCCTGTTCGCGCGAGATGCTGTAGCTGTCGTAGCGGCGCACCTTGCGGAACCACGCGATGATGTCCGCGTCGGTCTTCGGATTCATGTCGCTCACCTTGCCGGGCGTGAGCGCCTGCACCATCAGCTGCGGTTCCACGCGGCGCACGGTCACCGGCATCATGGCCGGAACGCCGGGCTCGGCCAGGCGCTCGACCACGCCGAAGGGCGAGGCGGCGAACTTGGCCAGCGGCGGCATCATGCCGGTCGCCACCTTCAGCGGAAAGGTGCCAGGCGAGGCCAGCGGGCGGCCCGAGGCGTCCTCGAACTTGGAGGGCAGCTCGATGCTGAACTGCGAGCTCTCGGCCAGCGGCGGGCCGAAGTACACGCCGTTGACCACGTCGTCGTCGCTCTGCGTGCCGCCTTCGTTGGTGAGCTGGGCCTTGACGGTCTCGTCCTTGCCCTTGAGCTGGATCTGCGCGGCCAGCTTGCGCGTGACGGGGGCGTTGAACTCCAGCTGCATCGGGCGCAGCGGCAGGCAGGCGGCCTGCGCGTTCTCGCGCTCGCAGGTGAACGACACCGCAAAGGGTTCGCGCACCTGGAACTCGAGGCGGCGTTCCACGTTGTTGGCCACGCCCGAGGCCGTGGCGACGCCCTTGCCGTACACCACCTGCACCTTGGCGCCCGGCGTGAGCGTGCGGTTGCATTGCAGGGTGACGAAGCGCAGCGGATCTTTCTCGGCGGCCTTGTCGCGGCCGAAGGCTTTCAGCAGGCCGGCGCGCTGGTCGCCCTCGAGCAGCTTGACCGGAATGCGCTCGCCCACGCCGTCGGCGGCGCACCAGATGTTCTGGCGCACGCTGTCCAGCGTGGCTGCGCCGTTGAGCTCCAGCATGAACATCTGCTGTTCGTCGATGCGGCTGTAGCTGCCCGGCATGTAGTTGCGCACGAACGGGCCGCCGGTGTTGAACTGGTAGCGCTCGGGGCCGGTCAGCTCGCCGCCCGCGCTCGGCTTGAAGCCGGGGATGCGGGTGACCGTGCAGCGCACGCCCGGGGGCAGGTCGTTCTCGAAGTCGTAGACCCAGGCCTTGGCGTCGGTCCAGCGGCCGGTGCCCTTGCCGGCTTGCGCGTCGGTGCAGCTCACCGAGAGTGGGGCGGGGGCCTTGGGGTCGCCGAAATTGACGGCGGCCTGGTCGAACTTGGCGACGATCTGCCGCACGCGCGCCACCTCGCCCTGGGGGCTCAGGCTGGTGATCTGAAGTGCGAAGCTCGGGCCGGCCAGCAGCACGCCGGCGGCAAAGAGCCATGTGGGAACGAAACGGGTCACGGGGAACTCCTCCTTGGGGCAGCGCGCAGCGTAGCCGATTTGCACGACGCTTCGGCAGTGCCAAGGGTCATATGTCGACCGGTTGCGGTCGCGGCTTACGCCACTCTTCTTACAATCGGGCGCTGTCTTGCGTGCGCCGCGCGGACCGCCACCAAGACCTCGCCGCCGACCGATGAAACGCTACTGGGAAATAGACGCCTTGCGCGGGCTGATGCTCGTGCTGATGACCGTCACCCACCTGCCCACCCGACTGACCGACCCGCTGGGCCAGCCCTTCGGTTTCGTGTCGGCCGCCGAGGGCTTCGTGCTGCTGTCGGCCTTCGTGGCCGGGCTGGTGTACAGCCGCATCGGCTTTGCGCGCGGGGTGGACTCGATGCGCAAGGCCTTCTGGCGGCGCGTGGTGAAGGTCTATCTGTGCCAGGCGGCGATCCTGCTGTTCCTGTTCACGGTGATCGCGGCGCTGGGCTTGCACATCGACCAGCCGGCGGTGAAGAACCTGGTGTCCTATTACCTGGCCGAGCCGCGCGACGGCTTCCTCTACGGGCTGCTGCTGGTCTACGAGCCGGCCTTGCTCGACATCCTGCCGATGTACATCTTTTTCATGCTCCTGAGCCCGTGGGTGCTGGCCTTCGCCATGCGCCACGGCTGGAGCTGGGTGATGGCGGTGAGTGCGACCGTGTGGGCCGCGGCGCAGTTCGGCCTGAGCGAATGGGTCTACGGGCTGGCCGTGCACCACCTGGGCGTGCCGGTGCCGTTCCACGAGATGGGCGCGTTCAACACCTACGCCTGGCAGTTCCTGTGGTTCGCGGGGCTGTGCATCGGCGCCACCCGCAACGGGCCCGAGGCCAAGCCGCTGCGCTTTCCGTGGTGGCTGCTGGTGCTGGCCGCGGGCGTCGCGCTGTACGGGCTGTACTGGCGGCATCACGGCATCAACGGGCAGGCGCCGTTCGGCGGCGACGTGGAGCTGAACCTGCTGTTCGACAAGTGGCAGCTGGGCCCGCTGCGGCTGGTGAACCTTTTGGCGCTGGGCATCCTGGCGGTGCGCTTCGGGCCCTGGCTGATGCGCCGCCTGCCGCGCATGCACTGGCTGGAGGCGATGGGCTCGGCCTCGCTGCCGGTGTTCTGCGCGCACCTGGTGGCGGTGCTGCTGGTGCTGGCCTTCTACGGCGACAGCCAGACCGCGCGGCCCTGGTGGGGCGACGGCCTGCTGCTGGTGGCTGTGTTTGCCGGGATGTACGTGGTGGCGCGCTTCACGCGCGGGGCGGATGTGCAGCCGCCGGCGGACGACGTGCCGACGCGGCCTGCACAGCCGACGCAGGCCTGAGTCCGGTCGGCCCGGTCAGGTCAAGGCAGCGAGGCGGTCGGCGCCGGCGCGATGCTCGGCAGGTGCGGTGCGATCACCGCGTGCCACAGCCGGTAGCCTTCGTCGGTCATGTGCAGCTTGTCGCCGCGAAACAGCTCCGGCCGCGGGCGGCCGTCGGCGCCCAGCATCGGTGTGTAGATGTCGATGTACTCGCTGTTGGGCAGCAGGTTCAGGTAGGCCGACACCACGTGGTTGGTCTCGCGGATCTGCGGCAGGAGCTGCTCGCGCGACGGGCTGGGCTTGACCGACACGAAGCTGATGCGGGTGTCGGGCAACTCGGCGCGCACCGCGTTGGCGAAGCGGGCGAAGCTGTCGAGCACCTGCAGCGGCGTGCGGCCTTCGGCCAGGTCGTTGTCGCCCGCATACACCACCACCTGGCGCGGCTTGTAGCGCACCACCAGGTCGCGTGCGAACAGGCTGCAGTCGTTCAGCGTGGAGCCGCCGAAGCCGCGGTTGACCACGCCGCCGGGCACGCGCGCAAAGTCCTGCTGAAGGCGCGTCCACATGCGCACCGTGGAACTGCCGACGAACACCACGCCGCCGGGCGAAGGAAAGCGGTCCTGGTCGGCGCGCGCGAAGGCGGCCAGCTCGTTGTGCCAGCGCTCCTTGGCGGCCAGATAGTCGCGGGCGGACGCAGCCTCGGCGGCGGCCGTCTCGGATTCCTGGGGAAAGAAAGAAGCGGACTGCGCGTGCGCGGCCAGCGCCGCCACCATCAGCGCGGCCGCGGCCAACGCGGTTTTCATCGAAGGCATCGCAAAGGCAGGCAAATTGGGAAGCCTAGATTGTCTTCTCGATGAAGGCGCCCTTGAACACCACCGGGCCTTTGGGGCCGCTGCCCGGCGGCACGCCGCCCCGGGCCTCGAGGGTGACGGCCAGGGTCGGCACGGCATGCACGTCGGATTCCGAGGCGGCCAGGCGCAACCCCGGAGCCTTGTCCATCACGCCGAGCGAGCGCGGCGCCACACCGGGCGCCAGGGCCCACAGCTGCAGCGACTTGTCGGCGCCCTCGCTGTAGCTGCCCACGCGCTGCAGCGACAGCTGCTTCTTCTTGGGGTCGAAGGTCACGAGCATCGACGCGGCGGACTGGTCGTCGGACAGCACGGCGACGTACTGCACCGCTGGCGCGTTCTGCAGCTGGTCGCGCAGGTTGAGCCCGACCACCACGGCCAGCACGGTGGCCAGTGCGCCGGCCGCCGTGGCGCCACGCCACAGGGCAAGGCTGCGCAGCCAGCCGCCGGGTTGCGGCCGGGCGGCGTCGCGGGCGTTGGCCGCATCGCGCTGTCGCTCGATGGCGGCCTTGGCCTGCTCGGCGTCGATCATGTTGCGGATGCGGGTCCACACGGCGGGGTCGGGCACGACCGAGGGTTGCAGCTCGGTCATGCTGGCGAGCCGGCCTTGCCAGACCAGCGCGGCGGCGCGCACCGGCGCCTGTTCGCGGGCCAGGGCTTCGAAGCGGCGGCGGGCGCCGCCGCGCAGGGTGCCGAGCGCGTGGCTGGCGGCAAGGAGTTCGAGCAGTTCGGGGTGGGCAGTGAGTTTCATGGCAGGCCTGTCTTCTTCATCACCGTCAAGCGAAGCGTCCCATGCAGACGCGAAGTTTTTCCAGCCCGCGCCGGATCCATGTCTTGACGGTGCCCAGCGGCAGCTTGAGCTGCTCGGCCAGTTCGCCGTGGCTCATTTCGCGCAGATAGGCCAGGCTCACCACCTCGCGCTGCTTGCCTTCGAGCTGGGCCAGGCACTGGTGCAGCGCCCAGGCCTGCTCGCTGGCGTCGGCCGTGTCGACCGGGTCGGGCGCATCCGACTCCATCTGGTCGGCCATGAGCTCGTCGAATTCCTGCGTCAGCTGCGCCCGGTCGGCGGTGCGCCGGCGCAACAGGTCGAGGGCCCGGCTGCGCACGATCAGCCCCAGCCAGGCCAGCGGCGGGCTGAGCGACGAGCGATAGTCGCCGGCGACTCGCCAGACCGTCAAAAAGGCTTCCTGGAGTACGTCCTCGGCCCATTCGCGTTGCCGCACGACGCGCATTGCCAGCCCCATCAGCTTGGGCGAGGTGCGGTCGTAGAGCTGGCGCAGGGCGGCTTCGTCGCGATGGCCGATCCTGTCGATCAGCGCCATCAGTTCGGCGTCGGGGCTGGGTGCAGTCATCCGCGGATTGTCGGGCATCGGTGCGCATGCCAGATATACGGGCGCTGCCGCCGGTCGGATTCAGGGTATGCGAAGCCGTGGCTGAAACATTCGTCAACTTAAGTTGCAAACGTATACTCCTGCGCGAAACGCCGGGGCGCACCGCACTGCCGCCGACCAACACCTACAGAAAGCAGGCGCCGCCATGCTCGCCACCCGGGACTCGCTCCCGCCGCCTCCGCCGTTCTGGCACCGCCTGAACAGCTTCTTCGCCTTTCCTTTCCAGATGCGGCCGCTGGCCTACGGGCTGGTGCTGTCGTTCTGCAGCCTGTTGTTCGAGGGCGTCTTCTTCCTGCCCGACGCGCTGGCGCTGGCGCTGATCGAGATCGGCATCATGCTGGCGGCCAGCCGCTACGGCTTCAAGGTCATTGCGCTGGGCGCGCGCGGCATCCGCGACTCGGCCGACTTCGGCCGCCAGGGCAGCGACGAATGGACCTACCTGCCGTGGAAGCTGTTCGCCATCTCGCTGGTGCAGGCCGTGCTGATCGGCTGGCTCGCGTACTACGCGCCCATCCTGGGCACGGTCGGCCTGTTCGTCATGTCGTTCACCTTCCCGGCGGCGGTGATCGTGCTGGTGCAGTCGGGCAGCTTCTTCCAGGCCATGAACCCGGGCCACGTGATGGACGCGATGCGCACCATCGGCTGGCCGTATGCGCTGCTGTGCTTCTTCCTGTTCCTGCTGAGCACCGGCGCACAGGTGGCGCTGCAGCTGGTGCTGCCGATGTTCGACGGGCGCATCGTGCTGCCGATCGTCAACTTCGCCTTCATCTACTTCGGCTGGGTGATGGCCAGCCTGCTGGGCTACGTGATGTTCCAGCACCACGAGGCCTTCGGCTTCGACGCCGTGGCGGGCAGCGAACTCGACGGCGGCGGCCCGGCGGAGCGCCGCACGCCCGAGCAGATCGCCGCGCAGCGCATCGACGCCGAGGTGGCGCAGCTCGTCACCGAGGGCGACCTGCCCGCCGCGCTGGGCACCGCCTACGAGGCGCAGCGCACGGCCGCGTCGGACGACCTGGCGGCGCAGCGCCGCTACCACCGCGTGCTGGCGCTCATGCCCGACAAGAGCGCCACCCTGCTCGACCACGCGCGGCGCTTCATTGCGCTGCTGATGCGGCGCGACCTGTCGTCGGAGGCGCTCAAGGTCTTCAAGCTGTGCAAGGAGCGGGACAAGGCCTTCGCGCTCGACGATGCGGCCCTGGTGATCGCCATGGCGCGCGCCGAGTGGCGCGGCGGCGATGCGCACGCCACGCTGGCGCTGATCTCTGGCTTCGACAAGCGCTTTCGCGGCCACGAGACCATTCCCCAGGCCTACGAGCTGGCCGCCCGCGCGCTGGTGCAGGGCCTGGGCCGCGCCGACATGGCGCAGCCCATCCTGGCCACGATGGAAGCGCGCTACCCGGAGAGCGAGCAGACGCAGGAAGTGCGCTGGCTGCTGCGCCCGGCGCCTGCCGCCGACGCCGCGGCCACCGCCACGGCAACCCACGCGCCCTCGGCCTAGCTTTCCTTCCAGCCCCCGCCCAGCGCCTTGTAGATCGACAGCCGGTTGGTCTGCTCGGTGAGCTGCAGGCCGATCAGCGTCTGCTGCGCGGCGTAGTACGCGCGCTGCGCGTCGAGCACGTCGAGGTAGTTGCTCGCGCCGCTGCGAAACAGCGACTGCGACAGCGCGAAGCTGCGCGACGTGGCCCCCAGCAGCGAGCGCTGCGCGGCCAGCCGTTCGGCCAGCGTGCGCCGCTCGGCCAGGGCGTCGGCCACTTCGCGGAAGGCGGTCTGCACGGCTTTCTCGTAGGTGGCGAGCTCGATCTTCTGCTGCGCCTCGGCCACGCGCAGGTTCGCGCGGTTGGCGCCGCCGTCGAAGATCGGCACGCTGACCGAAGGCGCGAAGCTCCACGCCTTGCTGCCGCTCGCGAACAGGCCCGACAGCGTGCTGCTCGCCGTGCCCGCCGACGCGGTGAGCGCGATGCGCGGAAAGAACGCGGCGCGCGCGGCGCCGATGTCGGCGTTGCTCGCGCGCAGGGCGTGCTCGGCGGCCAGCACGTCGGGGCGCCGCTGCAGCACGCTCGACGGCAGGCCGGGCGGCGGCACCAGCAGCTGCGCGGCTGCGGCGGGCTGCGCCGTGTCGGACGCGGCCGCTAACGGCACCACCGGCAGCAACTCGGCCGGCGGCGTGGCGCCGACCAGCAGCGTGAGCGCATTGCGCGCCTGCTCGACCTGGCTGTCGAACGCCGCCGCGTCGGCGCGCGCGGCGTCGACCGTGCTCTGCGCCTGTGCGAGCGCCAGGCCCGACTGCGCGCCCAGCCGGTGGCTGCGCTCGATCAGGTCGAAGGACTTGCGCTGGCTGCCCAGCGTGTTGCGCGCCAGCTGCAGGCGCTGTTCGTCGGCGGCCAGTTGCAGCCACGCGGTGGCCACGGCAGCGACCAGGCTGATCTGCGTGCTGCGTTGCGTGGCCTCGGTCTGGAAGTAGCTCTGCAGCGCCGCCTCGCTCAGGTTGCGCACGCGGCCGAACAGGTCGATCTCGTAGTTCGTCAGGCCCAGGTCGGCGCTGTACTGCGAGGCGATGCGCGGCTCGCCGCTGTTCGACAGGCTGCCCGGCGTGCGCGAGCGGCTGCCGCCCGCGCCGGCGTCCACCGTGGGGAACAGGCCGGCGCGCGCAATGCCGTACTGGGCCCGTGCGCGCTCGATGTTGAGCGCAGCCACGCGCAGGTCGCGGTTGTTGGCCAGCGCGAGTTCGATCGTGCCCCGCAGCCGGGGCTCGACGAAGAAGCTGCGCCAGCCGACGTCGAGCGGCGTCGGGGCCTCCGCGCCGTCTGCGCCGGAGGAGGGCAGGGCCTGCGGCACCGGGGACGCCGGCGCCGTGTACGTCGGCGCAAGGTTGATGCAGCCGGCCAGCGCGACGCATGCGACGGCCGCGAGCGTGACAGAGCGAAGGGGGAGGGCGCGCTTCATCGGTGGGCTCCCTGCTCGGCCGTGGTGCCTGCAATGGCCTCGGGTTGGGGCTGCGGCTTGCGCCGCCCCGCCAACCAGCCGCGAATCAGTGCAAAGAACAGCGGCACGAAGAAGATGCCCAGCGCCGTGCCCACCACCATGCCGCCCAGCACCGCGGTGCCGATCGACTGGCGGCCACCCGCGCCCGCGCCGGTGCCCAGCGCCAGCGGCAACACGCCGAAGCCGAAGGCCAGCGAGGTCATCAGGATGGGCCGCAGCCGCAGGCGCACCGCCTGCAGCGTGGCCTCGACCACGCCCTTGCCCTGCTCCTGCAACTGCTTGGCGAACTCCACGATCAGGATGGCGTTCTTCGACGACAACCCCACCGTGGTCAGCAGGCCGACCTGGAAGTACACGTCGTTGCTCAGGCCCCGGAAGCTGGTGAACAGCAGCGCGCCCACGATGCCCAGCGGCACCACCAGGATCACCGAGAACGGCACCGACCAGCTCTCGTACAGCGCGGCCAGGCACAGGAAAACGAACAGGATCGAAATGGCGTAGAGCATGGGCGCCTGCGCGCCCGACAGGCGTTCCTGGAACGACGCGCCGGTCCACTCGTAGCCGATGCCCGGCGGCATCTGCTTCATCACCTCGTCCACCGCGGCCATGGCGTCGCCCGAGCTCACGCCGGGGGCCGCGTCGCCCACGAACTCGTAGCTCGGGCTGCCGTTGTAGCGCTGCAGCTGCGGCGAGCCGTAGCTCCAGCGCGAGCTGGAGAACGCGGGGAACGGCACCATCTGGCCCAGGCTGTTGCGCACGCTCCAGCGGTCGATGTCGGCGGGCAGCATGCGGAAGTCGGTGTCGCCCTGCATGTACACGCGCTTCACGCGGCCCTTGTCCAGAAAGTCGTTGATGTAGGTGCCGCCCATGGCGCTGGACAGCGTGCTGTCGATGTCGGACGTGGCCAGGCTCAGTGCCCCGGCGCGCGCGTCGTCGATGTCCACCGCGAACTCGGGCGTGTCGTCCAGGTTGTTGCTGCGCACGTTCACCACCTCGGGCCGCTTGCCCAGCAGCTCGATGGCCTGGTCGCGCGCCTTCACCAGCGCGTCGTGGCCCAGGCCGTTGATGTCCTTCAGGTGAAAGTTGAAACCCGCATTGGCGCCCAGCCCGCGCACCGCCGGCGGCAGCAGCACGAACACGCGCGCGTCGCGGATGGTCGACAAGTCTTTGTTGGCGCGCCGCGTCAGCTCGGCGGCCGACTGGCCGGTGCCCGTGCGCTCGGCCCAGTCTTTCAGCTTGACGAAGGCACGCGCCGAGCTCTGGTCGCCGTTCTGCCCGGTGATGACGTTCACGCTCAGCACCTCGGCCTGCTTGCCGAAATACTGCTGCACCTGCTCGACCACCGGCTGCAGCCGCGCATTCGAGGCGCCCGGCGGCAAGGTCACCTGCACCTGCAGGAATGCCTGGTCTTCGTCGGGCAGGAAGGAGGTGGGCAGCCGCAGGAACAGCAGCGCCATCACGCCCGCGATCAGCAGGTACACCACCATGCTGCGCTTGCCGCGCCGCACGATGCCGCCCACGATGCCTTCGTAGCGGTCGGCGCTTTTGTCGAAGCCGCGGTTGAAGGCCGCGAAGAAGCGGTCGACCCGGCCCGGCAGGCCGCGGCGCGGCACCGCGTGCTCGCCCTTCTTCACCGGCTTGAGCAGCGTGGCGCACAGCGCCGGCGTGAGCGTGAGCGCCACGAACACCGACAGCGCCATGGCCGAGACGATGGTGATCGAGAACTGGCGGTAGATCACGCCCGTGGAGCCGCCGAAGAAGGCCATCGGGATGAACACCGCCGACAGCACCAGCGCAATGCCGACCAGCGCGGGCGTGATCTCGGCCATCGACTTGCGCGTGGCCTCCTTGGGCGACAGGCCCTCTTCATGCATCACGCGCTCGACGTTCTCCACCACCACGATGGCGTCGTCCACCAGCAGGCCGATGGCCAGCACCATGCCGAACATGGTGAGCGTGTTGATCGAGTAGCCCGCGATGGACAGCACGCCGAAGGTGCCCAGCAGCACCACCGGCACCGCAATCGCCGGAATGAGCGTGGCGCGCATGTTCTGCAGGAACACGTACATCACCAGCACCACCAGCAGCATGGCCTCCAGCAGCGCCTTGACCACCTCGTCGATGGACGCGCTCACGAAAGGCGTGGTGTCGTAGCTCACGAAGGTCTGCAGCTGGTTGGGGAACAGGGGCTTGAGCTCCTCGACCTTGGCCTTCACCGCCTCGGCCACCTGCACCGCGTTGGCCCCGTCGGCCAGCACCACGCCCAGGCCCGCGCCGGGCCGGCCGTCGAGCTGCGAGCGCACCGTGAGGTTTTCCGCGCCCAGCTCCACGCGGGCCACGTCCTTCAGGCGCACCACGGCGCCGTCGGGCGCAACGCGCAGCACCACGTTCTCGAACTGCTCCGCCGTCTTCAGCTTGCTGCGCGCGGTGATGGTGGCGGTGAGCTGCTGCTGCGCATTGGCCGGCAGCGCACCCAGCTGGCCGGCCGACACCTGCGCGTTCTGCGCGGTGATGGCGCTGTTGACGTCCGAGGGCATCAGCGCGTACTTGCGCAGCTTGTCGGGGTCCAGCCACAGGCGCA
Source organism: Variovorax monticola (assembly GCF_051216855.1). Taxonomy (NCBI): domain Bacteria; kingdom Pseudomonadati; phylum Pseudomonadota; class Betaproteobacteria; order Burkholderiales; family Comamonadaceae; genus Variovorax; species Variovorax monticola. The sequence goes on from NZ_JBPJZP010000002.1 coordinate 147,387, forward strand.
TGGCGTAGCCGGTGCCCAGCGTCTGCACCTCGCCCACGCCGTCGATGCGGCTGATGATGTCCACCAGGTTGCTGGAGATGTAGTCGCCCACGTCCACCGCCGAGGCGCTGCCGTCGCCGGAGTACATCGACACGATCATCAGGAAGTCGTTGCCGCCCTTGGTCACGGTGACGCCGCGGCTCTGCACCTGCTGCGGCAGGCGCGACATGGCCTGCTGCAGCTTGTTCTGCACCTGCATCTGCGCCACGTCGATGCTGGTGCCCGCATTGAAGGTGAGCGACAGCCGCGCCACGCCCGACGAGTTGCTGGTCGACTGCATGTACAGCAGGTTGTCCAGCCCCTTCATCTGCTGCTCGATGACCTGCGTGACCGAGTCTTCCACCGTCTTGGCGGAAGCGCCCGTGTAGGTGGCGTTGATGGACACGCGCGGCGGCGCGATGTCGGGGTACTGCTCCAGCGGCAGCGTGCGGATCGCCATCAGCCCCGCGAGCATGACGACGATGGAAAGCACCCACGCGAAGATGGGACGGTCGATGAAGAACTGCGCCATGTCGGTCGGTCCTCAGCGCGCCACGGGGTTGGTGGCGGCGTCGGCCGCGTCGGGCGGTGCGCTGGCCACCGTGCCGGGCGCGGCCTTGGCGCCCAGGTCGACCACCTTCACCTTGTCGCCCACCTTCACGCGCTGCGAGCCTTCGGTCATCACGCGGTCGCCCGCGGCCAGGCCGTCGAGCACCTGCCAGCGCGTGCCGACCGCGCGGCCGACATGGATGGCGCGTCTGGCGACCTTGCTCTCTGCGTCGACCACCAGCGTGGAGGCGCTGCCGTCGGGCGCGCGCGTCACGGCCTGTTGCGGCACCAGCAGGGCGGTGGCGTTCACGCCTTCCTGCAGCACGGCGCGCACGTACATGCCGGGCATCAGCAGCTTGTCGGGGTTGGGCACCACGGCGCGCAGCGTGACGCTGCCGGTGCCGGCATCGACGGTGACGCCGCTGAACGTCAGGCGCCCGGGGTAGGGGTACTTGCTGCCGTCTTCCAGCACCAGCTGGATGCGCGCCTCTGCGTCGCTCGCGCGCTGCAGCCGGCCGCTGGCGAGCTCGCGCTTCAGGCGCAGCAGCTCGCTGCTCGACTGGGTGACGTGCACGTGAATCGGGTCCAGCTGCTGCACGGTGGTCATCACCGCCGCCTGGTTGGCCGTGACCAGCGCGCCCGGCGTGACGCTCGACAGTTCGGCCCAGCCCGTGATCGGCGAGGTGATGCGCGTGTAGCCCAGCTGGATGCGCGCGGTCTGCTCGGCGGCGCGCGCCACGGCGAGGTCGGCCTCGGCCTGCTGCTCGGTGGCCTGCGATTCGTCGAACACCTGGCGGCTGATGGCGTCGATCTTCACCAGTTCGGCGTTGCGGCGGGCCACGGTGCGCGAGGCGGCCAGGGCCGAATCGGCCTTGCGAACGCCGGCCTGCGCGCTGGCGTGGGCCGCCTGCAGCGGCGCCGGGTCGAGCTGGTAGAGCACCTGGCCGGCCTTGACCTGCGAGCCTTCGGTAAAGAGCCGCTCCTTCAGGATGCCGCCGACCTGGGGCCTGATCTCGGCGATCACCGGGGCCATGGTGCGCCCGGGCAGTTCGGTGCTCAGGGCCAGCGTCTCGTGCTTCAGGGTGACGGTGCCGACTTCCTTGGGTGGTGCGGCTGCTGCTTTGGACGTGCCGGGCGTCTCCACGCTGGTGCGCGAGCAACCTGCGAGCGCGGCGATGGCGATGGCCGTACACAGCAGGGCGAAGCGGGAGGGGGTTTGGTCAGGCATCAGACAGGTTATGGAGGTAGGGAAGCGGGGATCGCCCCAAATGGAGCAGGTGAGCGCCCTCAAGTTCAACGAGGGCTCGGCGGCGGGGGTGGCTTTACACGCTGTTTACTGCAAGTGCAGTGCCATGGTGTGGGCATGGCGTGGGCATGGCGTGACAGCCCCGTGACGTCGACGGCCGCAGCCGTCTGCGTGCCGCCTTCAGGCGCGCTGCAGCGCGCGCGTGACCATGTCGTTGGGCGCGAGCCGCAACAGGTGCGGCAGCAGGCCGATGGCCTTGTCGCGCTGGCCCGCATGCAGCAGGCCGTTGGCGCACACCGAGAGCGTGTCGGCCAGTTCGGGATGCTCGGGTGCGGTCTTCAGCAGGATGGTGCACAGCCGGTCGGCGTCGTCGAACTGGCGGATGCGCGAAAAGCGCCGCGCCAGCCGGGCCATGTCGTCGGGCTTCAGGCGCGCGCCGGGCTTGGCCTGGTCGAGGTAGGTCTTGTAGCTGGCGTGCTGCAGGGCGAGCGTGTTCGGCTCGGTGGCGGGCAGGCGGAAGATGCGGCGCGCGGCGTGGTGGAAGTCGTCGCTCGCGGGTTGCAGGCGGGCCGTGTGGAACCAGGCGCGCAGCGTGTCGGTGTCGCCGGGGCGCAGGGCGGCGGCGGCGCGCCACTCGGCGCAGGCCTTGTCGAAATTCATCGCCGCGCCGTGCTTCTGGGCCGCGGCCACGTGCGCGTCGAAGTGGTCGGGTTCGGGGGCGGCGGCGGTCTCGGGGGCCTGCACGCGGCGCAGCAGCAGGGCGGCGGCCATCAGCGCCGCACCGGTCAGCAGGCCGCCCAGGTGGGCCATGTAGGCGATGCCCTGGCCGCCCAGCCGGTGCTGCATCAGCTCGTTGACGATCCATGCCGGCAGCAGCAGCAGGGCCGGTGCGGTGACGTAGTTGAAATAGAAGAACAGCTGGTAGAAAAAGCGGATGCGCTTCAGGCGGTACATCACCGCGTACATGCCCATCAGCGCCGAGATGGCGCCCGAGGCGCCCAGCCCGTAGGTGCCCTTGCCGGCATAGGCCCAGCCGGCCAGCAGCGAGGCACCGACGGCGCCCAGCAGATAGAACGCCAGGTAGGTGCCGCGTCCCAGCGCCAGCTCGACCGAAAAGCCGAACAGGAACAGGAACAGCATGTTGCCCAGCAGGTGGCCGGTGCTGCCGTGCAGGAAGGCGGCGGTGATCCAGGTCCAGGGCTTGAACTCGGCGTCGGCGGCGTAGCTCTGCGACCAGCGCTCGGTGAAGGGCGCGGGCAGCAGGGACTCGTACTGCCGGCGGTCACGCTTCCATTCGTCGTACCGCGGGTTCGCGGGCGTGACGACTTCGTCGGCCTGCAGCTTGCGCAGGAACTTGCTGTCGTTCTGCAGGCCTTCGAGCAGCCTGGGGTAGGCCTCGGTGTGCGGCAGCATGCGCCGGGCTGCCTTGCCGCGCTGGGGGTCTGTTTTTTCGAGCCATTCCACGAACGGCGGCAGCTCCAGCTGGGGCAGCACGCTGTTCACGTAGTAACGAGAGGCGCGCTCGCGCCCGTTGTCTTCGCTGCGCTGCGGCCCCCAGAACACGATCATGTTCAGGAGGATCAGCAGCACCGTCATCCAAGGTGGGTTGCGCCAGCTCGGTCTGTTTTCGAGCGGGATGGCATAGAACACGGTGCGGCTGCCGCTGGCGCAATCAGCCCAGGCGCGCGCGGTGGCGGGCCACTTGCGCCCTGACCTGTACCGGCGCGGTGCCGCCCAGGATGTTGCGTGCGTTCAGCGAGCCGCGCAGGCTCAGCACGTCGTACACGTCCTTCTCGATGTTCGGGTTGAACTGCTGCAGCACGGCCAGCGGCAACTCGGCCAGGTCGACCTTGTGCGAGGTGGCGGCCTTCACCGCGTGGGCCACGGTTTCGTGCGCGTCGCGAAACGGCAGGCCCTTCTTCGTGAGGTAGTCGGCCAGGTCGGTGGCCGTGGCGTAGCCGCGCAGCGCGGCGGCTTCCATGGCCTCGGGCTTCACGGTGATGCCGCCGATCATCTCGGCAAAGATGCGCAGGGTGTCCTTGAGTGTGTCGACGGTGTCGAACAGCGGCTCCTTGTCTTCCTGGTTGTCCTTGTTGTAGGCCAGGGGCTGGCCCTTCATGAGCGTGATCAGCGCCATCAGGTGGCCGACCACGCGGCCGGTCTTGCCGCGCGCCAGCTCGGGCACGTCGGGGTTCTTCTTCTGCGGCATGATCGACGAGCCGGTCGTGAAGCGGTCGGCGATCTGGATGAAGCCGAAGTTCTGGCTCATCCACAAGATGAGTTCTTCGCTCATGCGGCTGATGTGGACCATGCACAGGCTGGCCGCGGCGGTGAACTCGATGGCGAAGTCGCGGTCGCTCACGGCGTCCAGGCTGTTCTGGCACACGCCGTCCATGTTCAGCGTCTTTGCCACCAGCTCGCGGTCGAGCGGGTAACTGGTGCCGGCCAGCGCGGCGGCGCCCAGCGGCAGGCGGTTCACGCGGCGGCGCACTTCGCCCATGCGCTCGGCGTCGCGGCTGAACATTTCCACGTAGGCCAGCATGTGGTGGCCGAAGCTCACGGGCTGGGCCACCTGCAGGTGGGTGAAGCCGGGCAGGATCACCTCGACGTTTTTCTCTGCGATGTCCACCAATGCCTTCTGCAGCTCGACCAGCAGGTCGCCGATGAGGTCGATCTCGCCGCGCAGCCACAGCCGCACGTCGGTGGCGACCTGGTCGTTGCGGCTGCGCCCGGTGTGCAGGCGCTTGCCGGCGTCGCCCACCAGCTGGGTCAGGCGGGCCTCGATGTTCAGGTGCACGTCTTCGAGGTCGAGCTTCCACTCGAAGGCGCCGGATTCGATTTCGGCGCGAATCTGCGCCATCCCGCGTTCGATCGCGGCGTGGTCCTGCACGCCGATGATCCCCTGCGCGGCGAGCATGCCGGCATGGGCCAGCGAGCCCTCGATGTCGGCCTGCCACAGGCGCTTGTCGAAGAAGACGCTGGAGGTGTAGCGCTTCACGAGGTCGCTCATGGGTTCGGAGAACAGGGCCGACCAGGCTTCGGATTTCTTGTCGAGTTGGTTTTGGGTCATGGGAGCCGTCCAGGAGGCAATAATGGGTTGGTCACCCGATGGATCAGATGTCTGCGATGCGCAACCCGGCGATTTTATCGGCCAACGCCATGCCCACCCCCCCGTCCTCGTCGTCCTCGGAAAAGACGCGTGCGCCCTTGCGCGCCGAGCCTTCCATCTTCGACGCCTGCCAGATCGGGGTGGTGCTGCGCACCGTGGTGTTCGTCGAGGCGGTGGTCGGCATTGCCACGCTGTTCGTGGTGTCCGGCCCCGGCGATTGGCTGGTGCAGACGGCCACCGTCACCGGCGCGGCCCTGCCCGCGACGCTGCTGTGGCTGGTGGCGGCCTGCGGGCTCAAGAAACCCTTGCGGCGCCTGCCCAAGCCATGGCAATACACGGCCGGTGCCGTGCTGGGCGCGTTGGCGGCGCTGTACGGCTGCGGCCTGCTGCGCCTGACGGGCGTGCTGGCGAGCGCGCCGTGGCTGGCCAGCGCGCTCACCGGCGCGCTGTTCTCCGGACTGGTGATGGCCGCGATGGTGTTGCGCGCCCGAGGGCAGACGCCCGCGGCGACCACGGCCCGGCTGGAGGAGCTGCAGTCGCGCATTCGCCCTCACTTCCTGTTCAACACGCTCAACAGCGCCATTGCGCTGGTGCGCGAGGAGCCGGCCAAGGCCGAGACCATGCTCGAAGACCTGGCCGAACTGTTCCGCCAGGCGCTGGCCGACCCCGGCGAATCGGGCACGCTGGCCGACGAGATCGCGCTGGCCGAGCGCTACCTGGCCATCGAGCAGGTGCGCTTCGGCGACCGCCTGCGCATCCGCTGGGACCTGGACGCCGCCGCGAGCAGCGCCCGCCTGCCGCCGCTGCTGCTGCAGCCGCTGGTGGAGAACGCCATCAAGCACGGCGTGGAACCCAGCCCCCAGGGCGCCAAGCTGCGCATCCGCACCGAGCGGCGCGGCTCCATGGTGGTGATCGAGGTGGTCAACAGCCTGCCGCCGCTGCGCTGGGCCGACGAGCCGCTGCCGCGCGGCCACGGCATCGCGCTGGCCAATGTGCGCGACCGGCTGCGCCTGTTGCACGACATGCAGATGCAGTTCAGCGCCGGCATGGACCAGAAAAACTACCGGGTGCGCATCGCCATCCCCGCTGAATCATGACCCTCAAGACATTGATCGTTGACGACGAAGCCCTGGCGCGCTCCCGCCTGCGCACCCTGCTGCGCGACTGCACCTCGCCCGCCGCCGAGGTCGTGGCCGAGGCCTCGCAGGGCGCGCAGGCGCAGCAGCACCTGGCCACCATGGCGCTCGACCTGGTGCTGCTCGACGTGCACATGCCCGGCGTCGACGGCATCGAGGTGGCGCGCGCGCTGCGCAGCCGGCCCGATGCGCCCGCAGTGGTGTTCGTCACCGCGCACGCCACGCACGCGGTGACGGCCTTCGAGCTCGACGCGGTCGACTACCTCACCAAGCCCGTGCGCGCCGAGCGGCTGCAGCAGGCGCTGCAGAAGGCCGAGCGCTTCCTGAAGGAGCGCCGTGCGGTGCAGGCCGCACCGGCCGTGCCGGCGGTCCCCGATGCGCCGGAAACCGTGCTCATCCAGGACCGCGGCCGCGCCGAGCGGGTGCCGCTGTCCGAGGTGCTGTACCTCAAGTCCGAATACAAGTACCTCACCGTGCGCACCGCCACGCGCAGCCACATCCTGGACGGCTCGCTCAACGAGTTCGAGGAGCGCTACCCCCACCGCTTCCTGCGCGTGCACCGCAACGCGCTGGTCGCGCGCTCGGCCATCCGTGCGCTGGAGAAATACGACGACGGCGAGGACGCGGACGGCTGGGCCCTGCGGCTCGACGCCATTCCCGAGCCCGTGGCCGTGTCGCGCCGGCAACTCGCCGCCGTGCGCGAAGTGCTGAAGGACGCGCGATGACCGACGACAAGAAAGACGGCGCGGCCGCCGACGTGCTGCAGCGCCACACCGAGGGCGGCGAGCCGCCGGCCGCCGAACCGCACTTGGCCGCCGCGGAAGAACCCGCGCCCGTGCCCGAACCCGAGGTGCTGGCGCCCGAGCCGCCCGCCCCCGCGCGCGAGCGCATGCTGCTGCACATGCCGGTCGACGTGCGCAGCGCCTCGCTGGTGGTGCTCGCCGTGCTGGCCAGCGTGTTCGCGCTGCAGTGGGGCCAGGCCGTGTTCATTCCGCTGATGCTGAGCCTGCTGCTAACCTATGCGCTGTCGCCGCTGGTCGACATGCTGCATCGCCTGCGCATGCCGCGCTGGATCGGCGCGGCAGTCATTCTGGTGGGCCTGTTCGGTGGACTCGGCTGGACCGGCTATTCGCTGTCGGGCAGTGCCTCGCAACTGCTCGACGCGCTGCCCGTGGCCGCGCAGAAGCTGGGGCTGGCCATGCGCCGCGACAAGGGTGCCAGCGCCACCCCGCTCGAAAGCGTGCAGCAGGCCGCCGCGCAGCTGGAGAAGGCGGCCGAGGAAAACTCCGAGCGCGTGGCCTCGCGCCGCGGCGTGGCGCGCGTCATCATCGAGCGGCCCGGCTTCAACGTGCGCGACTACCTGCTCACCGGCACCGTCGGCCTGCTCAGCGCCATGGGGCAGCTCACGCTGGTGGCCTTTCTCACGTACTTCGCGCTGTGCTCGGGCGACACCTTCCGGCGCAAGCTCATCAAGATCACCGGGTCCAGCCTGCAGAAGAAGAAGGTCACGGTGCATGTGCTGGACGACATCACGCGCAACATCGAGCGCTACCTGCTGGTGCAGATTTTGGTGAGCGTGGTCGTGGGCGTGGCGACGGGGCTGGCGTTCTGGGTCATCGGGGTGGAGAACGCGGCCGTGTGGGGAATCATCGCGGCCGTGACCAACCTCATTCCGTACATCGGCTCGGTCATCGTGCTTGTGGCCGCGGGGCTGGTGGCCTTTTTGCAGTTCAACAGCCTGCAGATGGGCGTGGTGGTGGGCGGCGTGTCGCTGGCCATCCACACGCTCATCGGCAACCTGCTGATGCCCTGGCTCACCAGCCGCACCAGCCGCATGAACCCGGTGGCGGTGTTCGTCGGCGTGATCTTCTGGGGCTGGCTGTGGGGCATTTGGGGCCTGCTGCTGGGCATTCCGATCACCATGGTGATCAAGGCGATCTGCGACCGGGTGGAAGACCTGCAGCCGATCGGGGAACTGCTGGGAGAGTAGGGCTTCAGCCGGGCGGCGACTTCGGGTCGGCCTTGCTGGCCGTCTTCTGCGCCTTGGGCGGCAGCTTCTTCACGAAGGTCAGGTCTGCGTCCAGCGGCTGCCCGTCGCGCGTGCGCAGCGCGATCTTCGGCACCGGCTTGCCGCTGTCGCGCTCCACCAGCACCGAATGCGGCTCGCCCTTGGCGTACAGGTGCGCCTCGCCCCATTGGCGCAGCCCGACCATCACCGGGAACAGGGCCTTGCCCTTGGCCGACAGCACGTACGCCTGGTAGAGCGAGCCGTCCGATGCGGGCACCAGGTCGAGCACGCCCTCCTGCACCAACCATTTCAGCCGGTCCGCCAGGATGTTCTTCGCCACGCCCAGGCTCTGCTGGAACTCGCCGAAGCGCTTCATGCCGTCGAAGGCATCGCGAACGATGAGCAGCGACCACTGGTCGCCGACGATGTCGAGCGCGCGGGCCATCGGGCACGCGTCGTTCTTCAGGCTTTTTCTCTGGGCCATGGCTTTTCCTTCGGTGAGGGAGTGTAGACCGTGAATGCCAGTTGGGTTGCAAAGTAAAACTGGAATGGCTAGGATCGATCTGGTTTTATATTAAAACCTGAAAGACAGATCGCCATGAAGCTACCCGAGTCCTCTCCATCCGCTGTTGCCGTTCCCATCAGTGCCGACGCCATCCCGGGCCTGCGCGCCAGCCCCGTGCGCGTGGCCGTCGTGCAGTTCGATCCGCAGGTGGGCGTGGAGAACCTCGAGCGCAATGCGCAGGCCGTGCGGCAGCGCCTGGCGGCCGCCGTCGAGAGCGGGGCCAGGCTCATCGTGCTGCCCGAACTCGCCACCACCGGCTATTGCTTCAGCGGACGCGAGGAGGCCTATGCGCATTCGCAGCCCGTGCCCGGCGGGCCGACCGTGCAGGGCTGGGTGTCGTTCGCGGCGCAGCACGACGTCTACATCGTCGGCTGCCTCGTCGAGCAAGACGGCCTGCAGTTGTTCGACACCGCCGTGCTCGTCGGCCCCGAGGGCTACATCGGCCGCTATCGCAAGACGCACCTCTGGAACAACGAGAAGCTCTGGTTCACGCCGGGCAACGAGGGCTATCCGGTGTTCGAAACCAAGATCGGCCGCATCGGCCTGCTCGTGTGCTGGGACATCTGGTTTCCGGAGGCGTCGCGCATCGTCGCGCAACGGGGCGCCGACATCATCTGCATACCGACCGGCTGGGTGTGGACGCCGCCGCCGCTGTACGACGCGAGCGGCACCTGCATGCCGGCGTACCTGACGATCGCGGCCGCGCACCAGAACAACGTGTTCATCGCCACGGCCGACCGCGTGGGGCAGGAGCGGGGCGCGGGCTTCATGGGCAACTCGCTGATCGCGGGGACCAATGGCTGGCCAGTGGGCCGCATCGCGGGGCCCGACGAAGACACCATCCTCTATGCCGATATCGACCTCGGCGCCGCGCGCAGCGCACCCATCTGGAACCCCTTCAACGACCTGCACCGCGACCGTCGCACCGACCTGTACGACGCGATGCTGGGTTACCGTGGCGGCCAGGCCCTGCCCCGATAACGCACCGACCCCACCGGAGTCTTTTGCCATGCCCTATCTCCAGCTCGACGTGAACGGCCGCCACCCCGTGGCCGACAAGAAACGCCTCGCGAAACAGCTCAGCGAAACCTACGCACGGCTGATGAGCGTGGACATTCGCCGCATCAGCATCGCCATCCGCGAGACGGGCGAGGGCGGTGTCTGGCGCATGGTCGACGGTGAGCCTGAGGAGGTGTCGGTGCTGATGTGCGACATCCGCCGCGGCCGCTCCGCCGAGTTGCGGCTGGAGGTGGCCAAGGTACTGTGCCGCGACTGCATCGACATCCTCGGGCTGCGGGAAGACCGACTCAATGTCGAGTTCACCCAGCATTCGGGCGACGAGATGTACCACCCGACGCTCGGGGGCTACAGCCCCGAGTGGTCGGACAACGAGGCTCAGTGAGCCAGCGCGCGCTGCATCAGCACCGTGTCCACCCACTGCCCGAACTTGAAGCCCACGTCGCGCAGCACGCCGACGCGCTCGAACCCCAGGCTGCCGTGCAGCCCCTGCGAGCCCGCGTTGGCGCTGTTGCCCACGCACGCCACCATCTGCGTGAAGCCGCTGTCGGTGCAGCGCCCGATCACGCCCTGCAGCAGCGCGCGGCCGATGCCGTGGCCGTGCATGCCCTGTGCCACGTACACCGAGTCTTCCACCGTGTGCCGGTAGGCGGAGCGCGCGCGGTAGGGGGTGGCATACGCATAGCCCACCACCTCGCCGTTTTTCGTAGCCACAAGGTAGGGCAGGCCGCGTGCCGTTGCTTCGTCCCGGCGCGCCTGCATCTGCTCGACGGTGGGCACCTGTTCCTCGAAGGAGCACAGGTCGTGCAGCACGTAATGGCTGTAGATGGCCTGCACGGCGGCCATGTGGCGGGGCTCGGCGTCGGCGATCTGGACGACGGTGGAAGCAGCGGGTTGGAGGCTTGGCGATGGCATGGCCCCGATCTTGACGACGCACTGTCGATAAGTGAAGCTTCGTTCACCTATTCGGCGCATAAGAAATACTTTGGACAAGACACTCAACCTCGACCAGCTGCGCTCCTTCGGGCTGGTCATCGAAACGGGCAGCTTCTCGGCGGCGGCCGACCGGCTGGGCCTGTCGCAACCGGCCGTGAGCCTGCAGGTGCGCCAGCTGGAGCGGCGGCTGTCGGTGCGGCTGATAGAGCGGGTCGGCAAGCGCGCCCAGGCCACGCCCGCGGGCATGGAGCTGCTGCGCCACGTGCCCCACATCGACAGCGCGGTGGAGAACGCCATCGACGCGCTCGCGGACCATGCGAGCGGCGTCTCCGGACGCGTGCGGCTGGGCACGGGCGCGACGGCCTGCCTGCACTTTCTGCCGGGGGTGGTGCGCACGCTGCGCGAACAGTTCCCCGGGCTGGGCGTGGTGGTGAGCACCGGCAACACCGAGGACCAGGCGCGCAAGGTGGAAGAGAACAGCCTCGACCTCGCGCTGGTCACGCTGCCCGCGGCGGGGCGTTCGCTGACGGCGATGCGGGTGCTCGACGACGAGTTCGTCGCCATCGGCCCGGTGGCCGGGTCGTCGCTCAAGGCCAGGGTGTCGCCCGCCGACCTGGCCGGCCTGCCGCTGGTGCTGTTCGAGCCCGCCGCCAACACGCGCAAGCTGGTCGACCGGTGGTTCGCCGCCGAGGGCCTTCAGCCGCAGCCGGTGATGGAGCTCGGCAGCGTCGAGGCGATGAAGGAGATGGTGGCCGCGGGGCTCGGCTGCGCCATCGTGCCCGGCATGTCGATGGCGGGCCGCGGCGCCCACCCCGGGCTGAAAACCAGCCGGCTGAACCCGCGCATGCACCGCACGCTGGCGGTGGTGATCCGGCGCGACAAGCCCGTCAACAAGGCCCTGCGCGTGGTGCTCGACGCGATCGTGGCGGCCGGCAAGCCCGGCCGCCGCTGAGGCGTCGCTGAGCGGTCATTCCGGAATCACACCCACCGGCGCGCCGCCGGGTGCGCGCCCCAGCGTGCCGACGATCAGCGCGGCGATCAGCACCAGCACGCCGCTGAGCACCATCGCGCTGGAGATGCCGTAGCTGTCGACCGTGACGCCGCCGATCAGCGCGCCGGCGGCAATCGCCACCTGGAAGCCGCTCACCAGCAGGGCCTGGCCGGCTTCGGGCGCGTCGGGCACGGCTTCCATCATCCAGCCGGTGAGCGCCACCGGAATCAGGCCGAAGGCCACGCCCCAGATCACGACCACCACGGCGCCCGGCACGAAGCCGGTGCCGATCAGCGTGGACAGCAGCAGCGCCGTGGCCAGCAGCAGCGCCGCCAGCAGGGTGGTGCCGCGCACGCTGCGCGCCACCAGGCTGCCGCCGATGAAGGTGCCCACGAAGCCCACCGCGCCGTAGACCAGCAGCAGCGTCGACACCGCGTTCGGCGCCAGACCGAACACCTGCTGCAGCAGCGGCTTCAGGTAGGTGTAGGCCGCGAAGTGGCCGGCAATGAAGAACAGCACCGCGAGCAGGCCGACCTGCGCCATGCGGCGCGTGAGCGGCGTGAGCAGGTCGCGTGCGCCGATGGCGCGCGCGGGCGGTATCGCGGGCAGCAGCCACAGCTGCACCAGCAGCACCACCGCGGCCAGAGCGCCGGTGACGGCGAACGACGCGCGCCAGCCGAACAGCGTGCCCAGGAACGATCCGGCCGGCACCCCCAGCACGGTGGCGGCCGACACGCCGGCCAGCACGTAAGACATGGCGCGCGCCTGCGAGGCATGCGGCACCAGCTGCGTGGCGGCGGCCGGCGCAAAGGTCCAGAAGCCGCCCACGCACAGGCCCAGCAGCAGGCGCGCGACCAGCATGGTGGCGAAGTTGGGCGCGAACGCGGCGAGCACGTTCGACGCGATGAGCAAGGTGGTGAGCGCGATCAGCACGGTGCGCCGGTCGAGCCGCCCCGAAGCCACGATGAGCGCCGGGCCCGCGAAGGCGGCCAGCACGCCGGGCATGGTGACCATCAGCCCGGCCGTGCCGTCGGACACGTTGAGCCCGCGCCCGATGTCGGTCAGCAGGCCGATGGGCATGAACTCGGTGGAGACCATCGCGAAAGTGCCGACGGCGATGGAGCCGACGGCGAGCCAGGCCGAGCGCGTGGCCGACGCCGGCGTGGCCACCGACGTGGCAGCGGGCGAGGCCACCGCCAGGTCGTCGGCGCACGGGTTGCTGCTGGGGGAATTCATCATGGGACTGTCCTGAGGCGCAGTGGCGGTGCATGCACGCGCCAATGCCGGTGAGAGGGCATTGGAGTGTGCGAGCCGTCGCCTTGGCGACAAAGGGGTCTGCCAGCAGTAGTCAGTTTCCCAGGGGCGAACAATCGCGGCTTTGCTGCCCCGTGCCATCCGTTCGATGGCGATGGCCGTCAGAGCACCCGGCCGTCGGCAATGAAGGCTTCGCCGATCAGCACGCGAAATGTCGCGCCCTGCGCGAACTTCGGCAGCGCCACCGCCGGCGACAGGAACTGCACGTCCAGCACGGCGGGCTTGCCGCGCTCCAGCGGCTCGCCCGGCGGCACGACCCAGCGCGCCGAAAAGCCTTCCTTGTCGACCACCAGCGCGCAGCGGTATTCGCCCGGGGCAACGGGCACGTCCTGCGAGGGCAGGCCGGGCTTGCGGAAGGTGAGCGCCACGCGCGCATGCGGCGTGAAGGCGCCGGCCGTGTCGAAGCTCGGCGGCGCCACGGCGGCCGCGCGCGGCGCACGGCGCGGTCGCTTGCTGACGAGCCAGGCGATGACGTTGCCGATGATCGGCACCCACAGCACCATCAGCAGCGTGCCGATGTCGCGCGCGGTGGTGCCGGGCGTGGCGTAGTGCCGCACGACGCCGCCGCCGACGGCCACGCACAGCAGGACGATGACGATGACCTTGCGGCGGAACTGGATCTTGGTGCTCATGAATTGGCGTTCGCGCTCCGCGCTGCGGCGCGAGCTTGCTGGGGCGGGTGGGGTTGCGAGTCTAGGGCCAGCCTGCACCCGCGCCCGCCCGCACCGCACCGCGCACGGCTCATCCCACGCGCAGCACCGCATCGGCCGGCAGCGCCTGCCAGTCGATCCACTCGCCCACCGCCAGGTGGTGCGTGGGCGCTGCGGCGCCTTCCACATGGCCCCATTGCAGCGTGAGCTGGCGCGCACCGAGCCGCAGCGCGATCTCGAAGCCCGGCCAGTGTGCGGGCACGCGCGGCGTCAGCGCGAGCTGGCGGCCCTTCACGGCCAGGCCCAGCAGGGTCTCGACGGCGGCGCGGTGCAGCCACGCGGCCGAGCCGGTGTACCAGCTCCAGCCGCCGCGGCCCACGTACGGCGCGGCACCGTACACGTCGCCCGCCATCACGTAGGGCTCCAGCTCGTAGACCGGTCCGCGCTCGGGGTGCCGCGCGCGGTGGGCCGGGCTCAGCCCCTCGAAGCTCTGCCACGCCGCTTCATGGTCGCCCTGCAGCGCCTGGGCCATCAGCGCCCACACCGCGCCGTGCGAGTACTGCCCGCCGTTCTCGCGCACGCCGGGCGGGTAGGCCTGGATGTAGCCGGGGTTGTTGGTCGAGTTGGCGAACGGGGGCGTCAGCAGCCGCAGCAGCCCGGCCGGTTCGTCGTGCAGCAGCTTCTTCACCGACGCCATCGCAGGGCCGGTGTGGGCATCGTCCGAGGCGCCCGACAGCACCGACCACGCCTGCGCGATCAGGTCGATGCGGCATTCGTCGTTGGTGGCCGAGCCCAGCGGCGCGCCGTTGTCGAAGAAGGCGCGGCGGAACCATTCGCCGTCCCAGCCGGCGTCGTGCAGCGCGGCGATCCAGCCGGCGCGCGCGGCCGTCCAGCGCGCCACGCGCTCGTGTTCGCCGCGCGCCTGCGCCAGCGGCGCGAACTGCGAGACCATGCTGCACAGGAACCAGGCGAGCCACACCGATTCGCCGCGGCCTTCGTTGCCCACGCGGTTCATGCCGTCGTTCCAGTCGCCGGTGCCCATCAGCGGCAGGCCGTGCACGCCGGTCTTCAGGCTGCGGTCGATGGCGCGCGCGCCGTGCTCGAACACGTTGGCCATCTGGCCGCTGCGCTGCGGCGCGTAGTAGGCGTCTTCGGCGCCGTCGGGAATGGCCGGGCCTTCGATGAAGCCCGCCATCTCGTCGAGCAGCGAGGCGTCGCCCGTCACCTCGACGTAATGCGCCGCCGCGTACGGCAGCCACAGCAGGTCGTCGGAGAAATGCGTGCGCACGCCGGCGCCGCCGGGCATGTGCCACCAGTGCTGCACGTCGCCTTCGGGGAATTGCCGCGCCGCATTGACCAGGATCTGATCGCGCAGCCGCCCCGGGTCGGTCAGTGCAAAGGCCATTGCGTCCTGCAGCTGGTCGCGAAAGCCGAAGGCGCCGCCGGCCTGGTAGAAGCCCGCTTTCGACCAGAGCCGGCAGGCCAGCGTCTGGTAGACCAGCCAGCGGTTGACCAGCGCGTCGAACAGCGGGTCGGGCGTGCGCACCTGCAGGCGGCCGAGCAGTTCGTCCCAGAAGCCGCGCACCTGCGCCAGCGCCGCGGGCACGTCGCGCTGGCGCCAGCGGTGCGCGAGGTCCAGCGCGGCCTCGGCGCTGTCGGCGTGGCCCAGCACGAAGGTGAAGCTGGCGGTGTCGCCGGCCGCCACGGCGAACTCGCCGCCGATGGCCGCGCAGGCGTCCAGCCCGCTGCCGGCGCGGCGCGCGAGCGTGTCGGGCACTTCGACGCCGCCGCGCCCGCCGAAGAATTCATTGCGGTCGCAGGTCCATTGCGTGGCGCCGGTGGTGGCGCCCTGCAGGCCCGCCAGCATCAGGAAGGCCGTGGTGCCGCCGAAGCCCGCGCCCGATTCGCGCTGCTCGCCGAACACGGCCGGCTGGTCTTCGGGCTTCCAGCAGCGCACGGTGCGCCGCGTGCCGCGCGCGTCGCCCAGCTGCCACTCGGCCATGGCCAGGGCGCGCAGGCGGCGTGCGCCGGTGCCTTCGTTGCGCACGCGCACATGCACGAGCTTGACGGCCTCGTCGCGGTCCGCGAAGAAGGTGGTTTCCAGCGCCAGCGCGCCTGCCTGGTGCTCGAACACGGTGTAGCCCTGTCCGTGGCGCACGCGGTGGCGCGCGCCGGCGGTGGTGCCGCCTGCGGGTGTCAGCGGCAGCATCTCGCGCGAGCCCAGGTCCTGCAGCAGGTAGTGCTCGAAGGCCGGGTCCTGCACCGGGTCGTTGGACCACGGCGTGACCTGGTGCATGCGGCTGTTGCCGGCCCAGGTGAAACCCGTGCCCCATTCGGACACCTGGAAGCCGAAGGCCGCGTTGGCGATGACGTTGACCCAGGGCCGCGGCGTGCGCCGGTCCATGCCGACTTCGAAGCGGTATTCGCCGGTGCCGGCGTCGAAGTCGCCGTCGGGCGCGCTGTTCGGCGGCGCCGTGGCCGCGCGCGGCAGAAGGGGAACGCCCCTCGGCGTGGCCCCCTCGTCGGCGGCGGCGGCGGCGGTGGCCGGGTCGTGGCGGGCCTCGTGCAGCGCGGCCACCTGCACTTCGAGCGGGCGCCCGTCGGCCGTGAACACCACGCGCGCCAGGCTGGAGAGCGCGGCCTTTTCCGAGGGCACCACGTCCTGGTCGCGCAGCAGGTAGAAGCCGGCCGTGTCGTTGCGCGGAAAGCTGTTCTGCGTCTGCTGCATGACGCGCGCGCGCAGGACTTCTATTTCGCGCTGCAGCGGCATCAGGTACGAATTGGGCTCGCTGTTGAGCACCACCAGGTCGCACGCCACGCCGCCGAAGCCCCACCAGGGCTGGGCGCGCAGCAGCGTGTTGATCAGGCCCATGCCGATCATCGAATGGATGTGCACCAGCACGATGGGCTTGTCGCCCGAGATGCCGAAGCGCCAGATCTGCCGCAGGTCGATGAGCCCGCGGTCGCTCATGACGCGCGGCGTGGTGTAGGTGAGGATGGTCGTCAGGTCCTGCAGCGCCAGGTTCTGCGCGGGCGCGATGCTCAGGTCGCGCAGGCGCACCTGCGCCAGCGTGGCGGCCATGCGCGTGGCGCGCTCCACGTGCATCGGCTGCATGTAGCGGTCGATGCCGGGCATCAGCGCCTCGATGTTGTCGTCCGCCGCCGTGGCAAAGCTCAGCCGTGCCGTGGTGCCCGGCGCAATCGACAGCCGCACGCGCAGGCAGGCGATGGGGTCGAGCCCGTTGACCTGCTTGCCCCGTGCGGTGAGCGGCTGGGCGTCGAGCGCGGGGTCGGCCAGCGTGCGGTTGCGCCCGATGAAGGCGCGCCGGTCGGTCATGCAGTCGATCGACAGCACGGTGGCGTCCGCCGAGGCCAGGAAGTGCGCGGCGGCCACCACCGCGTCGCCGTGCAGGCGCGGCTTGCGCGACAGCAGCAGCGCGCGCCATGCGGGTTCCCAGCGCGACTCGACGAACAGGTTGGCGAAGGCCGGGTGCGCCTCGTCGGCCTTGGGGTTCGACAGCACCGGCTCGAAGTACGACACCAGTTCGAGCGTGCGCGTTTCCGTGCCCGAGTTGTGCAGCGTGATGTTGCGCAGCTCGGTGTCGTCCTCGGGGCTGATGAGCACCGTGGTGCGCACCTGCAGGCCGGGGCCGGTGGCGTCGAACTGCACCTGGTCGGCCAGGAAGCGGGTGCGGTAGCGCCAGTCGGCGCCCGGCGCGGGCAGGGCCGTGAGCGAGGTGAAGGCCTGGGCCTCGCCTTCGGGCCTGACGTCGCGCACGAAGAAGAAGGTGCCGTAGCTGTCGCGCAGCGGGTCGTCGCGCCAGCGCGTCACGTTGAACGAATGCCAGCGGCTCACGCCGGCGCCGTTGGCGCGCAGGGCCACGGTGTAGCGGCCGTTCGACAGCAGGTGCGTGGGCTGGAAGCCCGGCGCCATCGGGTCGACCGTGCGGGGCTGGAACAGCGGCGCCAGCTCGGCCTGGCTGGGCTCTGGCGGGGTGCGCGGGTCGGCGCTGCCGATGATCTGGCGCGGCGTGCGCTCGTGCAGCAGCGTCTCGTGCGCCTGCACCAGCGCGGCACTGCCGAACCAGCGGCGCGGCGCGTCGGCGCACAGCACGTTGCACAGCGCCACCAGCGACATGCCCTGGTGGTGCGCCATGAAGTTGCGCACCACGGTGAATTCCTGGCCCTCGATCTGGCGCGAGGCGGTGAAGTCGACCGCGTCGTGAAAACCGAACTCGCCGCGCGCGCCGAGCGCCTCGAGCCGTTGCAGGTTGGCGACCGCCGCCACGGGGCCGAACGGCGCGGCCATGGCGCTGGCATAGGGCGCCACCACGCGGTCGGTGGGCGGCGTGCGCCGCAGCGCGAGGCGCGGCACGCCGAAGGGCGAGTACTGGTAGGCCAGCGAGTGGTCCTGCGCGAAGTAGGCCGACTCGGACACGCCCCACGGCAGGTTCTGCGCGCGGCCGAAGGCCTGCTGCTCGGCGATGGCGGCGGTGTTGGCCACCTGCAGCAGGCCGTTGGTGGGCTCGGACATCACCAGCGCGGGCATCACGTACTCGAACATCGAGCCCGACCACGACTTCAGGCTGGGCTCGAAGCCGACCAGCAGAAAGGGCCGGCCCAGCGCCATCCAGTGGCGGCGCGGCACGTCGCCCTTGGCGATCGCCAGGAAGCTCAGCAGGCGCGACTCGGAGGCCAGCAGGTCGTAGTAGCTCGCGTCGAGCACGTTCTCCTCGACCCGCAGGCCGATGTGGAACAGGTGGCGCTTGGGGTCGTACAGGCCGCTGAAGTCCATGCCGTCGTGCAGCGCGTCGCAGCGTCGGGCCAGGGCTTCGAGCGCGGGCGCCTCGTGCGCCTCGCACCCCTGCGCGGCGAATGCGCGGCAGGCCTGCGCCACGGCGACCAGGTGACCCGCGAAGTTGCCGCTGTCCACGCTGGACACGTAGTCGGGCGGCAGCGGCTTCAGCGTCTGCGTGTCGTACCAGTTGAACAGGTGGCCCTGGTGCTTTTGCATGCGGTCCACGCTGTCGAGCGTGGCCGTGATGCGCGCGAGCAGTGCGGCGGTGTCGATCCAGCCGAACTCGCGCGCGCAGCAGGTCGCCAGCAGGTACATGCCGATGTTGGTCGGCGAGGTGCGGTGCGCAATGGTGGGCTGCGGCTCCAGCTGCAGGTTGTCGGGCGGCAGGTGGTTGTCGTCGGGGCCCACCACGTGCTCGAAGAAGCGCCAGGTGTCGTGCGCGATCTTCTCGAGGTAGCCGCGCTGCTCGGTGCTCAGCGGCTCGGGCGGCTTCGCCTCGACGCGGCTGCTCCACCAGGCCGCGACCGGCGCCAGCGCCCACAGCACGAACAGCAGCGCCCCGATGACCGGGTAGGCGCTCCAGTGCGCGGCCACGGCGAGTGCAAGGCACAGCACGCTGCTGGCTGCGGCGTTGCGCAGGAAGGGCAGCAGGCGCTGGCTCGATTGCGCCTGCGCCTGCGCCGCGGTGGTCCATTCGAGCAGATGCCGACGGCTGACGACGAGGCGCCACGTCGCGCGAAACCAGGCGTCCAGCAGCAGCCGGGTCTGCGCCGCGAGCTGCACGAACTGCCATGCCGCGCCGGCCATGGCGCGCAGCAGCTCGACCGCGCCCACGTCGAAGAAGTGGCGCAGCTCGATGGCGCGCCGCGTGGGCACCAGTCCGGCCAGCGCGCCGAGCAGCGGCCCGAGCGTGAGGGCCGATGCCACGGCCGCCAGCGCCCAGCCCAGCGGCATGGCCTGCGTGAAGATCACCAGCACCAGCAGCGCGAGCGACGCCGGCGCCACCAGCGAGCGGCGCAGGTTGTCGGCCATCTTCCACAGGCCCAGCGCGTCGAGGCCGAAGCGGCGCGCGCGCCACATCAGCGGCAGCAGCTGCCAGTCGCCGCGCACCCAGCGGTGCACGCGCGAGGCCGACACGCCGGCGTGGTGCGGATGGTCTTCGACCAGCACCACGTCGCTCACCATCGCGCAGCGCGCCACGGTGCCTTCGAGCAGGTCGTGGCTGAGCACGGCGCCGTCGGGCAGGCGGCGGTCGAGCGTGGCGTGCAGCGCGCGCACGTTCAGCAGGCCCTTGCCCGTGAAGGAGCCGCTGCCGAACACGTCCTGGTAGATGTCGGACGCGCCGCTGCCGTAGGGGTCGAGGCCGCACTGGCCCGCGAACACCCAGTGGAAGAAGGAGCGCTCGTTCTGCATGGGAAACGGCGTGACGATGCGCGGCTGCAGGATGCCGAAGCCGGCGACCACGCGCCGGCTTTGCATGTCGACTTCGGGTGCGTTGAGCGGGTGCGCGGCGATCGACACCAGGTCGCGCAGGGCGCCGGGCGGCAGGCCGGTGTCGCTGTCGAGCGTCAGCACGTACGGCGTGCGGCCGCCGGCCAGGCGCAGGCCGTCGGCCAGCGGCAGGAAGCCGCTGGCGTCGCCGGACGCGAGCAGGCGCACCAGCATTTCGAGCTTGCCGCGCTTGCGCTCCCAGCCCATCCAGCGCTGTTCGGTGTCGCTCCAGCTGCGCGGGCGGTGCAGCAGCAGGAAGCGCGGCGCGGCATCAGGCACCACGGGGTACCTGGCGTTGAGCGCGGCGATGCGCTGCAGCGCGTCGGCCAGCAGCGGGCCGTCCGTGGGCAGCGAGGCCTGCGCGGCGTCGGCCCAGTCGGTCAGCAGCGCGAACTGCGCATGGTCTTCGCGGTTGGCGAGCCAGTGCAGTTCGAGCCGGTGCGCCAGCTGCGCGTTGTTCGCCACCGAAGCCAGCAGCGTGGGCATGACCACCAGCGCGCGGTGCCGCTCGGGGATGCCGTTGGCAAAGTCCAGCCGCGGCAGCGCCTGCACGCGCACCGACTCGGCCATGATGCGTTGCGCCAGCGAGAGCAGGGCTTCCGACACGGGCCATGCGAGCAGCGCCATCGCCAGCACGGTGGTCCAGTCGCCTCGGTGCGGCAGGCCGTGCACCACGGCGGCCAGCAGCAGCGCGGTGCCCAGCGCCACGGAGCCGATGTAGACGGGCAGGCGCCAGCCGCGGTGGCCGCGTGCCTGCCGGGGCGGCGGCGCGCGCACGGTGCGGCTGGCACGGGCCGCGCTGTCGCTGGCCTGCAGCGCCGCGACGAGCGCGGGGCGGCCCTGGCCGAAGAGGTAGTAGCCGGCGGTGCCGTCGGCACGGTCGGTCTCGGCGTCGGCGTCGTCGGCCGGTGCACTGGCAGCGAGCTGAACCACGGCCTGCGCCACCTCGCGCTCGGGCCGCTCGCTGGTGCGCGCCACCTGCTCCATGGCGTGCGTGATCTGCTGGCGCGTGAGTTCGCTTTCGTTGGCGAAGCTGGGCAGCTCGCGCAGCACGCGCAGCGAACGGCTCACGGGCTCGATCAGGTCGCTCCACTCGACCTGGCCGATCATGCGCAGCGTGGTGATGATGTTGCCGACCGTGAGGTTGGCGGCGGCCTGCGCGTTCTGCGCGTCGCCGATCAGCGCCGGGCCGTTGGGACAGTGCTGTTCGGTCCAGCGCACCAGCGCGGGCATGTCCTCGCCGTGCTCGACGGGCAGGCGCTGCCACAGTTGCGTGAGGTAGCTGCCCTGCAGGCCGTGGCTTTGCAGCGCGCGGTAGAGCACGTCGAGGTCCTGCGACGACAGGTGCGGCGCGGCGTCCCACGCGGCATGCGCGATCTCGCGCGCGACCTTGTTCTCGGCAATGCTCTCGGCCACGCGGCGCAGGTTTTCCAGCAGCACCACGCGCAGCGTGGTGGGCAACGCCCACAGCTCGCCGAGCGTGAGTTCGTCGACCTCCTGGTAGGCGTTGAGGAAGGCCGTGAACAGCGCCTGGTTGAGCACGCTGTCGGTGTGGGCCACGTAGGCCCAGGCAATGCCGTAGACACGCGGCAGGCCCGCCAGAGGCGGCGCCACCAGCTTGGGCAGGCGCGCGTAGTAGCTGCGCGGCACGCCGTCGTGAATCTGCTGGAGCTGCGCCTCGACCAGGTGGAAGTTGTCGAGCAGCCATTCGGCCGCGGGCGACACGTAGCGCCCGCTGAGCGAGATCAGCGCGATGTAGTCGAAGGCGTTGCGCAGCGACTCGAGGTTCTCGTCCACGCGCGGGAAGAAGGGTGCGCCCTCGCGCGCGCGGTGGGTGTCGTCTTTCTCGACCACCTGAGCGCGGGCAAGGCTGCGCCCGTGCTGCTCGAAGCGCTGGATGCCGAAGAGCTCGGCGCGAATCGGAGGGGCTACCGGGTCATGGGGACCCAGAAGCAGCGCCCGGGCGTATGAACTCAGCCCCTGGAGGCGGTCGACGGCGGCTGCGGCGCTCAAGCGATGGCGAAGAGACCGATGCCCAACACCACGGCCACGCAGGCCATCGTGACGATGCGGCCCGCGGCGAGTGCGCGCACCCGCTGCATGTGGCTTCGCAGCGAGAACCATCGCCCGTGGGCGCGCGCGCAATGGCGCATGTGCGAGGCGAGCGCCTCGACGTCGTTACCGACGAAGTCGATCTGCGAATGGGTGAGTGACTGCGGGACTGGCATGGCAACGGGCTCCTTGTAACAACTTCGAGCTGCCGCGCGATTGCGAGAACTGTTGTGAACGTGCCCGACCGTACCTGTTTAATTGACCTTACGGGTTCCTCATTGCGGACAGAACATGTAGGAAAGGACGCACAAGGCGTCCTTTAGCTGCTGGAGTTGACGCAGATCAACCCGTGTTGCGAAGCCCCGCAGCCACCCCGTTGATGGAGATATGGATGCCGCGCTGCAGCCGCTCGCCGCCGTCGCCCGCGCGGTAGCGGCGCATCAGCTCCACCTGCAGGTGGTGCAGCGGGTCGATGTACGGAAAGCGGTGGCGCACCGAGCGCTGCATCTCGGCATTGCCTTCGAGCCGCTGCTTGGCGCCGGTGATGAGCGTGAGCGCGTCCGACGTGCGGTGCCATTCGGCGTCGATCATCGAGAACACTTTCTGGCGCAGCTTGCGGTCGGTCACCAGCTCTGCGTAGCGCGAGGCCAGCGCGAGGTCGCTCTTGGCCAGCACCATGTCCATGTTCGACAGCAGCGTGCGAAAGAACGGCCATTGCTCGTACATGCGCTGCAGCAGCGCCACGCGTTCCTTTCTGGCCGCGGCGGTGCCGGCGGCGGCCAGGAACTGCTCCACGCCCGCGCCGAAGCCGAACCAGCCCGGAATGGTCAGGCGGCACTGGCCCCAGCTGAAGCTCCACGGCACCGCGCGCAGGTCGTCGATCTTGTGGCTGGGGTTGCGCGAGGCGGGGCGCGAGCCGATGTTGAGCTCGGCGATTTCGCGGATCGGCGTGGAGCCGAAGAAGTAGTCGCCGAAGCCGGGGGTCTCGTACACCAGCTTGCGGTACGCGGCCATGCTGGCGGTCGACAGTTCGCCCGCGGCCGAGAGGAAGGTGGCGGGCGCCGACTTGCCCTGCGGCAGCAGCGTGGCTTCGAGCGTGGCGGCCACCAGCGTCTCGAGGTTGCGCCGGCCGATCTCGCGGTTGGCGTACTTCGAGCCGATGACTTCGCCCTGCTCGGTCAGTCGGATCTGCCCGCGCACCGTGCCTGGCGGCTGCGCCAGGATGGCCTGGTAGCTCGGGCCGCCGCCGCGTCCCACCGTGCCGCCGCGCCCGTGGAACATGCGCAGGCGAATGGGGTTGGGCTTTTTCTTGTTGAGCTCATCGAAGAGAGACACCAAAGCGATGCCCGCGCGGTACAGCTCCCAGTTGCTGGTGAAGATGCCGCCGTCCTTGTTGCTGTCGCTGTAGCCGAGCATCACGTCCTGCTCGGCGCCCGAGCGCTCGATGAGCGCCTGGATGTTCGGCAGCGCATAGAAGGCGCGCACGATCGGCGCGGCATTGCGCAGGTCTTCGATGGTTTCGAACAGCGGCACCACGATCAGGTCGCAGGTCGCGTTGCTGTCCATCGCGCCGCGCAGCAGACCCACTTCCTTTTGCAGCAGCAGCGCCTCGAGCAGGTCGCTCACCGTCTCGGTGTGGCTGATGATGTAGTGGCGGATGGCCGCCGCGCCGTAGCGGGCACGCGCGGTGCGCGCGGCGACGAAGATGGCCAGCTCGCTCCTGGCGAGCGGGGAGTAGTCGGCGTCGGGCACGCGCAGCGGACGGGCATCGTCGAGCAGGCGCAACAGCAGCGTCTGCTTGGCGTCTTCGGCGAGCGAGGCATACGAGGGCTCGATGCGCGCGGTGGCCAGCAGCTCGGCGATCACGGCCTCGTGCTTGTCGGAACTCTGGCGCAGGTCGACCGTGGCCAGGTGAAAGCCGAACACCTCGACCGCGCGAATCAGCGGCAGCAGGCGCGGCGCGGCGAGCACGTTGCCGTGCTTTTCCTCGAGCGACTCGGCCACGGTGCGCAGGTCGGCCAGGAAGTCTTCGGCCTTGGCATACGGGTTCTGCGGCGCGACGGCATGGCGCGCGGCCTCGCCGCCGGTGAGCTCGCGCAGCGTGGCGGCCAGGCGCGCGTACACGCCGGTGAGTGCGCGGCGGTAGGGCTCGTCCTTGCGGTGCTCGTTGGTGTCGGGCGAGCGCTCGGCCAGCGCCTGCATCTCGACCGACACGTCGACCAGCGTGGCCGACAGCGACAGCTCGCCGCCCAGGTAATGCACTTCGGTGAGGTAGTGGCGCAGCGCCAGCTCGCACTGGCGGCCCAGGGCGTATTCGAGCGTTTCGGCGGTGACGTTGGGGTTGCCGTCGCGGTCGCCGCCGATCCACTGGCCCATGCGCAGGAAGGTCGCGACCGAGGGGGTGTGGCCGCCTTGCGCAAGGGCTTTTTCGAGATCGGCGTACACGCGCGGAATCTCGCGCAGGAAGGTGGCCTCGTAGTAGCTCAGCGCGTTCTCGATTTCGTCGGCCACGGTGAGCTTGGAGAAGCGCAAGAGGCGCGTCTGCCAGATCTGCGTGACGCGCGTGCGCATCTGGGTTTCGTTGTCGGCGAACTCGAGCGGGGTGAGCGCGTCTTTTCCGCCGGCGTAGGCGCCCTGGCGCAGCCGGATCTCGTCGCGCACGGTGAGCAGCTGAGCGATGACGCGCTCGGCGTCCAGGATGCTCTTGCGCTGCACTTCGGTCGGGTGCGCGGTGAGCACGGGCGACACGTAGCTGTGGGCCAGCGAGGCGACGATTTCGTCGGGCTTCACGCCCGCCTTGCGGATGCGGGCCAGCGCGGTCTGCAGGTCGCCGTCGGCGCTTTCGCCGGCGCGCTCGGCCTCGGTGCGGCGGCGGATCAGGTGGCGGTCTTCGGCCAGGTTGGCCAGGTGGCTGAAGTAGGTGAAGGCGCGGATCACGCGCACCGTTTCGGCGGCGCTCAGGCCCTTGAGCAGGTTCTTCAGCGCGCGGTCGGCGGCCTGGTCGGCATCGCGGCGGAAGGCCACCGACAGCGTGCGGATCTTCTCGACCAGCGCATAGGTCTCGTCGCCCTCCTGCTCCCGGATCACATCGCCGAGGATGCGGCCCAGCAGCCGGATGTCGTCGATCAGTGGCTGGTCTTCGGCCTGGCGGCGCTTGGGGGGGGCAGGGGTCTTGCTGGCTTTCATTCGGTGTTTGTCCTGGACTTCTTGAATGGGTGCGCCGTCTGCGTTGCTGCGGCGCAACATGCTAGCATTCCGGCGGTTTGCAAACTTGTACTTTTTGGGAACGGTCTTGAGCAATATCGTGATCGCCACGCGCGAAAGCCGGCTGGCCCTTTGGCAGGCCGAACACGTGCAGGCGCTTTTGCAAGAACGAGGCCACACGGTGAGCCTGCTCGGCCTCACGACCACCGGCGACCAGATCCTGGACCGCTCGCTCAGCAAGGTGGGCGGCAAGGGGCTCTTCGTGAAAGAGCTGGAGCTTGCGCTCGAAGAAGGGCGCGCCGACATTGCCGTCCATTCGCTGAAAGACGTGCCGATGGACCTGCCCGAAGGCTTCGCGCTGGCCTGCGTGCTGGAACGCGAAGACCCGCGCGACGCGCTGGTGTCCAACCGCTACGCCTCGCTCGACGAGCTGCCGCAGGGCGCGGTGGTCGGCACCTCCAGCCTGCGCCGCGTGGTGTTGCTGCGCGCGCTGCGGCCCGACCTGCGCATCGAACCGCTGCGCGGCAACCTCGACACCCGCCTGCGCAAGCTCGACGAAGGGCAGTACGACGCCATCGTGCTCGCTGCGGCCGGGCTCAAGCGGCTGGGCCTGGAAAACCGCATCCGCGTGGCCTTCGACCCCGACACCATGCTGCCTGCCGCGGGGCAGGGCGCATTGGGCATCGAGGTGCGCGCGGACCGCGCCGAACTCATCGAACTGCTGAAGTCCCTGGCCCACCAGGGCGACTGGCTGTCGACCTCGGCCGAGCGCGCGGTGAGCCGCGCGATGGGCGGCAGCTGCTCGATGCCGCTCGCGGCGCACGCCCGCTGGCAGCCCGATGGCGCGCTGCGCATCGATGCGGCCTGGGGCGACCCGGAAGGCACCGCGCCGCTGGTGAAGGTGCACGCGCTCGCACTGGCCGGCGACTTCGCCCAGGCCGATGCGCTCGGCGAGCGCGCCGCCATGCTGCTGCGCGACGCCGGGGCGCACTGAACCACCGTGGTCATCGCATGACCACCCGCCCCGTCATCGTCACGCGGCCGGCCCGCGAGGCCCAGCAATGGGTCGACGACCTGCGCGCGGCCGGGCTGGACGCGGTGGCCTTGCCGCTCATCGCGATCGCGCCGGTGGCGGATGCCGGGCCCTTGCGCAGCGCATGGCGCCATCTGGTCGACCATGCGGCGCTGATGTTCGTGAGCGCCACGGCCGTCGAGCACTTCTTTCTGCACCGCGACGCCGCTGTGTCGTTGGCGGGCCACCGCTTCTGGGCCACCGGCCCCGGCACCACGCGTGCCTTGCTTCGCGCCGGCGTGCCGCCCGAATTCATCGACGCACCGCCGCCAGAGGCCACGCGTTTCGACTCCGAGGCGCTGTGGGAGCGCGTGCAGGCCCAGGTGTCCGACGGCGTGCGCGTGCTGATCGTGCGCGGTGGGGATGAAGCCGGGCACCCGACGGGGCGCGACTGGCTCGCGAACGAAATCGAGGCCGCGGGCGGCGGGCGCGACACCGTGGTCGCCTACCGCCGCCTGCCGCCGCTGCTGGACGCCGCGCAACGCCGGCTCGCCGTCGACGGCGCCGAAGGCCGCGCGATCTGGCTCTTCAGCAGCTCGGAGGCCATCGGCAATCTGCAGCGCGCGATGCCCGGCACCGACTGGCATGCCGCCAGCGCCGTCGCCACCCATGCACGCATCGGCGAAGCCGCGCGGGCCGCGGGTTTCGGGGCGTTGCGTGTATGCACACCGCTGCAGGACGCACTGGTCGCGTCGATAGAATCCCTCGCATGAGTGCCGCGTCCCCGTCAGACGATCTTTCTTCTTCCGCCACCGTCGCCGCCGCGCCGGTACCGGTCCCCGTGGCACCGCACCAGACCCCGGCCGCCAAGGCCGCCGGAGCATTGCTGCTGTCGCGCCTCGGGCTCGGCCTGATCGCACTCGTGGCCGTGGTGGCCCTGCTGATGGCCATCGCGCTGTGGCAGCGGGTCAGCGGCATGAAGGAGCAGCTCGCGCGCCAGAGCGCCGATGCCCTGGCCCAGTCGATGGAAGCCCGCACGCTGGCGCGCCAGGCCAGCGACACGGTGCGCGATGCCTCGGCCCGCGTGGCGCTGGTCGAAACCCGCGTGGCCGAAGTCGCGCTGCAGCGCTCGCAGCTCGAGGAACTCATTCAAAGCCTTTCGCGTTCACGCGACGAGAACCTGGTGGTCGACATCGAGTCGGCCGTGCGCCTGGCGCTGCAGCAGGCGCAGGTCACGGGCAGCGTCGAGCCGCTGCTGGCCGCGTTGAAAGCCGGCGACGTGCGCATCTCGCGCGCCGCCCAGCCCCGACTGGCACCGTTGCAGCGTGCCATGCAGCGCGACGCCGATCGCCTGCGCAGCAGCGCCAGCACCGACAACGCCGAGGCGCTGCAGAAGCTCGACGAACTCATGCGCGGCGTGGACGACCTGCCCACGCTCAACGCGGTGGCCGTGCGCGGCACCGGCACCAATGCCTGGCAGGCCGAGCCGATTCCCGCCGATGCGCCCTGGTGGCGCCGCGTGCTGCTGACCATCCGCGGCGAGGCGCGCTCGCTGGTGCGCGTGGGCCGCATCCAGAGCCCCGAGGCCATCCTGCTGGCGCCCGAGCAGTCGTACTTTCTGCGCGAGAACCTCAAGCTCAAGCTGCTCAACGCGCGGCTGTCGCTGCTGTCGCGGCAGATGGACGCCACGCGCAGCGAGCTGTCGCAGGTCACGGCGTCGCTCAACCGCTACTTCGACCCCGCGTCGCGCCGCACCCAGGCCGCCGCCACGCTGCTGCAGCAGCTGCAGGCGCAGGTGAAGACGACCGAGGCAGTGCGCATCGACGACACGCTCGCCGCGCTGACCACCGCCGCAGCAGGACGCTGACCGGTAATGCGCGCAGCAATCTGGCTCCTTGCGCTGTTCGCCGTTGCCGCGGCGGTCGCCCTGTTCGCAGGCAACAACCAGGGCACGATCACCGTGTTCTGGCCGCCCTGGCGCGTCGATCTGTCGCTCAACCTCGTGCTGGTGATCCTGCTGGTGGCCTTCGTGCTGCTGCACTCGGCGCTGCGCGCGCTGGCGGCGTTGTTCTCGTTGCCCAAGCAGGCGCGCCAATGGCGGCTGCAGCAAAAAGAGCGCACGCTGCACGCGGCGTTGCTCGATGCGATGGTGCAGCTCATTTCGGGCCGCTTCTCGCGCGCGCGCAAGGCGGCGCAAGCCGCGCTCACGCAGGAAAAGACGCTGTCCGCGCTCGGCGCCAGCCTGCCGCAGGCGCAGCAGGTGCGGGTGCTGTCGCACCTGCTGGCGGCCGAGAGCGCGCAAGCCCTGCAGGACAAGCCGGCGCGCGACGCGCATCTGCAGCAGGCCCTGAACGAAAGCGCCGACCGCGCCACGCTGTCCAGCCCCGAGACGCGCGAAGGTGTGCAACTGCGCGCCGCGCGCTGGGCGCTGGAAGACCGCGACGCCGCCGCGGCGCTGGCAAGGCTCGAAGAACTCCCGCAGGGCGCGCAACGCCGCACGCTGGCCCTGCGCCTGCGGCTCAAGGCGGCCCGTCAGGACCGTCGCACGCTCGAAGCGCTGGAAACCGCGCGGCTGCTGGCCAAGCACCGTGCGTTCTCCGAAGCCGCGGCACAGAGCATCGTGCGCGGCCTGGCGACCGAGCTGCTGTCGGGCGCGCACGACCCGGCGCAGCTGCTGCGTGCCTGGACCGAGCTCGACGCCAACGAGCGCGGGATGCCCGAGGTGGCGATCCATGCGGCGCAACGCATGGTCGCGCTGCGCGGCGACCTGGCGCTGGCACGCGGCTGGCTGCTGCCGGCCTGGGAGCGCATGGTGGCCAACCCGCGCGGCCTGGGCGACGCCCTGCGCGTGAAGCTGGCGCGCGCGCTGGAGGCGGGGCTCGATTCGGTGGATGCCGACTGGCTCGCCCGCATCGAGAGCGCGCAACGCAACAACCCGCGCGACCCCAACCTGCAGTACCTCGCGGGCATGGCATGCATGAAGCGCCAGCTCTGGGGCAAGGCCCAGCAGCTGCTGACGCAGGCCGGCCTGGGCCTGCAGGACACCGAGCTGTACCGCCGCGCCTGGCTGGCATTGGCCCAGCTGGCCGAAGACCGCGACGACACCGCGCAGGCCGCCGAGGCCTGGAAGCGCGCGGCGCAGGTCGAGAACAGCTGAGCGGCTTCACGGGCACGCGGGCCCTCGGGCCTTCGCGCCCGATGGCTGCGATGGCTGTTCCACCGACGGCTTGCCGCTGCCGAAGATCAGCCAGCTGACGGCGGCCAGCACCCAGACGCCCACACCCCCGTAGAGCATCACCCAGCTGAAGCTGCGCACCAGCGCCGCATGCACGACGGCACCCGTCGGGTCCGCCTGCGACAGCGCCGGAAAGCCTTCGGCGAGCGACGCGAAGCTGCCCGCCGCGATCTTCTGCGCCAGCGCGTGCAGCTGCTGCGCATCGAGCGACGCCGCCAAGGCGCCGCGCAGATGCGCATGAATGCCTTCGAGCAGGATGAAGCCCATCAGCGCGATGTTGACGGCCAGCGTGATCAGCCGCGCGCTCATGTCCATGCCCGAGGCCATGCCCGCGCGCGTGCCCGGCACCGAGCCGGTGGTGGTGTTGGTCACGGGCGTGTTGGTCAGGCCCAGCCCGATGCCGGCCAGCAGGCAGCCCGGCAGCAGGGTCACCCAGCTCGCGCCGGCCATGCCGGCGCCGTGGCGCATGGCCATGAAGCCGAGCCCGATGACGAACAGGCCCAACGGAATGACCACGCCGGGCCGGTAGCGCAGCGACAGCCGCTCCGCCAGCGGCGGCAGCACGAGCGTGGGCAGCGTGTAGGCCAGCAGCGCGGTGCCCGTTGTGACCGCGCCGTAGCCGAGGGCGCCCTGGAAGTAGATCGGCAGGTAGATCATGAACGGCCAGAAGCTGAAGTTCATGCCGATGGAGCCGACGAGGGAGCCCGAAAAGTTGCGGATGCGAAAGACCGAAAAATCGAACATCGGATGCGGGTGGGTCTTCTCCACCCACACGAAGAGGGCGAAGCTCGCAACCGATGCAGCCAGCACGCCGAGGGACGTCGGACTGGCAAAGCCGAGCGCCGGGCCCTGGGTGATGAAGTACGTGAGGCCGAGCACCGCGAGCGACAGCGTGACGATGCCGGGCAGGTCGAGCTTCTGCGCGTCGGGGTCGCTGGACTCCTGCACGCTGCCAAGCACCAGGGCCAGGGCGACCGCGGCCAGCGGCAGGTGGACCAGGAACACCCAGGGCCAACCGGTCAGCGCCGCGATCGCGCCGCCGACGATCGGCCCGAACCCCAGCCCCATGCCGAAGACCACGCCCCATAGGGCGAAGGCCCGGCTGCGCGCCTTGCCGCCGGGGAACCGGTGCGAAAGCACCGCGAGCTGGCAGATCAGCATGGTGCCGCCCGCCAGGCCCTGGAGGAAGCGGCTGGCGATCAGCACCTGCGCGCTCGGCGCCAGCCCGCAGGCCAGCGAGGTCAGGCCGAACAGCACCACGGACGCGACCAGGATGCGCTTGCGGCCGTAGCGGTCGGCCAGCGTGCCGGCGGCCATCAGCACCGTGGTGCAGGCGACGGTGTAGGCGTTCATGACCCACTGCATGTCGCTGAAGTCGGCGTGCAATGCGGTTTCGAGCGAGGGAAGGATGACCGGCACGCTGGAAATTTCCAGGCCGAACATCAAGGCGATGAGGCAGATCGCGGCCAGCGCGACGCGGTTCTTGCCGGTGGGGGACACAAACATGGAGGAGGCTTTCAGAATCGGTTTCGGGCGATTCTGTGGAAACCCCCTTCATGACAGAAATGATTTAATTTGCTGAGATTAATTAGCCACCATCATTTATCGTCGGCCATGGATTTCGACCCCTCACTGCTGCGCGCCTTCGTCGCCGTCAAGGAAACAGGCGGCTTCACGCGCGCTGCCGAACGGCTGCACCTGACGCAGTCGGCCATCAGCCACCAGATCCGCAAGCTCGAGGCGCAGGTGGGCCGGCCGCTGCTGCATCGCACGACACGCCGCCTGACCGTGACCGAGGACGGCGAAGACTTTCTTCGCTATGCGCGGCAGATCCTCGACACGCTCGATGCGATGACGCTGCGCTTTCAGCCGTCGCCCATTTCGGGCGTGGTGCGCTTCGGCGTGCCGGACAACTTCATGGGCGACCGGCTGGCGCCCCTGCTCTCGCAGTTCGCCCGTGCATTTCCGGCCACGCGCATGGAAGTCAGCGTGAGCATGCACCTCGACCTGCGCGCGATGGTCCGCACGGGCGAGCTCGACCTGGCGGTGGTGATGTCGCCGCCCGGTTGCACGGAAGGCACGCAAATTCGGCGCACGCAGCTGGTGTGGGCGGCGGCCGACACGTTCGAGGTGCCTGCCGGCGCTTCGCTGCCGCTGGCCTTTTTTCCGAAGCCCTGCGTCCACCGGGAGGTGGCGGCTGCAGCGCTGGACGCCGCCGCGGCCGATTGGCACGTGGTTTTCACGTCGGCCAGCCCGCACGGCATTCGCGCCGCCGTGCTGGCAGGGCTGGCCGTGACGGTGCTCACGCGCGAGGAGGTGGAGCCCTGGATGAAGATCGTCGATGGCCGCCACGGCCTGCCGAGCTTGCCGAGCGTGGATTTCTCGCTGATCTGGAGCGAAGCCGGCAAGACGGAATGCGCCTGCCGGTTCGGCCAGCTGGTCCTGGCAATGCCGGACCTTCCGGATCTGACAGCCTTCGACAAGGCATAAAAAAACGGCGCCGAATGGCGCCGTTTTCAGTTGCGAGCGTGTGCTGCTCAGAGCGTGCGTTGCTGCTCCGTGCCGGCGGCGGGTTGCTCGAACGGCAGCGACATCGCGCCGAGGTCGCGGCGGGTTTCCACCAGCACCAGCGGGCCTTCTTCGACCGACACCACGGGCGGACGTTCGCGCGGCACATGCACCGGCTTCGGCTCGGCGGCGATCGCGGCGCGCGCTTGCGCGATGCGGTCGGCATCCGAGTTGACCCATTGCAGGCCCGAGCTCTCGGCGATCTGCGCGAGTTCGCCCAGCGGCAGTTCGAAGGACTGGACCTTGGGCAGCGCGCGGCCATTGGCAACTGCGGGTGCGGGTGCGGCTGCGGGCGCGGCGGCAGGTGCCTTGGCGCTTTCGATCACGACCGGTGCCACGACCGGCGCTTGCACCGGTGCGGGTGCCGGGTGTTCGGCGCGAGGCTGCTGCGGTGCGGGTTCACGCACTTGCGGCGCTGCGACGGCAACCGCTTCGAAGCGTTCCGACACCTGCTGCACGGGCTCCTGGCGGGCGGCCGGGGCGTGTTCCGTTTCCACGGCTTCCGCAGCGATGACGCCGAGCACGCCTTGCGCGACCGGTGCGTTGGCCGCGCCGGCTTCGTTCTCGTCGCGCGGACCGCGTTCGCGGCGGTCACGGCCGTAACGGTCACGCGAACGGCCGCGGCGCGCGTCGCCTTCACCTTCGCGGCGCGGTGCCTGCTCGTTGTTGCCATTGGCGTCGTTGCCTTGATCGACATCGGCTGCCGCGGCTTCGGCGCCACGGGCGTCGGCTTCGGCTTGTGGCGCCTCGTCGCGGCGTTCGCGGCGGCCGTCGTTGCGGTCGCTGCGTTCGCCACGCGGTGCGTCGCGGCCGTTGCGCGGCGGACGTTCGCCGGGTGCGGCGCCTTCGCCGGCTTCAGCGCTGCGTTCGCGCGGCGCACTGTTGTCGCCGTTGCGTTCGCCGCCACGTTCCGCGCGGTCGCCACGTTCACGGCGGGCACGGGGTGCGCGCTCGTTCACGTTGCCTTCTTCGCCCGCGCCGGGTGCCAGTTGCTGGGCTTCGGGGTTCACGTTGCCGTCGAGGGCTTCCGCGGGCAGGTTGCGGCCTTCGCGGCCTTCGCCTTCGCGGCGCTCGCCGCGACCACCGCGGCGTTGCTCGCCTTCGCGGGGTTCACGCGGTGCGCGCGCTTCACGCGGCTCGCGGGGTTCACGCAGTTCGCGCGGTTCGCGGGCTTCACGCGGCCCGCTGGTGCCGTCGGCGCGCAGTTCGGCAGTGCGGCCTTCACGGCCCTCACGACCTTCGCGACGCTCGCCGCCGCGTCCGCCACGGCGTTCGCCGTCGCGACCGCCCGAACGTGCGCCGTTTTCGCTGCGGCCTTCACCGCCGCGGCTCTCGCCGCCACGGCCTTCGCCGCGTCCGCCACGGCGCTGTTCGCCGTCACGTGCGCCGCGCGCTTCGCCATCGCGGCCCGGGCGGCCGTCGCGACGGGGCTTGGGAGGCTCGACCGGAATCACTGCCGGCGCGGGTGCCGCAGCAGGTGCCGGCGTGCCGCCGAACAGGTTCTTGATCCAGCCCATGAAGCCGGTCTGTGCCGGCACCGGTGCGCTCACCACGGGCGGTGCGACCACCGGCGCGGGTGCGGCGGCGACAGGCGCGCGCACGGCTTCCGGCTTGGGCGGCACCACCGGCGCGGGTGCGTCGGGCAGCACGCCCTTGATGACCGGCGTCTGCTTGTTGGTGGGCTCCTGCGAACGGCGCGTGACGGCGGTCGGGTCTTCGATCTCGTCGGCCATCTTGTAGCTGGCTTCGATGTGGTCGAGGCGCGGATCGTCGTGCTTCAGGCGTTCGAGCTTGTAGTTCGGCGTTTCGAGCGTCTTGTTGGGCACCATCAGCACGGTGACGCGCTGCTTGAGCTCGATCTTGGCGATTTCGGGGCGCTTTTCGTTCAGCAGGAACGAGGCCACTTCGACCGGCACCTGGACGTGCACGGCGGCCGTGTTGTCCTTCAGGCACTCTTCCTGAATGATGCGCAGAATTTGCAGCGCGCTCGATTCGGTGTCGCGGATATGGCCCGAGCCGCCGCATCGGGGGCAGGGGATCGACGAGCCTTCGCTCAGCGCCGGTTTCAGGCGCTGACGGCTCATTTCCATCAGGCCGAACTTGCTGATCGAGCCGAACTGCACACGGGCGCGGTCTTGCCGCAGTGCGTCGCGCAGGCGGCTTTCGACTTCGCGGCGGTTCTTCGACTCGTCCATGTCGATGAAGTCGATGACGATCAGGCCGCCCAGGTCGCGCAGGCGCATCTGGCGGGCCACTTCGTCGGCGGCTTCGAGGTTGGTGCGGGTCGCGGTTTCCTCGATGTCGCCGCCCTTGATGGCGCGGGCCGAGTTCACGTCGACCGAAACCAGTGCTTCGGTGTGGTCGATCACGATGGCGCCGCCCGAGGGCAACTGCACGGTGCGCGCGTAGGCCGACTCGATCTGGTGCTCGATCTGGAAGCGGCTGAACAGCGCCGCGTCGTCGCGGTAGCGCTTCACGCGGGCGGCATGCTCGGGCATGACGTGCGCCATGAACTGCTGCGCCTGTTCGTAGATGTCGTCGGTGTCGATCAGGATGTCGCCGATGTCGTGATTGAAGTAGTCACGAATGGCGCGGATGACCAGCGACGATTCCTGGTAGATCAGGAAGGCGCCCTTGCCGCCCTTGCCCGCGCCGTCGATGGCGCCCCAGAGCTTGAGCAGGTAGTTCAGGTCCCACTGGAGTTCGGGCGCCGAGCGGCCGATGCCGGCGGTGCGCGCGATGATGCTCATGCCCTTGGGGTATTCGAGCTGGTCCATCGCCTCCTTGAGGTCGGCCCGGTCTTCACCCTCGATGCGGCGCGAAACGCCGCCGCCGCGGGGGTTGTTGGGCATCAGCACCACGTAGCGGCCGGCCAGCGAGATGAACGTGGTGAGGGCCGCGCCCTTGTTGCCGCGTTCTTCCTTCTCGACCTGGACGGTGAGTTCCTGGCCTTCGCGGATCGCGTCCTGGATGCGGGCCTGGCTGGCCGACACGCCTTCGGCGAAATACTGCTTGGAGATTTCCTTGAACGGCAGGAAGCCGTGGCGGTCTTCGCCGTAGTCGACGAAACAGGCTTCGAGCGAAGGCTCGACGCGCGTCACGACCGCTTTGTAGATGTTGCCCTTGCGCTGTTCGCGCCCTTCGATTTCGATTTCGTAGTCGAGCAGTTTCTGCCCGTCGACGATGGCCAGGCGCCGCTCTTCAGCTTGCGTGGCATTGATCAGCATCCGCTTCATGATGCGTTGTCCTTATATGTATCGTTTACCGGCCCTTGAAGGGCCAACGATGCACGGACGACGCCCGCGAAACCAGGGAATTGCCGCTTGGGCCCCGGATGCTGTGACTGCCGCGCCAGGCGCGAGCAGGCCTCTCGAGCGTTAACTCAAGAAGACAGCCGGGGTGGGGGCGCGTGGATGGGCGCGAGCCAGATTCGGTGTTGAGTAGCTATCTTTTTGATAGCTGGTTGCGCAAGGGTGGCGCGCGCTACCGATAGTTCAATGCCTGAGGCCGCTGGTCGAAACCAGGCGGGCCAGCGCAGGCAAATTTGAATCAGCAGCATCAACACAACAAGGGACTCGCTTCGATCCGCCTGCAGCTGAATCAGCTGCAGGCTGGGTATTCCGTATCGGTGTTTCGTGGGTGTCGGCTTGACTTGGGCGCCTGCTCTGCCACTTTGCGCAATTGCGCGGGGTTTGCAGCTGGGCGCCGAAGCGGCATCGACCTCACAGCGTGGTCCTGGGTGTTTGATGGCAGTGGACTAAACTTCTGTCTAATCAAGCACTTACATGACCGCGCTGGTGAAAAACATTATAGGTGCGAAGCAGGGCCCTTCGGCTGCTCCAAATCCCTCAGACCCAAAAGCCCCGGATGAAACCGTGGCGCCGTCTTCGGCCATCAAATTCCTCACGGTCGATGCCGAATCCGCCGGGCAGCGGCTCGACAACTTCCTGTTCCGCCATCTGAAAGGCGTGCCGAAGACGCACGTCTACCGGATCATCCGGTCGGGCGAAGTGCGCATCAACAAGGGCCGGGTGCAGGCCGACACCCGCATCGAGGCCGGCGATGTGCTGCGGCTGCCACCGATCAGGATTTCGGCGCGCGCGGAAGAGGGCGCCACCCCGCCCGCGCCGGCGCGCGAGTTCCCGGTGCTGCTGGAAGACGACGCGGTGCTGGCCCTGGACAAGCCGGCCGGCGTGGCCGTGCATGGCGGCAGCGGCGTGAGCTTCGGCGTGATCGAGCAACTGCGCACGGCGCGCCCGGGTGCCAGGTTTCTGGAGCTGGTGCACCGGCTGGACCGTGAAACCTCCGGCATCCTGCTGGTCGCCAAGAAGCGCAGCGCGCTGGTCGCGCTGCAGGAGCAGTTTCGCGAGCGCGAGACCGGCAAGACCTACCTGGCGCTGGTCGAGGGCGCGTGGCCCGCCAACAAGAAGGTGCTGGACGCGCCGCTCGCCAAGTATTTGCTGCCCGACGGCTCCGGTGCGGGCGCCGGCGAGCGCCGCGTGCGCGTGGTCGCCAAGGACCACCCGGACGCCATGCGCGCCATCACGCTGGTGCGGGTGCTCGCGCGGCTCGCGCTGCCGGGCGATGCCACGCCGCTGTCGTTGCTGGCCGTCACGATCAAGACCGGCCGCACGCACCAGATCCGCGTTCACCTCGCGTCGGCCGGCCATCCGATTGCCGGCGACGACAAGTACGGCGAGTTCGAGCGCCAGCGCGCGCTGCAAAAGCTCGGGCTCAAGCGCATGTTCCTGCACGCCTGGCGGCTGCAGTTCAACCATCCGGCCGGCGGCGAACGCATGGCGCTGCAGGCCGACCTGCCGCCCGAGCTGCACGCGCTGATGCCGCCCGCCGCCCTCGAGGCGCTGGCCCAACATCCCACATCCACCGCCCATGACTGAATCTTCCAGACCTCTTCGCTTCGACCTGATCGCCTTCGACTGGGACGGCACCCTGTACGACTCCACGCGCCTGATCGTGCGCTGCATCCAGGCGGCGGTGGTCGATGTCGGCGGCGCCGAGCCGAGCGAGAACGACGCTGCCTGGGTCATCGGCCTGGGCCTGGCCGAGGCGCTCGCGCGCGCGGCGCCCGATGTGCCGAAGGAAAAATACCCCGAGCTCGGCGCGCGCTACCGGTATCACTACCTGCAGCACCAGGACGACCTGGTGCTGTTCGACGGCGTGCTGCAGATGCTCGACGCCCTGCGCGCGCGCGGTCACAAGCTGGCGGTGGCCACGGGGAAGTCGCGCCGCGGGCTCAATGAAGCCCTCAAGTCGGTGGCGCTGCGCGACCGCTTCGAGGCCTCGCGCACGGCCGACGAAACCTTCGGCAAGCCGCATCCGCGCATGCTGCTGGAGCTGATGGAAGAGCTCGACGTGACCGCGGAGCGCACGTTGATGATCGGCGACACCACGCACGACCTGCAGCTTGCGCAGAACGCCGGTGCCGCCGGCGTGGGCGTGAGCTACGGCGCTCACGAGCCCGCCAGCTTCGACGAGTTCAAGCCGCTGCATGTGGCGCACTCCATCGCCGACCTCCAGGCGTGGCTCCTCGACAACGCCTGAGAATTTCGTCATGGGCGAAGAACGCATCCCGCTGTGCAATGCCGCGGACCTGGTCGAAGGTGGCCGGGCCGTGCCTTTCGATGTGGTTCACGGCGGCGAAACCTGCCGCGCCTTCGCGGTGCGTTTCGAGGGGCAGCCGCATGCGTTTCTCAATCGGTGCAGCCATGTCGCGATGGAGATGGACTTTCAGCCCGACCGCTTCTTCGACGACACCGGGCAATGGCTGATATGCGCCACGCACGGCGCGGTCTACCGGCCCGACACCGGCGAATGCGCGGGCGGCCCCTGCCGCGGCGGCCTGGTGAAGATCGCCTTGAGCGAGCATGACGGCGTGGTGCACTGGCATACTGACTGGAACCTCCACCCCCTGAGCTTCTGACATGACCGACCCGACCCGAACAGAACCCGAAGGGTTCGAACCATTTGAGCCGGCGCCCCCCAAGAACATGGCCAAAGATCCCACGCAACGTCCCGGCTGGGAGCGCGCCACGCTCGAAAAGCTGGCCTTCGCCGCACTGAACGAACAGAAGGCCTCGCGCCGCTGGAAGACCTTCGTGCGGGTGTCCTGGCTCGCCTTTTTCGTGTTTCTGGCCTGGTTCGCGCTGTCGCGCGGCGCGCCGAGCACGGCCAAGACCACGTCGCACACGGCCGTCGTCGAGATCAAGGGCGAAATTGCCAATGGCGGGGACGCGAGCGCCGAGTTCGTGGTGGCCGCCATGAAGACGGCCTTCGAGGACGAAGGCGCCAAGGGCGTGATCCTGCTGATCAACTCGCCCGGCGGCAGCCCGGTGCAGGCCGGCATCATCAACGACGAAATCAAGCGCCTGAAGGCCAAGTACAAGAAGCCGGTGTACGCGGTGGTCGAAGAAACCTGCGCCTCGGCGGCCTATTACATCGCGGCCTCCGCCGACAAGATCTTCGTCGACAAGGCCAGCATCGTCGGCAGCATCGGCGTGCTGATGGACGGCTTCGGCTTCACCGGCGTGATGGAAAAGGTCGGCGTCGAGCGCCGCCTGCTGACAGCCGGCGAGAACAAGGGCTTCCTCGATCCGTTCAGCCCCATGAGCGACGCGCAGCGCGCGCATGCGCAGACGATGCTCAACCAGATCCACGCGCAGTTCATCAACGTGGTCAAGACCGGCCGCGGCGACCGTCTGAAGCTGGACACGCCCGGCCTGTTCAGCGGCCTGTTCTGGAGCGGCGAGCAAGCAGTCGAATACGGCCTGGCCGACCAACTGGGCAATGTCGACTACGTGGCCCGCGAAGTGATCAAGGCCGAAGAGGTGATCGACTACACGCGGCGCGACAACGTGGCCGAGAAGCTGGCCAAGAAGTTCGGTGCCGCCATGGCCGAAACCACGGTGCGCCTGATGCACACCGCGCCCGCGCTGCGCTGATCGCTCACTTGTCTTCGCTGCTGCCCGTATAGCGCGCGCAGGCCGCCAGCGCCGCGGCGAAGACCACGACCACATAGAGCGCGGCGGTCAGCGAGGTCGCCCGCGCCAGTAGCCCGATCACCGCCGGGCCGGCCATGAACCCCACATAGGCCACGGCCGACACGGAAGCAATGCCCCGTGCCGGCTCGACGCCCGGCACCTTTGCCGAGGCCGAGAACAGGATCGGCACCACGTTCGCGAACCCCACGCCCACGCCCGCGAAGCCGACCAGCGCCAGCCAGGGCAGCTCGGTGTTCAGCACCAGCGTCATGGCAGCGGCCGCCAGCAGGCCGCTGCCGAGCAGCAGCGTAGCCGGCGCGAAGCGCGCACGCATGGCGTCGCCCCCGAAGCGCGCGGCCGCCATGGCCGCCGAAAAGCTCGCGTAGGCTAGCGCGGCCTGCTGCTGCGGGCTGCCGACTTCCTGCTGCATGTAGAGCACGCTCCAGTCGTAGATGGCGCCTTCGGCGATCAGCCCCAGCGCGGCGAGCACGCCCAGCACGGCGAGCACGCCGCGCGGCACCAGGAAGCCGTGGTTGGCCTCGGCGGCGCCGCTGGTGGCCGGCCGGGGCAGCATGCGCGTCGAGGCGAACGCGACGACCAGCACCATCACCGCGGAGACGATCAGCAGGTGCGCCTGCGCACCGAGACCGGCGGCGAGCGCCGCGCTGCCACTCGCCGCGCCGGCCATGCCGCCCAGGCTGAACATGCCGTGCATGCCACTCATCAGCGGGGTTCCGCCGTGCAGCTCCAGTTGCGCCGCTTCGGTGTTGATGGACACGTCGAACACGCTGGTCACGAGGCCGAAGGCGGCCAGCAGGCCGAGCAGGGCGGCGTAGCCGGGCATCGCGATCAGGCCGGCCAGCAGCAGTGCGTAGATGCAGCCGCACAGGCCGGCCACGCGGCGCGGTCCGTAACGGCCGAGCCATCGGCCCGCGCTGGTCAGTCCGATCATCGCGCCCGCGCCGGCCGCGAGCATCGCCAGGCCGAGTTGCGCCTCGTCGATGCCGTAGTGCGCCTTGACCGTGGGCACGTGCACGCCCCAGGTCGCGAAGATGAAGCCGGCGGAAAAGAACTGCGTGCGCGACGCCCAGCGCGTGCTTGCGGTGACGGCCAGCATGCTCAGCGGCCGATTGCGAACACGGCGGGCAGGCGCTCGTCTGTCGTGCCTTGTGGCTTGGTGGCACGCCAGGATTTCACGGTCTCGCTGCGCACGTGGGCGCTCGAGAGCGTCAGTCCGCGCGCCACCGCGAGCCGGGTGTTGTGCTGCAAGGTCTGCACGAGCGCCTGCAGCAGCGCCGCGTTGCGATAGGGCGTTTCGATGAACAGCTGCGTCTGGCCCGACTTGAGCGCGAGCGCCTCGAGCTCGCGGATGCGGGTCTGGCGCTCGACCGCGTCCTGCGGCAGGTAGCCGACGAAGGCGAAGTTCTGGCCGTTCAATCCGCTGGCGGCCAGCGCCAGCAGCAGCGAGACCGGGCCGGTCAGCGGTACCACCTCGATGCCCAGTTCATGCGCGGCACGTGCCACCGACGAGCCGGGGTCGGCCACCGCCGGCATGCCGGCTTCGCTGAGCAGGCCGATGTCGTGGCCTTCGAGTGCGGCGGTCATCAAGGGGCGGGCGTCGAACTGGCCGGCGTGATCGCCCTTCTTGTGCACTTCGCGCGGCAGTTCCTGGATGGCCTGCGCCTGCAAGGGAGCAGCCAGCGGCGCGACGGCGTCGATGCGTTTCAGATAGGCGCGCGCGGACTTCGCGTTTTCGCAGATCCAGTGCGTGATGCCGGCGGCCGTCTGCAGCGTGCCCAGCGGCAGGGCGTCCTGCAGCGGGGCCTGGACGTCGCAGCCGAAGTCGAGCGGCGCGGGCACGAGATAGAGCTTGCCTTTGGCTTGTGTCACAGCAGGTCGACCCCCGCGTCGCGCAGCATCCGGCAGGTGCGGATCAGCGGCAGGCCGACCAGCGCGGTCGGATCGTCGCTGTCGATGGCGCTCAGCAGCGCGATGCCCAGGCCTTCGCTCTTGGCGCTGCCGGCGCAGTCGTAGGGTTGCTCGGCTTGCAGATAGTGTTCGATGGCGGCGTCGGTCAGGTCGCGGAACACCACGCGCACGGGTGCGATGTCGCGCTGCACGAAGCCGGTGGCGTGGCACACGACGGCCACGGCCGTCTGGAAGACCAGCGTCTGGCCGCGCATGCGGCGCAGCTGGACGGTGGCGCGGGCATGGTCGCCAGGCTTGCCGAGCGCCTCGCCGGCCAGGTCGGCCACCTGGTCGGAACCGATGACCACGGCTTGCGGAAAGCGTGCAGCCACGGCGTTGGCCTTTTCCAGCGCCAGGCGCACGGCCAGGTCGTGCGGCGTTTCGCCGGGCAGGGGGGTTTCGTCGACTTCCGGCGACTGCACGTCGAAGGGCAGTCGCAGTCGGGTCAGCAGCTCGCGGCGATAGCGCGAGGTCGAGGCGAGGATCACAGGGCGTTGCATGGCGACGATTGTGCGTGAGCCGCCCGCACTCTCAGGCTTGCCCCAAGCCGGCGAGGCGTCCGGCGCGCTAGACTGGCGCGAATGAAGAGAGAATTTGCCCCCGAACGGCTCAATGTGCCCGGCTTCACCGCCGCCGCCGCCACCCTGGAAGCCGCCGACCCGGTTCCCAACTATGTACGCCTGGTCGCTGAACTGGCTGCACCGGCACCCGATGCCGTGGTTCGCTGGACCGCCAGCGGAGAAGAACGCCCCGGTGCAGACGGCAAGCCCGTGCCCTGGATGCACCTGGAGGCCGAAGCCGTCGTGCCGCTGGTGTGTCAGCGCTGCCTGTCTCCCGTGGACACCGAGATCTTCGCGGACCGCTGGTTCCGTTTCGTGGCGGACGAGGCCACTGCGGAGGCCCAGGACGACGATTCCGATGAAGATTTGCTCGTTCTGAGCCGGGAGTTCGACCTCCACACGTTGATCGAAGACGAACTGCTGATGGAAATTCCTGTCATGCCTGTGCATGACGTCTGCCCCGTCCCGGTCCAGCTGTCGTCCAGCGACGAGGACTTCCAGGCCGCCGAAGAAGCCAAGCCGAACCCCTTCGCGGTGCTCGATGGGTTGCGCTCGCGCAAGCCAGAAAATGGTCCCAAAGAGGGCGGCTAGCCCTTTCGCTCAGGCTGGGCTATAATCATGGGCTTCGCGCGCGCCGCCGTGAGCAGCAATGCAGGCAAGGACATTCCATACATGTCGCTGCATTGCCACCGCTTGAGCCCGCATCCTTT
Organism: Variovorax monticola; assembly: GCF_051216855.1. Lineage (NCBI taxonomy): Bacteria > Pseudomonadati > Pseudomonadota > Betaproteobacteria > Burkholderiales > Comamonadaceae > Variovorax > Variovorax monticola. The sequence continues at coordinate 189,522 of NZ_JBPJZP010000002.1, forward strand.
CACTCACATCACAGTCCAGGAGCCATCATGGCCGTCCAGCAAAACAAGAAGTCGCCTTCCAAGCGCGGCATGCACCGTTCCCACAATGCGCTGGTCGTGCCCGGCATCGCCGTGGAGCCGACCACCGGCGAAACGCACCTGCGTCACCACATCAGCCCCAACGGTTTCTACCGTGGCCGTCAGGTGCTCAAGAACAAGTCCGAAGCCTGATCTCGCATTCCAAGGCCAAGGCCCGAAGCTACTTCTGTCGTAGCGTCGGGCCTTTGTTTTGATGGCTACGCCTTTTCCCCCCGAAATCACCGCTGCGCCTTCTGCAATCACGCTCGCCGTGGATTGCATGGGGGGCGATCATGGGCCGCGTGTCACGCTCGCGGCCTGTCGTGCGTTTCTCGAGCGGCACAGCGAAGCCTCGTTGTTGCTGGTCGGTGCGCCGGCCGCAATGGCGGGCTTCACCGCGCATCCGCGTGCCCGCATCGTTGCTGCCAGCGAAGTGGTGGGCATGGACGACCCCATCGAGATCGCACTGCGCAAGAAGAAAGACTCTTCAATGCGCGTCGCGATCCAGCAGGTCAAGGACGGCGCCGCACAGGCCGCCATCTCCGCCGGCAACACCGGTGCCCTCATGGCGATTGCGCGTTACCTGCTCAAGACGCTCGATGGCATCGATCGCCCGGCGATCGCTCCGCAGCTTCCGAACGCCAAGGGTGGAGCAACGACCGTGCTCGACCTCGGCGCGAATGTAGATTGCGATGCCGAAGACTTGCTTCAGTTCGCGGTGCTGGGCTCGGCCCTGGTGTCGGCGCTGACGGGCAACGAGTCGCCTTCGGTCGGCTTGCTCAATATTGGCGAAGAGGCCATCAAGGGCAGCGAAACGATCAAAAAAGCGAGTCAACTGCTGCGTACGGCTGCCAACTCCAAAGATCTCAACTTCTATGGCAACGTGGAAGGCAATGACATCTTCAAGGGCACGACCGACATCGTCGTCTGCGACGGCTTCGTTGGAAACGTCGCGCTGAAGGCCAGCGAAGGCGTGGCTTCGATGATCGGCGAGTTCATTCGCGTCGAATTCTCGCGAAACGTCTTCACCAAGATGGCGGCAATTGTTGCTTACCCAGTTCTAAAAGCCTTTAAAAGCCGCTTGGATCACCGGCGGTACAACGGCGCCGCGCTGTTGGGGCTTCGCGGCCTGGTGTTCAAGAGTCACGGCTCGGCTGACGAAGTGGCTTTCGGGCATGCGCTGGATCGCGCTTATGATGCCGCTCGCAACAACCTGCTCGATCGCGTGCGGGCCCGCATCGCCCACGCCGCGCCTTTGCTCGCGCGGCAGGAACCGGCGGCGCCGGTCGACGCGACGGCCCTTCACGTTTGATGACTCCTTATTCACGCATTACCGGCACCGGCAGCTACCTGCCCCCACGCCGCGTGACCAACGACGACCTCGCCAAGGAATTGGCGGCGCGCGGCATCGAGACCTCCGATCAGTGGATCATCGAGCGCACTGGCATCCACGCACGGCACTTCGCCGCGCCGGATGTCACCAGCAGCGATCTCGCCGTCGAGGCTGCCAGGCATGCCCTGGAATCCGCCGGTCGCAAGGCCAGCGAGGTCGACCTGATCATCGTCGCGACCTCGACGCCCGACATGGTGTTTCCTTCGTCGGCCGCCATCCTTCAGCACAAGCTCGGCATCGCCGGCTGCCCTGCGTTCGACGTCCAGGCTGTCTGCAGCGGTTTCGTCTATGCGCTGACCGTCGCCGACGCGATGATCCGCACCGGCACCGCGCGCTGCGCGCTCGTGATCGGCGCGGAAGTGTTCTCCCGCATCCTCGACTTCAACGACCGCACCACCTGCGTGCTGTTCGGTGACGGCGCCGGCGCGGTGGTGCTCGAAGCCAGCGAAGAGCCCGGCATCCTGGCCAGCGACCTGCATGCCGACGGCAAGTACGTCGGCATTCTTTGCGTGCCCGGTCATGTGTCCGGCGGCAACGTGCTGGGCACGCCGCTGCTGCATATGGATGGACCGGCGGTCTTCAAGCTCGCGGTTCGCGTGCTCGAAGAAGCGGCGCGAGCCACGCTGGCGAAGGCCGGCAAGACCGAGGCCGACATCGACTGGCTCATTCCGCACCAGGCCAACATCCGCATCATGGAAGGCACGGCCAGAAAGCTGAAGCTGCCGCGCGAGAAGCTGATCGTTACGGTGCACGAGCACGGCAATACTTCGGCCGCCTCGATTCCGCTGGCGCTCGACGAAGCCGTGCGTTCCGGCAAGGTGAAGAAGGGTGAAACGCTCATGCTCGAAGGCGTGGGCGGCGGCTTCACCTGGGGCGCGGTGCTCCTGACTCTGTAGTGCGTTGCGGCGGCCCGAAAAGGGTGGCTGCATTCCAGACGACACATCCAAAATGAAATCCTTTGCTTTTGTCTTTCCGGGTCAAGGCTCGCAAGCGGTCGGCATGCTCGACGCCTGGGGCGATCACCCTGCCGTGGCCGAAGCGCTGCGTGAAGCCTCCGATGCGCTGAATGAAGACATCGGCGCGCTGATCAAGAACGGTCCCAAGGAAGAACTGGCGCTCACGACCAACACCCAGCCCGTGATGCTTGTGGCCGGCGTCGCCGTTTGGCGCGCCTGGCTCGCCGAAGGCGGGGCAACGCCTTCTGTCGTGGCCGGTCATTCGCTCGGCGAATACTCGGCGCTGGTGGCTTCGGGCGTGCTGACGCTCTCGCAGGCGGCGCCGCTGGTGCGTTTCCGCGCGCAAGCGATGCAACAGGCGGTTCCTGTGGGCGTCGGCGCGATGGCCGCGGTGCTCGGCATGGAGTCGGGCAAGGTGGTGGCGGGGTGCGCCGAAGCCACGGCCAGCTTTGGTGTGGGCAGCGCTGAAATCGTCGAGGCCGTGAATTTCAACGACCCGATGCAAACCGTGATCGCCGGCAGCAAGGCCGCAGTCGACAAGGCCTGCGAACTGCTCAAGGCCAGCGGTGCCAAGCGTGCGCTGTTGCTGCCTGTGTCGGCGCCTTTCCATTCGAGCCTCATGAAGCCTGCGGCGCAGGCGCTGCGCGAAAAACTCGCTTCAATCAAGCTGGCAGCGCCTCTGATTCCCGTGCTGAACAATATCGACGTTGCTGTCGAGACAGATGCAGACCGCATCCGCGACGCCCTGGTGCGCCAGGCCGCCGGCCCGGTTCGCTGGGTCGAGAGCGTGCAGGCCTTGAAACTGCGCGGTGTAGCCTCCATCATCGAGTGCGGTCCCGGTAAGGTGCTGGCCGGCATGGTGAAGCGCATCGCCCCCGATCTGGAGGCCGCGTCGGTGTACGACCCGGCCACGCTCGCGGACACCCGACAATCGCTCGCCGGCTGACCGGCGCCAAGGCCTCGATACTTTTTTCTTTATGAGCATTCCCAAATTCGAAGGGCAAGTCGCCCTGGTCACCGGCGCAACGCGCGGCATCGGCGCGGCCATTGCGCTGGAGCTGGCCCAGCGCGGCCTCAAGGTGGTGGGAACCGGCACCACCGACGACGGCGCTGCCAAGATCACCTCGGCGCTCAGCGCCTTCGACGGCCGCGGCCGTGCGCTCGACGTGAACGACGGTGCAGCCGTCGAGGCCCTGATCGACGAGATCGTGCAGGCCTACGGCGGGATCCACGTGCTGGTCAACAACGCCGGCATCACGCGCGACACGCTGGCCATGCGCATGAAGGACAGCGACTGGGACTCGGTGCTCGACACCAACCTCAAGGCCGTCTTCCGCCTCTCGCGCGCCGTGATCCGCCCGATGATGAAGCAGCGCTATGGCCGCATCATCAGCATCACCAGCGTGGTCGGTGCGTCCGGCAATGCTGGACAGGCCAACTACGCCGCCGCCAAGGCCGGTGTCGCGGGCATGACCCGTGCGCTGGCCCGCGAGCTCGGCAGCCGCAACATCACTGTCAACTGCGTCGCGCCCGGTTTCATCGAAACCGACATGACGGCCAGCCTTCCCGAAGCCCAGCAGCAGGCGCTGCTCCAGCAGATCCCGCTGGGCCACCTGGGCAAGCCGGCGGACATCGCGCACGCGGTGGCCTACCTCGCATCGCCCCAGGCGTCCTACGTCACGGGGCAAGAGCTGCACGTCAACGGCGGCATGCACATGTAGCCGCAAGGCGCAATCTTTTCCCGTACCGGGTGCACGGCAAATGCCACAATGCGCCCGGCTAAAATCCACAGATTACTTACAACCCTCAGAGGGAACCAAATGAGCGATATCGAAGCACGTGTCAAGAAAATCATCGCCGAGCAACTCGGCGTGGAAGAGTCTCAAGTGACGAATGAAAAGGCCTTCGTGGCCGACCTCGGCGCGGACTCGCTCGACACGGTCGAACTCGTCATGGCACTCGAAGACGAGTTCGGCATCGAGATTCCCGACGAAGACGCCGAGAAGATCACCACGGTGCAAAACGCCGTCGACTACGCCACCAAGAATCAAAAGGCCTGACAGGCCAGCTGACCACACTGCAACTGCGGCCGGCGGTTTTTCTTTGAACCGCACGCGCCGACAGGCAAGTGTTCAGCGCTTCCAGAAAGGTTTGCCGGCATGACCAAACGCCGCGTCGTCGTGACCGGACTCGGTTGCATCGCTCCTGTCGGAAACACCGCAACCGAATCCTGGGCCAACTTGTTGGCCGGGAAGTCGGGCATTGCGAACATCACCGCGTTCGATGCAACCGCCTTCGCCTGCAAGTTCGCAGGTGAGGTCAAGGGTTTCGACATCACCCAATACATCTCGGAGAAAGAAGCGCGTCACATGGACCGCTTCATTCATCTGGGGCTCGCCGCCGCCATGCAGGCGGTGCAGGACAGCGGACTGCCGACCGGCGAAGCGCTGTCCTATGAAGAAGCCGTGCGCATCGGCTGCAACATCGGCTCGGGCATCGGCGGTCTGCCGATGATCGAACAGACGCACGGCGAACTGGTCGCTCGCGGCCCGCGCCGCGTGTCGCCGTTCTTCGTGCCGGCGTCGATCATCAACATGATCTCCGGTCACGTCTCGATCAAGTACGGCTTCAAGGGCCCGAACATCGCGGTTGTCACGGCCTGCACCACCGGTCTTCATGCCATCGGCACGTCCGCTCGCATGATCGAGTACGGCGACGCCGACGTGATGATCGCCGGCGGTGCCGAGTCGACCATCTCTCCGCTGGGCATCGGCGGTTTCACCGCGCCTCGCGCGTTGAGCACGCGCAACGATGATCCCGCCACGGCTTCGCGTCCGTGGGACAAGGACCGCGACGGCTTCGTGCTGGGCGAGGGTGCCGGTGTGCTAGTGCTCGAAGAGTACGAACACGCCAAGGCGCGCGGCGCCAAGATCTACGCGGAAGTCGCGGGCTTCGGCCTGACCGGCGATGCGTATCACATGACCGCGCCCGACGTCGATGGCCCCCGCCGTTCGATGGTCATGGCGCTGGCCAACGCCGGGGTCAATGCCGATCAGGTCCAGTACCTCAATGCACACGGCACTTCCACGCAGATCGGCGACCTCAACGAGACCAACGCGGTCAAGCTGGCGTTCGGCGATCACGCGAAGAAGCTGGTCGTGAATTCGACCAAGTCCATGACCGGCCACTTGCTGGGCGGCGCGGGCGGCATCGAATCGGTGTTTACCGTGCTTGCGCTGCACGAGCAGAAGAGCCCGCCGACCATCAACATCTTCAACCAGGATCCGGAGTGCGATCTCGACTACTGCGCCAACGAGGCGCGCGATCTGAAGATCGATGTCGCGGTCAAGAACAACTTCGGCTTCGGCGGCACCAACGGCACGCTGGTGTTCAAGCGCGCTTGAGCATTGCTCTTTCATGCACAGCGCACCGTCGGTGACTTATCCGGTGGGGCGCTCGCGTGGCGCCACCCGGATTCTCCTTGTCCTTTGGGCCCTTGGCGCGAGTTGTGCGGGCGCGTCCTGCTATCTGATCGATAGCGGGGGATGGCGCCAGCTGCTGCTGGTTTTCAGTGTCGTGTTCTCCGGCGTCGCCGCGGGCTTCGGCTTGCGGCGCGATGGCGCGGGTGTCCTGCATTTCGACGGCCTGCACTGGTCGCTGACGGGTGCCCATGCGTCCCGGGGCGTGCATGCCGCCCGGGTGCTGGTGGCGCTCGATTTTCAGTCCTTGATGCTGCTTCGGCTCAGTGAGCCTGCCCGTGCCCGGCGTTGGGTCTGGGTCGAACAGCGGGCCATGCCCGAGCGCTGGCGCGATGTGCGCCGTGCTGTATATTCGCGCGCCCCGTCCACAACGCCTGCGGGCGATGCCTGGCGCGCGACGGCCCCCGCCGACGCGCCCTGAACTTTCGTCGATGACCACTTCTCCGCCGCCCGTGCCGCCGGATTCCGGCCTGACCGAGGCGCCCGCAGGGGCACCGCGTCCGGGCGAGGTCGACTTTCAGCTGGTCCAACGCACCGTCGCGGGTGATCAGAAGGCTTTCGAACTGCTGGTCATCAAGTACCAGCGCCGCATCGAGCGCCTGATCGGGCGGATGGTGCGCGATGTCGACCTGGTCGAGGACATCGCCCAGGAAACCTTCATTCGCGCCTATCGCGCGCTGCACCAATTTCGCGGCGATGCGCAGTTCTACACCTGGCTCTACCGGATCGCTGTCAATACGGCCAAGAAGGCGCTCGTGGACATGAAGCGCGATCCGACTGTCTCCGAGGCGGCCCTGAGGCCGTCTTCTGACGACGACGATGAAACTTACCGTCCTGGAAACGAACCAACCACCGACGAAACCCCCGAATCCATCCTGGCGGCGAATGAAATCGCCAGCGCTGTCGAGGCTGCCATGGACGCCCTGCCTGCTGAACTGCGGCAAGCAGTGACGCTGCGCGAGATCGAGGGCATGAGTTACGAAGAGATCGCCGAGGTCATGAATTGTCCGATCGGCACGGTGCGCTCGCGTATTTTCCGCGCGCGCGAGGCCATTTCGGCCAGGGTCAAACCCATGTTGGACAACCAGTCCGGCAAGCGTTGGTAAGCAAGCAGGTGAATGAAATGAATCAGACGATGACGGTTCGTGAACAGGTGTCCGCACTTGCGGATGGTCATTTGCAGGGCGAGGCGTTCGCGCAGGCGATCGAATCGGTCTGCGCCGGCGGCGAGGCGCGCGCGGCATGGCAGGCGTACCACGTGGCGGGCGATGTGCTGCGCTCGGGCTCGCATGCGCCGTGCAGCGACAGTTCGGCGTTTCTCGCGCGTTTTCAGCAGCGGCTGGCTGCGGAGCCCGTGGTGTCCGTTCCCGCGGCGGCGCCGGTTGCCGCGCCGTTGGCAGTGCCGGCTCAGCGCAGGGCGGAAGCGGCGAACGAGCCCGTGTTTCGCTGGAAGCTGGTGGCCGGCGCCGCGTCGTTGATGGCAGTGGCCGCCATCGGCTGGACGCTGGTGGGCAACGGTGGGGCGGTGCCGCAAGCCGGTGCCCAGATGGCGTCGGTGCAGCAACAACAGCAACCGGCGGTGAACTCGGTGCTGGCAGCGGCGGCCGTCAGCGGCGACCAGCCTGCTACCGGCACGCTCACCCCGACCCGCGTGATCGTGGGCAACGGCAACCCGCAGGTCATGTTGCGCGATCCGCGCCTCGACCAGTTGCTCGAAGCGCACCAGCAAGCCGGCGGTGCCTCGCAAATGCCTTCCGGTTTCCTGCGCAACGCCACCTTCGAGGGACCGACGCGCTGACCGCGCGCGCCCGCAGCCGCTCGCAATGACCGTTCAGATGCCGATCTCCGCACGCGCCTGCGTGCTCGTATTTGCTGCCTTGTGCATGGCGCAGACAGCGCCCGCGCAGACTCGGTCGGGTGCCGCGAATGCGAAGAGCCCCGCGGCAACGGCCCAGACGGACGAGCCGCCGGCGATGAGCGTGACCGAGTGGCTGCAGCGCATGCATGCGGGTGCCCGGCAGCGCAACTACATCGGCACCTTCGTGGTGTCGGCGCCGGGCGGCGACCTGTCGAGCGCGCGCATTTGGCATGTGCGTGACGGCGAGCACCAGATCGAGCGCATCGAGGCCCTGTCAGGGCCGCAACGCTCCACCTTCCGGCGCAATCGCAACGTCATGACCTTCCTGCCGGAAGCGAAGGTCGTCAAGGTCGAGAAGCGCGAGAACCTCGATCTGTTCCCGAATCTGCCGGACAAGCCCGATGTGTCGATCGGCGACTTCTACGACGTGCGTGCCATCGGCAAGGACCGCGTGGCGGGCTTCGATGCCGACGTGGTGCAGCTGGTGCCGCACGACGCGCTGCGTTTCGGCTATCGCATCTGGAGCGAGCGCCGTTCGGGCCTCGTGGTGAAGCTGCAGACGCTCGACAGCGATTCGCGCGTGGTGGAGCAGTCGGCGTTTTCCGAGCTGCAGCTCGACGCTCCCGTCAAGGCGCAGGCGCTTTCGCAGATGATGGCCAACACCTCGGGCTACCGCGTCGAAAAGCTGGAACTCGAGCGCAGCAATGCACAAGACGAGGGCTGGGCGCTCAAGACGCCCGTGGCCGGATTCAAGCCTCGCAGCTTCTTCCGCCGACCGACGGCGACCGGCGACAGCAGCGACAAGCCGAAACAGGATGCGACCACCGTTCAGTGGACCTTCTCCGACGGCTTGGCCTCGGTATCGCTTTTCATCGAACGGTACGACGCGGCGCGTGCTCCGCGCGATGGCGTGCTGACAATCGGGGCCACGAATGCCATCCGCCGCCGCTTGCCCGAGCCGGCCAGCGACTGGTGGCTGACTGCCGTCGGTGAAGTGCCGCAGCAGACGCTCAACGCATTCGCCCAGAGTCTTGCGCGCACGCGCTGACCGAGATGGGTCGCGATAAGCGCCAATTGAGCGCCATTGCCGATTGCGCTGAACCAAGCACGCAGCGCAGACTCACAACAATTGTTTCCAGCCGCTCTGTTCTTTTGAAAGAAAACCGATGATCTTCAAAGTCGAGGGACACAAGCTCCGTTCCGGTCTGCTGGCTGTCGCGCTCGCGCTGACAGCGAGCGCGAGTTTCCTGCCGGTGGAATCGGCCCACGCACAGACACGCACGCTGCCCGATTTCACCGACCTGGTCGATCAGGTCGGCCCGTCAGTGGTCAACATCCGCACCGTCGAGAAAGTCGCCCAGCGCGGCGGCAACGGCGAGATGGACGAGGAAATGCAGGAGTTCTTCCGCCGCTTCTTCGGCCAGCCCATTCCGGGTCAACCGGGGCAACCGGGTCAGCCGGGCCAGCCACGCTCGGGCCCGAAGCAGAGCAAGCCGGCACAGCCCCAGGAAGAAGAGCGCCCGCGCGGAGTCGGCTCCGGCTTCATCCTGACGGCAGACGGCTATGTGATGACCAATGCGCACGTGGTGGAAGACGCCTCCGAGGTGATGGTCACGCTGCCGGACAAGCGCGAGTTCAAGGCCAAGATCGTCGGTGCCGACAAGCGCACCGACGTGGCGGTGGTGAAGATCGAGGCCACGGGCCTGCCCGCGGTGAAGGTCGGAGACATCTCCAGGCTGCGCGTCGGTGAATGGGTGATGGCGATCGGCTCGCCTTTCGGCCTCGAGAACACCGTCACGGCCGGCATCGTGAGTGCCAAGCAGCGCGACACGGGCGAGTACCTGCCGTTCATCCAGACCGACGTGGCCATCAACCCCGGCAACTCCGGCGGGCCGCTGATCAACATGCGCGGCGAGGTGGTGGGCATCAACAGCCAGATCTATTCACGCTCGGGCGGCTTCATGGGCATCTCGTTCTCGATTCCTATCGACGAGGCGATCCGTGTGAGCGACCAGCTGCGCGCCACGGGCCGCGTTTCGCGCGGACGCATCGGCGTGCAGATCGACCAGGTCACCAAGGACGTGGCCGAAGCCATCGGCCTGGGCAAGGCGCAGGGCGCGCTGGTGCGTGGTGTCGAGGCGGGTTCGCCCGGCGAGAAGGCCGGTGTGGAGCCGGGCGACGTGATCACCAAGTTCGATGGCAAGGCCATCGAGAAGCCGAGCGACTTGCCGCGCCTGGTGGGCAACACCAAGCCCGGCACCAAGAGCACGCTCACGGTGTTTCGCCGCGGCGCCTCGCGCGACCTGAGCGTGACCATCGCCGAGATCGAAGCCGACAAGCCCGCCAAGCGCGCGAGCGATCGCGACGAGCCGGCGCCCAAGCCGCCGGCGTCTGCCGCGGCGAAGTCGCTGGGCCTGGCCGTGAGCGACCTGACCGATGCGCAGAAGAAGGAACTCAAGATCAAGGGTGGCGTGAAGGTCGACGCCGCCAGCGAAGGCGCAGCCCGTGCCGGCCTGCGCGAGGGCGACATCATCCTGGCAGTGGGCAACGCCGAGGTGTCGAACGCGCGGGATTTCGAGTCCGTGGTCGGCAAGGCGGACAAGAGCAAGGCGCTCAGCGTGCTGTTCCGCCGGGGCGATTGGGCGCAGTACGCCTTGATCAGGCCCGCACGCTGATCTGGCGCCGGCGTCAAGTGGCCCCACCCGGCAGTCGGGTTTGGGGCCGTTTTTTTGAGCTGTTTACGACGTTCTGATGTGACCAGTGAAAAAAATCTTGAGCCACCAAAGTCTTGATATTTGTTAGTGAAAGCTAACTTTTAAAGAGGCTAAGGACGGATTTTGGTAGAATAGGTCGCTCTTGATGGTCTGCCAGCGCATAAGGAGTGCCATGACCTTCACGATGCGAGATGTTAGACAGCAGTCCACCGGTGCTCCACAGATCGCCCACAAGTTGTTCAGCAAGTGCTCCACCGATCCTGTTGATAACCTGTTTATATCTTTGATGTTGTGGACCTGCAACGACCCCTTTGGACCCTGTTCCCGGATGTACGTGTCTCCCTTTTTGCCTACAATGAAGTTCCAACTACTGCAGTTGCCATTGCTTGTTGGTTCAGGGCGCGTCTCCAGAAGACGCGCCCTTTTTTCTTGCCCGTCGCACTCTGCGGCTGAGCCAATTCAAGTACTTAAACGTTCCCGTTGATGAATCACATCAGAAATTTTTCGATCATTGCGCACATCGACCACGGCAAGTCGACCCTCGCAGACCGTTTGATCCAGCGTTGCGGCGGCCTCGCGGAACGCGACATGGAAGCGCAGGTGCTCGACTCGATGGACATCGAAAAAGAGCGTGGGATAACCATCAAGGCGCAGACCGCCGCGCTGCACTACAAGGCACTCGATGGGCAGGTCTACAACCTCAATCTGATCGACACGCCGGGCCATGTCGACTTCTCGTATGAAGTGAGTCGCTCGCTGTCGGCATGCGAAGGCGCACTGCTCGTCGTCGACGCATCGCAAGGCGTCGAAGCGCAGACGGTCGCCAACTGCTACACCGCGCTCGACCTCGGCGTCGAGGTGATTCCGGTGCTCAACAAGATCGATCTGCCGAATGCGGATCTCGACAACGCACGCACCGAAATCGAAGACGTGATCGGCATCGACGCGACCGACGCGATTCCTTGCTCGGCGAAGACCGGCGTCGGCATCGACGAGATTCTCGAAGCCGTCATCGCCCGCATGCCCGCGCCGCGCGGCAACCCCGACGGCCCGCTGCGCGCAATGATCGTCGACAGCTGGTTCGACGCGTACGTCGGCGTCGTCATGCTGGTGCGCGTGGTCGACGGCCGGCTCGTCAAGGGCGAGCGCATCAAGATGATGGCGTCCGGCGCGATGTACAACGCCGACAGCGTGGGCGTGTTCACGCCCGGCAACGAGCCGCGCCCTTCGCTCGAAGCCGGCGAGGTGGGCTACATCATCGCGGGCATCAAGGAGTTGCAGGCGGCCAAGGTCGGTGACACCGTCACGCTGATCAGGCCCGGCACCGGTGGCGCAGCGGCCACGGCGACCGAGGCCTTGCCCGGCTTCAAGGAAATCCAGCCGCAGGTGTTCGCCGGCCTGTACCCGACCGAAGCGAGCGAGTACGACTCGCTGCGCGACGCGCTCGAAAAGCTCAAGCTCAACGATTCGTCGCTGCGCTACGAGCCCGAGGTGAGCCAGGCGCTCGGCTTCGGCTTTCGATGCGGCTTTCTCGGCCTGCTGCACATGGAGATCGTGCAGGAGCGCCTGGAGCGCGAGTTCGACCAGGACCTCATCACCACCGCGCCGAGCGTGGTCTACCAGGTGGTGCGCAACGACGGCGAAGTGATCATGGTCGAGAACCCGTCCAAGATGCCCGACGTCGGCCGGATGTCGGAAATCCGCGAGCCCATCGTCACCGTGCATCTCTACATGCCGCAGGAATACGTGGGCTCGGTGATGACGCTGGCCAACCAGAAGCGCGGCGTGCAGCTGAACATGGCCTACCACGGCCGCCAGGTCATGCTGACCTACGAGATGCCGCTGGGCGAGATCGTGCTCGACTTCTTCGACAAGCTGAAGTCGGTGAGCCGCGGCTACGCCTCGATGGACTACGAGTTCAAGGAGTACCGCGCGTCCGACGTGGTCAAGGTCGACATCCTGCTGAACGGCGAGAAGGTCGATGCGCTGTCCATCATCGTGCACCGCAGCCAGTCGCAGTACCGCGGCCGGGCCGTGGTGGCGAAGATGCGCGAGATCATTTCACGCCAGATGTACGACGTGGCGATCCAGGCGGCCATCGGGGTCACCATCATTGCGCGTGAGACAATCAAGGCGCTTCGCAAGAACGTGCTGGCCAAGTGCTACGGCGGCGACATCTCCCGCAAGAAGAAGCTGCTCGAGAAGCAGAAAGCGGGCAAGAAAAGAATGAAGCAGATCGGCTCCGTCGAGGTCCCGCAAGAGGCCTTCCTCGCGATTCTGCAAGTCGAAGACTGATCGAAAAATGGCATTCATCACCTCCCTGGTCCTCGCGGCTTTCGCTGCCTATGTCGGTTCGTGGTACTTCGGGGCGATCGAAGGCAACTTCGCATTGCTGCTGTTCCTGGCCACGGTGATCACCGGCCTCTACTGGGTGGCCGAGCGCTTCTATTTCCTGCCGAAGCGGCTGCACGCGGCCGCCAAGCTGGACGCGTCCCTGGCCGAGCGCAACGCGCGCCTGGCCGAGCAGGGCATCAAGCAGGTCGACACCGCCGACGCGAAGGCCAGCGAGCGGCTGCTGATGCAGCCCTGGTGGCTCGACTGGACCGCCGGCCTGTTCCCCGTGATCCTGGTGGTGTTCCTGCTGCGTTCGTTCCTGTACGAGCCCTTCAAGATCCCGTCGGGTTCGATGATGCCCACGCTGCTGACCGGCGACCTGATCCTGGTCAACAAGTTCACCTACGGCCTGCGCCTGCCGGTCATCAACACCAAGATCACCGGCGGCACGCCGCTGGCGCACGGCGACGTGGTGGTGTTCCGCTACCCGCCCAAGCCGAGCATGGACTACATCAAGCGCGTGGTCGGCCTTCCGGGCGACGAGGTGGCCTACCTGAACAAGAAGCTCACCATCAACGGCAAGCCGGTGTCCAAGCAGGCCGAAGCCGACTACCTCGACAGTGAATCGATGCGCCTGCTCAAGCAGTACGACGAGAAGCTGGGCGAGAAGCAGCACAAGATATTGAACGACGACGCCGCACCGTCGTTCGTGCCCGGCGCCAGCGACTTCCCGGGCCGCGAGAACTGCCGCTATTCGGTGGAGGGCGTGGTCTGCAAGGTGCCCGCCGGAAGCTACTTCATGATGGGCGACAACCGCGATAATTCGGCCGACTCGCGTTTCTGGGGCTTCGTGCCCGACAACAACATCGTGGGCCGGGCGTTCTTTGTCTGGATGAACTTCGGCGATCTGGGTCGCATCGGTCCGTTTCAATAAGCAATCATCAGCATTGTTCGAGGGGTAAGAGGGCATGAGAACACATCGGTCGGTTCGCAGCAGTGCTGCGCAACAGCGCGGCATTTCGTTCATCGGGTTGGTGTTCGTCGCGGTGGTGCTGGCGTGCACGGGCATCGTCGTCGCGCAGGTCATTCCGACCCTGATCGAATGGCAGGCGATCGACAAGGCCGCCAACAAGGCCAAGGAAGGCACGACCGTGCCCGAAGTGCGCGCCATCTTCGACCGGGCCCAGGCCATCGACGACTTCAAGTCGGTCAGCGGCAAGGACCTCGATATCAAGAAGGTGGGCGACAAGGTGGTTGTCTCGTATGCGTACGAGCGAGAGATTCCCCTGTTCGGCCCGGCCTACCTGACCCTCAAGTACAAGGGCGCGTCCCGCTGAACGCGGCGCTCAAAAAGGTGGACGGCAGCCTCGTCGCGCTGCAGGCGCGTCTCCAGCACACCTTCTCCGACCCGCGGCTGCTCCAGCTCGCGCTCACGCACCGCAGTTTTTCGTCCGACCACAACGAGCGCCTCGAGTTTCTCGGCGACTCGGTGCTGAACCTGGCGGTGTCCCACCTGCTCTATATCCGGCTCTCGGCGCTGCCCGAGGGCGACCTGTCGCGCGTGCGCGCCAACCTCGTCAAGCAGGACACCCTGCACCGCCTGGCGGTCGGGTTGGCGCTGTCGCCGCTCTTGAAGCTTGGGGAGGGCGAGGCGCGCTCCGGCGGGCCGAGCCGACCGTCGATCCTGGCCGATGCGCTCGAAGCGCTGATCGGTGCGGTCTACCTCGACGCCGGCTTCACGGCCGCCGAAGCGCTGGTGCGCCGACTCTACGAGGCGGTCGAGATCAACCCGCGCATGGACGCCGCGGCCAAGGATCCGAAGACCGAATTGCAGGAATGGCTGCAGGGTCACAAAATGAAGCTGCCGGCGTACCGCGTGGCCGCCACACTGGGCGCTGCCCATAAGCAGACTTTCGATGTCGAGTGCGAAGTGCCCGAGTTGGGCCTTCGCGAACGCGGCATCGGCGGCTCGCGCCGCGCTGGCGAGCAGGCGGCAGCCGCCGCCATGTTGATCCGCATCAAGGCACGCGGCGCCGCGTGAAATCAGAATGAACGATGCTATTAATCCCGTAGCGGGACCCGAAGACACCGCAGGCGATACAGCCGCAAGCGGCCCTCAACATTGCGGCCTCATCGCCATCGTCGGCAAGCCCAACGTGGGCAAGTCGACGCTGCTCAACGCACTGGTCGGCCAGAAGATCAGCATCACCTCGCGCAAGGCGCAGACCACGCGGCACCGCATCACGGGCATGCGCACGCGGGGCGCCACGCAGTTCGTGTTCGTCGACACGCCGGGCTTCCAGACCCTGCATGCCAACGCGCTGAACAAGTCGCTCAACAAGACCGTGCAGGGCGCGGTCGGCGATGTGGACCTGATTCTTTTCGTGGTCGAGGCGGGCAGCTTCACGCCGGCCGACGAACGCGTGCTCAAGCTGCTCGGCAAGGACATCCCGACGGTGCTGCTGGCCAACAAGCTGGACAACGTGCACCGCCGAGGCGACATCGCGCCGTGGCTGCAGACCATGCAGGCGAAGCACGCCTTCGCCGAGTTCGTGCCGATGTCCGCCAAGAATGCCAAGGACGTGGAGCGCGTCTTCGGCATCTGCGAGAAGTACCTGCCCGAGCAGCCCTGGTTCTACGCCGAGGACGAGCTCACCGACCGCAGCGAGAAATTCCTCGCCGGCGAGCTGGTGCGCGAGAAGCTCTTTCGCCTGACGGGCGACGAACTCCCCTACACCTCGACCGTCATCATCGACAAGTTCGAGGAAGAGCCGCCCCAGAAGAAGGGCCACAAGCGCCTGCTGCGCATTGCCGCCACCATCGTGGTGGAGCGCGACGGCCACAAGGCCATGGTGATCGGCGACAAGGGCGAGCGCATCAAGCGCATCGGCATGGAAACCCGCGTCGAGCTGGAGAAACTGGCCGACGCCAAGGTGTTCCTCGAACTGTGGGTGAAGGTGCGCTCCGGCTGGGCGGACGACGAAGCCCGCGTGCGCTCCTTCGGCTACGAATGAAGTGGCCGCCGCCCACCGCGTTTCGCACGAACCGGCGTATGTGCTGCATCGCTACGACTGGAGCGAGTCGAGCCTGATCCTGGAGGTCTTCACCCGACACCACGGGCGCATCGCGCTGGTGGCCAAGGGGGCGAAGCGGCCGAGTTCCAACTTCCGTCCGGTGCTGCTGCCGCTGCAGCCCTTACAGCTCAACTACGGCGGCGACGCCGAGATCCGCACGCTCAAGGGCGCCGAATGGATGGGCGGGCACGTCATGCCGACCGGCGAGGCGCTGCTGTCGGGCTACTACGTCAACGAGCTGCTGCTGCGCCTGCTGGCGCGCGACGATGCGCACGAGGCGCTGTTCGACGCCTATGCGGGCGTCGTGCAGGTGCTGGCGGGCGACCATGCCGGCGCCCAGGCCGCCACACAGGCGGCCGCGCTGCGGGCGTTCGAGCTGCTGCTGCTGCGCGGCGTGGGCCTGCTGCCGTCGCTCGACGTGCAGACCCTGACGCTGGAGCCCCTCCACGCCGCCACGCGCTACAGCCTCGTGCCCGAGGCCGGCTTGCGCCAGGCGGTCGACGGCGAACCCGCGCTGGCCGGCGCCGACTGGCAGGCGCTGCAGGACGTGCTCGACGACCGCACCCCCTTCACCGCCACGCTGCGTGAAATTGCCGTCATGAACGCCGGCAGCAACAGCGCCCTGCGCAACCAGCTGCGTGCCTTGCTCAACTACCATTGCGGCGTGACCACGCTGCGCACGCGGCAAATGATGAGAGATCTGCAAGCACTATGAGCACTCCAGGCCACGCCGACCATGTCGGCATCACCTCGCTGTCCGTCAACCTCAACAAGGTCGCCCTGGTGCGCAACACGCGCCACCTGGGCATTCCGAGCGTGGTGAGGGCCGCCCAGGCCTGCCTGGCCGCTGGCGCGCAGGGCATCACCGTGCACCCTCGACCCGACGCGCGCCACATTCGCGCGCACGACGTGAGCGACCTCTCGGCCTTGCTCGCCACCGACTGGCCGGCGGTCGAGTTCAACATCGAGGGCAACCCCTTCCAGAACCTGATGGACTTCGTGCGCGCGCTGAAGCCGCACCAAGCCACCTTCGTGCCCGACAGCGAAACCCAGTCGACCAGCGACCACGGCTGGACCTTCCCCGACGACGCCGAGCGCCTGCGCCCGCTGATCGCGGAAGCCAGGGCGCTGGGCGTGCGCGTCAGCCTGTTCATGGACCCGATCCCCGAGATGATGGCCGCGGCCAAGGCCGTGGGCGCTGACCGCGTCGAGCTCTACACCGAAGGCTACGCCGCATCGCGCGGCACGCCGGACGCGCAGGCCGTGCTGGCGCGCTACGCCGACACCGCACGTGCGGCGCTGGCCGCGGGCCTGGGCGTGAACGCGGGCCACGACCTGAGCCGGGACAACCTCAAGGCCTTCCTGCGCGCCGTGCCGGGCGTGCAGGAGGTCTCGATCGGCCACGCCTTCGTGGCCGATGCGCTCGAGCTGGGCTACACGGGCGCCACGCGCGACTACCTGCGTTGCATCCGCGAGGCGCAGTGAAAGCCGGCGCCGCATGATCTACGGCATTGGCACCGACATCTGCGACCTGCGTCGTATCGCCGCGACCTTCGAGCGCCAGGGCGAACGCTTTGCCCGCAAGGTCCTGAGCGACGCCGAATTCGCCGTCTGGCAGGCCCGCAGCGCACGCTGGCCCCAACGCGGCCTGAGCTACCTCGCCACCCGCTTTTCCGCCAAGGAAGCCTTCAGCAAGGCCATCGGCATGGGCATGCGCATGCCGATGAGCTGGCGCCTGTGCGAGATCGCCAACCTGCGCAGCGGCAAGCCCATCATCGTGCTGCATGGCGAGCTGAAGGCGTGGTTCGAGGCGCAAGGCCTCACCGCGCATGTGACCGTGACCGACGAAACCGAATACGCCGCGAGCTTCGTGGTGGTGGAGAAGCTATGACCCCCGGGCCCGATCGCCCCCACGCCCTGCATTCGCCGCTCATCATCGACGTGGCAGGCACGGAACTCGACGCTGCCGACCGCCGGCGCCTTGCGAACCCGCGGGTCGGCGGCGTGGTCCATTTCGCCCGCAACTGGCAGGACCGCGCGCAGATGACCGCGCTCAACGCCGAGATCAAGGCGATCCGGCCCGACCTGCTGATCTGCGTCGACCACGAGGGCGGCCGCGTGCAGCGCTTTCGCACCGACGGCTTCACGCATTTGCCGTCGATGCGCGCCCTGGGCGAACTCTGGATGCGCGACGCCATGCGTGCCACCCAGGCCGCAACGGCCGCCGGGCAGGTGCTGGCCGGCGAGCTGCGCGCCTGCGGCGTCGACTTCAGCTTTGCGCCGGTGCTCGACCTCGACCATGGCGGCAGCAGCGTCATCGGCAACCGCAGCTTTCACCGAGACCCGCGCGTGGTGGCGCTGCTGGCCAAGAGCGTCATGCACGGCATGCTGCAAAGGGGCATGCGCAATTGCGGCAAGCACTTTCCGGGGCACGGCTTCGTCACCGCCGACTCGCATGTGGAGATCCCGGTCGACAAGCGCGCGCTCAAGGACATCCTGAGTGACGACGCACGGCCTTACGACTGGCTCGCCGGCACGCTCACCGCGGTGATGCCGGCCCATGTGATCTATCCGAAGGTCGACAAGCGGCCCGCGGGGTTTTCACCGAAGTGGCTCCAGGCGATCCTGCGCCAGCGCCTTGCCTTCGACGGCGCGGTGTTCAGCGACGACCTGAGCATGGAGGCAGGCCGCTACATCGACGGTGAATTGCTCAGCTACACCGATGCGGCGCTGGCCGCGCTCGAGGCCGGCTGCGACCTGGCCATGCTGTGCAACCAAAGCATCGGGGAGGGGCTTGCACTCGACGAGTTCCTCGACGGTTTCGATGCGGCGGCGCACGCCGGACGGTGGGTGCCGGACGCGATCGGCGAGGCGCGTCGCCAGGCGCTGCTGCCGCGGGATGTTGCAGCCGATTGGTCTTCGCTTGTCGCTTCGCGCGCCTACCGCGATGCCAGGCGAACGATGGACATCTGAGGCGGCCCTCGCGGCCCGGCTATTGCCGGGAAGGGGGGGCAGGTGGCTCGATGCCTGAGCTTGCTGCGGTCCAGAGCCGCTCGCCGCCCGTGTCCAGGTGCGTCAGGTACAGCCGCAGATCGAACTCCAGCTGCGAGTAGTCCGGCTCCATGTGCGAACACAGCGAGTAGAACGCCTTGTCGTGGTCGCGCTCCTTCATGTGCGCCAGCTCGTGCACCACGATCATCCGCAGCCATGCCAGCGGCACGCCCTTGAACAGGCTGGCCACGCGAATCTCCCGCTTGGCCTTGAGCTTGCCGCCCTGCACGCGCGACACCGTGGTGTGCGTGCCCAGCGCGTTGCGGATCACGTGCAGCTTGTTGTCGAACATCACCTTGGACAGCGGTTCGGCCTTGCGCATGAACTCGCTCTTGAGTTCGCTCACGTACTCGTACAGCGCGCGGTCTGTCTGGACGGTGTGCGAACCGTCGGGGTAGCGCCGGGTCAGCAGCGCAGCGAGCTTGTCTTCGGCCACCAGCTGGCGGACCTGGTCCAGCAACGGTGCCGGATAGCCCGCCAGGTACTTCATGCGCGGCGCTGCGTGCGGGCCGCGCAGGCCAGGCCCGTGGCCACGCCGCCGAACAGGTCGCCTTCGACCAGGTTCACGCCGACGAAGCTCTTGCGCAGCGCATGCTGGAACGGCCGTAGCGCGGACGAACCGCCGGTGAGGTAGATGGCGTCGAGGTCGCCGCTGCGCAAACCCGCGCGCTTGACGCAGGCGTGCGCGCACGCGATCACGTTTTCCAGCGGGGTGGCCAGCTGCTGCGCCATGTCGGCTGGGGAGAGCGACGCCACGAGGCCCGCTTCGGCGCAAGAGAGGTCGATGGACGTTTCCGCGTCGCTCACCGAGGCATCGATCTTGGCCGCTTCCACCGCGCTCGCGATGCGGTGGCCGTGCCGCTCCTCCAGCACGGCCATCAGCCGGTCGTGCAGCCGCGTGTCGCTGTAGCTCGTGCGCAGGTCCTTGGCCTGGCGCACTGCCTTGGCGGCGTAGAGCCAGTTGATCAGGTGCCAGGACGACAGCTCGAAGAACACCTTGCTCGGCACCTCGCGCCCCTGCGGGCCGTGGTGGCGAAAGCCGAAGTGCGGCATCACGCGCTCGAGATTCAGGCGCTGGTCGAAGTCGGTGCCGCCGATGTGCACGCCGCTGGTGGCCAGCACGTCGTCGCTGCGGTCGTCGCGCGCGGCGCGCTCGGGCCCGACGCGTACCACGGTGAAGTCGGAGGTGCCGCCGCCGATGTCGACGATGAGCACGATCGACTCCTTGACGATGCGCTGCTCGTAGTCGAAGGCCGCGGCAATCGGTTCGAGCTGGAAAGCGATTTCGCGAAAACCCGCCGCGCGCGCCGCGATGCGCAGGCTTTCTTCGGCCCGCTCGTCGCGTTTGGCGTCGTCGTCCACGAAGTGCACGGGCCGCCCGATCACCACGCGCTCGGGCAACTGGCCGAGCTCGCGGCCGGCGCGCACTGCCAGTTCGCGCAGGAAGCGCGCGATGATGTCCTCGAAGCTCACCAGGCCGTCATAGACGGCCGTTTTCTCCTGCATCAGCGCGCTGCCCAACAGGCTCTTGAGCGACCGCATCAGCCGGCCTTCGGTGCCCGACAGGTACTGGGCGACGGCATCACGGCCGAAATGCGTGGTGCGGTCTTCGGCGTTGAAGAAGATCGCGGTGGGCAGCGTGGTGGCCGACCCTTCGATGGGCAGCAAGCGGGCCACGCCGTCGACCCGGCAGGCCACGGCGGAATTGGAGGTGCCGAAGTCGATGCCGATCGTCGGCAGCGACGACGGTGACGGCATGCTCAAGATTCCCTGCGCAGCGCGGGGAACAGGATCACGTCGCGGATGCTCGGCGAATCGGTCAGCAGCATCATCAGCCGGTCGATGCCGATGCCGCAGCCGCCGGTGGGCGGCATGCCGTATTCGAGCGCGCGCACGAAGTCGTGGTCGTAGAACATGGCTTCGTCGTCGCCGCCGTCCTTGGCGGCCACCTGCGCGTTGAAGCGTGCGGCCTGGTCTTCGGCGTCGTTCAGTTCGCTGAAGCCATTGCCGAATTCGCGGCCCGTGATGTAAAGCTCGAAGCGCTCGGTGACTTCGGGGCGATCGTCGTTGGCGCGCGCCAGCGGTGAAATTTCGGTCGGGTGTTCCATGATGAAGGTCGGCTGCCAGAGCTTCTCTTCCACGGTTTCCTCGAAGTACATCACCTGCAGGCTGGCCAGGCTGCGCTGCGAGAGCTTGTCCTTTTCTTCGCTCAGGCCGATCTTGCGCAGGGCGGCGACGAGCCAGGCGCTGTCGTCGACACCCTCACCGGCGTCGGTGTGCTTCAGGATGGCCTCGCGGATCGTCAGGCGCTCGAAGGGCTGGGTCAGGTCGACCGGCTTGCCGCCGTAGGTGAGCTGCTGCGTGCCCACGGCCTTGTCGGCGATGGTGCGGATCAGCGTTTCGGTGAAGTCCATCAGGTCGCGGTAGTTCCAGTAGGCCGCGTAGAACTCCATCATCGTGAACTCGGGGTTGTGCCGCACCGAGATGCCCTCGTTGCGGTAGCTCCGGTTGATTTCGAACACGCGCTCGAAGCCGCCGACGATCAGGCGCTTCAGGTACAGCTCGGGCGCGATGCGCAGGAACATTTCCTGGTCGAGCGCGTTGTGGTGCGTCTTGAAGGGCTTGGCGTTCGCGCCGCCCGGAATGGGGTGCAGCATGGGCGTCTCGACTTCGAGGAAGTCGTTGGCCACCATGAACTCGCGCAGCGCGCTCACGGCCTTGCTGCGCGCGGTGAAGCGCACGCGGGCCGACTCATCGGTGATCAGGTCGACGTAGCGCTGGCGGTACTTCTGCTCCTGGTCGGCCATGCCGTAGAAGTCGCCGGGCAGGGGGCGCAGGCTCTTGGTGAGCAGGCGCAGCCTGGTGACCTTGACCGACAACTCGCCGGTCTTCGTCTTCATCAGCGTGCCTTCGGCGCCGAGGATGTCGCCGAGGTCCCAGCGCTTGAATTCGCCGTAGGCCTCTTCACCCAACGCGTCGCGCGTGACGTACAGCTGGATGCGGCCGGTGGCGTCCTGCAGGGTCGCGAAACTGGCCTTGCCCATCACGCGCTTGAGCATCATGCGGCCCGCCACGCTGACGGCCACGGCCTGCGCCTCGAGCGCTTCGGCCTCGGTGGCGCCATGCGCCTCGCCGAGCGCGGCGGCGCGGTGGCCCGGCTTGAAGTCGTTGGGAAACGCGACGCCCTTGCCCTCGGCCTGCGCGGTGCGCAGCAGCTTGAGCTTTTCGCGGCGTTCGGCGATGAGCTTGTTGTCGTCGACGGCGGGCACGGTGGCGGCCGGTGCCGCTGCGGGCGTGGGGGTGTGGGGGGTCAGGTGATCGGACATGGGGGGCGGGTGGCGCATGGCGCGCAACAGGGAGCGTGCGCGGGGCTGAGCATTTTAGCCCATCGAATTTGAATAAAAAGGGGGCCTAACGCCCGTCCATCCTGCGCCAAACGCTACAAAAAATGTAGCAAGCTATTCAGTGATGCCCGTGCGTGCGAGCAGATCGCTGACCAGCTCCAGCCGCATCAGCGGGCTGTCGAGCGTCATCAGGCGCTGGCGCAGTTCGGCCTGCATCGGCACCAGCTCGCACCAGCGGTTGGCCACCCAGCCGCAATCGTCGAGCCTGTAGGGCGCCTCGATGGGCAACCGCACCGAGTCGCCTTGTGCGTGGCGCCGCTCCTCCAGCGTGTCGATCAGGCGGCGCAGCGCCGTGGCGGTGTGCTTCAGGTCGCCGGGGATTTCGAGAGCGATGTCGTCGGGCACGGCCTCCACCTCGGCGACCCACAGGCCGTGCTTCTGCAGCTCGGTGGTGCGGATGCGAAAGCGCTGCGTGCCCACGCACTCGATCTGCAGCAGGCCGCTCTGCGGCGACTCGAACTCGCGAATCTCAGCCAGCGTGCCGACGGCGGCAAAGCTTTCGGCTTCAGCGCCGGCCTTGCGCACTTCGGCGCCGCTGGTGAGGGTGACCACGCCGAAGGGCACGTCGGCCTTGCGGCACTTGCCGATCATGTCGAGGTAGCGGACCTCGAAGATGCGCAACGGAAGAAGACCGCCCGGGAACAGGACCGTTCCGAGCGGGAACAATGGCAGTGAATGCAAAAGGGGTTGTGTCGTCATCGAAGAACCTTGCCTCGCTATCATCGCATTCCGTTCACGGCTGCGCCTCATGCTCTATCAGATTCCCTCGTTCCTCCTCGACGTGATCGTCGGCCTGCTCGGCGGCGCCTGCCTGCTGCGCCTCTACATGCAGTACCACCGGGTGCCTTTCGGCAACCCGCTGGGGCGCTTCATCTTCGCCATCAGCGACTGGATCGTGCTGCCACTGCGGCGCATCGTGCCGTCGGTCAAGCGCTGGGACCTGGCCAGCCTGATCGCGGCCTGGCTGCTGGTGATGGTGAAGTTCCTGCTGCTGTGGCTGCTGATCGGCAACCTGGGCCACATCGCCACGCTGCCGCTGGTGTCGCTGGTGGGGCTGATGCAACTGGCGGTGTCCGGCCTGACCGCGCTGCTGGTGGTCTATGCGGTGCTCTCCTGGATTCCGAACGCCTCGCCGATGCTGCTCGACCTGATCTCTCGGCTGGCCGAGCCGCTGGTGCGGCCGTTTCGCCGCTTCATTCCGCTGATCGGCGGGGTCGACCTGGCGCCGCTGGCGGCCATCGTCGTGCTGCAGATCGTTGCCATCGTGCTGAGCAATCTGCTGGTGCTCGCCTACCAACTGACGTTCTGAGCCTGAACACGCACAAGCAAAAGGGCCCGGGTGCAATGCACCCGGGCCCTTTTCTTTTGCCGTGTTCGCTCTCGCTCAGCTGACCGCGTCGGCCGGCTGGCGCTGCAGCATGGCCAGCGTGCTGGCGATGGTCTTGCGCAGCGCGCGGCGGTCGCTGATGAAGTCGATGGCGCCCTTGGTCTGCAGGAACTCGGCGCGCTGGAAGCCTTCGGGCAGCGTCACGCGCACGGTCGACTCGATCACGCGCGGGCCGGCAAAGCCGATCAGCGCCTTGGGCTCGGCGATCACCACGTCGCCCACGAACGCGAAGCCGGCCGACACGCCACCCATGGTCGGGTCGGTCAGCACGCTGATGTAGGGCAGGCCCTTCTTCGCCAGGCGCGTGAGCGACGCATTGGTCTTGGCCATCTGCATCAGCGAGAGCAGGCCTTCCTGCATGCGCGCGCCGCCGGTGGCGGTGAAGCAGATGAAGGGCACCTTCTGTTCGATGGCGGTCTCGACGCCGCGCACGAAGCGCTCGCCGACCACGCTGCCCATGCTGCCGCCCATGAATTCGAATTCGAAACAGGCCACGACCACGTTGATGCTGTGCACCGAGCCGCCCAGCACGACCAGCGCGTCGGTCTCGCCGGTGTTCTCCAGGGCTTCCTTCAGGCGCTCGGGGTACTTGCGGCTGTCCTTGAACTTCAGCGCGTCGACGGGCAACACTTCCTGGCCGAGTTCGTAGCGGCCTTCGGGGTCGAGAAATGCGTCGAGCCGTGCGCGCGCGCCGATGCGGTGGTGGTGGCTGCAGCTGGGGCAGACGTTCTGGTTGTGCTCGAGGTCGGTCTTGTACAGAACGGTCTCGCAGGCGGGGCATTTGATCCACAGACCCTCGGGCACCTGGCGGCGCTCGGACGGGTCGGTTTGTGCGATCTTGGCGGGTAGCAGTTTTTCAAGCCAGCTCATGGGACTCCGAATTTCTCAGGAAGGATGCCTTCCTGACACTTAGCTCCCCTCTCCCGCATGAGGAAGAGGGGTTGGGGGCGAGGCAACGGCGATTATCGGCCAGCCGTGTTTTTAGGGGTAGCCGCGGGCAACGCGTCGAGTGCCTCGCGGATGCCCGCCAGGAATTCGCGCACCGCCGGCACCACGCGTTCGCGCGGCTGGTCTTCGATGAGTTGAATGATCTTGGTGCCGATCACGACGGCATCGGCGGCCGAACCGACCGCCTGCGCCGTGCGCGCGTCGCGGATGCCGAAGCCCACGCCCACCGGAATGCTCACGTGCTGGCGGATGCGCGGAATCATGCGGCCCACCGCCTCGGTGTCGAGGTGGCCGGCGCCGGTCACGCCCTTGAGCGACACGTAGTACACGTAGCCGCTGGCGATGCGCGCCACCTGGGCCATGCGCTCGTCGGTGCTGGTCGGGGCGAGCAGGAAGATCAGGTCGATGCCGGCTTCCTTCAGCTCGGCGGCGAAGGCTTCGCATTCCTCGGGCGGGTAGTCGACCACCAGCAGCCCGTCGACACCGGCCGCGGCCGCGTCGCGGATGAAGGCCTTCTTGCCGTGCACGAGGTCGTAGCGCTCGACCGGGTTGGCGTAGCCCATCAGCACCACGGGCGTGCTCGTGTCCTTCTGGCGGAAGGTGGCCACCATGGCCAGCACCTGCGTCATGCCCACACCCAGTGCCAGCGCGGCCTCGCCGGCCTTCTGGATCACCGGGCCGTCGGCCATGGGGTCGGAGAAGGGCACGCCGAGTTCGATCACGTCGGCGCCGGCTTCGACCATGCCGTGCATCAGCTCGGGCGTGATGTCGGCGAAGGGGAAACCTGCGGTGACGTACGGAATGAGGGCGCGGCGACCGTCTTTTTTCAGCGCGTCGAAGGTAGCGGCAATGCGGCTCATCACTTGCCTCCCTTCACGCTCAGGCCGCGCATCGAGGGGCGGTCGTAGAAATCGACGCCCGACAGGTCGGCCACGGTGCCGATGTCCTTGTCGCCGCGGCCGGAGAGGTTCACCAATATCGATTGGTCAGGGCGCATGGTCTTGGCGAGCTTCATGGCGTAGGCCACGGCGTGGCTGGATTCGAGCGCGGGGATGATGCCCTCGGTCCGGCACAGGTAGTGGAAGGCCTCGAGCGCCTCCACGTCGGTGATTCCGACGTACTCCGCGCGGCCGATGTCGGCCAGGTACGCATGCTCGGGGCCCACGCCCGGGTAGTCGAGGCCGGCGCTGATGCTGTGGGTCTCGGTGATCTGGCCGTCCTGGTTCTGCAGCAGGTAGGTGCGGTTGCCGTGCAGCACGCCGGGGCTGCCGCGCAGGATCGAGGCCGAGTGCTTGCCGCTGTCCAGCCCTTCGCCCGCCGCCTCGACGCCGATCAGGCGCGTGCCCGCGAACGGAATGTAGGGGTGGAAGATGCCCATCGCGTTGCTGCCGCCGCCCACGCAGGCGACCACCACGTCGGGCTGCTTGCCCTCGGCTTCGCCGGTGATGCCGTCGGCCGCGAGCATGGCGGGCATCTGCGCGATGCATTCGGTGCCGATCACGCTCTGGAAGTCGCGCACCATCGTCGGGTAGGGGTGCGGGCCGGCGACGGTGCCGATGATGTAGAAGGTGTCTTCCACATTGGTGACCCAGTCGCGCATGGCTTCGTTGAGCGCGTCCTTCAGCGTCTTGCTGCCGGACTCGACCGGCACCACGGTCGCGCCGAGCAGGTTCATGCGGTAGACGTTGGGGCTCTGGCGCTTCACGTCCTGGCTGCCCATGTAGACCACGCATTCGAGGCCGTAGCGCGCGCAGATGGTGGCGGTCGCCACGCCATGCTGCCCGGCGCCGGTCTCGGCGATCACGCGGGGCTTGCCCATGCGGCGTGCGAGCATCGCCTGGCCGATCACGTTGTTGATCTTGTGCGCGCCGGTGTGGTTCAGGTCTTCGCGCTTCAGGTAGATCTGCGCGCCGCCCATCTCGCGGCTGGTGCGCGCGGCGTGGTAGACCGGCGAGGGGCGTCCGACGAAGTGCTTCAGCTCGTAGTGGAACTCGGCCAGAAAGGCCGGGTCGTCCTTGAACTTCGCGTACGCGTCGCGCAGTTCGTTGATGGCGTGGGTGAGCGTTTCGCTCGCAAAGGTGCCGCCGTAGTTGCCGAAGTGGCCGGTGGCATCGGGTTGCTGGTAGTTACTTTGCATGGTTCTCGATCGGTGGGCCGCAGCCCGACAAACGATCGGGATGCGGCGGCTAACTGGAGAAGGACGCGTCGGCGGCTCTGACTGCGGCGACGAATTGCCGGATCTTTCCGGCGTCCTTGAGGCCCTTGTTTCCCGGGCCGTCGATTTCGACGCCCGAGCTCACATCAACGGACAGCGACTTGCAGCGTGTCCGCAGTATGCGAATGCCATCGCTCACGTTTGCAGGTGTGAGCCCACCACTCAAGACGAGGTGAGCGTCGACGGCGGGTGGAAGAAGTGACCAATCGAAAGCCTTGCCGCCACCGCCATAACCTTCGACATGGGCGTCGAGCAGGATGGCCTGGGCGTGGGAGTAATCGGACGCGTATTTTACGAGGTCGAAGCCGGCCCCGGCAGCCCCCAGGGGAATGCGCGCGGCACGCATGTAACGAAAGCGCCCGGGCCCGCTGGCTTCTTCGCACTGTGCGGGCGATTCTTCGCCATGAAATTGAGCGATCGCGCCCGTCACATGTGCGAGTGCCGCTATGGTTGTGGGAGCGTCCTCGTTCACGAAGAGCAGCACGGGCGTGACGAAGGGCGGCAGGCGCGAGGCCAGTTCGGCGGCCCGCTCGGCCGTCACGGCGCGGGGGCTTTTCGGGTACAGGACAAAGCCGATGGCGTCGGCGCCGGCATCGACCGCGGCATCGACGTCGGCCTCACGCGTCAGGCCACAGATCTTGATGCGGGTG
This sequence comes from Variovorax monticola, assembly GCF_051216855.1. Classification (NCBI taxonomy): domain Bacteria; kingdom Pseudomonadati; phylum Pseudomonadota; class Betaproteobacteria; order Burkholderiales; family Comamonadaceae; genus Variovorax; species Variovorax monticola. Next base: position 217,042 of record NZ_JBPJZP010000002.1, read on the forward strand.
CGGGGAGGGGTGGGCGCGGTCATGGCGGGCCATCATACGGAGCCCCGCCGGCCTGCAGCGTGGCCTCGGCTGGCAGGCCCCACTTGGCGTCGTACAACGGGCCCACGAAGTACAGGCCGTCCGCGGAGAACGTGGGTGCCGCCACCTTGCGGCTGCGCGCCGCGAGCACCTCGGATATCCATTCGACGCGCTCGTCGCCCCGGCCGATGCGCACCAGGCAGCCCATCAGGTTGCGGATCATGTGATGCAGGAAGGCGTCGGCCTCGAACTCGAAATGCCAGCGGCAGCGTTCGCCGTCGCCGACGCGCGTGATCGCTATGCGCCGCAGGTCCTTGACCGGCGAGCGCGCCTGGCAGGCCGATGCGCGGAACGAGCTGAAGTCGTGCCGGCCGACGAGCAGCGCGGCGGCCGCGCGCATGGCATCGCCGTCGAGCGCGTGCATCGACCAGCCGACCCTGCCCGTATCGAGGCTGGGCCGCACGGGCGATTGCGAGAGCACGTAGAGGTAGCGGCGCGCCAGGGCGCTGGCGCGGCAATGGAATTCGTCGGGCACCGGCTGGGCCCACTGCACCGCGATGTCGTCGGGCAGAAAGCGGTTGGTGCCGCGCATCCAGGAGAAAGGGTCGCGCTCGATGGTGGTGTCGAAGTGAACCACCTGCATGAGCCCATGCACACCGGCATCGGTGCGGCCTGCGCACAGCGTGCCGATGGTGCCCGGAGGCTGCGCGGTGAACTTCGTGAGGGCCGCTTCGAGCTTGTCCTGCACTGTGCGGCCCGAGCGCTGGCTCTGCCAGCCCTCGTACGCCTGCCCGTTGTAGCGGATGCCGAGCGCCAGCCTCACGAATTCAGGAACAGGGACCGCAACAACCGCTCAGCGCAACTCGGCGAGCAGTTGACGCGCCTGCGTCTTCAGGTCGCCGGCGCTTTCGGCTTCGACTTCCTCGACCAGCGAACGGGCGCCTTCGACGTCGCCGATGGCCTGCAGTTCGCGTGCAAGCGAGAGCTTGACGGCATGCGGGCTGTCGTCGCCGTCGTCGTCATCGTGCGAGACCGGCGAAGGTCGCGTCGTTTCGACCGGGCGGGCAGCGGGCAGGCCGGCCAGCGCGCTCATGTCGAACTCGATGAAGCCCGAGTCGGCCGGCAGTGCATTGCGCAGCATGGCGGGGCGGGTGTTGTCCACGTCGCTCAGCGAACCGGGCAGGGTGTTGGCAGTGAGTGCGCCGGGGGCGGTGTCGAAATCGTTCTCGAGATCGACAGGCGTGTCGAGGTGGCCGTTCGACAGCGGAGCAGCGGGGCGCGCCGTCGTCGGAGCGGGTGCGTAGGCCGACTTCGGCAGGCTGGCGCCGACCGGTGCGTGGCTCTGGGCCGGGGCGGGCGCAGGTGCGGGGGGCGGTGGCGCGATCAGGTCGAGGTCGAAGTCCAGCGGTGCAACAGACGGCACGAACGCGGGCGGTGCCGAAGCGGCCGGCGGCGTGGCGGGCGGTGCAGCAACCGGCTTGGCCGCTGCGGCCAGGGCGCCTGCGAAGGCGGCCGTTTCGGCGGCACTGGCGCCACCGCTGCGGGGTGCGCCCGATTCGTACAGCGGGTTGCCGGGATCGAGGTCCTTGCCCATGTCGACCACGCGGTTCCAGTCGGAACCGGTGCCGCCCGTCAGCTTGTGCACTTCCGTAGCCAGGCTTTCGTAAGCGCGCACGTCACGGCGCTTGGCATGGATTTCGAGCAGCTTCAGGTGAATGGCGGTGCGGTCCGGGTTCAGGCGCAGCGCTTCACGCAGGATTTCCTCGGCCTGCAGGTCGCGGCCGTAGGCCAGGTAGACGTCGGCTTCGGCCACGGGGTCTACATCGCCCGCATCGAGCTGGCTGGGCGAGTACGACAGCGACGAGACGGTGGAGTCGCCGCGATTCTTGGTGTCGACCGATTCGCCGCCGCTGGCGCCGAAGAACGAATCCTTGGGGATGCGGCTTTCGAGGAACACGCTTTCGCTCATTTCCTCGCGCCGGCGACCCAGCACACGGTACAGCAGGAAGCCGATCAGCAGCGCGATCAACGCGCCACCGGCGAGCATCAACGGGTTGTCGAGCAGTTCTTCGAGGAAGGTGGGTTCCGGCGGGGGCGGCGGCGCTGCGACGACTTTCTTGGCGGCCGGCGCAGGTGTCACGGGTGTGGCTGCTGCGGCGCTGGCTGCAGCCGTTGCAGGCACGGCAGCGGCGTCGGCGGCCGACGGCGTGGCGGCTGCCGCGACGGCAGCGGCCACAGGCGCAACGGCTGTCGCTTCAGGCGTGGGCGCGGCGGGTGCGGCCACAGGGGCTGCAGCGGGTGCCGGTGCAGCCGCAACTGGCGCGGGGCTGGCGGCTGCGGGCGCCGTCGTCGCGCTGGTGGATGGCGCTGGCACCGGAATGCCTGGGGCGGCCGGCGGGGTGGACGCCGCGGCAGGTGCCGACGAGCCCGTGCCTGCGCCTGTGGCGGTCTTGAGCTTGTTCAGGTCATCGATGTTCTTCGACAGTTCCGCCACGCGGTTGCTGCTGTCCTGCGCCTGGCGTGCCTGCGCAACCTTCTCGTCGGCGGCACGGGTGGTAGCGCTGCCTTGCGAGATGGTGAGCTTGTCGGGGGCACTGGCCGCAGCATTGCGGTCTTCGACATTGGCTTGCAGCTTGCCCGAGGCGTTGCGACTGGCAGCCGCCACGTTCGCGGTCGGTGCGTTCTCTGCCAGGCGCTGGCGGTATGACCCGAAGTCGCGGCTTTGCGCGGTGACCGTGCGGCGCGCTTCCGCGGGCGTCACGGCCGAGACTTCTGCTGCGCCGGGAAGGTCGAGCACGGCGCCTGCGCGCATGCGGTTGACGTTGCCACCGACGAACGCGTCGGGGTTGGCCAACAGGAGCGCCACCAGCATCTGGTCGAGCGACACGTCGGCTGGCTTGTGGGCGCCGGCGATCTTGCTCGCGGTGTCGCCGCGCTGCACGGTGACCTGCTCGCCACCACCGCCGCTGGCACGGGCCGGTGCGGCTGCGGTGACGGGTGAGGGAGTGGGCGCCGGGGCTGCGGCAGGCGCCGAGGGCGCCGTCGCGACCGGCGGTGCGGCGCGCTCGCGTCTGACGCGCGGCGCGGGGGTAGCGCGCTCGACGGGCGTGGCAATCTGGGGGGCGATGGGCGCGGCCGGCGTGCTCGTGGCCGCCTGGCGCGTGGCCGGTGGATCGAGCAGCACGGTGTAGTCGCGCACGATGCGGCCCGACGCGCCGTTGGCTTCCAGCAGCAGATCGATGAAGGGGTCGTTCAGCGGGCGGTTGCCGTTCAGGCGAACCACGTACTGGCCGCCGGCGCGACGCTGCAACGTCGCCTTGACGTCGCTGAGGGCCGCGTTGTACGGAACGCCAGCGCTCTTGAAGGCTTCGGCGGTCGCGATGTTGATCTTCAGACCCTCCGCCTCGTTGGCGGCCATTTCGGTCACGTCGATCTCCGCACGCAGCGGCTCTCCCAGCGCCGATTGCACCTTCAGCTGACCGAGCGTGAAGGCGCTGGCGTCGGCGCTGGCAAGGCCCAGCGCCACAGCTGCCGCGGCACCCAGGATGGAAAGGCGCCAGCCATTCGAAGGCAGGGGCAGGTGAACGGCCGATGGGCTGGCCGCGGGTAACAGATGTCTTGTCATGCTGATAGGGGGCGGCTCAGGCCCAGAATTTGTAAGAGGACGTTAGCATCATCATTGGACACTGACAAGGCACTGCGCCCGTTCTACCCAGTGCGCGCATACTTACGATCACATGCAGTGTTGCCATCTGGCAACAATTCATGTTTCAAAAGGCGCTGAGCACCCCATATCAGGCTTCGAGCAGGATGCGCAGCATGCGGCGCAGCGGTTCTGCGGCACCCCACAGCAGCTGGTCGCCGATGGTGAAGGCGCCGACGTACTCCGGGCCCATCGCCAGCTTGCGGATGCGGCCGACTGGAATGTTCATGGTGCCCGTCACCGCCACCGGCGTCAGGTCCTTCACAGTCGCTTCGCGGGTGTTCGGCACGACCTTCGCCCACGGGTTGTCGGCGGCGATCAGCGCTTCGATGTCGGCGACCGGCACATCCTTCTTGAGCTTGAAAGTCAGCGCCTGGCTGTGGCAGCGCATCGCGCCGATGCGCACGCAGAAGCCGTCGACCGGCACGGCGGCGGTGCCGAAGCCTGCGCCCTGGCCCAGGATCTTGTTGGTTTCGGCGCCGGCCTTCCATTCTTCCTTGGACATTCCGTCGCCCAGGTCCTTGTCGATCCAGGGGATCAGCGAGCCACCGAGAGGGGCGCCGAAGTTGGCGGTTTCAGCGGCGCTCAGGTTCTGCTGCTTGTGCAGCACCTTGCGGTCGATCTCGAGGATGGCCGACTTCGGGTCGTCCAGCAGGGCGCGCACTTCGGTGTTCAGGGTGCCGAACTGGGTCAGCAGCTCGCGCATGTGCTGCGCGCCGCCGCCCGATGCTGCCTGGTAGGTCATGCTGGTCATCCATTCGACCAGGCCTGCCTTGTACAGGGCGCCCACGCCCATGAGCATGCAGCTCACGGTGCAGTTGCCGCCGATCCAGTTCTTGCCGCCGTTGGTGAGCGCGTTTTGGATCACGGGGAGGTTGACCGGGTCCAGCACGATGACCGCGTCGTCCTGCATGCGCAGGGTGGAGGCGGCGTCGATCCAGTGGCCCGTCCAACCAGCGGCGCGCAGCTTGGGGAAGACTTCGCTGGTGTAGTCGCCGCCCTGGCAGGTGATGACGATGTCGCACTTCTTCAGTGCGTCGATGTCGTTCGCATCCTTCAGCGCGGTTTCGTTCTTGGCCATCGCGGGGGCCTTGCCGCCGGCGTTGGAGGTCGAGAAGAAGACCGGTTCGATGAGACCGAAGTCACCTTCGGCCTGCATGCGGTCCATCAGGACCGAGCCGACCATGCCGCGCCAGCCCACGAGGCCGACCAGAGGTTGAGATGCGTTCGCCATTTCCATTTGCCCTTTGAAAAAAGAAAAAATCTGTCTTTTCTTGCCCCCGACTCGTCGAGCCGGGGAGGGGCGTGACGAAGCGGGCTGCGGTTAGCCGGTAATCGTCTTTTTGGTGATCGCTGCTACGACCGCGTCGCCCATTTCGCGGGTGCCGACGCGCTTCGTGCCTTCCGACCAGATGTCGCCCGTGCGCAGCCCGGAGGCCAACACGTGCTTCACCGCCGACTCGATTCGGTCGGCAGCCTCGGGTTGGTTGAGTGAGAAGCGGAGCATCATGGCAGCGGACAGGATTGTAGCCAAAGGATTGGCAACCCCTTTGCCGGCAATGTCGGGCGCGCTGCCGTGGCTGGGCTCGTACAGGCCCTGGTTGCTTGCATTGAGCGACGCCGAGGGCAGCATGCCGATCGAGCCGGTGAGCATCGCGGCCTCGTCCGAGAGGATGTCGCCGAACATGTTGCCCGTGACCACCACGTCGAACTTCTTCGGCGCCTTCACCAGCTGCATGGCCGCGTTGTCGACGTACATGTGGTCGAGCTCGACGTCGGGGTACTCCTTGCCCACCTCGGTGACGATGTCCTTCCAGAACTGGAAGGTCTCCAGCACGTTGGCCTTGTCCACGCTGGTCACGCGCTTGCTGCGCTTGCGGGCCGCTTCGAAGGCGACGCGGGCGATGCGCTCGACCTCGGGGCGCGAGTAGCGCATTGTGTCGAAGGCTTCCTCGGCGCCAGGGAAATGTCCGTCCGTCGCGATACGGCGGCCGCGCGGCTGACCGAAATAGATGTCACCGGTCAGCTCGCGAATGATCAGGATGTCCAGGCCCGAGATCAGCTCGGGCTTCAGGCTCGACGCGTCCACGAGCTGCTCGTAGCAGATGGCGGGGCGGAAATTGGCGAACAGCCCGAGGTTCTTGCGCAGCCCCAGGATGGCCTGCTCGGGCCGCAGCGGCCGGTCGAGCTTGTCGTACTTCCAGTCGCCGACCGCGCCGAACAGCACCGCGTCGGATTCCTTCGCGAGCTTGAGCGTGGCTTCAGGCAGCGGATGGCCGTGCGCCTCGTAGGCCGCGCCGCCGACCAGCGCCGACTCCATCTCGAACTTCAGGTCGAGCACGTCGAGCACCTTGACGGCCTCGGCCACGATTTCGGTGCCGATGCCGTCACCCGGGAGAACTGCAATTTTCATTTTTGTCGTATGTTGAAGAGAGTGAAGAGGGCGCGCTCAGGCGTTGGCGAGCATCGTATGCGCGAGCCACGGCTTCTGGGCCAGGCGCTCGGCTTCGAAGGCCTTGATCTTGTCCTTGTGGCGCAGCGTGAGGCCGATGTCGTCCAGCCCGTTGACAAGGCAGTACTTGCGGAACGCTTGCACGTCGAACGCCAGCTCGCCGCCGTCCGGCTTCACCACCACCTGGCGCTCCAGGTCGATGGTCAGCGCGTAGCCCGGAAAGGCCAGCGCCTCGTCGAACAACTGCGCCACCTGGGCTTCGGGCAGCACGATCGGCAGCAGGCCGTTCTTGAAGCTGTTGTTGAAGAAGATGTCGGCGTAGCTCGGCGCGATGATCGCGCGAAAGCCGTACTGGTCGAGCGCCCAGGGCGCGTGTTCGCGCGACGAGCCGCAACCGAAGTTCTTGCGCGCCAGCAGCACCGAGGCGCCCGCGTAGCGCGGCTGGTTCAGCACGAAGTCGGGGTTGGGCTTGCGGCTGGCCGGGTCCTGCCCCGGAAAGCCGGCGTCGAGGTAGCGCCATTCGTCGAACAGGTTCACGCCGAAGCCGGTCTTCTTGATCGACTTGAGAAACTGCTTCGGAATGATCGCGTCGGTGTCGACGTTCTCGCGGTCCATCGGCGCCACGAGGCCCTTGTGCACGGTGAATTTCTGCATGTGATGTCTCCAGATCAGGCGAAGGTGCGCACGTCGACGAAGTGGCCATGCACCGCGGCGGCGGCGGCCATGGCCGGGCTCACGAGGTGGGTGCGGCCACCAGCGCCCTGGCGGCCTTCGAAGTTGCGGTTCGAGGTCGATGCGCAGCGCTCGCCGGGCTCAAGCCGGTCGGCGTTCATCGCCAGGCACATCGAGCAGCCGGGCTCGCGCCATTCGAAGCCCGCGGCCTTGAAGATGAGGTCGAGGCCTTCGCGCTCGGCCTGTTCCTTCACCATGCCCGAGCCGGGCACGACCATCGCCAGCTTCACGTTCTTCGCCACTTTCTGGCCGAGCTTCTTCACCACGGCAGCGGCTTCGCGCATGTCCTCGATGCGGCTGTTGGTGCACGAGCCGATGAACACCTTGTCGATGAAGATGTCGTTCATCGCCTTGTTGGGTTCCAGGCCCATGTAGACCAGCGCGCGTTCGATGGCGCCGCGCTTGCTGGCGTCCTTTTCCTTGTCGGGATCGGGCACGCGGCCGTTGATGTCGACCACCATTTCGGGCGAGGTGCCCCAGGTCACCTGCGGCGGGATCTGCGTGGCGTCGAGCTCGACCACGGCGTCGAACGCGGCGCCGGGGTCGGACTGCAGCGTGCGCCAGTAGGTGGCGGCCTGCTCCCATTCCACGCCGGTGGGCGCGAGCGGGCGGCCCTTGACGTAGCTGATGGTTTTTTCGTCCACGGCCACCAGCCCGGCGCGCGCGCCGGCTTCGATGGCCATGTTGCAGACCGTCATGCGGCCTTCCATGCTCAGGTCGCGAATGGCCGAGCCCGCGAATTCGATGGTGTAGCCCGTGCCGCCGGCGGTGCCGATCTTGCCGATGATGGCCAGCACGATGTCCTTCGCCGTGCAGCCCAGGGGCAGCTTGCCCTCGACCTTCACGAGCATGTTCTTCGCTTTCTTGCCCAGCAGCGTCTGCGTGGCCATGACGTGCTCCACCTCGCTGGTGCCGATGCCGTGCGCCAGTGCGCCGAACGCGCCGTGCGTGGAGGTGTGCGAGTCGCCGCACACCACCGTCATGCCCGGCAGCGTCGCGCCGCTCTCGGGGCCGATCACGTGCACGATGCCTTGGCGCTTGCTCAGGAACGGAAAGAACGCGGCGGAGCCGAATTCGGCAATGTTCTTGTCCAGCGTGGTGACCTGTTCCTTGCTGGTCGGATCGGCGATGCCTTCATAGCCGCGCTCCCAGCCGGTGGTCGGCGTGTTGTGGTCGGCCGTGGCCACGATCGAGCTGATGCGCCAGAGCTTTCGGCCGGCCTCGCGCAGGCCTTCGAACGCCTGCGGGCTGGTCACTTCGTGCACCAGGTGGCGGTCGATGTAGAGGATCGCGGTGCCGTCTTCCTCGGTGTGGACGACGTGTTCGTCCCAGATCTTGTCGTAGAGCGTGCGTGCCATGTCGGTCTCTTGTCTTTCGTGGGGAAATGGATTGTCTGTCCGCGGTCTAGGCCGCGAGTGGTTCTGTGGCGCCTGCCGAGTCGGCGGCAGCGTGCAGGTGGTTGACCAGCGAGCGCGCCGCCACCGGCAGCGTGGAGAAGTCGCGCGCCACCAGCCGGATTTCGCGGGCCGCCCAGGCGTCGTTGAGCGCCACGCTCACGAGGCCGCGGCCGATGCCGTTCTGCATCAACTCGAAGGCGCGATGCGGCATCACGCCGATGCCCAGGCCGTTTTCAATCATCCGGCACATGGCGTCCAGGCCCGTGACGTGGATGCGCAGCTTGACGCTGCGACCGGCGTTCAGCGCCGCCTCGTGCATGGCAACGTAGATCGAGCTGTTGGTGTGCAGGCCGACGTGGTCGAAATCGAGTGAATCGATGAAGTCGATGGCGCCCTGCGGTGCCAGTGCATGGCCCGTCGGAACGATGAGCGCCAGGCGGTCGTGCCGGTACGAGAGGCTCTGCAGCTCGCCCGCGCCGCCGGCCACGTGGCACACGCCGAGGTCGGCCGCGCCCTCCTGCACCGCGCGGATCACCTCGCTGCTGAGGTGCTCTTCCAGGTCGATCTTGATGGCCTCGTGCGCTCGCGTGAACACGCCCAGGTCTTCCGGCAGAAACTGCACGATGGCCGAAATGTTCGCGTGCACCCGCACGTGGCCGCGCACGCCGTCCGCGTACTCGCTGAGCTCGCCCTGCATCTTCTCCAGGCTGTAGAGCACCGAGCGCGCGTGGTGCAGCAGGCTTTCGCCGGCCGGCGTCAGGTCGACACCGCGCGCATGGCGGTAGAGCAGCGTGGTGCCCAGCGTGGCTTCGAGGTCCGACAGCCGCTTGCTGATGGCCGACGCCGCGATGAACTCGCGCTCCGCCGCGCGGCCGATGCTGCCCAGCTCGCACACGGCCACGAACAGCTGCAACGACGTGAGGTCGATGCGGCGTGCAAAGTTGCGTTCGGACGTGCTCATGGGACTGGATCAGGGCTTGGGCATCGCGTCTGGCGATGAGCTGGCTATTTTCTTATTGTTTTCACCGAGATGCCATCGCGATATGAGATGGCATTGCTGCCGGCTGGCGACGAGCGACGCTCCTACCGGATTCCGTAGGCCGTTCGCGCTATGGACGCAGTTCGGCCACGGGTCTCCAATGCCTGTCCGAGAGCGGCCGTGCACCCAGCGTCCAGGGGCGGCCTTTCGCAAGCGCTGTTTCGACGCAAGACAAATTCCACCGCCTCGCTCGCGCATCCGGCGCGGTGCGAGATCCCTCAGTCGATATTCCGAGGAATTCATCATGAGTGACATGGGCCACGGCGTCGTTGGCAGACGCGTCCAGGATTTCACCTCGCTGCTGCCGCTGCGCGCAGTCAGCTACGACCCTCAGGCGCTCGCCAGGTTGGCGGCGGACATGAAAGGCGAGGTCGACACCGTGAAGGACGGACCGGATCCGGAGGAAAACATCCTGGTCCCGGCGGGCTACACCTACTTCGGGCAGTTCGTGGACCACGACCTGACCTTCGACAGCACGTCGACCCTCGATCCAGCCAGCGGCAGCACACCCACCAACCTGCGCACGCCGCGCTTCGACCTCGACTGTCTCTACGGCGACGGACCCGATGCCCAGCCATTCATGTACGACCCGGCGGGCGAGAAGCTGCTGTTCAAGGACGATTCGCCGGACACCTCCTCTGGCGCGACAGCCGCCGCTGCGCGCGACCTGCTGCGCAACCCGAACGGCCGCGCCATCATCGGGGACAAACGCAACGACGAGAACTCGATCGTGAGCCAGTTGCAGCTCGCTTTCATCAAGTACCACAACGCCGTGGTCGACGAACTGAAGAAGCGTTCGCCTTCGACCTGGAGCGTGCCGCACCGGCTGTTCCCATCGGCGCGCAACGAGGTGCGCTGGACCTATCAGCGCCTGCTGATCGACGACTTTCTTCCGCGCATCGTGCACGCGGAAGTGCTTGGCGATCTGCAGCACCGCACGCCGACGGCACGTGCGCTCAACTACGCGCTGTACACGCCGAACAAGCGCGACAACCTGCCGCGCGAGTTCGTGGCGGCGGCCTACCGTTTCGGTCATTCGGGCGTTCGCACCGGCTACCGCATGAACGCCGGACTGAAGAACCGATTCAGCATCTTTCCTGCCAGCAACGACCCCACCCCGACGGCCGGTGCCGATAGCCTCCTCGGGTTCGACCCGATCACCAACAACCAGGTGATCGACGATTGGGGCCGCTTTTTTCCGTCTACCCTGCCCATGGTGCCGCCGGTCGAGCCTCGCAACGCCGCGGCGGGCACCGAGCCGGACGGTGCACTTCGGCTGCAGTTTGCCTACAAGCTCGACCCGACCCTGGTCGACCCGCTGGGTGTGCTGCCGCGTTCCCAGGTGGCCGGGGACGGCACGGCCGAGCAGGCCAGCGAGATGATCAAGCCCGCCGTGTTGCCGGACACCGAGGTCACGCCGCCCCGTCCGTCGCTGGCGTTGCTGAACCTGCTGCGCGGCGACAGCTACCGCATCGCGAGCGGCCAGGCCGTGGCTGCCGCGTTGCTGGCAGCGGGCTTGCCTTGCAAAGTGCTTCACAAGGAGCAGTTGGTTGTCCGCAAGCCCGGCGCCAAGGACGGCACGTTCAGGTTCCAGCGGATTGCCTCCGTCTTCGACGACGCCACGCCGCTGTGGTTCTACATCCTTGCGGAAGCGCAAGCGCCCATTGCAGCGCTGCACGGCCACAAGGAATTCAGCGAAGACGAGTTGCTGACCGGCGTCGGTGCAAAGTCGCAACTGGGCTGGGTCGGTGGCCGCATCGTTGCCGAGGTGTTCTACGGCTTGCTGGATGCCGACGAAGAGTCGTTCTTCAATGCGGCGCCTGCGGGCTGGACGCCCATGTTGCCCGCCGACGCACCGCTCGTGGTGCGCAGCCTGTTGCATTTTGCCGACCCGTCCAACGCCTGAACAACAAAAAGGCCTTCTAAGACGCCATCTGCCAAGCCATCGCCTTGCGCGCGAGCTAAAGCGCTCCGCACACAGCAAATATTCAACAAAAAAAATGCCAGTCAGTGCGCGACTGACTGGCATGGGCCCGAAGACAGCTTCGGGCGTGGGCGCAAGCCGCTCAGCGGGCCGAGATCGGCTTCACGTCACGCTTGGGCGAGCCTTCGAACAGCTGGCGCGGGCGGCCGATCTTGTACTCGGGGTCGCCGATCATTTCGTTCAGCTGGGCGATCCAGCCGACCGTGCGGGCCAGCGCGAAGATCGCGGTGAACAGCGGCACCGGGATGCCGATGGCGCGCTGCACGATGCCCGAGTAGAAGTCGACGTTCGGGTACAGCTTGCGCGACACGAAGTACTCGTCTTCCAGGGCGATCTTTTCGAGTTCCTTGGCGAGCTTGAACAGCGGGTCTTGTTCCAGGCCCAGCTCGGTCAGCACTTCGTTGCAGGTTTCCTGCATCAGCTTGGCGCGCGGGTCGTAGTTCTTGTACACGCGGTGGCCGAAGCCCATGAGCTTGACGTTCGAGTTCTTGTCCTTGACCTTCTTGATGAACTCGCCGATCTTCTCGACGCCGCCTTCCTTCTGGATGTCGTACAGCATGTTCAGCGCCGCTTCGTTGGCGCCGCCGTGGGCGGGGCCCCACAGGCAGGCCACGCCGGCCGCGATGGCCGCGAACGGGTTGGTGCCCGACGAGCCGCACAGGCGCACCGTGGAGGTCGAGGCGTTCTGCTCGTGGTCCGCGTGCAGGATGAAGATGCGGTCGAGCGCGCGCTCGAGCACCGGGTTCACCTTGTACTCTTCGCACGGCGTGGCGAACATCATGTGCAGGAAGTTGCCTGCATAGCTCAGGTCGTTCTTCGGGTACATGTACGGCTGGCCGATCGTGTACTTGTAGGCCATGGCCACGAGCGTGGGCATCTTCGCGATCAGGCGGATCGCGGCGATCTCGCGGTGCTCGGGATTGTTGATGTCCGTGCTGTCGTGATAGAAGGCCGACAGGGCGCCCACGAGGCCGGTCATGATGGCCATCGGGTGGGCATCACGGCGGAAGCCGCGCAGGAAGAACTGCATCTGCTCGTTCACCATGGTGTGGTTCGTCACCACCTTGGTGAAGTCTTCCTTCTTGGCTTGGTCGGGCAGCTCGCCGTACAGCAGCAGGTGACAGGTTTCGAGGAAGTCGCAGTTGGTCGCGAGCTGCTCGATGGGGTAGCCGCGGTACAGCAGCTCGCCCTTGTCGCCGTCGATGTACGTGATGGCCGACTGGCAGGCGGCGGTCGACATGAAGCCCGGGTCGTACGTGAACATGCCGGTCTGTGCGTACAGCTTGCGGATGTCGATCACGTCGGGGCCCACGGTGCCCTTGTAGATTGGCAGGTCGACGCTGTCGCCGCCGTTGCTGAACGACAGCGTGGCCTTGGTATCGGATGCTTTCATTTCGGTTTACTTTCAGAGGTGGATTCAGGACGAAGGAGAGATGACGGGGCGCTGCGCGCCGTCGGTGCGCATCAGCAGCAGCAATGCGACCACCTCGGCCCCGGCCCATTCGGGCTCGGGCTCCTTTCTTCGCAGAAGAAGGTCGAGGAGGTCGTTGTCCGACAGGTCCATCAGTGTCTCCATCGCTCCCGCCTGACCGTTGGTCATGTGGGATTCGTGCCGCTCGAAGAAGCGGGCGATGAACAGGTCGTTCTCGAGCAGTCCGCGCCGGCAGCGCCATTTCAGCTTGCTCAGCGCACGTTCGCTGAGCGGCTGGTCGGAGTCGGCGGCGGTTTGCATGGTGGCGTCTCTAGGCAATGAATCAGGGCTCAGATGGCGCGGCGCACCATCAATTCCTTGATCTTGCCGATGGCCTTGGTGGGGTTCAGGTTCTTCGGGCACACGTCCACGCAGTTCATGATCGTGTGGCAGCGGAACAGGCGGTACGGGTCTTCCAGGTTGTCCAGGCGCTCGGCGGTGGCTTCGTCGCGGCTGTCGGCGATGAAGCGGTAGGCCTGCAGCAGGCCGGCCGGGCCCACGAACTTGTCGGGGTTCCACCAGAAGCTCGGGCAGCTCGTGGAGCAGCTCGCGCACAGGATGCACTCGTACAGGCCGTCGAGCTCTTCGCGCTCTTCGGGCGACTGCAGGCGCTCCTTCTCGGGCGGCACGTTGTCGTTCTGCAGGTACGGCTTGATCGAGTTGTACTGCTTGAAGAACTGCGTCATGTCCACGATCAGGTCGCGAATGACGGGCAGGCCCGGCAGCGGCTTGAGCACGACCGTGCCCTTGAGCGTGTTCATGTTGGTCAGGCAGGCCAGACCGTTCTTGCCGTTGATGTTCATCGCGTCGGAGCCGCAGACGCCTTCGCGGCACGAGCGGCGGAACGACAGCGTCGGGTCCTGCGCCTTGAGCTTCATGAGTGCGTCGAGCAGCATGCGTTCGTGACCGTCGAGTTCGACCTCGATGGTCTGCATGTAGGGCTTGGCGTCCTTGTCCGGGTCGTAGCGGTAGATCTGGAATGTGCGCTTCATCGTGGTGACCTTGTGATGCTTTTACTTGGCTGACGGTTAGCCGTGGCTTAGAACGTGCGGACCTTCGGCGGAACCGAGGCCACGGTGAGCGGCTGCAGCTTGACCGGCTTGTACGAGAGGCGGTTGTCCTGGCTGTACCAGAGCGTGTGCTTCATCCAGTTGGCGTCGTCGCGGCCCAGCGGTGCGACCGGATCGTCCGACGGGCGCTCGTAGTCTTCCACCGTGTGGGCGCCGCGGCACTCCTTGCGGGCGGCGGCCGAGACCATGGTGGCCTGCGCCACTTCGATCAGGTTGTCGACTTCCAGTGCTTCGATGCGCGCGGTGTTGAACACCTTGGACTTGTCCTTCAGGCCGATCGCCTTGACGCGCTCGCGCACGGCGGCGATCTTGGCCACGCCTTCGTCCATCGAGGCCTGCTTGCGGAACACGGCGGCGTGCTGCTGCATGACCGCACGGATCTCGCCGGCCACGTCCTGCGCGTACTCGCCGGCGGTGCTGTCCTCGAGCTCGTTCAGGCGTTGCAGCGTGCGGTCGGCGGCGTTGGCCGGCAGCGTCTTGTGTTCCTTGAGCTTGTCGTTGAACTGAACGATGTGGTTGCCTGCCGCGCGGCCGAACACCAGCAGGTCGAGCAGCGAGTTGGTGCCCAGGCGGTTGGCACCGTGCACGCTCACGCAGGAGCATTCGCCCACGGCATAGAGGCCGTTCACCACGGCGCTGTTTTCCTCACCCTTCTGGATGACGACCTGGCCGTTGATGTTGGTCGGAATGCCGCCCATCTGGTAGTGAATGGTCGGCACCACCGGGATCGGCTCCTTGGTGACGTCGACGTTGGCGAAGTTGATGCCGATCTCGTAGACCGAGGGCAGCCGCTTGTGGATCGTGTCGGCGCCAAGGTGGTCCAGCTTCATGTGGATGTAGTCCTTGTTGGGACCGCAGCCGCGACCTTCCTTGATTTCCTGGTCCATCGAGCGCGACACGAAGTCGCGCGGCGCCAGGTCCTTCAGGGTGGGGGCGTAGCGCTCCATGAAGCGTTCGCCGTTGCTGTTGAGCAGGATGGCGCCTTCGCCGCGGCAGCCTTCGGTCAGCAGCACGCCCGCGCCGGCCACGCCGGTCGGGTGGAACTGCCAGAACTCCATGTCCTGCAGCGGAATGCCCGAGCGCGCCGCCATGCCCAGGCCGTCGCCGGTGTTGATGAAGGCATTGGTGGACGCGCCGAAGATGCGGCCCGCGCCGCCGGTGGCCAGCAGCACGGTCTTGGCCTGCAGGATGTGCAGGTCGCCGGTTTCCATTTCGAGCGCGGTCACGCCGACCACGTCGCCTTCGTCGTCGCGGATGAGGTCCAGCGCCATCCATTCGACGAAGAACTGGGTGCGGGCTTCGACGTTCTTCTGGTAGAGCGTGTGCAGCATCGCGTGGCCGGTGCGGTCGGCCGCGGCGCAGGCGCGCTGCACGGGCTTCTCGCCGTAGTTGGCCGTGTGGCCGCCGAACGGACGCTGGTAGATGGTGCCGTCGGGGTTGCGGTCGAACGGCATGCCGAAGTGTTCGAGCTCGTACACGACCTTGGGGGCTTCACGGCACATGAACTCGATCGCGTCCTGGTCGCCGAGCCAGTCGGAGCCCTTGATCGTGTCGTAGAAGTGGTAATGCCAGTTGTCTTCGCTCATGTTGCCCAGCGATGCGCCCACGCCGCCTTGCGCGGCGACGGTGTGCGAACGGGTGGGGAACACCTTGGACAGCACGGCCACGTTGAGGCCGGCGCGTGCCAATTGCAGCGAGGCGCGCATGCCGGACCCGCCGGCACCGACGATCACGACGTCGAACTTGCGCTTGGTGATTTGTTCTTTTGTGTAGGTCATGGTGGGATGTGAGGTCAGATCTTCCAGAGCACTTGAATGGCCCAACCCGCACAACCGACCAGCCAGACGATCGTGAAGATTTGCAGCACGAGACGGATGCCGACAGGCTGGACGTAGTCCATCCACACGTCGCGCATGCCGACCCACACGTGATAGAGCAGGGCGACGATGACGGAGAACGTCAGCACCTTCATCCACTGCGCGGCGAAGATGCCGGCCCACAAGTCGTAGCCGATGGGGCCGCGCGAGAAGATCAGTTGCGCGAGCAGGATGATCGTGAAGAGCGCCATCAGGCCGCCCGTGATGCGCTGGCTGAGCCAGTCGCGCAAACCGTAGTGCGCGCCGACGACGATGCGCTTGGAGCCGTAATTCACAGACATGGGGGCTCCTTTTCAGTAAAAGCCGAACAACTTGGCGCCGAGCACCACGGTGAGCAGGATGCTCAGGGACAGCGTGACCAGGGCAGAGCTGTGACCGAATTCCTTGGTGACCGCAGCGTGGCTCACGTCCATCCAGAGGTGGCGCAGCCCGGCAATGAAGTGGTGCAGGTAGGCCCAGATGAGCGCCAGCGCCACCAGTTTGAAGAACCACCCCGGAGCGAACCCGATGCCTGCGTTGAAGGCACCCTTGAACCTAGCGAACGAGTAGTCGGATGACAGCGAGGTGTCGAACATCCAGATGATGAACGGCAGCAGCAGGAACATGATCACGCCGCTCACGCGGTGCAGGATCGACACGATGCCCGCCGGTGGGAGCCGGTAGGTCCTGAGATCGGTGAAGGCGTTGATGTTGCGGAATTCGCGGCGCGGCGGCCTGGGGGGAGTTGCAAGCTCTGTCATGGGGAAAGTGCTTTCGTGGCTTGGAGACTTGTGGCTTGTTCTGAGAGCGAACGCTTTTGTTTCTTATGCGGAAATGCAAACAACGCAAAATTCTATTGCAATGCACCATCGGGCAGCGGATGCGCACGCGGCGGCGCACCGTTGCAGTCGGATGCTATTGACTTCGTAGCACGCCGCACAGCTTGTGTGCGCAAGTTGGCATGCCAGGTTTCGGCGTTCTTGGTCGACGGCATCGGCTCAGCCCAGTTGGTTCCTGTAGTGGTGCGTATCGGTGCGATAGAGCCCGCGGCGCAGCTCCATCGGCATGTCATGGTAGGTGTGTGCGACACGTTCCACACTCAGCAGGGGCATCTGGGCGGGCACGGCTAGCAGTTGCGACTGCTCGGCATCGGGCAGAACGGCGCGAATTCTTTCTTCCGCGCGCACCATGCGCACGCCGAATTCGGTCTCGAAGAGCGCGTACATCGGGCCGGGCCAGGCGCGCAGCCGCTCGGCAGTGAGGCCCTTGAAGGGCGTGCCGGGCAGCCACAGGTCTTCGAGGATGGTCGGCACGCCGCCGTACGCGAGCACGCGGCGCACCTGCAGCACTGCATCGCCGGTTCGCAGGCCCAGGGCGCGCGCCACGTCGGCCGAGGCGCGCAGGCGCTTGCAGTCGACGATGGTGCGCACCGCGGGGCCTTCGGTGCTCGGGTTGCCCGCGTCGGGCACGAGCTTCAGAAAGCGGTACTGCACGTGCTGTTCGGCATGCGTGGCGACGAAGGTGCCCTTGCCCTGGCGGCGCACCACCAGGTTTTCGGCCGCGAGCTCGTCGATGGCCTTGCGCACCGTGCCCTGGCTCACGCGGTAGCGCGCCGCCAGGTCCATTTCGCTCTGGATCGGCTCGCCCGGCTTCCACTCGCCCGCCTGCAGGCTCTGCAGGATCAATGTCTTGATCTGCTGGTAGAGCGGACTGAAGGACGGCGTCGTGGGCTCGTCGAGGGTGGTGGGCGTGTTCATGGCAGCGGTGGGGTGCGCCTTGGCAGGCCCCCGGAGGATATCTTATATAAGACATAAGACGGCCCTCATTGAATCGGCTTAAAATATTGCGGGTCTCGCGCTGCGGGAAGGTATTTCGTCCCGCAGGACCCCTGGCGCCCCACGAGAGCGCCAACACCGTTTTCACTACCTTCTGGAGTCTTCCCATGAGCAAAAAGCCCGTTCGCGTTGCCGTCACCGGTGCCGCCGGTCAAATCGGTTACGCCCTGTTGTTCCGTATCGCATCCGGTGAAATGCTCGGCAAAGACCAGCCGGTCATCCTCCAGCTGCTCGAAATCCCCGACGAGAAGGCCCAGAAGGCGCTCAAGGGCGTGATGATGGAGCTCGACGACTGCGCCTTCCCGCTGCTGGCCGGCATGGAAGCCCACGGCGACCCGATGACCGCCTTCAAGGACGCCGACTACGCCCTGCTGGTCGGCTCGCGCCCCCGCGGCCCCGGCATGGAACGTGCCGAACTGCTGGCCGTCAACGGCGCCATCTTCACGGCGCAAGGCAAGGCCCTGAATGCCGTCGCCAGCCGCAACGTCAAGGTGCTGGTGGTCGGCAACCCGGCCAACACCAACGCCTACATCGCCATGAAGAGCGCGCCCGACCTGCCGCGCAAGAACTTCACCGCCATGCTGCGCCTGGACCACAACCGTGCCGCCAGCCAGATCGCCGCCAAGACCGGCAAGGCCGTGGCCGACATCGAAAAGCTCACCGTGTGGGGCAACCACTCGCCCACGATGTACGCCGATTACCGCTTCGCCACCATCAACGGCGAAAGCGTCGCCAAGCTGATCAACGACCAGGAATGGAACGCCAACACGTTCCTGCCGACCGTCGGCAAGCGCGGCGCGGCCATCATCGAAGCGCGCGGCCTGTCGTCGGCTGCCTCGGCTGCCAACGCCGCCATCGACCACATGCGCGACTGGGCCCTGGGCACCAACGGCAAGTGGGTCACCATGGGCATCCCGTCGGACGGCCAGTACGGCATTCCGAAGGACACCATGTTCGGCTTCCCCGTCACCTGCGAAAACGGTGAGTACAAGCTGGTCGAAGGCCTCGAGATCGACGCATTCAGCCAGGAACGCATCAACAAGACCCTCGAAGAGCTGCAAGGCGAGCAAGCCGGCGTCGCTCACCTGATCTGAGCGAACCCGCCCGCATGCTCGACTGGAATCCCGCGCTCTACCGTCGCTACGAGGACGAGCGCACCCGGCCCGCACAGGAACTCCTGGCGCGGGTGCCGCTCACCGGGGCGGCCCGCGTGGTCGACCTCGGCTGCGGACCGGGCAATTCCACCGAGCTGCTGGTCAAGCGGTTCCCGGCGGCGCAAGTCGTCGGGACCGACAACTCCGAAGCCATGCGGGTCAGTGCGCGCGAGCGGCTGCCGCAGGCGCGCTTCGAGTTGAGCGACATCGCGACCTGGGCGCCGCGTTCGAAAGAAGAAGCGCCCGATCTCATTTACGCCAACGCGTCCCTGCAATGGGTGCCCGATCACGAAACGCTGATCCCGCGCCTGTTCGACGCGCTGGCCCCGGGTGGCGTGCTCGCCATCCAGATGCCCGACAACCGCCAGGAGCCCACGCACCGGCTGATGCGCGCGGTGGCGGCCGAAGCGCCCTGGGCCGAGCCCATCGGCAATGCCGACAAGCTGCGCACCGAGCTGCTGCCGCTGGGCGGCTATTACGACCTGCTGGCGCCCCAGGCTGCCAATGTCGACGTCTGGCACACGATCTATCAGCACCGCATGGCGGATGCCGCGTCCATCGTCGAATGGGTGCGCGGCACGGGGCTCAAGCCTTTCGTCGACCGCCTGTCGCCCGAACTGCAGGCGAGCTATCTGGCCGAATACGAACGCCGCGTGAACCAGGCCTGTCCGGCACGCGCCGACGGCAAGCGGTTGCTGGCCTTTCCGCGCATGTTCATCGTGGCGCAGAAGAACGCAGCATGACGAAAGCCGTACACCCCGGTGAGGTGCTGCTGGGCGCGCAGGCCGGCGCCGTGACGCTGCCCGTGTGCGACCACTACAGCGGCGTCGAAGCGCGCATGAGGAAGAGCCTCGCGCTCCAGGCCGAAATGGCCCAGGAGTTCGGTGCCTGCGTGTTCGACGTCACCCTCGACTGCGAAGACGGCGCCCCCGTGGGCGGCGAGTCTGAGCACGCCGCGCTCGTCACCGAGCTCGCGCTGGCCGCCGCGCCCGGCATGCGTGTCGGCGTGCGCGTGCATCCTGTCGACCACCCGGCGTTCGTCGGCGACGTGATCACCATCGCGGGCCGTGCCGCCGAGCGCCTGAGCCACCTGATGGTGCCGAAGGTCGAGTCGGTGGCCGACGTGTTGCAGGCCGTCGCGGCGCTCGACGCGGCCGATGCCGCCGCGCTGCCGCTGCACGTGCTCATCGAATCGCCGCTGGCCGTGCACAACGCCTTCGACATCGCCGCTCATCCGCGCGTGCAGTCCCTGAGCTTCGGCCTGATGGATTTCGTGTCGGCGCACGCCGGCGCCATTCCGGCCGACGGCATGGGCGCGGCAGGGCAGTTCAGCCACCCGCTGGTGGTGCGCGCCAAGCTGGCCATCGCATCGGCCGCGCATGCCTGGGGCAAGGTGCCTTCGCACTGCGTGGTCACCGAATTCAACGACACCGATGCCATGCGCACCGCGGCCCGCAGGGCGGCGACCGAATTCGGCTACACGCGCATGTGGAGCATCCATCCGAACCAGATTCGCCCGATCCTCGAGGCCTTCGCGCCCGACGAGTCGCAGATTCAAATTGCCACAAAAATCCTTGTAAAGGCGGCAGCCGCCGATTGGGCACCGACACAAATTGATGGCACATTGCACGACCGCGCGAGTTATCGCCATTTCTGGCAAGTTCTGACGCGCGCCCACGCAACAGGGCGCGCATTGCCCTCCGAGGCGAAAGCCTGGTTTGCATTCGCGGCCTCCTGAAACCATCCGAACCCAGCCTCAAGGAAACCCCTACATGAAGAAAATTGCCCTGATCGCCGCTGTTGCACTGGCATTGCCGTTCGCCGCCATGGCGCAGAACGCCACCCCCGCCAAGCCCGCAGCCAAGGCGGACGCCAAGAAGGCGCCTCCCAAGCGCCAGGTCACCCGCAAGGCGGCCAAGGCTGTCGAGGAAGTCACCCCCATCGGCGACGACACCAACATCGTGCTCACCGACGCCGACCTGGCCGTTGCCCAGCGCGTGTCCATCGGCAAGGCCCAGTGCGAACTCGGCGCCGACGTGACCGTGACGCCCGACGAGAAGAAGCCCGGCTTCTTCAACATCAGCACCAAGGGCCAGAAGTTCCGCATGCACCCGGTCGAAAGCCGCACCGGGGCCATCCGCCTCGAAGACCCGCGTGCCGGCGCCATGTGGCTGCAGCTCGGCAACAAGTCGATGCTGATGAACCAGAAGGCCGGCCTGCGCATTGCCGACGAATGCCAGACCGACGCGCAAGTCGCGTTCGCCGCCGAAATGAAGAAGAACCCGCCGAAGGCCCTTTTCGAAGGTGCGGACGGCGCGAAGTAAGCGTACCGACCAACGGGGCGCGGCGCGGCTCTTGCTTGACCGCTGGGGCCGCCTCGCTCGCCCGTCAGACCAGTTTCCGGAGAAAAAAAGATGTTGCAAGCCTACGTTGACCATGTTGCCGAACGCGCCGCGCTCGGTATCCCGCCGCTGCCCTTGAGCGCGAAGCAGACCTCTGAAGCCATCGAGCTCCTGAAGAGCGCGAACGCCAAAGACGGTGCCTTCCTGCTCGATCTGCTCACCTACCGCGTGCCCGCCGGCGTCGACGACGCCGCCAAGGTCAAGGCGAGCTATCTCGCGGCCGTGGCCCACGGCACCGAGAAGAGCGAGTTCCTGTCGCGCGCCCGCGCCACCGAACTGCTCGGCACCATGCTCGGCGGCTACAACATCAGCCCCATGATCGACCTGCTCGACGACGCTGAAGTCGGCGCTGTGGCGGCCGAAGGCCTGAAGAAAACCCTGTTGATGTTCGACCAGTTCCACGACGTCAAGGAAAAGGCCGACAAGGGCAACGTCCACGCCAAGGGCGTGCTGCAAAGCTGGGCCGATGCCGAGTGGTTCACCAGCCGCCCCGAAGTGCCGCAGAGCATCACCGTCAGCATCTTCAAGGTGGCTGGCGAAATCAACACCGACGACCTGTCGCCCGCACCTGACGCCACCACGCGTCCCGACATCCCGATGCACGCGCTGGCGATGCACAAGAACGCGCGCCCCGGCATCGTTCCCGAAGAAGACGGCAAGCGCGGCCCGGTGAAGTTCATCGAAGACCTGCGCGCGCGCGGCCATCTCGTGGCCTACGCCGGCGACGTGGTCGGCACGGGTTCGTCGCGCAAGAGCGCCACCAACTCGGTGCTGTGGTTCACCGGCGAAGACATTCCCTTCGTTCCCAACAAGCGTTTCGGCGGCGTCTGCCTCGGCGGCAAGATCGCTCCCATCTTCTACAACACCATGGAGGACTCGGGCGCACTGCCCATCGAGCTCGACGTGGCGCAAATGAACATGGGCGACGTGGTCGAACTGCGCCCCTACGAAGGCAAGGCGCTGAAGGATGGCAAGGTCATCGCCGAGTTCACCGTCAAGAGCGACGTGCTGTTCGACGAAGTGCGCGCCGGCGGCCGCATTCCGCTGATCATCGGCCGCGGCCTCACCACCAAGGCGCGCGAAGCGCTGGGCCTGCCCGTGTCGACGCTGTTCCGCCTGCCGACCAGCCCGGTCGACACCAAGAAGGGCTTCTCGCTCGCGCAGAAGATGGTCGGCCGCGCCTGCGGCCTGCCCGAAGGCACCGGCGTGCGTCCGGGCACGTACTGCGAACCCAAGATGACCTCGGTCGGCTCGCAGGACACCACGGGCCCGATGACGCGCGACGAGCTGAAGGACCTGGCTTGCCTGGGCTTCTCGGCCGACCTCGTGATGCAGTCGTTCTGCCACACGGCGGCGTACCCCAAGAAGGTCGACGTCAAGATGCACCACGAACTCCCCGAGTTCATGGCCAACCGCGGCGGCGTGTCGCTGCGTCCGGGCGACGGCGTGATCCATTCGTGGCTCAACCGCCTGCTGACGCCCGACACTGTCGGCACCGGCGGCGACAGCCACACCCGTTTCCCCATCGGTATCAGCTTCCCGGCAGGTTCCGGCCTGGTCGCCTTCGCGGCCGCCACCGGCGTGATGCCGCTGGACATGCCTGAATCGGTGCTCGTGCGCTTCAAGGGCAAAATGCAGCCCGGCGTGACGCTGCGCGACCTGGTCAACGCCATTCCGCTGTACGCCATCAAGGCGGGTCTGCTGACCGTGGCCAAGCAAGGCAAGAAGAACATCTTCTCGGGCCGCATCCTCGAAATCGAAGGCCTGCCCGACCTGAAGGTGGAACAAGCCTTCGAGCTGAGCGACGCTTCGGCCGAGCGCTCGGCCGCCGGCTGCACGGTGCACCTGAACAAGGAGCCGATCGCCGAGTACATCAACAGCAACATCACGCTGATGAAGTGGATGATTGCCGAAGGCTACGCCGACGCCCGCACGCTGGCCCGCCGCATCGCAGCCCAGGAAGCCTGGCTGGCCGACCAGCAACTGCTCCAGGGCGACCCCGACGCCGACTACGCCGCCGTCATCGACATCGACCTGGCCGAGATCCACGAACCCATCGTGGCCTGCCCGAACGACCCCGACGACGTGAAGACGCTCAGCGACGTGGCCGGTGCCGTGATCGACGAAGTGTTCATCGGTTCGTGCATGACCAACATCGGCCACTTCCGCGCCGCATCGAAGCTGCTCGAAGGCAAGCGCGACATCCCGGTCAAGCTGTGGATCGCACCGCCCACCAAGATGGACGCGCAGCAACTCACCGAAGAAGGCCACTACGGCGTGTTCGGCAATGCCGGTGCCCGCACCGAAATGCCGGGCTGCTCGCTGTGCATGGGCAACCAGGCGCAGGTGCGCGAAGGCGCCACGGTCATGTCGACCAGCACGCGCAACTTCCCCAACCGCCTGGGCAAGAACACCAACGTGTACCTCGGCTCGGCCGAACTGGCCGCCATCTGCTCGCGCCTGGGGCGCATCCCGACCAGGGAAGAGTACATGGCCGCCACGGGCGTGCTCGATGCCTCCAGCGCGCAGATCTATCAGTACCTGAACTTCGACAAGATCGACGACTACAAGGTGAGCGAAACCGCAGCGGCCTGCTGATCCGCCCGGCGCCCTGCCCATGAAAAAGCCCCGCTCTGCGGGGCTTTTTCTTGGGCGCTGGCCTGTGCCGGCCACTCAGGCCGGCGGCATGTTGGCCTTCAGATATTCCTGGCCCTTGAGCACCATGGCGGCCCCGACCGGGCCGCCCACCGCATGCGGCAGCGAGGTCAACAGGGAGCTGGCGAAGTCGCCCCCGTAGAGCTTGGCGCCCTGGTGCGTCAGGTTCGAGTTGGCGTCGATGTAGACCGACTCGCCCAGCCCCGACCACAGGCGGCAGAACCCATAGTCTTCCGAGAGATAGCGACGCGTCTGCGGATCGACCATGACGTCGAAGAAGCGGTAGTGCAGGCCCAGGTCGGCGTCGCCGATGCCGTCGGGCACGTAGCGCAAGTCGGGGTAGCTCGCCATCAGCCGTTCGAACACCCCGCGCTTGATGGCCATGAAGCCCGTCGGTGCCTCGGTCATCTTCATGAAGCCGTCGGGTTGCACGTCGAGTTCGACCTTCCCGCTGGCCGGCGACGCCTTTGCATTGACCGTGTAGCGCGTGAACGTGGCGTCGAACTGCTGGCGCGTGGTGCCCGCAGGCACGCCCTCGGAGGGCCAGTTGTCCCGCTTCAGCGGGTACACGCCGGCGGCGATGTCGTAGTCGGCCAGCAGCAGCCGGAACGCCGCCTGCGCGGAGAACCCGATGTCGGCGTCGATCCAGAACAGATGGGTCCAGTGCGGGTTGGCCAGGAACTGCGCCACGCAGTTGTTGCGCGCCCGGGTCACCAGGCTTTCGCCCTGGTGAAACAGCACCTGCAGGCGCATGCCGGCACGCTCGGCCTCGATGGCGAAGTTCATCATCGACGCGACGTAGTTCTGGAAGAACTTGCCGTCGTGGCTCGGCGTGACGATCACGGGAAAGAACCGGGGGAGGGCGGCGGGTTCGAGCATGAAAAAGGTCCGGTTATCGAGCGGGGCGCTGCAGGAGCGCCAGCAGCAGGGCGTTGTAGACCGCGGTGGTTGCGGGGTTGCCGGGCAGGTAGCGTGCGATCAGGCCGCGCTGGCGGTCCCGGTAGGCCGGCGCCTGCGCCTGCGCATCGTGCGTGTCGATGGCCTCGAGCAGGCGCGCGCAGCCGCCGGCCACGTCGTTGCCCTCGTAGAAGTAGCCGAGGTCGGCGCACAGGTGCGCGTTGTGCACCAGTGCGTAGCCCTGCCAGCAGGTCTCCAGATAAAAGTAATTGAGCGGGTTCTCCCACTGGTGCGAGACCACGATGTCGGTGTTCTGCGCCAGGAACACGGGTGTCTCGTGCCGGCCCAGGAACACGGCCTTGTGCTGGCGCACCAGATCGAGCTGGTTCATCAGCGAGATGAACTCCATGTTGCCCGTGGCCATGCGCTCGGCGTTGGTGACCTGCAGCAGCTCGATGGCCTCGGGCCGCGCGCGATACGCCAGCTCGGCGATGAGCACCGGGTAGAGGCAGAACTTCACCACGTCGATGTTGGGCTCCATGACGCTGAGCCTGCGCGGGCCGCTGCGCGGCTGGTAGACGCCTGCGTCGGGCATGGCGCGGGTGCGTTCGTCCAGGAACACCGGGCTCCACACAAAAGGCACGGCGCGCGCTTCGGCGCGGCGCAGCACCTCGAAGTACGGCTGGTTGATGTGCGCCACCTGCGGAACCATCCAGATGTCGTCGTAGCGCGGGTTCACGAAGAGGCTGGAGCCCCAGAGCGGCCTGTCGAACAGCACCGACTCCATGGCTTGCACGTATTCGGAACCGCAGCAGTACGACACCAGCCGCGCACCGCAGCGCTTGAGGTGGTCGGTTTGCGCCGCATCGATTTGGCCGCCGAGTTCGATCAGCACGTCCACGCTGTCCTTGGCCGCTTCGAAGTCCAGGGTGGGCCAGCGTGCCTGGTCCCACGGCAGGGCGGGGGTGACGGGGGTGGCGGTGGTGTTGACCAGCACCACGGACTCGACGGCGGGGCAATGCTTCAGCGCCTCCGCGAGGAACACGGCGTTTTGCTTGATGCCGTTGTTCCACAGGGATTCGGCCTCGTGGTGGAGGCCGATGGTGATGCCGACGCGAAGCCTGGCTGCAGAATTCATCTCATTGCTTTGCAATTGTTAATTGATGGCGGCGATGGGGCGGATTGAATTGAAACGGTGGCAATTCAAATTTCTCCGGCCGGCGAATTCTTGAATCGGCAAGCTGCAATGCCTGCCTGCGACCGCAAAAGTGTAGGCGCAGCGGCAGGTGGCAAAAAGCTATTTCTTCGGGCGTAGTTGGCGCAACAAGCCGGCGCTTTCATCGGGGAGCCAGGTCATCGCAATGCATTGGCGAATTGCGCGTGTTCCTTTTTTTGGTTCACACTCCGCGACCATGCGAATTGGAATCTCTGTCCTCACCCACGCCGGCCAGAACATCTGGGAAAACGGCATGGGCCAGAACGTGTTGTTCCTGGCCCAATTGCTGCAACGCATCGAATTCGTCGAATCTGTGACCTTGGTCGACGCCGGTGATCAGCCGGCCATGCCGCCCCAGGTCGACCTGAGCGCGATGGGTCTGGCCTTCGGGCGCGCCCGGGACCTGACCGATGCGCTGGACGTGGTCATCGAGATGGCCGGCGCGCTCGACGTGCAATGGCTTTCCTACTTTCGCGCCTGCGGCGGCCGTGTCGTTTTCCACTGTGTCGGCCAGCCCTTCGTGGCGCTGGCAGAGCCCATCGTGTTCACCGACAAGGGCCACTTCAGCCGGCCCGACCGCTGCGACGAGGTGTGGCTGCTGCCCAAGGACGAGGTGTTCACGCCGATGATGCGCACGCTGCACCGCTGCCCCGTGTTCGAGGTGCCTTACCTCTGGTCGCCCCAGTTCCTGGACCGGCGCATCGCGGAGGTCGAAACCGCGGGCTGGCGCTTCGGCTATGCGCCGCGCACGCCCGTGCAGCCGGGGTTTCGCGTGGCGATCTTCGAGCCCAACATCTCGGTGGTGAAGTCCAGCAGCGTGCCGATGCTGATCTGCGACGGCGCCTACCGGACCGAACCCGCCGCGGTGGCCTCGATGCAGGTGCTCAACACCCTGCACATCAAGGACCACCCGACCATGCTGTACCTGGCGAACTCCCTGGATTTGGTGCGCGAGCACAAGGCGACGTTCCACGGCCGCAACGACTTCGCAGGTTTCATGGTCCAGTTCGCCGACGCGGTGGTCTCGCACCAGTGGCAGAACGAGCAGAACTACAGCTACCTCGATGCGCTGTACGGCAACTACCCGCTGGTGCACAACTCGCCCTGGCTGCGCGAGGCCGGCTACTACTACCCCGACTTCGACATTGCCGCCGGCGCGCGGCAGTTGCTGCAGGCCGTGCGCATGCACGACGCGCAACTCGACGACTACCGCGCGCGCTCGCGGCGTGTGTTCGATGCGGTCGACCCCCTCAGCCCCGCGAACGTCGGCGGCTATGCACAGCGCCTGCTGCACCTCGTGGGCGGCAATGCCGCGTTCCGTGCCGACAAAGGGAGCGCGGCATGAGCGAAACGGCACGCACCGCCATGCCGGCCAGGCTCAAGGTCGGCGTTTCCATCTTCATCCGCAAAGGCGAGCAGAGCCTGTGGGAGAACGGCGTCTACCAGAACTGCCTGTTCCTCGTGATGCTGCTGCTGCGTTCGCCGCGCGTGCAAAGCGCCGTGCTGGTGGCGGGCGGCGGCGACGGCGGCCCCGCGGACGCCACCGGTTTCCTCGCCGATTCGCCGGTGCCCGTCATCGACATGGCCGCTGCAGGCGAGCAGCTCGACCTCATGATCGAGATGAGCGCGCAACTGGCGCGCGAATGGTCGGTGGCGTTCCGCGACAGGGGCGGCAAGATCGTCTCGATGCGCGTGGGCAACGACTACGTGATCGACGTCGAACGCATGATCTTCGACAAGCCGCACGGCCTGCTGATCTCCGGTGCCCCTTACGACGAGGTCTGGACCATTCCCGAGTACGAAAGCGCGTGCAAGCCCTACTTCGAGGCCACCTTCCGCGCGCCGGTGCGGCTGATGCCGCACCTCTGGAGCCCGATGGTGCTGGAGCGCGCCATGGCCCGCGCGCCGGACGGCCCCGCCTTCGCCTACGTGCCCGGCCGCACGCAGTGGCGCGTGGCCATCTTCGAGCCCAACATCTGCCTGGTGAAGACCAGCTTCATTCCCATGCTCGGCTGCGAGGCGGCGCACCGCGCGCAGCCGCGCCTGATCGAGAAGATGTGGGTCTACAACAGCTTCCACCTGAAAGAGAAACCGCTGTTCGTCGGTTTTGCGCAGAGCCTGAGCGTCGTGCAGCACGGGCTGGCGAGCTTCGAAGGGCGCTTTCCGGTGTACCAGGTGATGCCCGGCAAGATCGACGCGGTCTTTGCGCACCACTGGGAGAACGCGCAGAACTACCTCTACTACGAAGCCCTGTACGGCGGCTACCCGCTGATCCACAACTCGCACCTCATCGGCGGCTGCGGCTACCGCTACCACGGCTTCGACTGCGAAGAGGGCGGGCGGGCGCTGCGGCGCGCCTTTGCCGAGCACGACGCCGATCTGCCGGCCTACCGTGAGCGCGCACGCCGGTTCATCGCCACGCTGGCCCCCGAGGGCGAGGAGAACGTGCGCATCTACACGGCGGCCATCGAGAACCTCTATGCGCAAGGAGCGCAATGAAACCCACCCAGACATTTCAGCGGCTGCTGCCCGCCGTACTCGCCGGGGCCGCCGCCGGCACCGCCCTCGCGCAAGGCGTGCTGGTGCCGCAGGCACCCCCGGCGGCGGCGCAGGACACGCTCACGCGCGCCGCCACCAGCGTGGGCATCAAGCGCTGCCTGCCTGCCATCTCGCGCCTGTCCGCGCTCACGGTGCAGGGCAGCCGAAGCCACGACGTGCTGCTCGACTGGGACCGCAAGCGCCCGGACGCGGGGCCCATGTTCTCGCTCATCGGCATCCAGTACCCGAACGCCGGCGTGGCGGCGTCGATCACGGCCATTCCCGACGACAGCGGCACCTGCACCGTGTCGGCGGAGCGGATCTCGGTGGCGCCCTTCACTTGCGAGAGCGTCGCGCAGCAGGAGCTGGCCGGCTACAGGATGACCCGGCTGCTGCCCAACTTCGCCGTGTACACCGACGACAGGGAGCCCACTTCGTCGGTCTCGCTGGTCGACTCGCCGCCGGGCTGCCTGGTGATCCGGCGCTATGTGGCGTACGGCTGGAAAGACCCGGGCACGGCGCCGACTGCGGCTGTGCCGGCCGCTGCGGCCCCTTCCGGCCCCCTGACGGGGCAGATGCCCAGGAAGCGCTGATCGGCTGATCGCGCCTGTCCGACACGCAGGGAGGCCCTCGACCGGCCCGCGCGGCGGGCGACAGGCTCCAAGAATGATCTCCATTCGCGACCACTGTCGCGCAAGGAGACGACCATGCCCCTGGCGAAACTCATCGGTCGATGGGCCATGCAGCCCTTCTCGAAGGCGCTCCCGCCGCTCGGCGACACCGAGCGCGCCGCGCTGGAAGCCGGCACCGTCGGTTTCGAAGGGCAGCTCTTCGCGGGCAACCCCGACTTCGACACGCTGGCCGCCGTGGGGCCGAACCAGCTCACCGAGCGCGAGCAGTCGTTCCTGGACCACGAGGTGCGCGACCTCTGCCGCATGCTCGACGACCACGCCATCGACCAGGCGCGCGACCTGCCACCCGAGGTGTGGCGCCACCTGCGGGACAAGCGCTTCTTCGGAATGATCATTCCGGAAGATTTCGGCGGCCTGGGCTTCAGCCACTTTGCGCATGCAACGGTGGTCACGCGCATCGCCACCGTCAACACGGCGACCGCCGTCACGGTGATGGTGCCCAACTCGCTCGGCCCCGCGGAGTTGCTGCTGCGCTACGGCACCGACACACAGAAAGACCACTACCTGCCGCGCCTGGCGGACGGCCGCGAGCTGCCGTGCTTCGGCCTGACCTCGCCTTACGCAGGCTCCGACGCGGCCGCCATTCCCGACCGCGGCGTGGTGGTCGAGCGCGAATTCAACGGGCGCATGACGCGAGGCTTCCTGGTCGATTTCGACAAGCGATACATCACGCTCGCCCCGGTCGCCACCGTGGTGGGCCTGGCCTTCCATGCCGTCGACGAAAGCAGGCCGGAAGGCGAGCGCGAGCTGGGCATTACCTGCGCGCTGATTCCCGTGCCGCACGAAGGCATGGAGATCGGCCGGCGCCATCGCCCGATGGACAGCGCCTTCATGAACGGCCCCATCCACGGCCGGCAGGTGTTCGTGCCGATGGCGTGGATCATCGGCGGCGAAAAGCAGGTCGGGCAGGGCTGGCGCATGCTGATGGAATGCCTGGCCGCGGGCCGTGCCATTTCGCTGCCGGCACTGGGCTCGGCGATGCAGCAGACCGCGCTGTACGTGAGCAACGGCTACGGCCAGATCCGCGAGCAGTTCGGCATGCCGGTGGGCAGGTTCCATGCCGTGGCGGGGCTCATCGCTCGGATGTCGGTCGAGCTCTATGCAACCGATGCCGCCCGGCGCTTCACCGCCGCTGCGCTCGACAAGGGCGAGCGGCCCAGCGTGGCCAGTGCCATCTTGAAGGTGCAGCTGACCGAAGCGGGGCGCCGCGCGGTCAACCACGGCATGGACATCCTCGGGGGCAAGGGCATCATCGCCGGCCCGTCGAACCTGCTGGGCGTGTCGTACCGGCAGGCGCCGATCGCCATCACGGTGGAGGGCGCAAACATCCTCACGCGCGCGCTCATCGTGTTCGGCCAGGGAGCGGTGCGCTGCCACCCGCATGTGCTCGACGAAATGGCCGCTGTGCAGGCCAACGACGAGACCGCGCTGGGCAAGGCCCTCATCGCGCACGGCAAGCACGTGGCGGCGAACCTGTGGCACAGCGTGTTCGGCGCGCCGGTGCTCGGCGAGCCGCCCCAAGACCTGCTGCACGAGGCGAAGCTGCTGGCGCGCATGAGCGCCAGGTACGCGTTCACGGCCGACCTGGCCATGGGCTTGCTCGGCGGCAAGCTCAAGCGAATGGAGCTGCTGTCCGCACGGCTGGGCGACGTGCTGGCGCACCTCTACCTGGCCAGCTCATGCATCTGGCGTTACCGCGTGGACGCGGCGCCCGAGATGCTGCCTTTCGCACGGGCCGCGATTCGCCTGCAGCTGGACGAGGCCGGCAAGATCCTGCGCGACCTGTATGCCAACCTGCCGACGGCCGGACGCCGCGTGCTCGGCGCGCTGGTGCTGCGAGGCACCTCGCACCTGGCGCCGCTGCGCGACGTGCAACTGCTCGAACTGGCCGAATTGCTGCGCAAGAACCCGCGCACCGTCGCGCGCCTGGCCCCCGACCTCAGCGAACCCGCCGCGGGCGGCCTGCGCGACCTGATGCACGCGATGGAACTGGGTGCGCGGCTCGGCGACACGACGGCCGCGCTCAACAAGGTGCTGCGCCGAACGAACTCGCTCGAAGCGGCGGCCCGCTCGGCGCCCGACCCGGCGCTGGCGCTGGCCTACCTGAAGGCGGCCGACAAGGTGATCCAGGTGGACGACTTCGAGGGCCCGGCGCAGCCGCGTGCGCAACTCAGCCGCTCGACCGCGCCGCCAGTGCCGTCAGCGCCGCGGCCGTCTGCTCGTCGGCCGGAAAGAACGACTCCACCGCCAGTTCCTGCAATGTGACGTCCACGGGCGTGCCGAAGATGGTGATGGTGCTGATGAAACTCAGCACCCCGTTCGGCGTGACCAGCTGGAACGGCACCGCCACGGCCGACAGCGCCGTGTCGATGGCCGGTGCGTCGTGGCTCACCTTGGGCGCGGGGTAGGCCTCCAGTTCGTCGTGCAGCGCCTGCAGCGTGGCGTCGCCCGTGGCGGCGATCTGCTGCTGCAGCCGTTCGAGCAGGTGGGTGCGCCATTGCGCGAGGTTGGCGATGCGCGGAGCCACGCCCTCGGGGTGCAGGCTCAGGCGCAGCACGTTGAGGGGCGCGCGCAGCAGTTCGGGCGCGGCGCCTTCCATCAGCATCGGCACCAGCGCGTTGTGCGCCACCAGGTTCCAGTGGCGGTCCACCGCCAGCGCGGGGAAGGGCTCGTGGCCCTTCAGCACCAGGTCGACCGCACGGCGCGCGGCCGCCAGGGCCGGGTCGTCCAGCGAGCGCTGGCGGTACATGGGCGCGAAGCCGGCGGCCACCAGCAGGGCGTTGCGTTCGCGCAGCGGCACCTCGAGCCGCTCGGCCAGACGCAGCACCATTTCGCGGCTGGGCGCGGCGCGGCCGGTTTCCACGTAGCTCAGGTGGCGGGTCGACACGTCCGCTTCCTGCGCCAGGTCGAGCTGGCTCAGGCGGCGGTGGGTGCGCCAGTGCCGCAGGTGGGCGCCGAAGGGGTCGCGCGCGCCGGGCTGGGCGGTCTTGGCCGGATGGGGGCGGGGGGTGCTCATGGAGCCGCATTCTGGCGCCGTGGCGGCCACGCGCCATGACCTCCCAGGTCATGAACGCCCTGCGAGTTCAGTTACCTGACTACAACAGCTGACATTGATCCCCGCTATCCTTTGGGAGCTTCCACGAACACACAGGAGTTTCCCTATGGCCAAAGCACCGGCACACGCCTTTGCGTCCACCCTCAAGACCTTCAAGACCGCATCGGGCAAGTCCGGCAAGTACTGGTCTTTGAAGGAGCTGGCCAAGCAGTACCCCACCATCGACCGGCTGCCCGTGTCGATCCGCATCGTGCTCGAATCGGTGCTGCGCAATTGCGACGGGCAGAAGGTCTCGCCCAAGCACGTCGAAGAACTGGCGCACTGGGCGCCGAACGCCGAGCGCACCGACGAAATTCCTTTTGTCGTCACCCGCGTCGTGCTTCAGGACTTCACCGGCGTGCCGCTGCTGGCCGACCTGGCCGCCATGCGCAGCGTGGCCGCCAAGCTGGGCAAGTCGCCCAAGACCATCGAACCGCTGGTGCCCGTCGACCTGGTGGTCGACCACTCGGTGATGGTCGACTACTACGGCACGCCCAAGGCGCTCGACCTGAACATGAAGCTGGAGTTCCAGCGCAACAACGAGCGCTACCAGTTCATGAAGTGGGGCATGCAGGCCTTCGACACCTTCCGCGTCGTGCCGCCGGGCTTCGGCATCGTGCACCAGGTCAACCTCGAATACTTTGCGCGCGGCGTGTACACCAGCCCGCACGACAAGGCCGACGTGCCCACCTACTACCCCGACTCGCTGGTCGGCACCGACAGCCACACCACCATGATCAACGGCGTGGGCGTGGTCGGCTGGGGCGTGGGCGGCATCGAGGCTGAAGCAGCCATGCTGGGCCAGCCGGTCTACATGCTCACGCCCGACGTGGTGGGCTTCGAGCTCACCGGCAAGCTGCGCGAAGGCGTGACCGCGACCGACCTGGTGCTGTACGTCACCGCCATCCTGCGAGGTGAAAAGGTGGTGGGCAAGTTCGTCGAGTTCTTCGGCCCCGGCGCCGCGTCCATCGCCGTGCCCGACCGCGCGACCATCGGCAACATGGCGCCCGAATACGGCGCGACCATGGGCTTCTTTCCGGTCGACGACATGACCGTGGCCTACTTCGAAGGCACCGGCCGCACCAAGGAAGAGGTCGAACGCTTCGCCGCCTACTACAAGGCGCAGGGCCTGTACGGCATGCCGGCGCCCGGCGACATCGACTACACCAAGATCGTGCGCCTCGACCTGGGCACCGTGTCGCCCAGCCTGGCCGGCCCGAAGCGCCCGCAGGACCGCATCGACCTGGGCCACCTGGCCACCAAGTTCTCGGAGCTCTATAGCAAGCCCAACGACGCCAACGGCTTCAACCAGCCGGCCGACAAGCTCAAGCTGCGCTACCCGCTGGTGACGGCAACGCAGGGCAGCGACGACGAAGCCGCCGCACCGCCCGCCGGTGCGCCGCGCGACGTGGTCGAGATGGTGGCCAACCGCTCGACCAAGGCAGCCGCGCACACCAGCGCCACGGCACCCAGCGCCCCCCAGGGCGCGGTCACCATCGGCAACGGCGACGTGCTGATCGCGGCCATCACCTCGTGCACCAACACCTCCAACCCGAGCGTGATGCTGGCCGCCGGGCTGCTGGCCAAGAAGGCGGTGGAGGCGGGCCTCACGGTCAAGCCGCACATCAAGACCTCGCTGGCGCCGGGTTCGCGCATCGTCACCGAATACCTCGAGAAGGCCGGCCTGCTCACGTACCTGGAACAGCTCGGCTTCTACCTGGCCGGCTACGGCTGCACCACCTGCATCGGCAACGCCGGCGACCTGACGCCCGAGATCAACGAGGCCATCACCCAGAACGACCTGATCGGCGCGGCCGTGCTTTCGGGCAACCGCAACTTCGAGGCGCGCATCCACCCGAACCTGAAGGCCAACTTCCTGGCCTCGCCCCCGCTGGTGGTGGCCTTCGCCATCGCCGGCAACGTGATGGTCGACCTGATGACCCAGCCCGTGGGCAAGGGCAAGCACGGCAAGGACGTGTACCTGGGCGACATCTGGCCCACGCCGAAGGAAATCGACGACAACCTGCGCTTTGCCATGAACGCCAAGTCGTTCCGAGCGAACTACGACAAGGTCAAGACCGACCCGGGCAAGTTCTGGAGCAGCATCAAGGGCACCGAGGGCCAGGTGTACGACTGGCCCACCTCGACCTACATCGCCGAGCCGCCGTTCTTCGAGGGCTTCAAGATGAAGCCGCACGCGACCGACGCCGGCTTCAAGGGCGCGCGCATCATGGCGCTGTTCGGCGACTCGATCACCACCGACCACATCTCGCCGGCCGGCTCCATCAAGGACAGCTCGCCCGCGGGTATCTGGCTCAAGGCGCACGGCGTGCCCAAGGCGGACTTCAACAGCTACGGTTCGCGTCGCGGCAACCACGACGTGATGATGCGCGGCACCTTCGCCAACGTGCGCATCAAGAACCTGATGATTCCGCCGGACGCCAACGGCACGCAGGAAGAAGGCGGCGTGACGCGCTTCCAGCCGGGCAACGAGAAGATGTTCATCTACGACGCCGCCATGAAGTACATCGAGCAGGGCGTGCCCACGGTGGTGTTCGGCGGCGAGGAGTACGGCACCGGCTCGTCGCGCGACTGGGCCGCCAAGGGCACGCAGCTGCTGGGCATCAAGGCCGTGGTGGCGCGCAGCTTCGAGCGCATTCACCGCGCCAACCTGGTCGGCATGGGCGTGCTGCCACTGCAGTTCCGCGGCGCCGATTCGTGGCAGACGCTGGGCCTCACCGGCGACGAGAAGATCGACGTGGTGATCGGCAGCGAACTCAAGCCGCAGATGGACGTGAAGCTCGTCGTGCACCGCCCCGACGGCACGCACCAGGAGGTGACGGTGCGCCTGCGCATCGACACGCCGATCGAGGTCGACTACTACCAGCACGGCGGCATCCTGCCGTTCGTGCTGCGGCAACTGCTGGCCGCTTGATCCCTTGATCCTTTGCTCCGCGTAGGGCTCATCTCCGACACCCACGGCCTGCTGCGCCCGCAGGCCGTGGCAGCCCTGCAGGGCTGCGACTTCATCGTGCACGGCGGGGACATCGGCAACGCCGGCATCCTCGACGCGCTGCGCGCCATGGCGCCACTGACGGTGGTGCGCGGCAACAACGACCGCGAACCGTGGGCCGAGCGCATCGCCGAGACCGAGCGCGTGGCGTTCGGCGGCGTGCAGCTGTACGCCATTCACGACCTTGCCCAACTTGACATCGACCCGCCCGCCGCCGGCGTGCGCGTGGTCGTCTCGGGCCATTCGCACAAGCCGAAGATCGAGGAACGCGGCGGCGTGCTGTATGTGAACCCCGGCAGCGCGGGGCCGCGCCGATTCACCCTGCCCATCGCGGTGGCCGAACTGCTGATCGACGGCGACGCCATCAGCGCGCGCATCGTCGAACTCGCCGTCTGAGCGGTCCGTGGGCGAGGGCCGGGCAATCATTGCCATTCGGCAAGAAAAGGCCCTAAATGAGAACGTTTCTTATTTGATGGGTTATCCTCGTTCGCTCCTCCGTGGAGCCAACGCCAAGCGCTGCTGAACGTGCCGGCTCCGGAGGGTTTTTTCTGCCCTGACTCCCGAAGCCGATGCTCATTCCCTTTCTCATCATGCTGCGCGAAGGCATCGAAGCCGCGCTGATCGTCGGCATCGTTGCCAGCTACCTCAAGCAAAGCGGACGCGGCGCGCTGATGCCCGCGGTGTGGGTCGGCGTGCTGCTGGCCACCGCGCTGTCGCTGTTCGCCGGCGCCGGCCTGCAGTTGCTGGCGGCGGAGTTTCCGCAGAAGCAGCAGGAGCTGTTCGAGGGCGTGGTCGGGCTCATCGCCGTGGTCATGCTGACCTCGATGGTGTTCTGGATGCGCAAGGCCGCACGCTCCATCAGGGGCGAACTGCAGGCCTCCATCGACAAGGCGCTCACCCGGGGCGCGGACGGGCAGGGCTGGGCGCTCATCGGCATGGTGTTTCTCGCCGTGGCGCGCGAAGGCCTGGAGTCGGTGTTCTTCCTGCTGGCCGTGTTCCAGCAGAGCAGCGGCTGGGAGGCGCCCGTGGGCGCGCTGGCCGGCATCGCCGTGTCGGTGGCGATCGGCTGGGGCCTGTACTCGGGCGGCGTGCGGCTCGACCTGCGCCGCTTCTTCCGCTACACGGGCTTGTTCATTCTTCTGGTGGCCGCGGGCCTCCTGGCCGGCGTGCTGCGCAAGCTGCACGAGGGCGGCGTGTGGAACCACCTGCAGGCGGTGGTGTTCGACATGAGCGAGAAGCTGCCGATGGACAGCTCCGTGGGCGCCGTGCTCTCGGGCCTGCTGGGCTACCAGGCTGCGCCCGTGGTGGGCGAAGTCATCGTGTACCTGGCCTTCCTGGCCGTGGCCCTGTTCTTCTTTTTGCGCCCGGCCCCTGCCGCGGCGCCACGCGCGGCCGCGGCCGGCTGAAACCCCTCGATGTCTTCTTCTTCCGAATCCAAAGCCCCTTCGTCCACCCTCCTGCGCGTGGCGGTGGCCGCGTCGGCCCTGCTGGTCGTGGCCGGCCTCGCCGCCTTCTGGTACGCCTCGAACGAGGCCAGGAAGGCGCCGGCCAAGGCCGCCGACAACGCCGTGACCGTCACCATCCAGGGCAACGCCTGCGACCCCAACGAGATCACCGTGCCCGCGGGGCGCACCACCTTCACCATCGTCAACAAGTCGAACCGTGCGCTGGAATGGGAAATTCTGGACGGCGTGATGGTGGTGGAAGAGCGCGAGAACATCGCGCCGGGCTTCTCGCAGACCATGACCGTGAAGCTGCCGCCGGGCGAGTTCGCCATCACCTGCGGCCTCTTGAGCAACCCGCGCGGCACGCTGCGCGTGACGCCCTCGGCCGCGTCCGATGCCGAGGCGGCGCGGCCGTCTCTGGTCAACTACGTGGGCGCGCTGGCCGAGTACCAGGTGTTCCTGCGGCTGGAGGCCGGCTCGCTCGACGACGCGGTGCGCGCACTGGCCGACGCGGTGAAGGCGGGCGACCTGGCGCAGGCGAGGGCGCTGTACGCGCCGGCGCACCAGGCCTACAAGCGCATCGAGCCGATGGCCGAGCTGTTCGCCGACCTGGACACGCGCATCAACGCGCGCGCCGACTACTTCGAGAAGCGCGAAGCCGATGCGGGCTTCACCGGCTTCCACCGCATCGAGTACGCGCTGTACAGCCAGAACGACCTGAAGCCGCTGGCGCCCGTGGTCGCGAAGTTGCTTGCCGACATCGGCGTGCTGAAGGAGCGCCTGCGCGCGCTGAACATGCCGCCCGAGCGGTTGGCCGGTTCGGCCTCGAAGCTGCTGCGCCGCGTGGCCGACAACCTGCCCGCCGGCGGCGAAGACCACTACGGCCATGCCGAGCTGGTGAACCTGCAGGGCACCTATGAAGGCACGAAAAAAATTGCTGAACTGCTGCAGCCGCTGCTGGTGAAGGCCGCGCCCGCGCAGCAGAAGAGCGTGGACGCGCGCTTCGCGGCCTTCGACGCCGCGCTGGCGCCCTACCGCGAAGACGAGGGCTTCAAGCCCGCGCCGCTGGACGAGGCGCAAAGAAAGGCACTGGCCGAACCCGTGCGCGCACTGGCCGAGGAACTTGGCAAGGTGAATGCCGCGCTCGGCCTGGAATGAGTCGAGAGCAAGAACCCCTCATGGACAAGTCGAAGAACGAAACCCTCGCCCCCCAAGGGCAACCCGCATCCCCGCATCGCCGCCGCATGCTCGGCGCCGCCGGCGTGGCATTCGCAGGCCTCGCTGCAGCGGCCCATTCGGCCCGTGCGGCCCAAGCGGCGGGTGTGCCCGACAGCGGCGCGCAGGTCACCGACGCGCCCGAGAGCACCCACACGCAAGACCGCGTGCCCTATCGCGGCAAGCACCAGGCGGGCATCGTCACGCCGCGCCCGGTGGCCGGAATGATCGCCTCGTTCTTCGTGCTGGCCGAGAACCGCGCCGACCTGGAGCGCCTGTTCCGCACGCTCACCGAGCGCATCGCCTTCCTCACGCAGGGCGGCCCGCAGGCCGACCCCGACCCCAAGCTGCCGCCCGCGGGCTCCGGCATCCTCGGGCCGGTGGTGCAGCCCGACGGGCTGACGGTGACGGTATCGGCCGGCACCTCGCTGTTCGACGAGCGCTTCGGCCTCGCGAAGAAGAAGCCGGTGCGCCTGAGCCAGATGCAGCGCCACCCGAACGACGCGCTGGACGCCGCGCTGTGCCACGGCGACCTGTCGATCCAGTTCTGCGCCAACACGCCCGACACCAACATCCACGCGCTGCGCGACATCATCAAGAACACGCCCGACCTGCTGGTGCTGCACTGGAAGCAGGAGGGCACCGTGCCGCCCATTCCGGCCGTGCCCGGCAAGCCTTCGGAGAGCGCGCGCAACTTCCTGGGCTTCAGGGACGGGTCGGCCAACCCCGACTCGGCCGACGACACGCTCATGGACGGCATCGTGTGGGTGCAACCCGGCGGCGACGAGCCGGCGTGGTCCGTGGGCGGCAGCTACCAGGCGGTGCGCATCATCCGCAACTTCGTGGAGCGCTGGGACCGCACGCCGCTGCAGGAGCAGGAGGCCATCATGGGCCGCATGAAGCCCACCGGCGCGCCGATGGACGGCGGCAAGACGGAGCACGACGTGCCCGACTACAGCAAAGACCCCGAAGGCAAGGCCACGCCGATGGACGCGCACATCCGCCTGGCCAACCCGCGCACCAGGGCCTCGGACAAGAACCTGATGCTGCGCCGGCCCTTCAACTATTCGAACGGCGTCACCAAGTCGGGCCAGCTCGAAATGGGGCTGCTGTTCATCTGCTACCAGGCCAACCTGGAGAACGGCTTCATCGCCGTGCAGAAGCGCCTGGACGGCGAGCCGCTCGAGGAATACATCAGGCCCATCGGCGGCGGCTTCTTCTTCACGCTGCCGGGCGTGAAGGACGCGCAGGACTGGCTGGGCCGTTCGCTGCTGGCTGCCTGATCGGCACGCGCTCCCCGCGCCGCCCACACTCCATTTTTTTCACGACCTCGAACCTTCAGGAGATCCATGAACGTGCAGTTCCGCCGCCACTTTCTCGCCACTTTCGTCGCAGGCTTCGCCGGGCTCCATGCCGTGGGCGCGCAGGCCGCCGTGTCGCCGCTCGAACTGGTCGGACCGATTTCCGACTACAAGATCTACGTGGCCGAGAACGTGCGCAAATTGGCCGCGGACACGCGCGCCTTCACCGCCGCGGTGAAGGCCGGCGACATCGAGAAGGCGAAGAAGCTGTATGCGCCCACGCGCACGAGCTACGAGCGCATCGAGCCGGTGGCCGAGCTGTTCAACGACCTCGACAAGGCGATCGACTCGCGCGCCGACGACCACGAGAAGGCCGAGAAGGACCCGGCCTTCGGCGGCTTCCACCGCATCGAGTACGGCCTGTGGACGCAAAAGAGCACCAAGGACCTGAACCCCGTGGCCGACAAGCTGCTGACCGACGTGCTCGAGCTGCAGAAGCGCCTGGTCGCGCTGACCTTTCCACCCGAGAAGGTGGTGGGCGGCGCCGCGGTGCTGATGGAAGAGGTGGCCGCCACCAAGATTTCGGGCGAGGAGAACCGCTACAGCCACACCGACCTGTGGGACTTCCAGTCGAACTTCGAGGGCGCCTTCAAGATCGTGGAGCTGCTGCGCCCGCTGGTGGCGAAGGACAACAAGGCCTTCTCGGACAAGACCGACGCCAACTTCAAGGTGGTGTTCGACACGCTGGCCAAGTACAGGACGGCCGACGGCGGCTTCGAAACCTACGCCAAGCTCACCGAACGCGACCGCAAGCTGCTGGCCGGGCGGGTCAACACGCTGGCTGAAGACCTGTCGAAACTGCGCGGCATGCTCGGCCTGAACTAGGCTCGCCCCCAGGCTTCGCGCACTTCGTGTCGCTTCTCCAACCCCCTTGCCGGGGGCAACACCAAAGGCCCGTCAAAGCCGGTTCCTCGGTGTTTCTGGCCTTGCAGCCTCCTTTTTTGCGGGGTTGGTCAGGTTTGTGCGATTGAGAATTGCTAGCATCCGGGTATTGCTTACTGGCGTGCCCGATATTCCTGGCGCCCTCTTCACCGTGCAAACCAACGACCTCGGCGCAGTGCCGGCATCCGCCGCCCTGCGCCTCGACCAGCTTCCAAACAACCAGTGGGCCACCGTGCTCGACGTGGCCCGCCCCGAGGGCGCGGATGACCGCGAACTCGTGCTGCGACTGACCGAAATCGGCTTCGTGCCGGGCGAGGCGGTGCGCATCGTCGCAAGCGGCATCCCCGGCCGCGAGCCGCTGGCGGTTCGACTGGGCCACACCACCTTCGCCCTGCGCCGCCACGAGGCCGCGCTGATCCACGTTGTGCCGGGAGCCGCCCACCATGGTTGAAGCCGTCATCCAGGGCCCCGGTCGCCTTGCCGCCACCGCGCAGCCAGGGCGCATCGCCTTGCTGGGCAACCCCAACTGCGGCAAGACCGCGCTGTTCAACCTGCTGACCGGCAGCCGCCAGAAGGTGGCGAACTACGCAGGCGTGACGGTCGAGCGCAAGGAAGGCACGCTGCGCACCGCCTCCGGCCGCCGCGTGTTCGTGCTCGACCTGCCGGGCGCCTACAGCCTGAATGCGCTGAGCGCCGACGAGGCCGTCACGCGCGACGTCGTCACCGGCCAGAGCAAGGAAGCCTTGCCCGACCTGCTGGTGTGCGTCACCGACGCCACCAACCTGCGCCTGAACTTGCGGCTGGTGCTCGAAGCCCGGCGGCTCGGCCTGCCGATGGTGATGGCGCTGAACATGACCGACATGGCGAAGAAGCAGGGCATCGTGGTCGACACGGCCGTGCTGTCGCGCGAACTCGGCATACCGGTCATCGAGACCGTGGGCGTGCACACCGGCGGCGCCAAGGCCCTGCTCGAAGCGCTCGACACCCCCGTGGCCGCCGCCGCGCCGCAGCCCTGGCAGGCGCCGGGGCTCGACGACGTGCTGGCCACGCAGCGCGAGGTGCGCCGCATTCTGGGCCTGGCGGTGACGGAGCCGGTCGGCAGCCTGGCCACCAGCGACCGCATCGACCGTGTCGTGATGCACCCGGTGTGGGGCATGCTGGTGCTGGCCGTCACCATGTTCCTGATGTTCCAGGCCGTGTTCAGCTGGGCCAACGTGCCGATGGACGCCATCAAGGCCGGCACCGAGGCGCTCGGCGGCCTGCTCAAGGCGCACATGCCCGAGGGCATGCTGCAGAGCCTGCTGGTCGACGGCGTGATCGCGGGCGTGGGCGGCGTCATCGTCTTCCTGCCGCAGATCCTGATTCTTTTCCTGTTCATCCTGGCGCTGGAAGACTCGGGCTACCTGCCGCGCGCGGCCTTCCTGCTCGACCGCGTGATGGGCACCGTGGGGCTGTCGGGCCGCTCGTTCATTCCGCTGCTGTCGAGCTTTGCCTGCGCCATTCCGGGCGTGATGGCCACGCGCACCATCAGCAACTGGCGCGACCGCATCACGACCATCATGATCGCGCCGCTCATGACCTGCTCGGCGCGGCTGCCGGTGTATGCGCTGCTCATCGCGGCCTTCATTCCGGCGCGCACCGTGGGGGGCGTGTTCAACCTGCAGGGCATGGTGCTGTTCGCGCTGTATGTGTTCGGCATCGTCTCGGCCATGGCCGTGGCCTGGGTCATGAAGCGCTTTCGGGACAACACCTCGCATTCGCCGCTGCTGATGGAGCTGCCCGCCTACCGCTGGCCGAACCCGCGCAACCTGGCGCTGGGCCTCTATGAGCGGGCGTGGATCTTCATTCAGCGCGTGGGCACGATCATCCTCACGCTGACCATCCTGCTGTGGTTCCTCTCGACCTTTCCGTCGCCGCCCGAAGGCGCGACGGGGCCGGCCATCCAGTACAGCCTGGCCGGCATGATCGGGCGCGGGCTCGAACACATCTTCGCGCCCATCGGCTTCAACTGGCAGATCTCCATCGCGCTGGTGCCGGGCATGGCGGCGCGCGAGGTGGCGGTGGGGGCGCTGGGCACGGTGTACGCGCTGTCTTCCACCGGCGACGACGTGGCGGGCCAGCTCGAGCCGCTGATCGCGGGCAGCTGGTCGCTGGCAACAGCGCTGTCGCTGCTGGTCTGGTATGTGTTCGCGCCGCAGTGCATCTCCACGCTGGCGGCCGTGAAGCGCGAGACGGGTTCGTGGAAGTACGTGTGGATCATGGCGGGCTACCTGTTCGCGCTGGCCTATGGCGCCTGCTTCATCACCTACCGCGTTGCGGTGGCACTCGGCGCGGGTTAAAAGCGACAGCGAAAGGGCTAAACAAGCAATGGCACAGCAACTGATCGTCGGATTGATCGTCGCGGCGGCCGCGTTCTACGCGGTCTGGCGCTGGATGCCCGCGGGCTGGCGGCGCGGCGCCGCGCGCAAGCTCGCGGCGGGCTCGCAACGCGCGGGCTGGGTCGACGAAGAGCGCGCCAAGGCGCTGGCGGCCTCGCT
Source organism: Variovorax monticola (assembly GCF_051216855.1). Taxonomy (NCBI): domain Bacteria; kingdom Pseudomonadati; phylum Pseudomonadota; class Betaproteobacteria; order Burkholderiales; family Comamonadaceae; genus Variovorax; species Variovorax monticola. The sequence continues at coordinate 259,700 of NZ_JBPJZP010000002.1, forward strand.
GGCCAAGACCTCGGGCTGCGGCTCGTGCGACAGCTGCGGCAGCTGCGCGCCCAAGGCCCCTCTGAAGCAACCGGAAGCCGGCCAGGCCACCCCCCACACGCGCAGCCGCTGAGACCGATGCCCGCGCACATCCTGGTCGCCGGCGGCGGCATCGGGGGGCTGGCCACCGCGCTGGCGCTTTCGCGTCGACGCCACCGCGCCGACGTCTTCGAACAGGCATCAGTCTTCGGGGAAATCGGCGCCGGCGTGCAACTCGGCCCCAACGCCACGCGGCGTCTTCAGCAACTCGACCTGGGCGCGGGGCTCGCGGCCATCGCGGCGCAGCCCGATGCGCTGGTGGTCCACAGCGCCGACACCGGCTCCGAGCTGGCGCGCATGCCGCTCGGGGACACCATGCGCCAGCGCTACGGCGCGCCTTACTTTTGCGTGCACCGCGCCGACCTGCACGGCCTGCTGCTCGACGCCGTGCGCGCACGGGGCAACGGCACCCTGGTCACCTCTGCCCGCATCCAGCAGGTGGAGACCGGCGACGAACTCGTCTGCCTCTCGAGCACCGACGCGCGCGCCTGGGAAGGCGAAGCGATCGTCGGGGCCGACGGCCTGTGGAGCCTGGTGCGCCGGCAACTCGACACGCCGTCTGCCGACGAGCCGCCCCGCGTCACCGGCCACACGGCCTGGCGCGCCATGGTCGAGCAGTCGCGCCTGCCCGCCGCGTTGCGCCGCACGCAGGTCCATGTCTGGCTCGGCCCGCGGCTGCATGCGGTGGCGTATCCGGTGCGCGGCGGGGAGTGGCTCAACGTGGTGGTGATCGCCGAATCGGCACCTGCAGGCGATGCGCGCGACTGGGACCAGTCCGGCAGCATCGCCGCGCTGAAGCAGGCCATGGGCCGCAGCTGCGCGGGTCTGCAGGCCTTGCTGGACGCGATGCCCGGCTGGCGCGCATGGTCGCTCGGCGACCGCGCGCCCATGACCCGCGCCGCCGACATGGCGCACGAGCGTGTGGCGCTGGTGGGCGACGCGGCGCACCCAATGGTGCCGTACCTCGCGCAGGGCGCGGGCATGGCGATCGAGGACGCGGTGGCGTTGGCCGATGCACTCGGCGATGGCGGCGCGGCCCAGGTGCCGGCCGCGTTCGCGCGCTATGCCGAGTCGCGCTGGGCGCGCAACGCGCAGGTACAGGCGCGGGCGCGCCGCAACGGCGAGATCTTCCATGCGACGGGCGCTGTGCGCCTGGGCCGGGACATGGCGATGCGCGTGTTCGGCGCAAGGCTGCTCGACCAGCCTTGGTTGTACGGCGGCTGAGCGAAAGATGAGCGCGCCCTGAACAGCACCCTCGACGCACAGCGAATCGAAGATCTCAGAGCCGGAAGGTCTGAAGATGCTCGATGCGCTCCGCGATCCCTTCCTGTCCGAGGTAGTGGCTGTAGGCCCCCTTCTGCATCTTGGCGAGCGTGCTTTCCAGGTCGAGCAGCATCGCGTCGCGGTCCTCGATGAAAGCGGGCGGCACGTCGATGCCCGCTTTCGCACAGGCTTCCGCGATGAGGTGCGCGCTCGCGGGCGCACCGCATGCCGCGCACTTCACGATGGCTGCCACGCTGGGCTCCGCGCCGTTGTCCAGCAACGCCTTCGTGAGCTCAGGCGAGATTTGCCCGTCGATGCTGCCCAAGGCGTCGGCCGCCACCGGGGCGCCCGCACGCACCAGCGCGGCGGCCGCGGCAAAGGCGCCGTGCCCCACCGCCACATCGGTGGCCAGCGCGCTGCCTTGCTGCGGCCCGTCGAAGCCCACGCCCGCGGCGGCCAGCGCGGCAACCAGCTCGGCATCGTCCGTCCCGATGGCGTGGTTCAAGGCCACGCGCGCGAGCGATGGATGGTGGCGCAGGGTGCCCTCGGCCAGCGGCGTGCGCCAGTCGACCACGGCGCGGCTGTAGAAGGCGACCAGCCGGTCCATCAGGTCGAGGTCGAGCCCGTGTGCCTCGTGCCGGTCGTCCAGGTATTCGAGCAGCGTCTGCCCGGAGAAATAGTCGCTCGTGGGCGCCAGCGGATCTTCGTCGAGGTGCAGCGCTGCAAGCGCGCCGTGCACGTCGGCGGCGATGGTGTTCACGCTGTCTTCGTGCAGCGCATGCGTCCAGGCCGGTGGCAGGCCCTTCTTCCAGGCGACCACCTGGCCCTGCTCGCCGCCGGGCTCCACCACCACGTAGATGCGGTCGGTGTACTCGAAGCCGCCGAAGGGAAGATGCGTGAGCTTGCCGCTCCACGGCGTGCCGTTGTCCCGCGCGGCTTCCCCGGCCAGCTCCAGCTCGTGGTCGATCCAGCCCTGAAGGTCGTGGTAGCCGTCGCTGCCGTTCCAGAACAGCTCGCTCCAGCTGATGGCTTCGAGGTTGCCGTTCATCTCGAGCGACAGGTCGTAGTCGAGCCGGCCGCCCGCCGTGGTCCTCCACAGCGTGCGCAGCGCTTCGGGGATCGGGCCCGCGCAGCGCGCCTGCACGGCGTCGATCTGCAACTCGGTCATCGGCGCCTGCGCGTCGAAGATCACGCGGTTGGCGAACAGCACGATGCCGTGTTCGCGAAGGGTGGAGAGCTCATCGGGTGTGAACCGGGTGTCGTTCATGCTGGGTCTCCGTGGTTTGCAAAACTGTAGCGCTTTGCTTCGACGGGGCAATCCGTGCCACCCCAGGTTCATGAGGGCGTTTGCGCGACCTGGCTACAGGTCCGTGCGAATCTTCCAGATCTCCGGAAACAGCACCACGTCGAGCATCTTGCGCAGGTAGCTCACGCCGCCCGTGCCGCCGGTGCCGCGCTTGAAGCCGATCACGCGCTCGACCGTCGTCACGTGGCGAAAGCGCCAGAGGCGAAAGGCGTCCTCCAGGTCGGTGAGCTTCTCGCCGAGCTGGTACAGGTCCCAGTGCGCATGCGGGTCGCGGTAGACCGCGAGCCATGCGGCCTCGACGCCCTCGCTCGATGCGTAGGGCTGCGTCCAGTCGCGCTCCAGCCGGTCGGCCGGCACCGGCACGCCGTGGCGCGCCAGCAGGCGCAGCGACTCGTCGTACAGCGAGGGTGCGCGGTAGGCCTCCTCGACCTGTGCGAGCAGGTCGGCCCGGTGCTGGTGCGGCTTGAGCATGGCGGCGTTCTTGTTGCCCAGCGAAAACTCGATGCAGCGGTACTGCGCGCTCTGGAAGCCGCTGGAGTTGGCCAGGTACGGGCGCATCGCGGTGTACTCGGGCGGCGTCATGGTCGACAGCACGGTCCATGCGCTCACCAGCTGTTCCATGATGCGGCTCACGCGCGCGAGCATCTTGAAGGCATCGGCCAGTTTTTCTTCGGCGATGCAGGTCATGGCGGCGCGCAGCTCGTGCAGCATGAGCTTCATCCACAGCTCGCTGGTCTGGTGCTGCACGATGAAGAGCAACTCGTCGTGCGCCGGCGAAAGCGGGTGCTGCGCGCGGAGGATCTCGTCCAGGTGCAGGTAGTCGCCGTAGCTCATCGACTTGCTGAAGTCGAGCTGCGCCTTTTCTTCGTGGACGATGCTTTCGGGGCTTCGCTCGGGGCTCTTGTCGGTGCTCATGTCACGGCGTTCTTGCGGTTGAATTCTTCGCGCTGCCACTCACCCGTTTCGAGCACCTGCACCAGATGTTCCACCGCGTTCCACACGTCCTCGAAGCCGATGTACAGCGGCGTGAAACCGAAGCGCAGGATGTCGGGCATCTGCGAATCGCCGGCGCGAAAGTCGCCGATGACGCCGCGCGCGATCAGCGCCTGCACGATGGCGTAGGCGCCCGAGCCGCCTTGCGGATCTTCCGGGTTCTTGCGGCTCAGGCAGACCTGCGAGCCGCGCTGTGCATGGTCGCGCGGCGTGACCAGCGACAGGCCCTGGCCTGCACAGCGCTCTTCGACCAGCCGGATGAACAGGTCGGTGAGCGCGAGCGACTTGGTGCGCAGCGCGGCCATGGCTCCGTTCTCGCCGTTCGCGCCGTTGAAGGCTTCGGCGGCCAGCACGGTGTCGAGCCCGCATTCGAGCCCGGCCAGCGCGATGATGGGTTGCGTGCCGCACAGGTAGCGGCCCACGCCCGGGGCAGGTCGGTAGTGCGGCGTGAACTCGAAGGGCGCCGCGTGGCCCCACCAGCCGGACAGCGGTTGCTCGAACTGGCCAGCGTGCTTCGTGTTCACCCAGGCGAAGGCCGGCGCGCCGGGGCCGCCGTTCAGGTATTTGTAGCCGCAGCCGATCGCGTAGTCGGCGTTGCTGTCGTTCAGCGTGACGGGCACGGCGCCCGCGCTGTGCGCCAGGTCCCACACCGTGAGCGCGCCCACGGCATGCGCGGCAGCGGTGACGGCCTTCATGTCGTGCATGGCGCCGGTGCGGTAGTTGACGTGCGTCAGCATCAGCACGGCCACGTCGTCGGTCAGCACCGTGTCCGGGCCTTGCAGTTCGCTCGCGTCGATCAGCTTCAGCGTGAAGCCGCGTTCGCGGCACAGCGACTCGGCGATGTACAGGTCGGTCGGGAAGTTGCTGCGCTCGCTCACCACCAGCTTGCGTCCGCTTTCCTTCTGCTGCGACAGCGCCGCGAAAAGCACCTTGTAGAGGTTGACCGAGGTGCTGTCGGTGCACACCACTTCGCCGGGCGCGGCGCCGATGAGGCGGGCCACCTTGTCGCCCAGGCGCTGCGGCAGGTCGAACCAGCTCGCGGTGTTCCACGAGCGGATCAGGCCCTGGCCCCATTCCTGGGTCACCACTTCGGCAATGCGCGCGGGCGCGGCCGTGGGCATCACGCCGAGCGAGTTGCCGTCGAGGTAGAGCACGTCGGCGGGGATGGTGAATTGCGCGCGCAGGGCGCGCAGCGGGTCTTGCGCGTCGAGCGCGCGGCAGTCTGCAAGGGTCGTCATGGTGGAGGGTTTCAGCGAGGGAGTTCGCGCAGCACGGCGCGCACGGGGGAGGCATCGGCGCTGACCAGCTTCAGCGGCAGCGCGATGAGTTCGTAATCGCCTTCGGGCACGTCGTCGAGCACGAGGTTCTCGAGCACGCGCAGGTCCAGGCGGCGGATGCGTTGGTGGCTTTCCAGCGTCTTGCTGTCGGCCGGGTCGATGCTGGCGGTGTCGATGCCGATGAGCTTCACGCCCATGGCCGCGAGGCGCTCGACCGTCTCTGGCGCGTAGGCCGCGAGTTGCGGGTCCCACTGGCCCACGGGCATGGTGGTGTAGGTGCGCACCAGCACGCGCGGCGGCAACCGGCTGTCGATGGCATGGGCAATGTGCTCCCACTCGATCAGCGCTCCCTTGTCGATCGCGTGGATCACGCGGCAGGGGCCTAGGAAGGGCGCGAGGTCAACGTGGCCGATGGTCTGGCCCTCGGGGTCGTAGTGCAGCGGTGCGTCGGCATGCGCGCCGACGTGGGGCGAGAGCTTGATCTCGCTGACGTTCACCGGGCAGCCCGGCGAAATGGTCGCCGCCCAGCGCTGCTGGTAGGGCGTGTCGCCGGGAAAGACCGGCGTACCTTCATGCACGGGCGGCGAAATGTCCCAGATGCGTTGCGAGTGTGGAGAGGCCATGGCGCGAAGTTAGCGCCGGCCGAGGGGTCGTGGTGTCGGTTATTTCCAACACACCAGGTGACGAGTTGAACCGGTCAGTGCAGCGAAGTCAGCGCGGGCAGGCCATGCCGGGCGCGTGCACGCTCGCAGGCGTCGCTGCCGACCTGCAGTTCATGGCAGGGGTTGGGGCGCCACTCGTAGATGCCGCAGCCCACGGCCTGGCCGATCTTGCCGGTGAGGGCGGCGCAGCGCATGGGCGTGTGGTCGGTGCCGCGCATGCGGCAAATGGCGTCGTTCACCTCGACGGCCAGGCCGCAGGGCACCTTGCCGCCGTTGTCGTCGAGCTCGTGCACGCTGAAGTCGACGCGGTAGCTGGCGCAGCAGGCGCCGCATTGCTGGCAATCGGACATGCGGCGGCTGCTTTCAGGCGCTCAGAGCCTGCCGAGCAGCAGGAACTCCATCAGCGCTTTCTGCGCATGCAGACGGTTCTCGGCCTCGTCCCACACCACCGACTGCGGCCCGTCGATGACTTCGGCCTGCACTTCCTCGCCGCGGTGGGCGGGCAGGCAGTGCATGAACAGGGCGCCTGGCTGGGCGATGCGCATCATGTCTTCGTCGACGCACCAGTCGGCAAAGGCCTTGCGGCGGGCCTCGTTCTCGGCCTCGTAGCCCATGCTGGTCCAGACGTCGGTGGTGACGAGGTCGGCGCCGCGGCAGGCTTCCATCGGGTCCTTGAAGACCTTGTAGCTGTCGCCCGAGCGGATGCCGGCAATCGACTGGTCGACCTCGTAGCCGCTGGGCGTGCTCACGTGCACGGTGAAGCCCAGGATCTCGGCCGCCTGCAGCCAGGTGTTGGCCATGTTGTTGCCGTCGCCGACCCAGGCCACGGTCTTGCCCTGTATGGAACCGCGGTGCTCGATGTACGTGAAGATGTCCGCCAGGATCTGGCACGGGTGGAACTCGTTGGTCAGGCCGTTGATGACCGGCACGCGCGAGTGCGCCGCGAAGGTGTCGATCTTGGTCTGCTCGTAGGTGCGGATCATCACGATGTCGACCATGCGGCTGATGACCTTGGCGCTGTCCTCGATGGGCTCGGCGCGGCCCAGCTGGCTGTCGCCGGTGGTCAGGTGAACCACGCTGCCGCCGAGCTGGTACATGCCCGCCTCGAAGCTCACGCGGGTACGCGTGCTGGCCTTCTCGAAGATCATGGCCAGCGTGCGGTCGGTCAGCGGCTGGTGCTTTTCGTAGGTCTTGAACTTCTTCTTGATGACCGCCATGCGGTCGAAGAGGTAGGTGTACTCGTCGGCCGTGAGGTCGGAGAACTGCAGGTAGTGCCGGATGGCGGCGGGCGTGGCTGCCTGCGTGGTCGTTGTCGTGGCGGTCGTCATTGGGCGGCAGGCTCCGACAGGAAGTTTTTGACGATGGGCGCCAGGATGGCGACGATTTCGTCGGCCTCGGCAATGCTCAGGATGAGCGGCGGCACCAGGCGGATCACCTTGTCGGCCGTCACGCTCAGCAGCAGGCCGGCGTCGCAGGCGCGGTTCAGGATCACGCCGCAGGGACGGTCGAGCTCGATGCCCAGCATCAGGCCCTGGCCGCGGATGTCGGTCACGCCGGGCAGCTCGCCGATTTCGCGTTCCAGCGCGGCCTTCAGGTGGGCGCCGACAGTGGCGGCGTTGTCGAGCAGCTTGTGCGCTTCCATGATGCGGATGGTTTCCACACCGGCGCGCATGGCCAGCGGGTTGCCGCCGAAGGTGGTGCCGTGGTTGCCGGGGCCGAAGATGTGGGCGGCCTTGGGGCCGGCCACCACGGCGCCGATGGGCACGCCCGAGCCCAGGCCCTTGGCCAGCGGCATCACGTCGGGCAGGATGCCCGCCCACTGGTGGGCGAACCACTTGCCGGTGCGGCCCATGCCGCACTGCACCTCGTCGATCATCAGGAGCCAGTCGCGCTCGTCGCACAGGGCGCGCACCTGCTTGAGGTACTCGACGCGCATCGGGTGGATGCCGCCTTCGCCCTGGATGGTCTCGAAGAACACGGCGACCACGTTGGGGTTGCCTTCGGTGGCTTTCTTCAGCGCCTCGATGTCGTTCAGCGGCACGCGGACGAAGCCCTCGACCAGCGGGCCGAAGCCGGCCTGCACCTTGGGGTTGCCGGTGGCGGACAGGGTGGCGATGCTGCGGCCGTGGAAGGCGGCTTCGTACACCACGATCTCGGGGCGCTCGATGCCCTTGTCGTGGCCGAACTTGCGGGCCAGCTTCAGGGCGGCTTCGTTGGCTTCCAGGCCGGTGGAGCAGAAGAAGACGTTGGTGAGGCCCGACAGCTCGACCAGCTTGGCGGCGAGCTGCTCCTGGCCGGGCACGTGGTAGTAGTTGGAGCTGTGGATCAGCTTGGTCAGCTGGTCGTGCAGGGCGGGCACCAGTTCGGGGTGGTTGTGGCCCAGTGTGTTCACGGCAATGCCGCCCAGGCCGTCGATGTAGGCCTTGCCCGCGGTGTCCCAGACTCGGCAGCCCTGGCCGTGCGACAGCGCGATCGGCAGGCGACCGTAGGTGTTCATGACGTGGGGCGAGGTGGGCTGGGCAGTGGCGCTCATTCGGTATCTCCAGTAAGGGAACGCGAATTCTAGGCGCGCGATTTGACGGCTTCGTTGAGGATTGCGCATCACAGCAATGCCCCATGTTCAGGATGCAAAAAGTGGCGCGGATAGAATCGCTTGCTGCACCGCAGCACCTGTTCCGGTCGCCTCAATCAACGATGATTTCCCCTACCGCCAAAGAAATCTTCATCCAGGGCATCACCAAGGATGGCCGGACCTTTCGCCCGAGCGATTGGGCCGAGCGCCTTGCCGGCGTCATGAGCTCCTTCCGTCCCGGCGGTGCCTTTCCGGGCAGCTACCTGAGCTATTCCCCGTGGTGCGTGCCGACCTCGATCAACGGCGTGAAGTGCGTGATCGTCAACCGCGACCTGCGCGACGCCGAACCCATGGCATGGGACTTCTGCGTCAACTTCGCCAAGGACAACGACCTGCAGGTGTCCGAGGTGTCGCCCGCGCCCCCCGCACCGGCCATGCCGAAGGCCGCGCAAACCGCGGTGGCTGCCGTGGTGCGCTCCGACCCTGTCGCCCCGGTCATTCCCGTCGAGCAACCCAAGACCGAACGCCCATGAAAAAACCGCCCGAAGGCGGTTTTTTACACTTTGCTGCAGCGCACCCCGATCAAACGGCGGACTGGAGAATTCCGGTCCGGGCTTGCCTGACAGATGTCAGGCGGCTGCCTTTTCAGGCGCGAGGGCGAGGGCCTTGACCTTGGCCGACAGGCGGCTCTTGTCGCGGGCTGCCTTGTTCTTGTGGAAGATGCCCTTGTCGGCGATGGTGTCGACGATGCTTTGGGCCTTCGCGAACAGTTCGCTTGCCTTGGTCTTGTCGCCAGCCAGAACAGCCTTTTCGACGTTCTTGACCGCGGTACGGTATTTGGAGCGCAGCGAGGTGTTCGCAGCGTTGAGCTTGGTGTCCTGGCGGACGCGCTTGCGGCCGGAGGCGAGGCGCGGGTTCTTTTTCTTGGGCTTGGCGGATGCCATGATTTATTCCTTAGGTGTCTGAGGATGATGCAGCAAAGCCTTCCATTATAGGCTGGGTTGGCCATTTCCCCAATTCGGCCCGTTTGGGCATCTGACGGGGCCTACACTCGGCCCCCGTGTCACTGCTCAAATCCGCCTCCACCGTCTCCCTGCTGACCCTCGCATCGCGGATCACGGGCCTCGTGCGGGACGTGTTGTTCGCCTCGATCTTCGGCGTCAGCGCGCTGACCGACGCCTTCAACGTCGCCTTTCGCATTCCCAACCTGTTTCGCCGCGTGTTCGGCGAAGGGGCCTTCAGCCAGGCCTTCGTGCCGGTGCTGGCTGCGCGCAAGACAGAAGCCGGCGAGGAGGGCGCCCGGCAGCTGATCGACCATGTCGCCACGCTGCTGACCTGGACGCTGGTGGTCGTGTGCGTGGCCGGCGTGGCCGGGGCGCCGCTGCTGGTATGGGCCATGGCCAGCGGGCTGCCGGGCTTCGACGCGGCCGTGGTCATGACGCGCTGGATGTTCCCGTACATCGGCTTCATGTCGCTGGTGGCGCTGGCGGGCGGCGTCCTGAACACCTGGCGCAAGTTCGCGGTGCCGGCGGCGTCGCCGGTGCTGCTCAACATCGCGCTGATCCTGTCGATTTCGGTCGGCGCGCCGCTGTTTCGCCGCTGGGGCATCGAGCCGATCTATGCCCAGTGCGTGGGCGTGCTGGTGGGCGGGGTGCTGCAGCTGGCCCTGCAGGTGCCGGCGCTGCGCAAGCTCGGGCTGATGCCGCGCATCGGTGCGAGCTTCAAGGCGCTGCGCACCGCGTGGACCGACCCGACCACCCGCAAGGTGCTCAAGCTGATGCTGCCGGCGCTGCTGGGCGTGAGCGTGGCGCAGATCTCCCTGCTCATCAACACGCAGATCGCCTCGCACCTCGCCGTGGGCAGCGTCACCTGGGTGACCAATGCCGACCGGCTGATGGAGTTCCCCACCGCCATGCTGGGCGTGGCGCTGGGCGTGGTGCTGATGCCGCAGCTGGCCGGCGCGCGCGCCGCCAGGGACGACGCCCGCTATTCGTCGCTGCTCGACTGGGGCCTGCGCCTGGTGGTGCTGCTGTCCGCGCCTTGCGCCGTCGCGCTGCTGCTGTTCGCCAGGCCGCTGGTCGCCGTGCTGTTCCACAACGGCGCCTACACCGGCGAGGACGTCGGGCGCACCACCCTGGCGCTGATGGGCTACGGCGTCGGGCTGGTCGGCATCGTGGCCGTGAAGGTGCTCGCACCCGGTTACTACGCCAAGCAGGACACCCGCACGCCGATGCTGATCGCCGTGGGCGTGCTGGTCCTGACCCAGGTCCTCAATATCTTCCTTGTGCCGGTGCTCCAGCATGCGGCGCTGACCCTGACGATTGCCATCGGTGCGCTGGTCAACGCGACCTGGCTGCTGGTCGGCCTGGTGCGCCGCGGCAGCTACAAGCCCGAGCCCGGCTGGGGCAGGTTCGCGCTGCAGGTGCTGGCGGGCACGCTGGTGCTGGCGGCGCTGCTGGCCTGGGGCTCGCAGCATTTCGACTGGGTCGGCCTGCGCGAGCAGCGCCTGCTGCGCATCGGCCTGCTCGCCGCGCTCATCGCCGGTGCCGCGCTGCTCTATTTCGCCGTATTGGCGGCGGTGGGCGTGCGGCTGCGCAGCTTCATCCGCCGCTGAGAGCGCCCGGGGGCGCTGGCAACATGCACCGCCCCCGCCTTGACGCTCCGGGCGGGCTCCTCTACAAAGACACATGACGTTCAGCTTTCAGCTTCCCACCGCACTGGAGTATTTCGAATCGCTGGTGCGCAGCGACGATCACTTTCCGCTGCTCGAAGCCGCCGCCAGCCTCGCGCAGGACGAGTACCCCGAGCTCGACGTGCAGCAGGTGCTCGGCGACGTCGACCAGCTGCTGGCCCGCCTCAAGCGCCGCCTGCCGCCCGACGCCGCACCGCTGGCCCGGCTGCGCGCCCTGAACCAGTTCTTCTTCAACGACCTGAACTTCGGCGGCAACGTCAACGACTACTACGACCCCGACAACAGCTACCTGAACGCCGTGCTGCGCACCCGACGCGGCATTCCAATCTCGCTGGCCGTGCTGTGGATGGAGCTGGCGCAGGGCCTGGGCCTGCAGGCGCGCGGCGTCGGCTTTCCGGGGCACTTCATGCTGAAGGTGACGCTGCCCAAGGGCCAGGTGGTGATCGACCCGTTCACCGGCAAGTCGCTCTCGCGCGAGGAACTGGGCGAGCGGCTGGAGCCCTACAAGCGCAGCAACGGCCTGGTCGGCGACTTCGACGTGCCCCTGGGCCTGTACCTGCAGCCGGCCGGCTCGCGCGAGATCATCGGGCGCATGCTGCGCAACCTGAAGGAGGTGCACCAGGCGCAGGAAGACTGGCAGCGCGTCATCGCCGTGCAGGACCGCCTCGTCGTGCTGCTGCCCAGCGCCTGGGCCGAGTACCGCGACCGCGGCATCGCCCATGCCGAGCAGGGCAACACCGCGCAGGCGGTGCGCGACCTGGAGACCTACCTGGCCAAGGCCGAGGACGCGCTGGACATCGACCTGATCGCCGAGCGCGTCGCCACATTGCGTCGAATGGCCCGCTGATGAACGCCAAGGCCGGTGTGAGCCCGGCGCCCGACCTGGGCACCCTGCATGAATTCCATGGCGTGCAGCCGGTGCTGCCGGTGTCGGACGTGTCGCGCGCCGCGCGCTGGTTTCGCGACGTGCTGGGCTTCGAGCTCGACTTCATCGCCGGAGAACCGCCCAGCTACGCCCGCGTGAAGAAGGGCGACCGCAGCTACGGCGACCCGGTCTACCTGCGGCTGTGGCAATGCGCCGCGCGCGACGCCAGGCCCTGGCGCGGCGAGATCGTGATCCACGTGGGCAAGGACATCGACGGCCTGCACGCGGCCTATGTGAAGCGCGGCGTGACGGTCGTCGAGCCGCCGGTGTCCCAGCCCTGGGGCCTGCGCGAGTTCGCGATCCGCGAGCCCGACGGGCATGTGCTGCGCTTCTGCAGCGACCTCTCCTGAAGAGCCTGATGCCCTTCAGCAGGCCGCGCCGCGGGCGCTGAGCGCCTGGTTCGCCCCGGAAGGCGAACCCGGCAGCCCGAACTGGTGCCACGCGCGGCGCAACTGCGTGTCCGACCCGAAGCCCGACTGCTCCGCCGCCCGCGTCACGCTCGCGCCCGAGGCCAGCGCCAGCTGCGCGGTGGCGAGCCGCAGCCGTCGCAGATAGGCCAGCGGCGCCACGCCCGCATGCTCGACGAAAAGGCGCGTGAGGTGCCGCGCCGAGGTGTGCGCCACGTCCGCCATGCGCGGCACGCTCCAGTCGGCCTGCGGCTGCTCGCTGACCGCGTCCTGCACGCGGTGCAGCGCGGCATGCAGGTGGTTGCGGTAGGCGAGAAAGGGCGACAGCTCCGGGTCGTCGGGGCCGCGGCGCAGCGCCACCACCATGGTCTGCGCGACCTGCGCCGCGAGCGCCTCGCCGCAGAGCTCGGCGATGCGGTGCAGCACCAGGTCGATGCCGGTCGTCACGCCCGCGCTGCTGTACAGCGGTGGGTCGATCACGAACACGCGGTTGCTGACCACGTCGCAGCGCGGCTCCACCGCGCGCAGCTCAGCCAGGTGGTGATGGTGCGTGGTGGCGCGCCGGCCCGCGAGCGCACCGGCGTGCGCGGCGAGCAGCGCACCGGCGCAGATGGTCACCAGCTCGAGCCGCCCGCGCTCGAAGCGCAGGCCGCGCAGCCAGTGCAGCAGGTCTTGCGCCTCGGGGGTGTCGATGGCGATGGTGTCGCCGGGCAGGCCGACCAGCACCACCCAGCCCGGGCCGTCCCACTGCGTGGGCAACGGCGACAGCCCGGCCAGCGCCACGCCGACCGAGCCGATGGACGTGGGCCGCGGGCTGGCGAACTCGATCGCGAAGCGCTCGGGCTGGCCCATGGCGCGCAGCCGCTGGTTGGCGATGCGCAGCGCCTCGGCCGGGCCGGCCCAGTCGAGCACCAGGCTGCCGGGCAGCAGCGCGAAGACTACGCGGACGGGGGGGTGACGGGGTTGCGGTTCCATGCGCAGTCCATCTGGCGCGCGGTGCGCTCGGCCAGCGCGCGCCCGGCCAGCCGTTCCACGAGGTGCAGGCTCATGTCGATGCCGGCGCTGATGCCGGCCGAACTCACGATGCGGCCGTTGTCGACCCAGCGCACGCCCTCGCGCACGTCGAGCGCCGGGAACTGCCCGCGCAGGTCGGCAATGTCTTCCCAGTGCGTGGTGACGGCGTGGTCGGTCACCACGCCGCTGGCGGCCAGCAGGAAGGCGCCGGTGCAGACCGAGGCCACGACCTGCGCTCCGGCCGCCTGGTCGGCGATCCAGCGCAGGGTGCCGGGGCTGGCCAGGGGCGCATCGACCACGCCGCCGGGAACGACGAGCACGTCGGCCTGCGGGCTGTTCGCCAGCGTGTGGCTGGCCAGCAGCTGCAGTCCGGCGCGGGCCTGCACGGGCTGGCCGGCGGCGGCTTGCGCGACCGAGGCCACGTCGAAAGGCGCCGCGCTGCCGGGCTGCATGCGCTGGGCGACGCGGCTCGCGGTGGTGAACACCTCGAAGGGGCCGGCGAAGTCGAGTGCCTCGACGCCATCGAAGGCCAGTATGAGCACGCGCAACGCCGTCATGCCGCGGCCCGTTCCAGCGCCTGCGCCACGCTGCACAGGGTGGCGAAGCGGCCCTGCAGCACGGTGGCGGTGCGGGCCTTGATGTCGGCGGCCGGCAGCGGGCGGCCGTCGGGCTGCACCATGTCGAAGGTCAGCGTGGCGTCGGTCACGTAGTCGACCTCCCAGCCCAGGTCGGAGGCATGGCGCGCGGTGGTTTCGCAGCACTGCTCGGTGCGGATGCCGCTCACGATCAGCCGGCCGATGCCGTTCTGCGTGAGCCAGACGTCCAGCCCGGTATTGACCAGCGCGCTATGGCGGCGCTTGGTGAAGGTGGTCGCGGCCTCGAAAGGCGCCAGGCCTTCGAGGGGGCGCACATGGCCCGACTCGACGGCGAACGGGTTGCTGGCGTCGGCCGGCCCGTCGGAGTGGAAGATCCGCACGATCGGCACGCCGGCGGCGGTGCAGCCGGCAATCAGCGCATTCTGTTCGGCGAGGTAGGGGGTGGCCAGGCGCGTGTCCCAGTAGGGGCGCTGGCGGAACGACTCCTGCACGTCGATCACAATCAGACAGGCTTTCATGGCGGGTCTCGCTGAGGCAGAGTGAATGATGCCGCCTATTCTTCTGCGTTACCAGCCCATGGTCCGTTCGGGGACGGACCGGAACCGATCAGATCCGGACATTACCGCCCGAAACCCGGTCAGACCAGCGCCGCCGCCTGCAGTTCTTTCTTCAGGTACGCGTAGTACAGCGGCGCCGCCACCAGCCCCGCCGGCCCGAAGACCGCCTCGGCCACGAACATCACGGCCAGCAGCTCCCACACGCTCATCTGCGTGCGCGCGCCCACCACCTTGGCGTTGATGACGTACTCGGCCTTGTGGATCACGATCAGGAAGATCAGGCAGGCCAGCGCCGTGACCGGTGACACCGACAGCCCCACCAGCGTGATCACCGAGTTGCACACCAGGTTGCCGACGATGGGCACCAGCCCGGCCAGGAAGGTCAGGGTGATGAGCGCCGGGGTGTACGGCAGGTGCGCGCCCCACATCGGCATGATGAACAGCAGGAAGATGGCGGTCAGCAGCGTGTTGAAGGCCGCGATCCAGAACTGGGCCGCCACGATCTGGCCGAAGGCCTCGCCGAAGGTCTGCACGCGCTGGTGCAACTGCTCGGCCAGCGGCCGGCGGTGCGGCGCCGCATGCGACACCGCCGCCAGCGCCCCGACGATCAGCCCCACGTAGGAAAAGAGCAGCCCGTGCAGCCAGGCCCGCCCCGCCATGGCCAGCGAGCCGGCCTGCGCGCGCAGGTAATTGGCGATCACGCGCTGGATTTCGGCCGCGCCCTCGGGCAGGTAGGCTGCAATTTCGACCGGCAGCTTGGAGCGCAGCTCGAGCACGGTGCGCGCCGTGTAGTCGAGCAGCTCCCGGTACTGGTCGGGTGCGTCGACGATGTACTCGCGCGCCTGCGACAGCAGCAGCGTGACCAGGGCGATCGGACCCAGCAGGACCAGGATGACGGCCAGCACATGGGCCCAGCCCTGGACGCGGTCGGGACGTTTCCCGAGCGCCGGCACGCGCAGCAGGCCGCCGGTCAGCACACGCGCGAACCAGCGCGTGGCCAGGAAGCCGATGCACACGCACAGCAACCCCGGCAGCAGGTGCTCCCACATCACCAGCAGCAGGGCCGCCAGCATCAGCAGGTAGCTGGCGACCATCACGCCGCGCGAGGCGGTAGGGCGTTGGACGGGGCCTGTGGAGCTCGTCGGGATCGCGGCGGAGGTGATGGGTTGCGGCTTCTTGGCCATCCGGGGGTGTCGGTTGCTCTGCTCAGGACGTGGGGACGGAGCAGCCGGCGCTCAGCCGACGATCACCGCGGCGCCTTCGCCGCGCGCGGCGATCACGCCGATTTCATACACCGATTCGCCGGCCGCGCGCAGCGTGGCGGCGCAGGCGGCGGCTTCGGCCGCGTCGAGCACCACCACCATGCCGATGCCGTTGTTGAAGGTGCGGTTCATCTCGATGTCGTCGATGCCGGCCACCTTCTGCAGCCAGGCGAACAGTTCGGTCTGCGGCCAGCTGCCCTTGGTCAGGTGGGCGGCAGTGCCCTCGGGCAGCACGCGGGGAATGTTCTCGAGCAGGCCGCCGCCGGTGATGTGGGCCAGTGCCTTGATCGGATGCCTGGCCAGCGCCTCGAGCACGGGCTTCACATACAGGCGGGTGGGCGCCATCACGGCTTCGCGGAAGGGCTTGCCGTCGAGCGTGGCGGGCAGGTCGGCGCCGGCGCGTTCGATCACCTTGCGCACCAGGCTGAAGCCGTTGGAATGCACGCCGGCCGAGGCCAGGCCCAGCACCACGTCGCCGGGCTTGACGTTCTGGCCCGTGAGAATCTTCGATTTTTCGACCGCGCCGACTGCGAAGCCCGCCAGGTCGTATTCACCGGCAGGGTACATGCCGGGCATTTCGGCGGTTTCGCCGCCGATCAGGGCGCAGCCCGAGAGCTCGCAGCCGCGGGCGATGCCGCCGATCACGGCGGCCGCCGTGTCGATGTCCAGCTTGCCGCAGGCGAAATAGTCCAGGAAGAACAGGGGCTCGGCACCCTGCACCAGCACGTCGTTGACACTCATGGCCACCAGGTCGATGCCGACGGTGTCGTGCATGTTCCATTCGAAGGCCAGCTTGAGCTTGGTGCCCACGCCGTCGGTGCCGCTCACCAGCACCGGCTCCTTGTAGCGCTTGGGCACCTCGAACAGGGCGCCGAAGCCGCCGATGCCGGCCAGCACCCCTTCGCGCAGGGTCTTCTTCGCCAGCGGCTTGATGCGGTCGATCAGGGCGTCGCCTGCGTCGATGTCGACACCGGCATCCTTGTAGCTGAGCGGGGTGGGCGTAGGGGAGGTCATGGTGAGTCGGGGTCGGAAAGAACGCGAAAGGACGCGAAAGTGTGCGAAGAGGAGGAACTAAAGGGGGCGCCGGTAACCATGTTGGCCGGACCGATAGAATTCCTCACGATTTTAAGGGCCCTCGCGGCCCCCTCCATGAACCTTCCCGGGATGAAACAGCTCGCGCTCGATATCGGCATTGCGACGGGCCCCAGCTTCGACGCCTTTTTTGCCGGCCCCAACGAGGCGGCGCTGCGCCACCTGCAAGTGTGGGTGGGCGGCGCCGGCAGCCCCGCGCTGCACTCGCCGGTGCCGACCTACCTGTGGGGCGAAAGCGGCAGTGGCAAGACCCATCTGCTCGAATCGGTGCGTGTCGCACTGAGGGAGCAGGGCGCCAGCGTGGGCTGGCTGCACGCCGGCCTGCTGGAGCCGCCCGAGTTCGACGAGCGCTGGGGTGCCGTGCTGCTCGACGACGTGCACCTCTACACCGCGGTGCAACAGCACGCGGCCTTCAACTGGTTCGTCAACGCCCAGACCCTGCAGCGCGGCGTGGTGGCCGCAGGCGCCTTGCCGCCGGCCGACCTGGCGCTGCGTGAAGACTTGCGCACCCGCCTGGGGTGGGGCCATGTGTTCCACCTGCAGGTGCTCAGCGAAAGCGAACGCCGCGCGGTGCTGCGCCAGGCCGCCGATGCGCGCGGCGTGATGCTGTCCGACGACGTGCTCGACTACATGCTGCACCGCTTCAGCCGCGACCTGGGCAACCTGATGGAGCTGCTCACGCAGCTCGACGGCTATGCCCTGCAGACCCAACGCGCGATCACCATTCCGCTGATCCGCTCCATGCTTGAGAACGAATAAGAGCTTCCAACCAAACAATGATCAAGAAATTCATCGACAAGCTGCTCGGCAAATCCGCCGGCGGCACACAGGGCAAGAGCCGCTTCGGCAAGCGCCAGGAGGTGCCTGCGGAGGTTCACGGGATCGATCCGGCCCTGGTCGACGAACGCGCGAAGAACGTGGTCACCACGTTGCAGCAGGCGGGGTACGAGGCCTATGTGGTGGGCGGGGCGGTGCGCGACCTGCTGCTGGGGCTGCGCCCCAAGGACTTCGACGTGGCCACCAACGCCACGCCCGAGCAGGTCAAGTCGCTGTTCCGCCGTGCCTTCATCATCGGACGGCGCTTTCGCATCGTGCACGTGGTGTACGGCCGCGGGCGCGAGCATGAGGTGATCGAGGTCTCGACCTTCCGCGCCTACATGGACAACACGGCCGCCGAGCAGGTGGCGGGCAACGAGCGCACCAGCAAGGGCGAACTCGCAAGCATGAAGCACGCCGTGGACGCCAGCGGCCGCGTG
Organism: Variovorax monticola; assembly: GCF_051216855.1. Taxonomy (NCBI): domain Bacteria; kingdom Pseudomonadati; phylum Pseudomonadota; class Betaproteobacteria; order Burkholderiales; family Comamonadaceae; genus Variovorax; species Variovorax monticola. The sequence goes on from NZ_JBPJZP010000002.1 coordinate 277,652, forward strand.
CTGCGCGACAACGTCTGGGGACCGCAGGACGAAGACGCGGCGCGCCGCGACTTCACCGTGAACGCCATGTACTACGACCCGGCCAACCAGGTGGTGGTCGACTATCACAACGGCATCAAGGACGCGCAGAAGCTCACGCTGCGCATGATCGGCGACCCGGCCACGCGCTACCGCGAAGACCCGGTGCGCATCATTCGCGCCATCCGCTTCTCGGCCAAGCTCGCCGCGCTGGGCTTCAAGATGGAAGCCAAGACGGCGGCGCCGCTGATCGAATCGAGCAAGCTGCTGGCCGACGTGCCGCAGAGTCGCCTGTTCGACGAAATGCTCAAGCTGTTGCAGACCGGCCATGCCATCGCGACCATCGAGCAGCTCAACAAGCTCGGGCTGGCGCGCGGCATCTATCCGCTGCTCGACGTGGTGGTCGAGCGTGCCGACCAGCCCTTCGTGAAGGCTGCCCTGCAGGACACCGACCGCCGCGTGGGCGAAGGCAAGCCCGTGGCGCCCAGCTTCCTGCTGGCCTGCGTGCTGTGGGCCGACGTGCGCGACGGCTGGGCCCAGCGCCAGGAAGGCCGCCACGGCCAGCGAGCGCAGCCGCCGTTCCCGGCGCTGCAGGACGCCATCGACGACGTGTTCAATTCGCGCATCGGCGACGTGTCGGGCCGCGGCAAGCTGGCCGCCGACATGCGCGAGATCTGGATGATGCAGCCGCGCTTCGACAAGCGCACCGGCTCCACGCCCCACAGCCTGGTCGAGCAGGCGCGCTTTCGCGCGGCCTTCGACTTCATGCGCCTGCGTGCCGACGTGGGCGAGGTGAGCGAGGCCATTGCCGAGTGGTGGCAGGAATTCAGCACCGCCGACGACGTGCGCCGCCAGGACCTGCTGGAGCAGGTGCGCGAAGACCAGAAGGTGCGCCAGCGCGTGCGGGTGCGCGACAACCCGCCGCCCAAGCCGCGCAACGAACCGGTCGCGCGGCCGGGCGAGGCACACGGCGCTGATGCGGACCTGGAGGAAGAGGGCGAAGGCGAAGGCGGCGCCGTGCCGCCCGATGGCGAGGCTGCCGCACCGCGCAAGCGCCGGCGCCGCCGCAAGCCGCGGCCTGCAGGTGACGGCGGTGGCGAGGGCGGCGGCAACGCCGCTGGCGAATGAGCGCGCCCGACCGTCCTGACGGCGGCAAGAAAAGCCCCTCGGCCAAGGCCATTGCGAAGGTGAGCAAGCCCGCGAAGCCCGCCAATGCAGGCAAGCCCGCACCGTCGCGCGCCGCAGGCAAGCCCCCCGCGGCCAGCGCCCGAAGCGGCCCGCCCGCGCGCCGCTCACCTGCCCGCGCCCCCACGAGCCGCCCGCGCGGTCCGCGCGGTCCGCGCGAGGACTACCCGACCGTGCAGGCCTTTGTCGCCATCGGCGCCAACCTGGGCGATGCCGAGGCGGCCGTGAAGGCGGCCATGGCCGCGATCGGCGCGCTGCAGCGCACCCAGGTGACGGCCCGTTCGTCGCTCTACCGCAGCGAACCGGTGGAGGCCGAAGGCCCCGATTTCGTCAACGCCGTGGTGGCCGTGCGCACCGGCCTGGATGCCGAGCAGTTCCTCGTGGCGTTGCAGCGCCTGGAAACGCAGGCCGGCCGCGAACGGCCGTTCCCCAATGCACCGCGCACGCTCGACCTCGACCTGCTGATGCACGGCAATTCGGTGATGGACACGCCCACGCTCACCCTGCCGCACCCCCGCATGCGCGAGCGCGCCTTCGTGCTGAAGCCGCTGGCTGAAATCGCCCCCGACAAGGTACCGCGCGCGGCACTTGCACGCGTCACGGGCCAGGTGGTCAAGCGCATCGTCTGACGCAGCCGTAGCCGCAGCCGCAGCCGTAGCCGTAGCCGCACGCGCTCGCCGTGTCCGACGCGCCGGGGCTCGGGCCTTTCGCCATCACGGTGCGCGGGTGGCCGAGGAACGGCGCCTGCCGGCCGTCATCGTGATCCTGGTCGGCACCATGACCGGCGCGGCGGGTGGCCTGCTGCGCGACCTGTTCACCGCGCGCGCAGCGCTCCAAAAGCCGGTCCGTGCGGGCCGGGGCGCCATGCCCGTTAAACTTCGGCGGTTTTTCATGAAGGCGTCACACCGTTGTGGTTGTGGCGCACCCCAGGAGTTTCCATGTTCGGCAAGCTGCTGCCCCGCGAGGGCAATTTCTTCGAGATGTTCAACCAGCACGCCGACCGCATCGTGGAGGCGGCGAGGGCTTTCGAGCAACTCGTCGCCAACTACAACGACGTGCACCTGCGCGAGCAGTACAACCGCGATGTCGACAACGCCGAGCGCGCGGCCGACCGTGTGACGCACGACGTCAACCGGCTGATCCACAAGACTTTCATCACGCCCATCGACCGCGAGCAGATCCACAAGCTCATCAACACGATGGACGACGTGGCCGACCTGATCCAGGACTCGGCCGAGACCATGGCGCTGTACGACGTGCGCCACATGACCGACGAGATCGTGCGCCTCACGGCCCTGAGCGTGAAGTGCTGCGACCGCCTGAAGGACGCCGTCAAGTTCCTCGGCAAGATCGCCGATCCGGCGGTGGCCGAAGCGGTGCTCAAGACCTGCGAGGAAATCGACCGCCTCGAATCGGACGCCGACCGCGTGATGCGCAGCGCCATGAGCAAGCTGTTCCGCGAGGAGCCCGATGTGCGCGAGGTGATCAAGCTCAAGGCGATCTACGAGCTGCTGGAAACGATCACCGACAAGTGCGAAGACGTGGCCAACGTGATCGAGGGCATCGTCCTCGAGAACTCCTGAGCCGGTAGCAACCGATGGCAACGGTTCAGGTCGCCCTCTGGGTGGTGATAGTGCTGGTCGTGCTCGCGATCCTGTTCGACTTCATGAACGGGTTCCACGACGCGGCCAATTCGATCGCGACGGTGGTCTCCACCGGCGTGCTCAAGCCGGGGCAGGCCGTGGTGTTCGCGGCCTTCTTCAACCTGATCGCGATCTTCGTCTTTCATTTGAGCGTGGCGGCCACGGTGGGCAAGGGCATTGCCCAGCCGGGCGTGGTCGATGTGCACGTGGTGTTCGGCGCGCTCATCGGCGCCATCAGCTGGAACCTCGTCACCTGGTACTACGGCATTCCGAGCAGTTCGTCGCACGCGCTGATCGGCGGCATCGTGGGTGCGGTGATCGCCAAGACCGGCACCGGCGGGCTGGTGGCCTCGGGCATCTGGAAGACGGTGGCCTTCATCTTCGTGTCGCCGCTGCTCGGCTTCACGCTGGGCTCGATGATGATGATCGCGGTGGCCTGGGGCTTTCGGCGTGCCACGCCGTCGCGGGTGGACCGGTGGTTCAGGCGGCTGCAATTGGTGTCTGCCGGGGCCTACAGCCTCGGCCACGGCGGCAACGACGCGCAAAAGACCATCGGCATCATCTGGATGCTGCTGATCGCCACCGGCTATGCCTCGGCCAGCGACGCCACGCCGCCACTGTGGACCATCGTGAGCTGCTACACGGCCATTGCGCTGGGCACCATGTTCGGCGGCTGGCGCATCGTGAAGACGATGGGCCAGAAGATCACCAAGTTGAAGCCCGTGGGCGGCTTCTGCGCCGAGACGGGCGGGGCGCTGACGCTGTTCCTGGCCACCGCGCTGGGCATTCCGGTGTCGACCACCCACACCATTACGGGCGCCATCGTCGGCGTGGGCTCCACGCAGCGCGCGAGCGCGGTGCGCTGGGGCGTGGCGGGGAACATCGTGTGGGCGTGGATCTTCACGATTCCCGCCTCGGCCTTCGTGGCCGCGATCGCCTACTGGATCAGCATCCAGCTGTTCTGATCGCTATTGTGAAATCTTCCGGCCTTCTTCGATCTGATGCTCGAAGTAGCGCTGGAAGCTGAACACGATGCTGGCCATCAGGATCGTGCTGCCGAAGAACAGCGACATCACCACCGCGCCGATGGTGAACCAGTTGGTCTGGCCCGGCTTGGCGTCCGGCGCAGCGCTTGCGTTGAAGCGCGCGTTCCACTTTTCGGGCGTCATCAGGCCGTAGACGATGGCCGCCAGCGCGCAGCCCGCGATGGTGAATCCCAGCAACGGAATCAGCGCCCAGCTCAGGCCGTCGTCCACGCCGTACATGCGCACGCGCTCGATGCCGTACACGCCCAGTGCCGTCGGAATGGGCAGCAGCCAACCGAGCCAGTCGCCGATGCCCCGCAGGTAGAAGCGGTGCAGGCCCAGCGGGCCGCCCAGGAACGTGAGCCATGCGGCGGTGGTCTTGTTTTTCATTCGGGTGTCATTCAAAGGTCATTCGGGTTGGGTGGTGCTGCCTTCGCCGAGCACCTTCTCCATCAGCACCACGTCGCGCCATTCGCCGAACTTCCAGCCGCAGTCCTTCAGCACGCCGACGTGGGTGAAGCCCTGGCCGCGGTGCACCCCGACGGAGCCGGCGTTGGCCGAGTCGCCGATCACCGCGATCAGCTTGCGCACCCCCACTGCTTCGGCCGCTTGCGACAGCGCCGCCAGCAGCTTCGCGCCCAGGCCCTTGCCGCGCGCCGACTCCGACATGTAGATCGAGTCTTCGGCCGAAAAACGGTAGGCCGGGCGCGGCTTGAACCAGTTGCAGTAGGCAAAACCCAACACTTCGCCGTTTTCTTCGGCGACCAGGTACGGCAGATTCTTGCCCAGCACGTCGGCGCGCCGGATGGCCATTTCAGCCGGGGAGGGAGGCTCTGTTTCGAAGGTGCCGGTGCCGTTCAGCACGTGGTGGGCATAGATGGCCGTGACGGCCGCAACGTCTTCGTCGCGGCTGGGGCGGATGGTGAGGGGCATGCGGATGAAAACAGGTGGCGCGAAGCCGGAATTCGGAGAAAACGCGTGTCGGGCTATAATCGCAGGCTTTTCAGCGTGTCGCTGGCCGGGTGGCCATGTCGCGTGTCTCGACGCTGGAAGAACATTGTGAGCGGGCCTCTTCTTCATCCATAAGGCCTGCTGACCACCCAAGGATAAATCATGGTCGTCATTCGACTTTCCCGCGGCGGCTCCAAAGGCCGTCCGTTCTTCAACATCGTCGTGTCGGACAAGCGCGTTCGCCGCGATGGCCGTTTCATCGAGCGTCTGGGTTTCTACAACCCGACCGCCAAGGAAAACGAAGAAAGCATCCGTATCGCCCAGGACCGCCTGGCCTACTGGAAGAGCGTCGGCGCACAAGCTTCGCCCACCGTTCTGCGCATCATCAAGCAAGCTGCTTCGGCAGCACCCAAGGCGGCGGCCTAACCCGTCCCGCACGGCGATGTTGCCCGCACTCGAAACCGCCGAATTGCCGGCGGACGCGATTGAAGTAGGGCGCATCGCCGATGCATGGGGCATCAAGGGCTGGTTCAAGGTCCTGCCCCACAGCGCCCAACCCGAGGCGCTTTTTTCTTCCAAGCGATGGTTTCTGCAGGCCCCCGGGGCCTCGGCAAGCGCCGCTTTCCGGCTCGCGATCCGCGAAGCCAAAGAACATTCCAGCTGCATCGTCGCCACGTCCGACGATGTGCCAGACCGTAACGCGGCCGAAGCGCTGCGCGGCGCGCGCGTGTTCGTGTCGCGCTCCAGCTTTCCAACGGCCGGCGACGACGAGTACTACTGGGTCGACCTGATCGGCCTGTCGGTGGTCAACCGCGAAGGCGTCGTGCTCGGCGAGGTGCGCGAGTTGCTCGCCACCGGTCCGCAGACCACGCTGGTGCTCGCTGCCGAAGAAGACGGCAAGGCTATCGAGCGCATGGTGCCTTTCGTTTCGGTCTTCGTCGACAAGGTCGACCTGTCCGGCCGCCTGATCACGGTCGACTGGCAACCCGAATACTGACCGGCGACTGCGCGCATGCGCTTCGACGTCCTCACGCTGTTTCCCGAACTGTTCGCGCCTTTCATGGCCGGCGGCGTGACGCGCCGCGCCTACGAGTCGAAGCAGGTCGAGGTCGTGCTGTGGAATCCGCGCGATTTCGCCCAAGGCAACTACCGGCGCGTGGACGACCGCCCGTTCGGCGGCGGCCCTGGCATGGTGATGATGGCGCAGCCGCTGTCGGCCTGCCTCGATGCAGCGCTCGCGGCCCGCGGCACCGGCGCGCCGGTCGTGCTGTTTTCCCCTATCGGCGAGGCGCTGCGGCACGCGACGGTCGAGCACTGGTCTGCCAGTGAGGGCGCGGTGCTGGTCTGCGGCCGCTATGAGGGCATCGACCAGCGATTCATCGACACGCGCGTCACGCACCAGATCAGCCTCGGCGATTTCGTTCTCTCCGGCGGAGAGATCGCGGCCATTGCGCTGCTCGATGCGGTCGCGCGCTTGCAGCCGGGGGTGCTGGGCGACGAAGCCAGCCACGTGCAGGACAGCTTCAATCCCGCCCTCGACGGGCTGCTCGACTGCCCGCACTACACACGGCCCGAGCAATGGAACGAACTGGGTGTGCCGGCGCCGTTGCTGTCGGGCCACCATGTGCAGATCGAGCGCTGGCGGCGCGACCAGCGCCTGGCGATCACGGCCGCTCGGCGTCCTGAACTGATAGACGCAGCCCGTGCGGCGGGGCGCCTTGCCAAGGCCGATGAGGCTGCGCTGAAAAAAAAGCTATAATCCTGGGTTCCCCGATCCTCTGCCCGGCCGCGCCGGGTTTTTCGCCGGTTCATCCGATGAAAACCCAGGCGCCCTTTGTGTAGCCCGGCACGATCGACTATCAGGAAATCATGAACCTCATCCAGACCCTCGAGCAGGAAGAAATTTCCCGCCTCGGCAAAACCATCCCCAATTTCATGCCTGGCGACACGGTCATCGTCAGCGTGAGCGTCGTTGAAGGCACCCGCAAGCGCGTGCAGGCCTACGAAGGCGTCGTGATCGCCAAGCGCAACCGTGGCCTGAACAGCGGCTTCACCGTGCGCAAGATCTCCAGCGGCGAAGGCGTGGAGCGTACGTTCCAGACCTACAGCCCGCTGATCGCCGGCATCGAAGTCAAGCGCCGCGGCGATGTGCGCCGCGCCAAGCTGTACTACCTGCGCGAGCGCAGCGGCCGTTCGGCACGCATCAAGGAAAAGCTGCCGAGCAAGTCGACGGCCGCTGCCAAATAAGCAGTCCTGTCGTGCAAGAAAAGCCGCCGCTCTGGCGGCTTTTTGCATTGGTGCTCCGCACAAAAAGACAGCCTGGCTTTTTTACGCTCTACTCGACGCCCCTTGACTTCTTTCTCCTCCACCGCCGCCATGCAACCCGCTCCCCTCGAACCCATCAATGCCGTGGTGCCACCCACGCTGCTGCAGTTCGATCCGCGCGAGGCGCCGTTCGTGGACGGCAGCGACGGCCTGCCTGCAGTGGCGGCCAACCAGTTGACGGCGCAGGCTTTGCGCGCGCGCTTCGACGCGCCGCCCGCGTGGGAGCCCGAGCTCAGGCGTGAGCCGCGCATGATCGACCGACCGCCCGCGCAGGCCGCCGTGCTGGTACCGATCGTGCAGCGCCCCGGCGGCGCGACCGTGCTGCTCACCGAGCGAACCACGCACCTGTCCAATCACTCGGGCCAGGTGGCTTTTCCGGGCGGCCGGGTCGACCCGGAAGACGCCAACATTTCGGCCGCCGCCTTGCGCGAGGCATGGGAAGAGGTCGGCCTGTCGGCGCAGTTCATCGAAGTGCTCGGCAGTCTTCCGACCTACACCACGGTGACCTCGTTCATCGTGACGCCGGTCGTCGCGCTGGTGCAGCCCGACTTCGAGCTCACCATCAACCCCTACGAAGTGGCCCATGCCTTCGAGGTGCCGCTGGCCTGGTTGATGGAGCCGGCCAACCACCGCCGCCATTCGGTGAGCGCGGTGGACGGCCGCAAGCGCGAGTGGTATTCGATGCCCTACCAGGACGGGCCCGACGAGCGCTTCGTCTGGGGCGCGACCGCGGGCATGCTGCGCAATCTCTACCGCTTCCTCGCCGCCTGAGTCTCTTGCGCGGAGGGCCCGAATCTTCAGGCGCTCTCGCTATCATCGAAGGATGAGCTTCTTTGCCATCCTGTGCGCGCTGCTGATCGAGCAGGTGCGGCCGCTGGGCCCGCACAACCCCGTGTACGGCGGGGTCCTGGCGTGGACGCGCTGGACCAGCCGCAATTTCGACGCGGGCAAGCCGCATCACGGATGGATCGCCTGGGGGCTCGCGGTCTTCGTGCCCACACTCTTGTCTCTGGGTGTGCACTGGCTGCTGGTGCTCACGCTCGGCCTGCCGTTCGCGGTGCTCTGGAGCATCGCGGTGCTTTACGTCACGCTGGGCTTCAGGCAGTTCAGCCATCACTTCACCGACATCCGCGACGCGCTCGACGAGGGCGACGAGCCGCTCGCGCGCTCGCTGCTCGCGCACTGGCAGGGTGTCGATGCGGCTGACCTGCCGCGCAGCGAGATCGTGCGCCACGTCATCGAGCATTCGGTGATCGCCGCGCACCGCCATGTGTTCGGCGTGCTGGCGTGGTTCTCGATCATTGCGGCCATCGGCCTCGGGCCGGCGGGCGCCGTGTTCTACCGCATGAGCGAATTCGTCTCGCGCTACTGGACGCACAAGAACGGCGCCGTGGTGCAGCCGTCGAGCATGGCGGTGCAGGAGGCCGCCGGGCGCGCCTGGCATGCGGTCGATTGGCTTCCCGCGCGCATCACGGCGCTGGGCTTCGCGGTGGTCGGCAGCTTCGAGGAGGCCATCGACTGCTGGCGAAACGACGCCCAGCGCTTTCCCAACGAAAACGACGGCGTGATCCTTGCCGCGACATCGGGCGCGGTCAACGTGCGCCTGGGCGGTGGGTCGCTGAGTCCCATTCCCGTCACCGATCCGCTGTCGCGCGCGCAGGCCGGCGAATCGATGGCCGACGGCCGCCGTATCGACAGCGGCAGCACCCCGGGGCGCGAGCCCGAGCCCGGCCACCTGCGCAGCGTCGTGGGCCTTGTCTGGCGCTCGGTCGTCATGTGGATGGTGCTGCTGGCCTTGCTGACCTTGGCTCGCCTGCTGGGCTGAGCCGCAGGAGAATTTCATGACATCCGCAACGCCGGCTTTCTGGAGCCCGCGCATCGGCGCGCTCGAGCCCTACGTGCCCGGCGAGCAGCCGCGCATCGAGAACCTCGTCAAGCTCAACACCAACGAGAACCCTTACCCGCCGTCGCCGGTGGCCGTCGAGGCGATCCGTCGCGCGGCGGAGCACGGGCTGGAGCGCTACCCGGACCCGACCTCGCTCGCCTTGCGCGAAGCCGTCGCGCGGCGGTACGGCCTGCGGGCCGACCAGGTGTTCGCGGGCAACGGTTCCGACGAGGTGCTCGCGCACGCGTTCTTCGCGTTCTTCCAGCAGGCAGCGCCGCTGCTGATGCCCGATGTGAGCTACAGCTTCTACAAGGTCTATGCGCAGCTGTACGGCATCGACTGCGCGCTGCAACCGGTGGACGACGGCCTGCGCATCGACATCGACGCCCTTGCGGCGCGGGCCCGCGAGCGCTGCGCGGGCGTCGTCATCGCGAATCCCAACGCGCCCACGGGCATCGGCCAGCCGTTGTCGCGCATCGAGCAATTGCTGCAGGCCTGCCCCGAGCGCGTGGTGCTGGTGGACGAGGCGTACATCGACTTCGGCGGCGAAACCGCGCTGCCGCTGATCGACAGATATCCGAACCTGCTGGTGGTCCAGACCCTCTCCAAGGCGCATTCGCTGGCGGGCTTGCGGGTCGGTTTCGCCTGCGGGCAGGCGCACCTGATCGACGCCCTGGTGCGCGTGAAGGACAGCTTCAACTCCTACCCGATCGACCGGCTGGCCTCCGCCGGCGCGGTGGCCGCGCTCGACGACGAGGATTGGTTCCGCGGCACGCGCGACAAGATCGTCGACACCCGTGAAGGCCTGTGCCTTCAGCTCGAGGACCTTGGCTTCGACGTGCTGCCTTCGCAGGCCAATTTCGTCTTTGCGCGCCATCCGCGGCGCGACGCCGCCGAACTCGCTGCATTGCTGCGCGAGCGCGCCGTGCTGGTGCGGCATTTCAAGCAGGCGCGCATCGCGCAGTACCTGCGCATCAGCATCGGCACCCGCGAGCAATGCAGCACGCTGGTGCAGCGGCTGCAGGACATCCTCGGCCCCCATCTTTGAAGGAACCCCGGCCATGCCGACCCATGACTCCGACCCGCGCTCGGCGGCCTGCGCAAGCTTCTGGCAAGCGGTGAGCGCCCAGCTCGACAGCCTTCGCACTCTGCCCGGCCACGAACTGGTACCGGCACTGAATGCCCTGCTGCAGCCCTTGTTTCCGCGACTGGCCGCCGAGGTGGCCGGCGAGCCGCCCGCATTCAAGCTCGTGCTGACGGCCCACGGCTCGATGGACGACTTCGACGATGTGATGGCGCTGGCGCAGAGCAGTCCGGCACTGCCGCAGGTCGAGGTGGAGGCTTTCCGTCAGCGCACGGGCCAGGGCTTCGGCATTCGCATGAGCGACTTCGAGCTGGCGAGCGCCGACATCCTGGTGAAGCACGAGCCGTACGACGGCCTCGTGGCGCTCGAGATCGGCTTCGCCAAGCCCATTCCCATGGACATGCGGGACCACGCGCGCCACATGAGCCTCATCATGCTCGACCACATCCTGGGCGAGTACGACACGGCGGTGAAGGTCGGCCCGGTCGACTATGTCGACGCTGGCGACAGCGCGGATTTCGACGGCGTGTCGCTCGACAACTTCGTGCCGGTGTTCGACGCCTGCTGGCGCGACGAACTCGGCCACACCGGTGTGTTCCCCACGGGCGAGCACGCCTGGGCGGGCCTGACCGCCACGCGCGAAGCCGAGGACGGCAGCGAGATCGAAATGGTCGTGATGCGCAACGACACGGCCGGCGCATTGCTGGGCCGCGCCGACCTGGGCCACCGCCTGTCGGCCGCGATTCCGGTGGAGTCGGGCGAAGAACTGGAAGCGGCCCGTGTCTACGAAGACCGGCTGACCGCGCTGCTGCAGACGCACGAGGCGGGCTGCTGCACGCACGTGGTGCTGGAGGAGGGCGTGCGTACCGTCAACTTCCAGGTGGCCGATGCCGCTGCGGCGATCGCGCATGCGCAGTCGTTGCAGGAGGACATGGACCTTCCGGTGACGCTGGACCTGGCCTTCGACCCGACCTGGAAGTCCTACCGCGTCTGGCTCGGCTGAAGCCGGCGCTTCAGTAGCGCTTCTGGCTCAGCTCGGCGAACAGCTCGCCGTAGATCTTGTAGCGGCTCGGGCTGATGCCGTTGCCCGTCTCGTTGGCCGCCCCCACGTTGGCGATCACGCCGCAGCCCGGCTCGTGCAGGTGGGTGCAGTTGTAGAACTTGCAGTCGCCCATGTGTTCGGCGATGTCGGGCATCAGGCCGGCGAGCTGCATCGGTTCGATGTGGTTCAGGCCGAATTCCTGGAAGCCCGGCGAATCGATCAGTCCGGTGGTACGGGCTTCGTCGATCCAGTACCAGGTGGTGCTCGTGGTCGTGTGCTTGCCCGAATTCAGCGCTTGCGAGATTTCCTGCGTCAGCACGGTGGCGCCCGGCACCAGCAGGTTGGTCAGCGTGCTCTTGCCCGAGCCCGAAGGGCCCAGCACCAGCGTGCACTTGCCTGCGAGCAGCTTCATCAGCGAGGCGTAGTCGGCCTCGCCCGAAGCCTTCAGCGACAGCGGCAGCACGCCGTGGTGCATGCGCCGGTAGGGCGCCAGCTTGGCCCAGGCGCGCGCAAAGGGCTCGACCAGGTCGCTCTTGTTGAGCGCGATGATGGGCGTGATGCGTTCGGCCTGCGCCGCGATCAGTGCGCGTGCCAACTGATGCTCGGAGAACTCCGGCTCGGCGGCGATCAGGATCAGCACATGGTCGAGGTTGGCCGCGAACGACTTGGTGCGGATCTCGTCCTGCCGGTAGAACAGGTTGCGCCGCGGCAGCACCTGTTCGATGGTGCCTTCGTCCTCGCTGGCCTGCCAGAGGACGCGGTCGCCGACCACGGCCTGGCTTTTCTTGCCGCGCGGGTGGCAGATCAGGCGCTCGCCCGCGGGTGTTTCGACCAGGCAGTGACGCCCGTGGCTGGCGACAACGAGACCGTCGTTCAGCGTCTTGCCGGCAGCGGATGCTGCGGAGGCGGCGGTGCGGCTCGGCTTAGCCAAGGGCGCGGCCCCTCATGCGGCAGGACCAGGGCTCGCGACCAGCGCGTCGGCCTGGCGCGCGCAGTCGAAGTCGGTGACCGAGAGTCCGCCCACGTCGTGTGTGTTGAAGCGCATCACGCAGCGGTTGTAGTGCACCGACAGGTCGGGGTGGTGATCCTGCGTGTGCGCCACGAAAGCCAGCGCATTCACGAAGGCGATGGTCTCGAAGTAGTTGGCGAAAGTGAACGTCTTTTCGATGGCGACATCGGCGCCGTCGCCGGTGAGCTTCCAGCCGTCGAGGCGCGCGAGGGCGGCCACGATTTCGGTGGCGCTCAGCGCCTTGCGTGCGGGAAGGTTCTTCCAGTCTTTGGGATTGAACATGCTGCTCATGAGGGGCTTCGCGAAGAAATGGAAAGTGAATGCATCACGCCGGTGCCGTCATGCGCGCAAGGCGCTCGGAAGCGGGCGGATGGGAGTAGTAGAAGCTCACGAACAACGGGTCGGGCGTGAGCGTCGAGGCGTTGTCCTGGTAGAGCTTGAGCAGGGCAGCCGACAGGTCGGCACCGCTGGTCTGTGCCACGGCATAGGCATCGGCTTCGAACTCGTGCTTGCGCGACAGGCGGGCGGGCAGCGGCGCGATGAAGAAGCCGAACACCGGCACCGCCAGCATGAACAGCAGCAGCGCCAGCGCGCTGTTGGGCGCGGCCAGGTTGGGTTGCACGCCCAGCCCGGCATAGAACCACACCTGCGTCGACACCCAGCCCAGCAACGCGAAGCCCGCCAGGCTCAGCGCGAACATGGCAACGAGCCGCTTGACGATGTGGCGGTGCTTGAAGTGGCCCAGCTCGTGGGCGAGCACGGCTTCGACCTCGCCGGCGTTCAGTTGCCGCAGCAGCGTGTCGTAGAACACCACGCGCTTGCTGGCGCCGAAGCCGGTGAAGTAGGCATTGGCGTGCGCGCTGCGCGTGCTGCCGTCCATCACGAACAGGCCCTTGGCCGCGAAGCCGCAGCGCTTCATGAGCGCCGTGACGCGCGCCTTCAGCGTGGGGTCGTCCAGCGGCTTGAACTTGTTGAACAGCGGTGCGATGAAGGTCGGGTAGATCAGCATCAGCAGCAGGTTGAAGCCCATCCACGCACCCCAGGCCCAGAGCCACCACAGCGGTCCCGCCGCACCCATGAGCCAGAGGATCAGCGCGGCAATGGGCAGGCCGATCACGGCGCCCAGCAGTGTCGACTTGAGCGTGTCGGCCAGCCAGAGCTTCCAGGTCATCTTGTTGAAGCCGAAGCGCTCCTCGAGCCGGAAGGTCTGCCACAGCGTGAAGGACAGCTCCAGCAGCCCGCCGATCAATGCAAAGGCACCCAGCAGCACCAACTGCTGCACCATGCCGCCGCCGATCCACAACAGCAGCAGCTTGTTGAGCACATCGAGCCCGCCGAGCAGCGTCCAGGCCAGCAGCAGCGCCGCGCTCCAGGCCATCTCGATCAGGCCGAAGCGCGCCTTGGCGATGGTGTAGTCGGCGGCCTTCTGGTGGGCGGCGAGGGTGATGGTCTGCGCGAAGGCGGGCGGCACCGTGCCGCGGTGCTGCGCCACGTGGCGCACCTGACGCGAGGCCAGCCAGAACTTCACGAGGAGCCCCGCAACCAGCGCAACCGCAAAGGCAATGGTGAAGATGAGCGAATAGGACATGGAGCGGCGAGTTTAGTCCTCGGTATCTGGGGCCGCAGGCCTTCGACGACAATCCTGCGATGCCCGAATCCATAGCCCCGACACCCCCGGCCGCCGTGCCCACCCTGAAGAAGAGCGACCTGAACCTGGTCTGGCTGGACTGCGAAATGAGCGGCCTCGACCCCGAAAAAGAGTTCCTGCTCGAAATTGCCGTCGTCGTGACCGGCCCCGACCTCACGCCGCGCATCGACGGCCCCGTGCTCGTCATTCACCAGAGCGACGCCGTGCTCGACGCCATGGACGCCTGGAACAAGGGCACCCACGGTCGCAGCGGCCTGATCGACAAGGTGAAGGCCTCCACGCTGGACGAAGCCGCCGCCGAGCAGCAGTTGCTGGAGTTCATCGCCAAGTACATCCCGCGCAGCGGCTCGCCCATGTGCGGCAACACCATCGGGCAGGACCGGCGCTTTCTGGTCAAGTACATGCCCAAGCTGGAGGCGTACTTTCACTACCGCAATCTCGACGTCAGTACCTTGAAGGAGCTGGCCAAGCGCTGGAAACCCAGTGCCTACAGCAGCTTCAAGAAGCAGCAGGCGCACACCGCGCTGGCCGACGTGCACGAGTCCATCGAGGAACTGGCGCACTACCGCGAGACGTTCCTGAAACTGACCGACTGACTTAACCAAGTCGGCGGACAAAGGATTAGGTAAAAACCCGAGTCCGTGCCATAATCGCAGGCTTCGCTGATCGGGCAGGTATTTCAAGCCCGGCCAGCGTCTCTTGCATCTCCCTATCTTGCACACCGCGCCCGATCGCATTCGCTGATCAAAAAGGGCCACAGCCTCAGGCGTCAGCCCGAAGTTGAATGTCGTTGGATGGTTGATGTTTTTAACCACCAACGGGGCGCCGCCTACGGCAGCGCTCGCGTTTGAGATTGATATTCATGACCGACGCTTTTGAAGCGCAGGGCGAATTCGCGCCTGTGCAATCCTCCATTCATAACGAATTCACCGCTCCTGTGGACACCGTGTCCGAGGCGCCCATTCTCGAGGCGCTCGACGCAGCCGCTCCCGAAGTGGCCGCAGTGGAAGAACCCGCTCTGCCCAACGGCTTCGTCCGCCTGGGCCTCGCCCCTGAACTGATCGCCGCCGTGGCCGACCTGGGCTTCACCCAGCCGACCACCGTGCAAGACAAGGTGATCCCTCTCGCCATGGGCGGTGAAACCGGCCAGGACGGCAAGGCCCGTTTCGTCGACCTGATGGTCTCCAGCCAGACCGGTTCGGGCAAGACCGCCGCCTTCCTGCTGCCCGTGCTGCACACGCTGCTCAAGCGCCAGGCCGAAGCAGAAGCCGAAGCCAAGGCCGAGTTCCAGCGCCAGGCTGCCGAAGCCGCCGCCCGCGGCGAAGCCGTGCCGAAGAAGCCCAAGCGCAAGGACCCGACCAACACCCGTCATTTCAAGGCCGCCACCCCCGGCGCCCTGATCCTGTGCCCGACGCGCGAGCTCGCGCAGCAAGTCGCGCACGACGCCATCGAGCTGGTCAAGCATTGCCGCGGCCTGCGCATCGCCAACGTGGTGGGCGGCATGCCTTACCAGTTGCAGATCGCCAAGCTGCAGAACGCCGACCTCGTGGTTGCCACGCCCGGCCGTCTGCTCGACCTGCAACGCTCGTCGCAGCTCAAGCTCGACCAGGTCAAGTTCCTGGTGGTCGACGAAGCCGACCGCATGCTCGACCTCGGCTTCTCCGACGACCTGGCCGAAGTCAACCAGCTCACCATCGAGCGCCAGCAGACCATGATGTTCAGCGCCACCTTCGCGCCGCGCATCCAGCAGCTGGCCCAGCGCGTCATGCGCGAGCCGCAACGCATCACCATCGACAGCCCGCAGGAAAAGCACGCCAACATCAAGCAGTCGCTGTACTGGGCCGACAACAGCCAGCACAAGCGCAAGCTGCTCGACCATTGGCTGCGTGACACCACCATCAACCAGGCCATCGTGTTCGCGAGCACGCAGGTCGAGTGCGACGGCCTCGCCGCCGACCTGCAGCAAGACGGCTTCAGCGCCGTGGCACTGCACGGCGCCCTGAGCCAGGGCCTGCGCAACCGCCGCCTGATGGCGCTGCGCCAAGGTCAGGTGCAGATCCTGGTGGCCACCGACGTTGCCGCCCGCGGCATCGACGTGCCGACCATCACCCACGTCTTCAACTTCGGCCTGCCGATGAAGGCCGAGGACTACACCCACCGCATCGGCCGCACCGGCCGTGCAGGCCGCGACGGCCTGGCGATCACTTTTGCCGAGTTCCGCGATCGCCGCAAGATCATGGACATCGAGCAATACAGCCGCCAGCAGTTCAAGGCTGAAGTGGTTGCCGGCCTGGAGCCGCAACAGCGCATGCCGCAATCGCGTCCGCCGATGGGCGAGTACCGCGGTGGCCGTGGCGACACCCAGTCGCGCGACCGCAAGTTCGGCGGCGCTCCGCGTGGCAATGGCGGCGGCTTCGGCGGCGGCAACGGCGGCGGCAACTATGCAGGCGCCAGCGGCTTCAACGACCGTGGTTCGCGTCCTCCGGCACCCCGTGGCGGCGGCTTCGGCGGCCAGGGCGGTGGCGGTCATAACGCCGGTTTCGGCGGCGGCCGTGACGAGGGCGGCAACAACGGCGGCGGCTTCGGTCGCAAGCCGGGCTGGGGCGACAGCGCCCCGCGCGGCGGCAGCAACCATGGCGGCCGCGGCGACTTCGCTCCCCGCGAAGGTTTCGCACCGCGTGAAGGCTTTGCACCCCGCGAAGGATTTGCACCGCGTGAGGGCTTCGCGCCCCGCGGCAATGGCGCAGGCCATGGCGGCCCGGGCAAGGTGTTCGTGCCCCGTGAAGGTCAAAAGCGCACCTTCAAGCCCACGCGCTGATCCCCCGCGAGCGGCCCCACAGCCGCTTCGCCCCTGAAAGCCCGCGCTTCTCACGAACGCGGGCTTTTTTCATTTCGGGTTTCCGAGCAGGCCGGTGTCGTCGAATTTGATTGACACCTGAATCGATGAAAAGTAATGTAATAGCGCATTGCTTCCCCGGGTCCGTCCTGCGGCCACCGGTTCATCGACACCTGCTTTTCGACTTTCGACATGAAAATTGCGATTCTTGGGGGTGGTCATGGCGCCTATGCGGCTGCCGCCGACCTGTCTGAAACCGGCCACGAGGTGCGCCTGTGGCGCCGCGATGCCGCGGCGCTCGCACCGCTCGTACAAGCCGGCGCCATCACGCTGAAAGACGCTGGCGGCACGCGCGAGGTGCCCATTGCGCTGGCCACCGCCGACATCGGCGCGGCGCTCAACGGCGCCGAGCTCATCGTCATTCCCACGCCCGCCATCGCGCAGCACGACATCGCGCTCGCCATGGCGCCGCACCTGGTCGACGGCCAGGTCGTGTTCCTGCCCCCGGGCACCTTTGGCAGCTACGTGATGGCCAAGACCGTCGAGCAGGCCGGCAGCCGCGCCGACGTCGCCTGGGCCGAGACCGGCACCTTGCCCTACCTGGCGCGCAAGCACGGCGAGCGCGAGGTGAACGTCACCATCCGCGCGATCCGGCTGCCCACGGGCGTCTATCCGGCGCGCAAGGAGGCGCAGGCCATCGAGGTGATTCGCCGTGCCTACCCGGCCGTGCACGGCTGCGGCGACGCGCTGTCGGGCGCGCTCATGAACGCCGGCCCCGTCATCCACCCGCCGCTGATGGTGATGAACGCCGCGCCGCTGCAGCACTTCGAGCGCTGGGACATTCACAACGAGGGCACGCAGCGCGCCGTGCGCGACGTGACCGACCGCCTCGACCAGGAGCGCATCGCCGTGCGGGAAGCCTTCGGCCAAGGCGCGCCGCACTATCCGCTGGCCGACCACTACGACAACGACCGCTGGATGTACGGCGACGCCCACAAGCAGCTCGTGAAGTCGGGCGACTGGCGCGAGAACATCGACCTGCACACGCACCGCTACATCACCGAAGACACCGAGCTGGGCCTGGCGTTTCTCGCGTCGGCGGCACGCCATGCGGGCGTCGACGCGCCCATCGCGCACGGCCTGCTGGCCATCGTCGGCGGCTTCCTGGGCCGCGACCTGCGACAGGGGCCGCGCACCTTCGAGAGCCTGGGCCTCGCCGACCTGAGCGCGGCCCAGTTGCGCCAGAGGCTGCACGATGGCGAATGACGCCGCGCTGCCCCGTTTCGCCGCGGTCGGCGCGGGCCGCATGGGGCGCGGCATCGCCATCGCGTTCGCGTATGCGGGCCACCGCATCTCGCTGATCGACCTGCGCCAGCGCAGCAGCGAGGCATGGCAACGCCTGCGCGACGAGGCGAAGGCGGAAATCGAGGCCAGCCTGTCCGGCCTGGCGCAGCTCGGCGTGATCGATGCCTCGCAGATCGAACGCATCGCGGCGCGCGTGGATTTCGTCGACGCAGCCGCTGCACCGCAGGCGCTCGCCGCGGCCGATCTCGTGTTCGAAGGCGTGCCCGAAACCATCGACGCCAAGCGCGAGGCCTTCGCGCACATCAACCGCCACTGCCGCGACAACGCGATCCTCACGTCCACCACCAGCAGCATCCTCGTGACGCAGCTGGCCGCGTTCGTGCGGCTGCCAGAGCGCTTTCTCAACATGCATTGGCTCAACCCGGCCTATGTGATTCCCGTGGTCGAGCTGAGCTGCCACCCCGGCACCGACCCTGCCGTGCTGGCGCGCACCAAGGCGCTGATGGAGGCCATCGGCAAGCTGCCCGTGGTCTGCGGCGCGTCGCCCGGCTACATCGTGCCGCGCCTGCAGGCGCTGGTGATGAACGAAGCTGCGCGAATGATCGAGGAGGGCGCCGCCACTGCCGAGGAAATCGACAAGGCCACGCGCTACGGCCTGGGCCTTCGCTTCGCCGCGCTCGGCGTGGTCGAGTTCATCGACTTCGGCGGCTGCGACATCCTGCACCACGCCAGCCGCGAGATGTCGGCGTCGCTCGACAAGGTCCGCTACACCGCGCCGGCCATCGTCGCTCGCATGGTCGAGGAAGGGCGGCTCGGCCTGAAGAGCGGCAGCGGCTTCTACGACTACGCCGGCCGCGACATTGCAGCCTACCGGCGCGACGTGCTCTCGCGCACGCTCGGTGAACTGCGGCATGCGGGCCTGTGGCGCGCACCCGCCGGCGAGACGCTGCCATGAGCATCCGCCGCGCCTTCGCCGACCTGTCGGTGGGGCAGGTGCACTACGCGGCCTGCGGCGATCCGCAGGCGCCCGCCGTGCTGCTGCTGCACCAGTCGCCGCGCAGCTGGGCCGAGTACCGCGCCGTGCTGCCGCTGATCGGCGCGCGGCGCCGCGCCATTGCGATGGACACCGCCGGCTTCGGCGACTCCGCGGATGGCGGCGTGCCCGCGAGCATCGCGCAATGGGCGCGCGCGGCCTGCGAGCTGCTCGACGCGCTGAACATCGCGCAGGCCGACGTCGTGGGCCATCACACGGGCGGTGTCGTGGCCATCGAGCTTGCGGCGGCTTTCCCCGATCGCGTGCGCAGCCTCGTGCTGTCTTCGACGCCGTACACCGACGAAGCCTTTCGCCGCGCGCGGGCACAACGCCCGCCCATCGACGAAGTCGCGCCCAGCGAAGACGGCTCGCACCTCGCCGCGCTGTGGCAAAAGCGCCAGGGCTTCTATCCGCCGGGCCGGCCCGACCTGCTCGAAGCCTTCGTGCGCGACGCGTTGAAGGTCGAGCGCGTGGAGGAGGGGCACCGTGCCGTTGCGTCCTACCGCATGGAAGACCGCATCGGCCATGTCACGCAGCCCACGCGCATCGTGCGCGCCACCGAAGACCCGTTCGCCGCGCCGCATGCGCAAGAGCTGCAGCATCATCTGCCGCACGCGCGCATCGTCGACATCGAGGGCGGCATGGTGCCGCTGCCCGACCAGCTGCCCGAGGTCTTCGCGCGCACCGTGCTCGACTTTCTGGAGGCGCTGCCATGAAGGCCGTGCGCATCCACGGCTTCGACGCCGTGCCCGTGCTCGAAGACGTTGCCGACCCCGTGGCGCGACCGGGCCGCACCCTGGTGCGCATGGAGGCCGCGACGGTCGGGCACATCGACCGCACCGTGTGGCGCGGCAGCTTCCTGCGCCATCCGCCGCTGCCCTACACGCCGGGCGTGGAGGCAGCGGGCGTCGTCATCGCGAGCGGGCGATACGACGCCGGCCAGCGCGTGTGGCTGCGCGGCAGCGGACTGGGCACGCTGTTCGACGGCACCTGGAGCGAGCTGATCGACGCGCCCGACGAAGCGCTCGGCATGCTGCCCGACGACGTGCCGATGGCCTTGGGCGCCGCGTTCTTTTCTCCCTGCACATCGGCGTGGGTGGCGCTGCACGAGGTCGCGAAGCTGCAGCCCGGCGAGCAGGTGCTGGTGACCGGTGCGAGCGGCGCCGTCGGCTCGCTCGCGATGCAGCTCGCGCGCGACGCCGGCTGCACGGTGACGGCGGTCGATCCGAGCGCCGAGCCGCCTGCCGCTGCCAGCGCCGACTTGCTCGTCGACACCGTGGGCGGCGATGTGCTCGCGAAGGTGCTGCCCGCCGTGCGTGCCGGCGGGCGCGCCGTGCTGGTCGGCTACACCGCCGGCCCGACGCTGCAGCTGGACATTGCACACTTCCTGCAACGCGATGTGGCGCTGCTGCCGCTCAACATGTTCCGGCGTGAAGCAGCGGGCCGCGCCGCCGCGCCCGAGTTGCTGGCAAGGCTGGCCGACGGGCGACTGCACCTGGCGGTGCAACCCTTCGCGCTCGCCGATGCGGCCCGCGCGCTCGACTGGATCGCGCAGCGAGGCCACCGCGGCCGCGCAGTCCTCGTGCCCCGCCCTTGATCTAGCGAACCAGCGAGCGGGCAACAAGGCCGCAGGGTCAGTCTTCCTCCGGCTCCCCCACCGGCACATGCACGTGCAGGTCGATCATCTGCCGCAGGGTCTGCTTGAGCTCTTCGGCGCGCCGCAGGCCGAAGGGTTCGAGCACGCGCCGCTCATGCTCGCGTGCGAGTTCCATCAGGTGCTCCACCGCCTTCAAGCCCTTGCGCGTGATGCGCACCAGCGTGATGCGGCGATCACTTTCATGGGGCAGGCGCTCGACCTGTCCGCGTGCTTCCATGCGGTCCAGCAGCCGCGTCACCGTGGGCTGCTTGGTCACCGTCACCTGCGCAAGCTGGCCGATGCTGACCGCGTCGCTGCCCGCGAGCGAGGCCATCACGCGCCACTCCGAGATGGAGAAGCCCTGCTGCCGCGCCACCTCGTGGAACTCCGACGAAATCAGCTGGCTGGCCTGCGCCAGCAGCGCGGGCAGGTAGTCGTCGACGAAGCGGTGCGGTTCCGTCGGCTCAGCCATGAACGCACCCGGTGCATGAGGCGGGCACGCTGTTTGCATGTCTAGGGTAATTCATGATTGTGGATACATTCATTTGTCAACATTATAGAAAGCATGATGTGGCAGCTGAAGCGCATCCTCCCACGATAGACAACAAGGACCCACATGGCTGAGCGTTCGTTCGTCGAAGAAGTCAAGAAACTGCGGCTTTCCGGAGGCGATGTCTTCCGTGGCGAAGGCATTCTGGCGGTGACCAAGGCCCTGCTGGAGTCGGGAGTGTCCTATGTGGCCGGCTACCAGGGCGCGCCCATCTCGCACCTGATGGACGTGCTGGCCGATGCGCAGGACATCCTCGCGGAGCAGGGCATCCGCTTCGAGAACAGCGCCAGCGAAGCCACCGCCGCCGCCACGCTCGCCGCCTCCGTCAACTACCCGCTGCGCGGCGCGGTCACCTTCAAGGCCACCGTGGGCACCAATGTCGCATCGGACGCATTGGCCAACCTCGCCTCGGGCGGCGTGACCGGCGGCGCGCTCATCATCGTGGGCGAGGACTACGGCGAGGGCTCGTCCATCATGCAGGAGCGCAGCCATGCGTTCGCCATGAAGTCGCAGATCTGGCTGCTCGACCCGCGCCCCAACCTGCCGAGCATCGTCGATGCGGTGAAGCAGGGCTTCGATCTTTCGGAAGCCAGCAACACGCCCGTGATGCTCCAGTTGCGCATCCGCGCGTGCCATGTGCACGGCCACTTCATCGCCGGCGACAACAAGCGCGCCAAGTTCACGCTGAAAGAAGCGCTGGAGAACCCGCAACGCGACGTGAGCCGCATCGTGCTGCCGCCTGCCAGCTTCGTGCACGAGCAGGAGAAGATCAAGGACCGCTGGCCCGCGGCCGTGCGCTTCATCGAGGAGCGCCAGCTCAACGAGTTCTTCTCCGAGGACGCCGACGACATCGGCATCATCGTGCAGGGCGGCAGCTACAACACGCTGCTGCGCGCGCTGGAACGCCTGGGCCTGGCCGACGTGTACGGCAACACGCAGGTGCCGCTCTACGTGATGAACGTGGCGTACCCCGTCATCGAGAGCGAAGTCATCCGCTTCTGCGAAGGCAAGCGCGCGGTGATGATCGTGGAGGAGGGTCAGCCCAACTTCGTCGAGCAGAACCTCGCGACCATCCTGCGCCAGGCCGGTTCGACCACCGCGTTGCACGGCAAGGACATGCTGCCCGTAGCCGGCGAGTACACATCGTCCGAGTTGCTGAAAGGCGCGCGCACCTTCTGCGAGCGCTACGACCGCCTGGCGCCGCTGCCCGTGCCGCAGCCGGTGCGCAAGGTCATTGCACTCAAGGAAGTGGCCGCCATCGGTGTCGATGCCGCGCCCGAGCCGGCCGTGCCGTCCACCGCGCTCGGCGAGGTCGTGCATGCCCGCCCGCCCGGTTTTTGCACCGGTTGCCCCGAGCGCCCGATCTTCAGCGCGATGAAACTGGTCGAGCGCGAACTCGGTGCGCACCACGTGAGCGCCGACATCGGCTGCCACCTGTTCTCCATCCTGCCGCCCTTCAACATCGGCAACACCACCATGGGCTACGGCCTGGGCGGTGCAGGCGCTTCCGCATTGAATGCACCCGCCGGCAAGCGCGCGATCTCGATGATGGGCGACGGCGGCTTCTGGCACAACGGCCTGACGAGCGGCGTGGCGAACGCGGTCTTCAACAAGAGCGACAACCTCACCATCGTCGTCGACAACAACTACACCTCGGCCACCGGCGGGCAGGACATCCTGTCGTCGCATGCCGTCAACAAGACGCGAAGCACCGGCCACGTCATCGAGCGTGCCGTGCGCGGCGTGGGCGTGGAATGGGTGAAGACGCTGCGCCGCACCTACGACGTGGCCGGCATGCGCGACGCGCTGAAAGATGCGCTCACCACCAAGACCAAGGGCCCCAAGGTCCTCATCGCCCAGTCGGAGTGCATGCTCAACAAGCAGCGCCGCGAGAAGCCGCTGGTGCGCAAGGCCATCGCGGACGGCAAGCGCATGGTGCGCGATAAGTTCGGCGTCGATTCGGACACCTGCACCGGCGACCATTCGTGCATCCGCCTGTCGGGCTGCCCGTCGCTGTCGATCAAGCCCAACCCCGATCCGCTGCGCACCGACCCGGTGGCCACCGTGCTCGACAGCTGCGTGGGCTGCGGCGTGTGCGGCGAGGTGTCGCATGCCGCCGTGCTGTGCCCTTCGTTCTACAAGGCGCAGATCGTGAGCAACCCCAACCGCTGGGACGTGCTGCGCGAACGTGTGCGCGCCGCCGTCATCGGCTGGCTGCAGCGCGGCGAAGCGCGCCGCCGCGACGCCTATGCCTTCTGAAGCGATGACGAACAACAAGCCACAGCCCCTCAAGATCGCCATCCTCGCCATGGGCGGGGAGGGCGGCGGCGTGCTCGCCGACTGGATCGTCGACATGGGCGAAGCCAACGGCTACGTGGCCCAGACCACCTCGGTGCCGGGCGTGGCGCAGCGCACCGGCGCCACCATCTACTACGTCGAGCTGTACCCGACGGCGCAGGCCGAAGCGGACGGTGGCCGCCCCGTGCTGGCGCTGATGCCCTTACCGGGCGATGTCGATGTAGTGCTCGCATCGGAGCTCATGGAAGCCGGCCGCGCGGTGCAGCGTGGACTCGTCACCAATGACCGCACCACGCTGATCGCCTCCACGCACCGCGTCTTCTCCATTGCCGAGAAGAGCGCTTTAGGCGATGGCCGCGTCGACAGCACCCAACTGCTCGCGCACACGGCCAAGGCCGCCAAGCGCTTCATCCGTTTCGACATGGAGAAGGCGGCAGAGGCCTCGGGCAGCGTGATCAGCGCCGTGCTCTTCGGTGCGCTCGCGGGTTCGGGCGTGCTGCCGTTCAGCCGCGCGCAGTTCGAAGCGACCGTCGAGCGCGGCGGCGTGGGCGTGAAGCCCAGCCTCAAGGCTTTCGGTGCGGCGTTCGCCCGTGCGCAAGCCGGCGACGATGGCGAGCCGGCGGTGGAGGCCCCTCTCGCCACCCCCGCGCCGCAACCGCGCCACCCCGCCGTGCGCGCGCTGGTCGAGCGCGTGCAACGCGACTTTCCTGCGCAGGCGCAAGACTTCCTGCTCGAAGGTGTGCGCCGCCTCATCGACTACCAGGACGTGGCCTACGCCGGCCTGTACCTCGACCGCTCGGCCGCCGTCGCGGCGCTGCCGGCGCAGGGCGACCACCGCCTGCTGCGCGAAACCGCGCGCCACCTGGCGCTCTGGATGTCCTACGAGGACACTGCCCGTGTGGCCGCCCTCAAGACCCGCGCGACCCGCTTCGAGCGCGTGCGCGACGAGGCGCGCGTACAGCCCGGCCAGGTGCTGGCCATCAACGAATACATGCACCCGCGCCTGCAGGAAATCTGCGAGACGCTGCCCGGCGGCATCGGCCGTTGGCTCATGAAATCGACGCTGCCCAAGAAGCTCGTCGAGCGCTTCACGCAGCACGGCCGCGTGATCCGGACCAGCTCGCTGCGCGGCTACCTCATGCTGCGCGCCGTGGCCGCCTGCAAGCGCTGGCGCCTGTCCACCATGCGCTATGCCGAAGAAAACCGCCGCATCGAGGAATGGCTGCAGCGCATCGCCGCCACCGCACAGCGCAACCCCGAACTCGCCGTGGAGCTGGCCCAGTGCCAGCGGCTGGTCAAGGGCTACAGCGACACGCACGAGCGCGGCATTCGCAACTACGACACGTTGATGCGCGCCTTCGAGCGCGCCGGCGCGGCACTTGCGCCCGCCACCTTGCGCGAACTGCGCGACGCGGCGCTCGCCGACGAACACGGCCACAAGCTGCAGGCGGCATTGGCGCAGCACGCACTGGCCTGAAGAGACAACGCACGATGACCGCTCCCACCGCCACGCTCCCGCTTCGCGTCGCCGAAGTGCGCGAACTCAATCCGCTGATCCGCATGCTGCGCCTGCGTGCCGAAGACGGCCGCCCGTTGCCCGGCTTCGCGGCCGGCGCGCACATCCGCGTGCAGGTGTCGCTGCCCGACGGCAAGACCGATTGGCGCCACTATTCGCTCGTCAACTTCGCCACCGCGCGCAACGCCACCAACGCGCCGGCGGAGTACGTGATCGCCGTACGCAAGGAAGCCGAAGGCCGTGGCGGCTCGCGCTTCATGCACGAGCAGCTGAAAGAGGGCGACACGCTCGCCGTCGAGGCGCCGAAGAACGACTTTCCCCTGCACACCGGCCCCGGCGGTACCGTGCTGGTGGCCGGTGGCATCGGCGTGACGCCGCTCGCCACCATGGCCGCACGCCGCCGCGCCGAAGAGGCCCCCGTGCGCTTGCACTACGCAGGCCGCAGCCGCGACCTGATGGCCTTCCTGCCCGAGCTGCAGGCGCTGCTGGGCGACGACCTGCGCGTGCACGCCGACGCCGAAGCCGGGGCACCGCTGAACATCGACGCGCTGCTCGACGGCGTGCCCGCCGGCGACCGCCTGTATGTGTGCGGCCCCAAGGTCATGCTCGATGCCGTGCTCGCCTGCACCCAGGCACGCGGCTGGGACCACGACCGCGTGCACTTCGAGCTGTTCACCGAGCCGGTCGCCGAAGAAGGCGACCAGCCCTTCGAGGTGGAGCTCGCCCAGTCGGGCCAACGCTTCACCGTGGCGGCCGACCAGAGCATCCTCGACTGTCTCATCGAGAACGGCTGCGACCCGATGTTCGACTGCAAGCGCGGTGAATGCGGCGTGTGCGCGGTGCCCGTGATCGAGGGCGAGATCGACCACCGCGATTACGTGCTCACCGCCCGCGAGAAGGCCGAGGGCAACGTCATCCAGATCTGCATCTCGCGCGCCAAGGGCGAGCGGCTGGTGCTCGACCTCTGAAGCAAGGAGCCATGCCCCCATGACCTCGTACCGAGACAACCCCGACGCCGTGCGCGCGCTGGTGCAGCAAGACCGCGTGCACCGCGACCTGTACACCAGCCAGGAACTGTTCGAGCTGGAGCAGACGCACTTTTTCGCCAACACCTGGAACTACGTGGGCCACGAGAGCCAGTTGCCCAAGCCCGGCGACTGGATCAGCAACGACATCGCGGGCCGCCCGCTCATCGTCGTGCGCCACACCGACGGCAGCGTGCGCGCCATGATGAACCGCTGCGCCCACAAGGGCTCGCGGCTGGTCAACGGGCCGTGCGGCAACACCGGCAAGTTCTTTCGCTGCCCGTACCACGCCTGGACCTTCAAGACCGACGGCGCGCTGCTGGCGATTCCGCTGAAGACCGGCTACGAGAACACCGCCCTGCACGAGTGCGAGTCGGCCAAGGGCCTGACCACGCTCGCGCATGTGCGCAGCCACCGCGGCTTCATCTTCGTGAAGATCAACGACGCAGGCCCCGACTTCGACGAGTACTTCGGCGACTCGCTCAGTTCCATCGACAACATGGCCGACCGATCGCCCGAAGGTGAGCTCGAAATCGCTGGCGGTTGCCTGCGCTTCATTCACCAGTGCAACTGGAAGATGTTCGTGGAGAACCTCAACGACACCATGCACCCCATGGTGGCGCACGAGTCTTCGGCCGGCACCGCCAAGCGCATGTGGGCCGACAAGCCCGCCGACGAACCCAAGCCCATGGCGGTGGAGCAGTTCGTGCCCTTCATGTCCGACTACAAGTTCTTCGAGGACATGGGCATTCGCACGTACGACCACGGCCACAGCTTCACGGGCGTGCACTTCAGCATCCACAGCAAGTACAAGGCAATTCCCGCCTACGACGACGCCATGAAGGCGCGCTACGGCGAGGAAAAGACGGCGCAGATCCTGGGCATGGCGCGGCACAACACGGTGTACTACCCGAACCTCACGATCAAGGGCGCGATCCAGGCGATTCGCGTGGTCAAGCCGATCTCGGCCGACAAGACGCTGATCGAGAGCTGGACCTTCCGCCTGAAGGGCGCGCCGCCCGAACTGCTGCAGCGCACGACCATGTACAACCGGCTCATCAACTCGCCGTTTTCGGTGGTGGGGCACGACGACCTGCAGGCCTACCGCGGCATGCAGGCCGGCCTGCATGCGAGCGGCAACGAGTGGGTGAGCCTGCACCGCGACTACGACGCGTCGGAGCTGAAGGGCGGCGAAATCACGACTGGCGGCACCAGCGAGCTGCCGATGCGCAACCAGTACCGCAGCTGGGTCGAGCGCATGACGGAGACGATGTGATGACCGGCACCGACGTCACCCGCCAGCAACTGATCGACTTCGTCGTGAACGAAGCGCACCTGCTCGACACGCGCCGCTATGAAGACTGGAACGCGCTCTTCACCGACGACGCCTTCTACTGGATTCCGCTGGTGCCCGACCAGGAAGACGGCCTGAACCACACCTCGCACCTGTACGAAGACAAGCTGCTGCGCGACCTCCGCATCGAACGCCTGAAGAGCCCGCGCGCTTTTTCGCAGCAGCCGCCCAGCCGCTGCCACCACCTGCTTCAGGTGCCGGTGGTCGAACAGTTCGACGCCGAGGCCAACCGTTTCGTGGTGCGCACCGCGTTCCACTACACCGAGTCGCAGGGCGACGAGCTGCAGTTCTACGTGGGCACCTTCTTTCATCACCTTGCCGTGCACGACGGCGCGCTGCGCATGACGCTCAAGCGCGTGAACCTGCTCAACTGCGACGCGGCCTTGCCGGCGGTGCAGCTTTTCATCTGAAGGACGAGATGGCACACGACACCGTCCACCAGGTCTTCGCGGCGACTGCCAAGCGCACGCCGCAGGCCGAGTTCCTGTTCACCGAATCGGTGACCGCCGCGGCCTACGGCATCGCAGCCGGCGCCATTCGCTGGGGCGAAGCGGCCGTCGAAGTCGAGCGCCTGCGCGCGGCCTATGCGCAAGCGGGCTACGGCCATGGCCACCGCGTCGGCCTGCTGCTGGAGAACCGGCCCGCCTTCCTCTTCCACTGGCTCGCGCTGAACGCACTGGGCGCGAGCGTGGTGCCCATCAACGCCGACATGCGCTCGGCCGAACTGGTCTACCTGATCGGCCACAGCGAAATCGGCCTGGCCGTGACGCTGCCGGGCCGCGCGGCCGACCTGCACGCCGCGGCGGCGCAGGCGGGCGTGGCCTTCGAGACCATGGGCCCCGGCGATGCGGTGCCGAGCGCGAAGACACCCGCGCCGCGCGCCCATGAACCCGTAGGCGACGACACCGAATGCGGCCTGCTCTACACCTCGGGCACCACCGGCCGGCCCAAGGGCTGCATTCTGGGCAACGCCTACTTCCTGCGTGCCGGCGAGTGGTATGCCGCGCTGGACGGCGTGTGCGGCATCCGCCCCGACGCCGAGCGCGTCATCACGCCGTTGCCGCTCAACCACATGAACGCGATGGCGTTCTCCACCATGGTGGTGCTGGTCGCGGGCGGCTGCCTGGTGCAGCTGGACCGCTTCCACCCGAAGACGTGGCTGGCCAGCGCGAAGGAGAGCGGCGCCACCGTCGCACACTACCTGGGCGTGATGCCGGCCATGCTGCTGTCGGCGCCCGCGTCGGCGGCCGACCGCGACCATGCGATTCGCTGGGGCTTCGGCGCCGGCGTCGACCGCAAGAACCATGCGCCCTTCGAAGCGCGCTTCGGCTTTCCGCTGGTCGAGGCATGGGCCATGACCGAAACCGGCGCCGCCGCCTGCATCATGGCCAACCGCGAGCCGCGCCTGGTGGGCACGAGCTGCTTCGGGCGGCAGGAAGACTTCGTCGAGATCCGCCTCGTGGGCGAGGACGGTGGCGAGGTCGGCGTCGATGCACCGGGCGAGCTGCTGGTGCGCTCGGCCGGCAACGACCCGAAGCGCCATTTCTTCTCCGGCTACCTGAAAGACGAAGAGGCCACGCGCGAAGCCTGGGCCGACGGCTGGTTCCACACCGGCGACCTGGTGCGCCGCGACGCCGAGGGCAACTTCTTCTTCGTGGATCGCAAGAAGAACGTGATCCGCCGCAGCGGCGAGAACATCTCGGCCGTCGAGGTCGAGAGCGTGCTCAACCAGCACCCCGCCGTGAAGACTTCGGCCGTGGCCGCCACGCCCGATGCGGTGCGCGGCGACGAGGTGCTGGCCTGCATCGTGATGCGCGAAGACGCGGACGCCTCGCAGCCCGCGCAAACCGCGGCCAGCATCGTCCAGCACGCGCTGGACCAGCTGGCCTACTACAAGGCGCCGGGCTACGTGGCCTTCGTCGACGCGCTGCCGCTCACGCCGTCGCAGAAGATCCAGCGCGGCCAGCTGCGCGAAATGGCGCAGTCGCTGCCGGGGCAGGGTCACTGCATCGACACACGCGCCATGAAGAAAAGACAGGCGGGGCACGCATGACGGCACGACGGCTCTCCTACGAAGGCGTTGCGGTCGCGGTGCCCGTCACCGTGCCGTACGTGCGTTATTCCACCCGCACCGCGCACTGGTTCATCGGGCAGGCGGTGCAGGCGCTGGTCGAAGCCAGCGGCGTGCCGAAGGACCAGATCGACGGCCTGTGCCTCAGCAGTTTCTCGCTCGCGCCCGACACGGCGGTGGGCGTCACGCAGCACCTGGGCCTGTCGCCGCGCTGGCTCGACCATGTGCCCACGGGCGGGGCGTCGGGCGTGATGTGCCTGCGCCGCGCCGCGCGCGCGGTGCAGGCGGGCGATGCCGACATCGTGGCCTGCGTGGGCGCGGACACCAACCATGTCGACTCCTTCCGCCAGACACTGGGCAGCTTCAGCAACTTCGCGCGCGACGCGAGCTACCCCTACGGCTCGGGCGGACCGAACTCGATCTTCGCCTTCATCACCGCCAACTACATGCGCACCTACGGCGCGAAGCGCGAAGACTTCGGCCGCATCTGCGTGGACCAGCGCACCAACGCGCTCGGCAACCCGAATGCGATGTTCAAGAAGGCACTGACGCTCGACGCGTACATGGCGGCACGCCCCATCTCCGATCCGATCCACCTGTTCGACTGCGTGATGCCCTGCGCCGGTGCCGAGGCCTTCCTGGTGATGAGCGAAGAGCGTGCACGCGACCTGGGCCTGGCGCACGTGGTGATTCGCGGTGCCATCGAACGCCACAACGCCTATGCCGACGACCCGGTGATGGTGCAGGGCGGCTGGCGCAAGGACCGCGACGACCTTTATGCGCAGGCCGATGTGCCGCCCGCTGCGCTCGACTTCGTGCAGACCTACGACGACTATCCCGTCATCGCGATGATGCAGTTCGAGGACCTGGGCTTCTGCGAGAAGGGCGAGGGCCCGGCCTTCGTGCAGTCGCACACTCTGACCTTCGACGGCAGCTTTCCGAACAACACCAGCGGCGGGCAACTCTCGGCCGGGCAGGCCGGTGCGGCAGGCGGGTTCCTCGGCATGGTCGAGGCGATCCGGCAACTTACCGATGAAGCAGGCCCGCGTGCCGTGCCCGACGCACAGCTGGGCCTCGTCGCCGGCTTCGGCATGGTGACCTACGACCGCTGCCTGTGCACAGGCGCCGTCATCCTCGGGAGATCCGCATGACCATGCCCCTGATGCGCCCCCCGCGCAAGAACCCGGTGCTGCGCACCCGGCAGATGAACCTGCCGCCCGGCGCGCGCGGCCGCGTGGCGCTCGGCCTCACGGCGGCGGCTGCCGAAGGCCGCTTCGAACTGCAGACCTGCGACGACTGCGGCACCGTGCAGTACCCGCCGCGCGAGGTCTGCCACAAATGCCTGTCGGCCGCCCTGCGCTGGCGTGCGCAGAGCGGCGAGGGCGAACTGCTGGGCAGCACCACGCTGCACCACAGCAACGACCTGTTCTTTCGCGAACGGCTGCCCTGGCGGCTGGGGCTGGTGCATCTGGATGTGGGCCCCACGCTCATGGTCCACCTGCACGGCGAGGTGGACGATGCGCCCACCCGCGGGCATCCGGACGGGGACACGCTTCCGCGCGTCCGTGTCGGTGCAAGGCTCGACCGCTCCGGCCAGGCCGTTCTCATTGGTTTTCCGAATGAAGGGAGTCCCCACATGGCCGACGACAAGATGCTGCGCGAGATGACCAGCGACCCCAAGTTCCGCAAGGCGCTGGTGACCGACGGCAAGACCGAGACCGGCCAGGCCATCGTGCGCGCGCTGGTGAAGGCCGGCGCCGACATCGTCTGGGTCGGCCATGCCGAGCCCTGGAAGAAGATGGGCGACGGCCTGGAGGACATCTCCGCGCTGCCGCAGGTCACGCTGGTGCCGCTCGACCTGACCAACGGCCGCCAGGTGACCGAGCTCGCGGGTTCCATCGGCGGCAAGGTCGACATCGTGATCAACAACGCCGAGGTGCACCGCACCTTCGGCATCGGCGCGCGTCGCGGCACCGACGTGGCCAAGGCCGAGATGGACATCAACTACTTCGGCCTGCTGCGCCTGGCGCAGGAGTTCGGCCCCGCGCTCAAGGGCCGCTCGGCCGACGGCGCGACGGGTGCGACGGCGTGGGTCAACCTGCTGTCGATCTACGCGCTCAGCAACTTTCCGCCGCACGGAACCTTCAGCGCATCGAAAGCTGCGGCGCATTCGCTCGCGCAGTGCCTGCGCGCCGAGATGCGGCCGGCCGGCATCCGCGTGATCAACGTGTTTCCGGGGCCCATCGACGACGAGTGGAACCAGCACACGCCGCCGCCCAAGCTGGCACCCACGGCATTGGCCAACGTCATCGTCAAGGCGCTGCGCGATGGTGTGGAAGACGTGTACCCGGGCGACGTGGCGCAGGAGTGGCTGGAGCGCTGGCGCGACAACCCGAAGGTGCTCGAACGCGAGTTGGCCGCAGGCGGCTGAGAACAGGAGCCACACGATGACGACAACCAACGAACTGACCTCCGCCGCCGAAATACTCGGCGGCCTCGTGACCGCGATGGCCAGCGGCCGCATCCGCGTGATCGACCTCACGCAGACGCTCACGCCCGAGTTTCCGCAGATCGCGCTGCCGCCCGAGATGGGCCAGTGCTGGCCCTTCCGCATCGAGGAAGTGTCCAAGTACGACGAGCGCGGACCAGGCTGGTACTGGAACAACTTTTCGTGCGGCGAACACACCGGCACGCACTTCGATGCGCCCATCCACTGGATCTCGGGCCGCGACCTGCCGAACAACTCGGTGGACACCATTCCCGTGCAGAACTTCGTGGCGCCGGCCTGCGTGATCGACTGTTCGGCGCAGGTGCAGGGCAACGACGACTACCTGCTGAGCGTGGCCGACATCGAGCGCTACGAGGCCGCGCACGGCCGCATCCCCAAGGGCGCGTGGGTGCTGATGCGCACCGACTGGTCCAAGCGCAGCGACCCGGAGGCCTACCAGAACTTCGACGAGACCGGGCAGCACACGCCAGGGCCGAGCACCGAGGCCGTGCGCTTCCTGGTGGAGCAGCGCGATGTGCTGGGCTTCGGCTCGGAGGCCATCGGCACCGATGCCGGGCAGGGCTATCACCTGCGGCCGCCGTATCCGTGCCACTACTACATGCATGGCGCGGGGCGCTATGGGCTGCAGTGCCTGGCCAATCTGGATCTGCTGCCGCCTGCGGGCGCGGTGCTGATCTGCCCGCCGTTGAAGATCGAAAAGGGCAGCGGCAGTCCGCTGCGTGTGCTGGCTTTGGTGGGAGCTTCGCTATGACGCGCTGCGGCGGTATTGGCTTGGGCTTCTTCTCCCGCGTGCGGGAGAAGGCGGGGGATGAGGGTGCTTGCGACGGCCACGGGGGTCACCCTCACCCCAACCCTCTCCCGCAAGCGGGAGAGGGGGCCATGCGGGGAGCGCGGGCATGAGCGCGGTGCCGAAGGTGGCTGCAGTGACCGGCGGCAGCGCCGGCATCGGCAAGGCGATCTGCGAAGACCTGCTCGCGCAGGGCTACGAGGTGGTGTCGCTCGCGCGCCGCAAGGCCGAGATCGACCATCCGAAGCTGCACAGCATCGAGGTCGACCTGAGCGACCGCGACGCCACGGGCGAGGCCGTGCGCGAACTGGTCGCGCGTTTTGCGCCGACCACCCTCGTGCACAACGCCGGCGTGATCCGCGCCGCGCTGTTGCCCGACGTGAAGCTGGCCGACCTCGACGCGCTGGTCGACCTGCACCTGGGCTGTGCCGTGCAGCTGGTGCAAGGCGCGTTGCCCGCCATGCGTGCGCAACGCTTCGGTCGCGTGGTGCTGCTGTCGTCGCGCGCCGCGCTCGGCCTGGCCACGCGCACCAGCTACTCGGCCACCAAGGCCGGCATGCTCGGCATGGCGCGCACGTGGGCGCTGGAGCTGGCGGCCGACGGCATCACGGTGAACGTGGTGGCCCCGGGGCCCATTCGCACGGACATGTTCTACGACGTGGTCGAAGCCGGCAGCGAGAAGGAACGCGCGCTCGCGGCTTCCGTGCCGGTCAAGCGCCTGGGCGAATCGGCCGATGTGGCACGCGCCGTGCGTTTCTTTGCCGACGCCGACAACAGCTTTGTCACTGGGCAGGTGCTGTATGTCTGCGGCGGCACCAGCGTCGGCAGCCTGGCGCTCTGATTTCTTTTTTGCTTTCCTCACGCACGTTCATCCAAACCACTCTGGAGCATCGCCATGAAAGTCATGAACCGAATTCGCACCCTCGCGGCCATTGCCGCGGGTCTTGGCGCGTTGAGCGCCGCGGGCGCGTGGGCCGCCGACCTGAAGGTCGGCTTCATCACGTCGATGTCGGGACCGGTCTCGTCGCTCGGCATTCCGTACGACAAGGGCATGAAGGCCGCGCTGGTCTACAAGTCGGAGGTGGGCGGGCGCAAGGTGCAGGTGATCCAGCTCGACGACGCGTCGGACCCGTCCACGGCCGCGCGCAATGCGCGCAAGCTGATCGAGGAGGACAAGGTCGACGTGATCATCGGCACAGCCGGTGCACCCGGTTCGCTGGCCATTGCCGGGGTGGCGCGTGAAACGAAGACGCCGCTGATCTCCATCGCCAACGCCGACCTGGCGGGCGAGGAGGGCGCATGGATGGTGACGCTGCCGCAACCCGCGCCACTGATGATGGGCGCGATGGTCGAGAAGATGAAGCAGGCCGGCGTGAAGACGGTGGCCTACATCGGCTACTCCGACGCCTGGGGCGACCTGGTGTACGACGCGCTGATGAAGTCGACGCCGGCGGCCGGCATCAAGGTGGTGTCGAACGAGCGCTACGCGCGCAGCGATTCGTCGGTGGCCGGCCAGGTGCTGAAGATCGTGGCGCTGAAGCCCGACGCGGTGATCACCGGTGCCTCGGGCACGCCGGGCGCGCTGCCGTACCTGGCGCTGACCGAGCGCGGCTACAAGGGAAAGATCTACGGGATGCATTCGTTGATCAACCCCGACTTCATCCGCGTGGGCGGTCCGTCGGTCGAAGGCCTGCTGGCGCCGACGGGCCCGGTGGTGGTGGCGGAGCAACTGCCCGACACCAACCCGATGAAGAAGATATCGATGGACTTCCGCGCCGCCTACCAGAAGGCCAACGGCGCAGCGCCCACCGACACCTTCTCGGCCTACAGCTTCGATGCGTGGCTGATCTACCTCGACGCCGCGCAGCGCGCCCTGGCCACCAAGACCGAGCCGGGTACGCCGCAGTTCCGCGTGGCCCTGCGCGATGCCATCGTGAGCACCAAGGAGCTGGTCGGTACGCACTCGGTCTACAACTTCAAGCCGACGGATCGCTACGGCTCCGATGACCGGTCGCGTGTTGTCGTGAAGCTGGAAAAGGGTCAGTGGAAGTTGGTGCCTTGAGCACAAGCCCGGCATGACAAACACCACGGAAACCTGAGATGAAGAACAAACTCACCCACATCCTCGGCGCCACGGTGCTTGCGCTGGCAAGTTCGCAGGCCCTGGCGGCCGACCTGAAGATCGGTTTCATCAGCTCGCTGTCGGGCCCGGTGGCCGCGCTCGGCATTCCCTACGAGAAGGGCATTCGCGCAGCGATTGCCGAGCACCCTGAAATCGCAGGCCGCAAGGTCCAGCTGATCGTGCTCGACGACGCCTCCGACCCGACCACCGCCGGCCGCAACGCGCGCAAGCTGGTGACCGAAGACAAGGTCGACGTGCTCATCGGCACCTCGGGCGTGCCCGGCGCCATGGCCATCGCCGCGGTGGCCCGCGAGCTGAACACACCGCTGATCTCGCCCACGCCGGTGACCATCGCCGGCCCCGAAGGCGCGTGGACCGTCACCGTGTCGCAGCCGTTTCCGCTCATGGTCGCGGGGGTGGTCGAGCGCATGAAGAAGTCGGGTGTGAAGACCGTGGCCTTCATCGGATTTTCCGACGCACTGGGCGACCTGGCCTACGACTCGCTAGTCAAAAGCGCCGACGCCGCCGGCATCAAGGTGGTGTCCAACGAGCGCTACGCGCGCAGCGATTCGTCGGTGGCCGGGCAGGTGCTGAAGATCGTCGCGACACGGCCCGACGCGGTGTTCGCCGGCAACTCGGGCACACCCGGCGCGCTGCCCTACCT
This sequence comes from Variovorax monticola, assembly GCF_051216855.1. Taxonomy (NCBI): domain Bacteria; kingdom Pseudomonadati; phylum Pseudomonadota; class Betaproteobacteria; order Burkholderiales; family Comamonadaceae; genus Variovorax; species Variovorax monticola. Next base: position 313,173 of record NZ_JBPJZP010000002.1, read on the forward strand.
GGCACTGGCCGAGCGCGGCTACAAGGGAAAGATCTACGGCACCCACGGCCTCATCAACGCCGACTTCGTGCGCGTGGGCGGTGCCTCCATCGAAGGCCTGCAGGTGCCCAGCGGGCCGGTGCTGGTGGCCGACCAGCTGCCCGACAGCAACCCGATCAAGAAGGTGTCGATGGGCTTTCGCAGCGCCTACCAGAAGGTCAACGGCGCGGTGCCGACCGATGCGTTTTCGTCGTACACCTACGACGCCTACCTGCTGCTGGCCGACGCGGCCTCGCGCACCAAGGGCGAGCCGGGCACGCCGCAGTACCGCACGGCGCTGCGCGACGCGATCGTGAGCACGAAGGAGCTGGTGGGCACGCACGGTGTGTACACCTTCAAGCCCGACGACCGCTACGGCTCCGACCAGCGCGGCGTGGTCATCGTGCAGATGACCAAGGGCCAGTGGAAGCTGGTGCCGTAGTCGTCGACCAGTCACCGAGCACACCGCCATGACCACCTACCGCAATCGCCCCGATCTTGTCGCGGCGCTGGTTCGGGACGACCGTGTCCACCGCGACCTGTACCTCAGCGATGAAATCTTCGCGCTGGAACAGGAGCGGCTGTTCGCCAACACCTGGGTCTTTCTGGGCCATGCGAGCCAGGTGCCCGAGCCCGGCGACTTCGTCACGCAGGACATCGCGGGGCGGCCGCTGCTCATGGTGCGCCAGCCCGACGGCGCGGTGCATGTGCTCTACAACCGCTGCGCCCACAAGGGCACGCAACTGGTCACGGACGAAAGCGGCAACACCGGGCGCTTCTTTCGCTGCCCGTACCACGCATGGACCTACAAGCTCGACGGCGCGCCGCTCGGCGTGCCGCTGAAGGCCGGCTACGAGGGCACGCAGCTCAAGGCCTGCGAATCGGGGCAGGGGCTGTCCGTGGTGAAGCATGTGAAGGTGTACCGTGACTTCGTGTTCGTGCGGCTGTCCGACACCGGCCCTGCGTTCGAGGACTACTTCGGCGAGGTGCTGGGCGCCATCGACAACATGGTCGACCGCTCGCCCGAAGGCAGGCTTGCCGTGGGCGGCGGCGTGCTGCGCAACATCGTGCATTGCAACTGGAAGATGTACCTGGAGAACATCAACGACACGGTGCACCCGATGTCGACGCACGAGTCGGCCACCAAGGCGGCCGAGGCGCTGTGGGAAGGCCATGCGCCCACCGACCCCAAGCCGATGGCGATGGAACAGATACTGCCCTTCGGTTCGGGCTACGAATTCTTCGACAAGATGGGCGGGCGCGTGTTCGCCAACGGCCACAGCGTGCTGGGGGTGAACTTCAGCATCCACTCCAACTACGCACAGCTGCCCGAGTACGAGGCCGCGATGCGCGCCGCGCACGGCGAGGCGCGCGCTACCGACATCTTGCAGCGCTCGCCGCAGAACTCGGTCTTCTACCCCAGCCTGTCGGTCAAGGGTTCGCCGCAGGCCATTCGCGTGATCCGCCCGCTGGCGGCCAACCGCACGCTGATCGAGGCCTGGAGCTTCAGGGCGGCCGGCGCGCCCGCGCTGCTGTTCGAGCGCGCCATGAGCTACAACCGCCTCGTGTTCTCGCCCATGTCGGTGGTGGCGCACGACGACGTGCACCTGTTCGAGAGCATCCAGCAGGGCCTGCGCGCGGGCGGCAACGAATGGGTGAGCCTGCACCGCAACCACGATGCGGCCGAGACGCAGCAGGCCACGGTTACCACCAACGGCACCAACGAGCTGCTGATGCGCAACCAGTTCCGCGCCTGGGCGAAATCGATGGCCAACCCCATGGGTACGGGCGCGGAGGTCGCGCCATGAACGATCCGCGCGATGTCGTCGCCCACGAGGCGGCCCTGCTCGACGAGCGGCGCCTGGACGAATGGCTGGCCCTGTTCGCCGAAGACGGCCACTACTGGGTGCCGCTGCTCGGCGCGGCGCAGGCCGACCCGTTCTCGCACAACTCGCTGGCCTACGAAGACCGGTTGCTGCTGCGGCTGCGCGTGGAGCGGCTGAAGAACCCGCGCGCGCATTCTCAGCATCCGGCCAGCCACAGCCAGCATGTGCTGCAGCCCTCGCGCATCGAGGACGAGAGTGCCGACGAGGTGCGCCTGCGCACGCCCTTCCTCTACGTCGAGGCACGCGGCGAAGACCAGGTTCTGCTGAGCGGCACCGCCCGCCATCACCTGGTTCGCACGCCTGCCGGCTGGCGCATCCGGGAGAAGCGCATCGACCTGCTCAACGCGGCGCGTGCGCTGCCGGCCATCCAGTTGTTCATCTGAGTTACCTGTTCATCCCAACCATTCCAACCATCCTCACCGGAGCTACGACATGAAGAGCTTGTTGCAGACCTTGACACGCGGCGCACTCGCCGCGGCGCTGACCGCCTGTGGTGTGGCGAGCGCGCTGGCGGCCGACCTGAAGGTCGGCCTCAGCGTGTCGCTGTCGGGGCCGAACTCCTCGCTGGGCGTGCCCTACGCCAAGGGCATGCAGGCGGCGCTGGCCTACAAGCCCGAGATCAACGGCCGCAAGGTGCAGCTCATCGTGCTGGACGACGGCTCCGACCCGACCACGGCCGGGCGCAACGCGCGCAAGCTGGTCGAAGAAGAAAAGGTCGACGTGCTGATGGGCACCTCGGGCGTGCCGGCCGCCATCGCGATGGCGCAGGTGGGCCGCGACGCGAAGACGCCGATGATCGGCCTCACGCCCATCCTGCTCGACCCGGCCGAGAACCCGTGGGTCATGACGGTGGCGCAGCCCACGCAGCTGATGATCGACGCGGTGGTCGAGCGCATGAAGCGCAACAACGTGAAGACGGTGGGCTACATCGGCTTCACCGACGCCTGGGGCGACCTGGTGTACGACGCGCTCATGAAGGCCGCGCCCGGCGCGGGCATCAAGGTGGTGAGCAACGAGCGCTATGCGCGCGCCGACGCCTCGGTGACGGGCCAGGTGCTGAAGATCGTGGCGCTGCGCCCCGACGCGGTGATGACCGGCGGCGCCGGCACGCCGGGCGCGCTGCCGTTCCTGGCGCTGCAGGAGCGCGGGTTCAAGGGCGGGGTGTACGGCCAGCACGGGCTGATCAACCCCGACTTCGTGCGCGTGGTCGGCGCCGCCGGCCAGAACGCGCTGATGCCCACCGGCCCGGTGATCGTGGCCGAGCAGTTGCCCGACGGCTACCCGACCAAGAAGATCGCGACCGAGTTCCGGGCGGTGTTCCAGAAGGTCAACAACGCACCGACCAGCGACGCCTTCTCGGCCTACTCGTTCGACGGCTGGCTGGTGTTCGCCGACGCCGCCTCGCGCGCCATGAAGAAGGCGGAGCCGGGAACGCCCGAGTTCCGCGTGGCGCTGCGCGACGCCATCTTCAGTACCAAGGAAGTGGTGGGCACGCACGGCGTGTACACCTTCAAGCCCGGCAGCCTGTACGGCGTGGACGAACGCGCCCGGGTGATCGTCAAGCTCGACAACGGCCAATGGAAGCTCGCACCTTGAACCGCACGCCTTTGCTTTTCAGGAGGGCCGCGCGATGACATGGGACGTGGCACTCATTCTTCTCACCGACGGCCTGGCCAACGGTGCCGTCTATCTGCTGGCCGGCCTCGGGCTGGTGCTGATCTTTTCCGTCACGCGGGTGGTGTTCGTTCCGTTCGGCGACATCGCGGCCTTTGCTGCGTTGACGCTGGCGGCCTTCGAGACCGGCCGCGTGCCGCCGACCATCGGCATGGTGGCCGTGCTGGCCGCGCTGGCGCTGGCCACCGAGGTCGGCAGCCTGCTGCGGCGCGGCGAGGCCAGGCGGGTTCCCAAGGCGGTGCTGATGTGGGGCGTGCTGCCGGCCGTTCCGTGCGTGCTCGCATGGATGGCCGCGCGGCCCGGCGTGCCGGTGGCGGTGCACATCGCGGTGGCCGTGCTGCTGGTGGTGCCTATCGCGCCGCTGCTGGCGCGGGTGGTGTTCCAGCCGATCGCGGATGCGTCGGTGCTGGTGCTGCTGATCGTGTCGCTGGCGCTGCACTTTCTTCTGTCGGGCCTGGGCCTGCTGTTCTTCGGGCCCGAAGGCTCGCGCACCACGCCGCTCACCAGCGCCGTGTTCACGCTGGGCGACGGCTTCACGGTCAGCGGCCAGGTGGTGCTGATGGTGGGGGCGGCCATCGTGCTGAGCGGGCTTTTCTTTCTGGTGTTCGAGCGCACGGTGGCCGGCAAGGCGCTGCGTGCCACGGCGGTGAACCGGGTGGGCGCGCGGCTGGTCGGCATCCGGCCGGTGCGCACGGCCTTGCTGGCCTACGGCTGCGCCTCGCTGCTGGCGGGGCTCATCGGCGTGTTGATCGCGCCGGTGACGACCATGTACTACGACTCGGGTTTCATCATCGGCCTGAAGGCCTTCGTGGCCGCGATCATCGGCGGGCTGGTGAGCTACCCGATGACGGCGGTGGGCGCGCTCGCGGTCGGCGTGGTGGAGAGTTTTGCCTCGTTCTGGAGCGGCGCGCTGAAAGACGTGATCGTGTTCAGCCTGCTGATTCCGGTGCTCATGCTGCGCTCCTTCATGGTCGCGCACGCCGAAGAGGAAGAAGACGAGGTGGACCAATGAACTCGAACCGCACACGCATGGCGTGGATCGCCGCGGTGATCGCCGTGCTGGCACTGGTGCCGGCAGTGGCGGGCAGCTTCACCGTATCGCTGCTGAACGACATCGGCATCGGCGCGCTGGTGGCGCTGGGGCTGGTGCTGCTCACGGGCGTGGGCGGCGCCACTTCGTTCGGGCAGGCAGCTTTCGTGGGCATTGCCGCGTACGCCACGGCCTGGCTCACGACCACGCAGGGCATGTCGCCGTGGATCGGGCTGCTGTTCGCGCTGCTGCTCACGGGCCTGTCGGCGCTGGCCATCGGCATGCTCACGCTGCGCCTGGGCGGGCACTTCTTGCCACTGAGCACCATCGCGTGGGGACTGTCGATCGCGATGCTGTTCGGCAACGTGGATGCGCTCGGGCGCCACACGGGCCTGTCGAACATTCCGGCGCTGCAGGTCGCGGGCTGGTCGCTGGCCGAGCCGCGCGCCATGTACTACCTGATCTGGGTGATCGTCGGGCTGGCCTGCCTGTTCAGCCACAACCTGCTGCAGTCGCGCCCGGGCCGCGCGATTCGCGGCTTGCGCGGCGGTGCCACGCTGCTGGCGAGCGTGGGGGCGGATGCGTACCGCGTGCGTCTGTCGCTGTTCGTCACGGCGGCGCTGTTCGCGGGGCTGGCGGGCTGGCTCTATGCGCACATGAACCGCTTCGTGAGCCCTTCGCCCTTCGACGTGCGCGCGAGCATCGAGTACCTGCTGATGGCGGTGGCCGGCGGGCTTGGCCAGCTGGCGGGCGCGCTGGTGGGCGCCGCGCTGGTGCTGGTGCTGAAGAACGGCCTGCAGGACGTGCTTCCCCTGCTCACGCAGCGCGCGGGGCAACTGGAGGCGGTGGCTTTCGCCGCGCTCTTCATCCTGCTGCTGCACTTTGCGCGCGGCGGGGTGATGGGGCTGCTGCGCGGATGGACGCGGCGCTGGACGCACCGGCGTGGCGCCACGCCGGTGCCGTCGCGCCATGACGCCGCGCCGGTCGCGCCGCTGGCGAACCGCACGCTGCCCGCGCGCGGTGCGCAGGTGCTGTCGGTGAACGGTGCGGTCAAGCGCTTCGGCGGACTGGTGGCGGTGAACGACGTGAGCTTCGATGTGAAGGCCGGCGAGATCGTCGGGCTGATCGGGCCGAACGGCGCGGGCAAGTCGACCATGTTCAACCTGCTGACCTGCACGCTGCCGATGAGCGCGGGCCAGGTGCGCTTTCTGGACCACGACATCGCGGGCATGGCGCAGCGCCAGGTGGCCCGGCTGGGCCTGGCGCGCACCTTCCAGCATGTGAAGCTGCGCCCGCGCATGAGCCTGCTCGACAACGTGGCGCTGGGCGCGCATTCGCGCACGCGCTCGGGCATCCTGAAGGCGGGGCTGCGGCTGGACCGCGCGGAAGAAAGCCAGATCCTGCAGGAGGCGCAACGCCAGCTCGACCGCATCGGTCTGGGCGACCGCGCGCACGAACTCGCGGGCAGCCTGCCGCTGGGCACGCAGCGCATTCTGGAGATTGCGCGCGCGCTGGCCGCCGACCCGGTGCTGCTGGTGCTCGACGAGCCGGCCGCCGGCCTGCGCCGCAAGGAAAAGATGGCGCTCGGCGACCTGCTGCGCAAGCTGCGCGAAGAGGGCGTGACCATCCTCATCGTCGAACACGACATGGACTTCGTGATGAAACTGGTGGACCGGCTGGTGGTGATGAACTTCGGCTCCAAGCTCGTGGAGGGCGTGCCGTCGGCGGTGCGCGCCGACGAGCGTGTGCAGGCGGCTTATTTGGGGAGCGTTGTATGACCGCGATGCTGGAGATTGGGGACCTGCATGTGTCGTATGGGCAGGTCGAAGCGGTGCGCGGTGTGTCGCTGGATCTGCAGCCGGGCCAGATCATCTCGGTGATCGGCCCGAACGGCGCGGGCAAGACCACGCTGCTGGCCGCGGCCATGGGCTTGCTGCCGTGCAAGGGCACGCTGCGCTTCGAAGGCGAAGACTTGCAGGGGCTGGACGTGGAGGCGCGCGTGGAGCGCGGCCTGTGCCTGGTGCCCGAGAAGCGCGAGCTGTTCGGTGAACTCACCGTGCTCGACAACCTGCAGCTCGGCGCCTATGCCAGGCGGCTGCGCGGCGATGCGATGAAGCGGCAGCTGCAGTCGGTGTACGACCGCTTTCCGCGGCTGGCCGAGCGCCGCTCGCAGCGCGCCGACACGCTCTCGGGCGGCGAGCGGCAGATGCTGGCGGTGGGTCGCGCGCTGATGTCGGCGCCGCGCCTGCTGATGCTCGACGAGCCCAGCCTGGGCCTGGCGCCGCTGATCGTGCGCGACATCTTGACCATCGTGCGCAAGCTGCGCGACGACGGCGTGTCGATCCTGCTGGTGGAGCAGAACGCGCGCGCCGCGCTCGAAAGCTCCGACCATGGCTATGTGCTGGAGACGGGCGAAATCGCGCTGTCGGGCGCTTCGGCCGAACTGGCGAGCGACCCGCGGGTGCAGGCGACCTACCTGGGCGGAGGCACGCACGATGACGAATGACCCGCGCGCCGTGCCGCCCGCGCAGCGCACGCTGCCGGCCATGCTGCAGCGCCAGGCCGCATTGTTCGGGTCGCGCGCGCTGCTGCGCATCGCAGGGCGCACCTGGGCGCACCGCGATGCGGCGCAGGCGGCGGCTGTTCGCGCCGGCGCCTTGGCGCAAGCCGGCGTGGCGCGCGGCGACCGCGTGGCGGTGATGTGCGGCAACCGCATCGAGTTTCTCGAGAGCTTTCTGGGCGCGGGCTGGCTGGGCGCGGTGGTGGTGCCCATCAACTCGGCGTCGATGGGGCCGCAGATCGAATACTTCCTCGCCAACAGCGAGGCGAAGCTGCTGGTGATCGAGGCGGGGTTCCTGGAGCGGCTCTCTACGGCCGACCTGGGGCGCACCGCGTTGCGCGAGGTCTGGGTGGTCGGCGATGCGCAGGCGGCGTCATGGCCAGCGCCTGCCGGCGTGCGCGTGGTGCCGTACCCCGAAGGCGGCGAGCCCGTCGCGCCGGCTTCGGTGCAGCCCGGCGACGCGCTGGCCATCCTGTACACCTCGGGCACCACCGGTCCGGCCAAGGGCGTGATCTGCCCGCACGCGCAGTATTTCTGGTGGGGCGTGAACAGCGCGGAAGTGCTCGGCGTGGGCGCCGATGACGTGCTGTGCACCACGCTGCCGCTGTTCCACATCAACGCGCTGAACACCTTCGCGCAGGCGGCGCTGACCGGCTCCGAGGTGGTGTTCGAGTCGCGCTTCTCCGCGTCGGGCTTCTGGCCGGCCATGCGTGCCAGCGGCGCGACCGTGGTCTACCTGCTGGGCGCGATGGTGCCCATCCTGCTCGCGCAGCCCGAAGGGGAGGGCGAACGCGACCACCGCGTGCGCACCGGGCTCGGGCCGGGCGTGCCCTCGGCCGCAGGCGTTGCCTTCAAGGCGCGCACGGGCGTGGCGCTGCTGGAAGGCTATGGCTCGACCGAGACCAACTTCGCCATCGCCACCGCGCCCGATTCGCCGCGCGGCGGTGTCATGGGCTGGCTGCGCGCGGGCTTCGAGGCGCGCGTGGCCGATGAAGACGATGCCGCGTTGCCGCCCGGCGAGGCCGGCGAACTGCTGCTGCGCGCGGACGAGCCCTATGCCTTCGCGAGCGGCTACTTCAACATGCCCGGGAAGACGGTCGAGGCCTGGCGCAACCTCTGGTTCCATACCGGCGACCGCGTGGTGCGCGATGCCGACGGCGCGTTCCGCTTTGTCGACCGCATCAAGGACGCGATCCGCCGGCGCGGCGAGAACATCTCGTCGTTCGAGGTGGAGCAGGTGCTGTTGAGCCACCCGGGGGTGGCTTCGTGCGCGGTGTACCCGGTGCGCTCCGAACTGGCCGAGGACGAGGTGATGGCCGCACTGGTGGCGCGCGAGGGCGTGGCGATCGACCCCGTCGAGCTCGCGCGCTTCTGCGAAGGCCGCCTGCCGTACTTCGCCGTGCCTCGCTACATCGACCTGCTGGCCGACCTGCCGCGCACGGAGAACGGCAAGGTGCAGAAGTTCAAGCTGCGCGAGCGCGGCGTGGGGCCGCAGACATGGGACGGTCGGCCCGCGCGGGGCTCGGGCAGCTGAAGAACGCGTTTCATGCGCTCACAAACCGGGCCGACGCATGCCGCTAAAATGATTCAGAACTAAAACATTCAGGCATGCACTCAAATTCACTGACTGGCCGCCACGCACTCGTCACGGGCGCTGCGCGCGGCATCGGCGCCGAAATCGCCCGCACCCTGGCCGCCGAGGGCGCCGTTCTGACGCTGCTGGGCCGCGACCGCGAGGCGCTTCAGCGCGTGGCCGACACGCTCGCGGGCAACGGGCACGGCGTGGCCACGGCCGACGTGGCGAACCCCGAGGCGGTGCAGGCGGCTTTCGCCGAAGCCCGCGCCGCGCGCGGCCCCATTGCCGTTCTGGTGAACAACGCGGGCGCGGCCGAGAGCGCGCCGTTTCTCAAGACCTCGTTCGAGCTCTGGCAGCGCATGCTGTCGGTCAACCTCACGGGCGGCTTTGTGTGCGCGCAAGCCGCGCTGCCCGACATGCTCGACACCGGCTGGGGCCGCATCGTCAACATCGCGAGCACGGCGGGGCAGAAGGGTTACGCCTACGTGGCGGCCTACACCGCGGCCAAGCACGGCGTGGTCGGGCTCACGCGTTCGCTGGCGCTGGAGGTGGCACGCAAGGGCATCACGGTGAACGCCGTGTGCCCCGGCTACACCGACACCGACATCCTGCGCAACAGCGTGGCCAACGTGGTCGGCAAGACCGGGCGCAGCGAAGCCGATGCGCTGGCGGAGTTCTCCAGCGTCAACCCGCAGAAGCGCATCGTGCAGCCGTCGGAAGTGGCCGACACCGTGCGCTGGCTGTGCGGTGAGGGCGCCGCATCGGTCACCGGGCAGTCGATCTCGGTTTCAGGGGGGGAGGTGACATGACACGCAACGACGCTTCGCATGCGGTGCTGAGCGATGCCGAAGAGCTGGGGCACGAGGGGCGCGCCGGTCACGAAGACCACGCGATGCTCAAGCTCTGGCTGCGCATGCTGGCCAGCACCACGCAGATCGAGGCCGAGATCCGCCGCCGGCTGCGCGAGCGCTTCGGTATTTCGCTTGCGCGCTTCGACTACATGGCGCAGCTCTACCGCTACAAGGACGGCCTGAAGATGCGCGTGCTGTCGCGCTACCTGATGGTGACCGGCGGCAACGTCACGGGCCTGACGGACGAGCTCGAGCGCGAAGGCATGGTGGCGCGCGCGCCCAGCCCCGACGACCGCCGTGCGTGGATCGTGAGCCTCACGCCCGTGGGCCGCCGCACCTTCGAGACCATGGCCAGCGAGCACGAGCAATGGATCCTCGAGATGTTCTCGGGGCTCGACATGAAGACGGTCAAGCAGATGCACACACAGCTCGGCTTGCTGCGCGTGCACGTGATGCGCGGAGAGCCCGCGGGCGAGGAGGGCTGACGATGAGCGAAGCCAGCCATGTCGACCTTGCAGCGGCCAGCGGCGAGTTCCGCCGGCCGCGGCTGATCCGCTTTTCGGACTGCGACCCTGCGGGCATCGTCTTCTATCCGCAGTACTTCGTGATGCTCAACGGGCTGGTCGAGGACTGGGTCAACGAAGGCCTGGGGCTCAGCTACCACGGGCTGGTGGCGCAGCGCCGCATCGGCCTGCCGACCGTGAAGCTCGACGTCGATTTCCGCGCCGTGAGCCGCATGGGCGACCCGGTGGTGCTCGGCCTTTGCGTGCAGCGGCTGGGCTCGCGCTCGATGACGCTGGCGGTGCGCTGCTTCGGCGCGCAGACCGGCGAGGTGCGCATGCAGATGACGCAGGTGATCGTGACCACGTCGCTCGAGACGCATCGCTCGGTTGCCATTCCGGACGACCTGCGCGCGGCCGTCCTGCGCAACACGCCCGCGCTGGGCTGAGCTGGGGTCAGGACGCCGGCTTGTCGCCCGCAGCGTCTTGCGCCGCGTCGGGCACCTCGCAGGGGTGGTCTTCTCTTCGACGGGCGTGGCCGTGACGTTGCCAGGCCCATGAAAAGAGCCCGCTGTCTTTCGGACAGCGGGCTCTTTGCGTTGAAGAGGGGAAGGGGCGGGGTGAGGGCGATGGTGTATCAGCGTCCCACGCCGAAGAAGCGGTAGGCGATCACGCCCGCGGCTGCAATGCCGCCCACGACGGCAAGCAGCAACTTGGTTGCCCGGCCGCCGCCGCGCCTGGCGCGCGGCCAGTGATCCGGCCCGATCAGGTCGATGGGTACCGTGGGTTTGCCTATGTCTGACGCGTTTTCCATGAGAGGAAATATAGCTCACGCTTGTATTCATACCGACCGGCGCCGCTCATTCCGTGGCCTTCGAACATCAATGCCGATCAGGCTTTCCAGGCCAGACAAAAAACTGTGAAAGATTCCCGCATGAACAAACAATCGATCCCCGGGAGCTTGACGCGTGCCCTTGAAAGCTGGGTTCGCAATGCGTCCGCGCAGCTTTGACGAACACGGCACCGCCGGTACCATCTGCTAGCAGCACGCCGACGCGGGTGACGGTTCCGTTGAGGAAAGTCGCTCTTGATCGAGTACTTATCATTGCGCCCGGTGGGAGGCACACGCCTCTAGAAGAAAAAATGGACAAAAAACGGATTGACGCCCTCAATGGGCTCCGGGGTGTAGCCGCCTGCGCAGTTGCGCTTGAGCATTTCGTGATTTCGAACACGTACACAGTGCCGGGCGATTTCCGATTTGAGGTCTCTGCCTTCATCGGCGGGGCGGCGGTAGCCGTCTTCTTTTTGATCAGTGGTTTCGTGACGCCGATCGCCCTTGGATCGACCTCGGCACGCGAGTTCTTGATTCGCCGCGTACTGCGCCTCTATCCGGTTTTTGCGGTGTGTTGTCTGCTGCACGTCGCGGTGGGGATCGTGGTTGGAAATTACGCCGCGAACTTCGACATGGTGCGGCTGTACTTCTTGATGATTTCGCTCGTCGGGGGGCTATGGGAACCGCCGCACGCCATGCCCCAGCCGGTCGTCTGGACCCTTCAGATCGAGATCAAGTTCTATTTGATCTGCGCCGCCATCCTGTGGATCTCGCGGGGCTCGTGGACATCGATAAACAGGCTGGCGCTGGGTTTCCTCATCCTTGTGGCGATGTTCGCCTTTAGGTTCCCAGGTCTCGGCCCGGCGTGGACCGGCGACATCGGTTTCGCGGCGACCATGCTCCCCTTCATGTTCGGCGCCTTCTTCGTGTCCTTGCACTTCACCGGCCGGATCAGCGCTGGCGACATGTGGCTCGGCTTGCTCGTTTCAGGTTGCGTTTTCATGATGGGCCCGATACGGCTTTTCACCACCTGGGGCACACCGCTCCTGTCATTCGTGCTGGCGGCTGCGATCTTCGGCGTTGTTTTTGTGTACAGGAACTCGATACCTTTTCTGCGAGGGCGAGTGGCAAGCTTCTTGGGTGAAATCTCGTATCCGATGTATGCGATTCACACGGCGGTTTCCACCTTGGTCTTCAGCTACACACCGCACGGTAAGCTGCCCCTGAAGTTCGCGCTCTACGTGCCATCGGTGCTGCTTGCTTCCTACGTCATCCATCGATGGATCGAGAAGCCCGCAATCGCTCTTTCAAAGCGGCTTGCTCCGGGACGCAGGAATGAGGTGAAGGAGGTTGCCTACGCGCCAGAACTGGCGCTAGGCTCGAATCAACGCTGAAGCCTTCCAACGGCCCACTTTTCGCGCAGGGCGTGAACCGATTGCGATGAGCGACTGTGAAGACGAGGTTGGCTTCTTGCTTCCCTCGTTGGCTGAGTGCACAGTCCCCGGATGATTCACCCCACCATCCAGATCTTCCAGCAGAGAGCGGAATTGCTCAACATCCAGCAGAGCACAGAAGGGCTGGACGACGCCCTTGCCAATCTCGCTGCCTGGATGGACTTGGCGCGTGATCGCCTCACGGAGGATGACTGGGTGGCGCTCGGCGAGGTGGGTGGCTTGTTGTACCGGGAGGGAGTGAGGCGCCGCTCATGACCATGGCTCCGGCGTCGCCGGCTCGATCCAGTCAAGCTGCATGTCAAAATCCCGACTTGGTCAGGCACCCGTCTGGCCTCACTCAAACGACAGCCCATGGATTCAGAACTCAGTCGAGCTTTTGCTGATTTTGCCGTCAAGGTCAGAGGCGAGAGTGTTCGCGACGCATTGGCGTTGCTGCTCAAGCGAACCGACTATCGCTTCATCGGCATTTGGCGTTTCGAGAACGGCAAGGCCAATGCGGTGATTCACTACGACCGCGAGAACCCCGAAGTCCTGACCGCAGCCGAGGTGCCGGACACGGCCACCTACTGCTGCTACGTGCGCGAGTCGGGCCAGCCTTTTCTCACGCCCAACGCCTTGGTGGACGCTCGTTTGGCTTCCCATCCCGCCCGCGAGCAAGTGTTGACCTACTGCGGGGTTCCGGTGATGGACAGCTTTGGGACGATTCTCGGCACGCTGTGCCACTACGACGTGGTGCCACGTGACCCCGAGCAGGTGAACATCGAGCTGATGCTGAGCGTCGCGAGCTTTCTGGCTTTGGGCGGCTACATACCCCCGTATCCGTCGGCAGTCGCCAACACGTCGGAAGTCGACCCAGCCTAGGGGGGGGCTCAGGCTGCGGGCGGGTCTAACTCCGCACGCAGCGCGTTCCGTCGGTCGATCGCGTTCGCCAGGTTGTTGGGGAAGCGATCCACGTCCGGCATTCGAAAGCAGAGCCCCGGACGGCGGAGGTTCAATACCAAGCTGCCGTCAGCCTCTATCGACCATTGCCAAGTGGCTCCATCGATCTGTGGCGGATCTCGACGGTCAACAGCTTCACGCCTGGGCGCCTTTCGCAGCATTCCGCATACAGAGCGCCGAGGCTGAATGGTCGTGTGAACCGCCAGCGCTTGCAACCTGCCTCTCAGGGCTTGACTTCCTTTGTCGAGGGCGCAGGCCATGCCGGTCGCATCGACCTGAGCGACAGCCGCGCGGTACGCTGAACCGATCGCACAAAAGAAAAAACCTCCCAGTCTTTCGACGGGAGGTTTTTCTATTTGCGGAACACGTTCTGCGATTGCGGAACAGTGCTCCTGAAGAAATAGCGCGGAGACCGCACAGTTCCTAGTGTTGGTGGTGGGCCCTGAGTGACTCGAACACTCGACCTACGGATTAAGAGTCCGCTGCTCTACCAACTGAGCTAAGAGCCCTTGCTTAGACAGCGTTTGCTGCTATCTGGCAAGACCATGAGTATATCCCAGTTTTTGAGCACGTCCAGAAAATTTGCAGTCGCGCCGTTAGGATTCATCATCACTGACGGGCACCGCCCTCGAGCAGGTTCAACCAGGAGAATTTCGATGAGCGACGCAAGCACCACGCCCCATGTCTTGATCACCGGCGCCGCGGGCGCATTGGGCCGCGCCGTGGCCCAGCACTTCCTCGCACAGGGCGCGCGCCTTGCGTTGGTCGATCACCACGCAGGCCGGCTCACCGAAGTTTTTCCGGGCCTCGACAACTCGCAGCACCTGCTGTTGGCGGGCGACGTGACTTCGGCACCGGAGATGGCAGGCCTCGCGCAACAGGTGCTCACGTCCTTCGGCCGCATCGATGCGCTCGTTCACATCGCGGGCGGCTTCGAGATGGGCGAGGCGACGCATGCGCTCACCCGCGCGAGTTGGGACCGCATGATGAACCTCAACGCATGGTCGTTCGTTGCCGTGACGCAGGCGGTGCTGCCCTCGATGATCGAGCGCCGCGCGGGCAGCGTCATCGCGGTGACGGCGAAGGTCGCGGCGCGCGGCCTGCCGGCCATGGCCGCGTACATCGCGTCGAAGAGCGCATTGCAGCGCCTGGTGGAAGCCATGGCGGCCGAGTCGGCGCCGCATGGCGTCAACGTGAACAGCGTGGCGCCGAGCGTGCTCGACACGCCGGCCAACCGGCAGGCGATGCCCGACGCGAACCCCGCGGAGTGGGTCTCGACCTCGGTCGCGGCGCAGACCATCGGTTTTCTGGCATCGCCCGCAGCGGCCGCGCTGCATGGGCAGCACCTGGCGCTGGACGCCTGAGTCTGAAAAAGAAAAGGCCCTGGCGGATGCCAAGGCCTTTCGGGTGTCGATTGGTGGAGAGGATGAGCTACGAGTATGGCCGTCCGGGGTCAAAGGATGTCCGCTTCGCAAGTACCGTACAGCAACAGTATTGGTACCGTGTCGCAGAATGTCGCCCAAACGCCCTCCGCAGTGCAACTTGATCCGTAAGTCAATCTGTATTGACTAACACCATGGCCCGAGAACTAAATCGACTGACCGCCCTTGAGATCAAGAATGCCCAGCCCAGCGCGACACCCAACACCCCGAGGCTGATCGCCGATGGAGGAGGTCTCTACCTTCAGGTGACGCCGCAGGGCTCCAAATCCTTCCTATTTCGATACACGCACAACGGCAAGCCACAGACCTTGGGTTTGGGCAGCATCAATAGCTTGAGCTTGGCCGACGCTCGGGAGCTGGCGCAGCGGCAGCGCAGCCTCGTTCAAAAGGGCGTCGACCCCAGGGTCGAGCGCGAACGCGAGAAGACCCGGCAGAACACGGCCATCGAACAGACGTTTCAGTGGTGTGCCGACGAGTACATCGAAGCCCACAAAGAGGATTGGAAGAACGCGAAGCACATCTATCAGTGGCGCCAGTCCCTGGAGCACTTCGCTTACCCCAAGATGGGCTCGCTCCCCGTAAAGGATGTTGATGTGCATGCGGTCATGGCAGTGCTGAAACCGATCTGGCGCAGCAAGACGGAAACTGCCACGCGGCTTCGCGGGCGGATCGAGCGCATCCTGGGCTGGGCCGCCGTCAATGGCTATCGGAGTTCAGAAAACCCGGCCCGCTGGACTGCTTACCTCAGCGAATTGTTGCCCAAGCCGAGCAAGGTCGCCAAGGTTGTGCACTATCCAGCCGTTCCCCATCGCGAGATCGCGCCGTTTCTGTGCGATATGCGTAAGCAAAAAGACGGCATGGGCATTCGGGCGCTGGAGTTCCTGACCCTGACTGCTAGCCGCACTGGCGAGGTGATCGGGGCGCAATGGGATGAATTCGATCTCGAAGGCAAGGTCTGGGCGGTCCCTGCTGAGCGCATGAAGGGTCAGCGAATTCACGAAGTGCCTCTAAGCCAGCGCGCTGTGGACATCATCAAGGGCATTGCGCATCTGCCCGACGAGAAGTACGTTTTCCGCGGCATCAAGCATGGCACGCATATCTCGAATATGACCATGCTGAACGTGATGCGGCGGATGGACCTCGAAGCTGTGCCCCATGGTATGCGCTCTACCTTCCGAGACTGGGCGGCGGATGAAACCGACTTTCCGCGCGAGTTGGCCGAAGCGGCCTTGGCGCACATCGTTGGCGACAAAACTGAGGCCGCATATCTCCGTACAACGCGACTGGACCGGCGCCGCGTGATGATGGATGCATGGGCGGAGTACTGCTTGCGCCCAGAGACCAAGCCCGCGGCAGAGCAAGACCCGAAAAAGTAGCATTTTCCCCTTTCCGGTGCGACGATTTCGTCGCTGCCTGGCAAAGTTATTTGGTCACCCCCAGCGGTCGCAGGCGGCTATGATTTGGTTGTCAAAGCGCTGTTTTCGCTTGCCGAAGCCAGGTTTTGACCGAGCGCACAGCAGTGCAGCAAGACGAGACCTGAGGCCTTGAGCCTCAATCTCGCAGACCTTCTCCCTCTCCTCTTCGCATCCCTTCCACAGCCATCGGCTGGCAGGTCGGGCCGCTGCATGGGCGCTCGCTTCTTCAATCTCACTCAGGAGCTAAGAACCATGGCCACCGCCAACCCCAAGACCGCAGTCGTAACCAAAGCCGCGAATTCCACCACCGTCGCAGGCAAGACGGCGAAGCCCGCGGTCGTCATTGCGAATACCACCGCCGAAACTGGCCTTCCCGCCGGATTCGTGTCGCCCTTCACCCGCGTCGAAATGGAGCCAAAAATTCGCCTGGACGACGGCATGTCCTGCATAGCGATAATCGTGCGCCAGTCGCTGGACACGATCATGACCGACGCGATCAAGCAGGGTCTCGCACCGCATGCCCCCGACTGGCCGTATGCGCCGATGCTCGTGGCCATCTTGCGACAGTACGGTTTCAACGCAGAGGAGAAAGAGTGCTCGACCATCGATGCACTGCCGGACGTGGCACTCATCACGGCGGAATACAACCCTGCAAAACAGTTTGGCCGCTGGGTCTTGTGGCATCACGTCAGGGCCACGGAGAAGACCCAGTCCTTCCACTACATCATCGACCCAGCGCACTGGATCGAGCCGAAGTACCAAGTGACCACGGAGATCCAGCGGCTCATCACGCCGAAGTCGCCGATCTACTACATCGAGGTCTCAGCGAAGGCCGCAGGCAAGGCCGGAAAGTCAGCGACCAAGTAGGCCCTAGGCCCGCTTTACCTTCTTGGCTGCCTTAGGCTTGCGCGTTGGTAGCGGGGCCACCAGCTCGGCTAGAGAAATACCGAGCCCGCCCGCAATGCGCCAGGCGTTGTACAGCGTGATGCGCCGCTCGGCGCGTTCCACGAAGCCGATGAAGTTCGGATCGAGTTCGGCATAGGTGGCGAGGTCCGCCTGCGTCATCTTTCGGTCATGGCGCAGTGCGCGGACGGTTTGACCAAGAAGAACACTCATCTTGTGAATTTCCGCTTTGGTCGCTGCGTCCACGGCAGCGTCGGCATTCGTTTGTAGATCTTTTTTCGGACGGGAGGGCTCACGCGGCATTGCGCGCAGTTTTCTGTCCCAGGCCACTTCCGTAAACACACTACTCGTATGATTCTGGCAAACTTCAGAAACAACGAGTAGTGATTCAAACAACAGAAAGAAAACATGAAGGACAAACTTCACATCCGGCAAACCGGCTTGGGAGACGCGCTGGCCCTGACTGCCAGCCTGTTCCTACTGGT
The DNA here is from genome assembly GCF_051216855.1 of Variovorax monticola. NCBI lineage: Bacteria > Pseudomonadati > Pseudomonadota > Betaproteobacteria > Burkholderiales > Comamonadaceae > Variovorax > Variovorax monticola. The sequence continues at coordinate 330,738 of NZ_JBPJZP010000002.1, forward strand.
GGGCTGCAGCTCCAAGCCGCCCGATTGCGCCTCACAGCAGGCCGCGTCCGTTGCCCGAACGATCCTCTCGGACGAGTTCATCAAGGCGGCCACGCAAGCTTTCTCAGATCCGCTTGAGGCCATCGAGCCCGCCGACGTTGCTCGCATGAAGTCGGAAATCGAGCGTTACGGCCAGGCCCTGAAAGTCGATATCCACGACGTCGTGCAAAACGGCTATGACGGCGATGCCCACAAGTTCAGTTGCTCGGGCAAGCTGACCATCACCGCGCCCACGAGCAGCACCTTTGCACGCGGCACCGACTACAGCATCCAGTCCACAGCGGACGGCAAAGACACGTTCGTCGTGAAGGTTGCCGGCGTCGATCCGTTCGTCGACTCCTTGGAGCACGATTTCCAGAGTTTCGTGACTGCCAACAAGATTCCGTACCGCTACCGACAGAGTCCGGTCCGAGACAACGTAGCTGCACCACCGGCGCCGGCCGTTGCACCGAACGCCTGCATCGAAGCCAAGCTAACGCAAGCCCACAAGGCCTTCGACGCGCTTCAAGAGGACCGCATGCAGGAAGCCGAGCGCGACAACCATGAGTTCCGGCCCCTTTCCCCGGTCGAAGAAGAGGAGTGGCAGGACAAGGCCCTGCAGGAGGCGCGCCAGACGTGCCCGTGAGCCGGCCAAAGTCGGTTCATCAATCCCCAGTCCGCCCAGCCTTTCGCAAGCACGGGCCATGGTCGCGGACGTCCCTCACAGCGCCTTCAACACATCAACGTCGGCATGAGGCGGCCAAACAAGGTCTATATGGCAAACAGAAAACGAGAAAGCGACGACAACATGTTCCTGGCCGCGATGGCGGCGGCGGTTGTCCTTTTGGTGTTCAGCACAATTCACTTCCTACGCTTCAAGCGGCAGTACGCGCACGGACCTCAGGTGCGCCGCATCTTCGACATGGGCAACAGTTGGCGCGCAATCTTGGAAACGGGCGTGTTGGCTGTCGGCTACTGCGCCATCGTCTGGGCGTTCTACGAGAAGGCTCCGGCAAGTCTGTATGCGACGGTGCCGCTTGGTCTGTTTGTCTTCAACTGGCTGGGCCAGGTGCAGGCGCGGGCGTTCCTTGGCGTGGTGGTCGACCACGAGAAAGGCGAGGTGACCTTCCTGAACTCGTCCGCCAACTTGGACATCACCGACTACCTGATGGTGTTGCCGGTGCTTCGCAACTACAACTCCTTCGACCGCCTGGCCTTGGCGGACGTGCAGTGGATCACGCGGCAGGCTGGAAAGAGCCTGTTCCTGCATGGCGACTTTGGATCGCGGCGCATCGATTTCAGCAACAAGCTCAAGCGCGACGAGTGCATCCACTTGGTTACCGGCAATGCCGCCGGCCGCATTCGCGTTACGTCGGACCTCGGAGAGTGAGGAGCATCCCCATGAATAAACTTGCCTCGATCTTCGCCTCGCTACTTATCGCGCTGTCCTTCACGGCGCACGCTCAGGCGCCGCAGCAGGACATCACGTTCAGGCCTACCGGCCTGGAGCAGTCCTACATCCCCGGCCACAACTGCTCGGGCTTCTGGCAAACGCCCAGCTTCAAGTGCGCCCCGATCCAGATTCCAACCTACGTGGGCCGCGCCAAGGATGGCAGCCGCAAGGCGCTGGTGATCCTCAACGGCAACGCCGGCGGCTTGGATAAGCGGCACGGCGACTTTGCGCGGTTCCTGATGGAGCACAACATCAACGCGGTAGTCCTCGACAGCTTTGCGGCGCGCGGCCAGTCCAGTGGCACGCCGGCCGATCTTTCGACGGGCCGCACCAAAGGACTTGATGGCTTCAACATGGCCATTGATGCCATGGTGGCTGCAGCAACGTTCGGTGCGATGCCCGACTGGGCGAATGCCAAGATCGGCTACATGGGGGAGAGCATGTCGGGGGCGTCGGCGATCAATGTCGTGCGCCCCTACATCGGGCAGATCGTCAAACAGCAGGCGGGCAAGCTGCGCGACTTCGATGCCGTCGTTGCCATTTACCCGTCCTGCATCGAGAAGAACACGATAGAGAGGTTCAAGAAGATCCCGTTCCTCATCATCCACGGAGAGCGAGACGATATAGCTTTGGCAAAGGAGTGCGAGCGGCAGGTCACGTGGATGAATGCGCGCGGTGGGGATGCGGAGATCACGATCATCCCGGATGAATATCACGACTTCGACGGGCCGTGGCGCCTGCGAAGAGCTGGCGCAGAAAACACCAGCAAATGCGCAAACACCCGCACTGCTGACAAGTTCGTGCTGGACGCCACCGGCCAGGAGTTTCCCGGGACGCCGGAGGGCTACACCGCGATGCGCGATTCCTGCAAGTTCCGCGGCCACATGAGCGGCCACCGCGACAAGGAGCGCGTCGGCTACGACCTTTGGCTCGCGCACTTCCAGAAGTATTTGTTGAACGACTGATGTAGCAACGCCAGTCCCATCACTGTCGTAGTCAGCTACGGCATACCTCGCAGAGCACGCCGCTCGCGCCATCAGGTGCGGCCGGCGTGCTTTTTTCGTTTCTGAGCCTTCCGGAAATCAACCTCAACCCAAGGAGTTCTCATGTCGAATGACAAAGTGCCTGTGCCCGCGCAGGGTGTTCAAGCTCTCAAATCCAACAAGCCGCTGTTCGATCTCGGCCAAATCGTCGCAACGCCGGCGGTGCTCGCCCACCTGGAGACGCACGCTGTCTTCCCCGCTGCGCTGCTGTCGCGGCATCAGCACGGCGACTGGGGCGGCGTGGACCCGGAAGATGCGAAGTCCAACGATGAGGCTGTCATGTCAGGAGCCCGCGTGATCAGCTCCTTTCTCGTGGCGTATGTTGTGATCTGGGTTATCACAGAAGCGGTGGGCGATGACCGAAAAAGGTCCGCGACGACACTCTTGCTGCCAGAGGAGTATTGATCGTGGGTGGCAAAGCATCACTCAAGCGTTCCTCGCTCACGCCCACCGCGTGCGGTGCGCTCGGGTCAGCACCGCCCACGGCGTTTGAGCCGACATCTCTGGCGGTCGATGGCTTCACCGCTGCGGCCCAGTCGGCGGCGACACGACGAGCCTATGCGGGAGACCTGAAGCACTTCCGCCTGCACGGCGGCAAGATACCAGCCACACCGCAGATGGTGGCCAACTACGTCGCAGCGTTCGCGGGGGCACACGCAATCGCCACCATCCAGCGGCGATTGATCGCCATCCATCAGGGGCACACCGAGCAAGGGCTGAAGTCGCCCGTCATGGATCGCCTGGTCAAGCGCACCATGCAAGGCATCCGGCGCACCTTCGGCGTGGCGCAGCGGCGCGTGAAGGCCCTCGTCAAAACAGATCTGCTGGAAATGCTGGTCATGGTGAACAGGCAGAAGCCCTTGAAGGCGGCGCGTGACCGGGCGTTGCTGCTGATCGGTTTCGCAGGGGCGTTGCGGCGCTCCGAGCTGGTAGCGATCCAGTGCAAGGACATCACGCACTTCGAGGGGGGAAGGGAAATCAGACTGCCTCGATCCAAGACGGACCAAGAGGGCGTTGGGCGCACCGTGTGGATTCCGCATGCGAAGGACAGTGAACGGTGTCCGGTGGTTGCGCTCGACGAATGGCTGGCGCTTTCGGGCATCAACCGTGGCCCGGTGTTCCGCTGGGTCAGCCGGCACGGCAATCTGGTCGGCACCAAGGGGCTCTCATCGCAGTCGGTGGCGCTGGTTGTGAAGCGCTCCGTGAAGCGCGTGCACGGGGCCACTGCCACCAAGCTGGTCTCCGGTCACAGCCTGCGGGCGGGCTACTGCACGGAGGCGGCGCTGGTCGGTATGGCGCCGTGGCAGATACGCGAGCAGACCGGCCACAAGTCGGACGTGACGCTGGCCAAGTACATCCGGCCCGTAGCCAAACGCAAGATTCCTAGCTTGCTATGACATTCTGCGAGGCCAAAGAAAGATTCGCGGCGCCGTGCTGTCAGCCTATCCGCGTCCAGCTATCAACGCGGTTGAGGTGGCCTAGGGCAGCCCTCAAGTCACGTCTGGAAAACGCGCAGAACTCTTTGCTTTTCGCTTACGGAAAGTGCCGCCATAATGACAACAAATGAACATGTTTGAACACTTCTCGCCGTCGTATAGGTCGCGGTATACCAATGATTGAATCTAACCTTACCCTGAAGGAAGTTGCAGCCCACCTCAAAGTCTCTCTCAGCACTGTGCGTCGCCTGATCCGCAACGGCGAATTGGTGTCTTTTCGCATCGGCTCGCAAGGGCAGGTGCGTGTCCCCGAGAGTGCGGTTATTCGGATGTGTGGGGCGGAAACTGCTGCTTCGCCAGAGGTGCCGGAGGAGCCTGAGTCCCTCGAACAGGCGACCGCAATTCTTTCTGAGCCCGAAGGGCTCCGTGTATTTTCGGGAGCGACGCGCGAAGAACTTTACTGGAGTGTTCTGAATGCCGATGTGAACGTCGCGTTATCCAGTCTGCCTGCCGAGAGCGTCAACTGTGTGGTCACAAGCCCTCCCTACTATTGGCAGCGCGACTATGAGGTCGAAGGACAGATTGGTCACGAGGCGACAATTGAAGGCTACGTACAGGCCATGGTGCGCGTTTTTAGTAATCTTAAGAAAGTGCTCGCGCAGGATGGCACGCTGTTTTTGAACCTCGGCGACACGTATTACTCCGCTAAGGGCAAGCCTCATGGGGCGGATGGGAAGCACAACGGCCGAAACATGATGCGCAAGCATCTGCGGGCCGTTGACGGGCCAGGCCTCGGCTTGCCACGCAAGTCGCTAATAGGCATTCCTTGGCGTGTTGCCTTGGCTATGCAAGAAGACGGATGGACGCTACGCAGTGCGGTGATCTGGCAGAGGCCGGGCACACTGCCAGAGCCAACGGCTCATGACCGACCTTGGCGGACGCACGAGAACGTTTTCATCTTTTCCAAGGGCCCCAAGTATTACTTCAATCGCGAAGCACTTGCTGGCGAGGAAGATGTCTGGAAGATTGTTGCGAGGCCCGAGAATCCGGGATCACACTTCGCTCCCTATCCGCGAGAGCTGGTTGACCGTTGCTTACTCTGTGGCTGTCCAGAGGGGGGCACTGTGCTTGATCCATTTGTTGGCTCTGGCACGACCATGGTGAGTGCGTTGGCCAATGGCCGCCAGGCCGTTGGTATCGAGCTGAAGCCGAAGTACGCAGAGTTTGCGGCACAGCGCATTCGCAAAGAATTCGGTGAACTTGCGACCGCCAAGGCTGCTGCGTGAGCCAAGTCCCTGTCGTTCGTTTGGAGCAAGGCGGGATAGCGTTTGAGCTGTCTCTAGGCTCCTCGAACGTCGAAGTATTGGAAGGCGCGGTGCTCGGCTCGGTTCTTGCCGCAAGCCGACCGATAGTGGAACTTGACGACGCACCTCTTCCCGTCTCTTGGCATCAGGAGGCAAAGCTCGCGGTCTGGAGTATCGACCTGACGAACCAGGTCGGCTTCCATCGCCTGAGTGTCCAAGTGGCTGGCGTGGCATACGCCTACGACTTTCAAACTCGCACCGCCAAAGCAACGTGGGGCGAGGTTCGGTCTATGGCGGAGGTATGCGCTAGTTCATATCTCGGCTACAGGCGTCAATTCACCTATATGGCGGCCAGCGGTGCCACGAGAAAGGTGCGGCTGCCGCAGATTCACTACGCATGGTTGCGCGATAGGCTTCCCCAGATTGAGCGGCTTGTGCGCTCCATAGACGCACGCCCTGCAACGAGGATTGTTCGGATGAGCGAGGTGTCGCTGCGGAGCAAGGGGCTATTAGTGGCGCAGACCAGCCGACTGTTGCGAGAAAGGCGGCATTTGCTGGAACGCGCTGATAACGGCCCAGTCCAGATCAGTGGAGAAAACTACTGGCCCTCACGCGTGGTGGTCAACTCGAAGGCGCGCCAGTCTGAGCTTGCGGAACATGCACAAATGGCAGCGTTCCTGTGCATGCTGAGAAATCAGTGTCAAGACCTCGCCACGGTAGTCGCCTCACCCGTCCGAGAAGAAGTGTTCAGTTTCAGCGACTTAACAAACGAGCTTCTCAACCTCTCGTTGTTCCGCAACATCTCCATTCAGCGCCGTGCAATGCCTACGTCCGTGCTACCTACGGAAATTCAGCGCACAGATCGCCGTTACGGCCACATGCGAGACCTGCAAGCAGAGTACGGGGCCGACATCGCAGACAGCATGGACTACGCGAGGTCCATTCGCGCGAACGTCAGAGACGTTTGGGACGTGTATCAGACGTTTGTTGCACACGTTGTGGGCAATGCTCTCGGTCTCGAATATTTTTCTGATGACAAGGACTTGCGCAAACGCGCCCCTCAGGGCTGGTCGATGAAATCCGAAGAGTGGCTCCTGTACTTCGATACCAAACTTCCAAAGGGCGTACTCGGCTCTTGGCGCGACGCAACGTCGAGGCCTGCGAATGAGCGCCCGGATGTCGTGCTCTTAAGCTTAACCACTTGCCGAGCGCTCCTGCTAGATGCGAAGTTCAAGCTTGACCACGCTGGGAACCGTGCCACACAGGCCGATCTGTTCGAGATGCAGGGCTATCTGAATAGCTATGGAACGAACTCTGGGGGCATCATCTTCCCAGGCTTCTCTCCCACGACAAATGTCATTGCCTCGGGCGGCAATACATTGCTTGAGATGTCCATACGCGCGAGCCACTTTCAAGAGTCCAATGGTATGGAGGCGGTTCATCGCTATGTACGCGATGTCTTGAAGTCAAGCTGTGGCAGTGTCGCCTAAAAACGTTGTCAGTACCTGAACAAGACGTGCCCCGTTCCAAGATCCTTAGTCCTGAGTAACGCCTGCAACGCAGAAATCGCAGACGAGAATTCACCCGTACCTGCTTCCGCGTCGGTCACATAAGCCAGCAACTCCTCGGCAACGCTCGCAGGACCACTGAGCTGGGGAACGACTTTCTGAGCAATCTGTTCGCTCAAGGCAACCTTCGAGGGGCGGCCAGATATGGCGACGTAGTCGAGCACGTCCTGCACAAGGCCGAAAGTCAGGGATGTCATCTCGCTGTTGGCACAAATTTGACAGATGCCCCAGAGCACATCTCCGAAGGCTGCCGCGCGCACATCGGAACCAGCGGTCAGAGCCGCATCCAGACGTTGGATCCGGAAAGAGTCCAGCACACTCGAAAAGCCTTCTTTGGCGCGCTTGGCGATGCGGGCCTTCGTTTGTTTCAGGAGGTCAATGCATGACTTGTCGAATCTCCCCCTGTCGGCGCCTGTGACGATTTCGCCAAGCGCGTTTGGCATCTCGACGATGTTGGACCTGCGTTTAACGGGGCTGCTTAGAGGCATCCGCGTGGACTCCTCCAAGAAAGAATTGACAGTCCCTACAACGAACGCGTCGGGTGGGAACGGACTGGGAGACCCGTGCCCAGGCAGTTCTACTTTCGCATCGCTCTCAATAGCAGGAAGCAGTCGTGCAAGATAATGGTCAACCTGACTAAGATTCATCTCGTCAAGTAGTACCACATAGATGTCGCGCGGCCGTTCTGAAAGAAAAAGTTTCCGGCTCAGTTCAGTTGCTGCGAGGCCTCCGGAAATTTTTTCGTAGCCCAGGACGTCGGCCTCTGAAAAGTCGCTACCTACGCTGACCTCGACTAACGAGACAGAGTTTGCGAAGAATCGACTAAGTGCTTCCGTAAAAGCACGGACAAACGCGGTTTTCCCTGTGCCTGGACGGCCTGCGAGCACAACGAAGCGCTGGACGATTAGGGCGCCGTAAAAGGCTTGGACGAATCCCAACGGCAGCGTCAACCCTTCTTCGTTGGTGACCCAGTTCTCTAGGTGCTGGACGAGATCTGCTTCCGAACGGCCCATCATTGAGGGGCCAGGGGGCACGCCATGTATCAGCGGCGCGAGCTCATCTTCCGACACTGCAAGGGGCGAAAAATACTGCGTCTCTGGCGGCCGAGTGGCGTCAAAAAGTTGCCTGTATTCGCCGTCATTGATGTTGAATTCTGTGCGGAACTTCTTCTCCACCTCATCCAGCGACTCGGGCAACTCGTCGTGACGATAGAGCCACGCTGCCAAGTCGAAGAGAGGGATCCGTTCTTTTCTGCCGTCAGTTCGCAAGGGAAGGAGGGCTTCGAGTTCGTCGAGGTAGTCCTTGGTGAACGACCACTCCTTTACGCTAGGGTGCTCTAGAGCTGCGCTGTAGTTGTCGGTTGTGCGGGCGCGCTGCAGCGTCCCCCCGGAGTACTTCGTGTTCTTCCAGAACCAAGTTTCCGGATCCTTCCGGCCAAATGGAACGCAGTACGGCTTCCCAGGAGGGGCGCCGGCGGGCGAAAAATACTGCCGAAGAAGCGCCTCCTCTTGCTGGCTTCCCCAAGTCGTAGGCGTCCCAACGCCCACGCCCGATTGCTTCATGGATAGGAACGTCACGCCGAAGAAGGCATGGAATGCCTGCAGCCGTTCGAGTGATTTGGCCAACTGACCGGCAGAAATATGCGACAAAATCATCCTTTTCGTGAGTGTAGCGACCTGCTCCGAAGAGGCTTCGCCGTTTCTCCAGCTAGCATTGTTTAGTTGGCCGCCAAAGCTATAAGCTTTCTAAACGTGTCCAAATTCTCTTTCACCGCTTTTAGCGACACTGTTACTTTAAGGGCGCCCTGTGTGTGCGTTGCAACTAACTCGGCCGAGTCCATAAGCTGAACTGCGTGTTCAGCTTGCGCTTCCGCGATACGAACTTCAAACAAAGATTTTTCATTGCTTCGTTGTTTGATCCAAGCGAAGTTTCTTTCTCCCGAAAGTGCAAGATAATTTCTGACCATGTTTAGTTGAGAACTTGGCAGTACTTCCTTAGCAATGGCCAGGAGAACATCCGCGGTTTCAAGCGTCCAAGAAGCCTTCTTCATCCAAAAATCTCGATTCACAAGGCCTGAAGTTGTGGTCCCGTCCTCTATCTCTTCATAAATATCAAGAATTCGCGTAAAAGAGAGACATTTTTGGCCATTAACATCCAAAAGGGACGCTTGGATGGCAATGATCGGTATTGCGTTGCTTAGCAGGTGAATTACATTAAAAAACCTACGGTTGACCCGCTCCGCAACGATTACGGCGTAGTGTTTTCTTTGGGGCCAAACCCGGCGTTCATAGTCCCAATATTCAATTGTACGAATAATGTGAGTTTCATCAGTCTCCCCCAACATCAGTTCCACCTCATACATTGACTTGTCATCATCATCAACAAGCAACAAATCGAGCCTGCCTCCTGTGCTTTGTCGTCGCTCGTTGGCAGCAAGTTCCAATTGACCTAGGCCGAGACAACTTGGATTAGTACTAATTTGTTTCTGAAGCCAGTACTCGTCGTAACCGGATTCTCGGAGCGAGATATTCGTAGCAGTTGGAAGTGGCGACGTCATTAGGGGATTTTGCTTGAGATGTTGTTATTCAAACACGAGAGCGGGAATGATTTTGACCTTCGGCCTGAGCATCCCTATACGGCTGGGCTTCGCGGCGAAGCCGAGAAAGAAATGACGAGGAATCTTTGAACGAGAAGTTTTTGAGTCGCAAATATGACGACTACGCTCCTATACATTGACCGCCCCTTCGACGGGTTCACGCGTCAGTGCGATTTTTTTAAATGCGCCGCCCAAGAAGCTGAATTTTCGTGAAAATAGAGCAGCGATTCGGGTATCCGCGGTCGCAAAGAAAATTTGTCGATTCGAGTTAACAACCAGATCCCTCAAATAGTCGAGGAACGACAGCGCATTGAGGTCATCGATATGCGCGATTGGGTCATCAATCATAATAATCGGTGGAGCGAATACGGCATTGCGGTTCAACGCCAAAAAAACTGATAACGCGAAAGCGGCCCGCTGCCCGGTGCTAATCTGCTCGAGTGTACGAGTCTCGTGCGAAGCCGACGTTTGGAGGAGTACATCGTCGTGCCCAACATAGTCATACTCGTTTGGCGCATGGATGCGACTAAATATTCTATTGATTTCCGAGCCAATAGCTTCCAACGATTCTTTTGTCGCGCGTTCAAGAGAGCATTCGGCTAGGAGGAGCTCTAATGTTTCCTTGGCGGCCTGATAGTTCTCTTTCCTCGCTGACGCGCGCTTCAAGTCCTTCCCCAGTTGCTCAATGCGGAGGATGAGCTCCGAAATACTGACGGACGCCGAGCCTTCGATCTTTACCGCTTCAATCGCCTCTAAATGAGCTCGAGTAGCGCCAAGCACCCCTAAACTCGAATCAGCAAGCGATGTGCTGCCACTGATGTCCAGAAGGCCGTGCAAGGCACGAACTCGACTTTGGATCGACGCGATTTCATCGCGCATCGCTACCAGAGACTCCATGCCGGAGTTTTGTTGCGCGCGCGTGTTCCATTCCTCGGAGTTAGCTTCTTTGACTTCGTCCGCAACTTTTCTCGCAGCGAGGTTGGACAGCTCAAGATTCTCGGCTTCAAGCTTTCGAAACGAAGCCGTTGCCTCAAGAAGTTCGTTGCGGCGTCTGTCGATGGCAGTCGCATCCAACTCCAACTCAGGCGAATGCAGAATCGCGGAGATCGTCCTATGGAGGACGTCGTGTTCATTTGCGCTCAGACCGGAGCTGTTGACTCGCACCCAATCCTTGTTTGCCGTGGCAAGTTCAGATGCGGCCTTGGCCGATTCGGCTCTCAGTTCTATCAGACGAGCGGGGATATCGGCGCAGACAGCGTTTGATGCCAAGTTGATCGCTTCGGCGATTCGCTGTAAGAACAGAAAAAACCGTACCCAGCCTTGCAGCAACTCCAGTTGTTCCCGAGCTCCAACAAGCTGATCGGTAACCTCAGTAAGTTCGCTTGACTGTTCAAGCCCTTGGGTGATTCGGCCGACTATGGCGACGAGATCTTCGGCCGCGTACTTCGCGCGGCAGACAGGGCAGTCATCCTTCGGATGACCTGCATCGAACGAGGCTTGCACAGCCGCTTGGAGTTGGCGTGCTGCTTGTGCACGCGCAGACGCTGCTCTGCCGAAGCTGGCAGAAAGCTTCTCCAAGTTAGAGATCTGCACTATGGTCTGCTGAACGTTGAGATTTGCCTCTCTGAGGGCGGAAGCCAGTGGTGTGGACGCGTACTCTTGGGGTACCTCAGGGACCTCACCAGTTGCATACACGCCGAGGCGGCTCAGCGCTATATTGGCCTCTTCTTTAGCCTTAGCGACGCTAGCATGGGCGGCGGCGAAGCCGCTATTCAAATAGACCAGCCAACGATCTAGCGCCATCGTTGCGCGGTCACTTTCCAACGCTTGGTCAGCGAATCGCTTTGCTTCTTGCGCATACCGAATCCGGTCGGCTTCCAGTGGTCGGGCCCGGGCCAGTGCCGACTCAACTATTCGACTGCGCTCGGCGATTGCGTCTAAAGATACCGCGCCTAAACCCGCGGCCTGCACAGTTTGAAGATGGCCGATTGCTTCCTGAAGACCGTTCGCTTCGGCTTCCGTTGCGAGAGCCGTTGATTGTCTGGGCGCTTTCCATCCAAGCGCATTCAGCGCGGCGCGAAAAGCTTCCGTCAGCGCTCTACCACTGGACGGCCGGCTCTGTAAGTCCTGAAGCTCCTTCTGAGCAATCTCGTGTTTTTGGCGAAGCTCATCGACCTTCACCATTGTTCGCTCATAAGCCGTCTCAATCTCGGGCGCGATCTTGTTGAGATAGTCCCAAATCGTTGAGGCATCCGCACCCACGATCAGCCGGCTTAAATCATCCGGGATTTCAGATGGTTCAAGTTCCGTTGAAAGTCTGAAGGCCGCGTCTGTATCGAGGAAGTTGTACCGGGTGAATGCGCCCAGAATCGACTTCGCGAACCGTTCATCGCGGTTGTACCAACTCAGACAGCGCGCTCTGATGCGTCCCGATTCGGCGGAGGCTAGCAACGGCTTAAGGTCCCCCACTAGCGCCCCGGAAATCTTTGGAGAGCCTGGATTCCCCTGCCTACGGTTGTGACCGCAGTAAAAGTACTCGATAGCCTCAAGCAGCGAGGTCTTGCCAGTGCCGTTGGGTCCAACGATAAGTGTGACTTGACCGAAGGTGTAGGACTTGCCGTCGTGAATGGGGCGAAATTTGTCGATTGAAATGGACGCTAGCCACTTCTTGGTTAGTGGAGAGTCGATTGGGTTGAGAGTTAGTGTCTTGTCTGCAACGGCCACGCGTTTGGCCGACTGGGTTCCGATCCGCTCCACGACGTCCTTGCGGGTGGGACGGTCGAGCAGTTCATCCAGATTGGCGGCGGCGAGGCGCGTCTCCCATTCGCCGACCACATTGAAGTCTTTGCCGGCAGTGCTTGGAGTGAAGTGCTGCGCAGCACCGAGCAGAGCATCAAGCTCCTCTTCGGAAACTACTCGTTTACGAGCGTACTCACTGTCCGCCTCAATCGCCGCCTTCGCCTTTTCAAAGCCATCTTGGCCAAGCGATTTCGGACCAGCAACGATATAGAGGTACTTGTTCCAGCGCAGGTCGCCCGGCGTGCCGAAGAAGTCTTCACCGAGAATGCGCTCCTGAAAGGCGTGAAGCTCGCCAGCGCGACCGACGACATTGTCGGCAAGATCGACGTATGCGACGGCGTAGCATTTCCCATCGTGGTGGCGTTCAGCGCGCACCACTGCGTCCTCCACATCCTTCACTTCACCGAGCAGGTCGATGACTTTCTTGCGGGCCGATTGAAGTTCTTGCATTTAGACACCCTCGGTGATGGACGCTGCGCTGCCACCGCCGTGCGTGATGTCGGTAAGTTGCCGGACGTTCGCGAACTCAGGCTTTCCATCTATCGTGTGATAGCAGACCGCGATGCGGTGCTTGTGGCTGTCGTCGTTCTCAAAACGCAGAAGCTCGAATGCCGCGTCACTCACGTTGCGCACGGTATCAGGGCTGGGGTCCATTCCCAGGTAGGCGACAAGGGCAGGTTGCGAGCCGTGCTTGTATACGTTGGTGTTCGGTGATCCGGCCTGCCACATGACTCGGGCGCCTCCGCCAGTGAGGTCGCGAATCTGAGGCGGGAGCTTTTGGGTGCTGAGGACGATATTAAGTGCGGCAACGTTTTTCATTCGACGTTCACGACCCTCGCGCGCTGAATTGTCACGATCAAGGCAAAGGGTTGCGCGGCGCACAATTTCGTCCTCACCTAGTTTGCAAGCATCAAGCTCATTCGCCTTGAACCAGTTCACCTTGCTTGTCAGAAGGCCACATGACAGCGCAATCGCACGCTCAACGTGCAGTCGGCTGCTAACGGCTTTTAGGCTTGCAAAAGCCTCCTCCACGTGAGGCGTAAGCGCGAAAAGTTTAGACAATCCTGGATCTGGACATTCTTCGTTCGGTTCCCATTCCTTATGCTCATCGTCCCAGCTATATCGGGCATCCAGCTTCGGCCCAAGATGGTTATCGTGAAGGTAGGATCCAACCTGAACTAGCTTTGCGACGGTCAACTCAAACGCTGCAGCGCTGAAATGAAAATGGAGCACGTGGCGATGCTTGACATGCCTCGAGTAGTAAAGACCGCGGCGTTCGTTGCTTTCGACCTCGTCGTCATTTGACGAGCAGCGATGTTCGGAGATGTACCAGGCCGAGCCGCTCTCGTTTTTCCACGATTCGTGCTTGCCAGCGGGTGCCTCGTACTGGACCATGTTTTCTGCCCAGTTCAAACAGACGATGTCGCAGTTGTTCAGATCCTTGTTCTTGCTAAATGTGTCAATCCGGTACCGAAGGTAGTCGACGTGTCTTGGCTTTGGATTGAGCTGGATGTGAAGAAGCGTGGCGAAGTGCGCCAGCTTGCTGCGAATCTTTTCGTCTAGTGCGACGTTGAATGCGTCAGAGCAAATGATCGTCGAGAGGGCGAGTATTTCGCCTTCGCCCTTAAACTGATAAATGACGTTGCCGCAGCGAAGGTTTTTATTCTCAAAAAAGTGTGAGTCTCGTGACGAGATGGTCTTGAATTGCAGAAGGACGACTCGACGATCCTCGCCCCCGTTGTCCTTGGTGACGAAGCAGTACGCTACTGGATCAAAATAAATTCCCTGCACGGCGGCGGCCGTGTCTTTGTCAAAGATGACATCGCAATACCCCGTGCAGTCTTCTTCAAATTTTTGGAGCTGTGCCGGCGTCATGCTTTCACAACCGAGTGCCCAGAGGGCGCCGACTGCAGGAAATGTGTTGCCCTGAACGCACCTCACAAGAGTTTCGATGGGGAGGTAGTACTCTGGGGTGACCACAAGATGGTGTCCCTTAGTTGTCGCTAGCTCTAGAAACTTCGTCGCCTGTTTATCAGCATAAGCTAGGTCAAGCGGACCGATGCGAGTGTCATCTGCCAGGATTGGCCCCGCAGGTTGGAAAAGGAGTGCACGATACGATTGATCGTTGGGCTTCAACGCCTCCAGCGATGGATTCGCGAGCGAGCGCGCCTGCAGCACGCCTTCGACGTCCCGGATAGAAATGGGCACATTGCCTCCCGTGCAGTGGCTGACGCATTCTTGATTCTTGGCCGCATGGTAGCAAAAAGTTACTATCGCAGTGCCGCGGCAAAAAAATTTGAGGACGACATCTGCAAATCGCTCGGCAACAGTAAGCTTGATTGCAGTGGAGGGAAACTTGGCTAGAAGACAGAAAACGAGTCCTGCGGAAGATCTGATGGATCTGGTGTCCCTGCTGCCATGGTGGGCCGGCATCGTCCTCGCGGCGATCAGCTACGTGCTCTTGCACAGGCTGGCAGCGCCGCCAACGGCGGTCGCACTTCAGCCAGGCCAGATGGGTGACTTGATTGCCCGCTCGATGGGAGCCGCACTGGCAGGCTTCGGCCAGTATGTGGTGCCGCTGATCTGCCTCGGCGGTGCAGGAGTTTCGGCATGGCGGCGCCATCAGCGCCGAGCCCTAATCTCGAATGCCGCACAGGCCAAGGGGGCCGATGTGCTCGACGGAATGTCGTGGCGCGAGTTCGAGATGTTGGTCGGTGAGGCCTTTCGCCTGCAAGGCTTCGGTGTCTCCGAAACCGGTGGTGGCGGGGCAGATGGCGGCGTGGACCTCGTGCTCTCGAAGGGCACAGAGAAATTCCTCGTCCAGTGCAAGCAGTGGAAGGCCTATAAGGTTGGCGTCGACGTGGTGCGCGAGCTGTACGGCGTGATGGCGGCGAAGGGTGCTACAGGCGGGTTCGTGGTGACCTCAGGCAGCTTCAGCGAGGATGCCAAGGCCTTTGCCGATGGCCGCAATGTCAAGCTGGTGGATGGGCATCGATTGTTCGGCCTGATCAGACAAGCGCGGCAATCGCTATCTTCGCGTGTCGATGCTGCCGACAGGTTGCACCCGCCCGTATCACCGAGTGCACCTGGTGTCGCGGCCAGCGAAGCTGTGTGCCCTGCATGTGGCTCAGGGATGGTCAAGCGTATTGCCAAGAAGGGTGCGAATGCTGGCGGGCAGTTTTGGGGATGCTCTCAGTATCCGTCGTGCCGGGGTGTCCGGTCGATAGCTTGACATGGGCTCCAGCTACACCGTGAGCCGGCTGGTCGCGCTCTCATGTCTCTTTGTCTCTTGCATTGCATCAGCGGCGCCCCCGGTCTACCGCTGCGAGATGAATGGCCGCGTCGCCTATTCGGATTCTCCTTGTGTGGGAGCGAAGGTCATCGACGCAACGCCCAATCAAGGTGTGGACAAGATGTCGGGGCAATCCCGTAAGGGAGTAGAAGTGCGGCGCGCAGAGACGAACAATGCGTTCGACGACGCTCTGAAACCGTTGACCGGAAAGTCGCGCAGCGAGATGGAGGTGCTACGCCGTCGAGTGCGGCTGCCGTCTCAGGATCAAGCGGAATGCGCGAAGCTTGACCGCCAGTTGCCTATGCTCGAAGGTGGAGGCGGCAGTTCAGACGCCAAGGCGCGAGCAGAGGCAGAAGTACGGCTGTATCAAATTCGCAAGAGATTCTTCGATCTCAAATGCTGATTTGTCATGCCTATATCGCGACGGTCAGAAAGGCGTCCAGCGTTCTGATGAATGAATAGTCATGTCAAGGAGGAGTACCGGAGTTAAAGCCATGTCAAACGGAAGTATCGCTTGCCGCTGTGCCAACGGTGACCTGCAATTTTTTGCTAACGGGCGATGTTTTTCGTGTCGAGGCACTCAAGTGAAGGACGCCTACAGGGAGGCGGTCTTACTACATAACCTCGTCGCCAAACGACCAAGTATTGAGGACTTTCGGGCATTCGACGGCGCGCACTGCCGCAGGATCTACGCCCGCCTTCCGGAGGACTGGCGCTGCCCGAGTTGCCTGCGGACTAAGTTTGAAATTCTGCGTTGGACGACCCTCTATCCTCACAAGCCTGAAATAAGCCGCCCCGGTTGGGCCGGTGGCTATCACGAGCACCATGACCACGCAGGGGGAAAATGGTTTGCTGCTCGCTTTGAACCTACCGTCATTTGCGAGCAATGCAACTCTGCGGACAGCGCCATAAAGCGCAAGCTTAAGCTGCCAGCTAAGTTCTCTTTCTCTCCAATTGAAATCCAGAGGGTGGTGACTTCATATGCGCACGGAAAGCACCTGATTGACTACCAAGTAGCTCATATGATCTACGCGTCTCTATATCCATTTTCTTGATCGAGGCCGAGATTACGAGGTTGCGTCGACGACCATTCTTGGTTGCGTTCTCGGCGGATGTCACCGCGCCGCCGCATTGGGGGGGGCGGTGAAGATGCGCGGCGTTTCGCTCGGCTGGGCAGCTTCCGCGCGCGACACAATCTGCAAATTCGGTATCCTCCATAGGCCTAGCGGTCAAATAGGGTCGTAGTTCGATTCAGATGTTGCTATGGCAATGTAGCGATAACTGCACCGTATCGCTACATGTGTAGCTGCGCCGCGCGGTTGGTCGTTGTGCTGACCGAGGCGCGCAGGGTAGCGTGGAAAGAGTTCGCGGTCTGTGGCCTGCCCAAGTTGATGTTGCACAGGCGCTTGGAATTTTGCGGGTCGGCGGGTATTTGGTACGTGACGGCTGAGCTTTCCATGTTCGCTGTACGGATCTTGCCGGCTTCGGGCACCTGACAATTCGTAACCAAGCCTCCCGCAGGGTGCTTGAAAACCGAATCCCGCCAACCATACTGACTCGTGCCGGCCAACCCGACCGACAGGAGATTGGTTTGGCTCCGAAAAGAAAACGTGCGGCGACAAACGACGCAAACGGTTTGATTCCAGTGGCTGCATACGTGCGCATGTCCACGGATCACCAGCGTTACTCAACGGACAACCAGTCCGAGGCAATCAACGACTACGCTGCCAAGCATGGCATGGTGGTCGTAATCACCTATGCGGACGAGGGTAAGAGTGGACTGGATACGGAGGGCCGAGAACAGTTTCGCCGACTCATCGCTGACATACAAAGTGGTCGCGCTGCGTTCAAGGGCGTCCTCGTGTACGACGTCAGTCGCTGGGGCCGATTCCAGAACACGGACGAAAGCGCGCATTACGAGTACCTTTGCACCAAGGCAGGCGTGCCCATCTCCTATTGCGCCGAGCCATTCGACAATGACGGCAAGCCGATGTCGACGGTGGTGAAGAACTTCAAACGGTGGATGGATGGCGAGTACAGCCGAGTGCTGTCCACCAAGGTCTTCATCGGTCAATGCCATCTCGTGGGATTGGGCTTCCATCAAGGGGGTACGCCAGGATATGGCCTACGCCGCGAGTTGCTCGACGAGCGCCGCATTTCTAAAGGCCCGTTGAGATTTGGTGAACACAAGAGCATCCAGACGGATCGTGTCATCCTGGTTCCGGGGCCACCCGAAGAAATCACCGTCGTACATCGCATCTACCGCGATTTCATTGAGTATGAGAGGCCCGAACGCGCCATTGCCGATACGCTGAACGCCGAAGGACTGCTTACAGACCTAGGGCGGGCATGGACGCGCGGTACGGTCCATCAGATCCTCACCAACGAAAAATACATCGGCAACAACGTCTACAACCGCCAATCGTTCAAGCTCAAACAGGAGAGAGTTCGCAACGCCCCGGAATTCTGGATCCGTTGCGATGGCGCATTCCAAGGAATCGTATCGCAGGCGCTGTTCGAGAAGGCACGCGAGATCATCGTCGCTCGTTCTCGTCGTTTTGACGACGCGCAGATGCTGGCATTGCTTCGCGAACTCCTAGAGCGCAGCGGTACGCTGTCCGGACTCATCATTGATGAGCAGGAGGGCATGCCATCGAGCACGATTTATCGCTCTCGTTTCGGCGGTCTGATAGCGGCCTACGCGCTCGTCGGCTTTAAGCCGGACAGGGACTACCGCTATCTTGAAATCAATCGAGAACTTCGGCGCTGGCGACCTGACGTGACGCAACGAGTGATTGACCGGCTGCTAGCTGTAGGTGCGGTCGTCCAACGCAACCCGATCACGGACTTGTTGACGATCAACCATGAATGGACGGCGTCCGTGGTTGTCGTGCGATGCCAATCGACGCCTGCAGGAATGCTTCGTTGGCGCGTTCGCTTCGACTCCAGTCTGCGGCCCGACATCACGATTGCGGTCCGGATGGACAGCGTCAACGCCCAGCCAAGGGACTACTACCTTATTCCGAGCATCGACACGGCGGCATGGCCCGTGCGTGTCACCGAAGAAAACCCAGGCCTCATCGACAGCTACCGATTCGATACCCTCGAAGTGCTTGACAAACTTGCTGCACGCTGCAGTTGGAAGGAAGCCGCATGACTGATGCTCAGACGACTCATGAAAGCGTGGAGATGATTCCCATCCATCTGATTCACGTGTTGAACCCTCGAACACGCAACCGGCAACAGCATCGGCGCGTGGTCGAAAACATCCAGGCTGTAGGCCTCAAGCGCCCGATCATGCTGAGTCGACAGTCCATGAGAGATGGTTCGGTGCGTTACGACCTGATTTGCGGACAAGGCCGCTTGGAGGCGTTTCAGGCTTTGAATCAACAAGAGATTCCAGCGTTCGTGACGGATGCATCGCAGGAGGAATGCATGCTGATGAGTCTGGTGGAAAACATTGCACGAGTGCAGCACCGCCCCATCGACCTCATGCGCGAAGTCGGGAGTCTCAAGCAACGCGGCTTTAGTGACAGCCAGATCGCCGAGAAGATTGGAGTGACGCCTTCATGGGTCAACATGATCAACGGCTTGCTGGAGCGGGGTGAAGAGAAGCTGCTGGCGGCGGTGGAGACCGGAATGATCCCGTTGAGCATGGCGACGACCATTGCGCGCAGCGGCGCCGAGATTCAGGACTTGCTGTCCGACGCCTATGAACAGGGCTTCAAGGGAAGAAAGCTGTCTGTGTTGCGCCGACTGTTAGAGCAGCGAGCGAAGCGCGCAAAATCCATCGGCAATGCGCCGCTGGGTCGTGCGGGCAAGCGCAAGAAGCTGACACCTCTGGAGTTGAGACGCATATTTGAACGGGAAGCAGAAAACCAGAGGCTTGCCGCGAAGCGAGCGGAATTCACACACGACCGATTGATATTCGCCATGCAGGCGTTCAAGGACATCTTGAGGAACAAGCAATTTGTCTCGATCCTGCGTTCCCACAAGCTGGATTCGCTACCCGTATTGCTCAACGAGCGGATGGCGTCGGGAGAGCGGTCATGAACACTGATGCCACACCCGAGCAGGCCAGCACCAAGGCAACGCGTACCCGAACGGCGTTCCTGAAAGACTGCGTGGTCGTCCCGCTGCAGGACCTCGTGTATCTCAAAACGCTGCGCCCACTTGTCAAGGAAAGCGTCGCGTTCTTGCAGATCGTCGCATCCATCAGCGAGATCGGCTTGGTGGAGCCTCCCGCCGTGTTTCCAGATACGAGCCGCAAGGGGCGGTATTTCGTGATGGACGGCCACTTGAGAATCGAGGCGTTGAAGCAACTCGGCGCGAAAGAAGTCTCGTGTCTTATCGCGACTGACGATGATACTTACACCTACAACAAGCAGCTCAACAAGCAAACACCCGTTCAAGCCCACAAGATGATCGTCGCGGCGATTGAGAGCGGGCTCCCTGCGGAACGGCTGGCCAAGACGCTCAATCTCTCGCCGTCAACCATTCGGAATCGATTTCGGATGCTTGACGGCATTTGTGATGAAGCAGCAGAGTTGCTTGAGGACAAGCTTTGCCCAGCTAAGCTGTTTGCAATACTCAGGCGGATGAAGCCGGTACGGCAAATCGAAGCAGCCGAGTTAATGATCGGGCAGAACAATTTCGCCACGGTGTTCGCCGACGCGATGCTGTTGAACACACCTCCGAGCCTGCTGGTCGCAAACACCGCCGCAAACGACGATTCCGTTTCCGTTGAATCCATGGCCCGCTTGGAACGAGAGATCGCGGTACTTCAAAGTCAGGTCAGAGCTGTGGAAGACAGCTTCGGGCCAGACGTGCTGCTGCTGACGGTGATCAAGCGCTTTTTAAGCGCGTGGCTGGACTGTGCGCCGGTAGTGCGATGGCTCGCCGAGAATCGGCCTGAGTACTTGAAAGAGTTCCAGAGCATTAGCGAGATCACGCAGGTCTCGCAATCTGCGCTATCGCCTGAAGAAACTGAACGAAGATCAAGCAAACGTGCTTAGTATCTGAATCTGGGTACTCCGGGGCAGCGTAACCGGGAATTCCGCGCGAACGTGATCGGTGATTCCGGGCTCAACGGGGCCGACTTCTAGATGGTCCGGAATCAACGATCAAGGTAGCGGAACGCTACCGTATGTCCGTGTGTTGGTGTTGCGCATTTCATACACCCCATGCGGGTAGCCTGTCTCCGACTTCTTCCGGAGACAGGCTTGCCCGCACCAAGGATCAACATGCGCAAGATCAGAGACGTCCTTTGTCTCAAGCTCGAAGCCCGCCTCTCCGATGAACGGATCGCGGCTTCACTCGGCATCTCCAAGGGCGTCATGGCCAAGTACGTTGGCCTTGCCAGCGTCGCGGGCCTGGGTTGGCCCACCGTTCAAACGCTGGGCGACGCGGCGCCGGAGCGCTGAGTCGTGCAAGGCTGACTGGACCGTCCCTCGCACTACGTGCAGCCTGACTACGGCCGCGTGCACCAGGAGCTGCGGCGCAAGGGCGTGACACTCATGCTGTGGGAGGAGCACGTCGCGGCCCAGCCCGGGCAGCCGAACTACCGCTATAGCCCAAGTTCTGCGAGCGGTATCGACGCTATGCACGGCGCCTGAAGCGCTCGATGCGCCCCATTTAACAACTGAGGCAAAGCGACCTAGTTAGACTGCATTTGTTGCGAAGGATGCAGCGCGCTTGCCGGCATCGATCTGCCTCTGAAGCCATCCGACAACGCGGCCCTTCGCTCCGGCCTTCCATGTCTCACCGGTTTCGGGATTCTTGTACGTCGTGCCAGTTTCAACCTCGCGCGGCGGACGCGGCGCAGTGCCCGAGCGCTTGGCCGTTGCTGTGTCGTATGGTGCCAATGCCTTAATGCCCTCGGAGATCGAAAATCCTCCTGCTTGAAGCTTCTTCGCGTATCCGTCAGCGAGAACCTTGATTTCCTCGCCACGCTTGGCTTGAAGCGCAGTCTCAAGCTCCGCACGTTCAGCATCCATGCCTTTGATCCGGTTCTGGATCTCGGCATAGCTCATATTTTTTGCTTCTGGCATCGAATGTTTTCTTTTGATGGAGGGGAAGATTTTTGAAAGGGCATCTATCGTCGTCGGATTTTCCGGGGATTCGACTTTCCATTTGCTGGCGCTAAAAATATTCGAGGTCAAACAAACTGATGACGGCAATATCTTGGAGCAACCAGTTGCGAATCTGCGCCTTGAAGTAAAGGTCGTTTCATTCGGGGTGGAGGCGAGTATCGATTTTGCGCCTGCCCGCGAAACATCTTGACACGGCCCCCAAGCTCGTAGCTAAAATTCCGCCAGGTCACCCCGGGGCCTGTCAGTTGCGCACCGCGAAAGCGGCACGGCAAAATCCGGCGAACGACACCAGCCGCTCAGGCGGCCATGAGTATTTCCTACCGTGAGGTCCACTGTGGACTCGCACGGCAATGCGCAGCGCCAACCGCGAGTTCCGCAGGTCTAACCTTCGGAGGAAGCCCATGGCTTCGATTATTTCTTCTCTTCCCGTTGTCGACCAAGCTGCGCGGCTGTCCGAGTTCATTGCCGCCCGCGGTACGACCCTGTCTGATACTGCGGCCCAGAACGTGTGCCGCTCGGTCGAACTGCACAAGCTCGCTGATTCCAAACTAGTCGCCCGAAAACTGGTCGCAGCACTGGCGGCCCATGGCGTTGTTATCAAATACACCAACGCGCTGGAAGCACTTGCTCGTGTCTGCGACCAGCCGAACTGGATGCGCACCCTGCAGGCGAGCCTGCCGTTCGGCGACGCCGAGCTGCAGCATGTGGTCTATGGGTTACAGGCTGTCAAGGACGGCGGGCTCTACCTCGCCGTCGAAACATTCCCGACGATGTCGGAAGCCACAGACCGGCTGCTCAAGGTGGTGGCCAGCGAGTGGCCAACAACGACTGCCGTCTCGCTTTGCACGCTCAGCTTCAGCTCGGAGATGCTTTTCGTCGAGCTGGAGCACCCTACCGCGCCGTGGTTGCAATTCAAGCTTTGCCGCTTTGTCGGCACCGAGGCAAAGGCTGAAATGGGCGTTCTGCCGCCAACCGAGTTGCGAGTGTTCTGCGAGCGATTGACTCGTGCACTGGAATACTCCCACCCGGGCCTTATGGTGCTCAACTCGCTGCGCTGTATGACCCTGGCACCTGAGTATTACCTGTGCCCGCAGGTGCGCCAAGTCAACACTGGAGACCAACTGACGTGCTGGGGAGACCTTGAGTTGCTGCCGGTGCTTGATAGCTTCCGCGGAACCCCCGAAGCGACTGCCGTCGATGGCGTGCTGCGCTTTGACTCGGACAACGGGCCCATCGAGTTAACACCAGGCTGGATGTCGAACACTGACGGGGACTTGGTGCCTGGTGGCCTGTCCGTCGAGCAACTGAACGGGCTGCTCAAGCGCCTTGCGCGCTTACGTCGGTTGACGGGCCTCGATGCGACGCACCATCTCGGCCGCATCATGACGGCGGCTGAAGATGCCGAAAACGTTCTTCCATTCAACAAGGACGCGCTTGAGGGCGCGATGCGCGAGGTCAATCTGACACCGAAACAGCTCGCGTTGTTGGCGAAGCTGCCGCTCAATGTGGTGCAACGCGCCTTGAAGTACGCCTACGCCCACGAATCGGTTATCCCCAAACTGTCCGACGCGCTCGGCTTGGCACATCCGAACGCCTTGCTTCCGCCAGAGAAGTCGGAAGGAACTGGGGTTCGCATCCAAGACGGCGCCGTGTTCCTGCGTGCGTTGAAGCAGACACACATGTGGCACCGCATCATGGGTGAAAGCCTGCGAGGGGAAGAGGCAGACGAGGTCAGTCGCATCGGTGAAGCGCTCCAAGAGTACGTTGAACTGCTTCAGTTCAGCACAGGACCGTTCGGCGAGCAAGTGAAGGGACTCGACACGGTCGCGGAGCCCATTGAAGAGTCCGCGCTTGCACGCGATGTTCAAGAACTGCTCGACGAACTCAAGGAAATGGGCGTCGCAGTCGTGATCACGAACGGCATCCGGTACGCGCATGGCAGCGGTCGGATGCAGAGCATCGAGGGCATGCCGATGCACCACGGGACGATGTTCTTCGAGAAGGTGGTGGCCCTTAAGTCGCCGCGTTCTCGGCGAACTGTGGCACCCTGACGCGCGAGTTGGAAAATCCAGCCAATCAGCCCTTGTAGATGCTTGCCGATAGCGACCGAGTCCGCGATACCAGTGAGCCTCGGTGCTGATGCAGATAGTCGGTGGCGGCGAGGTAGGCACGAGGTCGAATGCATGCTGTTCGGGTAGATGGGGCGAGGCTGGTACTAGCGGCGGCATTCAGAGGCGAAGGCGAGGCCTATAAGCAAACTCATGAAAGAGGGCATGAGCATCGAACTACAGATTCCAGGGCAAGACTTGACCG
Source organism: Variovorax monticola (assembly GCF_051216855.1). Taxonomy (NCBI): domain Bacteria; kingdom Pseudomonadati; phylum Pseudomonadota; class Betaproteobacteria; order Burkholderiales; family Comamonadaceae; genus Variovorax; species Variovorax monticola. The sequence continues at coordinate 354,652 of NZ_JBPJZP010000002.1, forward strand.
TCGAGCAGAGGCCAGTTGAGCCAGTTTCGACACTGCAGCGCGAGGTCCAGCGCAAACTCGGGCGTTGTCTGATCCGTCTTCAGCAGTACGAACGCTTGATGAAGGCGCTGGCCGTTGATTTCGAGATCACCGGCCCTTCCGATGAACTGATGGCCATCCTACAGAAGCGCGGTGAAGTCGTTTCGCGCATGACGCTCGGACAGTTGGTCGCCGAGTTGACCGGGACCTACCTGCAGCCGGAGCCGCCGGACATGGTCGAGCCCGAGTGCGAGCCAGTCGACTCCCAGCGCATCTGGTTCCGCATGCAGACACGGATGGCACTACAGCCAGAAGACTACGAACGCGTCGTGGCGGGACTGAAAGAACTCGTCGCGCTGCGCAACGAACTCGTGCATCACTTCCTTGAACGATTCGACATCTGGTCTGAAACTGGGTGCCATGACGCGGACGCGTACATCGACGTTGGAATGGCGAAGGTCGATGGCCACTACGCCGAGTTGCGTCAATGGGCGATCACCATGGATCAAGCCCGCAGCGCCACGGGGGCATTCGTGGCGAGCCCCGCGTATACCGACTTGCTGTTCGATGGCATCTACCCGGATGGCACGGTCGACTGGCCGAACTGCGGCATCGTGCGGCATCTGCGTGCGGCCGAAGCGGCGCTGGCTGTCGACGGTTGGGCAGACCTCGGCCAGGTCATCGAGCAGATGAACCTCATGCATCCTGAACAGACCCTCAAGCGTTACGGCTGTACGACCTGGCGGCAGGTGCTGCACGAATCAAGACAGTTCACGATACGGCGCATTCAAGGCTCCGCGCAAATGCCGGGCCGCACAGAATTCCAAAGCCTCACGCAGCCGCTACAGTCCAGCGCACGTATTCTTCCGCTCGGGTCGATGTCTGCGCGATCTCGCAGGGCATGACCGATGCCATCACTTCCATAAAAGGAAAAAATGCCTCTCAACCTCGGCAAGCTAAGTGGTCAATCTTTGGTAGACAAGGAAGTCAGCCCACGGGAGATATTCAATCTGCTCCCGGACAAAGATCCGAAGTACAAGTACCCGCGCGACGTTCAGTCTCAGGTGTGGGAACGCTGGATGTCACGCCGAAACGACAGGGACCTTGTTGTCAAAATGAACACGGGCGGCGGCAAGACGATTGTTGGGCTGCTCATGCTCAAGAGCTGTCTTAATGAAGGTGTCGGGCCAGCAGTCTATGTAACCCCCGACAAATACCTTACCCGTCAGGTGCTCAAAGAGGCGGCCGACATGGGAATTTCTGTGACGACTGACCATACCAGCGGCGCCTTCCTGCAAGGAAAGGCGATCCTGGTCACGAACATCTTCCATCTGGTCAACGGGCTCTCGGTGTTCGGTACGACGGACACTGGGACGAAAATTCCACTTGGTGTCGTGCTCATCGACGATGCCCATGCCTGTTTGGCCACAACGGAGAGTCAGTTCACCCTGAGCGTGGACAGTGGGCACGAGATCTATGCGGAAGTTCTCAAGCTGTTTCGTGATGATCTGCTCGCGCAGAACGACACGAAACTCCTGGAGTTGGAGGATGGTGCACCGGACACAGAAATGCTTGTCCCGTTCTGGGCGTGGCATGCCAAGAGCACTCAGGTCGCAAAAATCATGACCGAGCATCGGCAAGACGACAAGATCAAGTTCAACTGGCCGCTCATCAAGAACCATCTGGATCAAAGCCGCTGCGTCATCTCCGGGAGCAAGCTGGAAATTTCGCCAAGATGTCTGCCCATCGAAGCGATTCCCTCTTTCACTGACGCCAAACGACGCATCTTCTTGACGGCCACGCTCTCAGACGACTCGATACTGGTTTCCGATTTCAACGCGAGACCGGAAATGGTCGTGGATCACATCACGCCCAACGTCGCCAACGACATCGGTGATCGCATGATTCTTGTGCCGCAAGAAATAGATCCCGAGCTGTCCGAGAAGCAGATCAAGGAGTTCCTCAAAGAGAAATCCAAGATTTACAACACGGTCGTCATCGTCCCTTCCGATTTTCGAGTGACGTTTTGGAAGGACGTCGCGGACCTCGTCGTAACCGCCGCAAATCTTGAGGACGCTGTTGATCAACTCAAGAAAGGGCATGTTGGCCTTGTCGTGATGGTCAACAAGTACGACGGCATCGATCTCCCGGGCTCAGCATGTCGCATCTTGGTGCTCGACGGTCTTCCGCAAGCTCGACGTCTTTACGAACGCATCGAGACCAATATGCTGGCGGGGAGTCGACACATTGTTGCCAAGCAAATCCAGCGGATTGAGCAGGGTATGGGGCGAGGGATTCGGGCCAACGATGACTACTGCGTTGTGCTCTTGATGGGGGCATCGCTGATCAAGACGATGTTCCTCATGGATGCCAAGCAGTTGTTCTCACCTGCGACCCGCGCTCAGATCGAAAAATCTCTGGAGGTCGCGGGCCAATTGGAAGGCGGAATCGGCGAGCTTGATGAAGCAATCGAGGTTTGCTTGAATCAAAGCTCCGAGTGGAAGAAGGTTGCGCGCGAGGCGGTTGCGAATCTCACATACCCGGACAAAGGCAACATCAGATCGATTGCTGTCGCTCAGCGGGCCGCATTCGACGCCGCATCCATTCGCAACTACAAAGTAGCTCGCCAAGCCCTGCAGGACGTGATCCGTACCGCAAGTGCAGAGGAGAACAACTACACCATCGGGTGGCTCAAGTGGCAGCTTGCCGAATACGTCCAGTACACCGATGGTGTTGAGGCGCAGCAGATTCTAAAGGCCGCTCTCGAAGTCAATCGCCGTGTGACGCGTCCCCTCGACGGGGTTGACTACGAGAAACTGAAGGCGAAGGACCTGATTCAAGCAAGGAACGCAGCCTGGAAGCTTCGAGCCTACGAAGGGAAGGCCAATAGTCTGCTGGTGCATATCAATGGCATTCTGGACGAGCTGAATTTTGCGCCGGGCAATGCGAACACATTTGAGGCTGCCATGCAGCAGTTGGCAGAGTTCTTGGGCTTCTTGGCTCAACGGCCCGAAATCGATTTCAATAGCGGTCCCGACGTTCTCTGGGCGGTGGGCAACTTGCAGTATTTCGTCATCGAGTGCAAGAGCGGGGCGACGGTTGATACAGTCACCAAGACCTACGCCAACCAACTCAGCGGCTCTATGAACTGGTTTGGCAAGAGGTACGACCAATCGTGTACCGCCATCGCGGTTCTTGTTCATCCTTCTAGAACGTTCGAGGCAGCCGCTACGCCGCATCCGACTGCCAGGGTCATTACCCTCGATACGCTTCCCGCGTTCAAAGATGCCGTTCGGTCCTATATCAAGGCGGCAGCAGCGTCGTTGGAAACGCTGGATGCGAAGCGGACGCAGCAGCTCTTGGAGCATGAAAATCTGACGCCGGAGCGCTTGCTGGCAAATTTCACGCTCGCACCCAAAAGCGCCAAGTAGGAATTAGCCTTGCCCCCAATCGAACTCCGTGAAGTTGAACGTCGTGCCAGCACGTTCTAACGCCTTTCAGCGCCTTGTCCGCGCCATCCAAGGTCACCTATCGCGTGGGGGCACGGTCACGGAATCTCGCTTTCTTCAGGATAGAGACACGGGTAGCCCTGTGGAGGTCGACATCGTTATTGAAGAGGTCGTCGGCAGTCACAAGGTCCTGGTCGGGGTCGAGTGCACAGCAGGAAAGAGGAAGGCGACCATCGAGTGGTACCGCGAGATGCGTGCCAAACACGCTGATCTCCCCATCGCCAAGACAGTTCTCGTCTCCGAATCAGGTTTCACGCGAGAGGTATACAAGAAGGCGAAAAAAGATGACATCACGCTCCTGACATTCGGGGAGGCGCAGCACTTCAAGTGGCAGGCGTTGTTCGGCAAGCTCAAGGGCGGCACGGTGGCAGATGTTGGTTTTCCACTGCGCGAGGCGTCCTTGACGCTTCGCTCCAGCTCTGACGAATCCGCCCGCCTCCGCGTCGATCCCGATGTCGTTGCGCACGGGCCAGGCATCGAGCATCCTCTTGGCCAACTGATCATGGCGGTGGCGCTGGAAGGTGGGCTGACAAGGGCAATCATGGCGAATCTTGGCGCCGTTCTCAAGAAGACCGATCACTTCTCTTTTAGCTTCCGTGTTCCGGAAGGCACCTTCATTGAAATAGATAGCAGGCAAATTGAATTCACGGAAGTCCATGCGGTACTGAGCATCCATCCACGATTTCAGTCCGTTGACTGGCGGCCTCTTGACTTCAATGGCCAAACGGTTGCGGCCGGCGCCTTCCCGGCCGACTTCCTGTTTCCGGGCAGCGCGGGCGACTCCGTGGTCACTGCTTCTGAAGATGGAAACAACTCCATGAAGGTCACCCTACTAGGACCTTCAGACACAGACGTCGAGCTTGACGTGTTTCCGCACGCCCTATGGCCTGGCGTAAGCGGACATGGCGCGGGCGGCTGACCCCACATCATGCCGGTCAAATGATCCGTCCTAATAACAAGTGGCGACCCGCATTCACCAACCACAGGGGCTGCAGCACGCTGTTGCCCAGCGACAAGGTTTCAGAAAGGCCGAGCGGCAGGCTCATCATTTCGCTGCCTCGACCGGCACATAAGCAACGAGTGCGCCGTCCTCCCAGCTAGCAGCAGCGGCCTGAGCCGGGCGTCACACGTTCGCGGCAGGCCTTGCACAAATGTCGACCGAGCGGAGCAAGCCCTGGCACTAGACAGGGCAGAATTTGTCGGCTACATTGAGTTCCTAACCGACGTGATGCATGTTCTACATGCTCTGTCGTACTGGTGGCATACGGTGCGTTTCCCTACCTTCTTGCCACTGGCTCCCACACAACCCCAAACCCGGTCTGTCGACTGCAGCATGAGGCTTACTGCCTCTTGCACGACTCCGCGCGCAATGCGTTGAGTCGTTTGGGTCGTTGCGTGCGCGCGCCTTCCCTTTGCCTTGACGACCTATCGAGTTGCTCGCGGGCGGTCATACCCCGAACTGGCACCGCTGGGCATCTCCGAACTTGTTCTTGCCGTCGATCACTTCTTCGACGGTTTCCAGGGGATGGCTTTCTTTTGGAGTGTCCGATGCCGACCGCAATTAGAGATATCTACGAGAACATGGAGAAGGTGCGCCCGATTTCAGTGAGGGACTTCCTGTCGATTCGGATCACCGGGCACAACCCGTTGCTTGAGGGGATGATTCGCGAACACAGCGTCGCGCGCTTTCTCGTCGAGCCCGGCGTCAACCCGCGCTGGTTCCAAGTCGTCCTTGCTTGCTCGCTCGCGGCCGGCCGCGATCTCGGCCCCTTCGCCGTCAATCGCCCCTGCAAGGTTTGGGTGCTGTCCGGCTCTGGTGATCCGGAGTCGGACCAGTTCCGCTTCTCCAAGGTCCTCGAAACGTTCGATGAGAACGAAAGGGAAACGGCCAGCAAGAACCTGACGATCTACCAGCGCACCCTCGCGCGAGACGACCCGATGGAGCTGGACACTGTCGAGGGTCAAGAGGTTTTTGAGAAATCCATCCCCGCTGACTGCGAAGTCGTGCTCATCGACGACGTCGCGGTATTTACGAAAAGAGGGCAGTTGGATCGTTACGCACGGGACGCCGTCGAGTCCTGGGCCAAACTCTTGAGTCGTCGAAACACGGTCATAGCGCTCTTTATGGAAGGGCTCTCATCTGGCAGGCTCATGAACGAGGAACGGACGTCGTCCACGATCTCGTTGACTATTGATGCTGCCGCACCTGGCACCTATGGAACAGGATGCGTGATAAATCGGCAGCGCCTCGATGACTCGGATGTGATGCCGCGATGCGCATCTTTCTGGCAGACCTGCCTGGAGGACAAAATGGACTACGGCATCGAGGTTCATCCGCATGTGAGCGAAGGGACGTTTGACCCCGAGGCTACTGCGCGACTCGAACGGAAGATTCTGGTCGGCAAGATGAAGCTTCAAAAGAAATCCAACAAGGAGATCGCCTTTGCGCTTGCATTAACTGAAGCGATGGTTTCGCGCGACCTGAAAGATGTTATGGAGTCCGAGGCGCTGGCGGCGGCGTCACGCCAAAGAAAGCTCGATGAGGAAGCGGCGGCAGTGTTTTGGAATAACGATGAGGATGAGTCGACCGCCGTCTCGCCCTCGCCGCTTTGACGCGACCACATGCAATCCATGCAATCCATGCAATCCATGCAATCGGCATCATGAATGACCGAGACGTTCCAACGCCGGCAGTTCGGCACGCATTCCGCTGTCGTGACCATGCGCTCTGGATCACCTGGTAGTCATCCGTAATGACCTTGGGGTTTGGCGCTGGCAGGCCCTTGGAATTCCCGCCAGATGACCGGGGTGGCAGACGACCGACCTGCCAGCGCCCGGTCTCAACAACAGGTCAAGGGGCCAAACAACATCAAGGCCCGCAGCGCCACGTTCAACACGTCGGACAGTGCACGCGACGGCGTCTGGCCAATGATCCACATGCGACCAGGCGGCTGGGAGTCCAGCAGTTCAAGCAGCAGGGTCACCACGTCGTCACCACTGCCGCAGTGGGCACCGCGATCTCTGCAGTGCCGATCTCCCCATCAGCCGCCAGCGGGTGGGCAGGCTGTGCGTTCTTCACGGGCCGAACGCGGATGTCACCGGTGTCGAGCAGGCGCACGTACACGTAGTCACCGGCCTCAAGCCCTGCGGCTTCCATCACGGATGCGGGCAGCCGCAGGCCCGTGGAATTCCCCCACTTTCCCAGCCGATGCATGATGTCCGAGCCCTTTCCATCTGAAGCTATACGTTGCGTATCAGCAAATTGAGGAGGGGCAGCACTGATGCGGCGGCTCGAACCGCGCCCCCCCGAACGAGTTAGGCTCGAAGATGGTTTTTTTCGAGGCGCCTGAGCCTCCCATAGGGGCGGAAACGCGCGGCCTGGAAAAGCGAGGGGGAATGCGTCTCTCAGCGCCGCGGTTGAGCACACCCGAACGTCGTGCTGAGCCCTGCGGCCGGGCAACGGCGAGGCGGCACGCGCTAAGCCCCGCACCCCGCACCCCGCCCCCCACACTCACTCGCTCAAAAGTCCGCTACACGCCACCAAGGCCGAGCTGGTCGATGCTTGTGCCCGGCGCCCAGTAGCGCGGCGTGCCGTAGGCCCAGTCGGGAATCGCCAGCAAGTTCCCAGGCACCAGCAATTCACCCAGGTCAACGAGCGGCAACCGGTCAGGGGGTCGGCTGGCTTTGATGTCAACGCTGAACTTGTCCCAGATCTCCCACTTGTACTTGTGCACGGTGCTGCGGCCATATTCATTCTTCAGATCATGGCCGGCGAGCCATAGCAGGTAGGCGCGCCTGGCACCCTTGCTCAGGCCGATTTGCTCCTCCTCGGTGAGCTGTCGCTGGATGGCGTTGGTGATGTTGTAGCTCTTAAGCAAGCTGAAGTAGAGCGCGTCGATGTCGACGTAGGCCCAGTTCATCGCGTACATCAGGCTCTTCAGCGGCTTCGGGCCTTTGTAGGTTTTCTGCAGCCAGACGCGACCGTTGTCGTCCACGCCATGGGTGCGAAGCCACTGCGAGTAGATCTTGATTTCAAAGCGCAGCGACCGCTTGGCCATCTGCATGATCTGCTCCTGCAGCGGGCCGCGCTCAGGCCAGTCGATGCTCAGCAGCATGGCCTTGTCGTAGGTGGTGAGGGTGTGGTACTGCGACCGCCCCTGCATGCCAAAGCCCAGCGCCAGGCAGGTTTCCCAGTCGCGGTGCTTGCCGCCTGCGTTGTTCTGGTCAATGGCATTAATGATCGGCAGCTTCATGTGCTCCTCGCAGCCGAAGTTGCCACAGAGGTGCAGCGAGTGAACCTTCGTCTGCCCGCCGCGCCAAGCAGCACGCTGCTCGGCCGTTACCGTCTGCTTGTAGCGCTGCGCCGTAAGGTCCAGGCAGGTGTAGATGTAGTCGGCAACATCCGCGTGGCCGAAAAAGTTATGGCCTTGCAACTGCTTCGGCGGGCAGCAGTCGAGCAGGAGTTCATACGCGCGACCACCTCTCAGTTCGGTCGAGCGAGCGTAGAAATAGTCAGGCGAGTCGTACTTGCGCTTCTGTTCGGTACCCACTGCCTCGGAGGCAATGACATAGCTGCCGTAGTCGGGGTGCGTCTTCTCCAGCAGGTCGCCAAGAGGCTTGTGGTCGAAGGCAGCCGAGGCTTTGACGCGGTCGATGTGTATGTGGCCTGCCTTCGGCAAAGCGGTGGCGGCGGCAATGGCGCCGGCTCCACTGTCTAGAAGTTGAACTGATGAGGCTGTGATGAAGCTGGGCGGACTGTCGTCGTGGTGGCGGTCTACGGCTGGGCGGCCTAGCCTGGTGGCGGCGGTCTGCGGCTGTGGTCGATGGGGCGGAGTGGCGAACATGGCAGTTACAGCGGTCTACTGTGGTTGGTGGTGACGACTGCTAAATTGCGAACAAATGTTGACTGGTATAGCCAATGACGATTTGCCACTGCGGCGCCGCCAACGCCTTGCGGAAACCCAGCCGCGCGGTCGCAAAATGGCTCTAATCCCCTCATAGATGCATCCGCAAGCCCCACCGATGCATCCGGCAAAGAGGTCGGCAGGTTCGGTTGTTCAGAACGTGGCAGGTGTGGCGGGTCTGTGCGCGGCAAAACGGTCGATCCGCTGGTGGGTCATCTTCTGCGCCGCAATGCGCTTGCGTAGAGGCCAGTCATCTTTCGGAGCTTTTGACGCGGACCGTATCGACGACGGCTGGGTAAGCGCCAATCTAAAATCAAAGCGTAGTTGGAATAGGGTCGCCATGCGCGAAATCGGGTGCACTATGGAAAAAGAGACTAAGAACTCGAACGGCTCGCGCGAACCTGCGACCATCACCTCTAAGGTGACGGCAGTCACCGTCGACACGAAGGGCGCGTGCGAGATCACTGGCTTCAGCCGGCAGCGTCTACACAAGCTGCGGGCCGACCCGGCGTCGGGGTTCCCTGAGCCGATCAATGTTGGGCGCTCTGTCCGCTGGTTCGTCACCGATCTCATGGCGTGGCTGCATTCGATGAAGCCCAGCAACGCCCCGCAGAACGCCCGCGGCGCCGACAAGACAGTGGCCTTGAAGGCCGCCAGCACAGGCAAGCAGACCACGCCCGAGAAGCCCCGCAGCCGCCTCCTGCTCAACCCGACGAAGGTGAAGGTGGTTCCAACCGTTGTCGAACTCGCAGCCGCGAACCAGAAGGTGCAGGCGACGAAGCTCCAGCCTGGTCAGCACCTTCTGCGGCGCATGGTCGACACGCGAGATGGAGCGAGGAACTGGCAGTACTCCGTGTTTCCGCTGGTGCCGGGCAAAGGCTTCGTGCCCGTGAAGGTCAGCCCACGGAAAATCATGATCCCCTCGAACATCCCCGCAGCCGAACGCCAGCAGCTTCTGGCTCGTGCTGCGGCGATGCGCAGCGCCAGCCCTGCGAGGCCGCCGGTGCCAGCAGCCCCGAAGGGCGACACGAATGGACAGAAAACGGAGGTCTCGTTGACCGAAATGAAGGCAGCCTACGAGGGCGAGGGCAAGTCGCTGGACGACCTGTGCAAGCGGTATCGGATGAGCAAGAGTCGAGTCTCGGAGCTACTGCGCGAGGCCGGCACTGAAATGCGTCCTTCTGGCCGCAAGGCGAAGCCAGTCAAACCCTAGAAGGAGTGGGCAACGGCGGCGCCGCACTGTCAGCTATCGCGGTTCGCTTCGCCGATACTGAAAGCCGCGTCGTCTAAGCGACTGGCACTCGGCGCTTGCTAGTGCGGAGTTTGTGTAAGTTGCTGTTGTATTTGAACTGCGATACCATTGATGGTTTTCGTTCTAAATCAACGACTTACGGCAGGCTAGGTGGTGGAGAGGATGAGGATCGAACTCACGACCTCCGCATTGCGAACGCGGCGCTCTCCCAGCTGAGCTACCCCCCCGACACCCGCGAATTTAACGCAGAACCGCGGTCTTGGCACGCACCGTCGTGCCAAGATGCGCGCCTCGCGAAACACGGAGCAGAAACTGCATGGCCTCGTTCGACCCCGCCTGGCTGGAAGGCATGTACAACAACCTCGCACGGGTGAAAGACCACCCCGCGTACTTCGCGCGCTGGGCCCGCGACTCGGCCGCCGCGCGCGACAGCCTGCCGGCCCGCATCGACCTGCCGTACGGCAACGGCGTCAACGAAACGCTCGACGTGTTCCCCGCGCCGGTGCCCGACGCGCCGGTGCTGGTGTTCATCCACGGCGGCTACTGGCGCGCCATGGACAAGAAGGACCACTCGTTCATCGCGCCCGCGTTCAATGACCGCGGCATCTGCGTGGTCCAGCCCAACTACGCGCTGTGCCCTGGCACGCCCGCGCAGCCCGTGACGGTGCCCGGCATCCTGCTGCAGATGGTGCGCGCGCTCGAATGGACCTGGCGCCACATCGCGGCGTACGGCGGCGACCCTTCGCGCATCACGGTCGCGGGCCATTCCGCCGGCGGGCACATGGCGGCGGCGCTGCTGGCCTGCGACTGGAAAGCCGTCGCGCCCGACCTGCCCGCGCAACTGGTGCGCAATGCGCTGTCGATCTCGGGCCTGTACGACCTGCGCCCGCTGCAGCGCACGCCGTTCCTGGAGCACACGCTGAACCTCACCGACGCCGATGCCCTGCGTGCGAGCCCGGCGCTGTGGCCGGCGCCGAAGCGCGGCCAGCTCTATGCGGTTGCCGGCGGCGAGGAAAGCGAAGAGTTCATCCGCCACAACGCGATGATCCGCGACGCGTGGGGCCGCAACACCGTGCCGGTGTGCGAGGTGCTTGCGGGGCTCGACCACTTCGGCGTGGTCGACGCGCTGGCCGATCCGGCCCACACACTGCACCGGCACGCGGTGCAACTGCTGGAAGCCTGACCGGCAAGGCCGCCCCTGGCGCGGGCGGCCCAGGGCTTACATCAACAGGTGTTCGCCCGCGTTGTCGCCACCCAGCGTGACGTAGTTGACCTTGCGGATGTCCATCAGCGCGCGGCCGCCCGAATAGCTGATGGAGCTCTGCACGTCCTGCTCCATCTCGACCAGCGTGTCGGCCAGCTTGCCCTTGACGGGTTCGAGGATGCGCTTGCCCTCGACGTGCTTGTACTCGCCCTTGTTGAAGTCGCTGGCCGAGCCGTAGTACTCCTTGAACAGCGCGCCGTCGACCTCGACCGTCTTGCCCGGCGACTCTTCATGCCCCGCGAACAGCGAGCCGATCATGACCATCGACGCGCCGAAGCGCACGCTCTTGGCAATGTCGCCGTGGTCGCGGATGCCGCCGTCCGCGATGATCGGCTTGGTCGCCACGCGCGCGCACCACTTGAGCGCCGACAGCTGCCAGCCGCCCGTGCCGAAGCCGGTCTTGAGCTTGGTGATGCAGACCTTGCCCGGGCCGATGCCGACCTTGGTCGCGTCCGCGCCCCAGTTCTCCAGGTCGATCACCGCTTCGGGCGTGCCGACGTTGCCGGCAATCACGAAAGTCCTGGGCAGCTTTTCTTTCAGGTAGCCGATCATGTTCTTCACGCTGTCGGCATGGCCGTGCGCGATGTCGATGGTCACGTACTCGGGCACCAGGCCCTCGGCCACCAGCGTGTCGACGGTGTCGTAGTCGGGCTTCTTCACGCCCAGCGAGATCGAGGCGAACACGCCCTTGCCCTGCATGTCTTTCACGAACTGCACGTTGTCGAGGTCGAAGCGGTGCATCACGTAGAAGTAGCCGTTCTGCGCCAGCCACAGGCAGATCGACTCGTCGACCACCGTCTTCATGTTGGCCGGCACCACCGGCAGGCGGAAGCTGCGCTCGCCCAGCGTCACGCTGGTGTCGCACTCGGAACGGCTCTCCACGCGGCACTTGCGCGGGAGCAAAAGAATGTTGTCGTAATCGAAAATCTGCATGACCAGGCTCCAGGAAGGAATCGTTGAGAGAAACGAAAGAGCGCTTGGTCCGGCCGGTTTTCGCGGTGCGTCCTGCAAGGAAGACGCCCACAAAAAAACCGGGCGCAAGATACTTGGGCCCGGTGATTGAGTCTACGCGGTCTCGTGCAGGCGGGTCTTCCAATTCCTCGTATGACCCACATACGCGGTGGTTTCTACAATCGTGGGATGTTGTTTAACGATCCCGCGGCTGACGCCCACTCCCCGAATCATTCGGACATGCCGCTGCTCCAGAACCTGAATGCGGAGCAACTCGCCGCGGTCACGCTGCCCGAAGGCAACGCGCTCATCCTGGCAGGCGCGGGCTCCGGCAAGACGCGGGTGCTCACCACCCGCATCGCATGGCTGCTGCAGACCGGGCAGGTGTCCGCCGGCGGCATCCTCGCCGTGACCTTCACCAACAAGGCGGCCAAGGAAATGATGACGCGGCTGACGGCGATATTGCCCGTCAACGTGCGCGGCATGTGGATCGGCACCTTCCACGGCCTGTGCAACCGCCTGCTGCGCGCGCACTGGAAGCTGGCCAACCTGCCTTCGACCTTCCAGATCCTCGACACGCAAGACCAGCTCTCGGCCATCAAGCGCCTGATGAAGCAGTTCAACGTGGACGACGAGCGCTTTCCGGCCAAGCAGACGCAATGGTTCATCGCCGGCGCCAAGGAAGACGGCCTGCGCCCCGACGCGATCGAAGCGCGCAGCGACGACGACCGCAAGAAGGTCGAGCTCTACCGCCTGTACGAGGAGCAGTGCCAGCGCGAAGGCGTGGTCGACTTCGGCGAGCTCATGCTGCGCAGCTACGAGCTGCTGCGCGACAACGACCCGGTGCGCGAGCACTACCAGCGGCGCTTTCGCCACATCCTGATCGACGAGTTTCAGGACACCAACCGCCTGCAGTACGCGTGGATCAAGATGCTTTCGGGCAGCACTGTCGGCGGTCAGTTCACGCCGGGCGCGCACGCCAGCGTGATCGCCGTGGGCGACGACGACCAGAGCATCTACGCCTTTCGCGGCGCGCGCGTGGGCAACATGGCCGACTTCGTGCGCGAGTTCGACGTGCGCCACCAGATCAAGCTGGAGCAGAACTACCGCAGCTACAGCAACATCCTCGACTCGGCCAACCAGCTCATCAGCCACAACAAGAAGCGCCTGGGCAAGAACCTGCGCACCGACCAGGGCCCCGGCGAGCCCGTGCGCGTGTACGAGTCGCCCACCGACCTGGCCGAGGCGCAGTGGATGGTCGAGGAAATGCGCCAGCTGGTGCGCGACGGCTTCGACCGAAAAGAGATGGCAGTGCTCTACCGCAGCAATGCGCAGAGCCGGGTGATCGAGACGGCGCTCTTCAACGCCTCGGTGCCGTACCGCGTGTACGGCGGCCTGCGCTTCTTCGAGCGCGCCGAAATCAAGCATGCGCTGGCCTACCTGCGCCTGATGGAGAACAAGGACGACGACACCAGCTTCCTGCGCGTCGTCAACTTCCCGCCGCGCGGCATCGGTGCGCGCACGCTCGAGTCGCTGCAGGATGCGTCGCGCGCGGCCGGGCGCTCGCTGCACGACGCGGTCAGCGCGGTCGGGGGCAAGGCGGGCGCCAACCTGACGGGCTTCGTCGCCAAGATCGACGTGCTGCGCGAGCAGACCCAGGGCGTGAGCCTGCGCGAGATCATCGAGCTGGTGCTCGACCACAGCGGCCTGGTCGAGCACTACAAGGCCGACCGCGAAGGCGCCGACCGGCTGGAGAATCTGGGCGAACTGGTGAACGCAGCCGAAAGCTTCGTCACGCAGGAAGGCTTCGGGCGCGACGCCGTGGCCTTGCCGGGCGACGAGCTGCGCCAGTCGCCGGTGAGCCAGGGCATCGACCTGACCCGCCCGGTGGTCGACGAGCCGCTTGCGCCCGACGCCGAGACCGGCGAAACGATGAGCCCGCTGGCCGCGTTCCTCACGCACGCCTCGCTCGAATCGGGCGACAACCAGGCGCAGGCCGGGCAGGACGCGGTTCAGCTCATGACGGTGCACGCCGCCAAGGGCCTGGAGTTCGACTGCGTGTTCATCACCGGCATGGAAGAAGGCCTGTTCCCGCACGAGAACTCGATGAGCGACTTCGAAAGCCTCGAGGAAGAGCGCCGCCTGATGTACGTGGCCATCACCCGCGCCCGCAAGCGCCTGTACCTGAGCCATTCGCAGACGCGCATGCTGCACGGCCAGACCCGCTACAACGTCAAGAGCCGCTTCTTCGACGAGCTGCCCGAGGGCGCGCTGAAGTGGCTCACGCCCAAGAACCAGGGCTTTGCGCCCTCGGCCTTCGGCTACGGCGGCGGCTACGGCAGCACGCGCGGCGGGGCAGGGGCCTATGGCGGCGGCAACGCCTACGGCGGCGCAAGCACCAGCCGCGAAAAGGACACCTTCGCCAGCCCGCCCGTGCCGCCGCAGAAGACCGCGCCCGCGCACGGCCTGCGTTCGGGCATGCAGGTGTTCCACAACAAGTTCGGCGAAGGCACGGTCACCGCGCTGGAAGGCACCGGCGACGATGCGCGCGCCCAGGTCAAGTTCGCGCGGCACGGCGTGAAGTGGCTGGCGCTGTCGGTGGCCAAGCTCACGCCGATCTGAACTGCTACTAAAGCTATAGCGAACTACGTAGGCAGGACGCGCGTAACCGGCATTATTTGCCCCGAACCACCGTACACTCCGCACTCGCCAAACAAGGGGAGTCAGGGATGTGGTTCATAGGCATCATTGCCGGCCTGTTCATCGGTGCGCTGTTCCAGTCGGTGCCCGTGGCGCTGGTGCTCGCGGTGGTCGGTGCGTTCGCGCTGCCGCAGATGTTCGGCAGGAAGAACAAGGCCGAACCGCATCGCACCGAGGCTGAGCGCACGGCGGACGCGACCACAGCGCCGGTCGCCGCCACGCCGGCCCCGGGCGGCGGCATGCTGAAGCTTCAGCAGCGCGTGTCGGAGCTGGAGCAGCGGGTCGCCTCGCTCGAGCGCCGGCTGTTGCAAGGGGCGCAGGCCGAGCCTGAAGGCGCCGTCATTCCCGAACTCGCTTCCGGCGACCTCGCCACCTCGATGGCACGCACGCCGCTCGCCGAGGCGCCGTCGCTCCCGGTGGCGACGCTCGAAAGCCGGGCCGCCGAGATCGCGCAAGCCCGCCTTTCGCGGATGCAGGCCGCTGCGGTCGTGGCCAAGGAGGAGGCCGCGGCAGAAGCGCCCGCCGCCGCGCCGACGCAGCCGGCGCCTGTCGTCCCGGCGGCCCAGCCGCCGGTTGCCGCACCGCCGCCGGTTCGCCGCCCACCCCCGCCGCCCCCACCGCCGCCGGTCCCGTTGCGCGACCGCCTGCCCGCACCCCTCGCCAACCTGATCTTCGGCGGCAACATGCTGGTCAAGCTGGGCGTGCTGATCCTGTTCCTGGGGCTGGCCTTTTTGCTGCGCTACACGGCCGAGCGCGTCACCGTGCCCATCGAGCTGCGCTACGCGGCCGTGGCGCTGGTCGGCGCGGGCCTGCTGGTGCTGGGCTGGCTGCTGCGACACAAGCGCGCGGGCTACGCGCTGATCCTTCAGGGCGCGGGCATCGGCGTTTTCTACCTGACCACGCTCGCGGCCATGAAGCTCAGCGGCCTGCTGCCGGCGAGCATCGGCTTCGCCTTCCTGTTCGGCGTGGCGGTGCTCAGCGCCGCGCTGGCCGTGCTGCAGAACGCACCCCTGCTGGCCATCGTGGCCGCGCTCGAAGGCTTCGCGGCGCCCGTGCTCGCATCGACCGGATCGAACCAGCCGGTGGGGCTCTTCACCTACCTGCTGGTGCTCGACGTCGGCATCGTGCTGATCGCCTGGTTCAAGGCCTGGCGCGTGCTGAACCTGATCGGCTTCGTCGGCATGTTCACATTGGCGGCCGGCTGGGCGCACAAGTACTACACCGACGACCAGTTCGCCACGGTGCAGCCCTTCCTGGTCGTGTTCTTCCTGCTGTTCACCGCCATCGGCCTGCTGTTCGCGCGCCGCACGCTGTTCGACGCGCCGGTGCAGCCCGCGCAGCCGCTGGCCAGCCGCGCGCTGGACACGCTGCGCCGCGCGGGCCGGGTCGACAGCTCGCTGGTGTTCGGCACGCCAATGGTCGCGTTCGGCATGCAGGTGCTGCTGATGCGCCCGTGGGACTACGGCGCCGCGTTCTCGGCCATGGCACTGTCGGCCTTCTACCTGGTGCTGGGCCGGCTGGTGTTCGCCACGCAGCCCAAGGGCCTGGCGCTGCTGGCGGAGGCCTACGCCATCGTCGGCGTGATCTTCGGCACATTGGCCATTCCGCTGGGCCTCGAAGGGCAGTGGACCGGCGCGGCCTGGGCCGTCGAGGCGGCGGGCATGTACTGGCTGGGCGCGCGGCAGCAGCGCGCCTATGCGCGCGCGTTCTCGTTCCTGGTGTTTGCCGGAGCGGTGCTCAAGCTGCTGGAAGCCACGGGGCTCGATGCCGCGCCGGGGCATCCGCTGCTCGAAGGCTCCGTCATCGGCCCGGTGCTGGTGGCCGTGAGCGCCTTCGCGATGTGGGCCATCCACCGCCGCGCCAGGCTGGACGACGGCAAGGGCGTGGAGGCCATGGCCGGTGTTGCCTTGCCCTGGCTCGGCATGGCCGCGCTCACGCTGCTGCTGTGGCAGTGGTGGACGCCGCCCTGGGCCGCAGCGGCCACGGCCGTGCTGGCCTCGGCCACTTTCGCCGTGGCGAGCCGCTTCGCCTTGCTGCCGCTGACGTACGTGAGCTTCGGCATGCAGGCGCTGGCGGTGGCGGGCTTCATCGCCACGCTGCACAGCACCGGCGAGGTGGTCGACGGCAAGGTGCTGCAAAGCGGCTGGCAGGGTGCGGCCGTGGCTTGCCTGATCGCGCTCAGCGTGCTCGGCAGCGCCGGCTGGTCGATGCTGCAGGCGCACCGTGCGGCATTGGCGCGCGGCGTGCAGCCGGTATGGTCGCCGGGCAATGTGGTCGGCGTGCTCGCGGGCGTGGGCCTGCTGCACCTGGCGATGCTGTTCCAGCTGACCCTGGCGCAGGCCGCACTGCTGTGGCCGTTGACGGCCCTGGCGGTGCTGTGGGTCGGGTTGCGCATGGCGCATTTCCCGCTCGCGGCGCTGGCGGGCGTGCTGCAGGTCGTTGCCGCCGTGGCGTTCGGCATCAGCGCCGCGGACGATGCGGGCACTGCGCGCCCGGCTTTTGCGCACCTCGGGTTCTGGACGCCGGTGGTGCTGGGGCTGGCCGCCTTGCTGGCGGGCGACTGGCTGCGCGACGAGGCGCGCTCGTATCTTTCAGGCACAAGCGAGCCGGCCGGCACGGCGCGCAAGCGCTGGACCAATGCCTGGTGCGCCAACCCGGTGGTGCTGTGGGTGCCGGTGGTCTGGGGGCTCGGCTGGTGGTTGTTCGGCATGCTCGACGAAAGCGTGCGCGTGCTGAACCGCCAGGGCCTTGCGAGCCACATTCCCGTCGGCGCGATGGCCGTGGTGCTTGTCACCTCGGTGCTGGCCGCCGTCGTGGCGCACCGCCGCGACTGGGCGCAGCTCGGCAAGTCGACGCTCGCCACGCTGCCGGCGTTCGGCCTGATCGCGGCCTTCGGCATTGCGGGTGGCGCCACGCTGTTCTACGTGCCGTCGAGCGCACTGGGCTGGCTGGCGTGGCCGCTGGCGCTGGTGTGGCACCTGCGCCTGCTGCGCGCGCAGAAGCGGTGGTTCGATGCCTCGGCCCTGACACCGTTCCACGTCGCCGGCTTCTGGCTCTTCCTGCTGCTGGCCGCGCGCGAATGCCAATGGCAGCTGGGCCGGGTCGGTGCCGAGTGGTCGAGCTGGCAACTGCTGGGCTGGGCGATCGTGCCGGCACTGGTGCTGTGGGCGCTGCGTTCGCGCGTGCTGCTGCAGCGCTGGCCGCTCGCGGAGTTCCGCGGCGCCTACCTCGAGTTCGCCGCCACGCCGGTGGCGGTGTACCTGCTCGCGTGGGTGTGGGTGACCAACGCGGTCAGCCCGGGCGATGCGTCGCCGCTGCCCTATGTGCCGCTGCTGAACCCGCTCGAGCTGGCGCAGTGGCTGGTGCTGTTCGCGCTGGTGCTCTGGTGGCGCGCATTGCCGCCGGGCTCGTTCTCGCGCGTGGAACCGATGGTCGTCAAGGGCGCGGCCGGCTTCACCGGCCTGGCGCTGCTCACCGGCATGGTGCTGCGCACCTGCCATCACTACGCCGGTGTCGCATGGGCTTTCGATGCGCTGTATGCCTCGTGGCTCACGCAGGCGGCGCTGTCCATCACCTGGGCGGTCTGCGGCGTGGTCGCGATGGTGCTCGGGCACTCGCGCCGGGTGCGCACGCTGTGGGTGGCCGGTGCGGCGTTGCTCGGGGTGGTGGTGCTGAAGCTGTTCTTCGTGGAGCTGGCCGACCGGGGCGGATTGTTCCGCATCGTGTCGTTCATTGCGGTAGGGGCGTTGCTGCTGCTGGTGGGCTATTTCGCGCCAGTGCCGCCGAAGAAGGAAGAGGCGTCGAATGCGCCGGCCGAAGGCGGTGCGGCATGAGCGCGCCGTCGATGTGGACCGTTCGCGCAGGCGTGGCGCTGGTGGCCGCGGCCAGCGGATTCGCCGTGGCACAACCCGCGACCACCGCGCCGATCGCGCTGCAGGGCGCGGGCCCATACCACCGCCTCACGCTGCCGCTGGCCGTCTACGGCCGCGCGGCGTATGCCGACTTGCGCGACCTGCGGGTGCGCAACGCCGCCGGGCACGCCGTGCCCTACGCCTGGCTGCGCAACGAAGCCGCCGCGCCGCAGACGGCCTCGCGCAATGTGCCGATCTTTGCGCTGCCGGGCGCCGCCGCCGCTGCCTCGGGCGACACGGCGCTGGCGTTCACGGTGCGGGCCGACGGCTCGCTGGCGCTCGCCTCCAAGGCTGCCGCCAAGGCCGACGGCGCGACGCCGTGGCTCATCGACGTGAGCCAGGTCAAGGGCAGCCTGCTGCAGGCCCGGTTCGACATCGCGCCCGACACGCGCGGCCTGTTCGCCTTCCGACTGGAAGCCAACGACGACCTGCGCCAGTGGCGCCCGGTGGGCGGCGAAGAGCAATTGATCAGGCTCGCCCACGGCGGCCAGACCATCGAGCGCCTCGCGGTCGACTTGAACAATGTGCGCGCGCGCTTCCTGCGCCTGCGCTGGAGCGATCCGGCGCACGGCGCGGTGCTGACCGGCGTGGGCATCGACAGCGTGCAGGAGGTGGAGCCCGTCGCGCCCATCGAATGGTCCGCCGTGCTCAAGCCCGAGCGCTGCGCCACCGACTACTGCGACTACCTGCTGCCGCGCGGCCTGCCCGTGCAGAGCCTGCGCATCGACCTGGCGGACATCAACACGCTGGCGCAGGTGAGCGTCTCGGGGCTGCGCGACCCCGCGCCCGCCTCGGCGGTGCCGCCGCAGCCGGTGCCGCGCAACCCGCTCTACGCCCTGCGGCATCAGCAGCGCCGGCCTGTGGTGCGCACCGAAGGCCCGGACGAGGCGCCGCTGGTCGACGCTGTGGTGTACCGCCTGGCGCAGGCCGGCGGCGAGGCGCGCTCGCCGGTGCTGGCGCTCGACGGCGTGGTGCATGCACGGCTGCGCCTGCGCACCTCGGGCCCGGTGAGCGTGCTGGGCGCGACGCCGCCGACCATCGCGGTGGGGGCCGTGCCACGCACGCTGGTGTTCCTGGCGCAGGGCGCGGCGCCGTTCGCGCTGGCGTGGAGCGCCGCACCCGAGGCGAATGCGGTCGAAGGCAGCGTGCCGGGCGCGCCGCTGGCGCTGTCCACGCTGATTCCGGGCTACGCCGCGGACAAGCCTGTGGTGGCCGACGATGCGACCGTCTCGCTGCCCGTGGCAGCCGTCGCCGCGGCGGTCGCGTCGGCGGTGCAGGCGCCGCTTCCCGCGCAGGAACCGTCGCGCAAATGGTGGCTGTGGGGGGCGTTGGGTGTCGGCCTGCTGCTGCTGGCCGGTATGGCGTGGTCGCTGTTCGCGAGCCTGCGCAAGGATGCGGCGAGCCCGCCCGGCTGAGCGGAAGGCCGGGCGGGTCCGCTCAGTTCGGCCTCAGTTCGGCTCGAAGGTGTCGCGGAAGGTGAACCAGGTCGAGCTCAGCGACATGGCCGCGAGCACCAGCGCCGTGCCGACGATCAGCACATTGCCCACCGCCAGCGCCGCGCCGCCCGAGCCCAGCGCGCCCACGCCGATCAGCAGGGTGGCGACCAGGCCCATGCCGATGCCGGCGATCAGGAACACGCCGAACCACGCAATGCCGAACAGCGCATAGGCGCCGAAGTTGCGAAACAGCGCGACGATGCTGAAGAAGATGCTCTTCACCGGCGCCACGCGGTGCCAGTGCACCAGCGCCGGGGCGTGCCACATGGCCAGCGACAGCGGCAGGTTCAGGCACATCAGCAGCATGCGGGCGACCTGGAAGTCGCTGCTGGCAACGATTTCGGGCGTGAGCGGGTCGTCCAGCAGGTAGGCGCGGGCGAGCTGGCCGCCGTCGACCACCGTGGTCGCCAGCACGGCCAGCACGAAGTACACCGCCGAGATCACGCCCAGCACCACCAGCGAGCGCCATTCGGTGCGCATGGCGGTGAACACCGCCACGAACATCGCCGAGCCCGTGGGCCGCTGCGTGTCGCCCGCGCGGCCGACGCCTTCGGCGTTGTCCGTGTAGGCCACCGAGGTGGCCACCATCAGCCCCAGCGTCATGAACGGCACCAGGCCCGGCGCCAGCAGGCTGCCGAGGATGGGCACGATCGACAGCGTCGAGATGACCGCCATCAGCAGGAAGAACAGCGAGATGAAGGCCAGCGGTTGCCGCCAGAAGGTCTTGAGCCCGAGACGGACCCAGACGGCGCCGGTTCGCGCCGGCACGAGGTTGAGTTTCATGTGTGAGGGTCAGGCAGCCAGGGCGGGCGCCAGCGCCTGGGCCATGGCATGCGGGTGGGACGCGCGGTCGCGCAGCACGCGTTCGAAGTGCGTGGGGTCGTGGGGCGTGAGCATGCTCGCCTCGCGCGGCAGGTGGAAGTCCCACAGGCGGGAGATCCAAAAGCGCAGCGCCGCGGCGCGCAGCATCGCGGGCAGCAGGGCGCGCTCGGCAGCATTCAGCGGGCGCACGGTTTCGTAGGCGGACAGCAAGGCGTCGGCACGTTCGGCGTCGTGCCGGCCGCTCGGCAGGTCGATGGCCCAGTCGTTCAGGCACACGGCCAGGTCGAACAGCCAGGTGTCGGTGCCGGCGAAGTAGAAGTCGAACACGCCGGTCAGGCGGGGCGCGGCATCTGCATCGGCGTGGGCGCCGGTCGCGAACATCACGTTGTCGCGGAACAGGTCGGCATGCACCGGGCCGCGCGGCAGGGCCGCGTAGGCCGAAGACTCGGCCACGTGGTTCTGGTAGGCCAGCTCGGCGCGCAGCAGGGCGGCTTGCGATTCGGCGATGTACGGCAGCACCACGGGCACCGTCTCGTTCCACCAGGGCAGGCCGCGCAGGTTGGGCTGGCTGCGGGGGTAGTCGCGCCCGGCCAGGTGCATGCGCGCCAGCATGGCGCCCAGCTCGGCGCAGTGCGCGGCGCCGGGGGCGAGCTCGCTGCGGCCCGTGAGCTTCAGCACCACCGCCGCAGGCTTGCCGGCCACCGTGTGGAGCAGGTCGCAGTCGGCATCGGAGGACGCGGCGGAAGGCAGTGCCATCTGCCCCTTTTTGCCCTTCTCGACGGCAGGCGGGCCGGCCACGGGGGCAGGCACCGGCAGGCCGGCGCTGGCCAGGTGCTTCATTAGGCAAAGGTAGTAGGGCAGCTGCTCGGCGCTCAGTCGCTCGAACAGCGTCAGCACGAACTCGCCGGACTCGGTGGTCGCGAAATAGTTGGTGTTTTCGATGCCGCCCTCGATGCCGCGCAGTTCGCGCAGCGGGCCCAGGCCCAGGCGTTGGACGAGCGCGTCTGCCTCGCCGAAACCGACTTCGGTAAAGACTGCCATGGGGGTACTCAGCGCGGCGTTGCGGCGGGGGAGAAGACGAAAGCGGAAGAACGCACGGCCATCAGAACTTCATCACGTTCCACACGCGCGGTCCGTTGGCGCCCGTTTCCGACGAGCCCTGGCGGCCCGTGGCCTGGTCGGCCGGCAGCACCTCGTAGCCCGGAACGTTCGACTTGGGCTTGACGTTGATGCTCTGCGTGCGGCCACCGTAGCGAACCTCGTCGACCGAGGCGCCGCTGTCTTCGGTGTGCAGGTTCTCCACCTTCTGGTTGCGTCGGCCGTCGGGGTTGCCCTGCTCCTGATTTGGTAGCGGCTGGGCCGGGGTGGCCGAGGCGGATGCCGCAGCCGGCGCGGGCTGCTGCGCGTGCACGGCGGTCACCGCGGCAAGGGGGGCTATGAAAGCCAGCGCCAGCAGGATGCGGCGGGCGACCAGGAGTGTGGAGCTAGGCATCTTCTGATTGTAGGCGCGCCCCCGGTTTCGGCACGTCGGTTGCCACCTTGCGCCGTCGTGGTTCTGGATGCTGCTTCGCGCACGGCAAAATGCCCCGATGACCGACAAGAAAACGCTGCTGCTCGTCGATGGCTCGAGCTATCTCTATCGCGCCTTCCACGCCATGCCCGACCTGCGGGCCGTGCCCGGCGACCCCAAGAGCCCGGCGACCGGCGCCATCCGCGGAATGATCAACATGATGACCGCGCTGCGCCGCGAGGTGCGCGCCGACTACGCGGCCTGCATCTTCGACGCCCCCGGCAAGACCTTCCGCGACGACTGGTACCCCGAGTACAAGGCCAACCGCTCGCCGATGCCCGACGACCTGCGCAGCCAGATCGACCCCATCCACGAAGTGGTGAGGCTGCTCGGCTGGCCGGTGCTCACCGTGCCCGACGTGGAGGCCGACGACGTCATCGGCACGCTGGCCAAGATCGCCGCCGCGCAGGGCGTCGAAGTGATCGTGTCCAGCGGCGACAAGGACCTGAGCCAGCTGGTGGACGAACACATCACCATCATCGACACCATGAACGGCAAGCGGCGCGACGTGGCCGGCGTGACGGCCGAGTTCGGCGTGCCGCCTACGCTGATGGTCGACTACCAGACGCTGGTGGGCGACACGGTCGACAACGTGCCCGGCGTGCCCAAGGTCGGACCGAAGACGGCGGCCAAGTGGCTGCTCGAATACGGCTCGCTCGACGCCCTGGTCGAACGCGCCGCCGAGGTGAAGGGCGCCGCCGGCGAGAACCTGCGCCAGGCCCTCGACAAACTGCCGCTGAGCAGGCGCCTGGTCACCATTCGCACCGACTGCGATCTCGAAGGCCACGTCACCGGCCTGCCGTCGCTCGACGCGCTGCCCGTGAGCGCGCCGCAGACCGCCGAGCTGAAGCCCTTCTACGAGAAGTTCGGCTTCAAGAGCCTCGTGAAGGGGCTCGAGGCGCAAGAAGTGCCGCCCGAGCTCATCGAGGAAAACCTGAAGAAGAAGTCGGCCTCGAAGGGCAACAGCGACCAGAGCGGCCTGTTCGACGAACCTTCCGAGCTCGACGCGCTGGAAGCCGCCGCCCCCGCGAGCAACCTCAAGTACGACACCATCACCACCTGGGCGCAATTCGACGCCTGGCTCGCCAGGCTCGAAGCCGCCGAACTCGCCGCCGTCGACACCGAGACCACGTCGCTCGACGAAATGGTCGCGCAGATCGTCGGCGTGAGCTTCAGCGTCACGCCGGGCGAGGCGGCCTACATTCCGCTCGCGCACAACTACCCCGACGCGCCCGCGCAGCTGCCCATCGACGAGGTGCTGGCCCGGCTCAAGCCGTGGCTGGAAAACGGCGAGAAGAAAAAGCTCGGCCAGCACATCAAGTACGACCGCCACGTGTTCGCCAACCACGGCATCGAGGTGCAGGGCTACGCGCACGACACCATGCTGCAGAGCTACGTGCTCGAAGTGCACAAGCCGCACGGCCTGTCCAGCCTGGCCGAGCGCCACCTGGGCCGCAGCGGCATCTCGTACGAAGACCTGTGCGGCAAGGGCGTGCACCAGATCTCGTTCAGCCAGGTCGACATCGCCAAGGCAGCCGAATACTCGTGCGAGGACAGCGACCAGACGCTGGACGTGCACAACACGCTGTGGCCCCAGCTGGAGAAGGACGAGAAGCTGCTTTTCGTGTACCGGCTCGAGATGGATTCGAGCGAAGCGCTCTACCGCATCGAGCGCAACGGCGTGCTGATCGACGCACCCACGCTGGCCGCGCAAAGCCACGAACTCGGCACGCGCATCATGGCGCTGGAGCAGGAGGCCTACGACATCGCGGGCCAGCCCTTCAACCTGGGGTCGCCCAAGCAGATCGCCGAGATCTTCTTCACCAAGCTGGGCCTGCCGGTGGTCAAGAAAACGCCGAGCGGCGCGCCCAGCACCGACGAAGAGGTGCTCGAGAAGCTGGCCGAGGACTATCCGCTGCCCGCGAAGATCCTGGAGCATCGCGGCCTGTCGAAGCTCAAGGGCACCTACACCGACAAGCTCGGCCAGCTTGCCAACCCGCGCAGCGGGCGCGTGCACACGCACTACGCGCAGGCCGTGGCCGTCACCGGCCGCCTCAGCAGCAACGACCCCAACCTGCAGAACATCCCGATCCGCACGCCCGAAGGCCGCCGCGTGCGCGAGGCCTTCGTGGCGCCGGCGGGCAGCGTGATCGCCAGCGCCGACTACTCGCAGATCGAGCTGCGCATCATGGCGCACATCAGCGGCGACGCGTCGCTGCTGCGCGCCTTCACCGAAGGCATCGACGTGCACCGCGCCACAGCCGCCGAGGTGTTCGGCAGCACGCCCGAGCAGGTGTCCAGCGAGCAGCGCCGCTACGCCAAGGTCATCAACTTCGGCTTGATCTACGGCATGAGCAGCTTCGGCCTGGCGCGCAACCTGGGCATCGAGACCAAGGCCGCGGCCTCGTACATCGAGCGCTACTTCGCGCGCTACCCAGGCGTGAAGGCCTACATGGACGAGACCAAGGCGCTGGCCAAGGAGCAGGGCTATGTGGAAACGGTGTTCGGCCGTCGCCTGTACCTGCCCGAGATCAACTCGCCCAACGGCCCGCGCCGCGGCGGCGCCGAGCGCGCGGCCATCAACGCGCCCATGCAGGGCACCGCGGCCGACCTGATCAAGCTGAGCATGGTCAAGGTACAGAACGTGCTTGACGAAGAGAGGCGCGGCACCCGGATGATCATGCAGGTGCACGACGAACTGGTGTTCGAAGTGCCCGAGGCAGAGGTCGAATGGGTGCGCACCGAAATCCCCCGTCTCATGGCCGGCGTGGCCGCGCTGAAGGTGCCGCTGCTGGCCGAGATCGGTGTCGGTCCCAACTGGGACAAGGCGCACTGAAGAAGAGACAACGAAACACACACATGCCCATGAAACTTCCGCACCGCCAGTTCCTGCTCGCCGCCTCCTGTGCCGCTGTTTGCGCCGCCTTTGTGGGCAACGCCTTCGCCGCCCCCGACGCCCGCATCGCCGCGCTCGCCGCCAAGGAGAAGCCCGCGCTGCTCGACACGCTGAAGGAGCTGGTCTCCATCGAATCGGGCAGCCGCGACCTCGACGGGCTCGAGAAGATCTCCGACCTCATCGCCGCCAGGTTCAAGGCGCTGGGCGGGGAGGTCGAGCTGATCGACCCGAGCGCCGAGGCCTACCGCATGGAAGACACGCCCGAGAAAATCGGCCGCGTGGTGCGCGCCACCTTCAAGGGCACGGGCAAGAAGAAGATCTTGCTCATCGCACACATGGACACGGTCTACACCGTGGGCATGCTGAACAAGCAGCCGTTCCGCATCGAGGGCGACAAGGCCTACGGCCTGGGCATTGCCGACGACAAGCAGGGCATTGCCGTCATCACGCACATCGTGTCGATGCTGCAGGCCATGAAGTTCAAGGACTACGGCACGCTCACCGTGCTGATCAACGGCGACGAGGAAATCAGTTCGCCCGGCGCGCGTGCCCTCATCACGCGCATGGGCGCGGAGCACGACGCGGTCATGTCCTTCGAGGGCGCCTACGTGAAGGACGACAAGCTCTCGCTGGCCACCGCGGGCATCGCCTCGGTCACGCTGCACGTCGCAGGCAAGGCCTCACACGCGGGCTCCGCGCCCGAGCTGGGCGTGAACGCGCTGTACGAGCTGTCGCACCAGATCCTGCAGATGCGCGACCTGTCCGACCCGGCCACGGGCCTGAAGATGAACTGGACCATCTCCAAATCGGGCAGCAACCGCAACGTGATTCCGGCCAGCGCCACCGCCGGTGCCGACGTGCGCGTGCTCAAGGTCAGCGACTACGACCGCATCGAGCAGCAGGTGAACGAGCGCGTGAAGAAGCAGCTGATTCCCGAGGCCAAGGTCGAGCTCAAGTTCGAGCGCCGCCGTCCGCCGCTGGAAGCCACCGACGCCTCGCGCGCCATGGCCCGCCATGCGCAGCAGATCTACAAGGACGAACTCGGCCTGCCGCTGGGCGCCGACGACAAGGCCGCCGGCGGCGGCACCGACGCGGCCTTCGCGGCGCTGAAGACCAAGGCGCCCGTCATCGAGCGCTTCGGCCTGCAGGGCTTCGGCGCGCACTCGGCCGATGCCGAATACGTGCTGGTCGATTCCATCGAGCCGCGCCTGTATTTGGGCACGCGCCTGATCATGGACATTGCGCAAGGCAAGACCGGCCACTGACCGACTGCACACGATGCGCCTGCGCCACATCGAGGTCTTCAACGCGATCATGCTCACGGGCAGCGTGAGCGCGGCGGCGCGGCTCATCAACATCACGCAGCCGGCTGTGAGCCGCACGCTGCAGCACGCCGAGCTGCAGCTGGGCTTTCCGCTGTTCCAGCGCGCCAAGGGCCGGCTCACGCCGACCACCGAGGCGCTCACGCTGTACCCGCACATCGAGCGGCTGTTCGCGCAGCTCGACGAGGTGCAGCGGCTCGCGGCCAACCTGCGCACCGCGGGCGACACCGGCGAGCTGCGCATCCTCAGCGTGCTGGCGCTGAGCTACGACATCCTGCCGCGCGCGCTGAAGGCCTTTCGCGAGAAGCATCCGGGCTACAAGATCACGGTCGAGTCGCTGCACTCGCCGCAGATCATGTCGGCGCTGCTGCTGCAGGAGGCCGACGTGGGTTTCGCGTTCAGCCCGGCCGTGCATCCCTCGCTCACGCAGGAGACGCTGGCCGACAGCCGCATGGTGTGCATCGCGCCCAAGGGCCTGCTGCCGCGCGCGCTGGTGCGCAACGGCTCGGTCGCCCTGCACGACCTGATCAACCGGCCGGTGATCGGCCTGGACAGCCGCGACCCCGTGGGCACCAGCCTGAGCCAGGCCTGCCGGCAGGCGGGCGTGGGTTTCCAGCAGGCGGTGGTGACGGTGCAGACCTACCACGCCGCGCTGGCCATGGCGCACCACGGCATCGGCGTGGCGCTGGTCGACGGCTGCACGGCGCGCTCGGCGGACCACGAGAAGGTCGACGTGCTCACGCTGGAGCCGCACATTCCGGTGCCGATCCGCGCGCTGCGCTTTGCCGCCAAGCCCGATTCGGTGGCGGTGCGCGGCATCACGCGGTGCATGCGCGAAGCGATAGAACAAAGCTAACCCCCAGGCTTGCCCACTTCGTGTGGCCTCCAACCCCCTTGCAGGGGGCAATACCAGCGGCCCGGCAAAGCCGGTTCCGCGGTATTTCTGGAATGAAGCCGGATACCTTCCATGCCGTTCGTTGGAGCGCGCCATAATTCGCGGCCATGCACTTCCCACGAACCCTCCGCCTGTTGCACCGTCTGGTGCTGGCGTGGTTCATGGCCTCGGTGCTCGTCGCGGGTGCATCGCCCCTTGTGAGCCCGCAGTCGATGGAACTGGTGTGTTCCGCCAGCGGTTCCATCAAGGTCATCGTGCAGGGCGACGATGGTCCGACCGAGATGGGCGTTGCCGCGATGGACTGCCCGTTGTGCATGCTCTCGGGACCGCCGCCCTCGGCAGCGCAGGTGACGCTGCCCACACCACTGCCGCTGGGCCGTGCGCTTCAATCGATTCCCGCTGCCCGCATCGCGGCAGCCACGGCCTCGCCGCTGCCGGCGCGCGGGCCACCCACGCTTTCCTGAACCCCGTTCTTCTTCCACCTCACGTGGCCTGAAACGGCTGCGCGGTGGGTTTTCGGTCGTTCCGCGGCTGGCGCTGCCTATTCCTTTTCGCACGCGCCGCTGCAAGAGAGATTCCATGCCCCGTATTCCTTCTGCCCCCACACTGGGGCTCTTCGCCTTGTTCGGCGCCGCCTGCGCGCCTGCTCACGCCCAACAGGCGGTTGCGCACTCGTTGCCGCAGATCGAAGTGGCCGACGACGCGCCCAGCGCCAACGGCCGGCTCGACCTCGACACCCCTTCGGACACCGCCAGCCGGCTGGGCCTCACGCCGCGCGAGACGCCGGCATCCGTCACGGTGGTGAATCGCTCGGTGATCGACGCGCGCGGTGCACAGAACACGCAAGAAATCTTGCGTGCCATTCCGGGCGTGACCGCGCACGATGCACCGGGCAACATCGGCGTGAGCTACCGGGGTTTCGGCAGTGGCTCGATCAGCCAGCTCTTCAATGGCATCAATGTGCAATACGCGATTGCGGCGCGGCCGGTGGACAGTTGGATCTACGATCGCGTCGAGGCCATCGGCGGGCCGTCGAGTTTCCTGTTCGGCTCGGGCGCGCTGGGCGGCTCGATCAACTACATCACCAAGACGGCCGAGCGCAGCGACTTCGCGGAAGCGCAACTGCGGCTGGGCACGCAGAACCTGAAGGAAGCCTCGTTCGGACTGAACCGTCGCATCGCGGGCGATGGCGGCGCGGGCAGCCACTACGTGCGCATCGACGTGAACCACCGCGATGCCAACGGCTGGACCGACGGTACGAAGAACAAGTCGACGCAACTGGCTGCCTCGCTGCTCTCGGACCTGGGCGGCGGGCTGAAGCACACACTGGCCTACGAATACCAGGACGAAAACGTCGACCGCCCTTATTGGGGCACGCCCGTGCTCAACCCGGTGGCCGGCACGATGCGCATCGATCGCGGCATCCGCTTCAAGAATTACAACAGCAGCGATGGCCTCTACGCGCAGCGCGTGCAATGGCTGCGCTCGGTCACCGAATGGCAGGTGAGCGATGCGCTGCAGTTCAAGAACACCTTCTATGCCTACGACGCGCTGCGCGACTACCGCAATGTCGAGAGCTATCGCTACAACCCGGCCAACACGGCGGTCGTCCGCTCCAGCGCCTTGCTGCAGCGCCACGACCAGGACGTGTGGGGCAACCGCGTCGAGGGCATCTACAAGGGGCGGCTTGCCGGCCTGAAGAGCGACTGGTCTTTCGGCCTGGACTACAGCGTGAACCGGCAGACGCGCTTTCCCAACAGCCTCTCGGGCACGGTGAGCACCGTCAATCCTTATGTGTTTGCCACGGAGCAGTTCTTCGCGGTGCCGGGCATGACGCCGGGCTTTCGACCCGACAGGAACAACAAGGTCACGACCGCCGCGCTCTATCTTGAAAACCGCACGGCGCTGATGCCGTCGCTGCACCTCGTGTCGGCGCTGCGTCACGAGCGCATCGACCTCGATCTCGTCAACCGGCGCACGGTGGATGCGTCGAACCCCGCCACCTTCTATCGCGGCTACAAGCCGACGACGGGCCGCATCGGCCTGGTGTGGGACTTCGCGCCCGGCGCCAACCTGTATGCGCAGTACGCAACGGCGGCCGACCCGCCTTCGGGCGTGCTCTCCACCGCCTCGTTCGCCGATGTGCGCAACAACAGCGAGCTGACCACCGGCCGGCAGGTGGAGGTCGGCAGCAAGCTCGACTTCTGGCAGGGCAAGGGCACGGCCACGTTGGCGGCCTACAGCATCCGCCGCAAGAACATCGCGACGCAAGACCCGAACAACAGCGCGCTCACCGTGCTGGTGGGGGAGCAGTCGTCGAAAGGCGTGGAACTGGCGCTCGGGTTGCAGCCCACGCCGCAGTGGTCGCTGCAGGGCAACCTCACGTACGTGGATGCGCGCTACGAGCGATTCACGCAGGCGGGCGTGTCGCTCGCCGGCCGCACGCCGACCAACACGCCGGCCGTGGTGGCCAACCTCTGGATGTCGTATGCGTTCACGCCGCGCCTGCAGGCCACCGTGGGCGTGCGCCATGTGGGCAAGGTGTATGCCGACGCGGCCAACACCATCGACTGGCCGGGCTACACGCTGCTCGACCTGGGGCTGAGCTGGAAGGTGAACCGCTCCGTCACGGTGGTGGGCCGCATCCGCAATGCCACCGACCGCGTCTACGCGGCGAATGTCGGCAGCACCTTCGCCTATCTCGGCGCGCCGCGCACGGCCGATGTGTCGCTGCGCGTGACCTTCTAGCCCGGGGAGATGTGCCGTGCATGCCAAACGCTGGTTGTTCCTGACCCATCGCTGGCTGGGCGTGGTCGTCTGCGCCTTCTTCGCGATGTGGTTCGTCTCGGGTGTGGTGATGATGTACGTGGGCTACCCCAAGCTCACCGAGGCCGAGCGGCTGCAGCACCTGCCACGGCTCGACGTTTCGGCACCGCTTCTGGCGCCGTGGCAGGCGCTCGATGCGGCCGGCATCTCAGGGCCGCTGCAGGAATTGCGGCTGGCTGCCGCCAGCGGCGGGCACGCGGTGTACCTTGCGACGCCGCTGCGTGAAGCCCCGCCCGGCAAGCGACGGCCGTCGCCGGGCAGCGGCGTGATCGTTGTCGATGCCGTGACAGGCACCGTGCTGAGCGAGGTCGATCGCGCCCGCGTGCTCGCCAGCGCGCAGGCCTACGCCGGCGCCGGCGTGCCGCTCGACTACCGAGGCACGATCGGCGAAGACGCCTTCACCCATTCGCGCGGGCTCGATGCGCACCGTCCGCTGCATGTGGTCGAGCTGGCGGATGCCGACGCCACCCGGCTCTACGTGTCGGGCAAGACCGGCGAGGTGGTGCGCGATGCACCGCGCGCCGAGCGGCTCTGGAACTATGCCGGGGCCTGGATTCACTGGTTGTACCCGCTGCGCGGCACCGGGCTCGACCGCTACTGGGCGGACATTGTCAATTGGCTCTCGATCATCGGCATCGCCGTTGCGCTGACCGGCACCGTGGTGGGCGTGAGTCGCTGGCGCTTCGGGCGCACCTACAAGAGCGGCTCGCGTTCGCCGTACCAGGGTTTCATGATGCGCTGGCATCACATCACCGGACTGCTGTTCGCACTGGTCACGCTGACGTGGATCTTCAGCGGCCTGATGTCGATGAACCCATGGCGCGTATTCGACAGCGGCGCGTCGGCCCTGCGCATCGAGGCGATGAATGGCGGGCCGCTCACCGTCTGCGCGCAAGACGCGGCGCCCGCGACCTTGCTGGCCGCCACCGGCAGTGACGTGCGCGAGCTGCGCTGGGTGCGCGCGGCAGGACAGACGCTGGTGCTTGGCAGCACAGCCAGCGGCCGTCCGATGGTGCGTGATGCCGTCAGCGCGCAGCAGTACCAGTTCGACCCCGACGCATTGCGAACGGCCGTCGCGCGCCTGCTGCCCGACGCGGTGCAGCGCATCGACGTGCTGACCGCCCACGACAGCCACTACTACACGCGCGAGTCGCACACCATGACCGGCGGCACCGACAAGCCCCTGCCCATCTGGCGCGTGGTGTTCGGCGATGCCCAAGCGACCTGGGTGCACATCGATCCGCAGACCGGCGCCGTGCTCGGGCGCTCCGACAGCAGGCGGCGCCTGAGCCGCTGGCTGTTCGCGATGCTGCATAGCTGGGATTGGCTGCCGCTGCTGAATCACCGCCCGCTGTGGGACGTGCTGCTCGTCGCCACAAGCCTCGGCGGCGCGGCGCTGAGCCTCACCGGCATGGTGATCGGCTGGCGGCGCCTCGGCCGCAAGCTCAGGACGTCGATGTGGAAGGCGCCAGCGCCAGTGCGATCTGCCTCGCCGAGCCGAAGGCCAGCGTGAAGCCCAGCGCGCCATGCCCCGTGTTGAACAGCATGTTCGACGGCGCGCTCGGCAGCCGCCCGATGATCGGCAGGCCCTTCGGCGTGGCCGGCCGCATGCCCGTCCAGGGATGCAGTTCCTCGAGGTGGCTCGCCTGCGGGAACACCGCACGCGTCGCGGCCGCCAGCGTCTCGATGCGCGCGGCCGGAATGCGCACGTCATGCCCCACCAGCTCCGCCATGCCCGCCACCCGCAGGCGCGAGCCGATGCGTGCGAACACCACCTTGCGCGCGCTGTCCGTCACGTTCACGCGCGGTGCGGCGCCCGGCGCCGGGTCGACCTCCACCGTGATGCTGTAGCCCTTGAGCGGGTACACGGGCAGGTAGGCGCCCAGCGCGCGCCCGAGCTTGTGCGAGGCCGACCCCAGCGCCATGACGAAGGCGTCGGCCTTCACGTCGCTCTCCATGCCGCCCTTGCCGGTGCGCACCGCCGCGATGCGGTTCCCGCTGCGCGCGAAGCCGTGCACGTCGGTGCCCAGCATGAAGCGCACGCCGCGCGCGCTCAGGGCCTGCATCAGCTCGGTGCACACCTTGAGGCAATCGGCCGCGCATTCGCTGGGCGTGTACACCGCGCCGGCCATCTGCGCGCCGTAGCTCGCCAGCGCGGGCTCGATGGCGATGCATTCGTCCGGCGTCACCAGCCGCTGCGCGCTGCCCATGGCGCGCTGCAGGTCGAGCTGCGCGCGCGCCCCTTCGAGCGAAGCCGCGCTGGCATACAGCACCAGCTTGCCGGTGGCGGAGAAGTCGCAGTCGGGCGCGATGTCGGCGCGCATCGCCTCGAATTCCGTGCGGCTCGATGCGGCCAGCATGAGCAATTGGGCCGTGGTGTCGCGCGAAGTCCCGGCGTTGCATGCCGCGAGAAACGCCATGCCCCAGCGCCACTGCAGCGGATCGAGCTGCGGGCGCAGCTTGAGCGGCGAGGTGGGCGAGAGCAGCAGCCTGGGCAGCTGCTTCCAGATGGACGGGTCGGCCAGCGGCTGCACGTACGAATAACTGAGCTGCGCGCCGTTGCCGCCGCTGGCGCCCGCGCCGGGCGTGGCGCGGTCGATCACGGTGACCTGATGGCCCTGGCGTTCGAGCTGCCAGGCGGTGGCCAGGCCCACGATGCCGGCACCGAGCACACACACATGCATGGAGCGACTTTCCGGAGTTTGAGACGACAGCCGTGACTGTAGGTTCGCGCCGCGCCGCGCGGAAATGCCAAAAGAACGCCAGCCCATGACTTTTGGGTATGGGCCGGGCTTCAATTGGAATTGTCGCTTTGCGGTGTGCCTCCCTACACTGGCCCGGTGCTCGATCCGACCGTGCCGTCGACCTGGGCAAAGCCGCTTCCGCGGTATTCCTGAAACAGAAAGAACGATGGCTCCGACAAACGTAGTGGGTATCTTGGGCGGCATGGGCCCCGCGGCGGGCGCCGACTTCGTCCGGCTCTTCGTGCAGGCCTGCGCGCAGCAGATGCGCGCGCGCGGCGAGCCGGTGCGCGACCAGTCCTTTCCAGAGCACTGGCTGGCGCAGGTGCCCGTGCCCGACCGGACCGACGCGCTGGCCTCCACCGCGCAGGGCGCGCACCAGCCGCTGGAGCCGATGCTGCAGGCGCTGGGCCGCCTGGCCGCGCTGGGCAGCCGGGCGGTGGCCATTGCGTGCAACACCGCGCATGCCTGGCACGCCAGCCTGCAGGAGCGCTTTCCGCAGGTCGAACTGCTGCACATGGCGCGCGAAACCGCGCGCCAACTGGCCGGGCAGGGCGCGGGCGACGTGGCGCTGATGGCCACCGAAGGCACCTACCGCGTGCGTCTCTACGAGCAGGCGCTCGCCGAGGCCGGGCTGGGCTGCCACATTCCGTCGGCCGACGAGCGCCGCATCATCACGCGCGGCATCTTCGAAGGCGTGAAGGCCGGCAACATGCCGCTGGCCGCGCAGTGCTTTTCCGACGTGGCGCTGCGGCTGGCCGAACGCCATGGGCCCGTGACGATCATCATGGGCTGCACCGAGGTGCCGCTGGGCCTGCAGGGCTCGGCCGCCGTGGCCGGGCTCGACCTGGTCGATCCGGCGCAGGTGCTGGCGGCCGCGCTGGCACGCCGCGCGTACGGCTCCCGGGGTTGACGCCGACCCCACCGAATTTCGGGACATCGAGCCGCCGGCGAATTTGGCCTACATTGCGGCGTGCGTTTTTCAGCGCCACGCCCCTCGTGTCTTTTTCGCCGATCCAAATGGAGCCTCTTCAATGTCCCTCGACGACCGCCGTTCCGACTTCGATTCGCTTCGCCCCGGCGAGAGCACCGCGCAGGGCGCCACGCGCCGCACCGCGCTGAAGGCCGCCATCGGCGTGGGCTATGCCGCCGCCGTCATGCCGGTGGTGGCGCAGACCGCCGTCGCCACCTCGGCAGAGGGCCTGAAGGCAGGCCCCATCAAGTACACCGTCAATGGCTTCGAGGTGCCCGCGTATGCGGCGGCGCCCGCCGGCAAGACCGGCCTGCCCGTCGTCCTGGTGGTCCAGGAAATCTTCGGCGTGCACGAGTACATCGCCGACACCTGCCGCCGCTTCGCCCAACTCGGCTACCTGGCCATCGCCCCCGAGCTGTACGCGCGACAGGGCGACCCGCGCGGCTACACCGACATCCCGAAGCTGCAGGCCGACATCGTCAGCAAGGTGCCCGACGCGCAGGTGCTGGCCGACCTGGACGGCGCGCTGGCCTATGCCAAGGCCAACGGCGGCGACATCGGCAAGGCCGGCATCACCGGTTTCTGCTGGGGCGGGCGCATCACCTGGCTCTATGCGGCCACCGGCAAGGTCAAGGCCGGCGTGGCCTGGTATGGCCGGCTGGTCGGCCAGGCCAGCGAACTGACGCCGAAACACCCGATCGACGTGGCCGCCGGCCTGCAGGCGCCGGTGCTCGGTTTGTACGGCGGAAAAGACCAGGGCATCCCCCTTGACACGGTTGATAAGATGAAAGCTGCTCTGGCCAATGGGACTCCGGCGGCCAAGGCATCGAGCTTCGTCGTGTACCCCGAAGCAGGCCACGCGTTCCATGCCGACTACCGCCCCAGCTACATCAAGAGCGCGGCGGACGACGGCTGGCAACGCGCCACGGCCTGGTTCAAAGCCAATGGCGTCGCCTGAACCCGGCG
This sequence comes from Variovorax monticola, assembly GCF_051216855.1. Lineage (NCBI taxonomy): Bacteria > Pseudomonadati > Pseudomonadota > Betaproteobacteria > Burkholderiales > Comamonadaceae > Variovorax > Variovorax monticola. The sequence goes on from NZ_JBPJZP010000002.1 coordinate 389,668, forward strand.
CCCTGTAGCCACCCCCGCCGAAGGCCGTCGAATGACGGCCTTTTCTCTTTTTATGAACGGATCACGGTCACATCGGCCGTCCCTCTTGCGCAAGCAGCTATGAATTTGATAGTCATCATCGCGGCGACCCTGGTCTCCGGCATCGGCAGCGTCTGGCTCGCGGCCCTCTTGTTGAAGGTGGGCGTGCGCAACGGCTCCGGCGGCGTGAACCCGCAGCACCTGCTCAGCCTGGCGGCCGGCGCGCTGCTGGCCACCGCCTTCATGCACCTGTTGCCCGAGGCCTTCGAAAGCCGCATCGAACCCGCTCTGCTGTTCGGGGTGCTGCTGTTCGGGCTGGTGTTCTTCTTTTTGCTCGACAAGGCCGAGCTGTGGCACCACGGGCATGAGCACCACCACGGCGACGACAAGAGCGGGAACGAAGGGCACGGCCATGACCACCACGCCGGCCAAGCGCATTCCCACGCGCCCGACCAGGGCCCCCGCACCGGCGGCTGGGCCGTGCTCACCGGCGACAGCGTGCACTGCTTCGGCGACGGCATCCTGATCGCCTCGGCCTTCACCGCCGACATGCGCCTGGGCCTGGTGGCCGCGCTCGCGGTGCTGGCGCACGAAATACCGCACCACATCGGCGACCTCGTCGTGCTGCGCCAGAGCTCGACCGACCAGCGCGCCGCGCTCGTGAAGGTGTCGCTCGCCGGCACCATGACCGCGCTGGGCGGTATCGTGGGCTGGTGGCTGGTCGACCAGCTGCACAGCTGGCTGCCTTACTTCCTGGTGCTGGCCGGCAGCAGCTTCGTGTACGTGGCGCTGGCCGACCTGATTCCGCAGCTGCAAAAGCGCCTGCCGGCGCGCCAGACCGCCGCGCAGATCCTGTGGCTGGTCGCGGGCATCGTGCTCGTCACGGCAGTGAGCCGCCTTGCGCACGGCGAGCACGGGCACGAACATGGCCACGACGACCCGGGCCACGGCGAGCACGGCCACGTGCACAAGGACTGACACGCGAAAACCCGCCCCGAGGCGGGAAACTTTCCGACACCGACGCTGCGTGCCGGATGAGCCGCAACCGCTGAAACAGGCGCACCATTGGGGGCCTGTCAGCCATCAGCCGAGGAACCGATCATGAACAACATCGACGCCACCGCGCGCGCCGCCGCATCGTCCGAGGACGACGAAGAAGACAACACGCCCGTCGATGATTTCGAAGAGCCCGAGGACGAGGGCTCCGACGACCTGTCGGAGGAAACCGGCATCGACCTGACGGATGCGAGCGAGCTCGATGCCGACAACGTGCCGGCCGACGAAGAGTTCGACCGCGTCATCAACGCCCCGGATTGATTCCGCTCAGTCGGCCTCGCGCCGCGTGATGACCTGCCCGTTGCGCGCCCCGCTGTGCGCACCGTCGCGCCAGGTCACCGCCCCATTCACGATCACCGCATCGATGCCTTCGGCAGGCTGCGTGGGCGTTTCGTAGTTCGCGGTGTCGCGCACTGTCGCGGCGTTGAAGATCACCACGTCCGCGTGGTGCCCCGGCTTCAGCGTGCCGCGCGCGTGCAGGCCGAAGTTGCGTGCCGTGAGCCCCGTCATCTTCCACACCGCCGTCTCCAGCGGGAACAGCCCGACGTCGCGGCTGTAGTGGCCCAGCACGCGCGGAAAGGTGCCCCACAGACGCGGGTGCGGCTTGTCGCCCAGCGGAATGCCGTCGGAGCCGATCATGGTTTCGTCGAACGCGAGGATGCGCTGCACGTCGTCCTCGTCCATCATGAAATAGATGGCGCTGCCGGGCTGCAGTCGAACGGCCGCCTCTTCGCCCGACACGCCCCATTCGGCGGCGATGTCCTTCAGGTCGCGCCCTGCGCATTCGGGGTGCGGCACGCTCGATGCGATGAGCACCCGGCCCTCCATCATTCCGCGGTCGGTGCGGATCATGGTGGAGCCGGCCGTGTAGGGGTAGCAATCGAGCCCGATGCACTGGTGCTGCATGGCCTCCTTGATGAAGGGCAGCGTGACTTTGGTCTTGCCGAAGTTCTGCGTGTTCTGCACCTTGTGGTGCGACACCACCACCGGAATGCCGAGCGCGCGGCCGATGTGGAAGGTTTCTTCGAGCGACGCCATCACGCGGTCGCTTTCGTCACGCATGTGCGTCACATACAGCGCCTTGCGCGATGTGAGGGGGCGGCCGACTTCGATGATTTCCTCGGTCGTGGCTTTCACGGCCGGCGGGTAGAAGGTGCCGGTCGACATCCCGATGGCGCCGGCCTGCATCGCCTCTTCGACCAGCGCCTGCATGGCGGCGATCTCGGTGTCGTTCGCGGGCCGGTCGAGGTCGGCCATGACGACGGCGCGCAGGGTCGAGTGGCCGACCATGGCCGCCACGTTCACCGACGAAGGCGTGGCGCGCAGCGCGTCGAGGTAGGCGGCGAAGGTCGTGAAGCGGCCTTCCGCGGGTGAGTCGAGCAGGCTCAAAGGCATGGGCAGGTCCATGTCCGTGCGCAGCGGCGCGGCACTGATGCCGCAGTTGCCGGCCACCACGGTGGTCACGCCCTGCGACACCTTGAACGGCATCTGCGCCTGCGACAGCACGGCCTGGTCGTCGTGCGTGTGCGAGTCGATGAAGCCGGGCGCGACGATGCGGCCGGTGGCGTCGATCGTCTGTTCGGCCGTGTGGCCCGTGAGCTTTCCGATGGCGGCGATTCGGCCGGCGGTGATGCCGACGTCCGCATCGAAGCGCGGCGCCTTGGTGCCGTCGATCACGGTGCCGCCGCGAATCAGCAGGTCGTAGTGGGGAGTCTTGTCGGTCATCGGTGAGGTGCTTTCAACGGAAGTGGCAAGCGACCCAGTGGCTGGCATTGCCGCCGCTGGAAGACGAGGGACGTTCGCTCAGCGCGGGTGTCTGCTCCTTGCACACGGCCTGCGCCATCGGGCAGCGTGTGTGAAAGCGGCAGCCCGAAGGTGGATTGGCCGGGCTCGGTGGATCGCCCTGCAGCAGCATGCGGCGCGCCGGCGTGCGCGGGTTCGGCACCGGCACGGCCGACAGCAGGATCTCGGTGTACGGATGCCGCGCCGCGGAGAACAGCGTGTTGCGGTCGGCTATCTCCACGATGTGCCCGAGGTACATCACGGCCACGCGGTGGCTGATGTGGCGCACCACCGCGAGGTCGTGTGCCACGAAAAGATAGGCGATGCCGAACTCCGCCTGCAGGTCCATCAACAGGTTCACCACCTGCGCCTGCACCGACACGTCGAGCGCGGACACCGGCTCGTCGCACACGATGAGCTTCGGGTTCAGCGCCAGCGCGCGCGCAATGCCCAGGCGCTGGCGCTGGCCGCCCGAGAACTCGTGCGGGTACTTGCCAGCAGCCTCGGGCCGCAGCCCGACGCGCGAGAACAGCCATTGCACGCGCTCGCGCCGCTCGGCCGCCGCGCCCATGCCGAAGTTCTTCAACGGCTCCGCCACGATGTCGCCCGCCGTCAGGCGCGGGTTCAGCGAGGCATACGGGTCCTGGAAAATGATCTGCAGGTCGCGCCGGCGCATGCGCATGTCTTCGGCCGACAGCGTCAGCAGCTCCTTGCCTTCGAGCTCCACCGAGCCCGAGGTCGGCTCCACCAGCCGCATCACCGACTTGGCCGTGGTCGTCTTGCCGCAGCCCGACTCGCCGACCAGCGACAGCGTCTCGCCGCGCGCGACCGAGAACGACACGCCGTCGACCGCCTGAATCGCCGGCCTGGCCGGCCGCAGCCAGCGCTTGGGCGAGATGTAGTGCTTGCGCAGGTGGCGCACCTGCAGCAGTGGTGTTGCAACGCTCGTCATGCGGCGATCTCCTCGGCACCGGCCCAGTGTTCTTCGACCGCGAAGCAGGCCACCACGTGGTCGCCGCCTTGCTGCGTGAGCTTGGGCGTCTCGGCGCGGCAGCGTTCGCGCGCATGGCTGCAGCGCGCCGCGAAGGCGCAGCCGCGGCCCAGCTCGTGCGCGGCCGGCACCAGCCCCGGAATCTCGGTGAGCCGCGTGCTCGCGGTGTTCATCGCGGGCATCGAGGCCATCAGCGCGCGCGTGTAGGGGTGCAGCGGGCGGTCGAACAGGTCGATGACGTCGGCTTCTTCCACCTTCTTGCCCGCGTACATCACCACCACGCGGTCGCAACTCTCGGCCACCACGCCCAGGTCGTGCGTGATCATCACCACGCCCATGCCCAGCTCCTGCTGCAGCCGCTTGATGAGGTCCAGGATCTGCGCCTGGATGGTCACGTCCAGCGCGGTGGTCGGCTCGTCGGCGATCAGCACCTCGGGGTTGCAGGCCAGGGCCAGCGCGATCATCACGCGCTGGCGCATGCCGCCCGACAGCTGGTGCGGGTACTCGTTCACGCGGCGCTCGGGCTCGGGGATCTGCACCACGCGCAGCATCTCGACCGCGCGGCGCATCGCATCGGCGCGGCTGGCCTTCTGGTGCAGCTGCACCGTCTCGGCAATCTGGCGGCCCACCGTGAGCACCGGGTTCAGCGAGGTCATCGGCTCCTGGAAGATCATCGAGATGCGGTTGCCGCGAATCTGGCGCATCTCGCGCTCGCTCAGCTGCATCAGGTCGGTGCCGCGCAGGCGCACGGAGCCCATGTGGCGGCCCGGCGGCGTGGGCACCAGCCGCAGGATGGAGAGCGCCGTCACGCTCTTGCCGCAGCCCGACTCGCCGACCACGCCCAGCGTGCGGCCCGCGCGAACGGTGTAGGAGACACCGTCGACCGAGCGCACCACGCCCGCCAGCGTGTGGAAGTGGGTGCGCAGGTTGTCGACTTCGAGCAGCGGCTCGCCGGGCGCCAGTGCGATGTGGGACATGGGCTTCATGGCGCGCTCACAGTTGCCGCGCCAGGCGCGGGTCGAGCGCATCGCGCAGCCCGTCGCCCAGCAGGTTGATGGCCAGCACCGTGGCGGCCAGCAGCAGCCCCGGGTACAGGATGATGTGGAACGCCACCGTCACGAAGTTGCGGCCCTCGGCCATCATGTTTCCCCAGCTCGGCGTCTGCGAGGGCACGCCCACGCCCAGGAACGACAGCGCGGCCTCGGTCAGCACCGCGGCGGCCGCCACGAAGGTGGCCTGCACCACCAGCGGCGCGACGATGTTCGGCAGCACGTGGCGAATCAAGATCATCGGCAGCCGCGTGCCCACCGCGTGCGCCGCCTCCACATAGAGCTGCTCGCGCAAGGTGAGCGCCAGCGAGCGCACCAGCCGCACCACGCGCGGAATCTCGGGCACGGTGATGGCGACGATCACTGTCGTCAGGCTGGCGCGCGTCACCGCCATCAGCGCGATGGCCAGCAGGATGCCCGGGATGGCCATGAGACCGTCCATCACCCGCATGATCGGGCCGTCCGCCCAGCGCACGAAGCCCGACACCAGGCCGAGCGCGACGCCTGCGAAGGTGGCCAGCACCGCCACCGCGGCGCCCACGATCATCGACACGCGCCCACCCCACACCGCGCGGCTGAACACGTCGCGGCCCAGCGCATCGGTGCCGAACCAGTGCTCGGCCGACGGCGTCTGCATGCGCGCGAGCGGGTCGATGTCCTGCGGGTCGTGCGTGGCGATCCACGGCGCGGCCAGCGACAGCAGGGCCACCGCGATCAGCAGCAGCGCGCCGACGATCAGCGTCGGGTGCTTGCGCACCCAGCGCCAGCGCGGCGGCACGAAAGGGGCTTCGTCGGCCGGGGCGTCGGGTGTGTCGAGCGTGTTCAAGGGAAGTACCGTGGACATGGCGTGGGGCTCTTCAGTAGCTGATGCGCGGGTCGAACAGGCGGTAGCTCAGGTCGATCAGCAGGTTGATCAGCACGTACACGCCCGCCGACAGCAGCAGCACGCTCTGGATCACGGGGTAGTCGTGGCGCTGCACCGAGTCGATCACGAGCCGGCCCACGCCCGGAATGGCGAACACCGTCTCGGTGACGACCACGCCGCCGATAAGGAGCGCGATGCCCGCGCCGATGGTGGTGGCGATGGGAATGGCCGCGTTGCGCAGCGCATGCCCCAGCACCGCCAGCACGCCCAGGCCCTTGGCGCGCGCCGTGCGGATGTAGTCCTCGTGCAGCACCTCGAGCACGGTGGCGCGCGTCATGCGCGTCACCAGCGCGATGTACACCAGCGCCAGGTTCACGCAGGGCAGCACCAGCGAGCGCAGCCACTCGAACGGGCTCTCGCCGAAGTGCACATAGCCCTGCACCGGAAACCACGGCAGCTGCACCGCGAAGCTGTAGACCAGCAGGTAGCCCACCAGGAACACCGGCACCGAGAAGGCCAGCACCGCGAACAGCATCACCAGCCGGTCGATCCAGCTGCCCGCGCGGTAGGCCGCCAGCGTGCCCAGCGGCACCGCCACCACCAGCGTGATGAGCATGGTGAGCGCGGCGATCGACACCGTGGGCGCCAGCCGCTGCCCCAGCAGCTGCGTGACCGGCATCTGCGTGAAGATGGACGTGCCCAGGTCGCCCGTGAACAGCTTGCCGACCCACAGCCCGAACTGCTGCCACAGCGGCAGGTTCAGCCCGAGCGCGGCGCGCAGCTTCTCGATGTCTTCCGTGGTGGCGAGGTCGCCCGCGATGAGCGCGGCCGGATCGCCCGGGGACAGGTGGATCAGCAGGAACACCACCACGGCCACCACCGCCATGACTGGGAGCGTCGAGAGAAAGCGTCTAAGGATGTAGCCCATGGCGGTGCCCTTGAACTGAGTGGCTGGCGGTCTTCTGGCTGGCTGGCTGTAGCGACGCGGGGCGGGCTACTTGTCGAGCATCCAGACCGTCGGCATGCCGGCCCAGAGCTTGTCCAGCCCCTTGAGGTTGGCGCGCGCGGCGAACGCGGCCGAGTACTGGCCTGCGTTGATGTACGGCACGGCCTCGTAGGCGCGGCGCTGGAAGGCGTCGAGCAGCTCCTTTCGCTTGGCCGGCACGGTCTCTTTCAGCCAGGCGGTGCGCAGTTCGTCCAGCGGCTTGTCGCAGGGCCAGCCGGGCAGGGTGTTGCCGCAGGCCGCGCCCAGGTAGGCGTTGGCGATGGGCGAGTTGGCATCGAACTCGCCGCCCACCGTGACGTACATGTTCCAGCCGCCCGCGTCCGCCGCGTCGCGCTTGGCGCGGCGCGCGCCGATGGAGGCCCAGTCCATGCTCTGCGCGTCGACGTTCATGCCGATGCTCTTCATGGTCTGCGCGGCCATCAGCGCCTCGGCGTTCAGGTAGGGCACGTCGCTGGGCACCATCAGCACCACCTTCTCGCCCTTGTAGCCGGAGGCCGCGAGCATCTGCTTGGCCTTGGCCACGTCGGCCTTGCGGTAGGGCTCGGCGCCGGCGGCCGTGTCGTTCGGGCTGCCGCAGATGAAGTAGGTGGCGCAGTAGGCCATGCGCATGTCCAGCGGAAAGCCCATGGCCGCCACGAAGCGCTCCTGGTTCACGGCCTGCAGCAGCGCCTGGCGCACCTTCGGGTTGTCGAAGGGCGGGTGCAGCTGGTTCATCACCAGGAAGCCCTGGTAGGTGCCGAACGCGCCGATCTTCACGCCGGTGTCGGCGCGCAGCGGCGCGATGTAGTCGGGCGGCAGCTGCTCGATGAGGTCGACCTCGCCGCGCTTGAGCGCGGACACCGCGCTGTTGGCGTCGGGCAGGTAGAGCCATTCGACGCGGTCGAAGGTGGTTTTCTTGCTGCCGGCCAGGCCGCTCGGTGGCTCGCTGCGCGCCACGTAGTTGGGGTTGCGCACGAACACCGCCTTGTTGCCCGGCACCCATTCGTCGCGCTTGAAGATGAAGGGGCCCGAGCCCAGCACCTCGGTGAGCGGCGCGGTGGCGGGCAGCCTGGCGATGCGCTCCGGCAAGATCACAGGCGGAAAGCCAGAGGGCTTGGCCAGCGCGTCGAGCACCATGCCGAAGGGCTCGTTCAGCGTGAGCGTGAAGCTGCGTACGTCAGTGGCCTTCCACTCGGCGCCGACCGCCGTCATGGCGCGGCCCAGGCTGTCGCGCGCGGCCCAGCGTTGCAGCGAGGCCACCGCGTCGGCCGAGGTCACGGCGGCACCGTCGGAAAACTTCAGGCCCGGGCGCAGCGTGAAGCTCCACTGCTTGCCGTCCTTCGAGGTGCTGTACTTCTCGACCATCTGCGGCTGCGGCTTGCCGGCGGCGTCCTGCGCGAACAGGGTGTCGTACACCATGTAGCCGAAGTTGCGCGAGATGTAGGCCGTGGTGAAGGTCGGGTCCAGGATCTTCAGGTCGGCATGCGCCACCACCTTCAGGGTCTTGGGCGGTGTCTGCGCGAGCGCCGGGAGGCTCACCGCACAGGCAGCCGAAAAGGCCAGGGCAACCATGGCGGCATGGGCGGCAAGCGTTCGTCGTTTCATCGTCGGTTCTCCGGTCGGGTGGGGGCGAAAGAAAGCAGAAGAAAAATCAGGCCGCCACGCCGATCGGCCACTTGGGCAGGCGCGCTTTTCGGTAGGGCAGGGTGGTGAGGTCGAGCGTCACGGCGCCGGGTGCGCCGGCGTAGATCACGTGCTTCGCCACCTTCGAGTAAGACGCATAGAAATGCTGCGACGACTTGACGACGACGATCTTCTTCGCGGCCAGGTCGCAACCCAGCTGCGTGAACAGGTCGGTGCCCATGGCCTGGTTGCGCCGCGTGATCAGCACGATCTCGATGCCCGCCACCTCCACCAGCGCGCAGTCGCCCATGGCCGTCGGAGTGTTCGACAGGCCCGTCATCACCAGGTCGTGCTGCAGCGCCTTCACGGTGCAGGCCAGGTCCAGCGGGTCGCCCGACAGCGGGCTGATCTTGCCGCCGATGCGCATCTGCAGCTTGGCGCCCACGCCCGCGTCGAAGGCGATGCGCACCGCAATCGGGTCCCACATCGGCCCCAGCGCCGCGTTGGCGATGCCGCGCTCCAGCATGCGGCGCAGGATGAAGGTGGAGTCGCTCGCCGCGCCGCCGCCCGGGTTGTCCGCACCGTCGGCCAGCACCACCGGGCCGCCGTCGAAGGCCAGTGCCTCGTCGAGCGAGGCGTCAATGCCCGGGTAGTTCACCGTGAGGCCGTCGCGCATGGCGATGACCTCGTCGGCCAGCTGGCGCGCGAGCGCGTCGGCCTTGGCCTGGTCGCCGTCGGTGTACACCAGCACCTTGGTGCCCATCTCGGGCACGTCGCCCCACGAGAAGCCGTGCGTGAGCGAGACCGACAGCACGCCGTCTTTTCCTTCGAGCGCCTGCATGCGCTGCACGAAGCTGCGCGCGGGCTCGCGCGAGGTGTGCACGGTGACGATGATGTCGCAGTCGACCATCGCGGCCACGGGCCTGACCTTGCCTTCGACCGCCGCGGCGCAGATGTCGACCAGCTCCAGCCCGCGTTCGAGCACGTCGGTGTGCGGGTACTCCTTGAAGGAGACCATCACGTTCGCGTTGGCGACCATCGCGGGCGTGAGGTGGTTGTGCGGGTCGAGCTCGGCACCCACGATGACGTCGGGCCCGACGATCTGCCGCACGCGCACCAGCATGTCGCCTTCGCAGTCGTCGTAGCCGTCGGCCACCATCGCGCCGTGCAGCCCGAGCAGCACCATGTCGACCGGCAGCGCCGCGCGCAGGTCGTTCAGCATTTCGTCGCGCAGCGTTTCGTAGGCGTGGCGCGTGGTGATGCCGCTGGGCTGCGCGCCCGCGACCATGCCTTCGAGCAGCGTCCAGCCCTTTTCCTTGCCGCGGATGCGCGCGGCCCACAGCGGGCCCGAATAGAGCGTCAATGCATCGGGATGCTGGCCCGCAGGAAAGTAGCCCCGGTCCTTGAAGGAGGCGATGCCGGTGGGCATCGGGCCGAAGGTGTTGGTTTCGGTGGCGAGGGAGGCACTGAAGACACGCATGGGGGGCTCTCGTGAAGGATGTTCTGGTGAACGGATCAGACGGCGGTGGCCGCGCGCAGCCGCTGCGGGCCGAGCATCTCGGCCGTGAGCCCGAAGCTGGCGATGCGCTCGGGCAGCGGCAGCCCGCGTGCCAGCGCCGCGCAGGCCTCGCCCATGGCGGCCGAAGTCTGGATGCCGTAGCCGCCCTGCGCCGCCACCCAGAAGAAGCCGGGCGCGCCGGGCTCGAAGCCGCCCACCAGGTCGCCGTCGGGCACGAACGAGCGCAGGCCGGCCCAGGTGCGCGTGGGGCGGCGGATGGTGAGCGTGGTGGCCTCTTCGATGCGGTGCATCGCGATGGCGATGTCCATCTCCTCGGGCTGGATGTCCTGCGGCTCCACCGGGTCGGCGTTGGCCGGCGAGCCGAGCAGCATGCCGGCGTCGGGCTTGATGTACCAGCCCTCGTCGGCGCCGAACACCATGGGCCATTGCGCCACGTTGGCGCCGCTGTCGCCTTCGGGCGGCGCGAAGATGAAGGCCGAGCGGCGGCGCGGCTCGATGCCCAGCGGCGGCACGCCCGCCATGCGCGCGACGGTGTCGACCCAGGCGCCTGCCGCGTTGAGCACCACCGGCGCCTCGTACACGGCGCCGCCGGCCGTCACGCGCCAGAGTTCGCCCACGCGTTCGATGGCCGTCACGCCCGCATCGCACACCAGCTTGCCGCCGGCCTTGCGCATGCCGCGCAGGTAGCCCTGGTGGATGGCGTGCACGTCCATGTCGGCGGCGTCGGGTTCGTACACCGCGCCCAGCACCTGGTCGGGACGCAGCACCGGCACCATCTGGCGCGCCTGCTCGCCGCTCAGGCGCGAGGCGCCGGTGTCCATGGCGCGCAGCACCTCCCAGTGGGCTTCGAGCTCTGCCATGTGGTCGGCACCCGCCACCATCATGGCGCCGCGCGGCGTGAGCAACGGGTGTTCCGCGAAGCCTTCGGGCGGGTGCTCGAGAAAGGCGCGGCTCGCCATGGTGAGGGCGCGCACCTGCTGCGTGCCGTAGCTTTCCATGAACAGGGCGGCCGAGCGGCCGGTGGAGTGGTAGCCGGGTTGGGACTCGCGCTCGAGCAGGATCACGCGGGCATGCGGTGCCAGCCAGTGGGCCGCCGAAGCCCCGGCAATGCCGCCGCCGATCACGAGGAAGTCGGCCACGATGGGTGTGGGTGTTGTAGAAGTCATCGGCGAAAAGTGTAGGAACAATTTTGCGGATACGCAAATTAAATAAGGGGCTCCAAGGGGAAACCATGGTGCACCGTCTCGGTGAAATTTGCGTTCACGCAATTTGCGTATACGCAATTTCCGCGCCCGCGTCACGCGGGTCGGCAGGGATGGCGCGCGCGCGGCACTGGCAGAATCTGCCTGCACCACCAGAGAAAGACGCGCGTGAATCCACACACAGGGACCAAGCCGGCCGCCAGGCCCAGGGAGCAGCCGCCCACCCTGGACCGCACCACTTTCGGCCATCGGCTGCGCACCGCGCGCAAGCGCTTCGGCTGGACGCTGGCCGAACTGGCCGAGCGCTCGGGCGTGTCGATCACCACCATCTCGCGCGCCGAGCGCGGGCAACTGGCGCTGGGGTACGAGAACTTCACCGCGCTGGGCCGCGCGCTGGACATGGACATGAACGCGATGTTCGCGGGCGCCGGCGTCAAGCCCGCGCAGCTCGACGGGCCGGTGGTCACGCGCGCGGGCAAGGGTGTGGTGTACCGCGGGCTGGCCATTGCCTACGAGTTCCTGGGCACCACCGCGGCGGGCAAGCAGATGAGCCCCATCGTCGGCACGGTGCACGCGCGCCAGGTGCACGGGCCGGAAGACTTCGTGCGGCACGCGGGCGAGGAATTCGCCTATGTGCTGTCGGGCGAGATCGACGTGCACTTCGACAACGGCGAGGTGGTGCGCCTGGCGCGCGGCGACTCGCTGTACTTCGACAGCCGCCTGGGCCATGCGTACGTGAGCGTGAGCCGGCAGCTCGCGCGCATCATCGGCATGACGATCGGCGAGAGCGAGCACATGCAGTCCGCGCGCGAGGCGCCTGCGCTGAAGCCGTTGCGCAAGCTGGCGGCGCCGAAGAAGACGCCGCGCGGCGGCAAGGGCTGAGCGTCAGGCGCTCACGAACCTCGGGTCCAGTTCCGCCAACGCGAACTTGCGCACGTGGTCGACGAAGGCGCTCACCAGCAATGAAGACGGCCTGCGCGCCGGCGTGAGCACGGAAAATTCCGTCACCATTACCGGCTCGAAGGGCAGGAAGGTCAGGCCCCGTCCGCCGTACTCCAGCGCGGTGATCGGGTCCACCAGCGACACGCCGAGCCCCGCGGCCACCATCGCGCAGACGCCGGCCGACACCTGTGTCTCGACCTGCAGCTTGCGCTCGATGCCGTAGGACGCGAACAGCGCGTCGATGTGCAGCCGCGATTCGAGCGCTTGCGGATGCGAAACGAAATGCTCGCCGCTCAGGTCGGTTGGGCGGATCAGCTTTTTCTTCGCGAGCCGGTGGTCGCTCGGCATCACGCACACCATGCGGGTCGAGATCAGCCGCTCGCCGTGCGTGCTCGAGTGGCTCATCGGCAGGATGACGAAGCCGACGTCGCAGCGCTCGCTCACCACCAGGTCCACCACCGTGCGCGACGAATGATTGGCGAGCGACACCCGGATGTCGTTGTGCCCGGCCAGGAAGCCCGCGATGGCGCGCGGCAGGAAAGACAGCGCCAGCGCGGGCGCCGCGGCGATGCGCAGCGCGCCGCGCTGCAAGGCCCTTATCTCGTCGGCGGTTCGTGCGATGCGCTCCATACCGATCAGCGAGCGCTCGACCTCCTCGCTCAGCGCCTCGGCCTCCGCGGTGGGCTGCAGGCGCCCCCGCACACGCAGGAAGAGCGCGAAGCCCACGCTTTCCTCCAGGTCGGCCACCAGCCGCGTGACGGCGGGCTGCGACACGTGCAGCGACTCGGCCGCGCGCGTCACGGTCTGCCACTGCATCACGGCGCGAAAGGCCTCGAGCTGACGAATTTTCATGTGGTGAACTCCATACGTGAATGTTATGGCCTTCCGAAAAAAAACGATTGTTCAGCCGGCGGTCGCGTCGCTAATCTGCGTTCTGCGAGTGAAACGAACCGCAGGACCCATTGTGGTGCGCCATAAGCAAAACGCATCACTATAGGGAAAACCCCGACTTTTTGGTGCGCAACTAAGGAAATCCCATGATGCTTCGTCCCGTTTCCTCGACCGTGAACGCGGCGCTGTCCACCGTGCTGGCGCTCGGCGCGCTGAGCGCGGTGCACACCGCGTCGGCCCAGCCGACCACGCTCTACATCGGCTCCTACGGCGGGTCGACGGAGAAGGCCTTCAAGGAGAAGCTGATTCCCGCGTTCGAGGCGAAGCACAACGTCAAGATCGTCTACGTGCCGGGCAACTCGACCGACACGCTGGCCAAGCTGCAGGCGCAAAAGGGCAAGCAGGAGCTCAACGTGGTGCTGCTGGACGACGGCCCGATGTACCAGGCGGTGCAGTTCGGCTTCTGCGACAAGCTGGGCAACCCGCCGGTGCTGAAGGACCTGTACCCGGTCGCGCGCATGACCGACAGCGCGGTCGGCATCGGCATCGTGGCCACCGGCATCGCCTACAACACAGAGGCCTTCAAGAAGGCCAACCTGCCCCCGCCGGATTCATGGGAAGCGCTGACCGACAAGCGCTTCAAGCAGAAGATCGCGATTCCGCCGATCAGCAACACCTACGGGCTGCAGACGCTGCTGACCTTCGCCAAGCTGCGCAAGGGCGGCGACAGGAACATCGACCCGGGCTTCACGGCGATGGCGCGCGAGGTCGGCCCCAACGTGCTGGCGTGGGAGCCTTCGCCGGGCAAGATGACCGAGCTGTTCCAGAACAACGACATCCTGCTGGCCGTGTGGGGGAGCGGCCGCGTGCAGGCGCTGAAGGACACGGGCTTTCCGGTGCAGTTCGTGATTCCGAAGGAGGGCGCACCGGCGCTGCTGACGGCCGCCTGCCCGGTGGCGCAGAACACCGCCCCCGCACTCTCGCAGGCCTTCGTCAGCTACCTGCTGACGCCCGAGGTGCAGGCCATCCTCGCCGACACGCAGGGCTGGGGCCCGGCCAACGCCACCACCCAGCTCACGCCCGCGGTCGCGGCCAAGGTGCCGTACGGCAAGGCGCAGATCGACAGGCTGCTGCCCACCGACTGGCCAGTGGTCAACGAGAAGCGCGCCGAGTGGACCAACCGCTGGAACCGAACCGTCGAACGCTGAGCAGGCACGCATGACCTTTCTTCAACTCGATCGGCTCGGCAAGACCTTCGGCGACTTCAGCGCCGTGGAAAGCCTGAGCCTGGACGTGGAGCGCGGCGAGTTCATCTCGCTGCTCGGCCCCTCGGGCTGCGGCAAGACCACCACCCTGCAGATGGTGGCGGGCTTCGTCGAGCCGACGCGCGGACGCATCCGCCTGAACGGCGCGGACATCACCGGCATGCGGCCCGAGAAGCGCGGCATGGGTGTGGTGTTCCAGAGCTATGCGCTTTTTCCGCACATGACGGTGGCCGACAACATCGGCTTCGGCCTGGAGATGCGCGGCATGCGGCGCGCCGAGAAGCTCAAGCGCATCGACGAGACGCTCGATCTCGTGCGGCTGCCGGGCCTGGGCAAGCGCTACCCGAAGGAGCTCTCGGGCGGCCAGCGGCAGCGCGTGGCCATCGCCCGTGCGCTGGCGGTGCGCCCCGAGGTGCTGCTGCTCGACGAGCCGATGTCCAACCTCGACGCGAAGCTGCGCGAGGACATGCACGTCGAGCTGCGCGGCATCCAGCGGCACCTGGGCATCACCACGATCCTGGTCACGCACGACCAGGTCGAGGCCATGACCATGAGCGACCGCATCGCGGTGATGCACGGCGGGCGCATCGTTCAGCTCGCCACGCCGTACGAGGCCTACGAGCGGCCCGAGTCGGCGTTCGCCTCGTCCTTCCTCGGCAAGACCAACGTGCTGAAGGGCGTGGTCGAAGCCCGCAACGCGCGCTGCTGCGAGGTGCGCGTGGGCAATTCGCTGCTGCACGTGCCGCACCAGGAGAAGCCGCTCGCGCGCGAGGTCAACGTCTACGTGCGGCCCGAGAAGGTGAGGCTGGCACCGGCGTCGGCTGCCGACGGCATTCCCGCCACCATCCGCACGCGGCTCTTCCTGGGCAACCACTGGCTGGTCGAGGTCGACAGCGCGCTCGGGCCGATGCGCGTGAGCCATCCCAACATCGGCGAGGTGCCGCCGGCCGAGGGCGAAGCCGTCGCGGTGCACTGGCTGGACGACGACCTGCGCCTGCTGGACACGGAGGCCGCGCATGGCTGAGGCCGCCACCGTCCCACGCGCGGCTTCCGGTGCCGGTGCCGGTGCGGCACCCTGGTTCCTCAGCGCGCCGGCGCTGCTGCTGTTCCTCGGGCTGCTGGTGATTCCGCTCGCGCTCACGGCGTTGCTGTCGTTCCACGCGTTCGACGGCACGCGCGGCGTGCTGCCCGACTACACGGCGCGCAACTACCTGGAGATTTTCTCGGACTCGTACTACTACGAGATCTTTCTGCGCACGGCCGGCCTGGCGCTGGCGGTCACGCTGCTGTCGGTGCTGTTCGGCGTGCCGGAGACCATCATCCTGTCGCGCATGAAGGCGCCGTGGCGCGGCATCTTCCTGATCGTCATCCTCGGGCCGCTGCTGGTGTCGGTGGTGGTGCGCACGCTGGGCTGGGCCATCCTCATGGGCAACAACGGGCTCATCAACGCGGGCCTGCGGGCGCTGGGCCTCACCGACGAGCCGGTGCGCCTGCTGTTCACCATGACGGGCGTGGTCATCGCGCTCACGCACGTGCTGATGCCGTTCATGGTGATCTCGGTGTGGGCCTCGCTGCAGAAGCTCGATCCGCAGGTGGAGAACGCGGGGCTCTCGTTCGGGGCGGCGCCTTTCACGGTGTTCCGGCGGGTGATCCTGCCGCAGATCCTGCCGGGCATCCTGTCGGGCGGGATCATCGTGTTCGCGCTGGCGGCCTCGGCCTTCGCCACGCCGGCCATCCTGGGCGGGCGGCGGCTCAAGGTGGTGGCCACGGCCGCCTACGACGAGTTCCTGAGCACGCTGAACTGGCCGCTGGGCGCGTCGATCGCGATCCTGCTGCTCATCGCCAACGTGATCGTCATCGCGGGCTTCAACCGCTGGCTCGAGCGGCGCTACGCGCAGGTCTTCGAGGCTTGAGACACAAAGGCACCCCATGCGCAAGAACGGACTGCTCTCCCTCATCTATCACACGGTCTTCATCGCCTTCATTCTGGCGCCGCTGGTCGTGGTGGTGCTCGTGTCGTTCACCGGCAAGGGCTACATCTCGCTGCCGACCGACGGTTTCTCGCTGCGCTGGTTCCGCGCCATCGGCGGCGCCACCGAGCTGGTCAACGCGTTCTGGCTCTCGCTGTGGCTGGGCCTGGCGAGCGCAACGGTCGCGGTGGTGCTCGCGGTGCCGGCTGCGTTGGCGCTGGTTCGCTACCGCTTTGCGGGGCGCGGCGTGCTCTCGGCCTTCTTCATGTCGCCGCTGATGATTCCGCATGTGGTGCTGGGCGTGGCGTTCCTGCGCTTCTTCACCACCATCGGTGTGTCGGGGTCGTTCGTGTGGCTTGCCTTGACGCATGTCGTGGTGGTGATGCCCTACGCGTTGCGGCTGGTGCTGGCCTCGGCCACGGGGCTGGACCGCGATGCCGAGCGCGCCGCGCTCTCGCTCGGTGCGAGCCGCGCGACCGCGTTCCGCCGCATCGTGCTGCCGCTGATCCTGCCGGGCGTGGTGGGCGGCTGGATGCTCGCCTTCATCCAGAGCTTCGACGAGCTCACCATGACCGTCTTCGTCGCCACGCCGGGCACCACGACGCTGCCGGTCGCCATGTACAACCAGATCGCCCAGACCATCGACCCGCTGGTGGCGTCGGTGTCGACCGTGCTCATCGTCGGCACGGTGGTGCTGATGGTGCTGCTCGACCGCCTCGTCGGGCTCGACCGCGTGCTGATCGGCAAGGGCTGAACGCGCGCTGTCCGTCTGCCCTGCACCGGGCATTTCCTTTTTCTCGCATTCCATGAACACAAGTGATTTGATCGTTGTCGGCGGCGGCCTGGTCGGCACCGCGCTGGCCTACGGCGCCGCGCGCCGCGGCACCCGCGTGACCGTGCTCGACGAGGGCGACGACGCGTTTCGCGCCTCGCGCGGCAACTTCGGGCTCGTCTGGGTCCAGGGCAAGGGCTTCGACATGACGCCGTATGCGCGCTGGTCGATGAGGTCGGCCACGCAATGGTCGCAGCTTGCCGCCGCGCTGGAAGCGGACAGCGGCATCGACGTGCAACTGCGCCAGCCCGGCGGCTTCCATTTCTGCTTCACCGACGACGAGCTGCAGGCGCGCCAGGCGCGCATGCACGACATCCGCGTCGCGCTCGGCGGCGACTACCCCTTCGAGATGCTCGACCATGCGTCGCTCGCGGCCCGGCTGCCCGCCGTCGGCCCCGGGGTCGCGGGCGCGAGCTACTCGCCGATGGACGGCCATGCCAATCCGCTGAAGCTGTTGCGCGCGCTGCATGCGGCCTGCCGCCATCACGGCGTGCGTTTTGCGCAGGGCAGCCGTGCGACGCGGGTCGCGCCGTCGGCCGACGGCTTCGAGGTCGAGACCGAGGCTGCGACATGGCATGCGCCGCGCGTGGTGCTCGCGGCCGGCCTCGGCAACCGCGCGCTGGCGCCGCACGTCGGCCTGCATGCGCCGGTGCAGCCCAACCGCGGCCAGGTGCTGGTGGGCGAGCGTGTGGCGCGCTTCCTGGACCATCCGACCACGTACGTGCGCCAGACCGACGAAGGCACGATCCAGCTCGGCGATTCGCTGGAAGACGTCGGCCTGGACGACGGCACCACCGCCGACGTGCTCGCCACCATCGCGCGCCGCGGTGTGCGCAGCTTTCCGGTGCTGCAAAGCCTGCGCCTGGTGCGCGCATGGGGCGCGCTGCGGGTGATGACGCCCGACGGCTTCCCGATCTACCAGGCGTCGACGCAGTGCCCCGGCGCCTTCGTCGTGACCTGCCACAGCGGCGTGACGCTGGCGGCCAACCATGCGTTCTCCATCGCGCCGTGGATCGCCGGCCAGGCCGGCAGCGATGTGCCGGCCGGCATCGAATCCTTCAGCGGCGACCGCTTCCTCAACGGCAACGAGACCTTCCACCATGCCCACTGATGTCCGCTTTCGTTCCCTGGTTCCGGCCGGCACTTCGCCGCGCGGCGAGCCGGTGGTCACCCTGCATTTCGACGGCCGTGCGCTGCAGGCGCCGGCCGGTTGCAGCGTGGCCGCGGCCCTGCTCGCCAACGGTGTCTCGACCTTCCGCACCACGCCGGTGAGCGGGGCGCCGCGCGCCCCCTATTGCATGATGGGCGCGTGCTTCGATTGCCTGGTCGAGATCGACGGCCAACCCAACCGGCAGAGCTGCCTGGTCGCGGTGGCCGAGGGCATGCGGGTGAATACGCAAGCAGGCCTGCGTTCGCTCGACGCCTCGGGCGGCGTGCTTGCCGGGGAGGCCGCGCATGTCGAATGAACTTTGCGACATCGCCATCGTCGGCGCCGGTCCGGCCGGCATGTCGGCCGCCATCGTCGCCGCGCGGCTCGGCGCCAGCGTCGTCGTGCTCGACGAGCAGCGCGGTGCGGGCGGGCAGATCTATCGCGCCATCACCGAGGCACCGGCGCGCCGGGTCGACCTGCTCGGGCCGGACTACGCCGCGGGCCGTCCGCTCGCCGAGGCCTTTGCCGCCAGCGGAGCACGGCACCTCACCGGCGCGGCCGTCTGGCAGGTCACGCCCGAGGGTGCGGTGCACTACCTGCGCGACGGCGCGACCGCGACGCTGCAGGCCGAACGCGTGGTGATCTGCTCGGGCGCGATGGAGCGACCGTTCCCGATCCCGGGCTGGACGCTGCCGGGCGTGCTCACCGCCGGCGCCGCGCAGATACTGTTGAAGAGCGCCGACGTGGTGCCGGTCGAGCCCGTGGTGCTTGCGGGCTGCGGTCCGTTGCTCTACCTGCTCGGCTGGCAGTACGTGCGCGCCGGCGTGCCCATTCGCGCGCTGGTCGACACGACCTCGATGGCGGACTACCGGCGCGCGCTCTCGCACCTCGGCGGCGCGCTGGCCGGCTGGCGCTACCTGAAGAAGGGGCTGTCGCTCATGCGCGTGCTCAAGCGCGCCGGCGTGCCTTTTCACACCGGTGCCGAGGACCTGGCCGCGGAAGGCGGGGAGGGTGGGGAAGGCGGGGAAGGCGTTGAAGCCTTGCGCTTCACCGTCGGCGGCAAGGCGCATCGCATCGAGACCTCGACCCTGCTGCTGCACCACGGCGTGGTGCCGAACACGCAGTTCACCTGGTCGCTGCGGGCCAGGCACACATGGGACGACGCGCAGCTATGCTGGCGGCCCGAGGCGGACGCCTGGGGTGCGCTGGACGTGCCCCGCATCCATGTCGCCGGCGATGGGCTCGGCATCGGCGGCGCGCTGGCGGCGGCGTTGCAGGGGGAGCTCGCGGCGCTCGGAGCGCTCCAGGGGCTCGGGCGAATCACGGTCGAGGAACGCGACCGGCGTGCCGTGCCGGTTCGCACGGCACTGCGCGACCACCTGCGCATTCGCCCCTTCCTCGACGCGCTGTACCGGCCCAAGAAAGCCAATCGCATTCCGGCCGACGACGTGATCGTGTGCCGCTGCGAGGAAGTCGCCGCCGGCGACATCCGCAAGTTCGTGGCGCTCGGCTGCGACGGCCCGAACCAGGCGAAGGCCTTCGGGCGCTGCGGCATGGGCCCGTGCCAGGGGCGCCAGTGCGGCCTGACCGTGACCGAGCTGATCGCCGACGCGCGCGGCGTGACGCCGGCCGAGGTGGGCTACTACCGCATCCGGCCACCGATCAAACCGATTTCGCTGGGCGAGCTCGCGGGCGCGGAGTGAAGCGCTCGGCAGACGCGATCGTCGTCGGCGGCGGCCTGCACGGCCTGTCGAGCGCGCTGCACCTCGCGCGTCGCGGCCTAGCGGTCATCGTGCTGGAGGCCGAGTTCTGCGGCCGCCATGCCTCCGGCGTGAACGCAGGCGGCGTGCGCACGCTGGGCCGCCATGTCGCGGAGATTCCGCTTGCGCTGGCATCGCGCGCGCTGTGGCACCGGCTGGCCGATCTTGTCGGCGACGACGCGGGCTTCGCGCCCAGCGGCCAGCTGAAGGTGGCCGAGACCGACGACGAATTGCAGACGCTGCGCGCCGACGTGGCGCGTCTGCACGCGCTCGGTTTCGAGCATGAAGAAATCGTGGATGCCCGGCAGGTGCGCGAGCTCGTGCCCGCCATCGCACCGCATGTGGCCGGCGGCATCTGGGCGTGCGACGACGGCCATGCCTTGCCATACCGCGCCGTCACCGCGTTCCGTCTCGCGGCCCAGCGTGCGGGCGCCCGGGTGCATGAAGAGACGCGCGTCGAACGCATCGACCATCGCGCCGGCCGCTGGCATGTGGAGACCACGCGCGGCAGCTTCGACGCCACGCACCTGGTCAACACCGCGGGCGCATGGGCCGGCGCGCTTGCCGCGCAGGCCGGCGACGCGGTGCCGGTCGAAGGGGGCGGGTTGATGCTCATGATCACGCACCGCGCGCCGCCCTTCGTCACGCCGGTGCTGGGCGCGACGGGCCGGGCGCTGTCCTTCAAGCAGTTCGCGAACGGCACCGTGCTGATCGGCGGCGGCCTGCGCTGCACCGCCGACCTGGCCGCGCGCCACGGCATCGTCGACATGCCGAAACTCGCCCGCAGCGCGCGCACCGTGACCGACCTGTTCCCGCACCTGAAGCCGCTGGGCGTCAACCGCGCGTGGGCCGGCGTGGAGGCCTTCATGCCCGACGGCATTCCCGTGATCGGCCCGAGCCGCGCGGCGCCGAACCTGGTGCATGCCTTCGGCTTTTCGGCGCACGGCTTCGCGCTGGGGCCGATCGGCGGGCAAATCGTTGCCGAACTCGTCACCGAAGGGCGCAGCACCTTGCCCATCGAAGCCTTCGCCGTCGACCGCTTCGCGCGTCGAAAAGCCGCATCCTTTCAACCCGCCCAACCCATCCAGCAAGGAAACACACCATGAGCGACATCCAGCGCCACGACTCCAACGCACGCCTTTCACGCATCGTCGTGCACAACTCGGTGGTGTACGTCGCGGGCGTCACCGCGAACGACCGCAGCGGCGATGCCCAGGCGCAGGCCACCGACATCCTGGCCAAGATCGACGGCTACCTCGCCAGCGTGGGCACGAACAAGTCGCGCCTGTTGTCGGTGCAGATCTGGCTGCAGGACATCGATCGCGACTTTGCCGGCCTGAATGCCGCCTGGGCGGCGTGGATTCCAGCCGATGCCATGCCCACCCGCGCCACCTGCGAAGCCCGGCTGGCCGCGCCCGATCTGCGCGTCGAGATCATCGTGACCGCGGCGTTGTAGGCCGCGCAGCCCGACCTTACTGAGGCTGTTGTCCCGGCTCGCCCGGGTGGCCCGGGGGGCGCCTTGGCTGCGCGGCTGCTGCAGCGGCCGCCAGGCGCTGTTGCTGCTGGGCCTGCTGTTGCTGCGCTTGTTGTTGCTGGTGCTGCTGTTGCTGCTGTTGTTGCTGCGCCTGTTGCTGTTGGCGCTGCACCTGCTGTTGTTGCTGTTGCGCCTGCTGCTGCACGCGCTGCTCGGCCTGCGCCTGTTGTTGCTGGCGTTGCTGCTGCATCGCCTGTTGCTGCTGTTGCTGTTGCGCCCGTGCCGCCTGCTGTTGTGCCTGTTGGCCTTGCTGGGCTTGCTGGGCTTGTTGTTGCGCCTGCTGCTGTTGGCGCATCTGTTCCTGCTGCGCCTGTTGCTGCTGCCGCGCCTGGTTCTGAGCCTGCTGTTGCTGCGCCTGCTGCTGTTGTTGCTGGCGCTGGATCTGTTGCTGCTGCTGGGCTTGCTGCTGCTGCGCCTGTTGCTGCGCGCGCTGCTGTGCTTGCTGCTGTTGGTCGCGTGCCTGTTGCTGACCTTGTTGTTGCTGCTGCGCTTGCTGCCGGCGTGACTGCTCGGCCTGGGCTTGTTGCTGCTGTGCCTGTTGCTGCGCGCGCTGCTGGGCCTGCTGCTGCTGCTGATCACGCGCCTGTTGCTGGCCTTGCTGTTGCTGTTGCTGCGTCTGCTGGCGGCGAGACTGCTCGGCCTGAGCTTGTTGCTGCTGGCGTTGCTGTTCCTGCTGGGCCTGTCGTTGCTGGCGCTGCTGCTGTTGCTGTTGCTGTTGCTGCAACGCCTGCTGCGGCTGCCCTTGCGGGTTGCCGCCGCGCTGCTGTGGGTCCTGCTGTTGGCGCTGCTGCATCTGTGCCTGTCGCGCTTGCTGCTGTTGATCGCGCGCCTGCTGTTGCTGCACCTGCAATTGCCGGGCTTGTTGCTGAGCCTGCTGTTGCTGGACTTGCTGCTGTTGCTGTTGGGCGCGCTGCTGGGCTTGTTGTTGCTGGGCTTGCGCCTGGACCTGTTGCTGCGCGATCACCGCTTGCTGTTGCTGTTGCTGACGCTGCTGCTGCTGGGCCAGTTGCGCTTGTTGCTGTTGAGCCTGCTGCTGTTGCGCCTGCTGTTGCTGCGCGAAGGCGGGCCCTGCCGCAAAGTTGGGCGGCATGCCGCCGCGTGCGCCGCCATTGTTGTTGTAGACAGTGCGTTCGTTCACGTTGTTGATCACGGTGGTCGAGCGTGACACGTAGGTGCTGTTGTTGTAGACCACGGCCGGGCGCGCGAAATTCTGCGGGGCCCCGCGATCGCCGTCGCGGTCCCGCCCGCGCGGGCCGCCCCAGTTCATGTTCCATGCGTTCCAGCCCCAGCCGTGCCGCTCCAGTGCGCTGCCCACCACCACGCCGGTGCCGAAGGCGAGCACGCCAGCCACGGCCAGCTGGCCGCCGCTGTAGCCCTGCGCCACCTGCACCGGCGGCGCATACGCATAGCCGGGATACACCGGTTCGGACACGCCGTAGATCACCTGCGGGTCATAGGCCGGCACGTACACGAGGTCGGGCTGCACCGGCTCGATGGTGATGTATTGCGGCGGCGGCTCGATGATGGCCGGGCCTACGTACACCGGCTGCATGTCGGGCGACGGTGCGTAGTTCTGCGGCACCGAGGCGCTGGCCACACGCAGCTTGTCGTTGTTCTTCAGCCGTCCCGCCTTCGAGGCGCGCTGGCGCATGACCTGGATCGCGTTCATCACGTCGGCCGGGTCGTTGTAGTAGGCCTGGCCCAGCGCCGTGGTCCACGGGATGTTGCCCGCCATCTGGTCGACCACGGGACGGAACGCGGTGAGCGACTTCACGCTCGGGTCCCAGGGTTGCTGGTTGGCCGCGTCGGCCAGCGGACCGGCCTTCAGGGTGCGGTTCTGCCCGAGCCAGTCGTGCGCGGCGGTGATCTGCCCGGGGTAGGTGGCGCCGGCCAGAACCTGGGCCACCAGCTTGTCGGGGTACAGCGCGATGGGTGCGACCAGCTGGTAGAGCTGCTCGGCCGAGGGCGGCGTGTAGGCCACGGGCATGGGCGCCGCGGGTACAGCGGCCGGCGTCTGCGGCACCGAGGGCGCGGGCATCGTGGTCGCCAGGTCGGCGGCCGCGGTGGGCGTACCAGGGGTCTTGTCACAGCCCGCGAGCACGAGTGCGCCGATGCACAGCGAGACGGTCAGCAGGCGGGGGGCGAAGTTGTTGTTTGTCATCGGAGTTCCATGAGGACGCCGGCGTCGGGCCCGGAACTCTTTCAACGGTGCGCAGCGGCAGGCGATGACAGAGCCTGCGCCGCGGATGCAACCGACTGTGTCGGCAATGCGCCGTCAACGCTGTCGGCGCACAGCCACACGGCCGGGAGGCCGCGGGCTACAGGCAGTCGCTCCCTACTTGGAGCCGCCCGTGTACTTGGTGACGTTGGCGGCGCTCACGTGGTAGCCGCTCACGCCCATCATCGAGTCGTTGCGAAGGGTCTGCAGCTTGCCGGTGACCCACACGGTGTCCATGGCGCGGAACTTGGCGCCCTTTTGCGGCACCACGTGCAGGATCTGGTTGGCCGGCGGCGGCGGTGTGTGGATGCAGGCGCCGAAATAGGGCACCAGCAGGAACTCGGTGACCTCGCCCTTGGCTTCCTCGAGCGGCACGATGAAGCCCGGTATCTTGACTTCCACCCCGTTCATCGACGGGTTGGTCGGTGCGTTGTTCGACACCTCCTGCATCTTCATGAGCAGCTCGTTGGCGCGCGGGTCGCCGTCGTCGAGCGCGCTCAGGTCCATGCCCTTGAACTCCTTGGCCGGGTCCCAGTCCTTGGGCACCAGCTCTTCCCAGGTGATCTGGCGCGCCTGGCCGGTGGCGGGCTTGGCGGCGGCTGCAGGGGCTGCCGACTTGCCGCCCAGCGGGTTGGCGGCGGTGGTGTCCTTGGCCGCGGGCTCGGCGGCCCAGGCGGCGGCGGCGAGGCCGGCACCGGCAATCATCATTGAAAGCCGCGTGAAAGCTTTGGAGGAGTTCGATGCGTGTGCGATGGGCATGGTTCAGATCCTCGGCGAGAGGCCGTCGGCAAGAGAGAGGCGATAGGCACGGATGCCGGGCAGCAGGCTTGCCAGCCATCCGGCGGTCAGCAAGCTGGCCATCAGCAGCCATTCGTTCAGTGTAGGTTCGGAAAGGCTCAGTGTCAGTCCGAACTGCGCCTGCAGCCATGGCGAGAGCAGGGCGATCCCCAGCACCGCCATCACCACGCCGAAGGCCACGCCCAGCACGGTGACCATGGCGCCTTCGAGCGCCAGCAGCGCCAGCACATGGCGCAGGCCCGCGCCCACGGCGCGCAGCACGGCGAGTTCGCGGCGGCGTTCGTTCAGGCCGGCCATCACGACCGACACCAGCCCGGCCAGGCTCACCAGCGCGACCAGCGCGGACATCAGCAGCAGCGCGTTCTCGCCGATGCCGATCACGCTCCACAGCTCGTCGAGCGCCACGCCGGGCAGGATGGCCATGAGCGGCTCGCCGGTGTAGGTGGAAATCCAGCGTTGCACGCCGAACACCGCGGCGCGGTTCTTCAGGCCTACCAGCGCGGCCGTCACGTTCTTGGGCGTGAGGTCGAACTTGCGCACCTGCTCCGCCGGAATGTGCACGCCCGGCATCGGCGCGCCGCCCACCCATTCGAGGTGGATGGCTTCCATGGCGGCCAGGCCGATGTGCACCGTGCGGTCGACCGGCGTGCCGGTGCGCGCGAGCACGCCGACCACGGTGAAGGGCTTGTCGGCATGCTCGGCCACGTTGAGCTCGCCGCTGCCGTGGGCGAGCGTGATCTTCCGGCCCACGTGGTAGCCGAGCTTGTCGGCCACCTCGGCGCCCACCACCGCGTCGAACAGTTCGCTGAAGGGCTTGCCTTCGCGCATCTTCAGCAACTGCTTGTCGCCGTAGCGAAAGCGCGTGAAGTACTCGGGCGACGTGGCCAGCACCGCGAAGCCGCGGTGCGAGTCGCCCAGCGACAGCGGCACCACCCAGTCGACGCCCGGGTGCGCCTGCAGCGCCTGCACGCTCTTCCACGAGATGTTGTTGGTGGCCGCGCCGATGCGGAACACCGAATACAGCAGCAACTGCGTGGAGCCGGTGCGCGCGCCCACGATCAGGTCGGTGCCGGACACGGAGGACGCGAAGTTCTCGCGCAGCTCGGTGCGGATGCGCTCCACGCCCAGCAGCAGGAAGGTCGACAGCGCGATGGAGAACACGGTGAGCGCGAGCGTGAAGCGCCGGTTCCAGGCGCTGCGCCATGCAATGGAAAAAAGAGCCGTCATGCGTCCACCGCCATGGCGCTCGTCGCCGCACGGTTGATCTCGGGCAGCAGCACATGGCGCGCGAAGCGCTGCGCGATGCGCTGGTCGTGGCTCACGAACACGAGCGCGCTGCGGTTCTCCACGCAGGCGGTCAGCAGCACGTCCAGGAAGGCTTCGCGCCGGTCTTCGTCGAGCGCCGAGGTGGGCTCGTCGGCAATCACCACTTCGGGCTGGCCGATGAGCGCGCGCGCCGCGGCCACGCGCTGCTGCTGGCCCACGGACAGCTGCAGCGCCTGGCGCTTCCACAGGTTGCGGTCCAGGCCCATCTGGTCGAGCAGGTGTTCGGCGGCCTCGCGCGAACTGCCGTTGCGCGCGGCCTGCGCCTCGCGCCTTGCCGAGAAGCGGCAGGGCAGCAGCACGTTGTCGAGCACGCTCAGGTAGGGCAGCAGGTTGAACTGCTGGAAGATGTAGCCCACGTGCGCCACGCGGCTGCGGTCGCGCGCCGCGCCCGAGAGCCTGGACCAGTCGTGGCCCAGCAGTGTGACGCGGCCTTCGTCGGCCACCAGCACGCCGGCCAGCAGCGACAGCAGCGTGCTCTTGCCGCAGCCGCTCGGGCCGTGCAGGAACACCGATTCGCCGGCGGCGATGCGAAAGGCCTCGATGTCGATGCACGGCGTCTTCACGCCGGGCCATGTGAAGCGCAACGCTTCGGCGGCGAGCACGACGCGCAGGGGCGACGTCTCGGCTGTCACAGCCTCGGGGACGGCGGTGCTCACAGTGTCACTTGCCCCAGCTCAGGCGGGCGGGCTGCGCGGCTTGCGCGCCGGCCGGGCGCTTCAGCTGGCGCTTGAACTGGCCTTGTGCGGAGGCGATCTGCGAGTCGATCTGGCGCAGGCCCTTGAACGCGGTGAACAGGTTCACGTCGATGAACTTCGCGGCGGCCGCGTTGGTGCAGTTGAAGGAGAAGGTGGCGTCGAGATCGGCATGGCCGGCGGGCTCGCTGGGGTCGGGGTTGCCCAGGCCCAGCGCGCCGGAGCGCAGGTCGACCGGGCCGAGCTTGCAGTTGGCGGCCGGGTCGACGATGAAGAGCTTGTCGGCCGCGCGCAGCTGGGCGACGGCTTCTTCGACGGCCTTCTTCTCGGCGTCCGTCTTCGGGGCACGCTCGAAACCCACGATGTTGTCGAGCGGGGATTCCAGGTCGATCACCACCGTGGGGCCGTCGATGGCCACGTCGAGCTTGAGCTGTCCGTGCACGTGGGCGTGCTGCTGCTGGGCCTGTGCGGCGAGGAACGGGGCGGCCGCGAATAACGCGGCGGCCAGTGCGAGACCGGTGGTGCGGCCAAGGGTGCGGCCTCGTCGATTCGTCAATGTCATGGTTGCGCGCCTTGCCGGGTCGGCAGCCCCGGCGTGTTGCTCCATTCGCTCCAGCTGCCGGCATAGAGCGCGGTCGTCCCCAGCCCCGCGATCTGCATGGCGAGCAGGTTCGGCACGGCGCTCACGCCGCTGCCGCACTGGTGGACAACGCTCGCCGCATCGCGCCCCGCGAGCAGCGACTCGAACTCGGCACGCAATTGCGATGCCGGCTTGAACTTGCCGTCGGGACCGATGTTCTCGGCGAAGGGCCGGTTGAGGGCCCCGGGGATGTGACCGGCAATCGGGTCCAGAGGTTCCACCTCGCCGCGGTAACGTGCGCCGGCGCGCGCATCGATCAGGTTCTGGTCAGGCTGGCCGAGCCGGCGCACCACGGTGTCGGTGGTGACCAGTTTCGCAAGCGGCTCGCCCGTGACGAAGTTCGACTGGAAGCGCGCGGGCTCCTCGCGCCCCGTGACCTCGCCGCCTGCGGCCTGCCAGGCCTGCAGGCCGCCGTCGAGCACGGCTGCGGCGTCGTGGCCCATCCACTTGAGCATCCACCACAGGCGCCCGCAGTAGTTGGCGCCGTTGCGGTCGTACACCACGGCCTGCATGCCGTTGGCGAAGCCGACGCTGGAGAGCCACTGCGCGAATTTCTCGCGGCTGGGCAGCGGGTGGCGCCCGCCCGAGGCGGGCACGCCGTCTTCCTGCGCCACGACCACTTCGCCGTGGGCGCCCGGCACGCCGTGCCTGGCGCTCAGGTCGGTGTCGAGGTTGGCGTAGTGCGCGCCCGGAATGTGCGCGGCGGCATATTGCTGTGCGCCGCTTTCGGGTTTCATGAGGTCGAAGGTGCAGTCGAACACCATGAAGGGCGTGTCGCCTGCTTGCAGCTGCTGGAGTTGTTCGACGCTGAGGAGGGTGGTGAAGATGGCGTTCATGGCGTGTGTCCTTCGCTGGTCGATGCGCGCGAGGCGCAAGGGGTCAATGTTCTTCCGCCGGCGCCTTGGGCACCGCCCGTTGTCGCAACACAGTTGCAACAATACCGCTGGCGATGATAAGCGCCATGCCGCCCCAGCCGGCCGCGTCGATGCGGTCGTCGAACAGCACCACGCTGTAGAACGCCGCGAAGACGATGCCCGAGTACTGCAGGTTGGCAACCACCAGCGTGCCGGCCTGGGTCTTGGCGGTGGCGTAGGCGCGGGTCATGCAGAGTTGTCCCAGGGCGGCCAGCAGACCGATCGGCAGCAGCCACAGCGCGTGCTGCCATGTCCACGAACTGCCGCCTGAAAACCCGGTGGCCGCGGTGGCGAAGGCCCCGGCCACGGCCGAGCCGACCGCGAAATAGAACACCGTGCGCAGCTCGGGCTCGCCGATGCGCGACAGCGCCACCACCTGCATGTAGGCGAAGGCGGCCGTCAGGCCCGACAGCAGGCCCAGCATGCCGGCGAAGCCTTCGTTGCCGTTCACCGTGGGTTTGAGCATCAGCACCACGCCCACGAAGCCCGCGAGCACGGTCATCGCCAGCGTGCCCTGCAGCGGCGGGCGCTCCACGCGGCCGTCGCGCCCGGGCACCGGCACCCAGGCCAGCAATGCGCCGCCGATTAGAAAGGCCGCGACCCACACGCTGCTCATGTAGTTCAGCGTGACGGCGGTGGCCAGCGGCAGGTGGGCAATGGCATAGAACCAGGCGCCCAGCGAAATCACGCCGATGGTGCTGCGCCAGGCGTGCATGCCAGGGTACCGGGTGGCGAGCGACACGCCGCGGTTGCGCGCCAGCAGCCAGAGGAACACGATGCCGATGAGGCCGCGCCCCAGCACCATTTCGCCGCTGTTGAACCATGCTGACGCGATCTTCACGACCACGCTCATCGTTGCGAACAAAAAGGCGCCGAGCACCATCCAGAGCGCTTGCATCGTCTCTACTTCATGAAGGGGAAAAAACGTGCCCGGGTCGCCCCGGGACTTGCTGGATGGTGTCTCGCGGCGGGCAGCAAGGCGGCCGTCACGCGGCGGCGTCTTGCATGGCCACGCGGTACCACTCGTGGAACTGCTGCATGCCGTCTTCCATGGGGCTCTGGTACGGGCCGGTCTCGTTGTCGCCGCGCAGCATCAGCGCGCGGCGCCCGGCGTCCATGCGCTCGGCGATCTCGTCGTCTTCCACGCAGGTTTCCATGTAGGCGGCCTGCTGGGCCTCGACGAACTCGCGCTCGAAGGAGACGATTTCCTCGGGGTAGAAGAACTCGACCATGTTGAGCGTCTTGGTCGGGCTCACCGGGTGCAGGGTCGACACCGTGAGCACGTGCGGGTACCACTCGACCATCACGTGCGGGTAGTAGGTCAGCCAGATGGCGCCGTACTTCGGCGGCTTGCCGTCGCGGTACTTGAGCAGCTGCTCCTGCCACTTCTGGTAGACCGGGCTGCCCGCGCGGCCCAGGCGGTTGGCCACGCCCACCGTCTGCACCGAATAGCGGGGCTTGAACTCCCAGCGCAGGTCGTCGCAAGTGACGAAGCTGCCCAGACCCGGGTGGAACGGGCCCACGTGGTAGTCCTCGAGGTAGACCTCGATGAAGGTCTTCCAGTTGTAGTTGCACTCGTGCAGCTCGACGCGGTCGAGCGCGTAGCCCGAGAAGTCGAGGTCGGCCTGCGGACCCAGGCCCGCCATGTCGGCCGCCACGTCGGGACCCGAACCGTCGGCGTTCTTCTCGAACAGAAGACCGTTCCACTCGGTGAGCGGGTAGTTGTGCAGGTTCAGGCAGGGGTCGTGGTCGAAATGCGGGGCGCCGATCAGCGTGCCGGTGGTGCGCGCGTCGCTCGCGGCGTAGGTCCAGCGGTGCAGCGGGCACACGATGTTGCCGCCGGCCTGGTTGTCGAGCTGGCCGCGGCCGCGAAGGATCAGGGCCTGGCGATGGCGGCAGACGTTGGAGATCAGCTCGACGCCCTTGGGCGTGTGCACCAGCGCGCGGCCCTGGTGTTCCTGGGGCAGGGTGTGGAAGTTGCCCATTTCGGGCACGGCCAGGCGATGGCCGACGTAGCGGGGCCCTCGCGCAAAAAGGTTCTGCATTTCGCGGGCATACAGGGCCTCGTCGAAATACGCGGAAACTGGAAGTTGGCTCGTGGCCTGCTGCAGTTGAAGACTTAAATCAGACATGGAGGACCTGACCAAGCTCCCCACAGGGAGAAAAAGAGGAAGGAACGGAAGGCGCCGCCAGGAAGGTTCAACGGCCCGAAGAGTGTGTTGACAGCGTCAACGAGAGAAGTTCGCATTGTACCCGGGGGCCCCTGATTTGGTGCCCGCCCTAAAATGCCCGGTTTCACCCACGTTTCGCTTGCATGCCCAAGGTGCCTTCTCCTTCCACGTCCAGCCCGGCGGCCACGCCCGATACGGGCTCGTTGCCCGCCAGTTACGAAGCCGGGCTTCAGGAGCTGGAACAACTGGTGGCGGAACTCGAATCGGGCCAGTTGCCCCTCGACCGGCTGCTCGGCAGCTACCAGCGCGGCGCCGCGCTGCTCGCCTTCTGCCGCGACAAGCTGCAGGCGGTCGAAGACCAGATCAAGGTGCTCGACGCGGGCAGCCTGAAGGTCTGGACGGCCGAATGAGCGCCACCACGATGAATTCATCCCACTGGGACGCAACGACCCTCGCCGGCTGGAGTGAACCCCACCTCGCCAACGTCGAAGCCGCGCTGTCGCGCTGGGTCGGCGTCGATGCCCCCGTGCTGCTGGGCGACGCCATGCGCTACGCCGTGCTCGACGGCGGCAAGCGGCTGCGGCCCCTGCTGGTGCTGGCCGCCAGCGAGGCGGTGGGCGGCAACGCCGCCGCTGCCCTGCGCGCGGCCTGCGCCACCGAACTGATCCACGCCTATTCGCTGGTGCACGACGACCTGCCGTGCATGGACAACGACGTGCTGCGCCGCGGCAAGCCCACGGTGCACGTGAAGTTCGGCGAGGCCGACGCCCTGCTGGCCGGCGACGCGCTGCAGGCCCTGGCCTTCGAGCTGCTGGCCCCCGAGGACGACGAGATTCCCGCCGCCACCCAGGCCCTGCTGTGCCGCCTGCTCGCGCGCGCCGCGGGCAGCCAGGGCATGGCCGGTGGCCAGGCGATCGACCTGGCCAGCGTGGGCGTTGCGCTGAACGAAGCGCAGTTGCGCGAAATGCACCGCCTGAAGACCGGCGCGCTGCTGCAGGGCAGCGTGGAGATGGGCGCGGCCTGCGGCCATGTCACCCCCACGGCGCTGGCGGCGCTGCGCGACTACGGCGCGGCCATCGGCCTCGCATTCCAGGTGGTCGACGACATCCTCGACGTCGTGGCCGACTCGCACACCCTGGGCAAGACCGCCGGCAAGGACGCCGCGGCCGACAAGCCCACCTACGTTTCGCTGCTGGGCCTGGACGGCGCGCGTGCACAGGCCCGGCAACTGCTGGCCGACGCGCTCGCCGCGCTGGCCCGAAGCGGCCTGGCCGACACCGCGGCCCTGCGCGCGCTTGCGCACATGGTGGTCGAGCGCGACCGCTGACCGAGAAAAGAACAAACCTCCCCATGGCTCCGCTGCTTCCCACACTCCACGACCCCGCACCGATCCGCAAGTACGACCGGGCCCAGCTGCGCCAGCTGTCCGACGAGGTGCGCGCCTGCGTGCTCGACAACGTCTCGCGCACCGGCGGCCACCTGAGCTCCAACCTCGGCACGGTCGAGCTCACGGTGGCGCTGCACCATGTGTTCAACACGCCGCACGACCGGCTGGTGTGGGACGTGGGCCACCAGACCTATCCGCACAAGATCCTCACGGGCCGGCGCGAGCGCATGCCCACGCTGCGCCAGGCCGGGGGCATCTCGGGCTTTCCGCAGCGCAGCGAGAGCGAGTACGACACCTTCGGCACCGCCCATTCGTCGACCAGCATCTCGGCCGCGCTGGGCATGGCCATGGGCGCCAAGCAGAAGGGCGAAGAGCGCCACACCGTGGCCATCATCGGCGACGGCGCGCTCACGGCCGGCATGGCCTTCGAGGCGCTGAACAACGCGGGCGTGTGCGACTGCAAGCTGCTCGTGATCCTGAACGACAACGACATGTCGATCAGCCCGCCGGTGGGCGCGCTCAACCGCTACCTCGCGCAGCTGATGAGCGGCAACTTCTACGCCGCCGCCAAGAACGTGGGCAAGAGCGTGCTGCGCAACGCGCCGCCGCTGTTCGAGCTGGCCAAGCGCCTGGAGCAGCATGCCAAGGGCATGGTCGTGCCGGCCACGCTGTTCGAGCAGTTCGGCTTCAACTACGTGGGCCCGATCGACGGCCACGACCTCGACTCGCTGGTGCCCACGCTCGAAAACCTCAAGCACCTCGAGGGCCCGCAGTTCCTGCACGTGGTCACCAAGAAGGGCCAGGGTTACAAGCTGGCCGAGGCCGACCCGGTGGCTTATCACGGCCCCGGCAAGTTCGATCCGCAGGTGGGGCTTGTCAAGTCGACCGCAGTGGCCAAGCAGACCTTCACGCAGGTGTTCGGCCAGTGGCTGTGCGACACCGCGGCGGCAGACGGCCGGCTCGTGGGCATCACGCCCGCGATGCGCGAAGGCTCGGGGCTGGTGGAGTTCGAGAAGCGCT
Source organism: Variovorax monticola (assembly GCF_051216855.1). Lineage (NCBI taxonomy): Bacteria > Pseudomonadati > Pseudomonadota > Betaproteobacteria > Burkholderiales > Comamonadaceae > Variovorax > Variovorax monticola. The sequence continues at coordinate 422,268 of NZ_JBPJZP010000002.1, forward strand.
TTCCTGCCCGCTACTACGACGTCGGCATCGCCGAGCAGCATGCGGTGACCTTCGCGGCCGGCCTGGCGTGCGAGGGGCTCAAGCCCGTGGTCGCGATCTACTCGACCTTTTTGCAGCGCGCGTACGACCAGCTGATCCACGACGTGGCCATCCAGAACCTGCCGGTGGTGTTCGCGCTGGACCGCGCGGGCCTCGTCGGTGCCGACGGTGCCACGCACGCGGGCGCTTACGACATTCCGTTCCTGCGCTGCATTCCGAACATGAGCATCGCCTGCCCGGCCGACGAGCGCGAATGCCGCGAACTGCTGTCCAGCGCGTATGCGCAGAACCACCCGGTGGCGGTGCGCTACCCGCGCGGCGCGGGCGCCGGTGTCACGCCGCATCTCACGCTCGACGCGCTGCCGTTCGGCAAGGGCGAGGTGCGCCGCGAGGGCAAGCGCATCGCGATCCTTGCGTTCGGCACGCTGCTGTACCCCGCGCTCAGCGCCGCAGAGTCGCTCGACGCGACGGTGGTCAACATGCGCTGGGCCAAGCCGCTCGACGTCGAGCTGCTGCTGAAGGTGGCGGGCACGCACGATGCCGTCGTCACGCTGGAAGAGGGCGCCGTCATGGGTGGCGCGGGCAGTGCGGTGCTCGAGGCGCTGCAGGCTGCGAATGTGCAGAAGCCGGTGTTGCAGCTGGGCTTGCCCGACCGTTTCGTCGAGCATGGCGATCCGGCGAAGCTGCTGGCGGGCATCGGCCTCGATGCGGCCGGCATAGAGAAGTCCATCGCCGACCGCTTCGGCCGCGCCTGAGTTTCCGGTATTGCTCCTTCCCCTCCCGGGGGAAGGCTGGGATGGGGGCAAGCGGCCTCCAAAGCTGCGCGGCGTTGAAGGCCGTGTGCCCCCACCCCGACCCTCCCCCGGAAGGGGAGGGAGAAAGAAAAGACAGCCGGCTCAGCTGCCCAGGTACGCGTCCTGCACCTTCGGATTGCCCAGCAGCTCGCGCCCCGTGCCCGACAGCACGATCGATCCCGTCTCGATCACATACGCCCGGTCCGCGATCTTCAGCGCCTGGCGCACGTTCTGCTCCACCAGGAAGATCGTCAGACCCTGCTTGTTGATCTCGCGCAGCGTGCGGAAGATGTCCTGCACGATGATCGGCGCCAGGCCCATCGAGGGCTCGTCCAGCAGCAGCACGCGCGGCTTGGCCATGAGGGCGCGGCCGATCGCCAGCATCTGCTGCTCGCCGCCCGACAGGTTGCCTGCCAGCCCGTCGGCCCGGTCCTTCAACACCGGGAACAGGGCGTAGATGCGCTCCAGGTCGGCCACGCGCGCGGCCGCGCCGTCGCGCCGCGTGTAGGCGCCCAGCTCCAGGTTGTCGCGCACCGTCAGCGTGGTCAGCGTGGCGCGGCCTTCGGCCACCTGCACCACGCCGCCGGCCACGATCTTGTGCGGCGACAGCCCGGTGATGTCCTGGCCCGCGAACGTCACGCGCCCGGCAGCCTTCTTCACCAGGCCCGACAGCGCCAGCAGCGTGGTCGACTTGCCGGCCCCGTTGGCGCCCACCAGCGTGGTGATCTGGCCTTCGTGCAGCTCGAAGTCGATGCCCTTCACGGCCTGCACGTGGCCGAAGGACACCTTCAGGTCCTGCACCTTCAGCAAGGGGTTCGTCGTCGCGGCGCTCATGCGGCGGCCTCCTGGTCGTTCGTGGCTTCGTCGTCTTCGCGGCCGAGGTAGGCCTCGATCACCTGCGGGTCGTTGCGGATCTGCTCGGGACCGCCGCGCGCGATGATGCGCCCGAAGTTCAGCACCGCGATCTGCTGGCACAGGCCCATCACGAAGCGCATGTCGTGCTCGATCATGAACACCGTGAAGCCGCGCTGCGCGATGTTCTCGATCTCCACCATCAGTTCGCTCTTCTCGGTGCTGTTCATGCCGGCGACCGGCTCGTCGAGCAGCAGCAGCGTGGGCTCGGTGGCCAGCGCGCGCGCGAGTTCCAGCTTGCGCTGGTCGCCGTACGAAAGGTTGTCGGCCACGTCGTTGGCCTTGTGGTCCAGCTTGACCCAGCTGAGCAGTTCGCGCGCACGGTCGCGCGCGCGCTTCTCCTCGCTGCGGAACAGGCCCGAGCCGGCCAGCAGGCCGAAGGAGCCGTAGCGCAGCTTGGCGTCCATGCCGACAGTGACGTTCTCCAGCAGCGACATCTCCTTGAAGATGCGGATGTTCTGGAAGGTGCGCGCAATGCCGCCACGGGTGATCTGGAAGGGCTTGCGGCCCGCCAGGTCCTGGCCTTCGAAATGGATGGTGCCGCTGGTGGTCGGCAGCAGGCCGGTGATCAGGTTGAACACCGTGGTCTTGCCGGCGCCGTTCGGGCCGATGAGCCCGAAGATGCCGCCCTTGGGAATGTCCAGGCTCACGTCCTGCAGGACCTTGAGGCCACCGAAGTGGCGCGACACGTTCTTCAGTGTCAAAAGCGTGTTGTCGCTCATGCCGCGCTCCCCTTGCGTGCGAACCACTGGCGGATGCGCGCCGGGTCCCAGATGCCCTTGGGCAGGAACAGCACGATCAGCACCAGGATGAAGCCGTTGACCACCAGGCGGAAGGCGCCCAGCCCGCGCAGCATCTCGGGCAGCAGCGTGAGGATGGTGCCGCCCAGCACCGGGCCGGTGAGGCCGCCGATGCCGCCCAGGATCGCCATCGTCAGGATGTCGACCGCGCGGTTGAAGCCGTACTCGGCCGGGCCGATGAAAAAGGTCAGGTGCGCGTTCAGCGTGCCCGCCAGGCCGGCGATGGCGCCGCCCAGCACGAAGGCCAGCATCTTGTGGCCCGCCACGTCGATGCCCATCAGGCCGGCGGCGGTCTCGTCTTCCTTGATGGCCTCGAAGGCGCGGCCCACCTTGGAGCGGCGCACGCGCCACAGCACCAGCAGTACGAGCACCAGCGCCAGCGCCACGTGCCACCACTGGGTCGATTGCGGAATGCCGTTCAGGCCCAGCGCGCCGCCCGTGAGCGACTCGGCGTTCAGGATGGCGATGCGCACCACCTCGCCGAAGGCCAGCGTGGCCATGGCCAGGTACACGCCCGACAGCCGCAGCGTCGGCTTGCCGATGACGAAGGCCACCAGCGCCGGTGCCGCCATGCCCGCGGCAATGGCCACCGGGAACGGCACGCCGTAGCTCAGGGTGAGGATCGACGCGGTGTACGCGCCGATGCCCATGAAGGCCGCATTGGCCAGGGCCAGCATGCCGCAGGCGAGCGTGAGCCAGATCGAGAGCGCCAGCAGGCTGTTGATGCCCAGCGAGAGCACCAGGTTGCTGTAGACCGACCAGAAATTGTCGAGGGCTTCCATTTAGACCTTGCGCTCCTTCAGCGAGCCGAACAAGCCCTTGGGGCGCACCAGCAGCACGAGGAACAGCAGGCCGAAGGCCACCGCGTCGCGCATGTTGGAGCCCACGTAGGCCACCGACAGCACCTCGGCGAAGCCGAGGAACAGGCCGCCGAGCAGCGCCCCGCGAATGTCGCCCATGCCGCCCAGGATGATGACTGCGATGCCCTTCTCGAGCATCGGCTGGCCCATCAGAGGGAAGAGAGCGTTCGAATACAGGCCGATCAGCACGCCCGCCACGCCGCCCAGGCCGGCGGCCACGAACGAGGTCAGGAAGAACAGGCCCTCGACGTTCACGCCCACCAGGTACGCCGCCTTGGGCGACTCGGCAATGGCGCGCAGCGCGCGGCCCAGTTGCGTGCGCTGCAGCGACAGCATCAGCACGCCCATCAGCACGAACGACGCGAGCACGATGCCCAGTTCGAGCACGGTGACGTGGATGCCCGCGAACACCAGCGCGTCGTCGGGAATGGTGCCGGCCGGGAAGCGCAGGTTCTCCGCGCCGAAGATGCCCTGGATGCCGTTGTTCAGGATGATGGCCACGCCGATGGTGGCGATCATCGGAATCAGGTGGGGTGCGTTTCGCTTGCGCAGCGGTTTGAGCACCAGCACGTCGATCAGGAACCCCAGCACGCCGCAGAACGCGAAGGCGAACGGCAGTCCGACCCACAGCGGCATGCCCGACACGCGCATGAATTCGGCCGCCGCGTAGGCGCCCACCATGAACACCGCGCCGTGCGAGAGATTGATGACGCCGAGCACGCCGAAGATGAGTGTGAAGCCGAGGGCGAAGAGTGCGTAGACGCACCCCAGCGACAAGGCGTTGACAAGCTGCTGATCGAGCACGATGGGCTTCCGTCAGGCCGCAACCGGGAAGGCGTTGCGGCAAATCAAAAAAGAAAACGGCGCAGTCAGCAGTCCTGCGCCAGGGGCGAGAGGCATGGCGGGCCGCGCGGCCCGCCACCGAAGAAGCGAGGCGACGGCCTTGCTTACTTCTCGATCACGAACGCAGTGCCCTTCGTGACGCTCACGATGGCTTGCTGCTGCGCGTCGTAGCCGGCGGGCTTGCCGGCCTTGTCCTTGGCGCGCGTGAAGGCGAAGGCGCCGGTGGCACCGGTCCACTTCACGTTGGGCAGCGCGTCGCGCAGGGCGGTGCGGTCGTTGGTGAGGTTGCCGGAGAGCTTCACGCCCTTGAGCGCCTGTGCCACCACGTACAGGCCGTCGTAGGCCTGCGCGGCGAACTGGTCGGGCGCTGCCTTGTACTTGTCGTTGTAGGCCTTCTGGAACTTGGTGTTCTCCGGCGTGGCGTTGCTGGCCGACCAGGGGCTGCCGACGTACAGGTTGTCCGAGCTGCCCTTGGCCAGCTCGAAGATCTTGGTCGAGTTCATGCCGTTGCCGCCGATGATCGGCACGTTCAGGCCGAGCTGGCGGGCCTGCACCATCACCGGGGCGCCTTCGGCCAGCAGGGCGGACAGCACGATGGCGTCGGGGTTGGTGGCCTTGATCTTGGTGAGCTGGGCCTTGAAGTCGACGTCGCCCTTGGCGAAGGTCTCGGTCGTGGTCACGGGCAGCTTCAGGTCTTCCAGGGCCTTCTTGAAGTTGTCGTAGCCGCTCTTGGTGAACACGTCGTCGTTGCCGTAGAGCACCGCCACCTTCTTCACGTTGGCGTGCTTGATGGCCACGCGCAGCGTCTCGGGCAGCACGTCGGCTTCGGTCACCGAGTTGCGGAAGATGTAGTCACCGATGGAGGTGATGCCGTCGGCCGTGTTCGACGTGCCGAAGGCCACCGTCTTGGAGGCCTGCGCGATCGGGTCGGCCGCCTGGGCCGAGTTCGACAGCGTGGGGCCGAAGGTCATCAGGACCTTGTCCTGGAAGATCAGCTTCTTGAAGACGTTGATGGCGTCTTCCTTCTTGCCCTGCTCGTCCTCGATGGTCAGCACGATCTTGTCGCCATTGATGCCGCCGGCGGCGTTGATCTCGTCGGCTGCGAGCTGAAAGCCGTTGCGAATGGCCGAGCCGTATTGGGCGGCACCGCCCGACAGCGCGGCGGCCACGCCGATCTTGATGTCGGCGGCTTGGGCGCTGCCGAAAGCGGTGGCGGCCACGAGGGCGAGCAAGGCGGGTTTGAAAGAAGTGGAACGGCGCATCTTTGGGGTGTCTCGTTGGTTGAAATGGTGAAAGCGGGGTAACATTTTATGCTTCGCCCGCAGCACCAGGCAGTCCGCGTGGTGCCGGTGCGACCGCAGGGTAAACCCGTGCCGGCCGCCTGCCATTGCGTTTTTGCAATCCAGAAGACTTGGGCATCCCAAGTCCCCGACGCAGCCACACGCCGCGTTTCGTTTTTAAAAGAGCCCGAAGAAAAATCGATGGATCGTCGTTCCCTCATCAAAAACGCGGGCATCGCCGGTGTTTTGGCCGCCGGCATTGCGCCCGCCGTGCATGCGCAAGCCGTGGTTCGCTGGCGTCTGGTGTCGAGTTTTCCGAAGTCGCTGGACATCATTTTCGGCACCGCCGAGACCTTCTCCAGGAACGTCAGCGATATGACGGGCGGCAAGTTCCAGATCTCGGTGCATGCCGGCGGCGAACTGATGCCCGGGTCGGGCGTGCTGGAGGGCGTGCAGAACGCATCGGTCGAAATGGCCCATACGGCGCCGTACTATTTCTACGGCAAGGACCCGACCTTCTGCCTGGGCTGCGCCGTGCCCTTCGGCATGAACACGCGCCAGCAGAACGCATGGATGTACGAAGGCAACGGCCTGAAATTGATGCGCGCGTTCTACGCCAGGTACAACGTCATCAATCTGCCTGGCGGCAACACGGGCGCCCCGACGGGCGGCTGGTTCCGCAAGGCGATCAAGTCGGTCGCCGACATGAAGGGGCTGAAGTTCCGCGTCAACCCGTTCGCCGGCAAGGTGCTCCAACCCCTGGGCGTGATCCCGCAATCGATCCCCGACACCGAGCTGTATGCCGCGTTGCAAAAGGGCACGCTCGACGGCCTCGAATGGATCGGTCCGTACGACGACCAGAAGTCCGGCTTCAACCACATTGCGCCGTTCTACGGCTCCCCCGCTTGGTGGGAAGGCGGCCTCGAGCTGGACTTCTACATCAACACCAAGGCATGGGAAGGCCTGACCGCCGAGTACAAGGCCATCGTCGAGGCCGCAGCCGCGCAGGCCAACATCGCGATGACGGCCAGGTACGACGCCAGGAACCCGGTTGCGCTCAAGCAGCTCGTGGCCTCGGGCACCAGGCTGCGGCCCTTTCCGCCGGATGTGATGAAAGCGGCCTACAAGTCGGCGCAGCAGATCTACGCGGAACTGAAGAACAGCAACCCCGAGTGGCGCAAGGTCTACGGCGACTGGTCGAAATTCCTGGCCGACCAGAACACGTAGTCCTGCTTCGCCGCCATTCCGGCGCCGCCGGCCGGTCGCCATAATCGGCCATGTCTTCACGCCCGCCTCCTTCGACGCCCTCCGGTGCCCTCGGGCTGGCGCATTCGATCGATTCGCTCGAGATGCACCGCGCCGGCCGCGAACTGCTGTCGCTCGCGCTGATCGACGCACGCAATCACACGTTGCATCTGCTGTCGCTCTACGAGCAGGCGCTGGGGGCCGAAGCCCTCGCCATGCCACCTGTGCCTGAAGAAGACGGCGTGGTGCCCCCGGTCTGGCTGGCCGGCCACATCGGCTGGTTCGCCGAATGGTGGATCGGGCGCAACACGCAGCGCGCCTTCGGCGTCGACTGCCCCGTGCGGCCCACGCGCCTTGCAGCCATCGACCCCGGTGCCGACGGCTGGTGGAACCCGGCGCACAGCGCCCCGGGCAGGCGCTGGTCGCCCGACCTGCCCGACCTCGGCCAGACCAAGGCCTACCTGCTCGAGACGCTGGAGAGCACGCTCGAGCTGCTCGAGCATGCGGCCGAGACCGATGCGGGCCTGTACTTCTACCGGCTCGCGCTGTTCCACGAAGACCTGCGCGGCGAGCAGTTCGTGGTGATGGCCCAGACGCTGGGGCTGCCCCTGGGCATCGAGCAGGCGCCCATCGCCGTCACGCGCGAGCCGCTGCTGCTGCCCTCCACGCGCTGGGAACCGGGCCTGCCCGAGAGCGGCTTCGCCTTCGCGCAGGAACGCGCGGCGCACCGGGTGGACGTGCCCGAGTTCGAGATCGACGCGCAGCCCGTCACCTGGAACCAGTACATCGAGTTCGTCGACGACGGCGGCTACGACCGCGAGGAACTCTGGCGCAGCGAAGGCTGGCGCTGGCTCTCGGCGCAGACCGAGGGGCGGCGCGGGCCGCGCCATGTCGAGCAGATCGGCGTGGCGCGCCACGGCACGGGCGGCTCGGTGCTGCAGCAGCGCTTTGGCGCGACCGTGCGCGCGGCCGGACACCACAGCGCGGTGCACCTGAGCTGGTGGGAGGCCGATGCGTGGGCGCGCTGGGCCGGCCGGCGCATCGCGACCGAGGTCGAGTGGGAAATTGCGGCGCACACCGCCGCGCGGCGCGGCTTCCGCTGGGCCGACGTGCACGAGTGGACAGCAGGCACGCTGCAGCCGTGGCCGGGGTACCGGGCCGATCCGTGGAGTGCCGGTGGCGAGTTCGATCCGGCGGCCGCCTTCGGCCTGGCGCGCGTGCTGCGCGGTGCGTCTTTCGCGACGCGTGCACGGCTGAGATCGCCGCGCCGCCGCGGCTTTGCACTGCCGGAGCGCGACGACGGTTTCTTCGGTTTCCGGACCTGCGCGCTCTGAAGTCGGTCAGCGCTCGCCACCGTCTTCGCAGGCGAGCGGCGGCGCCACTTCCTCCAGCGGCTTGCGCTCCGCGTCCGCCGCATAGCGCAGGGCCAGCAGTCCTGCCACGATGACCAGCACGGCGCCGATGCCGTAGCCCACCATCACCGCGCCGCGGCTGCCGGTCTCGATCAGCAGGCCGAACAAAAGGGGCGCCGCGAAGCCGCCCGCGCCCATGCCCACCGCATAGAAGATCGCGATGGCCATGGCCCGCATCTCCAGCGGGAACACCTCGCTCACTGTCAGGTACGCCGAACTTGCCGCCGCCGATGCGAGGAAGAACACCGCCGACCAGCACAGCGCCTGGCTGCGCGCGTCGAGCCAGCCCCTCATGAAGGCCCAGCCCGTGACCGCCAGGCCGATGCCCGCGAGCACGTAGGTCAGCGAAATCATCTTGCGCCGGCCCAGGCTGTCGAAAAGCGGGCCCAGCAGTAGCGGCCCCAGCACGTTGCCGAGCGCGAACGGAAAGATATAGAGCGCCACGCTGGCTTCGGGCACGGCATAGAAGCGCGTGAGCACCAGTGCGTAGGTGAAGAAAATGGCGTTGTAGAAAAAGGCCTGCGACACCATCAGCGCGAGCGCCACCACGCTGCGCTGCCGGTAGCGCTTGAAAAGCACGCGCGCCACTTCACGCATCGAAGGGCTGGTCTGGCGCGCGTCGGTGTAGGTGACGTGGCCCTGCGGCGCGGGCAGCGGGCCGTGCTGTGCCTCGACCTGCGCCTCGATTTGCTCGACGATGCGCTTCGCCTCCTCGGCGCGGCCGTGCGCAATGAGCCAGCGCGGGCTTTCGGGCACATCGCGGCGCACCAGCAGGATGGCCACCGCCAGCACCCCGCCCAGCGCGAAGCCCGCGCGCCAGCCCCACGCCGGGCCGAGCACGCGCGCGTCGAGCAGCACCAGGCTGAGCCCGGCGCCCAGCGCCGCGCCGATCCAGAAGCTGCCGTTGATGGCGAGGTTCACGCGCCCGCGCACGCGCGCCGGAATGAGTTCGTCGATGGCCGAGTTGATGGCCGCGTACTCGCCGCCGATGCCCAGCCCCGTGACGAAGCGGCACAGCGCGAAGAAGGCGAAGTCGCGAGAGAAGGCCGTGGCCAGCGTGCCGATGGTGTAGACCACCAGCGTGACCAGGAACAGCTTCTTGCGTCCCAGCCGGTCGGTGAGTCGCCCGAAGAGCAGGGCGCCGACCACCGCGCCCGCCACGTACACCGAACCGGTAAGGCCGATCTCGCCGGCCGTGAGCCCCAGCGTGTCGGGCCGCTCGAGCACGGCGCCGATGGAGCCCACCAGCGTGACCTCCAGCCCGTCGAGGATCCAGGCCACGCCCAGCGCGATCACCACGCGCCAGTGCCAGCGAGACCACGGCAGGCGGTCCAGGCGGGCGGGGATGTCGCTGCGCAGTACCGTCATGCCGTCGATTATTGGAAGGCGGCCGGCGCGCCGCCTGTAGGACCGGGGCTTCGATCAAGCCGCGGTCCCTTCGAGGGTCCGAGGGTCAGGCCGTCTCGGCCAGCGCGTCGGCCAGCGCGTTCACCATGCGGTCGATCTCCGCCTTCTCCGAGATGAACGGCGGGGCGAGCTGGATGGTGTCGCCGCCGTAGCGCACGTAGAAGCCCTTCTTCCAGCAGTTCATCGCAATCTCGTATGGGCGGCGTGCCGGCTCGCCCGGCAGCGCGGCAATGGTGATGCCGGCGGCCAGGCCGAAGTTGCGGATGTCGCTCACGTGCTTGCTGCCCTTCAGGCTGTGCACGGCGTTCTCGAAATGCGGCGCCAGCGTCTGCACGCGGCCGATCATGTCTTCCTTTTGCAGCACGTCGAGCGCGGCGATGCCGGCGGCGCAGGCCACCGGGTGCGCGCCGTAGGTGTAGCCGTGCGGGAACTCCAGCATGTAGTCGGGGCCGCCGGCGGCCATGAAGGTGTCGTAGATGTCCTTGCTCGCCACCACTGCGCCCAGCGGCTGCGCACCGTTGGTCACCTGCTTGGCGATGTTCATGATGTCGGGCGTCACGCCGAAGGCATCGGCACCCGTGAGCGCGCCGCAGCGGCCGAAACCGGTGATCACTTCGTCGAAGATCAGCAGGATGTTGTGGGCGGTGCAGATGTCGCGCAGGCGCTTCAGGTAGCCCTTGGGCGGAATCACCACGCCGGCCGAGCCCGAGAAGGGTTCGACGATGACGGCGGCGATGTTCGACGCGTCGTGCAACGCGATCATGTCGAGCAGGCGGTCGGCCAGGTCGGCGCCGTGGTCGGCCATGCCGCGCGTGAAGGCGTTGGACGCCAGCTGCGTGTGCGGCAGGTGGTCGGCTTCCACGCCCTGGCCGAAGAGCTTGCGGTTGGCGCCGATGCCGCCGACCGAAATGCCGCCGTAGTTCACGCCGTGGTAGCCCTTCTCGCGGCCGATCAGGCGGGTCTTGCTCGCCTGGCCCTTGGTGCGCCAGTAGGCGCGCGCCATCTTCAGCGAGGTGTCGGCGGCTTCGGAGCCCGAGCCGGTGAAGAACACGTAGTCCAGGCCGGCGGGCGTCAGTTCCTTGATCTTGTTGGCCAGCTCGAACGACAGCGGGTGGCCGAACTGGAAGGCCGGCGAGTAGTCGAGCTTGGCGATCTGGCGGCTCACCGCCTCGGTGATCTCGGGGCGGCCGTGGCCCAGGCCCGAGCACCACAGGCCCGAGAGGCCGTCGAAGATCTTGCGCCCGTCGATGTCGGTGAAGTAGGCGCCCTTGGCCTCCACGATGATCCGCGGATCGGCCTTGAAGCTGCGGTTGGCCGTGTAGGGCATCCAGTGCGCTTCGAGCCAGGCAGCGTCGGTGCGCACGGTGGGCGTGGGTTCGAGGGCGGGCGTGGCAAGGGTCATGGCGCTTCCCGCACGAGCGGGCTCCGAAGGGGGTGATGAGGTGTGCCGATTGTTCGCACAGCCTTCAGTGTGGAGAATGGCGCAATATCAATGTTCACTTGACGATTCATGCAAGTAAAAGAAAAGGCCCAGAACGGTGCCGCCGGCACGCGAAACCGCGCCGTCTTGGGGCAGCTCAGCGACATGGACCTGCGCCTGCTCAAGGTGTTCAAGAGCGTGGTCGACTGCGGCGGCATGGCGGCCGCCGAGCTGGAGCTGAACATCGGCACCTCCACCGTGAGCCGCCATGTGAAAGACCTGGAAACGCGGCTGGGCCTGGTGTTGTGCCGGCGCGGGCGCGCGGGCTTCGCGCTCACCGCCGAAGGGCAGCGCGTGTACGACGAGACGCTGCGCCTGCTGGCCTCGGTCGACGCCTTTCGCGGCAGCATCGACGACATTCACAACCGCATGGGCGGGCAGCTGGAGGTGGCGGTGTTCGACAAGACGGCCACAAACCCCCGCGCGCGCATTGGCGAGGCGATCGCGCGCTTCACCGAGATGGCGCCCGAGGTGAGCCTGGCGCTGCACGTCGGGTCGATCAACGCCATCGAGCAGGGCGTGCTGGAGGGCAACTTCCAGATCGGCATCATTCCGGCGCACCGCGCCTCCAAGAGCCTGGTGTACGCCGACCTGTTCGACGAGACCATGCTGCTGTACTGCGGCGCGGGGCATCCGCTGTTCGATGCCAGCCACGCGAAGCTCACGTGGGCGAAGCTGCGCGAGCACCATTTCGCGGGCCTGGGCTACCACTCGCCGAACATGGAACTGAGCCACCGCGCCAAGCTGTCGCGCAAGGCCACGGGCTTCGACCAGGAGGCGATTGCCACGCTGATTCTTTCGGGGCGCTTCCTCGGGTTCTTGCCCGACCACTACGCGAAGGTGTTCGAGCAGCGCGGGCTGATGAAGGCGGTGCTGCCGGCGCGCTTCAACTATGCGTGCCGGTTCGTGAGTTTGCTGCGCAGGTCACCGAAGCCGTCGCGGGCGGTGCTGGCGTTTCAGGAATGTCTGGAGAAGGCGCATGCGTGAGTTTCGAGTGGCGATCGTCTTGCTGGGCCTGATGCTGGCCATCGGCGGAATCTGGTCGCACCGCGCGAAGATCGTCGAGGCCATCAAGGTCGAAACCTGCCGCGCGCCATGCCCCCCGCTGGCGCCGGAGCAGTTGCGTTTGCAGGTCATCAAGGCCTACCTGCACCGCCAGCTTGCTTACAACATCGAATGGCACGGTGCGGGCGGCAACCGCCAGCTCGCACTGCTGCCGCTCGACGTGACCGAACATGACATGGCGCGCAGCATCACCGATTCAAGCTTGCTGTCCCTGCTGACCACCAACGCAACCATCCTCGGCAGCCATGCCCAGATCGATGCGCTGAGCGTCGACTCGCTGGCGCAAGACCCTTCGATTGCGATCTATTCCTTGCCCCACCGCGATGTGAGCGTCATCCCGACAAGGCGCCTTCGGCAGGCCAGCGCGGCCGAGGTCGAAGGTTACTTCCATGCCCCCGGCCGGACCGGTGGCATGCCTGCCTTCAGCTCGTGGGAAAGATGGAGCGGCTACGGGCAGCACTATTTCTGGATCACCTATTGGTCCGCGAATTTCGCCTGCTGCGATGGCCGTGGCGAGTACCAAGGAATGAGCCGCTACCGCTGGACCAACAACAGCCTGCTGGCCATCCAATCTGTCCATCCCTGGCTCATGGGGGTGTCCGACCGCGGTGAACTCCATCTCAGGGACTACGACGGCGAAGAGCTGCTTTATTACTAGAAATTCTTCACCGATTGCGGTGATGCGCCCGAGGGCTCTACCTCTGCCCGCTCGGCAGCAGCAAATGCTTCGCCCCGATGTGCGCTTCCATCTCGTGCATGTGGTGCTCCGCATCGACCATGTGCTCGGACATCAGCCGGTGCACCTCGGCCGCGTCTTCCTTGCGGTAGGCCGCGAGCAGCTGGGTGTGATAGTCGACGTTGGTCTCGCCGAAGTGGTGGTGGTCCAGTGCCTTCTTGTAGACCACGAGGTCGCGCAGCAGGTCGTTCAGGAAGCGGCACATGAAGGAAAGCACCGGATTGGGGCAGCTCTCGGCCAGCATGGTGTGAAACGCGAGCTCGGCTTCGCGCTGGATGCGCAGCTCGTCGTCGTTCGTCGGCTCGATGGTGCACAGGCGCACGTTGTCTTCGAGCCGTTCGAACTGCTCGGGCGTCAGCTTGCCGATGACGCTCACCGCCAGTTCGGGCTCCAGCACCTTGCGCAGCTGGTAGATGTGGTGCCCGTCGAGGTGGTGAAAGTGCAAGAAGTTGCGCAGCGGCTCCGACGCATGGTCGACCGACACCTGCTGCAGGTACGCGCCGCCGCCGGGCCCGGTGCGAATGGCGATGAGCCCTCGCACCTCCAGCGCCTTCAGCGCCTCGCGCACCGTGCTCTTCGAATAGCCGAAGAGCTCGATCAGTTCTTTCTCGTTCGGCAGCCGGTCGCCGGGCTGCTTGCGCTCCGCCACGATCCAGCGCTTGACGTCTTCGACGATGACGTCCGAGAGCTTTTGCCGCTTCGGGCGGTTCTGCCCCACTCTCATTGAAACGCTCCATGCCCATCGGGAGATGCGCGGGATGCGCAACAGCGGGCGATCTTAAACGGCGTCATTGGCGAGCTCGGGTTGGCGACAGGCACAAGGCTTGCTTGCGGGTTTTTACCAGCATATTAATCCGATTTATCCGCTTAAATTTGCCGGCACCCGCAGGCACCTCTTTTCCTTACTTCCCACCACGACCGGAGAACCCCATGCAACGCAGACACCTTCTTCAGCTGGCCGCCCTGTCGGCCGCCCCGGCCTCGCTCCTGGCGAGCCGCTCCGTCTTTGCGCAATCGGCCGAGGCCATCCGCTTCGGCTGCCCGGTCCCGATGTCAGGCGCCTTCGCGGCCAACGGCAAGTACGCCGACCTGGGCATGAAGCTGGCCATCGAGCAGTACGGCAGCGTGCTGAAGCGCCCGCTGGCCTACACGGTGCTCGACACCGAGGGCAAGCCCGCCACCGCCGTGCGCAAGGTGCAGGAAGCCTCGCAGCAGCAGGGCACCAAGTTCTTCGCGGGCGGCATCCTGTCGTCCGAAGCGCTGGCCATGGGCAAGGAGGCCGAGAAGGCCGGCGGCCTGTTCATCACCACCGCGGGCGCCGATGAAATCACCGGCAAGGACTGCAACCCCGCCACCTTCCGCTGGTCGGTGCCCACCTTCGGTGCCATCGAGCAGACGGTGCGCCCGTTGATCGCCTCGATGCCGAAGGCCAAGCGCTGGTACACCATCACGCCGCAGTACGTGTTCGGCGACGGCCTGCTGAGCGCGGCCAAGAACATCTTCCAGGAGAAGGGCATCGAGCACGTGGGCAACAGCTACCACTCGCTCAACGAGAAGGAATTCAGCGGCTACCTCACCAACGCGATGGCGGCCAAGCCCGACGTGCTGCTGCTGCTGAACTTCGGCGCGCAGTCGTCGGCCGCGCTGCGCCAGGCGGTGAGCTTCGGCATGCACAAGAACATGACGATCCTCATGGCCTGGGCCTCGGGGCTGGAGCAGTTCGACGAACTGGGCGCGGACCTGTGCGAGGGCGTCTATTTCGGCGCGCAGTACTGGCATACGGCCGACACCCCGCTCAACAAGGACCTGGTCAAGCGCACGGCAGACAAGCTCAAGATCGTGCCCAACTACAGCCTCGCGGGCTCGTACATCTGCACCAAGATCCTGATCGACGGCATCGTCAAGGCCGGCACGGTCGACCAGAAGGCCGTGATCGCCGCGCTCGAAGGCATGAAGTACGACGGCCTCACCGGCACGGAAGAAATCCGCAAGGCCGACCACCAGGTCATCAAGGACTACTACCTGCTCAAGGGCAAGGCCAAGTCGAAGATGGCGAACCCGGCCGACTACGTCGACGTGGTGAGTTCGGGCAAGTCCTTCCTCGCAACAGACAAGACCGGCTGCAAGCTGGCCTGACACCGCAACGGACACCGACGCGCCCATGACCGTCTACCTGCTCCAGACCATCAACGGAATCGGCATCGGCATGCTGTATTTCCTGCTGGCCGTTGGCTTGTCCATCGTGTTCGGCCTGCTGCGCTTCGTGAACTTCGCGCACGGGGCTTTCTACCTGCTGGGGGCCTACCTGTGCTACCAGGCCATGCAGTGGGGCCTGAACTTCTGGGCCGCGCTGGTGGTGGTGCCGCTCGTGGTGGGCGCGCTGGGCTGGCTGGCCGAGAAGCTGCTGCTGCGCCGGGTGTACGCCAAGCCGCACGAGTTCCACATTCTGGTGACGGTGGGCCTGGCGCTCGCGGTGCAGGAGATCGTCATCGTGTTCTGGGGCCCGCTGGGCAACAGCGTGCCCACGCCCGACCTGCTGCAGGGCGTGGTGATGTGGGGCGACTTCGTCTATCCGAAGTACCGGCTGTTCGTGATCGGCTTCACCGCCGTGCTCGCGGTGCTGCTGTGGTGGGTGCTGGAAGGCACGCGCCTGGGCAGCGCGGTGCGCGCGGGAAGCGAATCGACCGAGATGGTGTCGCTGCTGGGCATCAACGTGTTCCGCGTGTTCAGCCTGGTGTTCGCGCTGGGCGCTGCCACGGCGGCGCTGGCCGGCGTGCTGGCCGCGCCCATTCGCGGCGCGGAGCCGTTCATGGGGGTGGAGGCGCTCAGCGTCGCCTTCGTGGTGGTGGTGATCGGGGGGCTCGGCAGCTTCGGCGGCGCGCTGGTCGGCGGGCTGCTGATCGGCATCGTGCAGAGCCTGATGAGCACCATCTGGCCGCCCGGCGCGAGCCTGATGATCTACGTCGCGATGGGGGCCGTGCTCCTGCTGCGCCCGCATGGCCTGCTCGGCCGCAGAGGATGAACCACGCCATGCCAAGAAAATATTCGTTCCTCCTGGCGCTCGCCGTGGCGCTGGGCCTGCCGCTGGTGCTGCGCTCGGGCTCGCTCGCGAGCGAGGTGCTCATCTACGGGCTTGCCGCCGTGGGTTGCAACCTGCTGCTGGGCTACACCGGCCTGCTGTCGTTCGGCCAGGGCATCTTTTTCGGGCTGGGCAGCTACACCATCGCGATCCTGCTCACGCGGCTGCAGGTGCCGATGCCTCTTGCGCTGCTCGCGGCCGTGGCCATGGGCGCGCTGGGCGCGGCGGTGGTCGGCTGGGTGGCCATTCGCCAGCGCGGCACCTACTTCGTGATGCTCACGCTGGCCTTCGCGCAGATGTTCTATTTCGTGGCGTACACCGCCTCGGGCCTCACGGGCGGCGACAACGGCCTGCTCGACGTGCCGCGCCCCGCCTTCATGGACACGCCGTGGAAGTACTACGCCTTCGTGGCGGTGATCTTTCTCATCGCGTTCGCGCTGCTCTTGCGCGTGACCGATTCGGTCTTCGGCCGCACGCTGCTGGCCATTCGCGACAACGAGGACCGCGCCGCCGCGGTGGGCTACAACCTCAAGCGTTTCAAGCTGCTGGCCTTCGTGATCTCGGGCGCCGTCACCGGCCTGGCCGGCGGCCTGCACGCGATGATGACCGGCATCGCGCCGCTGTCGAACGCGGAGTACCACACGAGCGAGATGATCCTGGTCATCACCGTGATCGGCGGCACCGGCAACCTGTTCGCGTCGGTGCTGGGCTCGGCCTTCTACGTGCTGCTGGCCGACTGGCTTTCCACGCTGTGGCCGCGCTGGCTGCTGTTGCTGGGGCTGCTGCTGATCGGCGTGAGCATCGGCATGCAGCGCGGGCTGTGGGGCCTGGGCGAGAGCGCCTGGCGCCGCGTGTTCCGCAAGGCCGTGCCTGCAAGCAAGGCGCCGGTTGCGCAGCCTGTGTCGCAAGGAGAAAAGGCATGAGCGACGTTCTCATCGAAGCCATCGGCGTCACCAAGCACTACGGCAAGTTCGCCGCGCTGGGCGGGGTCGACCTGAAGATCCGGCGCAACACCGTGCACTCGGTGATCGGGCCGAACGGCGCGGGCAAGACCACGCTGTTCCACATGCTCACGGGCACCGGCACCACCACCGGCGGGCGCATTCTGTTCGACGGCCACGACGTGACCGGCGAGCCCGACTACCAGCGCGTGCAGCGCGGCATGGCGCGGTCGTTCCAGGTGACGAGCCTGTTCGCGAGCCTGTCGGTGCGCGAGAACCTGCGCGTTGCGGCGCAGGGTGTTGCGCCGCGCCAGGCCATGAACTGCTGGCGCGCGCCGGTGGGCGAGCGCGCCTGCGCCGACACGGTGGCCGAGGTGCTGGCACGCGTAGGCCTCGAGCGGCTGGCGGACACGCCGGCCAGCGTGCTGTCGCACGGCCAGCAGCGCCGCCTCGAAGTGGGCATGGCGCTGGCCGCACGGCCCAAGGCGATCTTTCTCGACGAGCCGACCTCGGGCATGGGCATCGACGACCTTGACGACATGAAGCAACTGATTCGCGGCCTGCGCGACGCGCACACCGTGGTGCTGATCGAGCACAACATGAACATCGTGATGGACATCTCCGACACCGTGACCGTGATGCAGCTGGGCCGCGTGCTGGCCGAGGGGCTGCCGGGCGACATCCGCGCCGATGCGCGCGTGCGCACGGCTTATCTGGGCAACATGATCACGGGGGGCAAGGCATGAGCACCAACATCCTCGAAGTCGAAGGCTTGCACGCCCACTACGGCAAGAGCCACGTGCTGCAAGGCGTGACGCTGACCGTGGCCGAGGCCGAACTCGTCACGCTGCTGGGCCGCAACGGCGCGGGCAAGTCGACCACGCTCAAGAGCATTGCGGGCGCCGTCATGCCCACCGGCGGCAGCGTGCGCTTCCAGGGCGAGAACGTGGCGGGTCAGGCGCCGCACCGCATTGCCCAGCGCGGCGTGTGCCTGGTGCCCGAGCACCGCGGCGTCTTCAAGCTGCTGTCGGTGGAAGAAAACCTGCTGCTCGGCCAGCGGCGCGAATCGCCCTGGCAGCTCGACGACATCTACCGCATCTTTCCGCGCCTGAAGGAGCGCAGGCGCAACGGCGGCGGGCAGCTCTCGGGCGGCGAGCAGCAGATGCTGGCCATCGGCCGCGCGCTCATGAACCACCCGCGCCTGCTGATCCTGGACGAGCCGGTCGAAGGCCTGGCGCCGGTGATCGTGGAGGAAATCGTCGCGCAGCTCAAGACCATCAAGGCGGCCGGCGTGGCCATCCTGCTGGTCGAGCAGAACCTCGAGGTCTGCGTGCAACTGGCCGACCGCCACTACATCGTGGAGCAGGGCGTGATCGTGCACGAGGCCGCCAACGCCGACTTCGTGGCCGACCACGAAGTGAAAGACCGCTACCTGGGCGTGGGGCTTGCTTGAGGCCCAGCGCACTTCTTCTCTCATTCGCACAATCATGACAACACACACCGAACTCCGCATCGACGGCCAGCGGCTCTGGAACTCGCTGATGGAACTGGCGCAGCTCGGCGCCACCGAAAAAGGCGGCGTCTGCCGCATTGCGCTGACCGACCTCGACCGCCAGGGCCGTGACCTGTTCACGCGCTGGATGCGCGAGGCGGGCTGCGAGGTGCGGGTGGACGCCATCGGCAACATCTTTGCGCGCCGTGCCGGGCGCAACAACACGCTGCCCCCGGTCACCACCGGCAGCCACATCGACACGCAGCCCACGGGCGGCAAGTTCGACGGCAACTACGGCGTGCTGGCCGGGCTGGAAGTGGTGCGCAGCCTGAACGACGCGAAGGTGCAGACCGAAGCACCCATCGAGGTGGCCGTGTGGACCAACGAAGAGGGCTCGCGCTTCGTGCCCGTGATGATGGGCTCGGGCGTGTTCGTCGACGCCTTCACGCTGGAGCACGCGCTGGCGCAGCGCGACACCGAGGGCGTCAGCGTGGCCGATGCGCTGCAGGCCATCGGCTATGCGGGCAGCACGCCGGCATCGGTGGCCGCGTCGCCGGTGGGCGCGTACTTCGAGGCGCACATCGAGCAGGGCCCGGTGCTGGAAGCCAACGAGCGCGTGATCGGCGTGGTCGAGGGCGCGCTCGGCCAGCGCTGGTACGACGTGGTGGTGCAGGGCATGGAAGCGCATGCCGGCCCCACGCCGATGGAGCTGCGCAAGGACGCGCTGCTGGCCGCGTCGGAGCTCGTCATCGAAGTGAACCGCATCGCGCTCTCGCACGCGCCGCATGCGCGCGGCACGGTCGGCTGGATCGACAACTATCCGAACTCGCGCAACGTGATCCCGGGCCGCGTCAAGCTCAGCGTCGACCTGCGCGCGGCCGACGACGTGGTGCTCTCGGCCATGGACGCCGAACTGAAAGCGGCGGTGCAGCGCATCGCCACCAAGGGCAAGGTCGCCGCCACGGTGGAGCAGGTCGTGTACTTTCCGCCGCAGCCTTTCACGCCCAAGCTGGTGTCCGCCGTGCGCGACGCCGCGCAGGCGCAGGGCCTGAGCTGGATGAACGTGATCAGCGGCGCGGGCCACGACGCGGTGTACCTGGCGCGCGTGTGCCCCGCGGCCATGATCTTCGTGCCCTGCCTGGACGGCATCAGCCACAACGAGATCGAGGACGCGCAGCCCGACCACCTCGAAGCCGGCTGCAACGTGCTGCTGCAGGCGATGCTGCAAAGCGCGGGAGTCGTTGCATGAAAGTGCTGATCGCGCGCCTCAACCACGAGACCAACACCTTCTCGCCCGTGCCCACGCCGCTCGCGGCCTTCGGGCCCGACGGCCCGACCTTCGGCGCGCAGGCGTACGCCGACAACAAGGGCATGCGCACCGCGATGTCGGCCTTCATCGACCTGGCCGAAGCGGCGGGCGCGACGCTGGTCACGCCGGTGTCGGCCTCGGCCAACCCCAGCGGGCCGGTGCACGCGCAGGCCTACACCACGCTCACGCAATGCATCGTCGACGCGGCGCCGGGCTGCGACGCCATCCTGCTCGACCTGCACGGCGCGATGGTGGCGCAGAACAGCACGGACGGCGAGGGCGACCTGCTGGTGCGCCTGCGCGCCGCCGCGCCGGGCGTGCCCATCGGTGTGGCGCTGGACCTGCACGCCAATGTCACGCCCGAGATGGTCGGCAACGCGGACGTCATCGTCGGCTTCAAGACCTATCCGCACATCGACATGTACGAGACCGGCGCGCATGCGGGCCGGCTGCTGTTCGACCTGCTGGCCGGGCGCAGCCAGCCGCACATGCGCTGGCGGCAACTGTCGCTGATGGCGCACACGCTGCGCAGCGCCTCGTTCACCGGCGCGATGCAGCGGGCCATCGAGGCGGCGCAGGCGGCCGAAGCGTCGGAGTCGCTGGCGGTGTCGATCCTGGCGGGCTTCTCGCTGTCGGACATCGCGGCGCCCTGCATGAGCGTGGTCGTGGTCGACGCGCAATCGCCGGAGCGCGCGCAGGCCACGGCCGACCGCATCGCCACGCAGATGTGGAACGAACGCGAAGCCTTCATCTACCGCAGCGAACCGCTGGCGGATTCGGTTGCGCGCGCCAAGCTCCTCGCGCATGGCGCCGCGCGCCCGGTGCTGCTGCTCGACCATGGCGACAACTGCATGTCGGGCGGCAGCTGCGACACCATGGACGTGCTGCAGGAGGCGCTGGCACAGGGGCTGTACGGCATCGGCGTGGGGCCGCTGTGCGACCCCGAGGTCGTGGCCGAGCTGATCGCGGCGGGCGAGGGGGCCGAGGTGACGGTCGCGCTGGGCAACAAGGTGTCGCTCGCGGGCATCGGCCTGTCGAAGACGCCGGTGCGCCTGACCGGCACGGTGCGCAGCATCGGCGACGGCGAGTACGTCATCACCGGCCCCACCTACACCGGCCAGCGCAGCAGCATGGGCCGCACCGTGCTGTTCGACATCGGCGCGGCGCGCATCGTGGTGACCGAGCGCACGCAGGAGCCGTGGGACATCGGTGTGTTCGAGTGCGCGGGGCTCGACCCGCGCGCCGAGCGCTTCCTGCTGCTGAAGTCGCGCATGTACTGCCGTCCGGTGTTCGAGCCGATGTCGGCCGCGCTGGTGGAATGCGACAGCCCCGGCGTGACCAGTTCGGACTACAGCCTGTTCCCGTTCGGCAAGGTGCGCCGGCCGGTATTTCCGCTGGACGCGGATGCGTCGATGAACGCCCTCGCACAGGCTGCTTCGTCGCCCGGCGCGTAACCTGCCACGTCATCGACGCGCATCGCGTGCGGCGCGACCATGCCTTCACCCCGCGATGTTGCGGGTCGAACCCCGATGAAGGAATCGTCACCATGAACACCGCCGCACACGATGCCGCAGCACGCGAAGCCACTGATATCGCCCAAAACTACATCGCCGTCTGGAACGAGACCGATGCCGCGCGCCGCGCCGAACTGATCGAAGCCGCCTGGACCGCCGACGCCCGCTACGTCGACCCGCTGGCGCAGGCCAGCGGCCGCGAGCAGATCCACGCGCTGGTCGGCGCGGTGCACCAGCGCTACCCGGGCTTTCGCTTCAACCTGCTGGGCAAGGCCGACGCGCATGGCGACCATGTGCGCTTCTCGTGGACGCTGGGGCCCAGCGGAGCGGAAGACCTGATCCAGGGCACGGACTTCGCGCAGATCGACGCGGGCAAGCTGCGCTCGGTGACCGGCTTCCTCGACAAGGTGCCGGTCGGCGCCTGACCGGCGGCGCTCAGTCGGCGGCGCCCGCGGGCCGGCCGCGCCACAGCTTGCGATAGACGGTCGCCCGGCTGATGCCCAGGGCCCGCGCCGCCTCCGCCACGTTGCCACGGGCATCGGCCACCGCCTTGCGGATCAGCGCGGTCTCCACGTCGCGCAGGCGGGGCCGGGCGTCGGCGGCCGGCACCTCCGGCGAACGGCGGCTGCCACCGCCGTGGGGGCGCACCTGCACCCGCAGCCCCGACCACAGCGGCACCTCGAGCACCGCATCGCCGCTGCGGGCCGCGTCGAACATCATGTGCAGCGGCAGTGCGAACAGGTCGTTGAAGTGCAGCGCCTGCTCGCTGTGCGTCAGCGGCTGGTGCAGCATCTGGCGGGCGGCCGCGTTGGCGCCTGCGACATGGCCGGCGGCGTCGATGCACAGCAGCCCCTCGGTCGCCTCGCTGCTGGCGCTGCCCGGCCAGGCCAGGTGCAGCAGCAGCTCGCACGGCTCGTGCATCACCAGGGTGTTCTCGATGCTGCGCGCGCTGAGGGTGGCCAGGTGGCGCAGCTCGGGCCGTTCGACCACCTGTACGCCGCTCAGGTCGAGCATGCCGATGCAGTCGCCACGGGGGCCGAAAAGCGGCGCCCCGGCGCAGCTGAAGACGCTGGTGTCGTCGAAGAAATGCTCGCCGCGGTGCAGCCACACCGATTCCTGCTCGGCCAGCGCGGTGCCGATGGCGCTGGTGCCGATGGCGCGCTCCGACAGGTCGACGCCGATGCGCCCGATGTCGCGCGCATAGCGGCTGGCGGCGTCGGTGCCGTCGGGCAGGTTGCCCACGTCGACCACGATGCCCTGGGCGTTGGTCAGGATGGCGAAATAGCGGGTGTCGGCAATGGCGCGCGACAGCCGCTCGATCACCGGCCGTGCCGCCGCGATCAGCGCCCGGTTGCGCTCGACGATGTCGCAGCTGTTGGCCTGGCTCACCGGGTCGAAACTGACCCGGTTCTGCGGCCGCCAGCCGGCCTGCAGGCAGCGCTGCCAGGAACGGGCGATCCAGGAGTCGACGCTGGCCTCGGCCCGGGCCGGGGCCGGTTCGCCGTCGATCAGCTCACGGCGTGCCTTGGCGATGGCGACGGCGCGCTCTGGCGCCTGCGAAACAAGAGAGACGGGCATCGTGTGTGGGTTCGCGCGTGGGCTGCTTTGGGTCGCTCGCCGATTGGCAAGCTGTTTCATTTTGAGAATTTCCCGCGGTCTGTGCAAGTGTCAAGGGTTTTTGCCTAGGATGGGTCGGAGGGTCGGCAGCAAGATGCGCCGCTGAACCAGCCATCACCTTTCACGGAGACAGCCACATGCAGGTCGCTTTCAAGGTCAACGGCCGCCAGGTCACGGTCGACGCTCCCCCCAACACCTTTCTCGTCCACGCCATCCGGGAGCACCTTCACCTCACCGGCACCCACGTCGGCTGCGACACCGCCCAGTGCGGTGCGTGCACCGTCCATGTGAACGGCCGTGCGGTCAAGTCGTGCAACATACTGGTCGCGCAGGCGGCCGGCACCGACATCACCACCATCGAGGGCATCGCCGAGGCCGACGGCACCATGCACCCGATGCAGGCGGCATTCAAGGAATGCCACGGCCTGCAGTGCGGTTTCTGTACCCCGGGCATGGTCATGAGCGCCATCGACCTGTGCACCCACCATCCCAGGTCCAGCGAATCGGAGATCCGCGAGCTGCTCGACGGCAACCTGTGCCGTTGCACGGGCTACCAGAACATCGTGAAGGCCGTGAAGATGGGCGGCGAGGCCATGGCCTCGGGCACCCCGGTCAAAGCCACCGTCTCGGCCTGAAGGAGCAGCATCATGGGTGCCTCCGACTTCTCCAACCTTCCCCACATCGGCGAGGCGCTTCGGCGCAAGGAAGACTACCGCTTCCTGACCGGCGCGGGCAACTACACCGACGACATCACGCTGGCCAACCAGAGCCACGCGGTCTTCCTGCGCTCGCCGCACGCGCATGCCACCGTGAAGTCGGTCGACATCGCCGAGGCCATGAAGATGCCCGGCGTGGTCGGCATCTTCAGCGGCAAGGACATCGAGGGCAAGATGGGCGGGCTGCCCTGCGGCTGGCTCATCAACAACCCCGACGGCACCCCCATGAAGGAGCCGATGCACCCGATCCTGGCGATCAACAAGGTGCGCTACGTGGGCGACCACGTCGCCATGGTGGTGGCCGAGACGGTGGAGCAGGCCAAGAACGCGGCCGAGGCGGTGGTGGTCGACTACGACGTGCACCCCGCGCTGGTGAGCGTGGCCGACGCCGCGAAGAAGGCCAGCGGCGTCACGCTGCACGACGAGGCGCCCGACAACCAGTGCTACAAGTGGGTGCTGGGGGACAAGGCGGCGGTCGACAACGTGTTCTCCACGGCCGCGCACATCACCAGGCTCGATCTGGTCAACAACCGGCTCATTCCCAACCCCATAGAGCCGCGCGTGGCCATCGGCAGCTACAGCCGCGGCACCGACGACTACACGCTGTATGTGTCCAACCAGAACCCGCACGTCGAACGCCTGCTGATGACGGCCTTCGTGCTGGGCCTGCCCGAACACAAG
This sequence comes from Variovorax monticola, assembly GCF_051216855.1. Classification (NCBI taxonomy): domain Bacteria; kingdom Pseudomonadati; phylum Pseudomonadota; class Betaproteobacteria; order Burkholderiales; family Comamonadaceae; genus Variovorax; species Variovorax monticola. Next base: position 446,490 of record NZ_JBPJZP010000002.1, read on the forward strand.
GTGCGCGTGATCGCCCCCGACGTGGGCGGCGGCTTCGGCTCCAAGATCTTCCTGTACGCCGAGGACGTGTGCCTGACCTGGGCGGCCAAGCAGCTCAACCGCAACATCAAGTGGACGGCCGAGCGCTCGGAGTGCTTCCTGTCCGACGCGCACGGCCGCGACCACGTGAGCCACGCCGAAATGGCGATGGACGGCCAGGGCAAGTTCCTCGCGATGCGGGTGCACACCGACGCCAATCTGGGCGCCTACCTGTCGACCTTCTCGACCGCGGTGCCGACCATCCTCTACGCCACGCTGCTGGCCGGCCAGTACGCCACGCCGCAGATCTACGTGGAGGTCGATGCCTGGTTCACCAACACCGCGCCGGTCGACGCCTACCGCGGCGCGGGACGACCCGAGGCCACCTACCTGTTGGAGCGGCTGGTGTCGCGCTGCGCCTGGGAAATGAACCTGGGACAGGACGAAATTCGCCGGCGCAACTTCATCACCACCTTTCCTTACCAGACGCCGGTGGCGCTGCAGTACGACACCGGCGACTTCCACGCCTGCATGGACAAGGCGCAGGTGCTGGCCGAGGTCGACGGCTTCGCGGCGCGCCGGTCGGCCAGCGAGGCGCAGGGCAAGCTGCGCGGCATCGGGTACTCGAGCTACATCGAGGCCTGCGGCATCGCGCCGTCGAACATCGCGGGCGCGCTCGGTGCGCGCGCGGGCCTGTTCGAGTGCGGCGAGATCCGCGTGCACCCGACCGGCAGCGTGACGGTGTTCACCGGCTCGCACAGCCACGGCCAGGGGCATGAGACCACCTTCGCGCAGGTCGTGGCGGCACGGCTGGGCATTCCGGTCGACAACATCGACGTGGTGCACGGCGACACCGGCCGCGTGCCCTTCGGCATGGGCACCTACGGCTCGCGCTCCATCTCGGTGGGCGGCGCGGCCATCATGAAGGCGCTCGACAAGATCGAGACCAAGGCCAAGAAGATCGCCGCGCACCTGATGGAGGCGAGCGACGCCGACATCGAGTTCGCCAACGGCGAATTCACGGTCAAGGGCACCGACAAGAAGATTCCGTTCGCGCAGGTGGCGCTCACGGCCTACGTGCCGCACAACTACCCGCTCGACAAGCTGGAGCCGGGCCTGAACGAAACCGCCTTCTACGACCCGACCAACTTCACCTTTCCGGGCGGCACCTACATCTGCGAGGTCGAAATCGACCGGCAGACCGGCGAGGTGCGCGTCGACCGCTTCACCGCGGTGGACGACTTCGGCACCATCATCAACCCGATGATCGTCGAGGGCCAGGTGCACGGCGGGCTTGTGCAGGGCATCGGCCAGGCGCTGCTGGAAAACTGCGTGTACGACAACGAGACCGGCCAGCTGCTCACGGGCAGCTTCATGGACTACGCCATGCCGCGCGCGGCCGAGTTTCCGCTGTTCAAGCTGGACACCGTGTGCACCCCGTGCACCCACAACCCGCTGGGCACCAAGGGCTGCGGCGAGGCGGGGGCCATCGGCTCGCCGCCGGCCGTGATCAACGCGGTGCTCGACGCGCTGGCGCCGCTGGGTGTGAAAGACTTCGACATGCCCGCATCGTCCAGCCGCGTCTGGGAAGCCATGCAGAAGGGCAGCGGCAGCGCTGCGCAAGACGCGATGCCCCAGCAGCCGGCGCTCGCCGCCAGCACCCAAGGCCGTCCCGCACCCTGAACAACAAAGAAGGAACCACGCACCATGTACGCCTTCACACTCGAACGGCCCGCCTCCGTGGCCGATGCGGCCAAGCTCGTTGCCGCCGGCGCCAAGCCGCTGGCCGGCGGCCAGACCCTGCTGGCGTCGATGAAGCTGCGGCTCTCGGCGCCCGAACAACTGGTGGACCTGAGCGGCATCGCCGAGCTCACGGGCATCAAGAAAGACGGCGCAAGCCTCACCGTCGGTGCCATGTCGCGCCACCTCGACGTGGCGAACCACGCCGACGTGAAAGCCGCCTTCCCGGCGTTGGCCGACCTGGCCTCGCGCATCGGCGACCGGCAGGTGCGCGCGATGGGCACCCTTGGCGGTTCGGTGGCCAACAACGACCCGGCCGCGTGCTACCCGAGCGCGGTGCTGGGCACGGGCGCCACGGTCGTCACGTCGAAGCGCGAGATTGCGGCGGACGATTTCTTCCTGGGCCTGTTCACCACGGCGCTGGAAGAAGACGAGCTGATCACAGCCATTCGCTTCCCTATTCCCAAGCGCGCCGTGTACGAAAAGCTGCGCCAGAAGGCCTCGCACTTTCCGCTGGTCGGTATTTTCCTGGCGCAGTACGACAGCGGCGTGCGCGTGGCCGTCACCGGCGCGGGCAACGGTGTGTTCCGGCACAAGGGGCTGGAAGACGCGCTCAACCAGAGCTTCACCGCAGCGGCGGCTGCCGCGGTGAAGATCGACGCGAGCGACCTCAACAGCGACCTGCATGCCTCGGCCGCCTACCGCGCGAACCTGATCAGCGTGCTGACGCAACGCGCGGTGACCAAGGCCCTGGGCTGAACAAACCGGGGCTCACCAACGGACGCCGGAAGGCGCGACACCTTCGCGTCTTCCGCTACGCTGCGCCATGATCTTTCCGACCATCGATTCCCTCTCAGACGGGTTGGTGCAGGCCGGCTACTTTGCCGACCGCCGCCTGGCCACCGCCGTGTTTCTCGCGCTCAAGCTGCAGCGCCCGCTGCTGCTCGAAGGCGAGCCCGGCGTCGGCAAGACCGAGCTGGCCAAGGCGCTGTCGAAGGCATTGAACCGCGAGCTGTTGCGCCTGCAGTGCTATGACGGGCTGGAGCAGCGCGAAGCGCTCTATGAATGGAACTACGCCGCGCAGCTGCTGCACATGCGCGCGGCCGAGGCTTCCGGTGCGGCGCGCGACGTGGAGGCCGAGGTCTACCAGCCGCACTACCTCATTCGCCGTCCGCTGCTGCAGGCGCTGCAAACGCCCGCGCCCGGCGCCGTGCTGCTGATCGACGAGGTCGACCGCGCCGACGAGCCCTTCGAGGCCTTCCTGCTCGAATACCTGGGCGAGTACCAGGTGAGCATTCCCGAGCTGGGCACGGTGAGCGCGGTCGTGCCGCCGGTGACCATCCTCACGAGCAACCGCACGCGCGAGCTCAACGACGCGGTCAAGCGCCGCTGCCTGTACCACTGGCTCGACTACCCCGAGCGCGAGCGCGAGCTGGCCATCGTGCGCGCGCAGGTGCCGCAGGCCGGCGAGAAGCTGTCGGCGCAGGTCTCCGCCTTCGTTGCGCGGCTGCGCGAGGCACCTTTCGTCAACGCCTTCCAGCGCGCACCCGGCATTGCCGAGAGCGTCGAGTGGGCGAGGGCGCTGATTGCGCTGGACACGGTGGAGCTCGACCCCGAGGTGGTGGTCGACACCGCCGGCATCCTGTTCAAGCAGCGCGACGACGTGGCCGCGCTCACGCTGGAACTGGCGTCGGACCTGCTCAGGCCCGAGGAGCCGGCCGCGCGCTGAGTGCGCCAGGCGTGCGCATGGCCGGCATTCCGCAACTCGGCGACGTCCGCAGCGGCAAGCTCGCCGGCAACATCACCGCCTTCGGCCGGGCGCTGCGCCGCGCGGGTGTGCGCACCGACGCCATGCGCATCGCGCTGGCCGCCGAGGCCGCCACGCTGGTGGGCGTGGAAGACAAGCTCGACCTGGGCGCCGCGATGGAGGCCGTGATGGTGAGCCGCGAACAAGACCGCATGGTGTTTCGCGAGCTGTTCGACGCCTGGTTCCGCGACCCCGAGCTGGCCAACAAGCTGCTCGCCCAGATGCTTCCGAGCGCCGAAGGCAAGGCCGAGCCCTCGAAGCGCCGGCCGCGCGTGCGCGAGGCGCTGACTGCGCCGCGCCATGCCGCCAGGCCGACCGAACAAGCCAAGCCCGACAACGAGGTCGAGTTCGACTCCGCCATGACGGCGAGCGACCGCCAGCGCCTTCAGCACGCGGACTTCAACGCGCTCGGCGCGTCGGAGTACCGGCTGGTCGAGCGGCTGGCCCGCGACGTCACGCTGCCGATTCCCGCAGTGCCGTCGCGCCGCCTGCGCCCCACCGGCGACGCGGGCCGTCAGCATGCGCGCATGCACTGGCCCGGCGTGCTGCAAGAGGCGGCGCGCACCGGCGGCGAAATCCTTCGGCTGCCCCGGCTGGCCCGGCGCGAGCAGCCCCTGCCGCTGCTGGTGCTGGTCGATGTGTCGGGCTCCATGGAGCGCTATGCGCGGCTGCTGCTGGCCTTCTTGCATGCGGCCACGCGCCGCGCGGGCCGGCGCGACGTGTTCGCCTTCGGCACCCGCCTGACCGACCTGACCCCCGCCTTCCGGCTGGCCGACACCGACGCCATGCTGGGTGCGGCCAGCCTGGCCATCGACGATTTCGCCGGCGGCACCCGGCTGGGTGACTCACTGGGCGAACTGCGCCGAACCCATGCCCGCCGCCTGACCGGCCGCCGCACGCTGGTGCTGGTGATCAGCGACGGGCTCGACACGGGGGAGCCCGCCGTGCTGGAACACGAGCTGCTGTGGCTCAAGCGCCATTCGCGCCGTCTGCTGTGGCTCAACCCGCTGCTGCGCTTCGACGGCTACGCCCCTCTGGCCCGTGGGGCCGGCGTGCTGCACCGCCATGCCGACGCGATGCTCGCGGTTCACAATCTCAGCGCACTGGAACAGCTGGCCGCGAGCCTGGCTGCCCTGATGCGGTCCGGCAGATAGCACGCTGCCGGCAAGGACAAAAAAGGAAACCCACCATGGAAATGCTCGGAAACCGCCGCCTCGGCGTCACGCAACAACAAGCCTGGGAAGCCCTCAACGACCCCGAAACGCTAAAGAAGTGCATTCCCGGCTGCGACAAGTTCGAGCTCACGGGCGAGAACACCTACAGCGTCGCGCTCGCGCTCAAGATCGGCCCGGTGTCGGCCAAGTTCAGCGGCAAGGTGATGCTGTCGGACATCGTGGCGCCCGACGGCTACAAGCTGACTTTCGAGGGGCAGGGCGGCGTGGCGGGGTTCGCCAAGGGGTCTTCGAGCGTTTCGCTCAAGCCGCTGGCCGATGCAGCGCCCGCAGGCGAAGCGCCGGCCGATGCCGCGCTCGCGCATGAAGCCGCAGCCGCGACGCCGGGCGCCGGCTGCGAGCTCGACTACACGGTGCAGGCCCAGGTCGGCGGCAAGATCGCCCAGCTCGGCCAGCGCCTGATCGACGGCGCCGCCAAGTCGACCGCCGACGATTTCTTCAAGCGCTTCGACGCCGAGATGCAGCGCCGCTACGGCCCGCCGCCCGCGGCTGCTGAAGAGGCCGAAGCGCCGGCCGAGAAGGCCGGCATGATGTCCGGCCTCATGAAGAAGATCGGCCTGGGCAAGAAGGATAAGGACGGCGACCAGGACGCACCCGCCGCCCCCGGCGACGCGGCCTGAACAAGCGGCCCGCGCCATGGAAAACCTCGATGTCATGGTGTTGCGCACGCTGCGCGACTGGCGGCGTGCCGGCAAGCGCGCGCTGCTGACCACTGTCGTGCGCACCTGGGGCTCGTCGCCTCGGCCCGTGGGTTCGATCATGGCCCTGGCCGAGGACGGCGCGGTCGTCGGCTCGGTCTCCGGCGGCTGCATCGAGGACGACCTCATCGCGCGCTACAGCCATGCCCACGGCAAGGGCGAAGACGTGCCGCTGGGCGCGCCGCCCGCGCTCGTGAAGTACGGCATCACCGCCGACGAGGCGCATCGCTTCGGCCTGCCCTGCGGCGGCACGCTGGAGCTGCTGCTCGAATACGCGCCCGACGCCGATGCGCTCGACACACTGCTGGCGCAGCTCGAGCAGGGCAAGCTCATGAAGCGCACGGTGACGCTGGCCACCGGCACGGTGCAACTCGCGCAGGCGACGGCCCCCGACGAGCTCACCGTGAACGACACCGAGCTCACCAACACCTTCGGCCCCGAGTACCGCATGCTGCTGATCGGTGCCGGCCAGCTGGCCGAATACCTCGCCACCATGGCCAAGTTCAGCGGTTTCGCCGTGACGCTGTGCGACCCGCGCGCCGAGTACCGCACCGCGTGGTCGCTGTCCGGCGTGCACATCACCACCGAGATGCCCGACGACGCCGTGCTGGCCTTCAGGCCCGACCGCCGCAGCTGCGTGGTGGCGCTCACGCACGACCCCAAGCTCGACGACCTGGCGCTGCTCGAGGCGCTGCAGAGCGAGGCGTTCTACGTGGGTGCCATCGGCTCGCGCCGCAATGCCGACGCGCGGCGCGACCGCATGATCGAGCACTTCGAGCAGACCGATGCGTCGCTCGCGCGCCTGCGCGGGCCCATCGGCATCTACATCGGCAGCAAGACGCCGCCGGAGATCGCGGTCAGCGTGATGGCGGAGATTCTTGCGGTGAAGAACGCGGTGACGCTGCCGCGCGAGGTAGAAGTGGCACGCGCCAAGGAGATGCAGCAGCTGCAGCCGAGCTGAACGCGCGGCGCTTCAGCGTTTCAGCGCGTCGACCGGTCAACCCGACTTGGCCTGCGGCGGCACGTTGCCGCCCTTTTGCCGTTCGCGGAACAGCGCCGCGCGCATCAAGAAGATGGTGGTGATCGGCGCGGTGAGCGCAATGAACAGCACGATCAGCACCGCGTGCAGGAACAGGCTGAAGCCCTGCACCGAGAAGTACACGATGGTGGCGATGGTCATGCACCACACGCCCACCGTCGCACCTAGCGTGGGCGCATGGATGCGCCGGAAGAAGGTGGGCAGCCGCACCAGCCCGAAGGAACCGATGGCCGCGAAGGCCGCGCCGAGCACGGCGAACACGGCGGTGATGATCTCGGCCCACAGCGGCAGCGGCCCCACGATGAAATCGTTCATTCAATGACCTCCCCGCGCAGCAGGAACTTGGCGATGGCCGTCGACCCCACGAAGCCGAACAGCGCGATCAGCAAGGCCGCCTCGAAGTACACGTTGCTCGCGTAGATGATGCCCAGCACCAGCATCATCAGCATGCCGTTGATGTAGAGGCAGTCGAGCGCCATCACGCGGTCTTGCGCGGTGGGCCCGATCAGCAGGCGCGAGAGCGCGCACAGCATGGCCACGGCCAGCAGAAAAAGCGCGAACTTCAAGGCCCAGAAAAGGATGGGTGTCATGACTCGAAGATCTCCATCAGGGGGCGTTCGTAGCGCTGCTTGATCAGCGCCACGAAGGCCGCTTCGTCGGCCAGGTCGAACACGTGGATCAGCAGCACGCTGCGGTCGAACGACACTTCGCCCCAGGCCGTGCCGGGCGTGAGACACATGATCATCGCAAGCACGGCCAGGCCGTTGGGGTCGCGCATGTCCAGCGGAATCTGCACGAAGGCGGCCTGGATGTGCGAGGTGCGGCGGGTAAGCAGCAGCCGGGCCACGTCGTACGCCGACTTGAGCATGTCGAAGGTCACCAGGAACGACAGCCGCAGCGCCACGCCGGGCCGGCGCATGCGCACGGTGGCGGGCCGCAGGCCCTTGGTGATGAGCGGCACCGCAATGGCCAGCACCACGGCCGACAGCAGGGTGACGGCCTCCAGCGATTGCTCGAGCAGGATCCAGACGACGAACAGCGCGACCGACAGCGGCGGGGAAGGAATCAGGCGCTTCATGGGGCCGGTGCTTCCTTCTTCACGGGGTTGGGAATCTGCTTTGCGCCGAGCACGGCATTGCGGTACGCCGTGGGCGTTTTCAGGCCCTCCGCCGTGGCCTTGGCGTGCTGCATCACGGGCTCCGCCCACACGGTCAGCGCCACGCAGGCCGCGAGCAGCGCGGCCACGGGCAGCACCTCCAGCGCGGGCAGCGAGGGCATGGTGGCGTGGGGCTGCGTCCAGAAATGGCGGATGCCGGTGCGGCTCAGCGCAATCAGCGACAGGAAGCCCGAGACGATCAGCAGCGCAAGAAAGCTCCAGCCCGCGATGCCGACCCCGTCGGTGCCCAGCAGGCCCGACAGCATCGCGAACTTGCCGACGAAGCCCGACAGCGGCGGCAGCCCCGCGAGCAGCAGCGTGCAGCCCATGAAGCTCAGTCCCAGGAAGGCGACGCCCGCGGGAATGGCGCGTCCGTAGAGCGCCTGGGCCTCGTCGTCGAGGTTCACGTCGGAGAGCACGCGCAGGTCTTCGGTCAGGTAGGGCGCATTGCCCGCGGCCTCGTGCGGCGCCACGCTCATGCCCGCGTTGCGCCAGCGCTCGATCATGTCGATCAGCAGGAAGAAAGCGCTCACCGCGAGCGTGGAGCTCAGCAGGTAATACAGCGCACCGGCCCACACGGCCGGCTGGCCCAGGCCGACCGCCGCGAGCAGGGTGCCGGCCGACACCAGCACGCTGAAGCCCGCCAGGTTGGACAGCCGCTGCGTGCCGACGATGCCGATGGCGCCGACGAACAGCGTCGCCAGCCCGATGCCGATCAGCGCCACCTGCCCGAAGGCGGCCGAGTCGCCGGTGTCGGGCGCGAACAGCACCGTCCACAGCCGCAGGATGGTGTAGATGCCCAGCTTGGTCAGCAGCGCGAACACCGCGCCCACCGGCGACACCGCCGCGCTGTAGGCCGGCACCAGCCAGAAGTTGAGCGGCCACGCGCCCGCCTTGGCGAAGAAGGCCGTCGCCAGGATGGCCGCCGCCGCATGCACGAGGCCGCGGTCGCCGGGCGCGAGTTCGGCGATGCGCACGCCCAGGTCGGCCATGTTCAGCGTGCCCGTCACGCCGTAGAGGATGGCCGCGCCGATCAGGAACAGCGACGAGGCTGCCAGGTTGATCGCGATGTAGTGCAGCCCCGCCTGCACGCGCAGCCGCCCCGAGCCGTGCAGCAGCAGGCCGTAGGAGGCCGCGAGCATCACCTCGAAGAAAACGAACAGGTTGAACAGGTCGCCGGTGAGGAAGGCGCCGTTCAGGCCCATCAGCTGCAGCTGCAGCAGGGGATGGAAGTGCACGCCCGCGCGGTCCCAGCGCGAGGTGGAATAGATCGACGCCGCGAAGGCGATGACCCCCGTGAGCGCGACCATCATGGTCGAGAGCCGGTCGGCCACCAGCACGATGCCGAACGGCGCGCGCCAGTTGCCCGGCAGGTACACGCCGATGGAGCCCGGGCCGCCGCCGGTGTCGGCCGCGTTCACCCAGCGCAGCAGCGCCAGCGCGGCCAGCAGGCCGATCAGGCCCGAGACCACGCTCAGGGCCGACTTGGTGCGCCGCCGGTTCTCGCCCATCAGCAGCATGAGCGCGGCCGTGAGCATGGGCACGAGGATGGGCACCGCCACCAGGTGCGGCATGCTGAACTCGAGCAGTTCGTCGAGCAGGTGGAAGATTTCGGTCATCGGCCCACCCCCAGGCTTGCCACTGCGTGTGCTTCGCCAACCCCCTCACGGGGGCCCGCGCCTTCGGGCGGCCGTGCGTCGCTCATTCTGCTTCCTGCCGTTCTTCACCGTCCACATGGTCGGTGCCGGTGAGCCCGCGCGAGGCGATCATCACCACCAGGAACAGGGCCGTCATGGCGAAGCCGATCACGATGGCCGTGAGCACCAGGGCCTGCGGCATCGGGTCGGCCGTGTTGGCCAGCGTGGCCTCGAAACCCTTGATGAGCACCGGCTCGCTGTCGACCTTGAGGCGGCCCATGCTGAAGATGAAGAGGTTGACGCCGTAAGAGATGAGCGTCAGGCCCATGATGACCTGGAAGGTGCGCGGGCGAAGCAGCATGTACACGCCCGAGCCGGTGAGCACGCCGATGGCGAGTGCGAGCACGATTTCCATCAGTGCGCGCCCTCCGCGCCTTCGGCCGCGGCCAGGGCTTCCTTTTCGGACTGCTCGTCGGCCCAGCGGTGGCTTCGCACCGATTGGTGGGCCAGGGCCGTAAGAATGAGCATGGTGGCGCCGAGCACCAGCGCGAACACGCCGATGTCGAAGAACAGGGCGCTGGGCACGTGCACTTCGCCAAGAACGGGCAGGTGCAGGTGCGCGGTGTGCGTGGTCAGGAAGGGGTAGCCCATCACCACCGCACCGCCACCCGTGGCCAGCGCCAGCAGCAGGCCGATGGCGATCCAGCGGCGCGGATAGATGCGCAGGTGCTCTTCCACCCACTCGGTGCCCGACACGATGAACTGCAGCACCAGCGCCACCGACATCACCAGCCCCGCGACGAAGCCGCCGCCCGGCGCGTTGTGGCCGCGCATGAAGAAATACACCGACACCAGCACCGCCAGCGGCAGCAGCAGCCGCACCAGCACGGCCGGCACCATCAGGTAGCCGACGGCGGTGTCGGTGGCGCGGCGCGGGTTCAGCAGGTCGCTGCTGCCGTCGTCCACCTGCAGGCGCTGCTGCACCGGCAATGCCATCGATTCGATGGCGGGGCGAAAGCGCCGCAGCAGCGCGTACACGGTGAGCGCCACGATGCCCAGCACGGTGATTTCGCCGAAGGTGTCGAAGCCGCGGAAGTCGACCAGCATCACGTTGACCACGTTGGTGCCGCCGCCCTCTGTGAGGGCGCGTTCCAGGAAGAAGGGCGAGATGCTCTGCGGGAAGGTGCGCGTCATCATGGCCCAGGCGATTGCCGCCATGCCGGCGCCGGCGATGGTGGCCACCAGCAGGTCGCGCCCGCGCCGGCCCCAGGGGCGCAGCCGCGCGCGCGCGGGCTGGATGACGTCCTTGCTGCGCATCGGCAGCCAGCGCAGGCCCAGCAAGATCAGCACGGTGGTCACCGCCTCGACCACCAACTGGGTCAGCGCCAGGTCGGGCGCGGAGAACCAGATGTAGGTCACGCAGGACACAAGGCCCGCGGCCGAAGCCAGCATGAGTGCCGCGAGCCGGTGGAACTTGGCCTGCCAGGTGGCGGCCAGCGCGCAGGTGCCGCCGATGACCCAGGTCATGGCGAACATCGGCGAGAAGGGCAGCAGCTCGCGCGTGCCGGGTGCGGCGGGCGAAGCCCACAGCGACGCGGCGGCGCCCGCCACGGCCACCAGCACCAGCAGCAGCAACTGCCACTGCATGCGGCGCGTGCCGAACAGGCGGCGGCTGCGACGGCCGGCCTCGCTCAGCAGCGCGAGCAGGTGCTCGAAGATGGCCTGGCCGTCGAAGCGGTGCAGCAGCGGCGTGTTCTCCAGCCCGCCGCGCGCGCGCTGGCGGCGCTGCAGCAGGTACAGCGCACCGCCGCCCACCAGCGCCACGAAGCTCATCATGAGCGGCAGGTTGAAGCCGTGCCACACGGCCAGGCTGTATTCGGGCAGCGTGCCGCCGACCACCGGCGTGGCAGCCGCCGCGAGCAGCGGGCCGATCGACCATGCCGGCGCCACGCCCACCACCAGGCACACCAGCACCAGCAGCTCGACCGGCACGCGCATCCAGTGCGGCGGCTCGTGCGGGTGCCTGGGCACGTCGTTGCCGCAGGGCGGGCCGAAGAACACGTCGAACACGAAGCGCGCCGAGTACGCCACGCTGAAGATGCCCGCGATGGTGGCGATGACGGGCAGGCTGAAGTCGACCCAGGGCGTGGCCTGGATGAACACGGTTTCGGCGAAGAACATTTCCTTCGACAGAAAGCCGTTGAGCAGCGGCACGCCGGCCATCGAGGCGCTGGCGATGATGGCCAGCGTGCCGGTGATGGGCATGAGCCGCATCAGCCCGCTGAGCTTGCGGATGTCGCGCGTGCCGGTCTCGTGGTCGATGATGCCGGCCGCCATGAAGAGCGACGCCTTGAAGGTCGCGTGGTTCATCACGTGGAACACCGCCGCCACGGCCGCGAGCGGGCTGTTCAGGCCCAGCAACAGCGTGATGAGGCCCAGGTGCGAGATGGTCGAGTAGGCCAGCAGCGCCTTCAGATCGCGCTGGAACATGGCGATGAAGCCGCCCAGCAGCAGCGTGATGGCGCCCGCGCCACCCACCAGCCAGAACCATTGCTCGGTGCCCGAGAGCACGGGCCACAGGCGCGCCATCAGGAACACGCCGAGCTTCACCATCGTGGCCGAGTGCAGGTAGGCCGACACGGGCGTGGGCGCGGCCATGGCGCGCGGCAGCCAGAAGTGGAACGGGAACTGCGCGCTCTTGGTGAAGGCGCCCAGCAGCACCAGCACCAGCGCCACGGGGTAGAGCGCATGCGCGCGAATCAGGTCGCCCGAGGCCAGCACCTCGTCGAGCTCGTAGCTGCCGACGATGCGCCCGAGCACCAGCACGCCGGCCAGCAGGCACAGCCCGCCCGCGCCGGTGACGGTGAGTGCCATGCGCGCCCCGCGCCGCGCGTCGCGCCGGTGGTGCCAGTAGCCGATCAGCAAAAACGAGAAGAGGCTGGTGAGCTCCCAGAACAGCACCATCTGGATCAGGTTGCCCGAGAGCACCACGCCCATCATTGCGCCCATGAACGCGAGGAAGAACGAGAAGAAGCGCGGCACCGGGTCGGAGGCCGACATGTAGTAGCGCGCGTACAGCACCACCAGCGCGCCGATGCCCAGCACCAGCATGCAGAACAGCCATGCGAAGCCGTCCATGCGGAACACGAGGTTCAGGCCGAGGGCCGGCAGCCATTCGATTTCTTGCCGCAGCACATTGCCATGCGCGATCTGCGGAAAGAACCATGCGGCCTGGATGGCGCAGCCCAGTGCGACGAGGCCCGCGAGGGTCGACTCCCTGTTGCGCGCGTTGGACGGCATCAACGCGGCCAGCACGCTGGCGATAAAGGGGAGTGCGACGAGAAAGACCAGGGGCATTGGGGGTGATTCTATCGGCCGACCCTATGGAAAGCCTTATCTATAACCGTAAGACATAAGGCTGTTTTGGGGGCAACGCGCTTGTCATGCTCAGCCCGAGAAAGCCTGCACCGTGCGAAAGCCCAGCCAGGTGAGGCACAGCGAGCCGCCCAGGTGCAGCATGAGCGTGCCCAGGGCCAGGCCGAGCCGCCCGGTCATCAGCATGCCGACGATTTCTGCCGAGAAACTGGAGAAGGTGGTCAGCGTGCCGAGGAACCCGGTGATGACCATCAGCCGCCACGCGGGGTCGATGTTCGGCAGCCCGTTGAACACGCCGATCGCCACGCCGATCAGGTAGCCGCCGATGAGGTTCACCGCCAGCGTGCCCCAGGGCAGCACGCCGCCGGGGTTCAACCACAGGGCGAAGCCCCAGCGCATGAGGGCGCCGACGCAGGCGGCGAGGCAGATGACGAAGGCGTTCAGCAGCATGGCGCCGATTATCCGCAGGCCGGCTACTTCTCCTTGCCCATGATCAGGTCGGGCAGGATCGTCACGATGCTCGGGAACAAGGTGATCAGCGCGATGCACAGCACCAGGCAGAAGAAGAACGGAATCGCCGCCTTCGCGATCACGTTGCTGTCCTTGCCCGTCATGTTCTGCAGCACGAACAGGTTGAACCCCACGGGCGGCGTGACCTCGGCGATCTCGACCAGCAGCACGATGAAGATGCCGAACCACACCAGGTCGAAGCCGGCTTTCTGGATCATCGGCAGCACCACCGCGCTGGTCAGCACGATCATCGAGATGCCGTCCAGCGCCGTGCCCAGCACCAGGTACACCACCACCAGCGCACCGATCAGCGCGTAGGGCGACAGGTGCATGCTGTCGACCCACTCCGCCAGTTCGCGCGGAATGCCGGTGAAGGCCATGGTCTTGGTGAGGAAAGCCGCGCCCGCCAGGATGAACATGATCATGCAGCTGGTGCGCGTGGCGCCCATGATGCCGTCCTTGAAGTTCTTCCAGGTCAGGCTGCGCCCGTAGGCCGCGATGGCCAGCGAGCCCAGCACGCCGAAGGCCGCGCACTCGGTGGCCGTGGCCCAGCCGGCCACCAGCACCCACACGATGAACACGATCAGCAGCGCGCACGGAATCAGGTTGCCCGACAGGCGGATTTTTTCCATGAACGTGGTCGGCGGATCGGCCGGCGGCACCTTGTCCGGATGGCGCAGGCTCCACCAGGCGATGTAGCCAGAGAACAGCAGCATCAACAGGAAGCCCGGCAGGAAGCCGGCCAGGAAGATGCGGATGATCGAGGCGTCGGCCGCCACGGCGTACACCACCATCGTGATCGACGGCGGAATCAAGATGCCCAGCGTGCCCGCGGTGGCGAGCGAGCCGATGGCCAGCTTTTCGTCGTAGCCGCGGCGCTTGAGCTCGGGCAGCGCGACCTTCGCGATGGTCGCGCAGGTCGCGGCCGACGAGCCCGAGACCGAGCCGAACACGCCGCAGCCGATGATGGTGGTGTGCATCAGCCGGCCGGGCACGCGGTTGAGCCAGGGGCGCAGGCCCTCGAACATTTCTTCGCTGAGCTTGGTGCGAAACAGGATCTCGCCCATCCAGATGAACAGCGGCAGCGCCGCGAGCTCCCAGCTCGCATTGCTTTCCCAGAAGGCCGAGAACAGGTTCTTGCCCGGCAGCGTATTGGTGAAGAAGGCCTGGCCGACCCAGCCGACGATGGCCAGCGTCATCGCGATCCACACGCCGCCCGCAAGCAGCACCAGCATGATGACGAGCAGCAGCGCGCCCATGAGAAGGGTTTCGATCATGGGGTTCAGACGTCGGAGGAGAAGTCGCCGGCGGCGTGCCGCTCTTCGATCGCGCGCTGGTAGCTCGGCTTCTCGCCGCGCACCACGCCGACCAGCTCGTCGATCATGGCGATCAGCAGCAGCCAGCAGCCGATCACGAAGGTCGATTGCGGGATCCAGATCGGAATGACGACCAGGCCGGTTGCCATTTCGGCGAACTCGTAGCTTTCATAAGTGAAGCTGGTGGCCCAGTAGGTGAGGTAGGCGACCGACACCGCGGCGATCAGCAGGCACACCACGTCGAGCACGCGGCGCACCCTGGGCGGCACCGCGTCGAGCAGCAGCGTCACGCGCACGAAGTCGCCGTGGCGAAAGGCGTGCGCCATCGCGAAGAACGCAGCGGCGGCGCACAGCCACGCCACGATGTCGTTGAGCCCGCTCACGTGCCAGTTCATCTGCCGGCCCACGCCGGCCAGGATCATCAGCACGAAGATCAGGAACACGCAGAACGCGCCGAGCGCGCCCGCACCGTCGTACAGGCGGTCGAGGAAGCGGCGCATGGGTCAGGCCTCCCGCCGGGCCGCCCCAAGGGGGGCCTGCGCCCCCTCGGGGGGCAGCGCTACGCGAAGCGATGAGCGTGGGGGCCGCATCATTTCTTCTTGTACGTATCCACGATCGCGGCGCCGTCTGCACCGGCCACTTTCAGCCAGTCGGTCTGCATGATGCCGCCGACCTGGCGCATGTCGGCGTCGAGCTTGGGCGAGGGCTTGTGCACCTTCATGCCGCGCTCGGCCAGCAGGCGCTTGTACTCGTCGTTCTTCTCCTGCGCCGTCTTCCAGCCGCGCACTTCAGCCTCGGCCGCGGCCTTGGTGACGGCGGCCTTGGCGGCGGGGTCGAGCGCGTCGAAGGACTTGGCGTTGACCAGGATCGCGTTCTTCGGGATCCACGCCTGCGTGTCGTAGAAGTTCTTGATGTGCTCGTAGGTCTTGGTGTCGTAGCCGGTGGAGCCAGAGCTCATGTAGCTCTCGATCACGCCCGTGGCCATGGCCGCGCTGAGCTCGGCCTGCTGGATCTGCACCGGCTGCGCGCCGATCAGCTCGGCGAGCTTGGCGGTGGCCGGGCTGTAGGCGCGCCACTTGATGCCGCGCAGGTCGGCCACCGAGCTGATCTCTTTCTTCGAGTAGATGCCCTGCGGTGCCCACGGCACCACGAACAGCACCTTGATGCCCTGCGCCGCGAGCAGCTTCTCCATGGCGGGCTTCGATGCGTCGTACAGCTTGCGCGCCTCGGGGTAGGTGGTGGCCAGGAAGGGCACGCCGTCGAGCGCGTAGATCGGGTTTTCGTTCGCGTAGTTGGCCAGCAGGATCTCGCCGGCCTGGGCCTGGCCGCTCTGCACGGCGCGCTTGATTTCGGGCGCCTTGAACAGCGACGCGTTGGCGTGCACCGTGATCTTCACCTTGCCGCCGGTGGCGGCGTCCACGTCCTTGGCGAACTGCGTGATGTTTTCGGTGTGGTAGTTGGTGGCCGGATAGGCGGTGGGCAGGTCCCACTTGGTCTGCGCGAAGGCTGCGGCGCCGAGGGTGAGGCCCGCCAGGGCAATGCCGAACTTGTGATTCATGGACGCGCTCCGGAATGTAGTGAAAGCAGAATGAAAGGCAGCATACGTGCAAATTCCGGGCCACTTCCTGAGGCATTTCCCTGCCATGTCGTGGGGGCGCGGCACATGTGACGCATGCGAGATGCCTGTGCTTCGCGCATGAAAAAGCCGCCCGAAGGCGGCTTTGTTTTGCATCGATGCAGGTGGGATCAGGTCGGCATCAGGGCTTGGCTGCCTTGGCTGCCTTTGCCTCCTTCGGCTTGGCGGATGCTGCGCTGCCGAAGCTCTGGCCATTGACCGTGAGACCCTCGGCCGACAGCTTCTCGGCCTTCTTTTCCTTCACGCCCTTCACGCGCTGCATGAGGTCGGGCCAGTCCTTGAACTCGCCTTCCTTGCGCGCATCGAGGATGCGCTTGGACATCGAGGGGCCGACGCCCTTGATGCCGTCGAGGTCGGCGGCCGTGCCCTTGTTGACGTCGACCGCGGCGAAGGAGACGACGGCGAACAGCATGGCCGTTGCGGCCAGGATTTTCTTGAACATGATTTTTTACTCCCTGATTGGTTGATGTGACTGACAGCCGACAAGAACGTCGGCCCGCGCTCAACGGGAGCAGGAAACGGGGCGTTGACGCGCGAAAGCATATTCGGCGCCCACGTGACCATTGTTCAGAAGCGTGATCGGAGTTCTCAGAGTTCTTCGACGCGGCGCGGCGGGTAGCTGTCCCATGCCTGGCAGCCGGGGCAGTGCCAGAAGTACTGGTGCGCCTCGAAACCGCAGGCCGCGCAGCGGTAGCGCATGAGCGGCCGCGTGGCCTGGTCGAGCGCGCGTTGCACCTGCGGGTGGAACTGCTCGTGCTCGAAGCGTTCGCCTGCAAGCCAGCGCGATGCCGCCACCAGCGAGGGCTGTTGCGCAAGGTGCGCGATGTAGCCGTCGCGCGGGGTGGGCTGCGGGTCTTCGGCCGTGGCGCTCGGTGTGCCGCCGAGCGCGATCATCGATTCGAGCACGTCGATCGACGGCGACTCCACATAGCGCCGCTGCAGCAGTGCGAGGGCGTCGGCTTCGCGGTGCGCGGCCACGGCGGCCTGCTGCAGTGCGGCGGCGTAGAGCGGCAGCGCGAGCGGGGCGGTGCCGCTCAGCGCCACCAGCGTGTCGAAGGCCGCGGCCGCGTCGCCGTTGCGCAGTTGCAGGTTGGCCGTGTCGATGGCGGGGCGCGGCGCCTGCGGCGCGAGCGCGACGGCCTGGGCGAGCAGCCCGGCCGCACCGGGCAGGTCGCCGGAGGCCACGTGCTCGGTCGCCTGTTCGCACAGGTGGTGCGCGCGCCGGGTGCTGTAGCTGGCCTGGTCGGACTCGTCGAGCTTTTGCGCCACGTCGGCGGCCTGCGTCCATTCGCGCGAGCGTTCGTAGATGGCCAGCAGCGAGAGCCGCGCTTCGTTCTCGTAGCGCGTGCCTTCGAGCTTCTGCAGCGCGGCCTCGGCGCGGTCGAGCAGGCCGGCGCGCAGGAAGTCTTGCGCCAGCGCATGCTGGGCGCGCTCGCGGTCGGCGCGGCTCAGGTCGCCGCGACCGAGCAGGTGCTCGTGCACGCGCACGGCGCGCTGGTACTCGCCGCGTCGGCGAAACAGGTTGCCGAGCGCGAAGTGCAGCTCCTGCGTGTCGGGGTCGTTCTGCACGGCCTCGATGAAGGCGTCGATGGCCTGGTCCTGCTGCTCGTTGAGCAGGAAGTTGAGGCCGCGAAAGTAGGCCTTGGGGGCCTGGCGGTTCTCGAGCTTGAGTTGCCGGATGTCGAAGCGCGATGCGAGCCAGCCCAGCACGAAGGCGACGGGCAGGCTGATCAGCAGCCAGCTGGGATCAAAGTCCATGTTGACGTACGGCGGGAAGGTCGGTGACCGAGATGGAAGGCGCCGCAGCGGGAGCGGCCGCGGCGGTCGATGGCGTCGGTGTCTGGGCTTCGGGCGTCGCGGGCACCTGTGCCGCGGCGGCGCGGTGTTTCCACCAGCCGGGCAGCATGCCCAGCGCGCCCACGACGAGCCCGCCGGCGAATGCCGCGAGCACCACGAGCACCAGGGGAGCGCGCCAGTAGGTGCCGAAGAAGAAGTAGACGGTCGCGTCCTGCTGGTTGTTCAGCGCGAAAGCGAAGAGCGTAAAAAAAATGGCTGCCTTGAGCAGCCACAGGAGGTATTTCATAGCCGTTCCCGTTGCCGGGCGCATTCTACGTTTGCAGTCATTTCGAATCGTCTGCGTGTCAGGCCTTGCGGGCCTTGGCTTCCTTGCCGGCATCGAGTTCCGCGGTCTTTGCGTCGACCGCTTCGCGCAGCGCCTTGCCGGGCTTGAAGTGCGGCACCCGTTTCTCGGGAATCTGCACGCTCTCGCCCGAACGCGGGTTGCGCCCGATGCGCGGCGGACGCCGGTTGACCGAGAAGCTGCCGAAGCCACGGATTTCGATGCGGTGTCCGCGCACCAGCGCGTCGCTCATCGCGTCGAGGATGGTCTTGACGGCGTATTCGGCATCGCGGTGCGTGAGCTGCGCAAAGCGCGCTGCAAGTTCTTCGACGAGGTCTGAGCGGGTCATGGGCCAAACACAAAAACGTGGACGAAAAAAAAGACAGAGCGGCCCCCTGGGGCCTGCTCTGTCTCCGGACTCAGCTTACTTGTTGTCGCTGTTGTCGAGCTTGGCGCGCAGCAGGGCGCCCAAGCTCGTCGTGCCCGCGTTTTCGCGTGCCGACTGCTGGCTCAGGTTGGCCATGGCGCCTTGTTCGTCGACCATGTCCTTCTGCTTGATGGACAGCTGGATGTTGCGGGTCTTGCGATCCACATTCACGACGATGGCGGTGACTTCGTCGCCTTCCTTCAGCACGTTGCGAGCATCTTCCACGCGGTCGCGGGAGATTTCGCTGGCGCGAAGGTAGCCGAGGATGTCTTCACCCAGGTCGATTTCAGCGCCGCGGGCGTCCACGGTCTTGACCTTGCCGGTCACGATCTGGCCCTTGTCGTTCACGGTGGTGAACGTGGTGAACGGGTCGCTGTCGAGCTGCTTGATACCCAGGCTGATGCGTTCGCGGTCGACGTCCACGGCCAGCACGAGCGCTTCGACTTCCTGGCCCTTCTTGTAGTTGCGAACGGCGGTTTCGCCGGTTTCGTTCCACGAGAGGTCCGAGAGGTGAACCAGGCCGTCGATGCCGGCAGCCAGACCCACGAACACGCCGAAGTCGGTGATCGACTTGATCGGACCCTTGACGCGGTCGCCACGCTTGGTGTTTTGCGCGAACTCTTGCCACGGGTTGGCCTTGCACTGCTTCATGCCCAGGCTGATGCGGCGCTTGTCTTCGTCGATTTCGAGGACCATGACTTCGACTTCGTCGCCCAGCGAGACGATCTTGTTCGGAGCGATGTTCTTGTTGGTCCAGTCCATTTCGGAGACGTGCACCAGGCCTTCGATGCCGGGTTCGAGTTCGACGAACGCGCCGTAGTCGGCAATGTTCGTGACCTTGCCGAACAGGCGGGTCGATTGCGGGTAGCGGCGCGAAACGCCCATCCACGGGTCGTCACCCATTTGCTTCAGACCCAGCGAGACACGGTTCTTTTCGGTGTCGAACTTGAGGATCTTGGCGGTGATTTCCTGGCCGGCCTGAACGACTTCGCTCGGGTGGCGGACACGGCGCCATGCCATGTCGGTGATGTGCAGCAGGCCGTCGATGCCGCCGAGGTCCACGAACGCACCGTATTCGGTGATGTTCTTGACCACGCCGCGGACAACAGCGCCTTCCTTCAGGGTTTCCATCAGCTTGGCGCGTTCTTCGCCCATGCTGGCTTCGACCACGGCACGACGCGACAACACGACGTTGTTGCGCTTGCGGTCGAGCTTGATGACCTTGAATTCGAGGGTCTTGTTTTCGTACGGGGTCAGGTCCTTGATGGGACGCGTGTCGATCAACGAGCCCGGCAGGAACGCGCGGATGCCGTTGACCAGAACGGTCAGGCCGCCCTTGACCTTGCCGCTGGTGGTGCCGGTGACGAAGTCGCCGGATTCCAGGGCCTTCTCCAGAGCGAGCCACGAAGCCAGACGCTTGGCGGTGTCGCGCGAGAGGATGGTGTCGCCGTAGCCGTTTTCAACGCTGCCGATGGCAACGGAAACGAAATCGCCGGCCTGGACTTCGAGTTCGCCCTTGTCGTTCTTGAACTCCTCGATCGGCACATACGCTTCGGACTTCAGACCGGCGTTGACGACGACGTGGTTGTGTTCGACACGCACGACTTCGGCCGTGATGACCTCGCCGGTGCGCATTTCGGAACGCTTCAGGGACTCTTCGAATAGGTCGGCAAAAGATTCAGACATGTATGGTTCCTTCCGTCAGGCAGGGTTGGCAGGCGCTAATGCGAAATTGCGTGCGGCTGCTGTGGATCTGGAGACGGCGGTTTTGTGGGCGTGAGCCCGGGTTCGTTGAACAACCAGCAGGCCGGTGCGCTGTCGCGCGGAAGGAGCCTGCTGGAGCGGTATGCGCCTTCCGGAATTCCGTCTGGCGCCAGCCTTTCAAGAGGACTTGAAAGGCTGTACTTGCTGCCACCAGTTCAGCACCGTATCGATCGATTGCTCGATGGACAGCCGGGAGTTGTCGAGGTGGCGGGCATCCTGCGCCGGCTTCAGAGGGGCGACGCTGCGGGAAGAGTCCCTGGCGTCACGTGCTTCCAAGTCGGAGCGAAGACTGTCGAGTGTAGTCGAAATACCCTTTGAAATCAACTGCTTATGGCGCCGTTCGGCGCGCTCGGCGGCGCTGGCCGTGAGGAACACCTTGAGCGCTGCTTCGGGGAAGATGACGGTGCCCATGTCGCGTCCGTCGGCCACCAGGCCCGGCAGCCGGCGAAAGCGCTGCTGCAGGGCCAGGAGCGCCTCGCGAACGGCCGGCAGGGTCGATACACGCGAAGCGTCCATGCCGGCGGCTTCGGTGCGAATGTCCTCGCTGACATCCTCTCCGGCGAGCAGCACCTTGCCCTCGGTGAACTGCAGGGGCAGGGCAGCGGCAAGGGTGGCAATTTGCGCCTCGTGCCGGGACTCGGCGCTCAGTCCGGCGCGCCGCATGGCCAGGCCGGTGACGCGGTAGAGCGAGCCCGAGTCGAGGTAGTGGTAGCCCAGCAGGCGTGCCACTTCAGCTGCCAGCGTTCCCTTGCCGGAGGCGGTCGGGCCGTCGATGCAGATCACCGGCAGCCCGGTGGCTTCGGCCACCGAGAACAGGGTCTCGAAGTAGTCGGGGAAGGTCTTGGCGACGCAGTGCGGGTCGAGGATGCGCACCGGCACGCCCGCCGGGTTGAACGCCGCCAGCGAGAAGCACATGGCCACGCGATGGTCGTCGTAGGTGTGGATGCTCGCGGCTCGCCAATCGGCTTGCGCCAGCGGGTGCACGCGAATGAAGTCGGGCCCGGACTCGACGGAGGCACCGAGCTTCTTCAGTTCGTTGGCCATCGCGTCGATGCGATCGGTTTCCTTCACGCGCCAGCTCGCGATGTTGCGCAGCGTGGTCGGGCCGTCGGCATAGAGCGCCATCACGGCCAGCGTCATCGCGGCGTCGGGGATGTGGTTGGCGTCGAGGTCGATCGCTTTCAGCGGCCAGACGCCGCGGCGAACTTCGAGCCAGTTCGGGCCGCTGTCGATCTCGGCGCCCATCTGGCGGGCCGCGTCGATGAAGCGGATGTCGCCCTGGATCGAATCGGCGCCCACACCCTCGATTCGGATGCCATTTTTGCCGTTTACGCCCGTCGCTATTGCACCCAGCGCTATGAAATAGCTAGCAGACGAGGCATCTGCTTCCACGTGGATATCGCCCGGCGAGCTGTAGCGGCTGCCGGCGGGAATGGTGAAACGCTCCCAGCCGTCGCGTCGCACCTGGATGCCGAAGCGCGCCAGCAGGTTCAGCGTGATCTCGATGTAGGGCTTGGAGATCAGCTCGCCGACCACCTCGATCACGATGTCGCGTCCCGCCGAAGGGGCAGAACTGCCCGCCGCGAGCGGCAGCGCCAGCAGCAGCGCGGTCAGGAACTGGCTCGACACGTCGCCGCGCACGCGGATCGGCGCGTCGAGCGCCAGTTCGCCGTGCGGCACCGGGTGGATGCGCAGCGGCGGATAGCCGGGGTTGCCGAGGTAGTCGATGCGGCAGCCGAGCTGCGTGAGCGCGTCGACCAGGTCGCCGATCGGGCGCTCGTGCATGCGCGGCACGCCGCTGAGCTCGAATTCGCCGCCCAGCAGCGACAGCGCCGCGGTCAGCGGGCGCATGGCGGTGCCGGCATTGCCGAGGAACAGCGGCAGCAGTGTTTCGTCGGGCTTGCGCTGGCCGCCGAGGCCGGTGATGCGCAGCGTGTTTCCGTTCGGCTCGATGCCGCAACCGAGCGCGCGCAAGGCGTCGAGCATCACGCGCGTGTCGTCGGAATCGAGCAGGTCGTGGACCGTCGTGGTGCCGCTGGCCAGCGCAGCCAGCAGCAGCACGCGGTTGGAGATGCTCTTGGAGCCCGGCAGGCGGACCGTGCCGGCGGCGCCAGCCAGCGGCGGGAGGTCGAGGAAAGCCGTCGAGAACATGTCAGTTGTCCTGTTGCTGCGACGACGTGCCGGCGGCCGGCTTCCACGCCGCGCGGGTCTTGCTGGCAGCGGCGATCGATTGCTCCAGCGCCTGCAGGTCGCCCGCGGTCATCAGTGCCTCGAGCTCTTCCAGCGCCTTGCGAAAGGCCTGCGACTGCTGCAGCACCTGTTCGCGGTTGGCCAGCAGCACGTCGCGCCACATGACAGGGTCGCTGGCGGCAATGCGCGAGAAGTCGCGAAAGCCCGGCCCCGCGAGGCGCAGGAAGCGGTCGCCCTGGGGCTGGGCGGCGATGGCGTTGGTGTAGGCGAAGGCCAGCAGGTGCGGCAGGTGGCTCACGGCGGCGAAAGCGGCGTCGTGCTCCTCGTGCGTCATGGTGAGCACATGGGCGCCGATGCCGCTCCACACCTGCGAGGCGCGCTGCACGTTGGAGCGCAGCGTGGTCTTGACCGGTGTCAGCACGACCTGGCGGCCGGTGAAGAGCGAGGCCTCGGCGTGCTCGATGCCCGACAGTTCCTTGCCCGCGATCGGGTGGGCCGGCACGAAGCTCGAGAACTGCTTTTGCAGACCGTTGCGCGCCGCCTCGATCACGTCGCCCTTGGTCGAGCCCACGTCCATCACCAGCGTGTCGGCCGAAATGCCGTGGCGAATGGCCTTGAAGGTGGCTTCCGAAGCCGCCACCGGCACGGCCAGCAGCACGATGTCGGCGCCCGACACCGCGAGCAGCGCGGAGGGCGCCGCCACGTCGATCACGCCGAGTTGTTTCGCTCGCTCGGTGGTGGAAGGCGACTTGCTGTAGCCCACCACGCGTTTCACCAGCTTCGCGCGCTTGAGCGCGAGCGCAAAGGAGCCGCCCATCAGGCCGCAGCCGATCAGTCCCAGTTGTTCGAACATGCTGTCTGTCTGCCTGCCGATCAGGCCTTGACGGGGTACGCGCCCAGCACCTTGTAGAAGGCGCACAGGCCGCGCAGCTCGGCCAGCGCCGCGGCCACGTTGGGCTGCGAGGGGTGGCCGTCGAGGTCGATGTAGAAGTAGTACTCCCACTGGCCGGTGCGCGCGGGGCGCGACTCGAAGCGCGTCATCGACACGTTGTTGGCCTTCAGCGGCACCAGCAGGTCGTGCACCGCGCCAGGGCGGTTCGGTACCGAGACGATCAGGCTCGTGCAGTCGCGCCCCGACGCCGGCGGCATGGCCAGCGTCTGCGGCAGGCAGATCACCGAGAAGCGGGTGCGGTTGTACGAGTCGTCCTGGATGGCGTGCGCCACGATGTGCAGGCCGAAGCGGGTGGCTGCGCGTTCGCCGGCCAGCCCGGCCCAGGCCGGGTTGGTGGCCGCGAGGCGGGCGCCTTCGGCGTTGCTCGAAACGGCGCGTCGCTCGGCGTTCGGCAGGTGCTTGGACAGCCAGGTCTGGCACTGCGCCAGCGCCTGCGGGTGGGCCAGCACGGCCTCGATGCCTTCGAGCGAGTTGCTGCTGCGCAGCAGGTGATGGCGCACCAGCAGGCTGACTTCGCCGACGACATGGGTGGGTGAATGCAGGAACAGGTCGAGCGAACGGGTGACGACGCCTTCGGTCGAGTTCTCGACACCGACCACGCCGTACTGGGCGCTGCCCGCCGCCGTGGCGTGGAAAACCTCGTCGAAGCTGGCGCAATAGACCAGGTCGGCGGCGCCGCCGAAATACTCGATGGCGGCCTGTTCGCAGAAGGTGCCTTCGGGGCCCAGCACCGCCACGCGCTGCGGCGATTCGAGCGCCAGGCAGGCCGACATGATCTCGCGCCAGATGGCCGCGACATGGAGGTCCTTGAGCGGACCGCCATTGCTCTTTTGCATCTTGTCGATGACCTGCGCCACACGGTCGGGGCGGAAGAAGGGCGTGCCCTCGCGCTTCTTGACCTCGCCGACCAGTTCGGCCACGTGGGCCCGCTCGTTGAGCAGGCTGAGCAGTCGCTGGTCGAGCGAGTCGATCTGCACGCGCAGATCGGACAGGCCTTCGGATTTGTCGGCGGAAGAAGAGGGTGGTGTGGGTGCGGAATCGGTCATCGGTGCGAGCAACTGAGCGGGGCGCGCGACTAGGCGTGCGATCGCTCGAATTCTCGCATGTAGCCCACGAGGGCCTGCACCCCTGCCATCGGCATGGCGTTGTAAATGCTTGCTCGCATGCCGCCGACCGACTTGTGGCCTTTGAGCTGAAGCAGTTCTGCCTTGCGCGCGCCGGCCAGGAACGCTTCATTGCGGCCTTCGTCTGCCAAGAAGAAGGGCACGTTCATGCGCGAACGGCAGCTCGGGTCGATGCGGTTGGCGTAGAAGTCGGAGCCGTCGATGAATTCGTACAGCAGCTTCGCCTTGGCGATGTTGCGGTGCTCCATGGCAGCCACGCCCGTCAGGTCGCCTTCCTTCTGCGCAAGCAGCCACTGGAACGTGAGCCCCGCCATGTAGATGCCCCAGGTCGGCGGGGTGTTGTACATGGAGTTGTTGTCGGCCACCGTCTTGTAGTTGAACGCGCTCGGGCAGATCTCCAGCGCATGACCGAGCAGGTCGTCGCGCACGACCACGATCGTCAGGCCGGCCGGGCCGAGGTTCTTCTGGGCGCCACCGAAGGCCAGGCCCACGCGGGACCAGTCGACGCCGCGCGAGGCCACATGGGACGAAAAATCGATGACCAGCGGGGCCGTGCTGCCAAGCGCCGCCAGGTCGGGCAATTGCTGGAACTCGATGCCGTTGATCGTCTCGTTGGAGCACACATGCACGTACGAGGCGTCCTTCGACAGCTGCCAGGTCGCGGGATCGGGCAGTTTCGTGTGCTGGTCGTCGGCGTTTGTCGCGACCACGCGCGCCGTGCAGTAGCGCTGCGCTTCCTTGTGCGACTTGACGCTCCAGCTGCCAGTGATGACGAAGTCGGCGGTTTTGCCGCGCGACAGGTTCAGCGGCACGATGGCGTTCTCGCCCAACCCGCCACCCTGCATGAACAGGATGTGGAAATTCGAGGGAATGGCCAGCAGCGTGCGGATGTCGGCTTCGGCCTGGGTGCAGATCGCACCGAATTCCTTGCCGCGATGGCTCATCTCCATCACGCTCATGCCGCTGCCCTGCCAGTCGAGCATCTCGGAGGCGGCGCGTTGCAGCACCGCCTCCGGCATGGCAGCCGGACCGGCCGAGAAGTTGTAGGGGCGCTTGCCGGCCGGCGTCTGCTGCTGGGTCACGTTGCTTTTACTTCTTGGCTGGAGCCTTGGCGGGTGCCTTGGCAGCGGGGGCTTCGGTCGGGGCACCCAGTGCCTTGGCCACGTTTTCGTCGAGCGCGCGCATCTTGGGTTCGATGGTGGCGCGCGTGTCGGTCACCAGCTTTTCCGTCAATGCGGTCTGCATCTTCGGGTTCAGTTCCTGGTACTTCTTGCTGAGCGGCGAGTTGATCCAGGCCAGCAGTTGCTTGAGTTCATCTTCGCTGAAGTTCTGCTCGAGCAGCGGCGTCAGGGCGCCCGGTGCCAGTTGAATGGCCTTGTCACGAACGATCGGGTAGGCGTCGTCGAAGTACTTCTTCAGTTCGGTATCGGCGGCCTTGGCGGCCGATTCACGCTTGGCTTCAGGCACTTGCGTCTGAAGATACTGCGAACCCGCTTGTGCGATCGGAGCGCTCGATTGCTCGACCAGGCCGCGCGCCAGCGATTCAATGCCGGGGCGTTGGATGTCGACGAACTGCTTGATGAGCGTTGCCTTGTCCTGGGCCATTGCGGCCATGGAACTGCCTGCCAGGGCGACCGTCAGAAGTGCGAGTTTGATTTTTTTCACTGAGGATTCTCCGTTGAAGATGAGGAAGTATCGTCCGCGTCCGGCTCGCTTTCGCCGTTCGCGTCGTTTTCGACGATACGTTGTAGTCCGCTGAGTTTGGCGCCTTCGTCGAGCCCGATCAGCGTGACGCCTTGCGTCGCGCGACCCAATTCGCGAATTTCGGCAACCCGGGTGCGCACCAGCACGCCCTTGTCGGTGATGAGCATGATCTCATCGTCCGCATGCACGAGTGTGGCGGCAACGACCTTGCCGTTGCGCTCACTCTGTTGAATCGCGATCATGCCTTTGGTTCCCCGGCCGTGTCGGGTGTATTCCGTAATGCTTGTGCGCTTTCCGTAACCATTTTCCGTGGCGGTGAGCACGCTTTGCTGCTCGTCCTCGGCCACCAGCATGGCGATCACACCCTGTCCGGGGTCCAGCGACATGCCGCGCACGCCGCGTGCATTGCGGCCCAGCGGACGAACGTCTTCCTCGTCGAAACGCACGGCCTTGCCGCCGTCGCTGAAGAGCATCACGTCGTGCTTGCCGTCGGTGAGCGCGGCGCCGATCAGGTAGTCGCCTTCATCAAGGTTGACGGCAATGATGCCGCCCTTGCGCGGGTTGTTGAACTCGTCGAGCGCGGTCTTCTTGACGGTGCCCATCGACGTGGCCATGAACACGTACTGGTCGGCCGGGAAGACGCGTTTTTCGCCGGTCAGCGCCAGCACGACGTTGATTTTTTCGCCTTCCTGCAGCGGGAACATGTTGACGATCGGCCGTCCGCGCGAACCGCGCGAGCCCGCAGGCACTTCCCACACCTTGAGCCAATAGAGCCGGCCGCGGTTGGAGAAGCACAGGATGTAGTCGTGCGTGTTGGCGATGAAGAGCTGGTCGATCCAGTCGTCTTCCTTCGTCGCCGTGGCCTGCTTGCCGCGGCCGCCGCGCTTTTGCGCGCGGTATTCGCCCAGCGGCTGGCTCTTGATGTAGCCGCTGTGCGAGAGCGTGACCACCATGTCGGTCGGAGTGATCAGGTCTTCGGTCGACAGGTCGAACGCGCTGTGCTCGACCTGGCTGCGGCGTGCGCCCAACTTGGTCTGGCCGAATTCCTGCCGGATGGTGCCGAGTTCGTCGCCGATGATGATCGAGACGCGCTCGGGCTTGGACAGGATGTCGAGCAGGTCGTCGATTTCCGACATGACTTCCCTGTATTCCGCGACGATCTTGTCCTGCTCGAGGCCGGTCAGGCGCTGCAGGCGCATCTGCAGGATTTCCTGGGCTTGCGTGTCCGACAGGCGATAGAGACCGTCGGAACCCATGCCGAAGTTGCGCTCGAGGCCGTCGGGGCGGTAGTCGTCGGCGTTGATCACGCCGCCATCGGCGCGTGAACGCGTAAGCATCTCGCGCACCAGCTTGCTGTCCCAGCTGCGGGTCATCAGCTCTGCCTTGGCCACGGGCGGCGTCGGCGATTCGCGAATGATCCGGATGAACTCGTCGATGTTGGCGAGCGCCACTGCCAGGCCCTCGAGTACATGGCCGCGTTCGCGGGCCTTGCGCAGCGTGAAGACGGTGCGGCGCGTGACCACTTCGCGGCGGTGCTGCAGAAAGACCTGAATGAGGTCCTTCAGGTTGCACAACTTGGGCTGGCCGTCGACCAGCGCCACCATGTTGATGCCGAAGGTGTCCTGCAGCTGCGTCTGCTTGTAGAGGTTGTTCAGTACGACCTCGGGTACTTCGCCGCGCTTGAGTTCGATCACCAGGCGCATGCCCGACTTGTCGGACTCGTCCTGGATGTGACTGATGCCTTCGATCTTCTTCTCGTGCACCAACTCGGCCATGCGCTCCTGCAGCGTCTTCTTGTTGACCTGGTAGGGGAGCTCGTCCACGATGATCGCCTGGCGCTGGCCGCGGTCGATGTCCTCGAAGTGGCACCGGGCGCGCATCACGACCTTGCCGCGACCTGTGCGGTAGCCGTCCTTCACACCGTTGATGCCGTAGATGATGCCGGCGGTGGGGAAGTCGGGCGCGGGCACGATTTCCATCAGTTCGTCGATGCTGGCTTCGGGATTTCGCAGCAGATGAAGACAGGCGTCGACGACCTCATTCAGGTTGTGCGGCGGGATGTTGGTGGCCATGCCGACCGCAATACCGCCCGAGCCATTGACCAGCAAATTGGGCAACTGGCTCGGTAAAACTTTCGGCTCCTTTTCCGAGCCGTCGTAATTGTCCTGAAAGTCGACCGTTTCCTTGTCGATATCGGCCAGCATTTCATGCGCAATTTTGGCCAGCCGAATTTCCGTATAGCGCATTGCGGCCGCGTTGTCTCCGTCGACCGACCCGAAGTTGCCCTGGCCATCAACCAGCATGTGGCGCATCGAAAAATCCTGGGCCAGCCGCACGATGGTGTCGTAGACCGACTGGTCTCCGTGCGGGTGGTACTTGCCGATGACGTCGCCGACGATACGGGCCGACTTCTTGTATGGCCGGTTCCAGTCGTTGTTGAGCTCGTGCATGGCGAACAGCACGCGCCGGTGCACCGGCTTGAGGCCGTCCCGCGCATCGGGAAGCGCTCGGCCCACGATCACGCTCATGGCGTAATCGAGATAGCTGCTGCGCATTTCCTCTTCGAGACTGATGGGCAGGGTTTCTTTTGCGAAGGAGGTCATGAGCGAGTGGCTGGCGGCAGGAAGGCGAAATTTTACGCTGTGAGGGGTGTCGCAACGCCGCAACACAAGGCGCCTATTCCGCCTCCGTCTTACGCTTCCGGGGTGCCCGGCGGCCTGTTTGCCAAAGACCCTATGGCACAATCGCCTCAACGTTTTGGGTGGTGGTCACTTAAAGCGTCCTTGATTCGCAGCGCGGCTGCGGCTTTTTCCCCAAGAGGAGAACCATGAAGAAACTGAATAAAGTGGCGATGATGTTTGCAGTCGCTGCGCTCGCCACTGCCGCCGGCGCGCAGACCCGTGTCACCGCTGCGGACGGCGGTCCTACGATCGACAACTGGCAGAACGGCACTGGCGAACTGGTTTGGAAGAACGGCACCAATGAACTGTGCTGGCGCGATGCCAACTGGACGCCTGCTACGGCTGCTGCCGGTTGCGACGGCGCTCTGGTTCCGGCTGCTCCGGCTGCTGTTGCTCCCGCTCCTGGCGTGGTGCCTCCTGCACCGGCGGCACAAGTCGCTGCTTCGAAGGTGACCTTCGCTGCCGATGCCTTCTTCGACTTCGACAAGTCGGTCCTCAAGCCTGAAGGTCGCGCCAAGCTGACCGATCTGGTCGAGAAGATCCGTGGCGTCAACCTTGAAGTGATCATCGCTGTGGGCCATACCGACTCGATCGGTACGGACGCCTACAACCAGCGTCTGTCGGTGCGTCGCGCCGAAGCCGTCAAGGCCTTCCTGGTCTCGAAGGGCATCGAACGCAACCGCGTTTACACCGAAGGCAAGGGCGAGAAGCAGCCAGTGGCTGACAACCGCACCAAGGAAGGCCGCGCCAAGAACCGTCGCGTGGAAATCGAAGTGGTTGGCACCCGCGCCAACTGATCGATCGATTCCATCGACCGTGAAAACCCCGCTTAGGCGGGGTTTTTTTATGGGCGTCGAATTGACGAGCGACCTTTGTCAAAGCCGATGCAATGTTCGACAGGCATTGCTCGCTTCATAATCGCTGCATGACAGAAAATGTGAATGCAGACCCGGCCGAACTGGCCAAGTTTTCAGAGCTCGCACATCGTTGGTGGGATTTGGAGAGCGAATTCCGCCCACTGCATGAAATCAATCCATTACGCCTTGAATGGATTGAAGGTATTGCACCGATCTCACAGCGTCGTGTGCTCGATATAGGTTGTGGCGGAGGCATCCTGGCTGACTCCATGGCGCGCAAAGGCGCGGATGTCCTGGGCATCGACCTCGCAGGCAAGGCGCTCAAGGTCGCGCAACTGCATGCGATCGAGGCTGGCACGCGAGGGGTGAAGTACCGGGAGATCAGCGCCGAGGCCATTGCTGCCGAGCAGCCAGGCAGCTTCGATGTCGTCACCTGCATGGAGATGCTCGAGCATGTGCCGCAGCCGGCCTCGGTCATTCAAGCCTGCGCTACGTTGGTGAAGCCGGGCGGGTGGGTGTTCTTTTCGACCATCAACCGCAACCTGAAGGCTTTCATGCTGGCGATCGTGGGCGCCGAATACGTCTTGGGCATGTTGCCGCGTGGAACCCATGAGTACGCGAAATTGATCCGTCCGAGCGAGCTTGCCGGCTACTGCCGCGCTGCGGGCCTGGACCTGCGGCACACCCGGGGCTTGGAACACAACCCGTTGACCCGGCGCTACTGGCTCAGTGGCGATACCAGCGTCAATTACATGTTCGCGACGCAAAAGGCCGCCTTGCCGGAGTCGCAAGGATGACGGGAGCAACGACGCGGGCCGTGTTGTTCGACCTCGACGGTACGCTGATCGACAGTGCGCCCGACCTGGGCACGGCTGTTGACAAGATGCGCACCGATCGCGGCCTCGCGTCGTACCCACTCGAGCGCTATCGGCCTATGGCCGGCGCCGGTGCGCGGGGAATGCTGGGCGTGGCGTTCGGCATCACGCCGGAATCGCCCGATTTCGACGAACTGCGCGAGGAGTTCTTCGTCACCTATGAGCGCCGCATGCTGCTCAACACGCAAGTGTTCGACGGCGTTGAAGCCTTGATCGACGCGTTGCGAAAACAGGGCCTGCTTTGGGGTGTCGTTACCAACAAGTCGATGCGTTTCACCGATCCACTGACGCGCGCCATGGCGCTCTTCGCGAGTGCCGGCGCGGTGGTGAGTGGCGACACCACCCCGTTCGCCAAGCCGCATCCCGAGCCTTTGCATGAAGCTGCTCGCCGCCTCGGCGTGCCTTCGGAAGCTTGCATCTACGTCGGCGACGATGAGCGCGACATCGTCGCGGGGCGCGCCGCGGGCATGCGGACGGTCGCGGCTACCTATGGCTACATGGGAACGCAGGCAGATTCGACGCGATGGAAGGCAGATGCTTCAATCTCTTCGCCCCTGGAGCTGTTGAAGTTGCTCAATAGCGCCTAAAATAGGATTCTTGGGGCTGCACTGGTTTCGACGTGGGTTCGGAGTCGCAGCGGGGCATGTCGAGCTGAATGCGCTCGTAAAACAGATTCAAACAAACTAACTGCAAACGACGAACGTTTCGCACTCGCTGCTTAATTGCCAGTGAGCTTTGCAACAGCAGGCCGATGGGCTGGGCAAGGGGGTGACAGAGCAATCTGAAACCTCCCGGCTGCAAAGATAATTACATGGGCTGGCTTCGATCCGGGTACCTTGGGTCGAGGCGAGAAAATAGGGTGCTGGCGTCCGGTTTAGCGTGTGACTGCGCGACTCAGGAAGCGAGACTTAAATCAGATCACTAAACATGTAGAACTGCGCGATGAAGGCTTGCGGACGGGGGTTCAAATCCCCCCAGCTCCACCACATTCTTGCGGAAGGGTCTCACTGAACGTGAGGCCCGCCATGGGTACCACCACGGTGTGTGGTCGCATGCTTTTCCCTTCAAACCGACGACACTCGAGCCCATCGACCGGCCGAGTGAAGGCGTGCACATCATCAAGCGCTGTTCAGCGCCCGTTTCGCAAACCTCGGATGTTCAATTGCACTGGAACAGGATGCCCTGTTCGGCCTGTGCCTTGCCGAGCCAACGCGGTGTCTTGCTTCTTGCGTCGCAATAATCCGCAGCCTGGACATAGGTCACGGCCCTAAGGACGCCTTCACGGATCTGCGTGACTTCGTTGGGAGGGGTAGAGCAGCCAGTGAGGACCAAGGCAAGCGGAAGCAGTGTGCGCCAATTCATCAGGCCATTCTAAGACCGGGGATCGTTGCCCCGTGTTCGCGGTCAGGGTAGAGATAGCGGAAGTAGCTTCCCGGATTACCGAACAGTTGTCGCGCCAGCTGCACGGGGTCTTCGCGCTTGTGCTTTTCGTAGAGTACCGGCCCCCAGATGATGAAGCCGTCGATGCTCAGCCTTCCCGGCGCCGGCTCGATGGTTTGCCACGCATGAGCGAATTTCAATATCCAGGCCAGGGCCTCCTGAACCGCATGGTTGGTCGGGCCGGTGGTTTCCTCGGTAGCAGGCATTGCGGATTTCCTTGCTGAAAAGACTGTACAAATATACAGTAGACTATGCCCATGCAAACCATGCCCGCCACACTCTGGATCGCCGCCTGTGCGCACCGGCTGCAGCGGCAGTGGCACACCGTGGACGTCGTCGAACTGGAAGACGTCGCAAGAGACCTGTGGCGCGACGAGCGGCTGCGTGCCATGTGGCCCGAGGACGCGGCCGCGCGTTGGCTGCGCCCTGTCATTCTCACTGTGCTCGCGCCTTTGCCTTCAAATTTCTCCTTGACGGGTAAACCGTCCCCCGCTGGTCAACCTGTGCGGGGGCCTTGATGCATGCCAGCAGATAGGCTTTCAAGCCCAGCCGAATGGCTGGGTTTTTTTTATGCGCCTGTTCGCGAAGCACCGCACAGGCCAACGTTTTTTCGCTTCAACCCAAGGCTATAGTCGCCCAGCGTTGTCGCGTTGCAGTCGCTGCAAGTCTCGCTGCACCACGCCGCGCGCAAGCCGTATGCGCCCGCCCAGATCCCGAAAAAGGACACCCGTGCCGGATACCCTGACCTCCACGCTGACCCGCTACTACAACGAAGTGCCCTATGACTCGCACCCGTTTCCCCAATCGGCGATGGAGCACCTGGAAACGCTGGCCTTCCTCTTCGGGCTCGATGCGCCCGACCCGTCCAAAGCTCGCGTGCTCGAACTCGGCTGCGCTGCTGGCGGCAACCTGATTCCTTTCGCGGCGCGCCACCCGCAGGCCCAAGCCGTCGGCGTCGACCTGTCCCCGGTGCAGGTCGCACACGGCGTGGCGGCCATCGGGCATGCGGGAGTGCGGAACATCGAACTGAAAGCATTCGACATCGCGGACATCGACGCTTCCTTCGGCCAGTTCGACTACATCGTCTGCCATGGTGTGTACAGCTGGGTGCCGGGACCCGTGCAGGACGCGATCCTGCGCATCTGCTCGCAGAACCTGGCGCCGAACGGCGTGGCCTACGTCAGCTACAACGTGTACCCCGGCTGGAAGGCGCGTGAGATCGTGCGAGACGCCATGATGCTGCGCGGCGGGCCACGCGACACGCCGGAAGAACAGCTCTCGTACGCACGCGGCATGCTGGAGTTCCTGGAGCAATCGGCGCGCCCCGACAGCGTGCTCAAGAAAACGCTCGAAGAGGCGATGCCCATCGTGCGCAGCGCCAGCAGTTCGTACCTGATGCACGAGTTCCTCGAGCCCTGCAACGCGCCGTGCTACTTCAAGGAATTCGTCGCCCGTGTCGACGCCCACGGCCTCGCCTACCTGTGCGACGCCGAGCCTTCGACCATGTTCGTGCAGAACTACGGCGAGAAGGTGCGCGACCCGCTGCTGCGCGAATGCGGCGGCAGCCAGGTCCTGATGGAGCAGTACCTCGACTTCCTGGTCAACCGCACCTTTCGTCAGACGCTGCTGGTCAAGCAGGCGAACGCCGAGAGCGTTCGCTACAGGCTGGACCCCGCTCGCCTTCGTGCGCTCGAGTTCGCAGGCGTGTTCACCCCCGAAGACGGCGGCGCATTCACGCGCGATGCGCAAGCGCAGCCTTGCAATGCCATTCGCGGCCTGAAGGTCACGCCGGGGCTGCCGGTGCAGAAGGCGGTGGCCCGGTTGCTGGATGCCAGCTACCCCTCGTCGATGTCGCCGCAAGCCTTGATCGAAGCCGCGGCCGGGCTCTGCGACGAATCGCCCGCCAGCGCCGAGCCCGTTGTAATGGCCATGCTCGAGGAACTGCTGATCCTCGGTGCCCTGCGCATCCGTCGCTCGCCGGTGCCCGTGGCCGCTGCGGTGTCCGGCCTGCCCCAGGCGCTGCCCGCGGTGCGAAGCGCGCCGACGTTGCCCTTGGGCGCGGGCACGACAGCCAGCGCATGCAACCAGTGGCACGAGTCCGTGGCACTGTCGCCGCTGGAGCGCAGCCTGTTGGGGCAGCTCGACGGCACGCGCTCGCACGATGCGCTGGCCGAACACCTCGAAGCCGAAGTGCGCGACGGTCGCCTGCGCTTCGTCAAGAACGACCAACCACTGACCGACCCGTCGGAGGTGAAAGAATTCGCCCGCCAGCAAGTTGCGCTGGCGCTGGCTTCCTTGCGACGCAAGGCCTTGCTCACCGCCTGACATTTCATTCTTCATCGACCACAGAGGAGACTCCCGCATGCAACCCATTCACTGGACCCCCCACCTGCGCGCCGCCGCTGCGGCGGTGCTCGCGCTGGCGGCCGCCGGCGCGTCCCACGCGGCGTCGCAGGCGCCCGTCGCGGCCGAGCACGGCATGGTCGTGAGCGCGCAGCACCTGGCCAGCAAGGTCGGCGTCGACGTGCTCAAGCGCGGCGGCAATGCCGTCGACGCAGCGGTCGCGGTGGGCTATGCGCTGGCAGTGGTGTACCCAGCCGCGGGCAACCTCGGCGGCGGCGGCTTCATGACCGTGCAGCTGGCCGACGGCCGCAAGACCTTCCTCGACTTCCGCGAGAAGGCACCGCTGGCCGCCACGGCCAACATGTACCTCGACAAGGACGGCAACGTCGTCAAGGGCCTGAGCACTAACGGCCACCTCGCCGTGGGCGTGCCGGGCTCGGTATCGGGCATGGAGTACGCGCGAGAGAAGTACGGCACCATGAAGCGCGCCGACCTGATCGCCCCGTCGATCCAGCTGGCCGACAAGGGCTTCGCGCTGGAGCAGGGCGACATCGACATGCTCTGGACCGCCACCGCCGACTTCCAGAAAGACCCGGTCTCGGGCGCCATCTTCCTGAACAAGGGCCAGCCCTTTCAGGTCGGCCAGAAGCTGGTGCAGAAGGACCTGGCAAAGACGCTGAAAGAGGTCAGCGCCAAGGGCACCGACGGCTTCTACAAGGGCTGGGTCGGCAATGCCATCGTGGCGTCGAGCCAGGCCGGCAAGGGCATCATCACGCAGGCCGACCTGGACCAGTACAAGACGCGCGAACTCGCGCCCGTGGAGTGCGACTACCGCGGCTACCGCGTGGTGTCGGCACCGCCACCGAGCTCGGGCGGCGTGATCATCTGCGAGATGCTCAACATCCTGGAGGGCTACCCGCTCAAGGACCTGGGTTTCCGTTCGGCGCAGTCGGTGCACTACCAGATCGAGGCCATGCGCCACGCCTACGTGGACCGCAACAGCTACCTGGGCGACCCCGACTTCGTGAAGAACCCGATGGACCGCCTGCTCGACAAGGGCTACGCCGAGAAGATCCGCGCGGCCATCGACCCGAAGAAGGCCGGTGTGTCGAAGGACATCAAGCCCGGCGTCGCGCCGCACGAAGGCAGCAACACCACGCACTACTCGATCACCGACCAGTGGGGCAATGCCGTTTCCGTCACGTACACGCTGAACGACTGGTTCGGCGCGAAGGTCACGGCCGCCAAGACCGGCGTGCTGCTGAACAACGAGATGGACGACTTCACCTCCAAGATCGGCGTGCCCAACATGTACGGCCTGGTGCAGGGCGAGGCCAACGCCATCGCCCCGGGCAAGCGCCCGCTGAGTTCGATGAGCCCGACCATCGTGTCGAAGGACGGCAAGCCGGTGTTCGTGGTCGGCACGCCAGGCGGCAGCCGCATCATCACGGCCGTGCTGCACACCATCCTGAACGTGGTCGACTACGGCATGAACGTGCAGGAAGCCGTCGATGCGCCGCGCTTTCACCAGCAATGGCTGCCTGACGTCACCAACGTCGAGATCTTCGCGCTGAGTCCCGACACGCGAAAGATCCTGACCGACATGGGCCACAACCTGGGCGTGCCGCAACCGGCCAACCACCTCGCGGCGATCATCGTGGGCGCGCCTTCGCTGGGCGGCAAGCCGGTGGGGGCCAACCGCTTCTATGGCGCCAACGATCCGCGCCGCAACACGGGCCTGGCGGCAGGCTACTGAACCTGCGGCACACTTGAAGGCGGTCGTGCCTTTGTCGGCTCGACCGCTTTTTTCATTTCCCATGCACCTGCAAGACATTCTCTACACCCAGGGCTTCGGCACGCGGCGCGTCTGCGCGGGCCTGGCCCAGCAAGGCCACGTGGCCATCGACGGCCGGGCCGTGACCGACCCCTTCGCCGACCTCGACCCCGAAGGCCTGCTTTTCACCGTTCAGGGCACCGCGTGGGCGTACCACGAGAAGGCCTACCTGATGCTGCACAAGCCGGCCGGCACCGAGTGCTCGCAGAAGCCCTCGACCTACCCGAGCATCTACACGCTGCTGCCGTCGCCGCTGCGTTTGCGCCCCAACAAGGGCGCGGTGCAAGGCGTGCAGGCCATCGGCCGGCTCGACCAGGACACCACCGGGCTGCTGCTGATGACCGACGACGGCCAGTTCATTCACAAGATGGGCTCGCCCAAGCACCACGTGCCCAAGGTCTACGAGGTGACGGCCAAGCACCCGGTCGACGAGGCGCAGATCGCGAAGTTGCTGGCCGGCGTGGTGCTCGACGACGACCCCAAGCCCGTGCGCGCCGCCGCTTGCGAATCGGACAACCCGCTGCACCTGCGCCTCACGCTGACCGAAGGCAAGTACCACCAGGTCAAGCGCATGCTGGCCGCGGTCGGCAACCGGGTCGAAGGGCTGCACCGTTCGCGCATCGGCGACCTGGCGCTGCCCGAGGCACTGGCGCCGGGGCAGTGGCGCTGGCTCACGGCCGAAGAGGTCGCGGCGCTGCGTGCGCCTTCTAAACCCGCCAAACCACCGAAATAGGGGAGAGAAAGAGCGCCCGGCCCGTCAGCCAGCCTTAAGGCCGGATCGTTAAGATCGCAAGCTCTCTTCCGGAACCTCCCCTTGCGACTTCCTGCTCGACCGAACAGCCGCTTCGCGGCCCTGATTTTTTCCTGTCTGACGGTCCTGGCGGCACACACCGCAACCGCAGCACCGGCCGAACCACCGCCGATCTTCGTGCTCAATTCGCTGGACGCCAGCGTGAGTGTGATCAACCCGGTCGACTGGACCGAAAAGCAGCGCATTGCCACCGGCAAGGAGCCGCACCACCTCTACATGACGCCCGACGAAAAGTCGGTCATCGTGGCCAATTCGGCCGGCGATTCGCTGACCTTCCTCGACCCCAAGACGGCCACGGTGCAGCGCGTGGTGTACGGCATCATCGATCCGTACCAGCTGCAGTTCTCGCGCGACATGAAGTGGTTCGTCACGGCGGGCAACCGCCTGAACCACGTCGACGTGTACCGTTGGGACGGCAAGGACCTGAAGCTGGCCAAGCGCATCGCCAGCGGCAAGACACCCAGCCACATCTGGATCGACAACACCAGCACCATCGCCTACGTGACGATGCAGGACAGCGACGAGATGATCGCGGTCGACCTGCCCACGCAAACCGTCAAGTGGCGCACCGCCACCGGTGCGATGCCGGCCGACATCTTCGGCGTGCACAACGACAAGACCCTGCTGGTCGGCCTGACCGGCGGCGACGGCGTGCAGGTGTTCGACGTGGCCGGCGCCGAGCCCAAGCTGGTCGGCAAGATCCCCACCGGCAAGGGCGCCCACGCCTTCCGCTCGGCCGGCGACGGCAAGACGGTGTTCGTGAGCAACCGCGTGGCCAACACCATCAGCCGCATCGACCTGGCCACCCTGAAGGTGGTCGCCAGCTATTCGGTGCCCGGCGGCCCCGATTGCATGGACGTGTCGGCCGATGGCAAGACGCTGTACGTGACCTCGCGCTGGGCCAAGAAGCTCAGCGTGGTCGACCTCGTCTCGCAGAAGGTCGTGCGCCAGGTCAACGTGGGCCGTTCGCCGCACGGCGTGTGGACGCTGGACCATGGCAAGCGCACGTAAGCGCGTCGGCGCAGCCCTCGCGCTGCTGATGGCCGCAAGTGTCGTTCCCGGCGCGTGGGCGGCCCAGGGCGCGGCCACCTGCGAAAAGCCCGTCTACCTGACCTTCGACACCGGCCACATGGGCATCGCCCCCCTGGTGGCCGACGTGCTCAAGCGGCAGAACGTGCGCGTCACCTTCTTCGCCGCCGCCGAGCGCACCAAGACCGAGGGCGACAGCCTCGACGACCAGTGGGCGCCGTGGTGGAAGGCGAGGGCGGCCGAGGGCAACGAGTTCGGCTCGCACACCTACGACCACGCCTATTGGCGCGCCGACGTCAAGGGCACGCCGCCGAGCTTTCGCATCAAGCCTTCGGCCGGTCCGCAGGACGGCAAGGAATCGACCTGGACCGCCGCCGAGTACTGCGCCAACATCCGCAAGTCGTCCGACCGGCTGGCCGCCATCACCGGCAAGGAGCCGCTGCCCCTGTACCGCGCACCGGGCGGCAAGACCTCGCCTGCGCTGCTGGCCGCCGCCGAGGGTTGTGGCTACAAGTACGCCGGCTGGGCGCCCGCGGGCTTCTTGGGCGACGAGCTGCCGAGCGAAAAATTCAGCAACGCCAGGCTGCTGACCCAGGCGCTCGACACCATTCGCCCCGGCGACATCCTGCTTGCGCACCTGGGCATCTGGTCGCGCAAGGACCCATGGGCGCCGGCCAATCTCGAACCGCTGATCGTCGGCCTCAAGGCCAAGGGCTTCTGCTTCGAAACCCTGCGCCAGCACCCCGACTTCCGCGCCTGGATCGCATCCCATCCTTGAGGTTTCTGTCGTGATCGACTGGTTGACGGACATTTTTTCCACGCTGCAGGGCTGGTTCTTCGAAGCCGTGGTGCAGCCGCTGGTCTTCGCGGTGGGCCTTGGCGGCTGGACCGAGGACGCCTTCGACGCCACCGGCTGGCTGCTGGTCGGCGCCCTCCAGATCGTGGTGCTGATCGCGGTGATCGGCCCGCTGCAGCGCTGGCGTTCGGTCGAGCCCGTGGTCGACCGCCAGGCCATCCGCATCGACGTGCTCTACACGCTGATCCACCGGCTCGGCCTGTTCCGCCTGGCCATCTTCTTCACGCTGCAGCCCTTCTTCG
This sequence comes from Variovorax monticola, assembly GCF_051216855.1. Lineage (NCBI taxonomy): Bacteria > Pseudomonadati > Pseudomonadota > Betaproteobacteria > Burkholderiales > Comamonadaceae > Variovorax > Variovorax monticola. The sequence goes on from NZ_JBPJZP010000002.1 coordinate 485,902, forward strand.
ACGACGCCATGGGCAGCCTGCGCACGGCCGGATGGGGCACTTTCCACCTCGATGAGGTGTGGCCCGGCGTGACCGACGTGCCGGTGCTCGCCTTCGCGATCTACCTGGTGGTGCTCGACTTCGTGGGCTACTGGATCCACCGCGGCCAGCACCAGTTCAACTGGTGGTGGGGCCTGCACTCGCTGCACCATTCGCAGCGCCAGATGACCATGTGGAGCGACGACCGCAACCACCTGCTCGACGACATCGTCCACGACACGCTGATCGTCGTCGTGGCGCAGCTGATCGGCGTGGCGCCGGGGCAGTTCATCGCCTTTGTCGCGTTCACGCAGCTCAGCGAAAGCCTGCAGCACGCCAACCTGCGGCTGAGCTTCGGTGCTCTCGGCGAGCGGCTGTGGATCAGCCCGCGCTTCCACCGGCTGCACCACAGCATCGGGCTGGGCCACGAATCGAACGGCAGGAGCACGCTCGGCGGCCACAACTTCGGCGTGCTGCTGCCGTGGTGGGACATGATGTTTCGCACCGCCAACTTCGAGAACCGCTACGACCCCACTGGCATTCGCGACCAGGTCGAGCCCGGCGTCGATGGCCGCGTGCGCGATTACGGCCGTGGCTTCTGGGCACAGCAGTGGCTGGGCCTGAAGCGAATGGTCGGGCGCGGCTGAGGGGTTCCGGCCCCTGAACGGCCTGCCCCAGGCGTTATCCTCGCTGCCTCATGCGCCTGCTCCTCGATTCCTTCTGGCGCGCGGTCGCCTACTGCATGCTGCCGCGCGTGATCGTGCTGTCGTTGCTGCCATTGGCGTTGATGGCGGTTTTGGCCGCCGGTCTCGGCTATTTCTACTGGGAAGCGTCGGTGGCCTGGACGCGCGGTGCGCTCGATGCATGGCCGTTGCTGTCGAGCTTCTGGGCCTGGATCGGGCGGCTGTTCTCGGGCGATGTCACTTCCATGCTGGCGCCGCTGGTCGTGGTGCTTGCCGCCACGCCGCTGATCGTGGTGCTCTGCCTGCTGATCGTGGCCGGCTTCATGGCGCCGGCACTCACCAAGCTGGTCGCCGAGCGGCGCTTCCCCTCGCTCGAGCAGAAGAAGGGCGCTTCCTTTTTCGGCAGCGTGCTTCGGTCGCTCGGTGTCACCTTGCTCGCGCTCATTGCCCTGGTGGTGTCGATGCCGCTGTGGCTCATCCCGCCGCTCGTGCTGATTCTTCCGCCGCTCATCTGGGGTTGGCTGACCTACCGCGTGATGAGCTTCGACGCCCTGGCCGACCATGCCAGCCCCGAGGAGCGCGCCGCGCTGCTGCGCGCGCACCGGCTGCCGCTGCTGTGCATCGGCGTGCTGTGCGGCTACCTGGGCGCCGCACCCAGCCTTGTCTGGGCGTCGGGACTGCTGTTCGCGGCCGCCTTCTTCGTGCTGGTGCCGATCGCCATCTGGATCTACACACTGGTCTTTGCCTTTTCGGCGCTCTGGTTCGCCCACTACTGCCTCGACGCGCTCGGCCAGTTGCGGGCCCAGCGCGCGGTGGCCGAGGTGGCTGCGGCGTCGGCCGCCGGCGGCACTCCGGCGCTCGAGGCCGCTCAGGCCAACAAGGCCGCTCTTTCTCAATGGGGTTCACCATGACACGCGCATTCGGTCTCATCGTCGTCGGCGACGAGATCCTTTCCGGCAAACGCGCCGACAAGCACATGACCAAGGTCATCGAATTGCTCGCCGCCCGCGGCCTGCAGCTCAGCTGGGCCGAATACGTCGGCGACGAGCCGGCGCGCATCACCGCCGCGCTCGCCCGTGCCTTTGCCTCGGGCGACATCGTGTTCTCGACCGGCGGCATCGGCGCCACGCCCGACGACCACACCCGCCAGTGCGCCGCCAAGGCGCTGGGCATGCCGCTGGCGCTGCACCCCGAGGCAGAGCTGCTGATTCGCGAGCGCATGCAGGACACCGCGCGCGAGCAGGGCGTGCCCTACGAGCCCGACCGGTCCGACAACGTGCACCGGCTCAACATGGGCGTGTTTCCGCAGGGTGCCACGCTCATCCATAACCCGTACAACAAGATTCCGGGCTTCAGCGTTGCCGACGTGCATTTCGTGCCGGGCTTCCCGGTCATGGCGTGGCCGATGGTCGAGTCCGTGCTCGACGGCCGCTACGCCGATCTGTTCACCCGAAACGCCGTCGCCGAGAAGTCGGTGATCGTTTTCGGTGCCATGGAAGCCACCCTGACGCCGCTCATGCAAGCCATCGAAGACCAGCACGCCGGCGTCAAGGTGTTCAGCCTGCCGAGCGTCGATCACCCCCAGTACGGGCGTCATATCGAGCTGGGCGTCAAGGGCGCCCCCGGCCTGCTCGATGCGGCCTATGCCCAGCTCATCGAAGGCTTGCACGTTTTCGATGCCAAGCTTGGTCCCGAATTGGTGCGTTAATGTCGTCTGCACCACACTGGTGAAATCTTGCCTGTATTTGGGGATTGCAGCGTTCGCCAAAGCCTCATCCGGTGAGGTGACAATGGCACAGAAACTGCATCCCTCGTCCCTGTATTCCTAACCACCATCCAACTCAGGAGAAACTGATGGCAAAGACCGTCGCCGATGTACTCAAGCTCGTCAAGGAAAACGAGGTCAAGTTCGTCGACTTCCGCTTCACCGACACCCGGGGCAAGGAACAGCACGTCACCGTGCCCGTGTCGCACTTCGATGAAGACAAATTCACCTCGGGCCATGCGTTCGACGGCTCGTCCATCGCTGGTTGGAAGGGAATCGAAGCCTCGGACATGCAGCTCATGCCCGACCCGAACACCGCAAACATCGACCCCTTCTTCGAAGAAACGACGCTGATCCTGACCTGCGACGTGATCGATCCGGCAGACGGCAAGGCCTACGAGCGCGACCCGCGTTCGCTCGCCAAGCGCGCCGAGGCCTACATGAAGGCTTCGGGCCTGGGCGACACCGCCTTCTTCGGTCCGGAACCCGAATTCTTCGTGTTCGACGGCGTTCGCTGGAAGAACGACATGTCGGGCTGCTTCGTGAAGATCGACTCCGAAGAAGCCTCGTGGAACACCGACAAGGAATACGAACACGGCAACACCGGCCACCGTCCGGCAGTCAAGGGCGGCTACTTCCCGGTGCCCCCGGTCGACAGCTTCCAGGACATGCGCTCGGAAATGTGCCTGGTGCTCGAAGCCCTCGGCATTCCGGTCGAAGTGCATCACCATGAAGTGGCCAACGCCGGCCAGATGGAACTCGGCACCAAGTTCAGCACGCTGGTCCAGCGCGCCGACTGGGTCCAGCTGCAGAAGTACGTGATCCACAACGTGGCCCACGCCTACGGCAAGACCGCCACCTTCATGCCCAAGCCCATCGTCGGCGACAACGGCTCCGGCATGCACGTGCACCAGTCGGTCTGGAAGGACGGCAAGAACCTGTTCGCAGGCGACGGCTACGCAGGCCTCTCGGACTTCGCGCTGCACTACATCGGCGGCATCATCAAGCACGCCCGTGCCCTGAACGCCATCACGAACCCCGGCACCAACAGCTACAAGCGCCTGGTGCCGGGCTTCGAAGCCCCGGTGAAGCTGGCCTACTCGGCCAAGAACCGCTCGGCCTCGATCCGCATCCCGTTCGTGGCCAACCCCAAGGGCCGCCGCGTCGAAGCGCGCTTCCCCGATCCGCTGATGAACCCGTACCTCGGTTTCGCCGCGCTGCTGATGGCCGGCCTCGACGGCGTGGAAAACAAGATCCATCCGGGCGAAGCCGCCAGCAAGGACCTGTACCACCTGCCGCCGGAAGAAGACGCGCTGATCCCGACCGTGTGCCACAGCCTCGACCAGGCCCTGGAATACCTCGACAAGGACCGTGCGTTCCTCACCAAGGGTGGCGTGTTCACCGACTCGTACATCGACGCGTACATCGAGCTCAAGATGCAGGAAGTCACGCGCTTCCGCATGGCGACGCACCCCGTCGAATTCGACATGTACTACTCGCTGTAATCGCTCGCTCGAAAGCAGCCATTCCCCTCGGTCTTCCGAGGGGAAGTAAGACAAAAGGACGGCCTTGGCCGTCCTTTTGTCTTGGTGCGGAACATCTGGTCACCGGTGTCGTCGAATTGCATGAAAATGCGCCTTTGTCGCGCCCCTCTACCGATACACATGAAGACTGCTCCCCTCATTTTCCTGGCCGGTTCATTGTTCGCGTTGCCGGCGCTCGCGCAGGAACGCGTCTGGCGCTGCGGCAACGAATACACCAACAACGCGAGCGTGGCCCAGCAAAAGGGTTGCAAGCCGCTGGAAGGCGGTAACGTCACGGTGGTGCAGGGCACCAAGCCCTCGGGTGGGGGCGCTGCGTCGTCGGGTGGTTCGTCCGCGGCGCGCGCCCCTGCCGGCAGCCCGCGTGTCGAAGGCGTCGACCAGCGCGCGCGCGACGGCGAGGTCCGCACGGTGCTCGAGGCCGAGCTCAGGAAGGCCGAGGCCCGCCAGGCCGAGCTGCAGAAGGACTACAACAACGGCGAGCCCGAGAAGCAGGGCAGCGAAGGCCGCAATTACCAGAAGTACCTGGACCGCGTCGCCGAAATGAAGGCCGAGCTGGCGCGCAACGAGAGCGACATTGCCGGCATCCGCCGCGAAATCGGACGCCTGCCTGCAAAGCAGCCGCAATAACATGGTGTTCGGGAAGAAGGCGAACGGCGCCAATCCGCGCTTCCAGTCCTTCGACCTGCTGTCCACGCTGATCGCGGTGGTCAACAGCAACGGCTCCGTGCTGTTCGCAAACGCAGGCCTCGAAGACGCACTGGGCACCTCGCGACGCACCCTCGAGGGCTCGCAGTTCGGCGCATGTTTCCATGAGCCCCAGGTGCTTCGCACCGCCATCGACGGTGCTGCCAGCAACGACTTTGCAACGTTGCGCTACGAGGCCTTCCTGCGCCGCGTCAACCACGAGCTGATGCCGGTGCAGGTCACGCTGGCGCACGGCGACAAGAAGGGCGAGCTCATCATCGAGATGTCGCCGCTCGAAAACCAGGTGCGGCAAGACCGCGAAGAGCGCCTCATCGACCAGGCGCAGGCCAACAAGGAGCTCATCCGCAACCTCGCGCACGAGATCAAGAACCCGCTGGGCGGCATTCGCGGCGCGGCGCAGCTGCTGCAGATGGAGGTCGAGTCGCGCGACCTCATCGAATACACCCAGGTCATCATTCACGAGGCCGACCGGCTGCAGACGCTGGTCGACCGCCTGCTCGCGCCGCACCGCCGCCCGCACGTGGTGGGCGACGTGAACATCCACGAGGTGTGCGAGCGCGTGCGCTCGGTCATCCTCGCGGAGTTTCCGCGCGACCTGCACATCGAGCGCGACTTCGACGTGTCGATTCCCGAGTTTCGCGGCGACCGCGAACAGCTCATCCAGGCCACGCTCAACATCGCGCACAACGCGGCGCAGGCGCTGTCCGAGCGCCGCGCGGCGGGCGATGCGCAGATCACTTTCAAGACGCGCGTGGCCCGCCAGGTGATCTTCAACAAGCAGTGGTATCGACTGGCACTGGAATTGCATGTCATCGACAATGGACCGGGTGTGCCGGACACGATCAAGGACCGCATCTTCTATCCGCTCGTCTCGGGCAGGGAAGGCGGGACAGGGCTGGGACTGACGCTTGCGCAAACTTTTGTGCAACAGCATCACGGCGTGATCGAGTGCGACAGCGTCCCGGGCCGGACCGATTTCAAGATACTGATACCGCTGCCCTAGCGCAGCACGGCAACAAGGAGATGCATGAAGCCGATCTGGATAGTTGATGACGACCAATCGATTCGCTTCGTGCTCGAGAAGGCTCTGCTGCGCGAAGACCTGCCCACGCGCAGTTTCACGAACACGCGCGAGGTGCTCGCCGCACTCGAGCAGGCCGCCGACGACGAACAGCAAGGCCCCCAGGTCCTGGTGAGCGACATCCGCATGCCCGGCGGTTCCGGGCTCGACCTGCTCGACAAGATCAAGGCCAAGCACCCCGGCCTGCCCGTCATCATCATGACGGCGTTCTCCGACCTCGACAGTGCCGTCTCGGCCTTCCAGGGCGGCGCCTTCGAATACCTGCCCAAGCCTTTCGACCTGCCGCGCGCGGTCGAACTCATCCGCCGCGCCGTCGATGAAAGCCAGCGCGAGGAAGTCGCCGAAGAGCGCATGGTCGCCGCGCCCGAAATGCTCGGCCAGGCGCCCGCCATGCAGGACGTGTTTCGCGCCATCGGGCGGCTCTCGCAAAGCAACGTCACGGTGCTCATCACCGGCGAATCGGGCTCGGGCAAGGAATTGGTCGCGCGCGCGCTGCACAAGCATTCGCCGCGCACCAACGGCCCCTTCGTCGCCATCAACACCGCCGCCATTCCGAAGGACCTGCTCGAGAGCGAACTCTTCGGCCACGAGCGCGGCGCCTTCACCGGCGCGCAGACCATGCGCCGCGGCCGCTTCGAACAGGCCGAGGGCGGCACGCTGTTCCTCGACGAAATCGGCGACATGCCCTTCGACCTGCAGACGCGCCTGCTGCGCGTGCTGAGCGACGGCCATTTCTACCGCGTGGGCGGCCACAACTCGGTCAAGGCCAACGTGCGCGTCATCGCGGCCACCCACCAGGACCTGGAGCAGCGCGTCAAGATCGGCGGCTTCCGCGAAGACTTGTTTCACCGCCTCAACGTGATCCGCCTGCGCCTGCCGGCGCTGCGCGAACGCGGCGAAGACGTGCCCGCGCTCACGCGCCACTTCCTGCAGGTGAGCGCGCGCCAGCTCGGCGTGGAGCCCAAGCGCATTTCCGATCCGGCGCTGGCCAAGCTCGCGGCCTTCGGCTTTCCGGGCAACGTGCGCCAGCTGGAGAACATCTGCCACTGGCTGACCGTGATGGCGCCGGCCCAACTGATCGAATCGAAAGACCTGCCGCCCGAGGTGATGGCGGTCTCGGCGCCCGAGGTCCATGCGCATGAAGCCGCAAGCCCTGCAGCGGTATTCCAGGCGCCGGCGTTGCCGGCGGGCAGCGAACGCGACATCGCGCATGTGCTCCCGGCCTCGTCCGAACACGCCGAAGCGGCGCCCACGGGCGTCAGCAGCTGGGAAAGCGGCCTCGAGGTCGAAGCCCAGGCCCTGCTGGCGGCCGGCCGCACCGATGTCTGGGACGTGCTCTCGCGCCGCTTCGAGTCGCGGCTGATCCTCACTGCCTTGACCAACACGCGAGGGCGCCGCATCGAGGCTGCGCAAAAGCTCGGCATCGGCCGCAACACCATCACCCGCAAGATCCAGGAACTCGGGATCGAATGACAAAAGGCCCGCAAGGGCCTTTTGTCATCGGCTTCGTTGGCCGAGCGTGAGTGAGTCGATCTGGAAGTTTCCACTCTTGTCCCAGAGCCAGGTGTCCACGTACGTGTGACCGCCCAGCTTGCCGGGGCTGGGCAGGGGAGAGGTGGCCTTGATCAGTTCGGCAATCATCGGCGCCACCTCCGGCGCATGGCTGGGCGTGCGGCTGAAGGTCACGTTCATCACCTTCCCATTGGCATCGATGTCGGTCTCGACCACCACCACCGCATACACCAGCGGCGGGATCTTGCCCTTGTAGATGCGGCTGGCGTACTTGTTGTAGATGTGGCGCGCGCCGATCTTGCGGTAGGTGCGCACGGCCGGCGTCTGCGCGGTGATGAGGCGCACCGTCGGCACGTTGCGCTCGCTGGTCGCGTCTTCGCCGGTGGGCGAGGTGGCAGCGGTTTCCGTGCCGCCTTCCGCCGCCTTCTCCGAAGGTTTCAGCAGCGAGCAGGCCGACATGGCAAGGGCCACGGCCACCACTGCAAGACGGCCGCCGACGCGGGTGAGCGCCGTCATGGGCTCAGGCCTCCAGCGCGAGGTCGAGCACCACGGGCGCGTGGTCACTGGGCTTTTCCCACTTGCGCGGCACGCGGTCGATGACACAGCCCTTCACGCGCGGCACCAGCGGCTCGCTCACCAGGATGTGGTCGATGCGCAGGCCGCGGTTCTTCTGGTAGCCCAGCATGCGGTAGTCCCACCACGAATAGCTTTTTTCGGGCTGCTCGAACATGCGAAAGCTGTCCGTCAGGCCCAGTTCGAGCAGCGCCTTGAAATGGTTGCGCTCCTCGGTCGTGTGGTGAATGGTTTCCTTCAGGCCCACGGGGTCGAAGCTGTCGCGGTCCTCGGGCGTGACGTTGAAGTCGCCCAGCAGCACCAGGTTCGGGTTCGCCGCCAGCTCCTGGCGCAACGCGTCGTGCAGCGCGTCGAGCCACTTCAGCTTGTAGATGAACTTTTCCGAGTCCGGTGCCTGGCCGTTCACGAAGTAGCAGTTCACCACCCGCAGCGGGCCCGAGGGCGTCTCGACGGTGGCCGTGATCACGCGCGACTGTTCGTCGGTGAAGCCGCCGATGTTCTTCACCACGTCGCGCACCGGCGCCCGGCTGAGGATGGCCACGCCGTTGTAGGTCTTCTGGCCGAACACCGCGGCCTCGTAGCCCGCGGCCTTCAGCACCTCGAGCGGGAACTTGTCGTCGGTCATCTTCAGCTCTTGCAGGCAGAGCACGTCGACCGGGTTGGCGGCCAGCCAGTCGAGCACATGCTGCAGGCGCGCGGTGAGGGAGTTGACGTTCCAGGTGGCTATTTTCATGGGGTGGGCAAGTGTCTGCGGTGGCTGTCAGTGTGGCGCGGGCCGCTGGCGCGCAAGGCCTGGCCGGCCGCGCCCGCGAAAGGGAGTCCGCTTCACATTCTGCCGCGCTCCGGGCCCTGACTTGTATCAGTCGGCACGCACCTTGCGCGCTGCCGGCGTGCCCCCCCTACAGCGCAATCACACCCGGAATGGCCTTGTTCGCCTTGAAGCAGGACAGCGCCTCCATCTGCTTCCACGACTGCAGCTGCGTGAAGTACGTCTGGTATTCGATGTAGCAGCCGATGAGTGCCTCGTCGATGATCTTGTCGGCCCGCTCGAACAGGAGCTGGTTGTCTTCCAGGTCGCGGAAGTAGGTGCGCCAGGTGTCGCGCTCGCCGGAGCGGCCGAGCATCGTGAGGTAGCCCGAGTAGAAAAGCGAATTGAAGGCGCGGCCCAGGTTGTCCTGGTACACGGTGACTTCTGCACCGCCGCCGGCGCCCACGCCCACCGTCACGTCCGCCTCGATGCCGAGCTTGGAACCGCCGAAGGCGCTCGACTCGAATTCCAGCCCGAACGAGGCACCCACGCCCACCGACAGCGAGCCCTTGGCCGTGCCCTTGATGATGTCGTAGCCGCACATGCGCAGCGACAGCGACGCCTCGCCCTTGATGCGCGCGCCGGCGAAGGCCTCCGCCTTGATGTCCAGCTTCACGCCGTCGACCGTGGCGACGAACTCCACCTCGGCCGAGGCCATCGCGCCGGCAAAGGCCTCTGCGCTGGCTTCGATCAGGAAGATGTCGGCCACGTCGATGTTCGCCTGCACCTTGATCTTCACGCCCACCATCGCCTCGACGCTGGCCTTGACCTCGACACCCTTGCCCTTCACGTAGGTGGCCTCGCCTTCGGCGCTGGCCGAAACGCCCACGAAAGCGTCGGCCTTGAACTCGGCGCGCAGTCCGGTGATCTCGAGCACGCATTCGCCCGAGGCCTTCACGCCGTAGCCGGCCGAGACCTCCGCCTTCACGGCCTTCTTGAACTCGTCGTTGGTCCAGGTCACCTTGCCGAACTTGCCGTCTTCGCCGCCGCGCATGAGGCCGGTCTCGACCTGGCTGCTGGTCTGCAGCCAGGGGCGCGGGTCGTTGAACCTGATCTTGGTCAGGTCCTTGCACAGCACGTCCAGAAAGACGCGCACCTTGGCCGGCTCGTTGTTGCCCATGTACTGCAACATGAGCGACACGTCGTCCTTGTGCTCGGGGAAGTCGCGCAAGCCGTCCATCCAGTACTTCACCAGCTGCTTCTTGCGCACGATGAGTTCGCGCCGCACGGCGTTGACGACCATCTTGTCCGCGATCGACGCGAGCTCGCTGGGCAGCCGCAGCAAGGGCATGTCCAGCAGGGCGCCGAACTGCCGCTTGTACTCGGCGTTGAAGTCGTTCATCTTCTGCATCACCTGCGCCGGCTCGGGCGAGTGCGTGCCGCGCGTCAGCTTCTCCAGCGTCTGCTTGTAGACGTAGAGGAACTGAAGAAACTCCTGCGCCAGCGCCTTGCGCTCCTTGCTGGACACACCGCCGATCAGCTTGCCGAGCAGCTTGAGCCAGGCCTTGGTCTTGATGTTGAACTCGGGCGCGGGCAGCTCGGCCCACAGAACGTCGTACTTGTACGTGAACTTGGCGCTCGAGAGCGCGATGAACAGGGGAGTGGAGGTGGCCATGTCGTTGAAAGCGTGTGAGAAGAAAGGAATGGCGTTCAGGCGTCCTGCCGCACACCGATGATCGAAAAGTAGCGGTTCAGGTCGCCGTCCTCGCGCAGCACTTCCTGCATCAGCTGCGGCAACGGCATGCGCCCCCACGCCACGGCGCGGTTGACGAGGTAGGGCGTGGGGCTGTGCGGTTCTTCGCGCAGCAGGTAGGCGGCGGCCAGCTCCAGCAGCTGGTAGGCCTCGGCGCGGCTGCCGATGCGCCCGCTCGCCGCGGCCTGCGGCAGGGCGCCCGGCCCGGAAGAAGGGGCGAGGGGCGAAGAAGCGAGAGGAGAAGCGAGAGGAGAAACGAGGGGAGGGGTGGCTTGGCTCATGTCGTGGTCTTCCATCGAGGTCGCGCTGTGCGTGGATGCGTTCGCCGCCGCATACGCCGGCAGCACGGCCAGAGGGGCCGCTTGTTTCTTGTCGCGCGGGTCGCGCTCCTGCAGCAGGCTGCGCAGGGCCTGGCGCATGCGGGCCAGCATCTCCGCCACTTTCGACAGGCTGGGCGCATCGGCGCCCAGGCGCTCGTCGAGCAGCGCGGTCAGCTCGCGCCAGGCCTCGGCCGCCCGTGCGATGCGGTCGTCCAGCGCGGCGAGCGCATCCAGGTCGCGCGCCGCGTGGTCCAGCATGTCCTGGCGCGACACGGTCTGTGCGCTCGGCTCCTCGGCCACTTCCTTCGCCTTCGACTTCGCCTTGGCCGCGCCCGCGGCGGCACCGGCACCGGCGCCGTACTCGGTGGTCAGCGCGCGCTGCCAGTCGCCCAGGTGAATGAACGGCGGAGAAAAATCGGCCCACGCCAGCAGCGGCACGCGCATCAGCAGCACCTGCGCGAGCGTGTCGTTGGCCCAGATGAACGTGGCCGCGCGCATGTCCGCGTCGCCGTCCTCGATGCGCGGATGCACGTCCTGCCAGAAGTCGCGCGCCAGCCCCTGCAGCAGGTGCGCGCCCGCGATCAGTCCGTCGATGCCGTGGCGATGCACCCAGGCCTCGGTGAGCCATGCGGCCACCTGCAGGTCCTTGCTGCGCCGCTGCAGCAGCTCGGCGCACAGCATTTCGGTGGTGCGCCAGTCGGCTTTTTTCAGCGGGCGGGTCCATTCGCCCATCGGCAGGCTGGCGTCTTCTTCCAGGCGCGCGTCGCGGATGCGGGCGTACACCGGGTCGTAGCGCAGCGCCGGACCGGCGGGGCCGTCGGTGTCCAGCGGCGCCACGAAGGGCGCCAGCAAGGGCGCCAGGTCGGGCGCGAAGCCGTCGGCGGCTTCGGCGTTCAGGGGAGCGAGCAGGGCGGCCATCAGGGCGTGTTCCATTCGGGAGCGCGGGTGGGGAAAGCTGCGGGCCAGACCAGCGCGGTCTTCTTGCCTGCGGGGCTCGCCGCAAGGCGCAGGAACACGCGCGCGCGTCCGCCGGCAGGCATCTGCGCGGTGTCGCCGGCCGACTGGGCCACCAGCGGAAACTCGAACTTCAGCAGCTGCGAGCGGCCGTCCGGGCGCTGTCCCGCGTCGCCTTCGCGCTGGCGCTGCGCCAGCGTGAACAGGGCCCACGGGTCCGCAAAGCGGAAGCTCACGGTCTGCCCGTCGGTCAGCAGCGCGGGCTGCTGCGCGTCGGCGCGCGCCACCAGCGGCGAGTCCTTCGCGATGCGCAGCACCAGCGCCACCGGCATGCCGTATTCCCAGCGCAGCGTGCGCGGCGCATCGCGCTGCCTGAGCACCTGGTCGCCGACCTCGAGCGACCAGTCGATGATCTTGTTGCCCTCGATCTCCGCCGGCATGTTCACGCGGAAGTCCACGCTCAGGTCGTAGCCCGGCACGGCGCCGTCCTCGGTGGGGAACAGCGGCAGCAGGAAGTCGCGCGCACGGCCGAACTGCTCGGCGAAGCGGCGCGCGGCCGCCCCCGGCATGGCCGCGGTGCGCGGGCCGCCTTCGGTGCGGCTTTCCTTCAGCGCGCGCGCCAGCGGGTCGAAGGCCCGTGCCAGGTCGTTCACGTCCGCAGGCTCGGCCAGGTCGAAGGCGCGCCCGGTTGCCGCGCCGAACGGGTGGCGGCCCGCCAGCGAGCGGTTGAAGCGCGTGGAGAACTGCGTCCACAGCTCCTGCTGGTCGCCGAACTGCAGTTCGTAGCAGCGCGCCAGCAGCGCGCTGTAGATCTGCTGGTGGCGATCGGCAAAGTAGTCGCCGATGCGTGCCGCGGGCGCCTTGCCGGCCAGCTTGGCGGCGCAGGTGTCGCGGTCGATCTCGGCGCCGGTCGTGCCCAGGAACTGCTCCAGCAGCAGCAGGCTGCTGTTCGGGTTCTTCAGCCGGTAGCGCTCCAGGTCGCGGTTGATCGCCTGCCAGCGCTGCGCTAGCACCGAGCCCGCACCCGCGCCGTCGAGCGCCGCGGTGTAGCTGTCGGCCAGCTTGCCCAGCGTTTCCGTGCGGCTGAACTGTTGGCCCAGGTAGGCCGCGAGCGAGCCCGCGTCCGACACGCCGAAGGCCGCCAGCATCGGCCCGCGCTCGCCGCGCCAGCCCTGGAAGTCGCGCCCGCGCATGGCGTACAGCTCCGACTGAGTGAAGGCTTCGTCCACGCCTTCGAGGCGCTGCAGCGCGTCGCGCGACATCATCGCGCGCAGGTCGTCGGCGCGCGCGCCGGCACCCATCTCGTACAGCAGCGCCTGCACCTTGGCCAGCCGCTGGCGCGAGGCTTCATAGGCCGCGGCCTGCGTGTCGGTGGCCGTGAGCGCACCCGAGGCGGCGCGCAGGCCGTCGCCGGCACCGGTCGCGGCTTCGGCCACCTGGTCGACCACCAGCTGCGCGAAGTGGGCGTTCAGCGCGCTCTCGATGCCGGGGCGAACCGCCGGCGGAAAGGCCAGCATGCCTTCGGTCATGTAGCGCTTGCGCACGTCGCCGATGGCCAGCGCCTGGTCGAGCCGCGCAAGGTCCCACGAGGCGGCCGAGCGCAAGTTCCCGCCCGGGGCGCCCGGCAGGTCGCGGTCGCGCGCCGCGGCCATGAAGGGCTGCGCCAGCAGCGCGGTGAGCGCGTCGCGCAGCGCGATGCGTTCGCTCGCCAGCGCGAAGCGGCCTTCCTTGTCCTGCCACACCAGGCCGGGCTGCGCGCCGCCGAAGCGCAGGTTGAACTCGGCGCGAAACTTCTGGAACGCATCCTGCGCACGGGCGCGCACGGCGTCGGCCGGCTCCTGCCCCAGCAGGCGGTTCTGCTCGATGCGCGCGATCGTGCGGTCGTACGAGGCGCCCAGCACCAGCACCGGCTGGCGCATCCAGCCGCCCTTGCCCGAGGCCACCAGGTCTTCCTGGTCCTTGATGGCGGCGATCACTTCGCGGTAGCTGGCGGTGGTGCGCGCGAACGTGCCGCCACCGGCCAGCGACGGCAGCAGCCGCGCGAGCGCCTGCTCGGACACCAGCAGCTCGTTGCCCACGAACAGCCGCGTGTCCAGCTGCGCCGTGCCCTTGTCGAGCGCGCAGCGCAGCGCCGCCTGCACGGGCGCCAGCGGAATCGACAGCGCGCGGCCCTCGGCCGCCTGTCGGAAGTAGCGCAGGTTGCGGCCCAGGTCGGCGGGCAGCTCGGCGCCCAGCGCGTAGCGCACGGCCACGCGCAGGTCTTCCGCATTGCCGGTAGAAGGCTGGCGCAGGCGTTCCACCGCCTGCAGCGCGGTGTCGAGCTGCTCGGCCGAACCCAGGTAGCGCTGCAGGGCGCCGAACTCGGGCTGGTCTTCCACCAGCAGGCCGTTCTTGCGCGGCGCGTCGCCCAGCGTCCTGAAGCTCGGCGGCAGGCCGCAGCTGGCGCCCACGATGAACTCGCCGGTCGCCTCGTCCTGCTCCACGCCGCTCAGCTGGCTCACGCGGGCCATCAGCTCGCGCCGCAGCGTGCCCACGGCGATGTCGCCGAACTCGCGCTCGATGCGCTCGATCACGCGTTCGTTCAGGTCGTCGAACACCTGCCACGAGCCGGGCATGAAGAAGGAGTAGGTGCCGTCCGTGCGCAGCCGCTCGTTCATGGCCAGCAGCGACAGCGCCTTGTTGCGGTACCACGCCGATGGAACCGGCTCGCCGCGCTGCTGCGCGCGCATGCGGTACTGCGCGTCGTGCTGCAGCTGGGAAAGCGCCGACACCAGCGTGCCGTTGTGCCGGTGCAGCTGCCAGGTCGCCACCACCAGGCCGATGCCCCAGCCGCACAGGAACACGATCGCCGTCCAGCGCAGCGCGCGGTGCAGCACCGGGCGCGCCAGCGTCTGCGTGCGCGACGGCCGCGTGAGGCCGTACTCGAGAAAGATCTTCTTCTCGAACAGGTCGCGCAGGAACGCCGGCTGGCGCATCAGCTGCGCGATCAGGTCGCCGCTGCCCGGCTCCTGGCGCCCGTAGGTGTCGCGCTCGGCGTCGATGGTGGCAATGGCCTGGGCCGACTCGCCGCTGTCGCCCGTCAGGTAGATGCCGCGGAAGAAGAAGGGCTCGTGATAGGCGCTCGGGCGCATCAGTTCGTCGACGTACAGCTGCAGCTGGCCGCGCAGCGTCTCGATGCGCGAAGGCAGCAGCAGCTGCGGGCCTGCGCCCTGCGGCGCGGTGTCGGTGGCGAAGAGTTCGGCCGACACGTCGGACACCGTGCGCACCAGGGTGCCCACCGCCTCGTCGACCCAGCCCGGCTGGTAGGTGGTGGACAGGTCGTACGGCGACGACCAGCCCAGCATGCTGGCGCGCAGCGGCTCGGGCAGCGCGCGCGCGAAGGCGCTGAAGCCTTCGAGCTGTTCGGCGCCGGTGACCAGCACGTACACCGCGAAGCGCATCGCGAAGCGGTTCTGCGCCAGCCACAGGCGGCGGTGCGCGAGCTTGGCGCGCTTGGAGAGTTCGAGCCGCCCGTCGGTGCTGTCGTCCAGCAGCAGCGCCGCCGGAATGGTGATGACCACCGAGTCGAACGGGCGCTGCGGCCGGTACGCGCGGCACATGCCCAGGAACTCGTCCCACGGCTTCTCGGAGGCGTCGTCGTCGTCGGGCGAGCCCAGGTAGGCGCCCTGGATGTCGATGACCACACCGCGGTCGAAGAAATGCCACGAAATGCCCTGCGTGGCCGCGGCCGAGGCCGACTCGGTGCTCAGCGCACTCGCCACGCCCGACTGCTCGATGGGCAGCTGGCGGTGGTCGTCGCCCTCGTTGAGCAGCATGATCCACGGAATGCCGTAGCGGTCCGCGCGCGAGGCGATGTTGCCTTCGATCAGCTCCACCGCCTGGCGGAACGAACTGCGCAGGGAGTCGAAGCGGATGCGCGCGACCTTCGGGTCGCTCGATGGCTTGGCGTGCGAGCGCCGCGCTGCAAAGTACAGCACCATGCCCAGCACCAGCAGCACCACGAGCGTGAGCACGGCGATGGAAAAAAGAAAGAGCTGGTCGGTCAGCATGACGGCGTCCTCCGGGGGCGCACGAGGCGGCAGGCGTGGTTCATCGCGGGTAGCTCCCCGGCGCATCGACCGCGCCCGGCTGCAGCACCTGGCGCACCGGCCACGACTGCCACAGCCACAGCAGCTCCGACACCGCCAGCAGCGCGGCGGCGCTCAGCAGGAACATCACCGTCCAGCGGCTCAGCGTGGGCAGCTTGCGCGGTGCGATGTGCGAAAGCGTGCTTGCATACGCCCGCTCGGACACCACGCGGTCGCGGCCCGAAAAATCGGCCGGGCGCTGGTAGACGAACTGGAACAGTTCCTCCCGGTAGCCCAGCAGGCGCGCTTCCTCGCCGCTGCCGCGGTACTTGCCCTGGAAGCCCAGTGCCAGCGCAAAGAGATACAGCCGCGCGATGTCGCGGCGCGACGGCTCGCGGCCCGACAGCAGCTCCTCGATGCGGCCGAACACCAGGTCGCCCGCGATGTTGGTGCGAAACAGCGACGACTCCAGCAGGTGCGCCGTCCAGCGCTCGCGCCCGACCCAGGGCGTGTGCAGCAGCACCTCGTCGGCCAGCGCGGCCTTCAGGTAGCGCGCGTCGGCCACGTTCTCCAGCTCGAAGCGCGAGCTCTCGCGGCGCGACTCGAGCGACTGCAGCTCCAGCAGGTTTTCGAGGTGGCGCGCCAGCGCCTGCGCCACCGCGTCGGGATCGGTCTCGCGCGATTCGGCCGTGCGGTCGCGGGCTTTCACGATCTCGTCGTAGAACGCCCGGAACTGCTTGGTGATGTGGTCGTCGACCGCAAGGTCGGGAAGGTTGCGTGCCATGGTGGAAATCTTTTTTCTTGCCTCGGGTCGTTCGTGCCGTCACTCTTTGACGAAGAGCACGATCTCCTGCGGCGGCTGCGCGGTGGCGCCTTCGTTGGCGTTGGCGATCACGAGCCGTTCGCCGGCCACGGTCAGCGCGGCCTGGGTCTGGATGGCGTAGAGCAGGTAGCCCGAGCCGGGGCGAAGGCCCAGCTCGTCGGCCGAGTCGATGGGCCGGCGCACCGCGCCCAGCACGCGGCGTTCGCGCAGCGACGGGTAGGTCGACTGCGAACCCACGATGGCGCTGTCCATCCACGCCATCAGGTCCTTGTCGGACTGTCCGCGCAGGCCGATCACGATGCGCGTGCCGGCCAGCCACTGCGGCTGCAGCGTGGTCTCGAAGGCGCCGCGGCTGAACTCGAACTTGTGCTCGCGGTAGGCCTGGCTCACCTCGGACACCGCGTCGTGCAGCGCCAGCAGCAGGGGCTGGAACACGCGCGACGGGTCCGCATGGTCGTAGTCCATCGGCACCGGCGGCAGGCCGCCCGGACGCAACAGGCTCAGCGAGGCCAGCAGCGCGCACAGCGACCAGTACATCGGCAGCGGGTGCAGGTGCGGCGTGCGCAGCACCGCCTCGGCATGCGGCAGGCCCGACAGCAGGCTGCGCAGCCGATCCTTCAGCTCCAGGTGCGCCAGGCGGTCGTCCACGCGCGAGGAGGGCACGGCCGTCTGCTTGGCGACGAAGGCCGCCTTGCCGCGCAACTGGCCCAGCAGCCCGGCGGCCTGGGTCCACAGCGGGTTGTCGCGCGCCACCTCGAGCAGCGGCGGTTGCGCGTCGCCGAGCTTGACCACCTCGTTGTCCTTGAACACCTGGCCCAGGCGCAAATGCACATGCGTGCCGGGCGGTACTGCGCCCGCGGCCAGCGCCAGGCGCGGCAGCAGGCGCGGAATGTTCGCGGGCTCGGCGTCCGACACGGCGTCTTCCACCGGCGCCGCGGCCACCGAGCGAAAGCGCACCGTGGCGGCGCGGTGGCGCGGCGGCCCGCTCACCGGCAGCGTGAGGTAGATGTCGAGCGGCGCGTCGGCCAGTTGCTGCGCATGCGGCGCGAGCGACAGTTCCAGCGCGCCGTGCGTGGGGTCGGCAGCCGCGTACTGCACGGCGGTGCCGTCCGGCAGGATGGCCTCCAGCACCAGCACGCGCAGCAGGCCGGCGGGCAGCAGGCCCTGGTCGAACACCAGTCGGCGCACGCCCCAGCTGAAAGGCACCGCGGCCAGCGTCTGCCAGGCCACGAGCGAGTCCATGCGCGCGGAGAACTGCTGAAAGTGCTGCGGCGACAGCAGCATGCCTTCATGCCACTCGACGCGTTCGGTGATGGGGGCGGCGCGGTGCGCGTCAGACATGGCGGGCTTTCGCGCGAAGAAGAAAGAGGTCGGGGTTCACTGGGCGGGGTCCGGTTGGTTCGGCGTGGGTTCAGCGGTTGTCGGCGGGCGTTCAGCGGACCGTGGACACGTCGAAGCTTTGAATGTCGAAACGGGCGACAACGGCGCCCTTGAGGTCTTCCACCCGCACGCGGTGCGCGCCGGGCGAGGTGTAGTTCGCAAAGACCAGCACGGCCGCCACGCGCGGCGAGCCGAAGGCCTCGGGCAGCACGCGAATCGTCTGGCCCGGCACCAGCTCCCACGAGCGGTACGACAGGCTTTGCGGAAAGGTCTTCTGCAGGTCGGCGCGCGCGCCGAACCACTTGGCGGCCGTGAGCTCGGCCAGGCGGCCCATCATGGCTTCGTCGAGCACCATCACCACGTCGACCGCCACCGGGCTGTTCTGGTTGGCGCCGGGCGCGGCCGACAGCGTGAGCTCGCTCCAGTCCACGCGCGTGCCCTTGGGCAGCAGGCTGCCGCAGGCGGCCAGCTGGGTGGCGAGCACCAAGGCGGCCATCCATCGAAAAAAGGTGGGTGTGCGGTTCATCGCGAGAGTCCAGAAGTTGGCGCGCCGGGGGCGGAATATGCGGCGGAGGCAGAGGCTGCAGCGGCTGCATAGGTGGCGGCGGGCTGCGCCTGCCGCGCGCCCACGGCAATGCCCATCAGCACGATCAGCAGGCAGGCCAGCACGCTGCCGCCCGCCAGCAGCGCGATGTGCCCGCGCGTGAGCACGAAGCGCAGCGGCTGCACGGGCGCGGCGTGCGCCTCGGGCGCGGCGCGCTCCGACGGCAGGCCGGCCGACACGATGGCGATCAGCGCGCAGCTGGCCAGCAACGTCAGCAGGTTGCGCGGCCCCTCGCAGATCAGGTCGATGGCCAGGAACAGCGCCAGCGCCGCCTCGATGGGCAGCTGCAGCAGCGACAGCACCATGCCCGCGTAGCCCACGCTGGTCAGGCTGTTGTTGCCCGCCGAGGCGAAGGCCGCGATGGTGGCGCCGGTGCCGATCATGCCGATGTCGGCCGCGCTGAGCGTGCGGTCGTACAGGTTGGCCACGAACAGCGCCAGCAGCACGTAGTACAGCGCCGAGCCCGCGCGCAGGAACACCGAGGCGGTGGGCACCACCAGCTCCACGATGCCGCGGCTGAAGCCCAGGCGCGCGCTCATCGCCTCGATGGTGTGCGGAATGCTGGCGGTGGTGCTCGACGACACCAGGCTCACCAGCATGGGCGTCTTCAGGTGCTGCAGCACGTCGGCCAGCGGCAGGCTGCCGCGCCGGTGGATCACCGCGATGGCGCCCGCGCCCAGCAGTGCGGCCAGTGCCATGAAGTGCAGCAGGAAGCCGCTCATGGCGCGAATCGTCACCGCGTCGGTCTGCGACAGCACATGCGCCGACATGCCGAAGGCCACCACCGGCAGCAGGATGTTGGCGCGCGCGATGATGAGTTCGAGCGTGCGGTAGATGCCCTCGAACATGTGGTTGAGCGCGGCGTGCTGCGTGCGCGCCAGCGCGGCGAAGGCCAGCCCGAACAGCAGCGAGCACGACAGGATGCCCAGCGAGCGGCCCTCCGCCAGCACGCGAAAGAAGTTGTCGGGCAGCAGCGTGGCGCGCGGGCTCTCGATGGCCGTGGCCTGCGTGCTGCTGTCGTGCAGCCGCATCTCGGTGTCGCCGCCGTCGCCGGCCTTCTGCACCAGCTCGCCCAGGTGCGCGCGCGACTCGGCGTCCAGGTGCGCGCCCGGCGCGTTCACCCAGCCCAGTGCCAGCCCGGTGGCCGCGCAGGCCACCACCAGCAGCAGCGCGAAGCCCGCGATCATCAGGATGCGGCGCCCCGGAAACGGCAGCCCCATGGTCTGGCGCAGGCCGAAGAAGGTGGCCACCACCAGCAGCGGAATGGCCGCCATGCTCACCACCGACAGGTACACCTGCGCCGCCACGTAGGCCACGTCGCCCACCGCCGGCGCATACACGCCCGCCACGGCGCCCGCCGCCATGCACAGCAGCAGGGCGAGCAGGCTGTGGGACATGCGCGTCAGGAAACCCATGCCGACTTGTTCCACCCCTTGCCGAGCGCGAACCCCACCGTGGCGCGGGCGAGCTCCAGCGAGCTGTCGATCAGCGCCAGGGCCGTGAGCTTGCCGGTGCATGCGGCCTGCGCGGCCTTGGCCGCGATCGGCAGCTCGGTGCAGCCCATGATCACCGCCGTGGCGCCGGTAGCGGCCAGCGCCTGCAGCGCGCGCTCGAACGCGGCCGCGCCGCCCGGCACGTCGCCGCCCTTCACGGCGCGGATGCAGGCGTCCACATGCTCCTGGCCGGTGGCGGCGTCGGGCACCAGGAAGTCGATGCCGCGCTCGCGCAGCGCCTGCTGGTAGAAGCCCGAGGCCAGCGCGCCGCGCGTGGCCAGCACCGCCACGCGGGCCGCCCGGTCGTGCGGCCCTGCGGCGATGGCCGCCACGCACGACTGCGCGATGTGGATCACCGGCGAGCGGCTGTGCGCGGCCATCTGCGCATACCAGTGGTGCGACGAGTTGCAGGGAATGGCGATCACGCCCACCCCGATGTCGTTGAGCACGCCGATGCCCGCGAGCAGCGCGGCCAGCGGGTCGGGCCCCGTGCCGAGGATGGCGCTGGAGCGGTCCGGCACGTGGGGCAGGTTCGCCACGATCACCGGAAGGTGGTCCTGGTCGCGCGTGGCGGGCGTGAGCTGGATGATCTTCTCCATGAAGTCCACCGTCGCCGATGGGCCCATGCCGCCGAGGACACCGATGCGTGACATGCGTGTGTGCTCCCTAGATCTTCAGGGGCCGCGGGCAGACCACCGCCACCGCCGCGGTGTTGCCGATGACCAGCACCAGCGTGCGCAGCATGTCGCACACCGGGTCCACCGCCAGGAACAGGATGAACGCCGCCTCGAAGGGCAGGCCCAGGTAGGTGCAGGTCATGCCGATCAGCGACACCGTCACCAGCCCCGTCATGCCCGCCGAGGCGAAGCCCGCGAGCACCGACGAGGTGAGCACGATGCCGATTTCCACCGGCGAGAGCGAGCGCCCGTAGATCTGCGCGATGAACAGCGTGGCGCACACGTAGTACACGACCGGCCCGATGCGCAGCAGCGACACCGTCAGCGGCACCAGCAGCTCCACCCGCGAGCGCGCGAAGCCCAGCCGCGCCACCAGGCTCTCGATCATGATCGGCATGCAGGTGGCGCTGCTGCGCGTGGCCAGCGCCAGGGCGAAGGGGCCGCGCAGGGCGTTGAGCGTCTGCCCCAGCGTGCCGTTGGAGCGCTTCCAGATGATCACGCACGCCACCGCCAGCAGCAGCACCGACACCACCAGGAATGCCATCACGAAGGCGCCCATCGCGCGCAGCGGCTCGATGCCGGTCTTGCCGAGCTGCGCCGCGCTCATGCAGAACAGCACCACCGGCAACGGATAGCTCAGCCAGTGCATCAGCGTCTGGCAGGCGTGGTAGACCGTTTCGAGCGCCTGCGTGAGCCCGTCGGAGATGCGCGTGGGCACATGCCCCACCGCCAGCCCGAACAGCAGCGCGAACACCAGCGTCTTCAGCGTGTCGCCGTTGGCCAGCGCCGAGAAGATGTTGGCCGGCACCAGGCTCACCAGCAGGTCGGAGAAGCTGGCGCTCTTCTTGACCTCGTCGACGCCGCGCAGGTTCATGGCCGTGTCGCTCGCGCTCAGGTCGCCGCCCACGATCTGGCCGAAGGTCTGCATGGTGCTGCTGGGCAGGTTCTCGCCGGGGCGAAGAATCAGCAGCGTGGCCGCGCCGGCAATGGCCACGAACGCCGAGAACGCGAGAAACACCAGCGCCACGCGGCCCAGCAGGCTGGCGGTGCCGCCGTCGCGAAACAGGCGCTGCAGGCTGAAGATCACGGCCGACACCATGAAGGGCAGCGTGATCATCTTCAGCAGGTCGACGTAGATGTCGCCCACGAAGCCCAGGCTGGTCGCCAGCGAGGGCACGAGCATGCCGAAGGCCACGCCCGCGCCCAGGCTGATGATGACGACCCAGGGGTTGAGGACGAAGGCGTAGAACTTGGAGGAATTCATGATGGGTGTGTGTGCGGTGACGCTCAGCGATCGAGTGCCTGCAGCACCTTCTGGATGTCCAGCTTCTCGGTGCGCTGGGCGAGGAACTGGTTGACGTAGGCCAGCAGCGTGGTGTCGGTCACGGCCACGCCGATGCCCAGCGTGTCTTCCAGGTCCTTCAGCGTCACGGTGCGCAGCACCAGCGACACGGTGGGGTCGGCCTTGAGCACGCGCTTGACCTCGAACTCGTCGCGGTAGGCGCTCACCACCTCGCCCTTGTGCAGGGCCACCAGCACCTCGTTCCAGGTCGCGAACTCCTGCACCTTGGCGTGCGGGAAGTTGGTGCGTGCGTAGTCCGCGAAGGACGACTTGGCGATCACGCCGATGCTGCCGTTGAAGTTGCGGATCACCTCGGGCAGCGGGCGCCCGTGCGAGAGCTGCGCGAACTTCACGCGGTTCAATATCAGCGAGTGGTTCAGCGTGAGGTAGGCGTCGCTGAAGGCGATGGTCTGCGAGCGCGCCAGCGTGCGCGACAGCTTGCTGATGGCCAGGTCGGCCTGGCCGTTGGCCAGCAGGTCGACCACCGCGTTGAAGGTGCCGGCCTCGCGGTTGAAGCGCAGCTTCACGCCCAGCTCCTTGGCGAGCGACTGGGCCAGGCCCACTTCGAGGCCGGTCCACTGGCCCTTGTCGTCGAAGAAGAAGAACGGCGGCGTGTCGACCTTCAGCATGGCCACCACCAACTCGCCGCGCATCACGATGCGGGCGATGTCGGGCGCGAGCAGGCGGCCGTCGGGCACGCGCACGAGGCCGTTGGCCATGACGGGGGCGACGGGAGCGGATGGGGTGGCGGGTGCCTCGGCCGGCGCACCCACGGCCGCGGCTGCGGCTGCCGGCGCGGCGAGCGCCACCACCTGTGCGGTTGCGGTGGCGGTTGCAGCGGGCGTGGCAAGCAGGCCTTGCGCCATGGGCCGTTCGCCCGCCGCGCCGGCCGTCGGGGCGGTGCACAGGCCGGCCAGCGCCAGCAGGGAGGGCAGGGCCAGGCGCCGCAGCGCGCTGCGCATGCCCGCGAGGTGTCGGGTGGAGTTCGACATGCGTGGAGTCAGTTTTTTCATGGGGTAGGGGCAGAGGGAGCCGACGCGGCGGTCGGCGCGGGCGCAAGGGGGGGCGACGCAGGCGAGCCGGGCTGCACCGGCGCCGGCGCCATGACGGCGGGCGTGGGCGCCAGGAGCTTGCCGATCTCGATGCCCATCAGGAACAGGAGGGCGCACAGCAGCACCACGCAGGTCACCGTGATGGCGACCATGCGAGAACTCATCGTGAAAACGTATTGCGACATGGGTATGGGAGCGACCGGGGGTCAGGGAACCATCGAAGTGAACTGCCCCGGCACGACCACCTGGATCACGCCTCCCCAGTTGCAGGCGAGCTTGGAGCTGTTCTGCAGCGCGGGCATGTTGCCCAGCAGCACCGTGGGCGAGCCGGGCGCCCAGGGCGCGGCGGTCACGGGGATGCAGGGCATGGGTGTGAAGGCGCCGAGCGCGGCGGCGGTGGCGGCGGCCACCATCGGGTTCGACATGCTGTTGCAGGTGCCGAAGGGCATGATGTTGGCCAGCGGCTTGTTGTCCATGATGGTGGCCGCCGGCACGCCGCTGGTGAGCACGGCGTTGGCGGGCAGCACCACGAGGCTGGAAGGCGCGGCGCCGAAGCTGCATTGCAGCGAGGCGCCCATGCACACGTTCATGCCCATGACTCAGGCCCCCCGCACGAGTTTTTCCAGGCTCTTCATGAAGCCCGGGTTTGCGGCGGCCTGCACGAGCTCGTGGCCCGCATCGTCGAAGCGGCGCGGCGTGCCGTACGGCTTGCCGTTGCGGTAGGAAATTTCTTCCATCAGCTGGCCGTTGGGCCAGAAGCGCCGCAGCGGCCCGTGCAGCACGTTGGCCACGAAGGTGGACGACTGCGCCACGCCGCCGCCGGGCAGGTGGTCGCGCACCTCGCCTTCGAGCAGTCCGGCGCGGTAGTGCTCGCGCCGCACCAGGCGTGCCTCGTGAAAGTAGCTGGCCTCGCCTTCGAGGCGACCGGCCGCGTAGCGCAGCCGCGCCGTGACGTCGCCCGACTCGGCATAGGTCACGGCTTCGCCGTGCAGCGTGCCGTGCACATGCTGCTGCGTCTGCATGAGCTTGCCGCTGGGGTAGTAGCCGCGCGTGACGCCCTCGGCCAGGCCGCCCAGGCGCTGCGTTTCCTGCAGCAGCTGGCCGCGCTCATCGAACAGGCGCATGGCGCCGTGCGGCAGGCCGGCCTGGTAATGGGCCTCCATGGCGGGCGTGCCGGCGGCCGAGAACACCTGCATCGGCCCGTGCGCCAGGTCGCCCAGGAACGACGCGCGCACCGCCGTGCGGCCGTCGCCGTCCAGGGCTTCGCGCACCACGGCCCGGGGCACGGCGGCGAGGTCGGCCGCCGCAAGGGCCGGCAGGGCGGCCACGGAGGGAAGAGCGGGAAAAGAGGGAAGTGCCATGGCGCTCAATTGATCTTCACCAACCCGCCCTTGATCGTGACCATGCCGCCGCCTTCGACGGCGTTCATGCCCGAGGCCTTGCTGCTGATCGAGGGCGCCTCGTTGGTGAGC
Organism: Variovorax monticola; assembly: GCF_051216855.1. Taxonomy (NCBI): domain Bacteria; kingdom Pseudomonadati; phylum Pseudomonadota; class Betaproteobacteria; order Burkholderiales; family Comamonadaceae; genus Variovorax; species Variovorax monticola. Next base: position 510,468 of record NZ_JBPJZP010000002.1, read on the forward strand.
GTGGCGCCGCCCTTGGCCGACAGTGCCACCCCGGCCTCGGCCTTGAGGTTGACGCCGGCCTTGGCCCCCAGGTCGGTGCCGGCCTTCAGATCCAGCGTCTGGGCCGACTTGATGAGCAGCGTGCCGGTCACGTCGATCACCAGGTTGCCCGTGACCTTGAGCTCGTAGTTGCCGGTGACGGTCTGCGTGAAGTCGGCCTTGTTGACGTGCGTCTCGTTGCCCGTGACCTCCAGCGCGCGCGTGCCCTTCACCGAGTGGGTTTCCTTGCCCGTGGCGACCGACACGGTGCGGTCGCCCTTGCTCACGGTGTGGGTCTCGTTGCCGGCCATCACCGTGGTCGACAGGTCGTTTTCGATTTCCACGCGCATGTCTTTCTGCGCATGCAGGTAGAGCTCCTCGGCGTCCAGCTTGTCCTCGAAGGCCAGCTCGTTGCCCGCGGCGCCGCGCAGCGAATGCGAGCGCAGGGTGCTGCGCGACGAGTTCGCCGGCAGCGGCAGCGGCGTGGCGTGCGTCCCGTTGTAGACGCGGCCCGACACCAGCGGCCGGTCGGGGTCGCCGTCGACGTAGCTCACGATCACCTCGTGGCCGATGCGCGGCAAGAAGAGCGCGCCCCAGCCTTCGCCGGCCCACATCTGCGACACCCGCACCCAGCAGGAACTCCGGTCGTCGCGCTTGCCCTCGCGGTCCCATGGAAACTGCACCTTGACGCGGCCGTGCGCGTCGGTCCAGACCTCTTCGCCCGCGGGCCCGACGACCACCGCCGTGTGGCTGCCGGCCACCGTGGGGCGCGGCGCGATGCGCGGCGGGCGAAAGGCCGTTGCCGGGAGCAGCGTCTCGAAGCTGTTGCTGTAGTGCTCCTGCTCGGCGTGGTGCCGCACGCTGTGCACCACGTGCTGCACGTTGAGCGTCTCGCGCGGATGTTCCTGCAGCGCGAAGGTGGTGCCCGCCGACAGGTAGTGGCAATGGCTGTCCCCGCGCCCCGACCGGCTGCCCGCCTGGTGCGCGTCCGAACGCAGGCGCGCGCGCGCCTGCGTGGCCGACAGCGCCACGCGCGACGGAAATTCGTAGTCCAGGCCGCGTCCGCTGGCGCCGTCGTGCTGCAGCAGCTGGCTGGTGTCGGGCGTGAGGAAGTCGTAGTCGTCCAGCGCATGCGATTTGGTCACCAGCCGGGCGTCCGACGCGAAGCGCGTCACCGCGTGGGTGTGCGCCGGGTCGTCGTCGCCGTTGAGCACCGTCAGCGCCGGCGCATGCTCGCAGGGCGCGTACGCCGAGTTGTTGTCGGCCAGCACCAGCGTGTGCGTGCCGTCGCCGAAGGTGAAGAAGTAGAAGATGCCGACGTCTTCCATGAGCCGCGAGACGAAGTCGAATGCCGTCTCGTCGTAGCGCACGCAGTAGTCCAGCGACGGGTAGGCGCCTTCCAGCACCGCGCGGCACGCCACGTCGTATTCGCCGAGCACCTTCTGCACGATCTCCGGCACGCTCAGGTTCTGGTAGATCACGCGGTCGCGGCCCAGCGTGAGCAGCCACATGCGCGGGACCAGGTCGAGCGTGTAGGTGGCGAAGTGGCGGTTGCCGCCCATGTAGCTGAAGCGCGAAACGATGCCGTTGAAGTAGCGCGCCTCCTTGCCCGGGCGCTGCAGCGCGACGGTGGCCGTGCTGCCGATCAGCGCGTCGGCGTCCAGCTCGTTCGAGTGCCCGCGCATGGTGAGCGTGCAGGCGAACAGGCGCGACAACCCCTCGGTGGCCTGGAAGGCGTCGAGCAGCAGTTCGTCCGGCGCGAGCACGGTGCTCACCGTGAGGAACGCGCCGTGCTGGGTGAAGCCCTCGCGCATGGTCATCGGCTCAACGCGGCCGGTTCGAAGCCGAAGACGAAGCTGCCGTCGCCGTCCATGCCCATGTGCACCGCATGGAACGCGGCGGCCATCGACATGCGCTCCAGCACCTGGCGCGACAGCTCGGGCAGCACCGCATGCGCCAGGATGTGGTCGATGTTGCGCGCGCCGCTGTCCACCTCGGTGCAGCGCGCGGTGATGGCGTCTTCCACCTGGGCGTCCCAGGTGAAGGTGGCGTGGTGGTTCAGCGCGAAGCGCCGCGCCAGCTTGCCGAGCTTGAGGTTCACGATGGTGCGGATTTGCCCGTCGCCCAGGTGGTGGTAGGGCACCAGCGCCAGCCGGCCCAGGAAGGCGGGGCTGAACTGCTTGAGCAGCTCGGGGCGCAGCCGCTCCACCAGTTCCTCGGGGTCGGGCCTGCGCCCGCCCTGCGACGCCTGCGTGATCACGTCCTGCGCGGCGTTGGACGTGAGCAGGATCAGCGTGTTCTTGAAGTCGATCTGCACGCCTTCGCCGTCTTCCATGGTGCCCTTGTCGAACACCTGGAAGAACAGCTCCAGCACGTCGGGGTGGGCCTTTTCCATCTCGTCGAGCAGCACCACGCTGTAGGGCCGGCGGCGCACGGCCTCGGTCAGCACGCCGCCGCGCCCGTAGCCCACGTAGCCGGGCGGCGCGCCCTTCAGGCTGGAGACGGTGTGCGCCTCCTGGAACTCCGACATGTTCACCGTGATGACGTTGCGCTCCCCGCCGTACAGCAGGTCGGCCAGCGCGAAGGCGGTCTCGGTCTTGCCCACGCCGCTGGGGCCCACCAGCATGAACACGCCCACGGGCTTGCCGGGGTCGTCCAGGTCGGCGCGAAAGGTGCGCACGCGCCGCGCAATGGCGTCCAGCGCGTCGTCCTGCCCGACCACGCGCTCGGCGAGCTTTTCCTTCAGGTTGAGCACCGTGTGCAGCTCGTCGGTCATCATCTTGCCGACCGGAATGCCGGTCCAGCCGGAGATGACCTGCGCCACCATCACGCCGTCCACGCACACCGGCACCATGGGCTCGTCGCTCTGCAGCGCCTCCAGGCCCTTTTCGAGCCGGCGCAACGCGGCGGTGAGCAGCGTGGGGTCGTTTTCCTCGTCGGGCGGCGGCGCGTCGTCGCGCATGCTGTCGGCGATCTTGCGGCGCAGCGCCACGATTTCCATCACCGCGTGCCGCTCTTCCGCAACCTTGTCGGACAGGCGCTTGTGGGTCTGGCGCAGCGTGCCGAGCCTGGTGTTCAGCACGGCCATGGCGTCTGTGGACTCCTGCGCGTCGGCGCCGGTGGCGGCCGCGTGGCGCAGCACGCGCAGCTCGCTCTCGGCCGCGGCAATGTCGCGCACCGCCGACTCGAGCTCGGCCGGCATGCCGTTCTGCCCGATGGCCACGCGCGCGCAGGCGGTGTCCAGCACGCTGATGGCCTTGTCGGGCAGCTGGCGCCCGGTGATGTAGCGGTGCGAGAGCTTGACGGCCTCGCGCACGGCGTCGTCCACGATCTCCACGCCGTGGTGCTGCTCCAGCGTCTCGACCATGCCGCGCAGCATGTCGATGGCGACTTCTTCGCTCGGCTCCTCGACCTTCACCACCTGGAAGCGCCGCGCCAGCGCCGGGTCGCGCTCCACGTATTTCTTGTACTCGGCCCAGGTGGTGGCGGCGATGGTGCGCAGTTCGCCGCGCGCCAGCGCGGGCTTGAGCAGGTTGGCCGCGTCGCCCTGGCCTTCGGCGCCGCCCGCGCCGATGAGCTGGTGGGCCTCGTCGATGAACAGGATCACCGGCGTGGGCGAGGCCTTGACTTCGGCAATGACCGACTTGAGGCGGTTCTCGAACTCGCCCTTCACGCCCGCGCCCGCCTGCAGCAGCGCCAGGTCGAGCGAACGCACCGACACCTGGCGCAGCGCGGGCGGCACGTCGCCCTGCACCACGCGTTGCGCGAAGCCTTCGACCACGGCCGTCTTGCCCACACCGGCCTCGCCGGTGAGGATGGGGTTGTTCTGGCGGCGGCGCAGCAGCACGTCGATGATCTGGCGGATTTCCCCGTCGCGCCCGCGAATGGGGTCGATCGCGCCGTCGCGCGCAAGCTGCGTCATGTCCACCGTGTACTGGTCGAGCGAAGGGGTGGCCGAGCTGCCGCGGCGCGCGGTGGGCATCTGCAGCGATGGCGCACCGGTACCGGTGTCGGTGTAGGTGCCGGGAGCGGATGTGGAGGGTGGCACAGCGCCCGGGCGCTGCGGCGTCGCGGCAGGGGCCGAACCGGACGCCGGCGGCGCGGCGGCCAGGGCCGAGGCGGCCGCGTCTTCCGGCGAAGACTGCAGCAGGTTGGCGAGCTCGTCGCGCAGGGTGCCGCGCGGCACCTGCAGCAGGGCGGGTGCGGCGTCCACCAGGCGCCCGCGCAGGCGGTCGACTTCGAGCAGCGCCAGCATCAGCGTGCCCGAGCGGATGTGCTGCTGGCCCAGCAGCATCGAGCTCATGAGCCAGGCCTCCTGGAACAGCGGCGCGAAGTCGGGCGCCAGGCTCGGCGTGCGGCCGTTGCCGCGCTTGAAGGTGTCCAGCGACTTCTGCAGCTGCGCCTGCACGGTGTCGGGGCGCAGGCCGAAGCGGCCGAACACCAGGCGCAGGTCGGGCGCCTCGTTGTCGACCAGCTTGAGCAGCAGGTGCTCCAGGTCGACGTTGTAGTGCGTCTGTTGCACGCACAGTTCGGCGGCCTGTTCCATGGCGCGCTTGCATTCCGGGTTGAGCCGGCCGAGCAGGGTGCGGATGTCGATGTCCATAAGGGGAGGTGTTCGGGTCAGGCGCGGTGCGCGCCGGTGCCGGTGCCGGTGGCGGCGTCGTTGGCCAGGGTGTGTCGGATGGGGGGCAGTGCGCCCCGGAATGCGGGGCCGGCGATCCACGAGGTCCAACCCAGGCGCATCGGGTTGCCCGCGCCCAGCACGCTGCTGCGCCGCGCGGTGGGCGCCAGGCGCAGTTCGGTCTCGACCTGCAGGTCTTGCGCGACGAAGCGGCGCACCAGCCAACTGGCAAGGCCATGGTCGGCGCCGCCGGGCAGCAGGCCGCTCAGGCGCTGCGGGCTCAGCTCGCTGAACACGAGCCGGATGCCCGCGCCCTGGTCCCACACGCGCTGGCCGAGCACCGCGCCGCCGCCCAGCGGGGTGCGCCGGTCCAGCCGCGCCGGGGCGTCGGGCTCCAGCGCGAGCCAGCCGCCGCGCAACTGCGTGCCCTGCACCTGCACGCCCAGGCGCTCGCGAAGCAGCGCCAGCAGGCCGGTCATGCCGCGCGGCGCGCCGCCCAGCAGGCCCGCGTGGCGCAGCCACAGGGCCGAGCCGTCGGGCGCGCGCTCGCCGGCGCGCAGCCCCAGCGTGCTGGCCGCGTCCAGCGTGGAGGCCAGCGTGGAGCGCGAGGGCGAGAGCGGGTTGAGCGCCACATGGTGCTTGCGCCGGCTGCGGTACAGGAACGCCAGGAAGCGGTGGTTGAAGATGTCCAGGAAGTCCTCGGTCGCCAGGTCGCGCCGCTGCCGGCGCTCCAGCAGCATTTCGGTGAACGGCATCGGCAGCGGGCCGCCGCTGCCGCCCAGCGAGAGCGTGGGCGTGCTGAGCGTGAAGGGCTCGCCGGTGGGGGCGTGGGTGCCGACCTCGCGCACGTCGCTGGCCTCGAAGGCCAGCGACACGAAGGCGCGCACGCGCACCGCCTCGCGCTCGCGCGGGCCCTGGGCGCGGCCCACGGGCACGGCGTCGGGCGCGGCGCGCTCGAGCAGGCTGATGGCCTGGAACAGGTTGAAGTCCTGCGGCCGGGCGGTGAGCCGTTCGATCACAGCACGACCTGGCGGCCGGTCATCGGCGGCCACTGCTTGCGCACTTCTTCGCCGCTGCGCACCACCAGGCGAACGAAGGAGTTCATCGAGGTGTACATCGCGAAGAAGCGCGCGAGCACGGCCGACATCAGCAGGGGCGAGCCGCCGACGAAGGCGTCGTCGTCGAACTCGAGCGTGACCTGGGTGCCGCGGCAGTAGCCGCGCCAGGCTTCGGTGCCCACGTGGGCGGTGACGCCGCGCGCCGAGAGCCCGGCCAGGCCGCGGATCTGCGCATGGTCGCGCCGGCTGTCGGAGGCGAACAGCAGCAGCATCTCGCGCAGCTGCTCGCGCCCGGTGGAGCCGTCCACCAGCGACTGGTGATTGAGCGTGAGCAGCGACACCAGCCGCCACAGCGTCTCGCTGCCCAGCGGCGGGTCGCGCGGCGCGGTGGGCTCGTACAGGCAGCGCACGCGCGTGGGCTGCGGCGGGCCTTCGGCGAGCAGACGCGCGCCCACGGGCACCTGCTCGGCCAGGCGCCGGTTGGTGCACAGCAGGTGCGCGTAGACCACGGGCTGCGCGGGCCGGCTGTGCGTCTTGCGCTGGTCGACGAAGGACAGGAAGACGTCGGTGCCGGGAATGTTGTGGCGCAGGCAGGGCTCGCGCCGCGCGGCCCAGAACACCGGGCCTTGCGCGCCGTCGGCAGGGCCACCGCCATGGCCGCTCGCGTGGCCGTCCACATGGCCCAGTGCGGCGAAGCCCGGCACATCGACCGGCTTGTCGGCATCGGGGTCGGACGCGACCACCGACACGATGGAATGCACCTCGGTGGAGGCGTCGCGCTGCCGGTCGGGCACCAGCAGGTATTCGTAGTGGCGCTGGTCCATCACCAGCGGCTCGCTCACGCGCGGGAACAGGTTGACGATGGGCGTGCAGCCGAGCTGGAAGTTGTCGGCGTCCAAGTGGCGCAGCGCGCGCGCGAACCGGTCGAGCTGAAACACCAGCTCGCAGCGGCGCCCGCGCCCCAGGCGCGAACGCAGGTGCTGCAGGTCGAAGAAATGAAACTTGCGCGGAAACGCGAAGTACTCCTGCAGCAGGCCGTAGGCCGGCTGCGCGTTGGCGGGCTGCGGCAGCACTTCTTCGCCCTCGGCGAAGCCGACCTCGCGCCAGGCGTCGGCCGGCAGCATCTGCAGCATGTCGCCTTCGGGAACCACGCCGAGCGACTTCATGCCCGACACCAGCGCGTCGTACAGCGGCATGGTGGTCATCCAGTCGCCTTGCAGGTGGATGCGCAGGCTGTCGATGTCCAGCTCCGAAAAGTCGGCGTCCGCCGTGCATTCGAGCGTGAGGCGCAGCACGGCGTCGGCGTCGATGGCGGCGTGCGCGATGCGCAGCGGCCACAGCACGGTGTCCCAGGCGGTGCGAAAACGGCACTCCTGCGAGGGCGCGCCTTGCGCCTGCGCGGACGGTTCGCGGGCAGCGCGCGCGTTCAGCATGGTGTGGCGCGGTACGCGAAAGCCCGCCGTGACCTTGCCCTGCGTCGGGTCGAGTTCGAACTGCGCCACCGACATCGAGGGCAGCGGCTGCACCAGCGACGGGCACAGGTTGTCGAGCAGCGCGCTGGCGACGTCCGGAAATTCCTGGTCGAGGTCGCGGTGCACGCGCGCTGAAAGAAATGCCACCGACTCGATCAGCCGTTCGGTGTGCGGGTCGAGCGATTCGCCGCCGTGCAGGGAGAGCCCCGAGGCGACCTTGGGGTAGCGCTGGGCGAAGTCGGCCCCCTGTCCGCGCAGGTAGGACAGTTCGCGCTTGTAGTACTGCAGCAGCTCGCTGTGCTGGATGTCGGACACGTCAGGCGACTTTCATCAGGCTGTCCGGGGCGCCGAGCAGCATCTCGAAGTCCACGCGGCGCAGCGCCAGGCCGGCGCGCGCCTGGGCGCCGATGCGAACCAGGGCCACCTCGTGGCGGTGCGGCGTGGCGCTGACCTGCACGCTCACGTCCGACAGGCGCGGCTCGTAGCGCTGCACGGCCAGGCGCAGCACGCCCGCGAGCTGCTGGAGGTCGGCGGCGTTCTGCGCGCTGAAAGAAGAAAAATCGGGAATGCCGTACTCCAGCACGGTGCCGTTGCCTTGGGCATAGTCGCCCGCCGAGAGCGGCGAGCGCGTATTGAAAAGTTGGCGCAGCTCGCGACCGATGGAGTCCTGCAGGGACGCCATGGTCTCGAGATGGGCGTCACGGGCGTGCCCGTGCGGCGCCGACGCCAGCCGGTCGAACAGGGGAGCCACGCTCCCTTTGACGAGTTCGGACACGGTGGGCGCCGGGCGTGAGCGTCGGGCCCTCAGGCGGCCGCGATGTTCTTCGACAGGTCCCAGCCGAACGGCGCAATGCCTTCCTGGCCGCCTTCTTCCTTCTGCTTGGTGTAGTCGACCTTGATGACCGCGTAGTTCAGCGACACGCTTTCCTGCGGCACGTCGCCGCCGCTGGACACCGAGATGCCGCTCAGGATCACGTCGGTCAGGGTCACGACCATCAGGGGCAGCAGGCCGCTCTTGTCTTCACGCGGGAAGGTGATGACGGTGTCGCCCGCCAGCACTTCGCCGCCGGCGAGCTTTTGCAGCAGCTGGGGCGTGGCCGAGTCGCTGGTGCGCGTCACGGTGATTTCGGAGAAGCTGGGCTTGCCCGAGGTGCGCTCCTGGTTGGAGGTGCCCGCGGTCACGGCCAGGCCGGCGCCGAACTGGAAGCTCTGGACTTCCAGTTCGTCCTTGTGACCTTCGATCTGGGTTTGGCCGGTGACGCCCGGGATCTTGAGATAAATAGGCATGTGAGATTTCTTTCGGTCGGTATGTCGACGTAAAACGAAAAAGAGAAAAGGCGCTCGCGCGGCGCGATCAGGCGGCGGCGGCCGGCAGGTCGGCAACCAGGCGGATCGACGCCGACAGCTCCTCGAGCTGGAAGTGCGGCTTCAGGAAGGCGATGGCGCGGTACGAGCCCGGCTTGCCCGGCACTTCGGTCACGTCCACGCGCGCCTGGCTCAGCGGGTACTTGGCCTTCATGGCCTGCGGCGCCGAGGGGCTCACCAGCACGTAGTTCGCCACCCAGTTGTTCAGGTGCTTCTGCATGTCGGCCTGCGTCTGGAAGCTGCCGATCTTGTCGCGCACGATCACCTTCAGGTAATGCGCGAAACGCGAGGCCGCCAGGATGTAGGGCAGGCGCGCGGAGACGGCCGCGTTGGCGTTGGCCGAGTCCTTGTCGTACACCTTGGGCTTGTTCACGGTCTGTCCGCCGAAGAAGGCCGCGGTGTTCGAACCCTTGGAATTGACGATGGCGATGAAGCCCAGGTCGCTCAGTTCCTTTTCGCGGCGGTCGGTGATGGTCACTTCGGTCGGCGGCTTCAGGGCGATGTCGCCTTCGTCCGTCTTGTAGGCGTGGGCCACCAGGCCGTCGACCTTGCCGCCGCCTTCGACGCCGCGGATCGCTGTGGTCCAGCCGTACATGGCGTGCGCCTGCGTGATGCGCAGCCCAAGCTGGTAAGCCGCGTTGGCCCACAGGTACTTGCCGTGGTCGGTGCCGTCCACGTCTTCTTCGTAGTTGAAGTTTTCCACGGGAATCGTCTTGGCGCCGTACGGCAGGCGAGCCGCGTAGCTCGGCAGCACCAGCGACACGTAGCGCGAGTCTTCCGATTCGCGGAAGGCGCGCCACGAGGCGAGCTCGGCGCTCTCGAAGGTCTTGGACAGGTCGCGCGGAATGCCCAGCTCGGTGAACGACTTGAAGTCGAACAGCGCGGGTGCGGCGGCGGCGATGAAGGGCGCGTGCGCGGCAGCGGCCACGCGCGAGATGCGCTCCAGCAGGGCGATGTCCTGCGGGTGGCGGCCGAAGTAGTAGTCGCCGATCAGCAGCGAGTAGGGGTGGCCGCCGTAGGTGCCGTATTCCTCTTCGTAGATCTTCTTGAAGAGCACGCTGGTGTCGTGGTCGACGGCGGTTTCCAGGTCCTTGAGCAGGTCTTTCTTGCTCACGTTGAGCAGGCGCAGCTTGAGGTTGGAGCCGGTCTCGGTGCCGAACACCATGTCGTGCAGGCCGCGCCAGGAGCCTTCGAGGGCCTGGAACTCGGGGGCGTGCAGGATCGCGTTGAGCTGCTCGGTCAGCAGGCGGTCGATTTCGGCGACGCGCTCGTTGATCAGCGTGACCACGCCCTTGTCGGGGCTGGTCTTCATGCCTTCGTCGAGGATCTGCGAAGCCAGCTGACCGATCAGCTTCTTCGCATAGGCGCCCTGCGACGGCTCGGTCGTCATGTTGCCCTCGTAGACGATCTTGTCGAGCAGGCCCATGTCACTGGTCGTGACCGTGGTTGCTGCGCTGCCGGCTTCGGCGGCTTTGGATTTATTGGCCATATTTGTCACCATTCAGGAATTGCCGGGTCGCGCCATGCGGGCTGCGTCCGGCGTGGTTGATCACGCAGCCGGCGCTTCGGCTTCGGGGGACGATTCGGGTTGCGCAGCGGCATGCGCGGCGGCTGCGGGCTCGGCGGCGGCAGGTGCCGGTGCGCTGCCCGCTTCGGCCTTGGCCTGGGTCTGGACGGTCTTCAGGTCGGCGCTGTTCTGCACCACGCGCTCGAGCAGGTCGTCGAGTTCGTCGTTGCCGTCGAGCTTGGCGAGCAGGTCGCGCAGTTGCTGGCGGGCTTCGAGCAGCTTGGCCAGGCGGGGCACCTTGCCCACGATGGCTTCAGGGTGGAAGTCGCCGAATTCCGCGAAGTTCAGTTCGATCTTCAGGTTGCCTTCGCCCTTCATGGTGTCGGGCACCGACAGGTCCAGGCGCGGGGCGATGTTGCCGAGCACTTCGTCGAAGTTGTCACGGTCGACTTCGATGAAACGGCGTTCCTTGAGCTTGGGCAGCGCCTGTGCGGGCTGGCCCGACAGGTCGGCCAGCAGGCCCACGACCAGGGGCAGCTCTTTCTTCTCGGTGGCGTCGCCGATCTCGACGTCATAGGTGATCTGGACGCGCGGCGGGCGGTTGCGCCCCACCCAGTTTTGCAGGCTGTTCGACATTTTTCGCTCTCAGAAAAGGTTGAATTGACAGGAAAACACGTTGAAGTTTTCGATGCTCTTCGCCGTCTCGGCGGCGCGCGATCCCTTGCCGTTGCTGTCCCGGCATGCATCAAAAGCTGACGAAAGATACAAATGGAGATATTTAAGGACAATCCCCTGAATTGGGTAGTGCTCCCATGAACACGGAGAAAATCCAATAAAAACAAGGCTCTCCGGTTTATAAACTTACATTTAAATGAAATTTGTCACGAATTACGGCCAGGTTTGGCCGGGCCCATAGGACCAAAGTCCTGTGACAGGGACAAGGCGGCAGGCGGTGCCGCGCGCAGGAGCGCGCGGACGGTGCAAAGCGGGATGGGGAGTGCGCGCGCATCGCGGCCGTCGGCCGTGTGGCCGGGGCGATGCGGGCGGGTCGAAATGTGGGGCTGAAGTGCGCAGCCGAGCGCGCGGCGAAGAGCGCGGAACGCGCCCGCGGTTCGTCTCAGAGTTCGATGAACGCCGAGGTGGCCTTGTTCAGGGCCAGCTGGCCCTTCACCGTGATCGATTCGACCTGGGCCAGCTGATGGATTGCGCGCGAACCGGGTGCGCGGTCCGACGGTGGAATGAAGGCTGTCACCAACTCTGCCGCACGCAGCACGCGCAGCCTGTCGATGTCTGCCGGCGTGTGAATCACGTGTGGCAATTTCTGCTCGGAGAGCACCCGAAGAAATTCCATGGACATGAGCCTTCTCCTTGGGGTTGAGGGCGTGCAGGACATTGTGCGCACAAACAATTAGCACTGTCCAAACGCGGCGTAACCCCTGCGGCGCGCAGGCCTTTGCGCGTGTACCGAAGACCTAGTTTCGGGACTGCGCCGGCCACGCGGTGGTGTCGGGCATCACGATGTGCCGGTGCACCGGGTCGATGCCGTCGAACACCCGTGGATGTCTACCTCGAGCCGGCCATCGGTGGTGGGGCGCGCCGTGCCGGTCATGAAGAGCGCCTCTTCGTCGGGCGCCGTCGTCGCTCATCGGCGGGGGGAGGCGACCCGCTCGTACGTGACGAAGCTGAAGGCCTGGCCTTCCTTTGCGGAGACATGCGACTCGCGCTGCGTTTCGCGCCACACGGTGGCATCGAGCGTGGGTGCGTGGGCATCGCCTTCGTAGTCGCGCGCAAGCTCGGTCACGACCGCGCGGTGCGCGAGGGGCTCGGCCTCGGCGTAGATCTGCGCGCCGCCGATGACCCACACGTCCGCGGGCTGTTGCTGCTGCTCGCACAGCGCGAAGGCCTCCTGCAGGCTGCCCACGCGCTGCGCGCCGTCGGCCTGCCAGTCGGCCTGGCGCGTGACCACGATGTTCTGCCGGCCCGGCAGCGGGCGAAAGCGCGGCGGCAGCGAGTCCCAAGTCTTGCGGCCCATGACCACGGGTGCGCCGGCCGTCTGCTGCTTGAAGTGCGCCATGTCCTCGGGCAGGTGCCAGGGGATGGTGTTGTCCGCGCCGATGACGCCGTTGGCGGCGCGGGCGAAGATGAGGTTGATGCGCGGCGTGCTCATGCAGGGGCTCCGCTCACACCGCCACGGGGGCCTTGATGGCGTCGCCGTGCTGGTAGTCGAGCACCTCGAAGTCTTCGTACTGGTAGTCGAAGATCGACGCGGGCTTGCGCTTGATGTTCAGCGTGGGGTACGGGTAGGGCGTGCGGCTCAGTTGCAGCGCCACCTGCTCGGCGTGGTTGCTGTAGATGTGGCAGTCGCCGCCGGTCCACACGAAGTCGCCCACGTCCAGGTCGCACTGCTGCGCCACCATGTGCGTGAGCAGCGCGTAGCTCGCGATGTTGAAGGGCACGCCCAGAAAGATGTCGGCGCTGCGCTGGTAGAGCTGGCAGCTCAGCTTGCCGCGTTCGCCCTCGGCCTGCGGCGGCGCCACGTAGAACTGGAAGAAGGCGTGGCAGGGCATCAGCGCCATCTTCGACAGCTCGGCCACGTTCCATGCGCTCACGATGATGCGGCGCGAATCGGGGTTGCTCTTCAGCGTCTTGATGACCTCGGAAATCTGGTCGATGTGCCCGCCGTCGGGCGTGGGCCAGCTGCGCCACTGCACGCCGTACACGGGGCCCAGGTCGCCGTCTTCGCGCGCCCATTCGTTCCAGATGCTGACGCCGCGTTCCTTCAGCCAGTTGTTGTTGCTGGAGCCGGTCAGGAACCACAGCAGTTCCTGGATGATGGACTTCAGGTGCACCTTCTTCGTGGTGACCAGCGGAAAGCCCTCGTTCAGGTCGAAGCGCATCTGGTGGCCGAACACGCTCTTGGTGCCGGTGCCGGTGCGGTCGCTCTTGAACACGCCGTGGGTGTCGACGTGGCGCATGAAGTCTTCGTACTGGGAGCGGACGGGGCGGGCGGGCGTGGACGGCGTGGAGGTCATGGCAGAAGGGGGCTTGGGAGGCTTCGGGCGGGGCCTTCGAATTTTAAGTGCGTCGGCGTAGCATGGCCGGATGAGCGCAGACCACCCCCACACCGACCATGACCACGACTCTGGCCATGGCCACAGCGAACTCGGCGAAATGGACCTGCGCGTGCGCGCGCTGGAGAGCGTGCTGACGCAAAAGGGCTACGTCGACCCCGCCGCGCTGGACGCGCTGATCGATACCTACCAGACCCGCATCGGTCCGCGCAACGGTGCGCGCGTGGTGGCGCGGGCCTGGGTCGATCCGGCGTTTCGCACATGGCTGCTGGCCGACGCCACCGCGGCCATCGCCTCGCTCGGCTACACGGGCCGCCAAGGCGAGCACATGGTAGCGGTGGAGAACACCGACGCGCTGCACCACATGGTCGTGTGCACCCTGTGCAGTTGCTACCCCTGGCCGGTGCTGGGCCTGCCGCCCACCTGGTACAAGAGCGCGCCCTACCGCTCGCGCGTGGTGAAAGACCCGCGTGGCGTGCTCGCCGACTTCGGCGTGACGCTGCCCGAGGCCACGCGCATCCGCGTGTGGGACTCGACCGCCGAGGTGCGCTACCTCGTGATTCCGCAGCGGCCCGCAGGCACCGAGGGACTGGACGAAGACGCGCTTGCCGCGCTGGTCTCGCGCGATTCGATGATCGGCACGCGGCTGGCGCAGGCTCCCGCGAAACAGGGGAGCCCTGCATGAGCTACGACACCAAGGCCGACCTTGGCGGCCAACCCGGTTTCGGCAAGGTGGTGCCGGAGCCCGAAGGCGAGCTGTTCCATGCGGGCTGGGAGCCGCGCGTGCTGGCGCTCGTGCTGGCCATGGGTGCCACGGGGTCATGGAACATCGATGCGAGCCGCGCCGTGCGCGAGACGCTGCCCGACTACCGCGACCTGAGCTACTACCAGATCTGGCTCGGCGCGCTCGAGCAGCTGATGCTGCAGCGCGGGCAGGTCTTCGCGGACGAGGTTGCCAGTGGCGAGATGCGCCACGTGCCCGCGCCTGTCGCACGCGTGCTGCAGGCGGCCCACGTGCCGGCCGTGCTGGCGAAAGGCTCGCCGACGCAGCGCCCCGCGCCGGGTCCGGCACGCTTCGCCGTCGGTCAAGCGGTGCGCACACACCTCGGCAAGGTCGACCATCACACGCGGCTGCCCGCCTACGTGCAGGGCAAGCGCGGCACCGTCATGCATGTGCACGGCGCGCACGTGTTCGCCGACGCCAATGCACAGGGGCTCGGCGAGCAGCCGCAGTGGCTCTACACGGTGGCCTTCGGCGAGGCCGAGCTCTGGGGCGACACGGTGCCGCGCCAGAACCTCTCGGTGTCGGTCGATGCGTGGGAAAGCTACCTGGAGGCCGTCGCGTGAACGGCGACCGCCTGCCCCTGTCGCCCGGCATGCCGTGCGATGCCGACGGGCCCGTCTTCGGCGCGCCATGGGAAGCGCAGGCCTTCGCGATGACGCTGGCGCTGCACGAACGCGGGCTGTTCACCTGGCCCGAGTGGGCACAGACGCTGGCCGCGCAAATCGCCGCCGCGCAGGCCGCGGGCGATCCGGACACGGGCGAGACCTACTACCGGCATTGGCTGGCGGCGCTGGAGACGCTGGTGGCGCGCAAGGGCGCGAGCTCGGGCGACGAACTCGCCCGCTACCGGCATGCCTGGGACCATGCGGCGGACCGCACGCCGCATGGGCAGCCGATCGAGTTGCGGGGCGAAGACTTTCCCGGCTGAGTGGTATTGTCTTGCTCCTTCCCCTTCCGGGGGAAGGTTGGGATGGGGGCAAGCGGCGGTGGATGGGCCAGCGGCAATGGATACGCCGCGTGCCCCCACCCCAGCCCTCCCCCGGAAGGGGAGGGAGCAATGCAGCAGACCCTAGACCCGGATCACGCGCCCCGGGTTCAGCGTGTTCTTCGGGTCCAGCCCGCGCTTGATGGCCCGCATCATCTCCAGCGCCACCGGCGACTTGTGCTTTTCCAGCTTGTCGACCTTGAGCGAACCCACGCCGTGCTCGGCCGAGAACGAGCCGCCGAATTTCTCGACCGCGTCGTACACCAGCGTGTTGATGCGCTCTTCCTCGTTCTTCAGGAAGGCCTTGGTGTCGATGTTCTCCGGCGCCTGCACGTTGTAGTGCAGGTTGCCGTCGCCCAGGTGGCCGAAGTTCACCAGCCGCACGCCGGCGATCTCGCGCTGCAGCAGCGCGTCGGTCTCGGCCACGAAGGCCGGAATGCGCGACACCGGAATCGAGATGTCGTGCTTGATGTTCAGGCCCTCTTCGGCCTGCGCCAGCGGAATGCTCTCGCGGATGTGCCACAGCTGGTGCGCCTGCGTGAGGTTCTCGGCCACCACCGCGTCGCTCACGCAGCCGTCTTCGAAGGCGGTCTCCAGCAGCGCCTCGAAGCGCGCGCGGGCGTGGTCTTCGGATTCGCTGTCGGAGTTCTCCAGCAGCACGCAGTAAGGCACCGCCTCGTCGGCGATGAAGGGCACGCGCAGCTGCGGCATGTGCTTGTCGACCAGGCTCAGCGCGAACTTGCCCATCACCTCGAAGCCGGTGAGGCCCGAGCCCAGGTGCTTGTGCGCCAGGCCCAGCAGCGTGACCGCGTGGTCCAGCGAAGGCACGGCGGCCCAGGCAGTGAGTTGCGCGGCCGGCAGCGGGTAGAGCTTCATGGTGGCGGCGGTGATGACGCCCAGCGTGCCTTCGCTGCCCACGATCAGGTCGCGCAGGTCGTAGCCGGTGTTGTCCTTGCGCAGGCCGCTGGTGCCTTCCCAGATGTCGCCCTGCGGCGTGACCACTTCCAGGCCCAGGCACAGGTCGCGCGTGTTGCCGTAGCGCACCACCTGCGTGCCGCCCGCGTTGGTCGCCAGGTTGCCGCCGATGGTGCAGCTGCCTTCGGCCGCCAGGCTCAGCGGGAACAGGAAGCCGGCTTTCTCGGCCGCCTCCTGCAGCGTCTGCAGGATGCAGCCGGCCTCCACCGTCATGGTGAGGTTGGCGCCGTCGATGGTGCGAATGGCGTTCATGCGCTGCAGGCTCAGCACCACCTGCGTGCCGCTCTCGTCGGGAATGGAGCCCACCGCCAGGCCGGTGTTGCCGCCCTGCGGAACGACGGCCGTGCCGGCCGCGGCGCAGGCCTTCACCACGTCGGCCACCTGCTGCGTGGTGGCGGGCCGCACCACGGCCAGCGACTTGCCGCGCGCGCGCTTGCGCCAGTCCTGTTCGTAGGCAGTGAGGTCGCCCTCGTGGAGCACGTTCGCGGCGCCGACGATGGCGCGCAGTTGTTCGATCAGGGATGCAGTGGTCATTGGGCGGAAGCCTCCAGGGGGCGGGCAGCGGCAGCAGCGGCAGCAGCGGCAGCGGCGGTCTTGGCGTGGCGCAGGCGCAGCCGCACGTGCCAGGCGCAGGCCGCGAACAGCACGAGGCACAGCAGCACCTCGACGAGTGCGAGCACCTGGCTCACGCCGCGGGTGTCGCTCCAGGCGCGCACCACGCCTTCGGTGAAATAGAGCCAGACCATCAGGCTGACCCAGCGGTAGGTGTACATGCGGTTCTTGTACAGACCCGCCAGCGGAACGACCAGCGGCAGCACCTTCAGCGCCAGCAGCGAGCCGCCCGGGCGCAAGGGCGCCAGCCACAGCTCCCAGGCCAGGCCCAGCACGATGAGGCCGACGAGGCTGCCCACGGCGGCCCAGCGGGTCGCGCGAACGGAGGAGGGTGGGAGCGTTGGGGCGTACACGTCGGGGCGGCAGGAAAGAAGGGGGCGCGCGGTCGGTGGCGGACGCGATGGAAAAGAGCGGATGGCATGATAGCCGCCATGAATCGCAGGCAACTCTGGAGGGATCTTTCTCGCTTTCCCTGGCGCAACACCGCGGCGGTGCTGGGCGAGCGTTTTCGCGAAGACAAGCTCGGCCTCACGGCCAGCAGCCTGACCTTCACCACCACCATCGCGATGGTGCCGTTCTTCACGGTGGCGCTGGCGCTGTTCACCGTGTTCCCGATGTTCGCCAAGATGCAGGGCCGGCTGCAGCGCTGGCTGGTCGAGAGCCTGATTCCCGAGAACATCTCGCGCCAGGTGCTCGGCTACCTGAACCAGTTCGCGAGCAAGGCCAGCGGGCTGGGCATCGCGGGCCTGATCGTGCTGCTGATCACCGCCATTGCGCTGATCCTCACGATCGACAAGACGCTCAACAACATCTGGCGCGTGCGCACGCCGCGGCCGTTCGCGCAGCGGGTGCTGATCTACTGGGCCACCATCACGCTGGGCCCGCTGATCCTGGCGGTGAGCCTGTCGACCACCTCGTACGTGTTCGCGGCGTCGCGCGACGTGGTGGGCGGTGCCATGGTCAAGCTGGCCTTCGACAGCCTCGAATTTTTGCTGCTGGGCGCCGGCATGGCCGCGCTGTACCACTACGTGCCCAACACCCACGTGCGCTGGTCGCACGCCTGGGCGGGCGGCCTCTTCGTGGCCGCGTCCATCGAGATCGCCAAGCGCGTGCTGGGGTACTACCTGAGCCTGGTGCCTACCTACTCGGTGGTGTACGGCGCCTTCGCCACCTTTCCGATTCTTCTGGTGTGGATCTACGTGGCCTGGGTGATCGTGCTGCTGGGCGCGGTCATCGCCGCCTACCTGCCGAGCCTGCTGACGGGCGTGGCGCGCCGCGGCGGCACGGCGGGCTGGCCGCTTCAGCTGGCGATGGAATCGCTGCAGCACCTGGCGCGCGCGCGGGCCACGCCGGCCAAGGGCATGGGCGCGGCCGAGCTGGTGACGCACATGCGGGTCGACGCGCTGCAGCTGGCGCCGGTGCTGGAGACGCTGGTGGCGCTCGACTGGATCGCGCCGCTGGCCGAAGAACCCGAAGGCCGGGACCCGCGCTACGTGCTGCTGGCCGATCCGTCCACTTCCATCGAACCGCTGCTCAGGGAACTGATGATGCCGCGCGCCGAACCACTCGAAGATCTGTGGCAAAAAGGCCCGTTACGCACGTTGCGACTGGGTGACGTGCTATTGATCTAGTAGCACTCAGATCTTCACGCGGCCCAGCCAGATGTCGCGGTACATCGCCCAGTCGCCCATGAAGCTGTACAGCGGCCGCTTGAAGGACGCCGGCCGGTTTTTCTCGAACCCGAAGTGCCCGACCCAGGCAAAGCCGTAGCCCGCCACCAGGGCGGCCAGCAGCCACCACGGGTTGAGCGTGACCACCAGTGCCAGCAGGCACAGCAGCGAAATCGTCGAGCCCGCGAAGTGCAGCCGCCTGCAGGTGCGGTTGGCGTGCTCGGTCAGGTAGAACGGATAGAACTCGGCAAAGCGCTTGAAACGGCGCGGATCGACTGCAGATTCGGGGGCGGTCGTGGTGTTCATCGTGCGAGTCTCCTGTGACCTGGAGCCCCCGCGGCGGGGGCCTTGTCCATAATAGCCACGACCTCGCGCCGGCACCATCCGGCCCTTCCATCACTCCCTGGACGCATCGACCTTGAGCGCTCTTTCAAGCACCCCCAACGCCCCGGCATCCGCCGACCCCGCCGGCGATGCGCTGTGGGTCGTGTGCCTGTGCGCCGAATGGTGCGGCAGTTGCCGCGACTACCGGCCGCTGCTCGAACAGGTGGCGCGCGCGCATCCGCAACTGCGCTTCGCGTGGGTCGACATCGAAGACCATGCCGACATCGCCGACGCCTTCGACGTCGAGACCTTCCCGACCCTGCTGGTCGCGGGCGCCGACGGCACCCGCTTTCTCGGCCCGCTGCTGCCGCACGCGGAAACGCTCTCGCGCATGCTGTCGGCGCTGCAGCCGCCGAAGCCATCGAGCCTCGACGTCGACCTGCTGCTGGCGGTGCTGAACAAGAAGCCGGCCGTCTTCACGGTCTGACCCTTTTCCTTTCCTTCCTCTCACCTCTCGCGGCGGACCCTTCATGAAGATCCTGATTTTTGGCGCCACCGGCATGGTGGGGCAGGGCGTGCTGCGCGAGTGCCTGCTGGCACCCGATGTGCAGAGCGTGGTCGCGGTCGGGCGCAACGGCACGGGGCAGCAACACGCCAGGCTGCGCGACCTGGTGCACAAGGACATGGACGACTACAGCGCCGTCGAGCCGCAGTTGCAGGGCTTCGACGCCTGCTTCTTCTGCCTGGGCGTGTCCTCGGTCGGCATGAAGGAGCCCGCGTACAAGCGCATCACCTACGACCTGACGCTGGCCGCCGCCACCGTGCTCGCGCGGCTCAACCCGGGCATGACCTTCACCTACGTGACGGGCGCCGGCACCGACAGCAGCGAGCGCGGCAGCAGCATGTGGGCGCGCGTGAAGGGCGCGACCGAAAACGCCTTGCTGCGCCTGCCGTTCAAGGGGGCGTACATGTTCCGCCCCGGCGTCATCCAGCCGCTGCACGGCGTGCGCTCCAAGACGCCGCTGTACGACGGCATCTACGTCGTGC
Organism: Variovorax monticola; assembly: GCF_051216855.1. Lineage (NCBI taxonomy): Bacteria > Pseudomonadati > Pseudomonadota > Betaproteobacteria > Burkholderiales > Comamonadaceae > Variovorax > Variovorax monticola. Next base: position 529,977 of record NZ_JBPJZP010000002.1, read on the forward strand.
TGTCGCCCCTGCTGAGCCTGGCGTACCGGCTCTGGCCGAACAAGGTGACGACCACCGAGAAGGTCGGCCGCGCCATGCTGGCCGTGGCGCGCAACGGCGCGCCGAAAAAGCTGCTCGACCCGGCGGACATCAACGCGCTGGGCTGAGCTTTTTCATCGCGGGGTTCAGGCGTCGGCGCGCGCCCGCCCCAGCTTGCGCCGGCCTGCGCTGGCCATGGCACCTACCAGGTGCTTCACGAACGCTTGCGCCAGCGGCGGCAGCGTGCGGCCTTCGAGCGCCAGCACCTGCAACTGGCGCTGCTGCAGCGGCGCCTCGGCAAAGGGCCGCGCCACCACCGTGCCCGCTTCGATCAGGTGCATCACCGTGAGATGGCCCGACAGCATCACGTCGGGCGTGCGCAGCAGCGGCAGCAGCACCGACGAAAAGTTGCTCACGAAGATCGCGTGGTACCGCAGCCCCTGCAGGCTGCAGGCCTGGTCGAACAGCTGGCGCGCGGTAACGCCCTTGTCGCCCACGGCCAGCGGGTAGCGCACCGCGTCGGCCACCGACACCACGCGCTGGCGCGCCAGCGGATGGTCGGGCCGCAGCACGGCATACACCGGCGCGGTGGCCGTGTGCGCAACCGCCAGGCCGGGCTCCGGCGCCACCACGTACTTCAGCGCGATGTCGGTTTCGCCGCGCGCCAGCAGTGCGCTCACGCCGTCGGGCGAGCCCACGTGCAGCTCGAGCTGGCAGCCCGGGTGCGCCTGTTCGAAGCTGCGCATCACCAGCGGCATGAAGTGCCCCGCGAAGCCTTCGGTGCAGGCCATGCGAATGCGCCGTGCGCCATGCCCGCCCAGGTCGCGCACCTGCTCGACCACCTGCTCGATGTCGAGCTGCGCATTGCGCAGGTGGGCCGCCAGCCGCTCGCCCGCGGCCGTGAGCGCCATGCCGCGCGCATGCCGCTCGAACAGCGGCGTGCCCAGGCTGTCTTCGAGCTTGGCGATTTGCCGGCTGACCGCCGACGACGCCACGAACAGCCTCGCCGCCGCCTGGTTGACCGAACCGCTGCGCGCCACTTCGAGGAAGTGGCGCATCGGGATGCTGAGAAGCGGGAGTGTCATGCGCTTGGGATGGGTGTTGCCTTGAAAGCAATGGTAGCTTGCCAAAACGATGCTGGAAGCATCGGCCTTCAGGCCTTGTACTTGCTGCACCCGACAGACAGACAAGGACACCCTTCATGCAACGCACCCACAGCCTGGCCGCTGCCACGGCCTATTTCGACGGTGGCGGCTTCTTCGCCGACCTTCAGCGCCGCATCGCCTTTCGCACCGAAAGCGACACCGGCGCCGCCACACCCGCGCTCGAGGCCTACCTGCGCGAAGAGCTGATGCCGCCGCTCGCGGCGCTGGGCTTCACTGGCGAGGTCGTTGCCAACCCGGTGCCCGGCGGTGGCCCCTTCCTCATCGCGCGCCGCGTCGAAGACCCGGCGCTGCCCACGGTCATGACCTACGGCCATGGCGACGTCGTGAGCGGGCAGGACGCCCAGTGGGACGAGGGCCTGGCACCGTGGGCGCTCACCGTGCGCGGCGAGCGCTGGTACGGGCGGGGCACGGCCGACAACAAGGGTCAGCACAGCATCAACCTGGGCGGGCTGGCCGCCGCCATCGAGGCGCGCGGCGGACGCCTGGGCTACAACATGACGTGGCTCGTCGAAATGGGCGAAGAGGCCGCCTCGCCCGGCCTGCATGCGGTGTGCGCGCAGGAGCGCGACAAGCTGCGCGCCGACCTGTTCCTCGCCAGCGACGGCCCGCGCGTGAGCGCCGAGCGGCCCACGCTGTTCCTGGGCTCGCGCGGCGCGGTCAACTTCAGCCTTCGGCTGCGCGCCCGGCCGCGCGCCTACCACTCGGGCAACTGGGGCGGTGTGCTGGCCAACCCGGGCACGGTGATCAGCCACGCGGTGGCCTCGCTGGTGGACGCGCACGGCCGCATCCTTGTCGACGCCCTGCGCCCGCCGCCGGTCACGCAGGCCGTGCGGGACGCGCTGGCCGACATCGCCATCGGCGGCGGCGCGGACGACCCCGCGGTCGACGAGGGCTGGGGCGAACCCGGCCTGAGCCCGGCCGAGCGGCTGGTGGCGTGGAACACCATCGAGGTGCTGGCGCTCGGCGCCGGTTCGGCCACGCGGCCGGTCAACGCCATTCCTTCGGAGGCCGTGGCGCATTGCCAGTTGCGCTTCGTGGTCGGCACGCCGTGGCAAGACCTGCAGCAGATCGTGCGCGCGCACCTCGATGCGCACGGCTTCGGGCAGGTCGAGGTGGCCGTCACGCTGACCGGGGCGGCCACGCGGCTCGATGTGCAGAACCCCTGGGTCGGCTGGGCGCGCCGGTCCATCGAACAGAGCAGCGGTCAGCGGCTCGACCTGCTGCCCAACCTCGCGGGCTCGTTGCCCAACGATGTGTTCGCCGACGTGCTGGGCCTGCCGACCCTGTGGGTGCCGCATTCGTACCCTGCCTGCGCGCAGCACGCGCCCAACGAGCACCTGCTCGCGCCGCTGGCGCGCGAGGGCCTGCGGATCATGGCCGGCCTGTACTGGGACCTGGGTGAGCCCGGCCTTGCGCCGTGGGCCGCCGGACGAATCTCGACGACCGCTTCCGCTTCTTCAACCTCCTGACACGCACACGCCCATGAAATCCTTCGTCTCCCGCCGCACGTTCGGCCTGCTGCTCGGCGCCTGCGCCGTCCTGGGCGCGCACGCCCCCGCGTTCGCGCAAGACGCCTGGCCCGAGCGCGCCATCAAGCTCGTCGTGCCGTTTCCGCCGGGCGGCGGCACCGACATCGTGGCGCGTGCGATGGGGCAGACCCTGTCGGAGCGCCTGGGCCAACCCATCGTGATCGACAACAAGCCCGGCGCCGCCACCATCATCGGCACCGACGCCGTGGCCAAGGCCGCGCCCGACGGCTACACGTTGCTGCTCTCCGGCTCGACCAGCTACAGCGTGAACCCGGCGCTGCGCGCGAAGCTGCCCTACGACCCGGTGCGCGACCTGGCGCCCATCGCCATCGTGGCGCGCACGCCGCTGGTGCTGGTGGTGGGCAAGGGCACGCCGTGGCATTCGGTGGCCGAGCTCGTCGCTGCCGCCAAGGCCAAGCCGAAAAGCATCCGCTACGCCACCTTCGGCTCGGGCTCGGGCCCGCACTTGGCGGGCGAGCTGCTGGCACTGGCCGCCGGCATCCAGCTGCAGGACATTCCGTACAAGGGCAGCAGCCAAGGCGCGATGGCCGTGATCGGCGGCGAGATCGAGGTGGGCATCGACACCGTGGCCTCGGTGGCGCCGCATGTGCGTTCGGGCAAGCTGCGCGCGCTGGGCATCGTGGGCGCCACGCGCTCCAGCATGCTGCCCGAGGTGCGCACGCTGGCCGAGCAGGGCCTGCCCGACGCCACCTTCGACGCCTGGTACGGCTTTGCCGCGCCGGCGCGCACCCCCGCACCGGTGATCGACAAGCTCACCCGCGCCGCCACCGCGACCATGGGCAGCCCCGCGCTGCAGGCGCAGCTGCGCGCGCAGGGCATGGAGCCGGTGGCCATCGGCGCGGCGGCCTTCCGCACGCAGATGGAGGGCGAGATCTCGCGTTACCGTGCGCTGGCGCACCGGGCGGGCATTGCCGCCGAGTAGCAAGGGCATGCGAGCGCGGACCCCGTGACCGCGAAGGCCGGACGCATCGGGCAAACTGGAACGTCGTTCATTGCCGCCACGGCAGTGCCCGCGGCCGGTTGTCCGGCCCGATGCCGATGTCATGAAACAGATCGCTCCCTGCTTCTTTCGCGCTTTCCATGCCGTGCTGCCCGCTTTGCTCCTGTGCATCACGGCGGCGTCGGGCGCGCAGTCGTCGGCGCCCTCGCAGGCCGACTGGCCGCAACGACCCATCCGCGTGGTGGTGCCGTTCTCGGCGGGCGGTGGCAGCGACATGGTGGCCCGTGTGCTGGGGCAGAGCCTGTCGCAGCGGCTCGGCCAGCCAGTCATCGTCGACAACAGGCCGGGCGCCGCGACGGTGGTGGGCACCCGGCAGGTGGTGCGGGCCGCGCCGGACGGCTACACGCTGCTGTTGTCGGGCTCCACCAGCTTCAGCGTGAACCCGGCGGTGCGCAAGACGCTGCCGTACGACCCGGCGCGCGACCTGGCGCCCATCGCCATCGTGGCGCGCACTTCGCTGGCGCTGGTCGTGGGCCAGGGCACGCCGTGGCACTCGCTGCGCGAGGTGATCGCGGCCGCCAGGGCCAGCCCGGGAGGCGTCCGCTACGGCACCTTCGGCGCGGGTTCGGGCCCGCACCTGGCCGGCGAGATGTTTGCGCTGGCCGCGGGCGTGCAGCTGCAGCCCATTCCGTACCGCACCACCGGCCAGCTGCTGGTGGCGCTGAACAGCGGCGATGTCGAACTGGGCATCGAGGTGGCCGGCGCGCTGGCGCCGCAGGTCGCCGCGGGCAAGCTGCGCGCCGTCGCCGTGCTGGGCGCCGGGCGATCCGCGGCGTTGCCATGGGTGCCCACGCTGGCGGAGCAGGGCCTGCGCGAAGCCACGTTCGAGGCGTGGTTCGGCTTGGCCGCGCCGGGCCGAACGCCTGCGCCGGTGCTGGAAACCCTGTCGAGTGCGGTCACGGCCGCCATGGGCGACCCCGCTGTGCAGGCGGCGCTGCGCGCCCAAGGCATGGAGCCGGTGGCGCTCGGCGCGGCAGCCTTCCGCAAGGAAACGGAAACCGAGATTGCGCGCTACCGCATCCAGGCTGCGCGCGCGGGCATCTCGGTGGACTGAGCCATCACGCGGCGACGAAGTCGCGAAGCGCGAACAGCACCGCGTCGGGCGCCTCGCTCATCAGCGAATGGCCGGCCTGCACCGTCACCACCTTGGCGTTGCGAGCCTTGCCCACCAGCAATCTGGTGGCGCGCGGCGGTGTCATCTGGTCGGCGTCGCCGAGCAAAAACAGCACCGGGCACTGCACCTTCTCCATCGCCACTTCGCCGTTGGCGTAGTCGTTGCAGGCCTTGAAGCCGATGTGGAACACATTGGCCTCGCGGTTGCTCGCGAGCACGCGGCGCATGAGCGCGCGCGAGCTGCCGTACAGCCACGTGCCAGGGCCGAGCGAGGAGGGGGGCGGCGCCATCATCGAGTGCGAGAAGGTATTGACCATGGCAATGGCGCTTTGCGGATCGTTGAGCGCGCCGTCGAGCAGCGCGGGCGACACCGCCATGGGGTAGGCGGTGCCGACCATCGCCAGGTGCGTGATGCGCCCGGGCGCGCGCGCGGCGGCTTCCAGCGCAATGAGCGAGCCGAAGCTGTGACCGATGAGCGTGGCCTTGTCGACACCGGCGGCATCGAGCAGTGCAATGACGAACTGCGCCGCGTCTTCCACGCTGGCGGGCGGCGGGCCTTCGCTCTTGCAGTGGCCGGGCAGGTCGACCGCGAGCACGTTCCAGCCGTGGTTGGCGAACCAGCGGCTCTGCAGGATCCACACGCTGTGGTCGTTCAGCACGCCGTGGATGAACACCACGGTGGGCTTGGCTGCATCGAGGGGCTTGCCGGCGGTGTAGCAGTAGGTGGTGTGGCCGTTGACGGTGTAGTTCATGTCAGGCGCCCACCTTTTCCGCGGCCTTCAGCGCACGCTTCAGGTCGTCGATCAGGTCGGCCGGGTCTTCCAGCCCGATCGACAGGCGAATGGTGCCCTGCGAGATGCCCGCGCCGGCCAGCGCCTCGTCGGTCATGCGGAAGTGCGTGGTGCTCGCGGGGTGGATCACCAGGCTGCGGCAGTCGCCCACGTTGGCCAGGTGGCTGAACAGCTTCAGCGCCTCGATGAAGGCCTTGCCCTGCGCGCGGCTGCCCTTGATGTCGAAGCTGAACACCGCGCCCGCGCCGCGCGCGCCGTGGCGCAGCAGCTTCTTCGCGAGCGCGTGGCTCGGATGCGATTCGATCAGCGGATGCCCCACGCGCGACACGAACGGGTGCGCGGCCAGGAACTCGACCACCTTCTGCGTGTTGTCGATGTGGCGCTCCATGCGCAGCGGCAGCGTCTCGATGCCCTGCAGGATCAGCCAGGCCGTGTGCGGGCTCATCGACGCGCCGAAGTCGCGCAGACCCTCGCGGCGGGCGCGCAGCAGAAAGGCGCCGACCGTGCTTTCTTCGCTGAACACCATGTTGTGGAAGCCGTCGTAGGCCTGGGTCAGCTCGGCGAATTTGCCCGCGCTGCCATCGGCAGCGTTTCGTGATGCCTTTTCCCAGTCGAAGCTGCCGCCGTCGACCACCACGCCGCCGATGACCGTGCCGTGGCCCGACAGGAACTTGGTGGCCGAGTGATAGACCAGGTCGGCGCCCCAGTCGAAGGGCTTGATCAGGTAGGGCGAGGTGAGGGTCGAGTCCACCAGCAGCGGCACGCCGGCTTCGTGCGCGATGTCGCTCACGGCGGGAATGTCGAGCACGTCCAGGCCGGGGTTGCCCACGGTCTCGCCGAAGAAGAGCTTGGTGTTGGGGCGTACCGCGGCGCGCCAGCCGTCGAAGTCGCCGGGCTTCACGAAGGTGGTGTCGATGCCGAAGCGGCGCATCGTGTAGTGCAGCAGGTTCTGCGAGCCGCCGTACAGCGCCGTGCTCGCCACGATGTGCGAGCCCGCGCCCATCAGCGTGGCCACCGACAGGTGCAGCGCGGCCTGGCCGCTGGCCGTGGCGATGGCGCCGATGCCGCCTTCGAGCGCCGACACGCGCTGCTCCAGCACCGCGTTTGTCGGGTTGCTGATGCGCGAGTACACGTGGCCCGCGCGCTCCAGGTTGAACAGCGCGGCGGCGTGGTCGCTGGACTCGAAGACGAAGGAGGTGGTCAAGTGGATCGGCACCGCCCGCGCGCCGGTGGCGGGGTCGGGCGAGGCGCCGGCGTGCAGCGCGAGGGTGTCGAAACCGGGGTCGGAATATCCGGGCATGCAGGGCCTTTCTCTGTTGTCTCTGGGGTCGCTTCGCAAAGCCCCGTTACGTCTGCAATTCATGCGTGCGCGACAGGGGCGTGCAGGTCGGCGCCGATTGTGGGCTATATTCAAAAACGGCACGCCGCCGACCCAGCCCAGAGATAGCCGAGATTGAGTCCCGAGAGGAGCACACGATGAAAGTCAGCGACATCCTTCGCGTGAAGGGCAATACGCTCTTCACCATCACACCAGACGACAAGCTGGCAGAAGCCGCCACCACCATGGCGGAGAAGGACATCGGTTCGCTGGTGGTCATGGAGCATGGCGACCTGGTCGGCATGCTCACCTTCCGGGAAGTGATCGTCGCCATCGTCAACAACGGCGGCCAGGTCGGCACCACGCTCGTGCGCAAGGCCATGGACGACGCCCCCGTCACCTGCACGCTGGAAACCGACCTCGACGAAATCCGCCGCATCATGCTGGAGCGCCACGCGCGCTACATGCCCGTGATGGACAAGCGCATGCTGATGGGCGTGATCAGCTTCTACGACGTGGCCAAGGCCGTGGTCGACAGCCAGAACTTCGAGAACAAGATGCTCAAGGCCTACATCCGCGACTGGCCGGCGGAAGACGAGAGCAAGACCGGCTGACCCGACCCGGTCTGTTCCAGAAGCACCGGGGAACCGGCTTCGCCGGGCCTCAGGTGTTGCCCCCGGCGGGGGGGTAGGAGAAGCGACACGCAGTGCGCGTAGGCTGCGGGCGGGCTTTTTACTCCTTGATGTTGGCGGTCTGCACGATCTTCTGGTTGCGTGCGTACTCCGCCTGCACGAATGCACCGAAGCTCTCCGGGGTGCCGCTGCCCGGCAGCGCGCCTTGTTCCATCAGCCTGGTGCGCACGCCTTCTTCCTGCAGCACCGCGTTCAGCGCCTGGTTGATCTGCGCCACCACGGCCGGCGGCGTCTTCGCGGGCGCGAAGATGCCCGTCCAGCTCACCATGTCGAAGCCCTTCAGGCCGGGCATCTCGTCGAAGGTGGGCACGTTGGGCAACGCGGCCAGCCGCTTGCTGCTGGTGATGCCCAGCGCCTTCAGGCGCTTGCCGTTCACATGCGGAATGGCGCTGGTGCTCACCAGCATCGCCAGGTCGACCTGGTCGCCGATCACGTCGGTGGCGATCTGCGCGCCGCCGCGGTAGGGCACGTGCGTCACGAAGATGCCGCTGCGCTCCTTCAGCAGTTCCATGGCGAGCTGCAGCACCGTGCCCACGCCGGAGGTGGCGTAGTTGTACTTGCCGGGCTTTGCCTTCGCGAGCTTCACGAAGTCGGCGAAGGTCTGCGCCTCCAGGCCGGGGCGCGCCACCAGCACCATCGGCGCGGTGTTGAGCAGGCCGACCGGCGCCAGGTCTTTCAGCGGATCGAAGCGGAAGGCCGTCGGGTTGACCAGCTTGCCGATGGCGATGGCGCTGTCGGGCCCGACCACCAGCGTGTAGCCGTCGGGCGATGCGTTCACCCCCTTGGCCACGCCGATGGCGCCGCCCGCGCCGCTCACGTTCTCGATCACCACCGACTGCCTGAGCCGCTCGCCGAGCCGCTGCGCCACGAGGCGCGCGTTGACGTCCACGCTGCCGCCAGCCGTGTAGGGAACGATCAGCGTGATGGGCTTGGCCGTGGGCCACGCCTGCGCGAAGGCCACGGCGGGAAGCCAGGCGCAGAGCGCGGTGGCAAGGAGCAGGCGTCGAGGGGTGTTCATGGCGGGAGTCATCCGAGGGGGGGAGGGGCAGGAGGGGCGGAAGGAACGGGTTCGGTGTGCAGGCGCGCGCGCAGCGAATCGAAGGCCTCGCTCCACTGCGTGCGCCATTCGCGGCGCTGCGCGTCGTCGATCCAGGCGCCGTCCAGCCCGTTGTGCATGAAGCCGCGCAGGTCGTCCAGGCCGAAGCCGAAGTCGCGCACCATCATCAGCCAGGCCTCTGTGGGTGTCACCTTGTGCAGCGTCGGGTCGTCGGTGTTGGGGTGGATGCGCAGGCCCAGGCCGGGCATGCGGCGAATCGGGTGGTCCAGCGCCCAGCGCTCGGGCGCCAGCGTGCGCAGGTAGTACGAGTTGGTGGGCACCACGGTGAAGAGCACGCCGCGCTCGGCGCACTGGCGCGCGAAGTCGGGCTGGTCGACCACCGTGTAGCCGTGGTCGATGCGGTCAACCTGCAGCACGTCGAGCGCGGTGCGCACGTTGGTCCAGGGCATGCCGAACTCGCCCGCGTGCGCGGTGGTCTTCAGGCCGGCCTTGCAGGCCGCGGCATAGGCCTGCGTGAACAGCTCGGGCGGCCGGTCGACCTCGCGGTAGTCGATGCCGATGCCGATCACCTCGTCGCAGCGGTGCGCCTTGACCCACTCCACCATCTCCACGGCCGCCTCGGGGCTGGCTTCGCGGTCGATGGCTGCAATGAGGCGCCCGGCGATGCCGAACTCCTGCTGTGCGTCCTGAATGGCGCGCACGATCGCGCCTTGCGCCATGGCGTAGGGAATGCCCGAGCCGTGCACCGTGCCGGTCGGATTCCAGAAGAACTCGGCGTGGCGCACGTTGTGCGAGGCCGCGTCCTGCAGGTACTCGAGCGTGAGCTGGTAGAGGTCGCCGGCGCTGCGCACCAGCTGGGCGTCGAGCGCGCGCAGCACGCGCAGCACCCCCACCGGTTTTTCGCCGCGCGTGTAGAAGCCATCGATCTCGTCGGCCGCCAGCGGTGCGCCGGCGCGCAGGTTGAGCTGCTTGAAGGTCTCGTGGCGCACGGTGCCGAACAGGTGGCAGTGCAGCTCGACCTTGGGTATCGCGTGCAGGAAGGCTTCCAGCGTCAAAAGTGCAGGGGTGGAGCTGGTCATGCGGGCCAGTCTAGTAACGGCGGCCCCATAAAGAAAATTTTGAATTTCTATAATTTGATTCACTGAATCAATAACCGAAGCAACCGGGAGTGCCGATGGCCGCCTTGCCGCTACCGTTGCCCTTGCGTGCGCTCACCTTGCGCCAGCTGCAGTTCTTTTCGGTGCTGGTGGAAGAAGGCCAGTTCGGCCGCGCGGCCAAGCGGCTGGCCATCACTCAGCCAGCCCTGAGCAACGCCATCAAGCAGATGGAAAAGCTGCTGGGCGCCGAGCTGCTCACGCGTTCCACCCACCGCCTGGAGCTCACGCCCGTGGGCGCGGAGGTGCTGGCGCGCACCGATTTCCTGGTCAACACCTTCGAGGTGGCGCTGCGCGACATCGAGAGCACGGTGCAGCGGGGCAGGGCGTTCGTGCGCATCGGCGTCATTCCCTCCGCCAGCGCGCGCGTGACGGCCGCGGCCAGCGAGTTCCTGAAGAGTGGCCAGCGCGAGGTGGAGCTGGCCTGGCGCGACGCCCCGTCGAACACGCTGCTGGCCGAACTGCGCAGCGGCCAGATCGACATGGCGGTGGCCGCCATCACCGAGCCGCCGGGCGGACTGACCTGCATCGACCTGTTCCGCGACCCGCTGGTGCTGGTGGTGCGGCGCGACCATGCGCTGGCGGCGGCCGGCGACGCGAACTGGGAGGCCATTGGCCGCGAGCGGCTGGTGCTGTTCGAAAGCGGCAGCATGCCGGCGCTGGGCAATCCGGCGCGCGCGCAGTTCGCACAGGGCGCGGAGCCGTACCGCGTGAGCTATTCCGAAACCCTCTATGCGCTGGTGCGCAGCGGCCAGGCGCTGGGCCTGATGCCGCGCCTGTACACCTCGTCGCTGCGCGACCCCGAGCTGGTGGTGGTGCCGCTGCTGAAGCCGCGCATCGAGCGCCGCGTGGTGCTGGCCTACCTGCCGGGGCCGATGCGCAACGTGGTGGCGCAGGAGCTCATTGCCTACCTGCGCGACAAGCTGCCGCAGGGCGGCGAGTTGAGCTTGAGGCGCATGACCAAGGGCACGCGGGGGCGGCGTTAGGCGTGTGACGCTCGACGATGTGAGACCGTGAAGCGTGGTCACAAACTGTGACCACCTCAGCCGCCACCTTCAGCTGAAACACGCGCAACAGCGCGATCAGTGCAATTCGGCCGCAGCGTAGATCGTCTCTCGCACCCGCGGATAGATCTGCGCGTTCCACTTGCTGCCGCTGAACACGCCGTAGTGCCCCACGCCGGCCTGCAGATGGTGCGTTTTCAGGTACGGGCGAATGTTGGTGCACAGGTCTTGCGCCGCCACCGTCTGGCCCACGGCGCAGATGTCGTCGCGCTCGCCTTCCACCGTCAGCAGCGCGGTGCGGCGGATGGCGGCGGGGTTCACGGTGCGCTCGCCCACGGTGAGCACGCCGCGCGGCAGGTCGTAGGTCTGGAACACGCGCTCCACCGTCTCCAGGTAGAACTCGGCCGGCAGGTCGTTCACCGCCAGGTACTCGTCGTAGAAGGTGCCGATGGTGCGGGCCTTTTCGAGGTCGCCCTCGATCAGGTGCGTGACCATGTCCTGGAACTGCTTCTTGTGCCGCTCGGGGTTCATGCTCATGAAGGCCGAGAGCTGCAGGAAGCCCGGGTACACGCGCCGCATCACGCCCGCATGCGGCCACGGCACATGGCTGATGAGGTTGCGGCGGAACCATTCGATGGGCTTGCTGGTGGCCAGCACGTTCACCCCGGTCGGGTTGATGCGGCAATCGACCGGGCCGGCCATCAGCGTCAGGCTGCGCGGCGTGGCCGGGTTGTCGTCTTCGGCCATGAGCGCGGTGGCGGCCAGCGCGGCCACGCAGGGCTGGCAGACCGCGACCATGTGCCCGCCCGGGCCGATGGCCTCCAGAAACTGGATGAGCTGCAGCGTGTAGTCGTCCAGGCTGAAGCCGCCGTGCCACAGCGGCACGTCGCGCGCGTTGTGCCAGTCGGTCAGGTACACGTCGTGGTCGTGCAGCAAGGTGCGCACGGTTTCGCGCAGCAGCGTGGCGAAATGGCCCGAGAGTGGTGCAACCAGCAGCACGGGCGGGTGCACCGCCTTGATGTCCTTCTTGAAATGCAGCAGCGTGCCGAAGGGCGACACCAGCGCCGTCTCCTCGTGCACGGCCACATCGACGCCGGCGACCGGCACGCTGTCGATGCCGTAGGGCGGCCGCGTGTGGGTGAGCCGCATGCGCGAGAACACCTCGAACTGGGCGGCCATGCGCCGCACCGGAGTGCGCTCCGTGCCGTCCTGCCAGAGGGCCTTGCCCAGGAATTGCGCCGCCAGGCGCGCCGGTGAGAGCAGGTCGGCTTGGTTCTGATAGGCCCGGTACAGCATGAACATGGTGCAGGCAAGTTGCGGGCCAGCCGCATGGCATGGCGCTTGCACGCAGTGCTGCAACGACCAAGGAGCTTCCCGATGGCCAAACCCGTTCTCACCATCAGCAGCAAGAACTACGGCGCGTGGTCGCTGCGCGGCTGGCTGATGTGCAGGCTGGCCGGGCTGGACTTCAGCGAGAAGGTCATCCCGCCCGACGATCCGGCCATGAAGGCCGAGATGCTGCTGCTGTCGTCTTCCATGCTGGTGCCCTCGCTGCAGCATGGCGGCGTGAAGGTATGGGACACGCTGGCCATCGGCGAGTACCTGAACGAGATCAAGCCCAAGGCCGGCCTGCTGCCCGACGACGTGGCCGCGCGCGCCCACTGCCGCGCCATCTGCGGCGAGATGCACTCGGGCTTCGCCTCGATGCGCGGCGCGCTGCCGATGAACATCAAGGCCCACTTCAAGAACTTCAAGGTGTGGTCGCGCGCGCAGGCCGACATCGACCGCATCGTCGCCATCTGGCGCGAATGCCTGAAGGCCTACGGCGGGCCCTTCCTGTTCGGCAAGCAGCCGGGCATGGCCGACGCGATGTACGCGCCGGTGGTCACGCGCTTCCTGAGCTACGACGTGGCGCTGGACAGCACCTGCACGGCCTACTGCAAGCGCGTGATGGAGCTGCCTGCCATGAAGGAATGGGTGGCCGAGGCGAAGAAGGAGCCCGAAGAAATCGACGAGCTCGACGCCGAGTTCTAGTTCTCGTTCTAGTGCCTGAACATCCGCAGATCGAGCGCGCTTTCCTCGCCCAGCCACATGGCATGCGCCGTGTGGTCGGCAAAGTCGTCGCCTGTCACGCCATGAACGAACACGTCGAGGCCGTCGCGGTTGCCGTCGAGCCAGCCGATGACCTGGTCGAACTCGGCCGCGTCGAAGGCGAGCTGACAGCTCCAGTGCGGATGCGGCCCCACCAGCCGCTCGTGCACGCGCCCGACCACCACCATCAGTTCATGCCCGGCGCGCTCGCACAGGGCACGGGCCTGCGCCAGCGTGGCGGGCGCGAAATAGACGTGGGCGTGGTATTGCGAGTGGAGGTTTTCAGGTCGGCGCGGCATGGTGCGTTCATTGTGGCCCCAAGCGTGGGGCCAGGTGAAAACGACCGCTGTAGCGGAACACGTCGCCGAACCAGCGGTGGCGCAGCCGCATCTTCATGGTGAAGTGCTCGGCGCTGCGTGGATCGGGGCGCTCCTCGACGTAGGCGGTGCCGAGCAACAGGCCCAGCGGCAGCGGGACGCGCAGGCCCCCGATGCGCCAGATGTAGCCCAGGTCGCGGAACACCAGGGCGCCTTCTTCCGCGCTCACCCCCAGGCGCATGCCGATGCCGAAGCGCACGTACTCGATCACCTCGCTGCCTCGGCCCGCGTCGTGTTCCATGTGCGAGCGGAAGTGAAAGTGCGGCTGGCCGGAGAAGTGGAAAACACGGTTCCAGTACAGGTTGGCGTTGTCGGGGTGGCAGCGGTAGTGCACCTCGATCGGTATGTCGGTGCCCGCGTGCGGCACCAGCGCACCGAAGAGCCGGCCGAAGGGCATCAGCAAAGCGGCCCAGGGCGCGTGCCAGACCTCGCTCATGACGCCGCGCACGCACACGTGGTCGTCGGAGAACGGCGCCATCGCGTAATGCCGCCTGACGACGTCGCCCAGCCGCTCCCACGCGGGGCCCAGCACCTGCTGGAACACGGGTTGCGTCATCCGGCCGCCACGGCAGCGGCTTCGCTGCGCGCCTTGTAGAAGCGCAGGATGTTCTCCGAGCCGTTGCCCAGCAGGGCTTGCAGCACGCGGTCCGCATACCAGTTGAAGCGTGTGCTCAGGCGCCACGACACGTCGATGCGCAGTTCGGTGCCGCCCTCGCGCGGGGTCAGCGTGTAGCTGGTGTCGCGCAGGTCGAAGTACTGGCCGCCGATCATCACGTGGTCGTCCAGCGCGCCGGCGGGAAAGGACTCGGGCGCGAAGCGATAGCGCCACTTCAGCAGGCGCCCGGGCTGCCACTCGGTGATGACTTCTTCGAAGTGCACGTTCTTCTGCCACTGCACCTGGCGCACGCGGCCCTCTGGCGTCTCGACGGTCACGCCGGACAGCGGCATCGGCACGCCGATGCGAAAGGCCCACGCGTCGCCGACCTCGTCGGGACGGATGTCGCGCGCCTCGTTGAGCGCATGCCACACCCGCTCGGCCGGCGCGGCGATGAAGACGGTGCGCGAGGTGTGGGAGAACTGGTCGGGGTTGGGCAGCTGGGGCTCGATGCCGCCGAGCAGCAAGGGCAGCAGCGCAAAGCCGTAGAGGGCCGGCTTCGGCCAGTTGGTGATGCGGCACACGATGCCCATCGCCAGCCCCCCGACGCTGCCCATTACCGCGAACAGCGGCACGATGACGATGGCGCAGATGATCCCCTCGATGAACACGGCCAGCGTGCCGGCGACGAACAGCGCGGTCGCCACCCACGGCGCCCAGAGGTAGTAGCCCCAGCTGCGCCGCTCGATGCGCTCGGCCATGTACACCGTGACCGCGCCGCACACCGCGGGCACGAAGTACACGAAGGCGCCGAGCATCGGCGAGAAGCGGTGGCCCGGCCCGCCGCTGAAGACGATGCGCAGCACCAGCGCGACGAGCGCCCCGGCCAGGATGGGCCAGAACCAGGCGAAGGGCATTCGGCGCCGGGGCGCGTCCTGCATGTCGTTGACCGGTTGCTCGATGGGCGTCAGCCCCGAGAACCTGCTTTCTTCCGTTGTGTCGTTGCGCATGGGAAGCCTCTTCTCCTCTTTCGTTGTGTGTGCTTGTGTGGTTCGTTCAATCGGCGCTGCGCTTCGCAGTGACCATGCAGTAGTCGAAGTCGCGCCAGAACATGCCCAGCGCCAGCGCGCAATAGCTCGCCACGATGTGCTTGCGCCGCCAGGGGCCGAGCCGGCCGCGCGCCTTCCACAGCTCGGCCAGCGTGAAGCGCGTGGCCAGCACGGGGATGTGCAACGCGCTGGGCGCCACCCGCCAGCGCAGCGACTTGACCTCGATGTCCTCGAAGCCGTGCGCGCGCAACGCCGCGACGAAGTCGTCGCGCACGGCCAGCGTGGGCACGGCCCAACTGTCGGCCCACAGGCGGTGCAGCCAGCCGGCGATGCGGCTAGGTTCGCGCCGCAGCAGGAAGCCGTCGACCACCGCCAGGCGCGCGCCGGGCTTGAGCAGGCGCGCGGCCTCGCGCACGAAGCCGGCCTTGGCGGTGCCGTCGGCGTAGCAGGCGCTTTCGACGGCCCAGGCGCCGTCGGCCTGCGCGGCGGGCAGGCCGGTGCGGGTGTAGTCGGCCTCTAGGTGCGCCATGCGGTCGGCCACGCCCGCGGCGGCGTCGAGCCGGGCGGCAATGCGGTTCTGCACCGGCACGTTGGTCACGGTGACGGCGTACAGCGAGCGGTCGTCGCCGACCAGCGTGCGCGCGGTGGCGCCGGCGCCGCAGCCCAGGTCGAGCACGCAGCGGCGCGGTGCGGCGCCTTGCGTTGCCTCGGGGAGCCGCAGCGCGCGACCGATCACGCGGTTCATCTCGACCAGCATGCCTTCGCGCCGCAGCGGGTTCAGCCCGGCGCGCCAGTAGCCGAAATGCATGTTGTAGCTTGGGCTCCAGGCGCTGTAGTCGAGCGCCACTTCGGTGAAGTAGTGCTGTGTGTCCTGGGCGGTGATGGGGGCGCCGGCGTGGTGCGTCGGTGCAGGCACGGGCGTTTCGTGGGGCATGCGGAGCTCGGTCTGGAAAACAGTGGGCATGGCGATTCCCTTGCTGGTGCTTCGGCGGTTCTCAGAGGCGGCAGTTGCCGTCGTCACAGGAAGGCGCCACGCGCCCCGCCAGCCTGGCGGCCAGCCAGCGTGGAATGCGGTAGCGGTTGCGTGCCAGCAGCGCATAGGCGCGGTCGGCCAGCGGCGCGACGAGCGGCAGGTCGAGCAGGAAGCCGCCGCTGGACAGGCCCACCGCCGCGCGGCAGAGGCGGATCGCCGGCACGCCGACGAACACGCGGCCTTGGGCATCCGACACATGAATGGCCGCCATCAGCGCATCGCGCGGGGCCGGTCCGGCGCTGAATGCGGTGGGGGAGCAATCGACCAGCTGCAGCCGGCCCGCCGCATCGCGCGCCTTCATGTGGTTCATCTCGGTGCTGCAGATGGCGCAGCTGGCGTCGAAATAGATAGTCAGCGGGTAGGCGGGCGCGGTGGCATGGGTCATGGTGTTCTTGATTCTCGATATTTCTGTCAGAACAGAAATTAAAGGACAAAAAAAGGGCTCAGATCATGGGGAGGCTGGCGTGGTGGGCGTCCGGGTCTTCGCCCTTGTCGCTGCCCTTGCTCGCCGCGGGCGCATCGCCGCGCACGAACTTCTGCACGCTGGCGCCCAGCGTCAGCACCTTGTCGAGCGTGCCGGGCGACAGCCGCAGCATTTCGTCGGCCCAGGTGGCGAGCTTGTCCATGAGCTCCATCGTCGAGCGGATGCGGTCCTGCGCGTCGGCCGGCTCCTTCTGGAAGTCGGGGCTGGACACCAGTTCGCGCAGCACGCGCACGGTGGGGTCGAACTCGCGTTCCTTGCGCTCGCGCACCACGGTGCGAAACAGCTCCCACACGTCGACGCTGGTCTCGAAGTAGTCGCGGCGGTCGCCCAGCGTGTGGGTGATGCGCACCAGGTTCCAGGCCTGCAGCTCTTTCAGGCTGTTGCTGATGTTGGAGCGCGCCACGCCGAGCGTGTCGGACAGCTCTTCGGCGTTCATCGGCTTGCCGTGGGCGAAGAGCAGGGCGTGAATTTGCGACACGGTGCGGTTCACGCCCCACATGGAGCCCATTTCGCCCCAGTGCAGGACGAACTTGCGTTGAATGTCGGTGAGTTCCATGGCGTCGAGTTTAGGATTTGCGAAATTTCTGTCAATAGAGAAATAGAAAAGTCGGCAACAACCGTGGATCGGTGGAATACTGTATGAATAAACAGTAAATCCAGCCGCCCAGGAGTTGCCATGCCCGCTGCCCAGATTCCCATCCACGCCATCAAGGGCCGCGGTGCGGCCACGCGGCTGGCGCATCGCTTTTCCAGCGACGAGCGCAACGCCTTCGACGACGGCTGGGGCACGCTCGAAGAAGGCGTGGCCGAAGCCGGCGAGTTGCAGCCCCTTGCCACCGAGGTGCGCTTCGAGGACGTGAAGTCGGTGCTCAACGACAACGACTCGCCCGACATCTCCTTCGACCGCTCGCTCAACCCGTACCGCGGCTGCGAGCACGGCTGCATCTATTGCTTCGCGCGCCCCACGCACAGCTACCTGAACCTGTCGCCCGGCCTGGACTTCGAGACCAAGCTCATCGCCAAGCGCAACATCGTCGAAGTGCTGCGCGGCGAGCTCGGGCGCAAGAGCTACCGGCCGAGCTACATCGCCATCGGCACCGCGACCGACTGCTACCAGCCGATCGAACGCGAGCTGCGCCTCACGCGCTCCATCGTCGAGCTGCTGCGGGAAACGCGGCATCCGTTCGCGCTGGTCACCAAGTCGAGCGCCATCGAGCGCGACCTCGACCTGATCGCGCCCATGGCCGCCGACCGCCTGGCAGCCGTGTACATCACCGTGACCACGCTCGACGGTGAACTCGCGCGCAAGCTGGAGCCGCGCGCCGCGGCGCCGCACCGGCGGCTGCGCACCATCCGCACGCTGGTGGACGCGGGCGTGCCGGTCGGCGTGAGCGTGGCGCCGCAGATTCCGTTCGTCACCGAAGACATGGAGCAGGTGCTCGAAGCCGCCTGGGAGGCCGGTGCGCGCAGCGCCTTCTACACCGTGGTGCGGCTGCCGTGGGAGGTGGCGCCGCTCTTCAAGGAGTGGCTCGCGCTGCACTACCCGCAGCGGGCGGAGCGCATCATGGCGCGCATTCACGACATGCGCGGCGGCAAGGACTACGACGCCGATTTCGCCACGCGCATGAAGGGCTCGGGCCTGTGGGCCGACCTGATCAACCAGCGCTTCATGAAAGCCACGAGCCGCATCGGCTTCAACCGGGAGCGCATTCCGCTGGACGTCACCGCCTTCCGGCCGCCGGGGGCGGTGGGGCAGGGCAGCCTGTTCTGAAGCCTGTTTCTGCTCTGGTCAGTTCGGCGGCGCGCTGCTACTGGCTTTTGGCCAGGCCGACCATCCCCTGAAGGTGGCAGCCGGCCGCCGTGTCGCCGGCCCCGCACCAGTCGCCCCCGAGCGCCTTCACCAGGAAAACAGAGGTCAGCAGCCGCTGCCCCTGCAGCTGCGCGGCCTGGCGCTCCACCGTCAGCAGCGACTGCTGCGCCGTGATCACGTCGAGGTAGGTCGAGGCACCGCCTTCGTAGCGGCTGGTCGCCATGTCGAGCACGCGGCGCGCGGCCGTCACGGCGGCCTGCGCCTGCGTGGTGGCGCTGTCGAGCGCCGACAACCCGGTGATGCCGTCCTCCACCTCCTGCATGGCAGTGAGCACCGTGCGGCGGTAGCTGCCCACGGTGGCGTCGTAGCCGGCTTTGGCAAAGTCGACATTGGCGCGCACACGGCCACCGTCGAACAGCACCTGCGTGGCCGACACGCCTACCGACCACAGCAGGCTGGGGCCGTTGAACAGCGACTCGATCACGCGGCTGTCCACGCCCAGCGTCGGCGAGATCATGAAGCTCGGGTAGAAGGCCGCGGTGGCCACGCCGATCTGCGCATTGGCCGCGGCCATGGCGCGTTCGGCCGACGCCACGTCGGGCCGGCGCTGCAGCATGTCCGAAGGCACGCCCAGCGGCACGGCGGGCGGGCGGATCTCGCGCAGGTCCACCGCCAGCGCGAAATTGGGCGCCGGCGTGCCGATGAGGGTGGCCAGTGCGTGCTCGTACTGCGCGCGCTGCTTCTTCAGCACGTCGATCTGGGTGAGCGTGGTTTCCAGCAGCGCCTGCTGCTGCGCCACGTCGAGGCCCGACACGGCACCCAGGTCGTGGCGCGCCGTGACGAACTCCAGCGCGCGGCGCTGCAGGCCGACGGAGCGGGAGATCACGTCGAGCTCGACGTCGGTCGAGCGCAGGTTGAAGTAGTTGTTGGCCACGTCGGCGCTCAGCAGCAGCCGCGTGTTGGCCAGGTCGGCGGCCGACTGCTCCGCGGACGCCGTCGCACCTTCGACGGTGCGCTGCACGCGGCCGGCCAGGTCGAGCTCGTAGCTGGCGTTGAGCGACAGCGCAAAGTCGTTCTGCACGGTCGATGCATTGGAGGTCGCGTAGTTGGTGAGCGGCCGGTTGGCGGAAATCTTCAGGCGCGATGCGCGTGTGCCCAGGCCCAGCTGCGGGTACTGGCTGGCTGCGTTCGACGCCAGCGCGGCACGGGCCTGTGCCAGCCGTGCATTGGCGATCGTGAGCGTGGGGCTGCCGGCCATCGCCTGCGCCTGCAGGGTGTCGAGTTGCGCGTCGCCGAAGCGCTGCCACCACGGGCCCTTGTCGGCGCTGTCGCTGGGCGCGCTCACGCGCCAGGGCTCCTCGAGCTTCCAGCTGACGGGCAGGGGGGTGTCGGGCGTCTTGTAGTCGGGGCCGACGGCGCAGCCCGCGATGAGCGCAATGAGCGCTGTCACGGCGCCCACTTTCGCCGCCGCCGGCGGTCGCAGCCTCACGCCGGTTCCTTCTTCGGCGCGGCGCCCTTGGCCGCGGCCGGCGGCGCGTCGGGCGCCACCGCCACCACGTCGCCTTCGGCGAGCGAATCGGACGGGTTCAGCACCATGCGGTCGGTGCCTTCGAGCCCGTCGATCACCTCGACGTTCTCGCCGTAGTTGCGCCCCAGCGTCACGGGGCGCAGGTTGATGCGGCCCTGCGCGCCGACCACCGCGATGCGCGTGCCCTCGGCGCGGAACAGCAGCGCGTTCGACGGCACCGTGAGCGTGCGGCTGGCCGCCAGCGGCAGCGACACCTGCACGTAGGCGCCAGGCAGCAGCGCGCCGTCCTTGTTGGGCAACGACACCTCGACCTGCATCATCCGCGTGGTCGCGTCGATGGCGCCGGCCGTGCGCGCCACCTCGCCCTTGAAGCTCTGGCCGCGCAGTTCGGCCTGCGTCACCACCACCGGCTGGCCCGTCTTCACGAGTTGGGCGTAGGCCTGCGGCACGTTGATGTACACGCGCAGCGGGTCGGTCTGCGCCAGCAGGAACAGCGCGCGCCCGGCGCCGCCGCCCGCGCCGGCGTCGATCAGGTCGCCCGTGTCGACGTTGCGCCGCGTGATCACGCCCGCGAACGGCGCCACCACGCGCTTGAAACCTTCGGTCTGCTTCAGGCGCTGCACGTTGGCATCGGCCGCGGCCACGTTCGAGGTGGCCTGCGCCACGGCGCCGCGGCGTTCGTCCAGGTCTTGCTGCGAAACCACGTCTTTCTTGCGCAGCGCTTCCCAGCGCTCGGCGGTGCTCTGCGCGAGCGCCAGGCCCGAGGCCGCCTGCGCACGCGCGGCCACGGCCTGCGAGAGCTGCTGGTCGATCTCAGGCGTCTCGATCTCGGCGAGCAGTTCGCCCTTTTCGACGCGGCTGCCGATGTCCCTGGTCCAGCGCTTGAGGTAGCCGCTGGCGCGCGCCGCGATGGGCGACTGCACGAAGCCCTGCAGCGTGCCGGGCAGCGCCAGCGTCTGGCCGGCGGTGGGCGTGCGGGGCAGGGCGGTCTGCACGTACTGTTTGGCGCGCTCGGTGGTGCCGGCTTCGAGCGCGCGGGCATTGGCCATGCGCACGAACACGGTGCGTGCCGCGCCCAGCGCCAGCAGCACCAGGACGATCAGCACCAGCCAGCGCGTGCGCCGCACGATCTGCCGGCGGCGCAACAGTTCGCCTTCGCCCTCTTCGACGGCGATGGGGTGGATGGCCAATGCCGAATGGCGTTGCTGCGTCATGACCAGCTCGGCGCCGGGCCGCTCCCAAGGCGAGCGGCGGCCCCCTCGGGGGGCAGCGAATACACGGAGTGAATGAGCGTGGGGGTCAAGTCCTAGTTCTCCTGGGGCGTTGCGCCGGTTGCGGGCGGTTGTGGCAGCTGGTGCTGTTGCAAGGATTCGCGTGCCGCCCGGCGGTGCGCAAGCCGACTGTGCACCCCCGCGAACACCGCGGGCACGAAAAACAATGTCGACACCGTGGCAAAGATCAGGCCACCGATCACCGCGCGGCCCAGCGGCGCGTTCTGCTCGGCGCCTTCGCCCAGGCCCAGCGCCATCGGGATCATGCCGATGACCATGGCCAGCGCCGTCATCAGCACCGGGCGGATGCGGGTGGCGCCGGCTTCCAGCGCGGCCGAGAGCGGCGGAATGCCCGCGGCCAGCCGTTCACGCGCGAACGACACCAGCAGGATGGAATTGGCCGTGGCCACGCCCATGGTCATGATGGCGCCCGTGAGCGCCGGCACGCTCAGCGTGGTGCCGGTGATGAACAGCATCCATGCGATGCCCGCCAGCGCGGCCGGCAGCGCGGTGATGATGATGGCCGCGTCCATCCACGACTGGAAGGTGACCACGATCAGCAGGTACACCAGCACGATGGCCATCGCCAGCCCCACGCCCAGGCCGACGAACGACGACTGCATGGTCTGCACCTGCCCGCGCACCTCGACCCGGCTGCCGCGCGAGAGCTTGGGGCGCATGTCGTCGACCAGCTTCTGCACCTTCGAGGCCACGCTGGCCAGGTCGGTGCCCTGCACGCTCACGTACACGTCGATGACCGGCGCGATGTTGTAGCGCGACATCACGGCCGGCTGGCGGTCGGCCTGCGTGGTCACGAGGTTGCCGAGCAACTGCTGCGCGCCAGAGCCAGCACCGCCGGCGCCCGCACCCGCGCCCGCACCCACCGGAATGTTCAGCAGCGAGTCGAGCGAATCGACGGTGTACTGCGGCGTCTGCACCGCGATGCTGTAGACCACGCCGTTCACCGGGTTCAGCCAGAAGGCCGGCGCCGTCTGCGAGCTGCCCGACAGCGCGATGAGCACGTTCTGCCCCACGTTGGCCGCCGTCAGCCCGTACTGCTGCAGCCGCGTGCGGTCCATCTGCAGGCTCAGCGCGGGGCCGTCCAGGCGCTGGTGCACATGGGCGTCTACAGCGCCCGGAATCTGGCGGATCGCCTTGGTCAGCTCGGCGGCGCGGGCGGCGTTGCCGGCCATGTCGTTGCCGCTGAACTGCACGTCGATGGCCGCGGGCAGGCCGAAGTTCAGGATCTGCGTGACGATGTCCGCCGGCTGGAAGAAGAACTCGATGCCCGGAAAGCGCCGGGGCAGCTCGGCCCGCAGCACCGACACGAAGTGCTCGGTCGGCCGGTGGCCCTCTTTCAGCGACAGCAGCAGCTCGCCGTCGAAGGTGCCGATGGTGCCGGCGTTGCTGTACGACAGGTTGATGCCGCTGTTGGGCACGCCCAGGTTGTCCAGGATGGTCTCGAGCTGGTCCGGCGGCACCAGCTCGCGGATGGCGGCCTCCACCTGGTCGGTGAGGCGCGCGGTTTCCTCGATGCGGGTGCCCGTGGGCGCGCGCAGGTGCAGGCGGATCTGGCCGGCGTCCACCGTCGGGAAGAAGTCGCGGCCCAGCGCGGGGTACAGCAGGCACGACAGCAGGCAGAAGCCCAGGAACAGGCCGATGAACCCGGCCCGCTTCGACAGCACCGCCGACAGCACCAGCGTGTAGGCGCGGCGCACGCGCTCGAAGCGGCGGTCGAAGGCGCGGTACAGGCGCTGCAGCGGGCTTTGCTTCGCGCCTTCGGCCGGTGCCTGGCCGCTTCCATGCGAGCCGCTCATGAGCAGCATCACCAGCGTGGGCACCAGCGTGCGCGAGAGCAGGTAGGAGGCCAGCATGGCGAACACCACCGCCTCGGCCAGCGGCACGAACAGGAAGCGCGCCACGCCCGAGAGGAAGAACATCGGCACGAACACGATGCAGATGCACAGCGTGGACACGAAGGCGGCCGAGCCGATTTCGCCCGCGCCCACCTCGATGGATTCTTTCAGCGGCGTGCCCATGTGCAGGTGCCGCTCGATGTTCTCGATGGTCACGATCGCCTGGTCCACCAGGATGCCGACCGACAGCGCCAGCCCGCCCAGCGTCATGAGGTTGAGCGTTTCGCCGAGCGAATACAGCACCAGGATCGACGCGAGGATCGACAGCGGAATGGTCAGCGCGATGATCAGCGTGCTGCGCCAGTTGCCCAGGAACAGCAGCACCATCGCGGCGGTGAGCGCGGCGGCCAGGATGGCCTCGAACACCACGCCCTTCACCGCCGCCTTCACGAACACCGACTGGTCGAACAGCGGCGTGATCTTGATGTCCTCGGGCATCGTCTGCGCGGCGATGGGCAGCATGGCGCGGATGTTCGACACGATGTCCAGCGTGGAGGCGCCGCCGTTCTTCAGCACCGACAGCAGCACGCCGCGCACGCCGTCCTGGCGCACCACGTTGGTCTGCGGGGAGAAGCCGTCGCGCACGTAGGCCACGTCGCGCAGGTAGGTGGTGGCGCCGTTCACGGTGCGCACCGGCAGGTCGTTCAGGCCCGCGATGGCGTCGGGCGAGCCGTTCATCTTCACGTTGTATTCGGTGCCGCCGAACTTGGCCGTGCCCGAGGGAAGAATCAGGTTCTGCGTGTTGACGGCGTTCACCACGTCGGCCGGCGACAGGCCGCGCGCCTGCAGCGCCTGGGTGTCGAGGTCGACCGAAATCAGCCGGTTCTTGCCGCCGTACGGAAACGGAATGGCCGCGCCCGGCACCGTGATGAGCTGCGGGCGCAGCTGGTTGACGGTGGCGTCGAACAGCGAGTTTTCAGAGCGTGTGGGGCTGGACAGCGCCAGCTGGATCACCGGCACGCTGGAGGCCGAGTACTTGATGACCAGCGGCGGCGTGATGCCCGGCGGCAGTTGCCGCACCTGCGCCTGCATGGAGGCCACCACCTGCGAGATGGCCATCTCGATGTTGGCGGTGGGCTGGAAGAACACCTTGATGATCGACACCCCGGCGAGCGACTGCGACTCGATGTGCTCGATGTCGCTCACCGTGGTGGTGAGCCCGCGCTCCACCTGGCCCGAGATGCGCTGCCCCATTTCCTGGGCCGGCAGGCCGGTGTAGTTCCAGATGACGCTGACCACCGGGATGTTGATTTCCGGGAAGATGTCGGTGGCCATGCGCGCCAGGACAAAAGGCGTGGCCAGCACGATCAGCATCGCCATCACGATGAATGTGTACGGGCGACGCAATGCGAGCTGAACCATGGGCGGGACTCTCTGCTTTCGACGGAAAAAGCTGTCGCATCATAAGGAAGTAGATTTAAGTTTGCTGGCGCCGTTTTTTGCGTGTGGCGCTTTACCAAAAGGGTGCATATGGACAGGGTCTGGCTGGTAGTGATGGGCGTGTCGGGATGCGGCAAGTCGAGCCTGGGCGCGGCGCTGGCCACAGCCCTCGGGCTGCCGCTCATAGAAGGCGACGACCACCATCCGCCGGCCAATGTCGAGAAGATGAGCCGGGGCATTGCGTTGACCGATGCGGACCGTGCCGGCTGGCTGGCCACGCTGGGTCGCACGCTGGCCGATGCCCCGCAGGGGGCGGTGCTGACCTGCTCGGCGCTCAAGCGCAGTTACCGCGAGCAGCTGCGTGCGGCGGCACCGGGGCTGCGGTTCGTGTTCATGGCGATCGAGCGGGCGGAGTCCGAACGGCGTGTGGCGGCTCGGGCGGGGGAGCACATGTTTCCGGCCAGCCTGGTGGCCAATCAGTTCGCGACGCTCGAATCGCCTGTCGGTGAGACGGGTGTGCTGGCGGTGGATGCGACCGCGCCGCTGGGGCAGTCCGTGGCGCAGGTCCAAGCCTGGCTTGTTGCTGGCTGAGTTGTTTTTGTGTGGCCGTGAGCGGGAGGCCTCAGCGTGCAGGCAAATCCAGCGAAAGCGAAAGCCGGGTGACGTTGCTGTTGCCCGTGTCGCGCTGCAGCTTGAACCCCAGCTTGCGCGCCAGCGCCAGCATGCCGAGGTTGTCGTAGAGCGTGATGTCCGCCAGCTGCTTCACGCCGGCCGCCCGGGCCGCATCGATCAGTTTGCGCAGGAGCTTCGAGGCAATGCCCTGGTGCTGCCATGCATCGGCGATGACCACGGCTAACTCGGCGATGTGCGCCGTTTCGGGCGTTTCTCCGCGCACATAGCGCACCACGCCCATCTGCTGTTCACGGCCGTCGACCTCGGTGGTCGCGATGAGGGCCAGCTCGTGCTGGTAGTCGATATGGGTCATGCGCCACAGCTCGTCGGGCTGCGGCTTGCGCGGCGACAGCAGGCGGTGGTAGCCCGTTTCGCTCGACAGCCCCGCCACGAAGGCTGTGTGCAGGGTCAGGTCGTCGGCACGGATCGGGCGGATCCGCACCGGCGTGCCGTCGCTCAGTTGCCAGTCCTCGACCAAGTGGTTGGGGTAGTCATGAGGCTGCGGTGAGGACATGGCGCGTTGTGCCACGAGCGCCGCCGCCGGTCAAACGGGGATCCCTTCCAGCGAACACCGCGGAACCGGCTTTGCCGGGCCGCAGGTGTTGCCCCCGGAAGGGGGTTGGCGAAGCGACACGAAGTGCGCGCAGCCTGGGGGAGAGACAAGTTATCCGATCACTTCGGGCCAGTCGGTATGGAAGAACTGGCCTTCGGGCTTGTCGGTGCGCTCGTACGTGTGCGCACCGAAGAAGTCGCGCTGTGCCTGCAGCAGGTTGGCCGGCAGGCGCTCGGTGCGGTAGCTGTCGTAGTAGGCCAGCGAGGCGCTGAAGGCCGGCACCGGAATGCCATTGCTCACTGCCAGCGCCACCACCTCGCGCCAGTTCTGCTGCGTGCGGTTCAGCAGGTCCTTGAAGAAGGGGTCGAGCATCAGGTTGTTCAGCGCCGGGTCGGTACGGAAGGCGTCGGTGATGCGGTTCAGGAAGCGCGCGCGAATGATGCAGCCGCCGCGCCAGATCGACGCGATGCTCGCCAGGTCGAGCTTCCATTCCTTCTTGTCGCCCATCGTCTTGATGAGGTCGAAGCCCTGCGTGTAGCTGATGACCTTGGACGCATACAGCGCGTCGTGCACCTTGGCCACCAGCGCCTTCTTCTCCAGCGACAGCGCGATCTTGGGGCCCTGCAGCACCTTGCTGGCGGCCACGCGCGCCTTCTTCTGCGACGACAGCACGCGCGCCTCGACGGCGGCGTTGATGGTGCTGATGACCACCGCGTTCTCGGCCGCGTTGATCAGCGTCCACTGGCCCGTGCCCTTCTGGCCGGCCTTGTCCAGGATCATGTCGACGATCGGGTTGCCCGTTTCGGGGTCTTTCTGTTCCAGCGCCTTGGCGGTGATCTGGATCAGGTAGCTCTGCAGCTCGCCGTCGTTCCACTCGTTGAAGATGGCCGCCATCTCGTCGGTGGTGAAGCCCGCGGCCTTGAACAGGCTGTAGGCCTCGCAGATGAGCTGCATGTCGCCGTACTCGATGCCGTTGTGCACCATCTTCACGTAGTGGCCGGCGCCGCCCGGGCCGATGTGAATGACGCAGGGCTCGCCGTCCACCTTGGCCGCGATGCTCTCGAAGATCGGCTTCATCACCTCCCAGGTGGAGAGCGGGCCGCCCGGCATGATCGAAGGCCCCTTGCGCGCGCCTTCTTCCCCGCCCGAGACGCCCGCGCCGATGAAGCGCAGACCCTTGCTCGAAAGGTAAGCGTCGCGGCGCTCGGTGTCGGTGTAGAGGCTGTTGCCGCCGTCGATGACGATGTCGTCCTTGTCCAGCAGCGGAATGAGCTGCTCGATGACCTGGTCGACCGGTGCGCCGGCCTTCACCATGATCTGGATCTTGCGGGGCTTGGCCAGGCTCTGCACGAACTCTTCGAGCGTCTTGGCGCCCACCAGCTTCTTGCCGGGGTTCGCGGCCACGAAGGCTTCGGTGGTCGCCTCGGTGCGGTTGTAGACGCTGACCTGGAAGCCGCGGCTTTCCACGTTCAGCACGAGGTTCTGGCCCATCACTGCCAGTCCGATCAGTCCGAAATCGCTTTTGTTGCTCATGACCCGTCTTGCCCTTCTTTCATGTGCGTGCGCCGGAATGCCCCGCGCACGGGTTGGTTCGCCGGTCATTTTGCCGGTGTAAGCGGCGCCCCGCCGTGGGAGATGGTCTATACCCGCTTGGCAAGCGGGCACGGCTTGGGTATGTTCGTCGCGCATGAGCCAAGCCATCGATGCTCTCCACCGCTGGTCCACCGACGCCGTGCCGCCCGCGCAGCGGCTGGACTACTGGGTGGGCGCGGTCTGCGAGGGCTTCCTGGAGATGGACGTGACCAGCAGGGCGGGCGGCAGCTTCGGCGCCACGCTGGAGTCGGCGCCGCTCGGCCCCCTGGTGGTCAACCAGGTGCGCGGCAGCGCGCAGGACGTTTACCGCACGCGGCGCGCCATTGCGCACAGCCGTCACAACTATTACTACCTGCTGTGCAAGACCGATTCGCCCTGGGTCACGGTGCAAGAGGAGCGCTGCGCGCGGCTGCTGCCGGGCGACGCGGTGCTGGTCGATTCACGCCGGCTGTATGAATTTCACTTGCTGCAATCGGCCGACACCTTGTCGCTCGAGCTGCCGACCGCCTGGGTCGACGCCTGGCTGCCCGATGCCGGCGACCAGGTGGCGCGCCGCATCGACGCGCAGGCGGGGTGGGGCGCCGTGCTGAGCGCCTTCGTGCAGCAGCTGACGCCGCAGGTGGCCGCAAAGCCGCCGTTGCCCGCTGCGTTGCTGTGCGACCAGCTGGGCGGCCTGCTGGCATTGGCGCTCGGAAAGGGGCCTTTGCAGCCCGCGAGCGAAGGCCGCGCCGCGTTGCGCCGCCGCGTGCTCGACGCCACGCGCGAGCGGCATGCCGAACCCGGCCTCACGGCGGCGGGCGTGGCACGCGGGCTGGGCATGTCGGAGCGCAGCCTGCATCGCTGCCTGGCGGAGGGTGCGAGCGCCACCACCTTTGCGACCGCGCTGGCGGACTTCCGCATGCAGGTGGCGCGGCGCATGCTGGCCGATGCGCGCTTCGACCGGCTGAGCATCGCGCAGATCGGCGCTCGCGTGGGGTTGGCGGACGCCTCGCACTTCGTGCGGCAGTGCCGCAGGCACCTGGGTGCGACGCCCGGCGAGCTGCGGCGCTTGCTGCGGCACTGAGCGCGCGCTCAGATGCTGCGCAGATCGACCCGTTTCGACAGCGCCTGCGCGCTCTCGCGCCGTTCGCTGTAGCGGTCGACCAGGTAGTCGGCGCAGTCGCGCGTGAGCAACGTGAACTTCACCAGCTCTTCCATCACGTCGACCACGCGCTCGTAGTAAGGCGAAGGCTTCATGCGCCCGTCGTCGTCGAACTCCAGGAAGGCCTTGGCCACCGACGACTGGTTGGGGATGGTGACCATGCGCATCCAGCGGCCCAGCACGCGCAGCTGGTTGACCGCATTGAACGACTGCGAGCCGCCCGACACCTGCATCACCGCGAGCGTCTTGCCCTGCGTGGGCCGTAACGAACCCACTGCGAGCGGAATCCAGTCGATCTGCGTTTTCATGATCCCGGTCATCGCGCCGTGTCGTTCGGGCGATGTCCACACCATGCCCTCGGCCCATTGCGCGAGCTCGCGCAGCTCCTGCACCTTTGGATGGTCTTCGGGTTCGGCGTCGGGGAGCGGAAGGCCACTCGGATCGAAGATGCGCGGCTCGGCGCCAAGGGCCTGCAGCAGGCGCGCGGCTTCCTCGGTCAGCAGCCGGCTGTAGGAGCGCTCGCGCAACGAGCCGTACAGCAGCAGGATGCGTGGTGCGTGCGTGGCGCGCGCCGTGGGCAGCAGGTGGTGCAGCTCAGGCTGGCGGAAGTTGTCCGCGTCGATGTTCGGAAGTTCAGGGCTTGGCGACACGCTGGCCCTTCGCGTCGATGACGGCTTCGCCGTCTTCCTTGGTGAACGCACCTTGCTGCGGGCGCGGCAGGATGTCGAGCACCGCTTCGGACGGCCGGCACAGGCGCGTGGCCAGCGGCGTTTCCACGATCGGCCGGTTGATGAGGATCGGGTGCTGCAGCATGAAGCCGATGAGTTGCTCGTCGGTCCACTTCGCATCGTCGAGACCCAGTTCGTCGTACGGCGTTCCCTTGCGGCGCAGCACCTCGCGCACGGGCACGCCCATGGCCGCGATCAGCCGTGTCAGCGTGGCGCGGTCCGGCGGCGTCTTCAGGTACTCGATGACGACGGGGTCGTCGCCGGTGTTGCGGATCAGCGCGAGCACATTGCGAGACGTGCCGCAGGCGGGGTTGTGATAGATCTTGATGTCGTTCATGGCAGGGAGAGGTTGAGTCGAAGCGCCAGTGCCGCAAGTGTCAGGAACAGCACCGGCACGGTCAGCACGATGCCGACCTTGAAGTAATAGCCCCAGCCGATGGCCATGCCCTTCCTGGCGAGCACATGCAGCCAGAGCAGGGTGGCCAGGCTGCCGATGGGCGTGATCTTGGGGCCGAGGTCGCAGCCGATCACGTTGGCGTAGACCATGGCCTCCTTGACGAGGCCCGTGGCGCCCGACGCATCGATGGACAGCGCACCGATCAGCACGGTCGGCATGTTGTTCATCACCGAGGAGAGCGACGCCGCGAGGAAGCCCGTGCCCATGGCCGCGCCCCAGACGCCGCCCTGCGCGAAGACATTCAGCAGCGAGGCGATGTGACCGGTCAGCCCCGCGTTGCGCAGCCCGTAGACCACGAGGTACATGCCCAGCGAGAACACGACGATCTGCCAGGGCGCGCCGCGCAGCACCTTCGTCGTGCTGATCGTCGAACCCCGCGCCGCCACGCAAAGAAGGACCACTGCGCCGAAGGCCGCCACCGCACTCACCGGCACGCCCAGCGGTTCCAGCCCGAAGAAGCCGACGAGCAGCAGTGCCAGCACCACCCAGCCTGCGCGGAAAGTGTGAAGGTCGCGGATCGCCTCTGCCGGCGCCTTCAACTGCTTCATGTCGTAGCGCGCGGGAATGCCGCGGCGGAAATAGAGCATCAACACCAGCAGGCTGGCGAGCACGGCCGCGATGTTCACGGGCACCATGACCGAGGCGTATGCGTTGAAGCCGATCCTGAAGAAATCCGCAGACACGATGTTCACCAGGTTCGACACGATCAGCGGCAGGCTCGCGGTGTCGGCAATGAAGCCGGCGGCCATCACGAAGGCCAGCGTGGCGGCGGGCGAGAACCCGAGCGCGACCAGCATCGCCATCACGATGGGCGTGAGGATCAGCGCCGCGCCGTCGTTGGCGAACAGCGCCGACACGGCCGCGCCCAGCAGCACGATGAAGGCGAACAGCAGCCGCCCGCGCCCGTTGCCCCAGCGTGCCACGTGCAGCGCCGCCCATTCGAAGAAGCCGGCCTCGTCGAGCAGCAGGCTGATGACGATCACCGCGATGAACGTGGCGGTCGCGTTCCACACGATGCCCCAGACGACGGGAATGTCCGTCAGGTGCACGACGCCGAAGAGCAGCGCGACGACGGCCCCCAGCGAGGCGCTCCAGCCGATGCCCAGGCCACGCGGTTGCCAGATGACCAGCACCAGCGTGAACACGAAGATCGCGACGGCGGTCAGCATGCCGGCGGGCACCCGGCGGCGCAGGGTTCGCCCTGGCAGCAGTTCTCGGTGAGGTAGGCGAGCAGGCCGTTCATCTGCTCGAAGGCCGCCCGGTACACCAGGTTGCGCCCCTGCCGCTCCTGCGAGACCAGACCCGAATTCATCAGTTCCTTGAGGTGAAACGACAGGCTCGTGGCCGACACCTCCAGCCGTTCGGTCAGCGTGCCGGGCGTGAGGCCTGCCGGCCCGGCCACCACCAGCGCGCGGAACACCCGAAGGCGGATGGGCTGCGCCAAGGCGGCCAGCGAGCGCACAACGTCGTTTTCTTCCATATTTCAAGTATCGTTGAATAATTGAATTGAAGCAAAGTCGCTGTCACGAATCGGCCATCGGGCTGGCGGGCATCGGCCATCCGCGGCGGGCCGCCGTTCCTACAGTCTGTCTTCGTCACAACGAAGGAGACTCCATGTCCGACACCTATGTTCTCGTCCACGGCGCGTGGCACACCGGCGCTGAAATCGAAGCCGTGGCAGACGGCGTGCGCGCAGCAGGGCACACCGTGCACTGCCCCACGCTCGCGGGCAACAACCCCGGCGACAACCGCACCACCACCACGCTGGAAGACGCGATTGCGTCCGCTGTTCGCTACATCGAGCAGAACGATCTCACGCAGGTGCGCCTCGTGGGCCACAGCTACGGCGGCATGGTGATCTCGGGGGTGGCAGACCGCATTGCGCCGCGCCTGAAGCGGCTGGTGTACATCAACGCCTTCGTGCCGCTGGACGGCGAGTCGCTCAACGACATGGTGCCGCCGCACTACGTGACGATGTTCGATGCCATTGCCGGCGCGAACGCCAACGCGGTGACGCTGCCCTTCGAGATCTGGCGCGAGGCCTTCATCAACGACGCCGACCTGCCTATGGCGCAGGCCGCCTACGACAAGCTCAACCCGCACCCGTACCGCACCTTCACCGACAAGATCAGCCTGAGCCAGCCGCTGGCGGCGCTGGCGCTGGGCAAGTCCTACGTCAACTGCCAGCAGGACACGGCGCTGCCGCACAGCCTGCCGTGGCATCCGCGGCTGTCGGAGCGGCTGGGCCTGTTCAGGCTGGTGGCGTGCCCCGGCAGCCACGAGATGTTCTTCTCGAACCCGCTGCGGCTGGCGCAGGCCATTCTCGAGGCGGGTCGCGACTGAACGGGCAGGCCGCTCAGTTGCTGTTGAAGAGCGCGTCGTACACGCGGATCGACGCATAGGCATCGTTCGCGGCGTAGCGGATCTGCGCCTCGGTGAGCTGCCGGTTGGCCCAGTTCGAGGTGGTCGCCTTGCGCGACTTGATGAAGCGGCGGTTGAACACCAGCGCCACCGCCGCCTTCACGCCGACCGACTTGCGGTAGCCGCGGTGGCGAAATTCGGTGTCGATGTCGAACACCGCGCCCGGCTCGATGTTCAGCCGGTTGCGAATCAGCGTGAGGTCGCCCGACAGGCCGAAGCCGACCTTGCGCAGTTCGGTCGAGGCAATCAGCGCGGCCACCACCGGGTTGCATTCGGTGCGGTGCAGCTGAAACAGCCAGGCCGTGTCGCGCGTGGAGAACTGCACCACGTGCGGGCCGCCCGACACCTCGTTCTTCGCGAAGGTGGGCTTCGATTCGGTGTCGAAACCCGCGATGCCGGCGGCCAGCAGCGCGGCGGCGGCGTGTTCGGCATCCTGCTGCGTGGCAACGACGACGATGTCTCTCAGGCCGAGGCCCTCGAAGGGTTCGAGCAGCGCGATCTGTTCGCGCTCGGGCAGGGGCGGAAGATGGGGGTTGTCGCTCACCGGGAGGCTGCTTTCTTGAGATTTGTCTTCACTGCGGCTTTCTTTGCGGGCGATTTTCTGGCGGCTGCTTTTTTCGCAGCGGGAGACTTCTTCGGCTTGGGTGGCTGCCCTGAACGCAATGCCGCCTCGTAGGCCCGGCGGCCCCAGAGCGCGGCTTCCTCGCGGTCTTCGAACAGGTCGGCAGGGGCTTGCCGGTACGACATGGGCATGGCCTTGCCCTGGCGCATGTACGTGAAGGGCGGCAGGTTCTGGCGGTCGAAGTGCGGTGCGCTTTCGGCGTCGGACTTCAGGTAGAGCGTGTCGCCGATCACCAGCGCGATCATGCGGCCCTCGTGAAAGATGCCATGCCCACCGAACATGCGGCGCGGCGCGATGCGCCCGAAGCGCTCGAAGATTTCTTGCAGGCTGTCGACGAAGGCGCTCATTCAGTGACCTCGATGCGGTTTCCGTTCCGGTCGAGCCCCACGCTCGCCGCAGCGATGGAAGCGCTTGCAGCGTTCGAAGTCGGTGGTCCAGAGTGCGATGTGGTCGATGCGCATGGGGCGAAAAAACAAGAGAGGGTCAACCCACGCGCCACGGCGGGCGCGAGGGTGACCAATGGTAGGCGATGCGTTCGCGCCCGCTGGTGGGGTGGCGGTCGACCGTGCCGCGTTCCAGGCCATAACGTTCGTAGAAGCGCTGCGCCGACGTGTTGGTGACCGCCACGTGCAGCCGCCAGCCGGTGGGGATGCGCACGCAGGCCTCGTCGAGCAGCGCCTTGCCCAGGCCCTGGCTGCGCA
This sequence comes from Variovorax monticola, assembly GCF_051216855.1. Taxonomy (NCBI): domain Bacteria; kingdom Pseudomonadati; phylum Pseudomonadota; class Betaproteobacteria; order Burkholderiales; family Comamonadaceae; genus Variovorax; species Variovorax monticola. Next base: position 563,262 of record NZ_JBPJZP010000002.1, read on the forward strand.
GGTGCGGCTCGACGAACAGCTGGGCCACGTATTCGCGCCGGCCCAGCAGCACCATGAAGGCCAGCACCTGGCCTTCACGCTCGGCCAGCACCACGTCGGCCGGCGGTCCGAACTCGGCCTGCACACGCTGCAGCCAATGGGCGATGGGTTCGACGGTGGCGGCGCCCCGGTTGGCCGCTATCCAGGCGCGGCGCCAGATGCCGGCCAGCACCATGTTCTCTTCGGTGCCGCCTTCGCGCGATCGCAATTGGAAGGCAGGAATCTGGGCGGCGGACATGCGGCTCATGATACGGCCCGCACCGCCGTTGCCGGTCAGGCGTGCAGCGTCTGCGCGTGGTGCGCGATGTGGTCGGCCATGAAGCTCTGGATGAAGTAGTAGCCGTGGTCGTAGCCCGCATGGCGGCGCAGCGTGAGCGGCTGGCCGGCGGCGAAGCAGGCGGCTTCGAACACCTCGGGGTGCAGCTGCTGGGCCAGGAATTTGTCGGCCAGGCCCTGGTCGATCAGGATGCCCTGCGGGTAAGGCGCCGTCACCTGCGACTTCATGAGCGCGCTGGCGTCGTGCGCCAGCCATTGCGCGCGGTCGGCGCCCGGCTCGCCCAGGTAGCCGGCGAAGGCCTTCTCGCCCCACGGGCACTGCGTGGGCGCGCAGATGGGCGCAAAGGCCGACACCGACTTGAAGCGCCCCGGATGCCGCAGCGCCAGCGTGAGCGCGCCGTGGCCGCCCATCGAGTGGCCGAAGATGCCGATGCGGTCGCCGTCGATGGCGAACTGCTGCGCCACCAGCGGCAGCAGTTCATGGACGATCCAGCTTTCCATGCGCCAGTGCGCGGTCCACGGCTCGGCGAGCGCGTCGAGGTAGAAGCCGGCACCGATGCCGAAGTCCCAGCTGTCCCTGGCGCCGGCAATGCCTTCCACCGCCGCGCCGCGCGGGCTGGTGTCGGGTGCGATCAGCGCAATGCCCAGGCTCGCGGCCAGGCGCTGTGCGCCGGCCTTCACCGCGAAGGTTTCTTCGTTGCAGGTCAGGCCCGCGAGGTAGAGCAGGGCGGGCACGCGTGCGTGCGCGGCCTGCGGTGGCAGGTAGACCGAGAAGCGCATCGGCAGGCCGATCTCCTGCGACGCATGTTCGTGAAAGCTCTGCACGCCGCCAAAGGCGTGGTGCTCGGAAAGGGTCTGGGGGGTGTGGTCGGTCATGGGTGGGTCATGGGGTCTGGTCGCGCAGGGCCGGCACCAGTTCGAGCACGGCATCCGCAAAGGTGCGGGGCGCCTCCTGCGGCATGTTGTGGCCCACGCCCGGCACGAGCCGGTGCGAGCGCGGTCCGCTGAAGCGATGGGCATGGGCCGAGGCCTCGGCCGGCGGGCGCACGCCGTCGTCGATGCCGTCGAAGGTGATGGTGGGCACCGCGATGGTCGGCTGGGCCGCGAGCCGGCGTTCGATGTCGGCGTAGGCCGCGTCGCCTGGCGCGAGGGCGAAGCGGTGGCGGTACGACTGGATCACCACGTCGACGAAGTCGGGGTGGTCGAAGGCGGCGGCGCTGCGCTCGAAGGTGGCGTCGTCGAACTTCCAGGTCGGCGACCACAGTTTCCACAGCAGCTTCGTCAGCCCCTTGCGGTCTTTCGCAAGGCCGGCGCGGCCGCGCTCGCTGTGAAAGTAGTACTGGTACCAGAGGCTGTGCTCGTTGGCAGGCGTGTCCGGCTCCATCGCCTTCGCGATGTTCTGGATGTTGTAGCTGTTGAAGGACACCAGCCCCGCCACGCGTTCCGGCCACAGCGCCGCGACCACGCAGGCTGCGCGACCGCCCCAGTCGTAGCCGGCGAGCACCGCGCGTTCGATCTTCAGCGCGTCGAGCAGCGCGAGCAGGTCGGCGCCGAGCGCGGCCTGTTCGCCCGAACGCGGCGTGGTGTCGCTCAGGAAGCGCGTGGCGCCATAGCCGCGCAGGTACGGCACGACGACGCGGCACCCTTGCTCGGCCAGCAGGGGCACGACTTCCGCATACGCGTGGATGTCGTAGGGAAACCCGTGCATCAGCAGCACGGGCGGGCCGTCGGCGGGGCCGGTTTCGAAGTACGCGACTTCGAGCACACCGGCCTCGATCTTGTGCAGGGGTTCCATGCGGGTCATGGCCGGTGCGTCCTGGCTTGGTGTCAGTAGAGAACCACGCCGCGGATGGACTCGCCGCGCTTCATCAGGTCGAAGCCCTTGTTGATGTCTTCCAGCGGCATGGTGTGCGTGATCAGGTCGTCGATGTTGATCTTGCCTTCCATGTACCAGTCGACGATCTTCGGCACGTCGGTGCGTCCGCGTGCGCCGCCGAAGGCCGAACCTTCCCACTTGCGACCGGTGACCAGCTGGAACGGACGCGTGCTGATCTCCGCGCCCGCCTCGGCCACGCCGATGATGATGCTGCGGCCCCAGCCCTTGTGCGTGCATTCGAGCGCCTGGCGCATCACCTTGGTGTTGCCGATGCATTCGAAGCTGTAGTCCGCGCCGCCGTCGGTCAGTTGCACGATGGCGTCGACCACGTTCTCGGTGGTCTTGGGGTTGATGAAGTGCGTCATGCCGAACTTGCGGGCCATGGCCTCGCGCTCGGGGTTCAGGTCGACGCCGATGATCTTGTCGGCGCCCACCATCTTGGCGCCTTGAATGACGTTCAGGCCGATGCCGCCCAGGCCGAACACCACCACGTTCGCGCCCGCTTCCACCTTGGCCGTAAACAGCACCGCGCCGATGCCGGTGGTCACGCCGCAGCCGATGTAGCAGACCTTGTCGAACGGGGCGTCTTCGCGGATCTTGGCCAGCGAGATCTCGGGCGCGACGGTGTAGTTGCTGAAGGTGCTGGTGCCCATGTAATGGAAGATGGGCTTGCCGTCGAGGCTGAAGCGGCTGGTGGCGTCGGGCATCAGGCCCTTGCCCTGCGTGCCGCGAATGAGCTGGCACAGGTTGGTCTTGCGGCTCAGGCAGAACTTGCACTGGCGGCATTCCGGCGTGTACAGCGGAATGACGTGGTCGCCCTTTTTCAGCGTGGTGACGCCGGGGCCCACGTCGACCACGATGCCCGCGCCTTCATGGCCGAGGATGGCGGGGAAGATGCCTTCGGGGTCGGCGCCCGACAGCGTGTAGTAGTCGGTGTGGCAGATGCCGGTGGCCTTGATCTCGACCAGTACTTCGCCGAACTTGGGGCCTTCGAGGTCCACGGTTTCGATGGTGAGCGGTTCTCCGGATTTCCAGGCGACGGCAGCTTTGGTTTTCATGGTGTTGGGGGTGTTCAGAGGGCGGAAGAAAGGGGCATTCTCAGGCGGTGCGAGCCAGGAAGATACCCGACATGCCGATGAACCCGCGCAGGTGGCGGAAATTCCAGACCCAGTTTCGCAGTGCGGGAAATTCGTCGAGCGAAATGCCGCCTTCGCCGGCCAGGGCGACGTAAGGGAAGCAGGCGAGGTCGGCCACGGTCGGCTCGGGGGCCAAGGCCAGCCAGCGAAGGCCCACGCTGGCCTGTTCGGCGAGGTGGTCGTCGAGCAGGCGGAACACCGCGCGTGCGCCGCTGCGACAGGCGTCGATGTCCAGGTGCTGGTAGCCGAACGCGTCGTGCAGCCGTGCGGCCGAGGCGGTGCGGGTGATGTCGTCGGCGGTGGCGAGCCACATGGCGACCTGGCCGCGCAGCTTCGCGTCGTCCGGGTACCAGTGGCCCCGCGTGTCGTAGCGGCTCGCGAGATAGACCACGATGGCCTGCGCATCGCGCAGCACGAAGCCGTCGTCGTCGATCACCGGAAGCTGGCCCAGCGGATTGACGTTCGCCAGGAACGCGGCCGACTTGTGCTCGCGGCCTGGAAAGAAATCGACCGGCACGGTCTCATGCGAAAGGTCCAGCCACGCCAGCATCTGCCGCACCTTGAAGCAGTTGCCCGACAGCGGGTAGTCGTAGAGCTTGATCATGGGGCGGCCCCTGCAGCTTGCAGCACCCCGAAGCGCATGCCGCGCTCGCGCAGCCAGCGCCGGTAGGTGACCGACGAGGTGTCGCCGCGCGTGGGCGTCTCGGCGCGGCCTTCGAGCGGCATGCGCTTGAAGGCGTGGTTCTCCAGAATCGGCTTGTCCTGCCCGAAGATGGTGTGCTGGAAGGCGATGAGCGCGGCGTCGCTCGAATCGTCGTCGTAGCAGGCCAGCACTGTGTGGGCAATCACGTGTTCGTCGTCCACGGGCTGCAGGAACAGGCCAATGGCGTCGAGCGCACCCGCGCGAAAGCTCGACTTGTAGAGCATGGCCGAGAAGGGCTGCATCACGCGGTACTTGTAGAGCACCTCGCTGCCCGTGTCGTGCGCGGCCGAAGCGCGTGGCTGCCAGAAGCGGCAGTCGGTGGCCCAGATCTCACCGGTGGCGGGTTCGACCTCGACGTTGTACTTCGCCACCTCGGTGTGCGGCACCTTGCCGAGGTAGTCGGCGTGCACGAAGGGGAAGTGCGCCATGTCCAGGAAATTCTCGACGACGCGCAGGCCGGACACCGCCACACCGATGCCGCCGCAGTCGATGGTGCGGCGGCCAGGTTCGCTGTATTCCGGAAAGTCGAACAAGGCGCGTGCCGGACGGCCGCTGGGGCAGACCCAGAGATAGCCGTAGCGCGACTGCACTGTCAGCGGCTGGTCTTGCAAGCGGCAGTGGGGCGTGCCGTCAGCATCGATCCACAGTTGCACGGTCTCGCCGAGCAGGCGGGTGGTGCGTGGTGCCGGCACGGCGGGTCCGAGGACGAGCCAGTCGTCCAGCATGTTGGGGTCGTCGGTGACGAAGGGCATGGGGGTCTTTCAGCCGAGGGCTTCGATGTCGCTGCGCAAGCTGCGGGCTGCCGTGTGCAGGGTCTTCAGTGCGCCGGAGTGGGGAGCTGCGTCGGTCCAGAGGTGGATGAAGGCGAGGCGGGGCTGTGCATCGAGCACCAGGGCGACGGTGTTCACGCCGTCGAGCTTGCCGCGCCAGGCGCCTGTTGTCGCATCGGCTGCAAAGCCGCGTTGCGCCAACGCTTCGCGCACGGTGCCGGCGGGCGAACGCACCGTCAGCGTGCGGCAGAAATGCCAGCCAGCGGGCACGGCATCGGCCAGTGCCGGGGGTGCCGCCGGGGTCTCGGGCGACAGCCGGACCCACAGCATCCCCGCCGCCTCCACCGCACTGAAGGTCTTCGCGCAGACATTGCGCGGCGCCTGCATGTCCGGGTGCGCCGGAATGCGCGTGCACTGCCCGCTGCCCGCCGCGTATTCCCAGCCGTGGTACGCGCAGGCCAGGCGGTTCTCGATCACCTGGCCCAGCGTGAAGCGCACGCTGCGGTGCGGGCATCGGTTCTCCCAGGCCTGGGGGCTGCCGTCGGCGGCGCGCCAGAGCGCGAGTTCCTGGCCTTGGGCGAAGCCGGCCACGATGTTGGCGCCGGGGCGCAGGTCGGCCGAGGGGGCGACCGGGTGCCAGACGGGCGGGGTGTCTGTGTTCATCATGGGGAGAGCTTCGCATGCGCGGCGCCCGCCCGGTGGCCGCAAGACCATAATTGGCCGCCTCCGCTTCGACCCTGATTCATCATGAAGAAAATCCTCGTCCTCAACGGCCCCAACCTCAACCTGCTCGGCACCCGCGAGCCCGAACAGTACGGACGCGACACGCTGGCCGACGTCGAGCGCCTGTGCAAGGACACGGGCGCCAGGCTCGGCGTGGAGATCGAATGCCGCCAGTCGAACCACGAAGGCGTGCTGATCGACTGGGTCCAGGAAGCCGGCCGCGAAGTGGCGGCGGGCACCATGCTGGGCGTGGTGATGAACCCCGGCGCCTACACGCACACATCGATCGCGCTGCACGACGCCATCAAGGGCGCGAGCGTGCCGCTGATCGAACTGCACATCTCGAACGTGCATGCGCGCGAACAGTTCCGTCACCACTCGTACATCTCGCCTGCCGCGCGCGGGATCATCGTGGGCCTGGGCGTGAAGGGCTACACGCTGGCCATTGCAGCGCTGGTGCCCTGACGACTCCCGGACTGGCTAGTACTGCTGCTTGGGCGCCGCCGCCTTCCAGCTGCGGCTGATGCGCCCGGCGCTGTCGATGCTCTCCAGGTGCACGTCGAAGCCCCAGAGCCGCGCGACGTGCTTGAGCACCTCTTCGGCGCCGTCGTGCAGCGGCAGGTTGTTGCGCTGCGTGTGGCGCAGCGTGAGCGAACGGTCGCCGCGGGTGGCCACGTTCCACACCTGGATGTCGGGCTCGCGGCTGCTGATGTCGTACTGCCGCGAGAGCGATTCGCGCACCGCCTGGTAGCCGCTGTCGTCGTGGATGGCGGACACCTGCAGTTCCGATTCGCTCTGGTAGTCGCGAATGGAGAACAGCCGGAAGTCGCGCATGGTCTTGGGGCTCAGGAACTGGCCGATGAAGCTCTCGTCCTTGAAGTTGCGCATCGCATAGTCGAGCGTCTTGACCCAGTCGGTGCCCGCGAAGTCGGGGAACCAGCGGCGGTCTTCCTCGGTGGGCTTCTCGCAGATTCGGCGCAGCTCGGTGAACATCGCAAAGCCCAGCGCATAGGGGTTGATGCCGCTGTACGCGCGGTGCCCCACGGGCGGCTGGTAGATCACGCCGGTGTGCGAGCTGAGCCACTCCATCATGAAGCCGTCGGCCAGCTGCCCGCGGTCGTACATGGTGTTGAGCAGCGTGTAGTGCCAGAAGGTCGCCCAGCCTTCGTTCATGACCTGGGTCTGGCGCTGCGGGTAGAAGTACTGCGCGATCTTGCGCACGATGCGCACCACCTCGCGTTGCCAGGGTTCGAGCAGCGCGGCGTTCTTCTCGATGAAGTACAGCAGGTTCTCCTGCGGCTCCGACGGAAATCGGCGCGTGGCATCGGACTCGGCCGCCTGCTCGGCGCGCTTGGGCAGCGTTCGCCAGAGGTCGTTGACCTGCTGCTGCATGTGGCGTTCGCGGTCCGCGCGCTGCACGCTCTCCTGCGCCAGCGAGCGCTTCTGCGGACGGCGGTAGCGGTCCACGCCGTAGTTCATCAGCGCATGGCAGGAGTCGAGCAGTTCTTCCACCGCGTCGACGCCGTGGCGCTCCTCGCACTCGGCGATGTAGTGCCGCGCGTAGACCAGGTAGTCGATGATGGACGAAGCGTCGGTCCACATCCGGAACAGGTAGTTGCCCTTGAAGAAGCTGTTGTGGCCGTAGGCCGCGTGCGCGATCACCAGGGCCTGCATGGCCATGGTGTTCTCTTCCATCAGGTAGGCGATGCACGGATCGGAGTTGATGACGATCTCGTAGGCCAGCCCCATGTGGCCGCGCTTGTAGTTCTTCTCGGTGGCGATGAACTGCTTGCCGTACGACCAGTGCCTGTAGATCATGGGCATGCCCACGCTGGCGTAGGCGTCCATCATCTGCTCGGCCGTGATCACCTCGAGCTGGTTCGGGTACACGTCGAGCCCGAAACCCCTGGCGGTCTTCGCGATCTCGGTGTGGTAGGTCTCGATGAGCTCGAAGGTCCAGTCCGAAGGGCTGGGCAGGCGCTCCAGCCGGGGAGGGCCGGCAGCGGTGTCGAGGGTGTCGGAGGTGAGGATGGTGCTCATGACGTGACCCCTTCCTTCTTGAACAGGTCGCGGAAAACCGGGTAGATGTCCTGCGCGTCGGACACCTTGCGCATCGCGAAGTTGGGCTGCACGCCTTCGAGCTGCGCGTACTCCTGCCACAGGTTCTGCTCGGTCTCGGCCACCTGCACGTAGGCGTAGTAGCGCACCACCGGCAGGATGTCGTTTACCAGCAGCTCGCGGCAGCGCCCGCTGTCCTGGTGCCAGTTGTCGCCGTCGCTGGCCTGCGCGCCGTACACGTTCCATTCGCCGCTGGGGTAGCGCGCCTTGATGATCTCGTCCATCAGCACCAGCGCACTCGACACCACGGTGCCGCCGGTCTCGGTGGCGTGGAAGAACTCTTCTTCCGTCACTTCCTGCGCCTGCGTGTGGTGGCGCAGGAACACGAGGTCGATGGTCTCGTAGTGCCGCGTGAGGAACATGTACAGCAGCATGAAGAAGCGCTTGGCCATGTCCTTGCGCGCCTCGTCCATGGAGCCCGACACGTCCATCAGGCAGAACATCACGGCCTTGGCGCTGGGCACCGGCGTCTTCACACGGTTGCGGTAGCGCAGGTCGATCGGGTCGATGTACGGCACGCGCCGCATGGTGCGGCGCATTTCGTCGATGCGCTCCTCGGTCTCGCGGATCTCCTTCTGGACCAAGGCCGTTGCCGCTTGCGGATGGTGCTGCAGGTGGAGCAGGTGCGCTTCGAGGCGCTTGAGCTCCCTGCGTGGCTCACCGCCCAGCGCGATGCGCCGTGCCAGCGCCCCGCGCATCGAGCGCACCACGTGAAGATTGTTGGGAGAACCGTCGCTGGTGAAGCCGGCGCGGTGGCTCTTCCACTCGGGCACGTCGGCGATCTGCGTGCGAATGAGGTGCGGCAGCGCAAGATCGTCGAAGAACACGCGCATGAACTCCTCCCGCGTCAGTCGGAAGACGAAGTCGTCGTCGCCTTCGCCGCTGTCGCCGGCCTCGCCGCTGCCGGAACCACTGCCGCTGCCGCCTTCAGGGCGCTTGATGCGGTCGCCCTTCAGGTACTCCTGGTTGCCCGGGTGCACGTACTCGCGGTCGCCGCCCCGGGCGTGGCCGAACACGGGTTCGGACACATCGTGGCGCGGCAGGGTCACGTCTTCGCCTTGCTCCAGTTCGCGGATGTTGCGCCCGCTCACCGCGCGCCGCACCGCCTCCTGGATCTGCCCCTTGTAGCGCCGGAGAAAGCGCTCCCGGTTGCCGATGGACTTGTTCTTGCCCGACAGGCGGCGGTCGATGATCTGCTGCAGGATGGCCACGATGGTGTCAAAGCTCCTTGCAAAAAAGAGGAACGAAACCGGTGTCGCTATGAGCTCTTGCGCACGCGCAGGTACCACTCGCACAGCAGGCGCACCTGCTTGGCGGTGTAGCCCTTCTCGACCATGCGCGTCACGAAGTCCTCGTGCTTCTTCTGCTCGTCGGCGCTGCTCTTGGTGTTGAAGCTGATGACCGGCAGCAGCTCTTCGGTGTTGGAGAACATCTTCTTCTCGATCACCGAGCGCAGCTTCTCGTAGCTGGTCCATGCCGGATTGCGGCCGCTGTTGCCGGCCCGCGCGCGCAGCACGAAGTTGACGATCTCGTTGCGGAAGTCCTTCGGATTGCCGATGCCCGCCGGGCGTTCGATCTTCTCGAGTTCGCCATTGAGCGAGGCGCGGTCGAACACCTCGCCGGTGTCCACGTCGCGGAACTCCTGGTCCTGGATCCAGTAGTCGGCGTAGGTCACGTAGCGGTCGAAGATGTTCTGGCCGTACTCGCTGTAGCTCTCGAGGTACGCGGTCTGGATCTCCTTGCCGATGAACTCGGCATAGCGCGGCGCCAGCAGTTCCTTGATGTAGCTGATGTACTTCTGCTCGACCTCGGGGGCGAACTGCTCGCGTTCGATCTGTTGCTCGAGCACGTACATCAGGTGCACCGGGTTGGCGGCGACTTCGGAGCTGTCAAAGTTGAAGACCTTGGAAATGATCTTGAAGGCGAAGCGCGTCGATACACCGCTCATGCCTTCGTCGACACCCGCGTAGTCGCGGTATTCCTGGATCGACTTGGCCTTGGGGTCGGTGTCCTTCAGGCTCTCGCCGTCGTACACCTGCATCTTGCTGAAGGTGCTGGAGTTCTCGGGCTCCTTCAGCCGCGTGAGCACCGAAAGCTGGGCCATCATGCGCAGCGTTCCCGGGGCGCAGGGCGCCTGGGCCAGCGACGAGTTGCGCACCAGCTTCTCGTAGATCTTGATTTCTTCCGAGGCGCGCAGGCAGTACGGCACCTTGACGATGTAGATCCGGTCGAGGAAAGCCTCGTTGTTCTTGTTGTTGCGGAAGGCCTTCCACTCGCTCTCGTTGCTGTGGGCGAGCACGATGCCGTCGAACGGGATGGCGCCGAAGCCTTCCGTGCCCTTGAAGTTGCTTTCCTGGGTGGCGGTCAGCAGCGGGTGCAGCACCTTGATGGGCGCCTTGAACATTTCCACGAACTCCAGCAGCCCCTGGTTGGCCAGGCACAGGCCGCCGGAGTAGGCGTAGGCGTCCGGGTCGTCCTGGGCATAGGTTTCGAGCTTGCGGATGTCGACCTTGCCGACCAGCGAGGAAATGTCCTGGTTGTTCTCGTCGCCCGGCTCGGTCTTGGCCACGGCGATCTGCCGCAGGACCGACGGAAAGCGCTTGACGACCTTGAACTGGCGGATGTCCCCGCCGTACTCCTCGAGCCGCTTGACGGCCCAGGGCGAGAGAATTCGGTTCAGGTAGCGGTGGGGGATGCCGTATTCCTTTTCAAGAATCTCGCCGTCTTCGGTCGTGTCGAACAGTCCGAGCGGGGATTCATTGACCGGCGAGCCCTGGATGGCGTAGAACGGCACGTGTTCCATGAGCTGCTTCAAGCGCTCCGCGATCGAACTCTTGCCGCCGCCGACCGGTCCCAGCAGGTAAAGGATTTGCTTCTTTTCTTCCAGCCCTTGCGCGGCGTGGCGGAAATAGGACACCACCTGTTCTATGGCTTCTTCCATGCCATAGAACTCCTTGAATGCCGGATAGATCTTGATGACCTTGTTGGCGAAGATCCGCGAAAGACGTGGGTCGTTTCGGGTATCCACCAGTTGGGGCTCGCCAATGGCCTTGAGCATGCGCTCCGAGGCGGAGGCGTAGGCCGTGGGGTCCCGCTTGCAGGTGTCCAGGTACTCCTGCAGCGAGATGACTTCCTCGCGGGTGCGCTCGTAGCGGGCGGCAAAGTTGCTGATCACATCCATGGTCACGCCTCCATCAGGTCAGTGGGGCTTTTGGCCCCGGAGCCTGCAGCAAAGGCAATGCGCGCCATTAAAAAGGTGTGCATCCCCGCTGCACGCGGTGGAAAACTCCCCTACAACAATCTGCTAACAATCAGGATAAAGCAAAGAACGAACCCGGCAAATGTTTTATTTATTTAGGGCGGCGGCTGTGCGTAAAGTTTCACGAAATCGGGAACATTTAACGAAATTTGAGCTAGATTATTCGGCTGCCTGTGCGAATTATCACCCGGGTGAAATGCATATATAGAAAGTCGGGGTGGACCCGGCGTTTTTCCAACAAACAAGTTTCCTATTGGACGTCTCTGCCCAATAAAAATCCGCTCTTTCCTGAATAACGCGCGATCCGCCTTTTTGGTTTATTGCTCCATGCTAAAAAATATAAGAGCAATCCCTAGGCCAGCCACCGATAGGCGCTCATCGCATGTACGCGTGGGAAAGGAGCGCGGATGTCGCAGGCGCGCGGGCCACCTTGGTGCGTCGGGCACCATGCGCGTGCTGCGCTGAGGCGATTGGCCTTAAGGTGTGCGCCTCAGACAAAAAAGCCCTGAGATTCTGTGGCGAGACATGCGCACAGAGACTCAGGGCTTGAGAGATTCCCGCACGCATCTGGTGCCGGGCGGGCGGAACGCTCAAATCAGCTGAAGAATTCCTTCGCCTTGTCGAACCAGCCCTTGTCGGTCGGGCTGTGCTTTTCGCCGCCCTTCTTGAGCGACTCGTCGAGCTCTTTCAGCACCTTGCGCTGGTGCTCGGTCAGCTTGACTGGCGTTTCGACACGCACATGGCAGTACAGGTCGCCCGGGTAGCTCGAGTTCACGCCCTTGATGCCCTTGCCGCGCAGGCGGAACTGCTTGCCGCTTTGCGTGCCTTCGGGAATGTCGATGGCCGCGGCGCCCTTGAGCGTGGGTATGTTGATCTCGCCGCCCAGCGCCGCCGTGGTCATGCTCACCGGCACCACGCAGTGCAGGTTGTCGCCGTCGCGCTCGAAGATCTCGTGCTTCTTCAGCCGGATCTCGATGTACAGGTCGCCCGGCGGGCCGCCGTTCACACCGGGCTCGCCGCTGCCCGTGACGCGCATGCGCTGGCCGTCGTCGATGCCGGCGCGGATCTTCACTTCGAGCGTCTTGTTGCGCTTGATCTTGCCCTGGCCATGGCACACGGTGCAGGGCTCGGGAATGATCTTGCCGCTGCCGTGGCAGGTGGGGCAGGTCTGCTGCACGCTGAAGAAGCCCTGGCGCATCTGCACCGCGCCCGCGCCATGGCAGGTGGTGCAGGTGATGGGCTTGGTGCCGGGCTTGGCACCCGAGCCGTGGCAGGTGTCGCACTCGTCCCAGGTGGGGATGCGGATCTCGGTGGTCTTGCCTTCCGCGGCTTCCTCGAGCGTGATTTCCATCGCGTAGCTCAGGTCGCTGCCGCGGAACACCTGGCGCCCGCTGCTGGTCCGCCCGCCGCGGGCGCCGCCGAACACGTCGCCGAAGATGTCGCCGAAGGCTTCCGCGAAGCCGCCGAAGCCTTCCGCGCCGGGGCCGCCGCGCATGTTGGGGTCGACGCCGGCGTGGCCGTACTGGTCGTAGGCCGCGCGCTTCTGTCCGTCGGACAGCATTTCGTACGCTTCCTTCACCTCCTTGAACTTGGCCTCGGCGTCCTTGCTGGTGTCGCCGTGGTTGCGGTCAGGGTGGTGCTTCATCGCAAGCTTGCGATAAGACTTCTTGATTTCTTCGTCGCTCGCGTTCTTGGGAACGCCGAGGGTTTCGTAATAGTCGCGTTTGGTGGCCATGGCAGGTCGCTCAACAGGTCAGGGAAGCAGCAGGAACTCGGGTAGCTCGGAAGCGAGAAAAGCTGGAGCACCTTTTCAGGTGTTCCAGCCTTGTGCAAGGGGCTGAGGATCAGCCCTTCTTGACTTCCTTGACTTCGGCGTCGACCACGTTGTCGTCGGCCTGTGCGTGTGCAGCAGCTTCCGCGCCACCGGGGCCCGAAGCGGCCGAGGCACCGGCAGCGGCCGCCTGCGATTCGGCATACATCTTCTCGCCGAGCTTCTGGCTGGCGGTCATCAGCGTGTTGGTCTTTGCCTCGATCGCGGTCTTGTCTTCACCCTTGAGGGCTTCTTCCACGTCCTTGATCGCGGCTTCGATCGCTTCCTTCTCGGCGGCTTCCAGGCTCGCGCCATGTTCGCCCAGCGACTTCTTCACGCTGTGCACCATGGCTTCGCCCTGGTTGCGCGCCTGCACGATCTCGAGCTTCTTCTTGTCGTCTTCGGCGTTCAGCTCGGCGTCCTTCACCATCTTCTGGATCTCGTCTTCGCTCAGACCCGAGTTCGCCTTGATGGTGATCTTGTTTTCCTTGCCGGTGCCCTTGTCCTTGGCGCCGACGTGCAGGATGCCGTTGGCGTCGATGTCGAAGCTCACCTCGATCTGCGGCGTGCCGCGCGATGCCGGCGGAATGCCTTCGAGGTTGAACTCGCCCAGACCCTTGTTGCCCGAAGCGATTTCGCGTTCGCCCTGGAACACCTTGATGGTCACGGCCGGCTGGTTGTCTTCGGCGGTCGAGAAGGTCTGCGCGAACTTCGTCGGTATGGTCGTGTTCTTCACGATCATCTTGGTCATCACGCCGCCCATGGTCTCGATGCCCAGCGACAGCGGGGTCACGTCGAGCAGCAGCACGTCCTTGCGGTCGCCGGAGAGCACTTGCCCTTGAATGGCGGCGCCCACGGCCACGGCCTCGTCGGGGTTCACGTCCTTGCGCGGTTCCTTGCCGAAGAAGGCCTTCACCTTTTCCTGCACCTTGGGCATGCGGGTCATGCCGCCGACCAGGATCACGTCGTTGATGTCGCTCACGCTGATGCCGGCGTCCTTGATGGCCAGGCGGCAGGGCGCGATGGTGCGCTCGACCAGCTCGTCGACCAGGGCCTCGAGCTTGGCGCGCGTGAGCTTGATGTTCAGGTGCTTCGGACCCGATGCATCGGCCGTGATGTACGGCAGGTTGATGTCGGTCTGCGCGCTGTTCGACAGCTCGATCTTGGCCTTTTCAGCGGCTTCCTTGAGGCGTTGCAGGGCGAGCACGTCCTTGCTCAGGTCGACGCCCTGGTCCTTCTTGAACTCGGCAATGATGTAGTCGATGATGCGCTGGTCGAAGTCTTCGCCGCCCAGGAAGGTGTCGCCGTTGGTCGACAGCACTTCGAACTGCTTCTCGCCGTCGACGTCGGCAATTTCGATGATCGACACGTCGAAGGTGCCGCCACCCAGGTCATACACGGCGATCTTGCGATCGGCCTTGTCGTGCTTGTCCAGTCCGAAAGCCAGGGCTGCAGCGGTGGGCTCGTTGATGATGCGCTTGACGTCCAGGCCCGCGATGCGGCCGGCGTCCTTGGTGGCCTGGCGCTGGGCGTCGTTGAAGTACGCCGGCACCGTGATCACGGCTTCGGTGATGGTTTCGCCGAGGTAGTCTTCGGCGGTCTTCTTCATCTTGCGCAGGATGTCGGCGCTGACTTGCTGCGGGGCCATTTTCTTGCCGCGCACCTCGACCCATGCGTCGCCGTTGTCGGCCTTGGCGATGGTGTAGGGCATCAGGTCGATGTCCTTCTGCACTTCCTTTTCCTCGAACTTGCGCCCGATCAGGCGCTTGATCGCGTACAGCGTGTTCTTGGGGTTGGTGACGGCCTGGCGCTTGGCCGAGGCACCGACCAGCACTTCACCGTCTTCCTGGTACGCGACGATCGACGGCGTGGTGCGAGCACCTTCCGAGTTCTCGATCACACGCGTGGTGTTGCCTTCCATGATCGACACGCACGAGTTGGTGGTGCCGAGGTCGATGCCGATGATCTTTGCCATGTTCTTTACTCCTGAAAGCCTGAAAAATATGTTGTTATGAACTTGTGGATAACCCGGCGCGATTCAAGGGGATGAAGCGGGGATTTCCTGTGGGAATCTTGTGTACGGGTGCGATCCGCTCACTTGGGCGCGCTGACCGTCACCAGCGCCGGGCGCAGCACGCGCTCGTTGATGGTGTAGCCCTTCTGGAGCACGCTCACCACGGTGTTGGGTTCCTGCTCGGGCGCAGGCACCACTGAAATGGCCTGATGCTGGTGCGGGTCGAACCGGGTGCCGGCGGCCGGGGCCACTTCGATCACCTTGTTGCGTTCGAGCGCGCTCTTCAGCTGGCGCAGCGTGGCTTCGGCGCCTTCGCGGATCTGCTCCGGCGTGGCGTCCTTGATCGCGAGGCCGGCTTCGAGGCTGTCGGTCACCGGCAGCAGGCTCTCGGCGAACGCTTCGACAGCGAACTTGCGGGCCTTGGTGATCTCGTCGTCGGCGCGGCGGCGGGCGTTCTGCACATCGGCCTGGGCGCGCAGGTACTGGTCGGCCAGCTCGGTGTTCTTTGCCTGCAGGGCAGCCAGTTCGCCCTGCGCCTGCGCCAGGGCGGCGAGGGCATCGGCTTCATTGGCGGCTTGCGCGGCCTCCAGTTCTTCGGGGCTGGGCTCGCCTTGCAGCATTTGCGAATTCTGTGCGGATTGTTGCGGGTCAGTCATTTTTCAAAGAACCGGCGTGAGCCGGAAAAACAAACGATAGCCAGCCACTTGGGGCTGGCCCGGGGCATTTCAAGCGAAAAAATGCGGCCAAAAGAGCCGCTTCAGGGCCGCCCGGACATGAAAAAGGCCCGGAATCGGGCCTTCGAGCCATGTCAGGGGGGCTCAGTGGGCGTCGAGCAGCTCGACGTCGAACTTCAGCGTGGCGTTCGGGGGAATCACGCCGCCGGCGCCGCGGGCGCCATAGCCCAGTGCCGCGGGAATGATCAGCGTGCGCTTGCCGCCGATCTTCATGCCGGCCACGCCTTCGTCCCAGCCCTTGATGACCTGGCCCGCGCCCAGCGAGAAAGCGAACGGGTCGTTGCGGTCGCGGCTGGAGTCGAACTTGGCGCCTTGCACGCTGTCGTTGTAGAGCCAGCCGGTGTAGTGCACGTGCACGTGCTGGCCGGACTTGGCTTCAGCGCCGGTGCCGACTTCGGTGTCTTCGTATTGCAGGCCGGAGGGGGTGGTAGGCATGGGAAACGCTCCTTGCGTCGATGGGTGTGAAATTGAATCGAAGGCGCGGAGTTTACCGAGGCCGGGCGCAGCCGGCCTGTCGTCTGTCAGCGGGTGCCGGTGTCGTCGGCGGGCGGCACGGGCGTGGGAACAGGCGCCGCCGCGGGGGCGGCAGGTTCGACCGCAGCGGACGCGGCCGGCGCCGAGGGTTGCGCGGCAGGCACCGGAGCCGCCGCCTTCTTGATCTGACCCAACTGCCATTTGCCGGCAAAGGCCTGCAGGTCGGACAGGCGCTTGAGCAGGTCCTGCCCGCTGAGCGTGAGGCTGTAGCCGTCGCTGCCGTGCCCGACGAGGCCGGCCTCGCGCAGTTCCTTGATGCGGGTGTTCAGCGTGTTGGGAGTGATGCCGCCCACGCTGTCCTGCAGCAGGCGGAAAGTCTGGGCATGGCCGTCGCGCAGCGCCCAGAGCACGCGCAGCGCGTAGCGGGCTTCGAGCAGGGCGAGCAACTGGCTGACAGCTGCGTTTTCCTTGGTACTCATCGACATCATCTCCTCGAAGCTGGGCGAGCCACCAGCCTGGGGGCCGGCCGGTGTTTCGTTTTCTTGTGGTGGTTTACGGACCGTTTCGTTGGCCGGCGACTATAGCGCAAAGGAAGACGATGCTACTAGTTTTATAGCTGCCCACGCACGCTGCATGCGGGTTGTGGGGCAAAGCTTCACAAAATTGGGTCACGGTTCGGCGTAGTCGGCCATGGCTTCGCCCAGGCGGATCGGGCGGCCTGGCGACCAGTCGGAATTGAACGCCATCGGCGGCTTGGGGAACAGCATGACGACGGTGGAGCCGAGCAAGAAACGGCCCATCTCGTCGCCCTTGCGGATGTCGATCTGCTGGTCGTTGTAGCGCCACTCGCGCAGTTCGCCCACGCGCGGCGGGTTGACCACGCCGTGCCACACGGTGGCCATGCTGCCGACGATGGTGGCGCCGACCAGCACCAGCACGAACGGGCCATGCGCCGATTCGAAGACGCACACCACGCGCTCGTTGCGCGCAAAGAGCCCGGGCACGCCGCGCGCGGTGGTCGGGTTCACCGAAAACAGTTCGCCGGGCACGTGGATCATGCGCACCAGCCGGCCGTCGCAGGGCATGTGGATGCGGTGGTAGTCCTTCGGGCTCAGGTAGAGCGTGGCGAAGCTGCCGTGCGAGAACTTGGCGGCCAGCGTGGCGTCACCGCCGACCAGCGCGGTGGTCGTGTAGTTGTGGCCCTTGGCCTGGAAGATCTGGTCGCCCTCGATGGCGCCGAACTGGCTGATCGCGCCGTCGACGGGGCAGACCAGGTCGGCCGGCGCCAGTGGCCGCGCGCCGGGCTTGAGCGCGCGCGTGAAGAACTGGTTGAAGCTTTTATAGAAATGGATGTCCGACTCGAGCGCCTCGCCCATGTTCACGTCGTACTTGGCCACGAAGCGCCGGATGATCCACGTCGTGACGGCCCCCCGCTCCTTGCCCGCGACCCAGCCGGCGAAATTGGTCAGTGCCTGTTTCGGGAACAGGTATTGGGGCAGTACAGCGGAGCGGTCGGACACGTGGGGAGGGCCTGGAATTCTGGATTTGGAGGGGCATTCTATAAAGCGCTCCCCGTGGGGGGCGTAGGAAGCTTCCCTTGGTTCGGGTGACCCGATGCCTTCGGAAAGCGCCCCCCAGCCAAAAATCAGTCCGGCTTGATCCCCGCCGCCTTGATCACCTGCGCCCACTTTTCCACCTCGGCCTTCTGGAAGGCCGCGATCTGCGTGGTGTTCAGGTCGGCCGGTTCCATGCCGAAGCCCTTGAGCTTGTCCTGCATCTCGGGCGTTGCGAGGATCTTGCGGATCTCGGTGTGCAGCCTGTCGACCACCGGCGCCGGCGTGCCCGCGGGCACGAAGATCGCCTGCCAGGACGCCACCTCGAAGTTCTCCAGCCCCGGCACGCCGGACTCGGCCACCGTCGGCACGTCGGGCATCGAGGGCAGGCGCTTGGCCGACGTGACCGCGATGGCGCGCAGCTTGCCGCTCTGGATGTGCGGGCCCGCCACCACCGTGGTGTCGAACATCATGTCGACCTGACCGCCGATCGCGTCCTGGATGGCCGGGCCGCTGCCCTTGTACGGAATGTGCGTGAACTTCACGCCCGACTTGAAGGCCAGCAGTTCCAGCGCCAGGTGCTGCGAGGTGCCGGTGCCGGCAGAGGCCGACGAGAGCCCGCCCGACTTGGTCTTGCTCGCGGCAATCACCTCCTTGAGCGTCTTGTAGGGGCTCGACTGGCTCACCACCAGCACCACCGGGTTGGTGCCGATGAGCGTGACCGGTGCGAACGATTTCTGCGGGTCGTACCCGATCTTCGGGTACAGGCTCACGTTGATCGCGTGCGAGCTGACGGTGCCGCCCACCAGCGTGAAGCCGTCCGGCGCCGCGCGAGAGCCCACTTCGGAGCCCACGCTGCCGCCGGCGCCGCCCTTGTTGTCGATGATCACGCTCGTGCCCAGCACCGGGCCGAGCTTCTGCGCGATCAGCCGGCCCAGCACGTCGGTGGTGCCGCCGGCCGGAAAGGGCACGAGGTAGGTGATGGCCTTGCCCGTGGGCCAGTTGTTGCTGCTCTGCGCGAAGGCGGCCGGCAGGCCGGTGGCCAATGAAGCGGCCAGGGCCGTGCGAATGAGGGTGCGGCGTTGCATGTGAATGTCTCCTTGGGTTCGATTCGATGTGTTCGGTGGGATGGCGTTGTGGGCCGCGCCCGGTCAGGGCAGGTCGACGATCTCGACCCAGTTCGGGTTCTTGCCCACGTCCAGGTGCTGCGGCTTGCCCAGCGCGCCGGTGTCGGCGTCGATGGCGTACAGCGAGATGCCGTTCGATTCCTGCCCCGCGGCGATCAGGTAGCGCCCGGTCGCGTCGATCGCGAAGCCGCGCGGGCCCTTCTCGGTCGGGGTCTGGCCCAGCGGCTGCAGCTGGCCCGTGGCCACGTCGACCTTGAAGGCCGACAGCGTGCTCGACGTGCGCTCCGACGCATACAGGTAGCGCCCGTCCGGCGTCAGGTGCAGGTCGGCGGCCCAGGGCTTGCCGGTGAAGCCGGCGGGTAGCGTGGTGGTGCTCTGTTCGAGCCTGAGCGTGCCGCGCGCGGCGTCCCAGGCGTACACGTGCAGCGCGGCATCGAGCTCGTCGAGCAGGTAGACGTGGCGCTGCGCCTTGTCCCACACGAAGTGGCGCGGGCCCGACTTGGCAACGGTGTTCGTCAACGGCGGATCGTTGGGCGACAGCAGCCCCTTGTCCGCGTCGAAGCGCCAGCTCGACACGTTGTCACCGCCCAGGCTGGTGGCCAGCACGAAGCGGTTGCTCGCGTCCGCATGGATGGCGTGCGCGTTCGGCCCGGTCTGTATCAGCTGCTGGATGGCGCCCACCGCGCCGTCCTTGCCGATGGCGTTGACCGAGATCTTGCCGCCCTGGTAGGAGGCCGCGAAGAGCCACTTGCCGGTGGCGTCCAGGTCGATGTTGGCCATGCTGTCGGCCAGCGGCGCCTCGCCCAGCTTGCGCAGCTGGCCGGTGGCGCCGTCGATCGCCAGCGCGGTCACGCGAAACGGCTGCGAGCGCAACGCGGCGTACAGCACGCGCTTGTCGCGGCTCACCACCATCGGCATGACCGTGCCGCCGACGTTCAGCGTCTGCACCGGCTTGAGCGTGCCCTGGGCACGGTCGAGCTCGAGCACCGAGATGTCCTGGCTGTCGGCGTTGGCCACGTAGACCCACGTCGCGGCCGAGACCGGGCCGATGGCGGCCAGGCACAACAGCGACGCCACCGTTGCTTTCACGGAGGGAAGGTTCATGGCTTGATGTTCAGCTTGGTGATGAGCTGCTTGAAGTACACGTTGTCCTTGGCCAGCGTTTCCTTGAACACCGCGCCGTCGGTGTAGACGTAGCCCAGGTTCTGCTTGTCCATCACCTCGTGCATCAGCGGCTCGGCGGCGGTCTTCGCGGTGATCTCGCGCAGCCTGGCCATCACGTCGGGCGGCGTGTTCTTCGGCGCGCCGAGGCCGCGCCAGGTGCCGATCGACAGGTCGATGCCGCGCTCCTTGGCGGTGGGCACCTTCTCGAAGCCCTTCACGCGCTTGTCGGCCATCACCATCAGCACCTTGAGCTTTCCGCCCTGCACGTGCGTGGTGACCTCGGCCGGGCTCACCGCCACGGCCTCGATGTGGCCGCCCAGCAGCGCCAGCACCGCGGGTGCGGCGCCCTGGAACGGAATGTGGCCGAACCTGGCGCCGGTCTTGTCCTCGAGGGCCGCGGCCGCCAGGTGCCAGATCGAGCCGTTGCCCGAGTTGCCCACGCGCACGCTCTCGGGCGACTTCTTCGCGGCGGCCAGGAACTCCTCGATGGTGTTCCACGGCGCGTCGGCCTTCACCGTGATGGCGGCGGGGTCGGCGTTGAGCTGCGCAATGGGCTGGAAGTCGTCGTAGTTGAACTTGGCCAGGCCCAGGTGCGGCAGCGTCAGCAGTTCCACGGTGAGCACCGCGAGCTTGTAGCCGTCGGGCTTGGCGTTGATGACCTCGGTCCAGCCGATGGCGCCGCCCGCGCCGGGGCGGTTGACGATCACGATGCTCTGCGAGGTGTGCTTGCGGCTGGCCTCCGAGAAGGCACGCGCCAGGCCGTCGGTGCCGCCGCCGGGCTGGTAGGGCACCAGCAGCTCGATGGTGCGGCTCGGAAACTCGGCTTGCGCGGCGGCCGGTGCGGCCAGGCCGAGCGACAGGGCCGCGGTGGCCGAGAGGGCGGCCACGCCGCGAACGAATTGGCTTCTTTTCATGATGTCTTGTCTCCGTTGTTGATCTGATCCTGCAGCCCCGGGTTTTTTCCTCTTCGGGCTTCCTCGCTGTCCTTGCGCGTCAGGGCATGTACTGCCCGCCGTTCACCTCGAGCACCTGGCCCGTGACGTAGCCCGAGAGCTGCTCCGAGGCCAGGTACAGGAAGGCGCCCACGCATTCCTCGGGCGTGCCGAGGCGGCCCATCGGAATGCCGGCGCGAAAGTTCTCCAGCATCGCGGGCGTCGAGAAGCGGTCTTGAAAGGGCGTTTGAATCACGCCCGGGGCCACTGCGTTCACGCGGATGCGCTCGCCCACCAGTTCCTTCGCCAGGCCGTGCGTGACCGTGCTCACGAAGCCCTTCGCGCCCGCATACAGGTACGCGGCCGGACCGCCGCCGGTGCGTGCCGCCACCGAGGTCACGTTGATGATGTTGCCGCCGCCCTGCGCGCGCATCAGCGGCACCACCTCGCGGCAGTACGCGAGCACCGAGCGCGCGTTGATGTGCATCACCTCGTCGAACAGCGCGTCGTCGAACTCGGCGATGGGCACGCGCTTGACCAGGCTGCCGGCGTTGTTCACCAGCACGTCGATGCGGCCGAACTCGTCCACCGTCTGCTTCACGCAGTCGCGGATGGCGCCCGTGTCGCGCACGTCGGCCTTCACGGCCACCGCCGCGCCGCCCGCCGCGCGGATGGTCTCGACCACCTCGTTGGCTTCGGCGACCGAGCTGTTGTAGTGCACCGCCACGCGCATGCCGCGCGCCGCGAAGGCGATGGCCACCGCCGCGCCGATGCCGGTGCTGGCGCCGGTGACGAGGGCGGTCTTGTCCTTGAGGTCTTCCATGTCGTTGCTCCGGGTGGGTGTGTGGGTGTGTGTCAGGTGACCGGCGCCGGGTTGAACAGCACCAGCGCGTTGTGCAGCTTCCAGTGCTCGGCCCAGGTCTTCTTGCGGCCGCTGGCCACGTCGAGCATCAGGCGGAACAGCTCCCAGCCCACGTCCTCGATGCTGGCTTCGCCGTCGGCGATGCGGCCCGCGTTCACGTCCATCAGGTCGTGCCAGCGGCGCGCCAGGTCGCTGCGCGTGGCCACCTTGATGACCGGCACTTCGGCCAGCCCGTAGGGCGTGCCGCGGCCGGTGGTGAACACATGCAGGTTGATGCCCGCGGCCAGCTGCAGCGTGCCGCAGATGAAGTCGCTGGCCGGCGTGGCCGCGTAGATCAGGCCCTTCTGCGTGGCCTTCTCGCCGGGTGCGAGCACGTCGGTGATGGGCGCCGAGCCCGACTTCACGATGGAGCCCATCGCCTTCTCGACGATGTTCGACAGGCCGCCCTTCTTGTTGCCGGGCGTGGTGTTGGCGCTGCGGTCGACGCGGCCCTTCTCCAGGTAGGCGTCGTACCAGGCCATCTCGCGGATCATGGCCGCGGCCACTTCGGGCGTGGACGCGCGCGAGGTGAGCTGGTCGATGCCGTCACGCACCTCGGTCGTTTCCGAGAACATCACGGTGGCGCCGGCGCGCACCAGCAGGTCGGTGCAAAAGCCCACGGCGGGGTTGGCGGTGACGCCCGAGAAGGCGTCGCTGCCGCCGCACTGCACGCCCACCACCAGTTCGCTGGCGGGCACGGTTTCGCGGCGGCGGGCGTTCAGGCGCGCCAGGTGAACCTCGGCCTGGCGCATGACGGCGTCGATCATCGACATGAAGCCGATGTGCTCGTCGTCCTGCAGGCAGACCACGTCGAGCGGCGCATCGGCTTGCGGCTCGCCGCGCTGGTCGACGATCGGAATGCTGCCCGGTGGCAGCAGCCGCTCGGGCTGCAGCTTCTCGCAGCCCAGGCTCACCACCATCACCTCGCCGCCGAAGTTCGGGTTCAGGCTGATATTGCGCAGCGTGCGAATCGGCACGATGGCGTCGGGCGCGTCGATGGCCACGCCGCAGCCGTAGCTGTGGGCCAGCCCGACCACGTCGTCCACGTTCGGGTACCTGGGCAGCAACTCGGCCTTGATGCGCTGCACCGCGAAGTCGATCACGCCGGCCACGCACTGCACGGTCTCGGTGATGGCCAGGATGTTGCGCGAGCCCACCGAGCCGTCGGCATTGCGGTAGCCCTCGAAGGTGTAGCCATCGAGCGGGGGCAGGGCAGGGGGCTTGACGGTGGCGATGGGCAGGCCGTCGAGCCCGGGCGCGGTCGGCATGCGCATCACGCGCTCGTGCACCCAGCTGCCGCGCGGCAGCGCCTTCAGGGCATAGCCGATCACCACGTCGTAGCGGCGAACGGCGTCGCCCTCGGCCAGGTCGGCCAGCGCCACCTTGTGGCCCTGGGGCACGTTGTCTGCCAGCACCAGTCCGTCGGCGAACACCGCGCCGGCCTTCAGGCCGCCGTCGTTCGCGACGATGGCCACGTTGTCGTTGGCGTGGATGCGGATGTAGAGCGGCGAGGCTCCGGGGACGGCATTGCTCATCGTGAGGACCTTTGTTGCTTACAGCACCTTGTGGCCGGTCAGCATCGTGGGCAGCCAGGTGGAGAAGGCCGGCACGTAGGTCACCAGGGTGATGGCGATGAAGATCGCCAGATAGTAGGGCCAGGCGGTCTTCGTCGCCTCCCCGATGGATATCTTGCCTATGGCGCAGCCGATGAACTGCACCGTGCCCACCGGCGGATGCACCAGTCCCAGCGCGCAGTTCAGCAGCAGCATCATTCCGAACTGCACCGGGCCCACGCCCATCTGGATGGCCAGCGGCAGGAACAGCGGCGTGGTGATGAGAATGTGCGCCGCCATGTCCAGGAAGATGCCCAGGAAGATCTGGATGATGTTGATGTACAGCAGCATCAGCCAGGGGCTCGAAGTCGCGGCCAGCAGCACCGTCTCGATGGCGTCCGGAATCTCCAGGTAGGCCATCTGGTAGCGCAGCATGTTCGACACGCCGATCAGCAGCAGGATCACGCCGGTGGTCTTCGAGGCCTTGGCCAGCGACTTGAACAGCTTCTCGCGCGTCATCGTGCGGTAGGCCACCACCGTGAGCAGCAACGAGTAGGTCACCGCGATGGCCGCCGCCTCGGTGGCTGTCGCCACGCCCTTCATCACGCACACCAGGATGATTACGATCACCATCAGGCCGGGAATCGCGGCCAGGAAGGTCTTGGCCACCATGCCCCAGCCGGGGAAGCGCTCGACCATCGTGCTGCCGTCGGTGCGCTTCGGGTAGCCGTGCTTGGCGGCCTGCCAGTAGGCGGCCACCAGCATGCACACCATGATCCAGAACACCGGGATCAGCCCCGCGAACATCAGGTCGCCGATGGACACGCCCTTGATGATGTGCCCGTCGATGGTGCCCACCGCGGCCTGCGCGGCGAAGGCATAGATGATCATGTTGTGCGAAGTCGGCATCAGCGCGCCCGACAGCGACGCATGCGTCGTCACGTTCACCGCATAGGCCGCGCTGTAGCCCTCGCGCTTCATGATCGGGATCATCACGCCGCCCATGGCCGAGGTGTCGGCCACCGGCGAGCCCGAGACGCCGCCGAACAGCGTCGATGCCACCACGTTGGCCAGCCCCAGGCCGCCCTTCCAGTGGCCCACCAGGCTGCGTGCGAAGGCCACGATCTTGTCGGCGATGCCGCCGTGCAGCATCAGCTCGCCCGAGAAGATGAAGAACGGAATGGCCAGGAACGAGAACACGTTCATGCCCGACACCATCATCTGGATGGCGGTCTCGAACGGCAGGCCCTCGAACGCGAAGGTGGCCAGGCAGCTCAGGCCGATGGCAAAGGCCACCGGCATGCCGAGCAGCAGGAAGAGCACGAAGCTCAGCGAGAGCACTGTCAATGCCATGATGGAACGACCTTCTGGCCTGTGAACTGAGCAGCCAGGTGCTCGATGGAGAAGAGGGTGATCAACACCCCCGCGAAGAGAACCGGCACGTAGCGCACGGCCTCCGACATGCCCAGCGTGGGAATCGTCGATTCGCGCGTGGACGCGGCCATCTCGGCGCCGCCTGCGAACAATGCGACGGCGAAGCCGATGGTCAGCACATAGACGAGCGCCTTGCACCAGAACTGCAGCTTCGGCGGCAGCGCCTTCACCAGCGAGTCGAGGCCGATGTGGCCGGCGTCCCGCACGCCGGCGGAAGCGCCGAACATGGCGACCGAGATCACCAGCAGCAGCGCGACCTGCTCGACGTACGGCGGAGCGTCGTTGAAGACGTAGCGCAGCACCACGCCGTAGACGACGACGCCGAGCAGGCCGACAAGGCACACGCATGCGACGTACATCGCCCAGCGGGAGAGCCGTGCGTTCAAGTGGGTCAGCAAGTGCATATGAATTTCCTGCCTTGCCCCTTCCCCCTTCGGGGGAGGGCGCAAGACCGTGGGCCTCATTTGATGTTGACGATCTCTTGAACCAGCGCCTTCTGCTCCGGCGTGGTCGCGAACTTGTCCCACACCGGCTTC
Source organism: Variovorax monticola (assembly GCF_051216855.1). Lineage (NCBI taxonomy): Bacteria > Pseudomonadati > Pseudomonadota > Betaproteobacteria > Burkholderiales > Comamonadaceae > Variovorax > Variovorax monticola. Next base: position 588,394 of record NZ_JBPJZP010000002.1, read on the forward strand.
TCGACTTCGACGAAGCCCTTGCGGTCGATCTCTGCGGCCGCGACGATCTTGGCGCCGCCCTTGATGACGGCCGCCTTGGCGTCCTTCTCGCGCGGTTCCCACAGCTTCACGTAGTAGGGCACCGAGTCTTTGGCGGCCTTGCGGATCGCGACCTGTTCTTCCTTGGTGAGCGTGTCCCAGATCTTCTTGGAGAACACAAGCACCTCGGGCGTCATGACGTGCATGGTCTCGGAGTAGACCGGCGCGGCTTCGAAGTGCTTGGCTTCTTCGTACGAGGGGTAGTTGTTCTCGGCGGCGTCCACCAGGCCGGTCTTCAGGCCGGTGTAGACCTCGGCGATGGGCATGGGCGTGGGCGAAGCGCCGGTGGCGCTCACCAGGCTCACCATCAGGTCGGACGGCTGCACGCGGATCTTCAGGCCCTTCATGTCGGCGACCGACTTGATCGGCTTCTTGGCGTACACCGAGCGCGCGCCGCTTTCGTACATGCACAGGCCGATGAAGCCGGCCTTCTCGAACGCTGCCAGCACCTTGTCGCCGGCCGGGCCGTACATGGCCTTGCGGAAATGCTCGATGTCGCGGAACAGGAAGGGCAGCGACGGAATGACCGACTCCGGCACGATGCCGTGGAACGACGCGCTGCTCACGCGCACCATGTCGAGCGCGCCGATCTTCACCTGCTCGACCGTGTCCTTCTCCGAGCCCAGCGAGCTGTCCGCGAAGATCTTGATGTTGTCCTTGCCACCCGTGGCCTTCGACAATTCTTCACCCATGAACTTCACCGCCTGGTTGGTCGGGAAGTCCTTGGCGTGCACCTCGGCGGAGCGGAAGGTTCGCGCCATGGTGACGTTGCTTGCCGTGAGGGCGATCAGGCCGATCGCGATCAGGCCCGACAGCTTCTTCATTTGTAGTGATTTCATTTTTGATGGCTCCTCGGTGGATGAAAAGAAAACGCAGCGGATGAACAACAGGGTCAGCTGCCGAAAGCGGGCTCCGCGAGGCCCTGCACGCCGGGCCGCAGCGCGAACACGCCGCCGGCCAGTGGTTGGTCCGACAGGTCGATGCCGCCGGGTCGGATGGAGGTGACGAACAGCGTGTCGAGCGCCGGGCCGCCGAAGGCGCACATGGCGGGCTTCTTCACCGGCACTTCGAGCGAGCGGTCCAGCCGGCCTTCAGGGGTGAAGCGGTGCACCAGGCCCGCGTCGTTGCCGCAGATCCAGTAGCAGCCGTCGGTGTCCATGGCCGCGCCGTCGGGGCGCCCGGGCAGGGGCTTCATGTCGACGAACAGGCGGCGGTTGCTTGGCGTGCCGCTGTCGGTGTCGTAGTCGAAGGCCCATACGGCCTGCACCGTGGGATGCGAATCGGAGAGGTACATCGTGCGGCCATCGGGGCTGAAGGCCAGGCCGTTGGGCACGATGAAATCGTCGAGACGCTGGGTTGCCTTGGGGTCGCCCTTGCCATGGCTGTAGAGGCGGCCGACACGTGCGCCCGCCGCCATGTCCAGCAGCATGGTGCCGGCCCAGAAACGACCCTGGCGGTCGCAGCGGCCGTCGTTGAAGCGCATGGCCGGCGCTGCGTGTTCGACCGGTGCCAACGACGTCGCGGCGAGCGTGCCGCCGGCCTGCGGCTTCAGCGAGAAGAGGCCGCTTTCCATGCCGGCGATCCATTCGCCGGGCACGTCGGCACGCGGGGCGATGCAGGCGATCATTTCGTTCGCCGTCCACTTTGCATGGCCTTCGCCCGCATGCCAGCGGTTCAGCGTGCGCGCCGGAATGTCGACCCAGTACAGCGCCTGCTCCCCGGCATGCCACACCGGGCTTTCTCCGGTGCCGTTGCGCGCGTCGAGGACGAGTTCAGCTGGCATCGCCGAACGGCCCTTGCGCGGTGAAGGCGCCGCCCTGGTAGACGGCGTTCGGGTCGGTCGGTGCCACGGGGGGCTGCTGCTCGACCTTGTCGCGGAACACTTCGGAGCCGTCCTGCGGCACGAAGCCCAGGTGCGCGGCGGCGCTGTTGTCCCACCACACGTCGCGGTTGTCCGACATGCCGTAGACGATGGTGTGCTTCACGTCGGGCGTGAAGAGCGACTTCTCGATCAGCGTCGTCAGGTCGCGGTAGCTCAGCCAGGTGCTCATCATGCGGCGGTTGAGCGGCTCGGGAAACGAGGAGCCGATGCGGATGCTCACGGTCTCGATGCCCCAGCGGTCGAAGTAGAACTGCGCCATGTCCTCGCCGAAGGACTTCGACAGGCCGTAGTAGCCGTCGGGCCGGCGCGCGGCGTGCGCGTCGATGTGCTCGCTCTGCTTGTAGAAGCCGATCACGTGGTTGGAGCTGGCGAACACCACGCGCTTGACGCCATGGCGGCGCGCAGCCTCGTAGACGTTGAAGATGCCCTTGATGTTGGCTTCGAGAATTTCCTCGAAAGGCCGCTCCACCGACACGCCGCCCAGGTGGACGATGGCGTCGCAGCCTTCCAGCAGTGCATGCACGGCCGCCTTGTCCGACAGGTCGCAGGGCACGACTTCCTCGTGCGCATCGGCGGGCGGCGCCAGCGACGCGATGTCCGACAGGCGCAGCACCTCTGTATAAGGCTTGAGGCGCTCGCGCAGTACCTTGCCCAGGCCGCCGGCCGCGCCGGTCAGCAGCAGCCGGTTGAGTTTTTGGTTCGAAGCGTCCATCGTTGCTTGTCCGTTGAGAGTTTCGTGATGTGGTCAGGCTGCTTGCCGTCGGGCCGGCAGCCGGTGTCGCCGCAGGGCGTGGAAAGACGGCGTCGAAGGAATTGAGTGATGAGTTATCTGTTGTCGTACAACTAGTGGGGGATTATCATCGTGGCCATGGTTCAGTCGATTGCGGGTAATCCCTCGGTATCAGAAGCGCCGGCAGAAGCCGCCGGGGGCGCCGGGGCGGGTGTCGCTTTCGTGGGCCGGCCGCGCCCGCGTGCCCGGGGCCTGGCGCATGGGCTGGTGGACGACCTGGGCGACAAGATCCGCAACCAGTCGCTGCGCCCGGGCGACAAGCTGCCGACCGAGTCGGCCATCATGCAGGCCTACGGCGTGAGCCGCACCGTGGTGCGCGAGGCGCTGTCCAAGCTGCAGGCCGGCGGGCTGGTCGAGACCCGGCACGGTGTGGGCACCTTCGTGCTGCAGCCGCGCTCCGGCGGGGTGTTTCGCCTGGATCCGGGCGAAATCGCGGCCTCGGTCGACGTGCTGGCCGTGCTGGAACTGCGCATCAGCCTGGAAACCGAATCGGCCGGGCTTGCCGCGACCCGCCGCACCGACGAACAGCTCGTGGCCATGCGCCAGGCGCTCGACGACTTCGAGAAGAACGTGGCCGTGGCCGGCGACACCGTGGGGCCCGACTTTCGCTTCCACCTGCAGATCGCGCAGTCGACCGGCAACCCGTACTTCGCGGACATCATGCGGCACCTGGGCACCACGCTGATTCCGCGCACGCGCATCAGCGCCATTCGCACGCACGAGGGCGGCGGGGCGCCTTACCTGAGCCGCGTGAACCGCGAGCACGAAGAGATCTACGCCGCCATCGCGCGGCGCGACCCCGAGTCGGCGCGCGCGGCCATGCGCATCCACCTGACCAACAGCCGCGAGCGGCTGCGCATGGCGCAGGAAGCCGCGCAGCAGAAAGCGAAGGCCGACGCCGCGGCCGGTCAGGGCGCGCCAGCGTCGTCTTCGCCCGACAACCCCCATTCGACTGTTCGCTGAATTTCTTGGCCGCCAATCTGGACAAGTTGTTTTTCTAGTTGTACGATGACTGATAACTCACCCGGTGGGACGGGCGAGGCCGCGACTTCATCGAACAATCAGGAGACAGCATGAGCATCAACCGACGCGGCGCACTGGGCGCAGCACTCGCCACGACACTGGCCGCAAGCCTGCCCGTGCGGGCCCTCGCGCAAGCAGCGCAGGGCACGCAAGGCGCGGGCACCAACTGGCCCTTGAAGCCGATCAAGCTCATCGTTCCGTACCCGCCGGGCGGCTCGTCCGACATCATTGCGCGCTCCATCAGCCAGCCGCTGTCGGAGGCGCTGGGCCAGTCGGTCATCATCGACAACCGTGCGGGTGCCAACGGCAACCTGGGCGCCGACCTGCTGGCCAAGGCGCCGGCCGACGGCTACACCCTCATGCTGTGCGACCTGGGCGCGCTGGCCATCAGCCCGTCGCTGTACCCCAAGCTGCCGTTCGATCCGTCGAAGGACCTGCGCAGCGTGGCCATGCTGGCCTACTCGCCGCACCTGCTGGTGGTGCACCCCTCGGTGCAGGCGAACACGCTGAAGGAACTGGTCGAGCTGTCGAAGAAAAGCGACTTCAATTTCGCCGTCACCGCCAGCGGCAGCACCGCGCACCTGGCCGGCATCGAGCTGCAGCGCAAGGTCGGCGCCAAGTGGGAATACGTGCCCTACAAGGGCGGCGTGCAGGCCGTGCTCGACACCGTCTCGGGCCAGACGCAGGTGCTGATGAACGGCATGCTCGCCACCTATCCGCAGGTGCAGGCGGGCAAGCTCAAGCTGATTGCCGTGTCCAAGGCCACGCGCATGCCGCTGATCGGCAGCGTGCCGACCATCGCGGAGCAGGGCGCGCCCGGCTACGAGTCGGGCACCTGGCAGGGCGTGGTCGCGGCGCGCGGCGTGCCCGACGCGGTGGTCGCGCGGCTCAACCGCGAACTGGTGCGCATCATCCGCACGCCCGACATCCGTGCCCGCCTGGCGGGCCAGGGCGCCGAGGTGGTGACCATGACCTCGCCCGAGCAGGACCAGTTCTTCGCCAAGGAGCGTGCGCGCTGGGCGCAGGTCATCAAAGAGGCCAACGTCAAGCTCGACTGAGCGGCCCCTTCCAGCCTCCACCCCTTTCATTCATTCTTCAAATCTTCACAGGACTCTTCCCCATGAACCCCCAAGAACTCAAGACCATCATGGGCTCCGGCCTGCTCTCGTTTCCGCTGACCGACTTCGACAGCAACGGCGACTTCAATGCGCAGGGCTACGTCAAGCGCCTCGAATGGCTCGCCCCCTACGGCGCGAGCGCGCTGTTCGCGGCCGGCGGCACGGGCGAGTTCTTCTCGCTGACCGGCGAGGAGTACCCCGGCATCATCAAGACCGCGGTGGACACCTGCCGCGGCGTGGTGCCGATCATTGCCGGTGCCGGCGGCCCGACGCGCTTTGCCATCCAGTGCGCGCAGGCGGCAGAGAAGGCCGGCGCGCACGGCATCCTGCTGCTGCCGCACTACCTCACCGAAGCCGGCCAGGAAGGCCTGGCCGCGCACGTGGAAGCCGTGTGCAAGAGCGTGAAGTTCGGCGTGATCGTCTACAACCGCGCCTCCAGCCGGCTGAAGCCCGAAACCCTGGCCGGCCTGGCCGAGCGCAACCCCAACCTGGTCGGCTTCAAGGACGGCATCGGCGACATCGAGGCCATGGTCGCCATCTACCAGCGCATGGGCGACCGCTTCGCCTACCTGGGCGGCCTGCCCACGGCCGAGGTCTATGCCGCGGCCTACAAGGCCATGGGCACGCCGGTGTATTCGTCGGCCGTCTTCAACTTCATTCCGAAGACCGCCATGGACTTCTACAAGGCCGTCGCCGCCGACGACCTGCCCACGCAGCACCACCTGCTGAAGAACTTCTTCATGCCCTACCTGGAGCTGCGCAACCGCGTGCCGGGCTACGCCGTGAGCATCGTGAAGGCGGGCGCGAAGATCGTGGGCCACGACGCCGGCCCTGTGCGCGCGCCGCTCACCGACCTGAAGCCCGCCGAAGTGGAACAGCTCAAGGCGCTGATCGACGCGCTCGGCCCGCAGTAAGCCGCCGCGGCGAGAACAACGACAACGGAGACAACACACCATGTCCATCAAGAAGTTCTTCCTCGTGGCCGCCGCGGCCGCGATGTTCTCGGGCTGCGCGATGATGCCCGCGGGCAGCACCGCCTCGGCGCAACCCGAGGTGGCCGCCGCCGCCGAGCGCCTGCGCATCGCCATGATCGACCCGACCGCCGCGTCGCTAGGCGCGCTGGTGGCCGACGACCTGAGCTACGGCCACTCCGCCGGCAAGGTCGACACCAAGGCCAGCTTCATCGCCGACCTGATGGACGGCAAGTCCGACTTCGTGACCATCGCCATCACCGAGCAGACCATCAAGGTGGTCGACGCCAACACCGCCATCGTGCGCCACTCGCTCGCGGCCGACACCAACGACGCGGGCAAGCCCGGCAAGGTCGCGCTGAAGATCCTGGGCGTGTGGCAGAAGCAGGGCGGCAGCTGGAAGCTGCTGGCCCGCCAGGCCGTTCGCGTGTGATCCCATGAGCACAAGCCAGACCCCCACCGTCACCGCCATGCGCGTGGTCCCCGTCGCGGGCCACGACAGCATGCTCATGAACCTGAGCGGCGCCCACGGCCCGTTCTTCACGCGCAACCTGCTGATCCTGACGGACAGCGCGGGGCGCACCGGCGTGGGCGAAGTGCCCGGCGGCGAGAAGATCCGCCAGACGCTGGAAGACGCGCGCAGCCTCATCGTCGGCCAGCCCATCGGCCGGCACAACGCGGTGCTCAACAGCCTGCGCAGCGCCTTCGCCGGCCGCGACAGCGGTGGCCGCGGCCAGCAGACCTTCGACCTGCGCGTGACCATCCACGCGGTCACGGCCGTGGAAGCCGCGCTGCTCGACCTGCTGGGCCAGTTCCTCGAGGTGCCCGTGGCCGCATTGCTCGGCGAAGGCCAGCAGCGCGACGCGGTGCAGATGCTGGGCTACCTGTTCTACGTGGGCGACCGCAAGAAGACCGACCTGCCGTACGAGACAGACCCGAACGCCGACAACGACTGGTTCCGCCTGCGCCACGAAGAGGCCATGACGCCCGAGGCCATCGTGCGCCTGGCCGAGGCCACGCATGCGCGCTACGGCTTCACCGACTTCAAGTTGAAGGGCGGCGTGCTGCGCGGCGAGGAAGAAGTCGAGGCCATCCGCGCGCTGCACGAACGTTTTCCGCAGGCGCGCGTCACGCTCGACCCGAACGGCGGCTGGCTGCTGCAGGACGCCATTCGCCTGTGCCGCGACCTGCACGGCGTGATGGCCTATGCCGAAGACCCGTGCGGCGCCGAAGGCGTGTTCTCGGGCCGCGAGGTGATGGCCGAGTTCCGCCGCGCCACCGGCTTGCCCACCGCCACCAACATGGTCGCCACCGACTGGCGCGAGATGGTGCACAGCCTGTCGCTGCAGTCGGTCGACATTCCGCTCGCCGACCCGCATTTCTGGACGATGCAGGGCTCCGTGCGCGTGGCGCAGCTGTGCCAGGCCTGGGGCCTGACCTGGGGTTCGCATTCGAACAACCACTTCGACGTGTCGCTCGCGATGTTCACGCACGTGGCGGCGGCTGCGCCCGGCAAGGTCACGGCCATCGACACGCACTGGATCTGGCAGGACGGCCAGCGCCTGACGAAGGCACCGTTGCAGATCGAGGGCGGATTCGTGAAGGTGCCCACGCGCGGCGGCCTTGGCGTGGAGCTAGACATGGCCGAGGTCGAGAAGGCGCACCAGCTGTACCTGAAGCACGGCCTGGGCGCGCGCAACGATGCGCAGGCGATGCAGTACCTGATTCCAAACTGGACCTTCGACAACAAGAAACCATGCATGGTCAGATAAAGCTCGCCCCCAGGCTTGCCCACTTCGTGTGGCCTCCTACCCCCTACCGGGGGCAATACCAGCGGCCCGGCAAAGCCGGCTCCGCGGTATTCCCAGAATGAACAGCCCCTTTGCGAATCGCACTGAAAGGAACACAACATGCAGAACTTCGACAACCTGATCGCAGGCGAATGGCGTGCCGGCGCAAGCTACAGCGCCAACATCAACCCGAGCAACCTGTCCGACGTGCTCGGCCAGTACACGCAGGGCGACGCCGCCCACGTCGACGCTGCGGTAGCGGCCGCCACGGCAGCCTTCCCGGCCTGGGCCACGGGCAGCATCCAGGCGCGCTCCGACGCGCTCGACAAGATCGGCACCGAGATCCTCGCGCGCAAGGAAGAGCTGGGCACGCTGCTGGCGCGTGAAGAAGGCAAGACCAAGGCCGAAGGCATGGGCGAGGCCGCGCGCGCGGGCCAGATCTTCAAGTTCTTCGCGGGCGAGTGCCTGCGCCTGTCGGGCGAGGTGCTGCCGTCGGTGCGACCCAACATCGGCGTGGAAATCACGCGCGAGCCGGTCGGCGTGGTGGGCCTCATCACGCCGTGGAACTTTCCGATCGCCATTCCTGCCTGGAAGATCGCGCCCGCGCTGGCCTTCGGCAATTGCGTGGTGTTGAAGCCCGCCGACCTCGTGCCGGGCAGCGCCTGGGCCCTGAGCGAAATCATCAGCCGCTCGGGCATTCCGGCTGGCGTGTTCAACCTGGTGATGGGCCGCGGCAGCGTGATCGGCGAGGCGCTGGTCAAGCACCCCGGCATCCATGCGATCAGCTTCACCGGCTCGGTGGGCGTGGGCCGCAACATCGCGATCCAGTGCGTCACCCACCACAAGAAGGTGCAGCTCGAAATGGGCGGCAAGAACCCGCAGGTGATTCTGGACGACGCCGACCTGGCGCAGGCCGTCGAACTCAGCGTGCAGAGCGCGTTCTACTCGACCGGCCAGCGCTGCACGGCGTCGAGCCGCCTCATCGTGACCGAGGGCATCTACCCGAAGTTCATCGCGGCCATGAAGGAACGCATGGCGAAGATCAAGGTGGGCGACGCGCTCGCGCAGGGCACGGACGTGGGCCCCGTCTCGTCGAAATCGCAGCTCGACCAGGACATGGAATACATCGCCATCGGCAAGGGCGAAGGCGCCACGCTGGCGGCCGGCGGCGAGCTGCTGAAGCTGGAGACCGACGGCTACTACATTTCGCCCGCGCTGTTCAGCGAATCGGCTGCGTCGATGCGCATCAACAAGGAAGAGATCTTCGGCCCGGTGGCGAGCGTGATCCGCGTGAAGAACTACGAAGAGGCGCTGGCCTCGGCCAACGACACCGAGTTCGGTCTCTCGGCCGGCATCGCCACCACCTCGCTGAAGTACGCCACCCACTTCAAGCGCCACAGCCAGGCCGGCATGGTGATGGTCAACCTGCCGACGGCCGGTGTGGACTACCACGTGCCGTTCGGCGGCCGCAAGGGATCGAGCTACGGCCCACGCGAGCAGGGCAAGTACGCGCAGGAGTTCTTCACGACGGTGAAGACGGCCTACACGCTGGCCTGAGCCTGGCGAGGCGCCAGGTTTCGCAAGCCCCCGCCCGGGGGCTTTTTTGCGTGTGCTCGCCTTCGCGAAGGTCTAAGCCGCCGGGGCCCTGCGGCTGCGGCGCATCAGGAACTCGATCAGTTCAAAGACCCCTTCGCTGATCAACGCCAGCGCCGCAGCCGGCAACGCACCCGCCATCAGCAGCTCGCGGTCGTTCAAGGCCAGCCCCGTCACGATGCGTTCGCCGAAACCGCCCGCGCCGATGAAGGCCGCGATGGTCGCGGTTCCGATGGCAATGGCCGTGGCTGTTCGCACACCCGCCAGCAACGTGGGCAACGCAAGCGGCAGCAACACCAGCGCAAGACTCTGCGGTGGCGTCATGCCGAGCGCGGTGCCGGCCATCCGCAATCCGTTGGGCACTTCGGTCAGGCCTGTCACCGTGTTGCGCATGATGGGCAACAGCGAGTACAGCGTGAGCGCGATCAACGCCGGCAGGGCACCGATGGCGCCGAGCATCGAGATCAGCACCGCCAGCAGGGCCAGCGACGGCACCGTCTGCATCAGGCTCGCCAGGCCCAGCACCACGGCGCGCACTCGCACATGCGGGAACACCAGGATCGCGATCGGCACGCCGATCAGTATCGCGATGCCCACCGACAACGCCACCAGCAGCAAGTGCTGCCGCGCGAGCTTCCACAGGTCCGGGCCGAACAGCTTGGCCAGGAAGCCGCGGCGTGCCTCTTGCGGTTGCGCCTTCCCGCCGTTGCCGGTGCTTGCCAGGAAATCGCGCGCAATCGCATCGAAGGGCACGCTCTGCAGTTCCGCGCGTGCATTCATCGCGATCATCGCGTGCTCGTCGACCTTGCCTTCGAGCGTCTTCAATGCCGCCCAGGCCTGCGGCAGGCGCGTGGGCAGGTCCAGCTTGTAGAGCACCACGGCGTCGTAGCGCGGAAAGTACTTCTTGTCGTCTTCCAGCACGCGCAGGCCGAGGTGGTCGATCTTCGCGTCGGTGGTGTAGATGTCGATCACGTCGATCTGCTTGGCCGCCACCGCGTCGTAGGCCAGGCCATGGTCCAGGCCGCTGGGCACCTGGGTGAACCCGTAGCGCGCCGCCAGGCCCTTCCAGCCGTCGGCGCGGCCGATGAATTCGTTCGACAGGCCGAGCTTGAATTCGGGGTGCTTCGCCAGGTCGCTCAGCGTGCGCAGCCCGAGCTTGTCGGCATCGGCGGCGCGCACCGCCAGCGCATAGCCGTCGTTGAAGCCCAGGGGAATCGCCACTCCCAGGCCCAGCGGCGCCAACGCGGCGTTCATCGCCTCGCGCGTGTCCGCAGGTTGGCCCTTGAGGATTTCCTGCGCGATGGTGCCGGTGTACTCGGCATAGAGGTCGATGGCGCCCGAGCGCAGCGCCTCGTACACGATGGCCGTGTTGCCCAGGCCCTGACGCACCACAGGCGGCGACGCGGTGTGCGGCGCGGCCGTCTGCGCGAGCAGCTCGGCCAGGATGTACGACTCGGTGAAGCGCTTGGAGCCCACGCGCAGGGTGTCGTCGGCGGCGTTTGCAGCAGGTGTGCCGCACAGCGCCAGCGAGAGCAGCAGGGCAAGGTACCGGAGGCAGCGAGGCAGGTGCATCGCGGGCAGTTTATAGACAACATCCCGTTCGGCGTACCCGCCAATCTCCTACACGCCGTCGTGCGCGCTACCGATGCGCCCGGGTGCGTGGGGCGCGCATCATCCTGTTTCATGAAGTCCACACCCGCAAAGCCCGAAGCCGCTCCACAAGAGCGCCCCGACCCCTTGCCCGCCGCGGACGTGCACGGCCTGCGCGAACTCCCCGGCGTGCACGTCGAGGGCTACAGCCTGCAGTTGCGCGACAAGGACGGCTTCGTCGGCGACCAGGCGAGCCAGACCGCGTTCAGGGAACTGCTGGAGCGCTGGCGCAAGCGCCGCCGCAAGAGCGGCACCGACCCATGGGGCGACATGCACTCGCGCGACCTGAGCAAGAAGCAGCTCGACCGCGTGCTGGCCGCGAAGAAAAACTCCGAGGCCGGCGACGTGATGCACGGCGTGATCGAGGAGTTCACCGAGGAGCTGGCTTCGGTGATCCAGCGCTTCCTGCGCCAGCCTTCGTGGAACAAGGTCGAGCGCATCGTCATCGGCGGCGGCTTCCCGGAAAGCGACGTGGGCGAGCGCGCCGTGCTGCAGACGGGCGCCATCCTCGAAGAGCTCGGCCTGCACGTGCAGCTGGGCCGGCTTTCGCACAACGTGGACGACGGCGGCCTGATCGGCTGGGTGCACCTCACGCCGCCGGCCTTGCTGCGCAAGTACGACGCCATCCTGGCGGTCGACATCGGCGGCACCAATGTGCGCTGCGGCGTCGTGAAGACGCGCTACCGCAAGGCGCCGGATTTCTCGCGCGCGGAGGTGGTGCGGCGCGTGAAATGGCGCCATGCCGACGAGGGGCCGAACCGCAGCTTCATGGTCGAGCACATCGCGGACATGCTGATGGACATGGTGCGCTACAGCGAGCGCAAGAAGATCCGGCTCGCGCCTTTCGTCGGCATCGGCTGCCCGGGGCTCATTCGCCCCGACGGCTCCATCGCGCGCGGCGCGCAGAACCTGCCGGGCGACTGGGAGAGCCATGCCTTCCACCTGCCGACCGCCGTGTGGCGCCGCATGCTGACGCTGGGCGCCGACCCGATGCTGGTGCTGATGCACAACGACGCCGTGGTGCAGGGCCTGAGCGAGCTGCCTTTCATGCGCGACGTGAAGCACTGGGGCGTGCTGACCATCGGCACGGGGCTGGGCAACGTGAGCTTCACGAACGTGCCGATGGCCGACGAAGAGAAGGCGGCACTGCCGAAAGCGAAAAAGGCGAAGAAGGCCTGAGCGAGGTCTCGCCAAGGCCTGCACGAAAGGCCGTGGCGCTGCGGCGCTACGGGTTCACACGTGTCAGTGCGGACACGCTCGCGACGTTGCCGGCCGCATCCACGGCGCGCGCCTCGATGTTCGCGTAGCCCGCTGCGCTGGGCGTCCAGCGGCAGGAGAAGGGCGCGGCCTGCAGGCTGCACACGGTCTTGCCGTCGACGATGAAGCTCAGTTCCGCCACGTTGGCCGAGGCATTGGCCGCCAGCTGCGCCGGCGCGCGCGCCGCGGCGTCGGACGGGGCGGTCATCGCCACGGCCGGCGGCGTTGCCAGGCTCGGCGGGTTCACGATGATGTTGGCCGACGCCACTGCGGTGTTGCCCGCCGCGTCCACGCCGATGACCCGGATCGTCTGCATGCCCGCGCTCGTCGGCGTCCAGCTGCAGGTGTAGGGCGGGGCGGTGAAGGTGCAGATCGGAATGCTGTCGCGGCCCAGCACCTTGACGCCCCACACACCCACGTTGTCCACCACCGCAGGCGCGATCACGGTGGGCTGGCCCACCGTGGCGGTGGACGGCGCAGCCAACGACACGGTCGGCGGCGTCACGTCGATGCCGCCCAGCGCCAGGTCGATGGTGAACATCGGCTGGCCCTGCACGGCCTTCTGCTCGAACGCATCGAAGATGGTGAACCAGCTCGCGCCCGGCGCGCGGTTCTGCGCATGCGCCTTCACCAGCAGCGTCGACTTGCCCACCGCGAAGCAGCTGAAGCCGCAGTCCCAGTCGAACACGAAGCGCCCCGACGCATCGGCCACGCCGGTCACCAGCATCACCAGCGGCTTGCCCACGCCGGGGTTGCGCCACACCGACACCTGCGCGCCCGGCAGTGCGGCGCCGGTGTCACGGTCGGTCACGCGCACCTGGGTGCCGGTGGTGGCCGCCATGAACTTCGAACTGCCGAGCTTGGGCCAGTCGGTCCAGTCGGTGTCGATGTTGGCCTTGGTGCCGGGCGTGAAGCGAATCATGTCCAGCGTCGCGATGCGGTTGGCGGCCGGGTCGCGGCGCTGTTCGAACACGGTGCCCAGCAGCGGGTCGAGGCGCCAGTGCTGGCGCGTCCACCAGTAGCGGTCGCTGTCGTTGGCCAGGGCCAGGTCGACGACGGGCGCCACGCCGGTGGTGTCGGTCACGGCAATGCCGTTGTAGTACTCGCCCGCGCCGGCGCCGAACACATGCTCCAGTTCGTGCAGCAGGGTCTTGAGCTGGCGGCCGAGGTAGTCTTTTTCGGTGGATTCGGGCACCCCCGCGCTGGGCGCGCGCGACAGGCGCAGGGGGTCATGGATGGCGACCCAGTTCAGGTTCCAGGCCACGCCCTTCTGCGGAAAGGTCCAGCTGGTGGACAGCCCGCCGTGGCTGTAGCCGCGGGTGGACTTGCCGATGCACACCACCACTTCGCCGTTGACCAGGCCGTTGTGGGCGCACTGCGGCGCGGCGGCGGGCGGCACCAGCTGCAGGTCGGTGGTGGGGTCGAAGACGAAGCTGCGCACGGTTTCGCGGGTGAACACCGTGTTGACGTCGGCCACGTACTGCGCAAGCCGGCGGCCGGCTTCGGCGGGGCCGATGCCGGCGGCGAGCTCGGGGTCGACGATGAGCTTCAGGCGGTGCGTGCTGGGCGCCGCGCGGCCGATGTCGTCCATGGCGGCATGGGCGGGTGTGAAAGCGGCTGTCATTCCACACAGCGCGAACAGCGTTGGAAGCACCACGCTTGCCAGTGCGCGCAGCGAGAAGAAGGCTCGCATCGGTTAACCCCGGGCCGGGGTCAACTACCGGAACCGGTGGGAATTGTAGTGAACGCGTTCTGTTTGTTGCACAAGCGTTGCATTTGCGCACTCAGATTACAACTGGAAAGCAACCGTCAGCAGCAGGCCTTCGGCCAGGTCGCGCATCAGCCCGGGGCGGCGCGCGCGGTAGGGCTCGCCGGCCGAGGCGGTGGTCTCGATCCACTCGGCCAGCCAGTCGATTTCTGTGGCGTCGTAAAACACCACCGCCGCCTCGTGGTTCAGCAGCAGGCTGCGCAGGTCGAGGTTGATCGAGCCGCACATCGCCAGTTCATCGTCGACCACGACCGCCTTGGCGTGCGCCATGAAGGGCAGCATGCGAAAGCTCACGCCCGCGCGCGCCAGGTCGCGCATGGCGCGGGCGCGCACGAAGTCGGCCAGGCGGTGGTTCGACACCGCGGGCATCGCGATGGTCACCTGCACGCCGCGCCGCGCGGCCAGCCGCAGCGCGTCGCGCAGGCCGTCGCCGGGCACGAAGTAGGGCGTGATGGCCAGCACGCGGTGTTCGGCGCGAAAGCACGCGTCGATCAGCAGCGCGTGCGCCGTGTCCTCGGTCTGGTCGGGGCCGCTCGGCAGGAACTGGGCCATGGCCGTGCCGGGGCCTTCGGGCACGTCGTCGCACGCGATGGCGCGCGCCTTGCGCGGGCGCACCGAGGCCCAGTCGTGGTCGAACTGGCGCGCGGCGGCCGCGGCCACGCTGCCGCGCAGGTCGAACGACAGGTCGAGCCAGGCCTGGGGGTGCTTGTCGTTGCCGGTGAAGTATTCGCCCGCCAGGTTGCGCCCGCCCGACCAGAGCCAGCCGTCGTCGGCAATGGTGAACTTGCGGTGGTTGCGCAGGTTGCGCGGGCCGATGCGGCGCAGGCTGAAGAAGGGGCGGAACACAGCCACCTCGCCCCCGGCCGCGCGCAGCCGGTCGAAGTGATGGCGCGGCAGCGAGAGCGCACCGAAGCCGTCGAGCAGCACGCGCACCTTGATGCCCTGGCGCGCGCGCTGGGCCAGGCGCTCGAGCACGGCGTGGCCGAGCGCGTCGTTGCCGATGATGAAGGTGCACACGTCGATGCGCTCGCGCGCGCCGTCGATCACCTGCCACAGCGCTTCGCGCGCGGCCTCGCCGTCGGCATGCATGCGGATGGCGCAACGCCCCGGCGGCGCGAGGCCGAAGCTCTCGATCAGGTCGGCGGCCCAGTGGCCCGGCGGCACCGAGCGCGGCGGGCGGGGCGAGCCCGCCGGGCGCAGCTTGCGCTGGCCGAACAGCAGGTACATCGGCAGGATGAAGTACGGCATCAGCACCAGCCCCATGACCCAGGCGATGGCCGTGGTGGGCGCACGCTGCTCGCGGCGCGCGCGCGTGGTCAGCACGTAGACGAGCAGTGCGAAGGTGACGACGAGGAAATGCTGCGAGGGCGAGGGCAGCCAGTCGAACCGCGAGGCGCTTGCAATAGGCATGGGTCGATGATGCCTCAGCGTGGCGCCGCGGCCCCGCCGAACCCCCTCACCGCTCGAGGAAGGCCGGCACGCCGCGCCCGTGCGAGGCCAGGAACGCCATCATCGGGTCGACCACCGCGCGCACGGCCGGCCGCTCGCCCACGCGCGTGCGCCAGGCCAGCAGGCGCGGCGTGGCACCGGTCATGCCGGCGCCCTTGCGGTCGGCGAACACGCACGCCATGTAGAAGGCGATGTCGGCGAAAGAATAGGGGCCCGCCAAGTAGTCGCGCGTGGCGAGCAGCCCTTCCAACTCTTCGTAGAAGCGTGCGCAGCCGGCGCAGGCCGTCAACGCGGCGGCACCCTTCATGTCGTGCTGCAGGCCGAAGAGCCTGATGACCTTCGGGAAGAACACCTCGTCCGACTTCTGCTCCAGCTGCCGCGCACGGGCCCGCTCGGCAATGCCCTGCGGCCACAGCGCGAGGTGCGCGGGGCCGGGGTAGCGGTCTTCGATGTACTCGAAGATCTGCGTCGAGTCGAACAGCGACACCCCGCCGTCTGCGGTGTCGACCCACACGGGCACCTGCTGCTTCACCGGGTTCACGCGCAGCACCTCGGGATGCTTGGGCTCGTAGGCGTCGTCGGTGGTGAAGGGCACCATGACGAGGTCGAAGGGCACGCCTTTCTCGCGTGCCGCGATCTCGACCTTGGCGCCGAACATGCTGAGGGGACCGGAGTAGAGGGTTGTCGTCATGGGGTGCGACTTCACCAGAAACCGGCCCTCAACGCATCAGGTCGAGCCCCAGACGTCCTGTGCCGTCTCGACCACCAGGCGCAGCTTGGCGCGCTGCGCTTCCACCGCGATGTTGTTGCCGTGCACCGTGCTGGAGAAGCCGCATTGCGGCGACAGCGCCAGCTGGTCGAGCGAGGCGTACTTGGCGGCGTCGTCAATGCGGCGCTTCAGCTCGTCCTTGTCTTCCATCTGGCCGAACTTGGTGGTCACCAGGCCCAGCACCACGGTCTTGCCCTTGGGCAGGAAGCGCAGCGGCTTGAAGTCGCCCGAGCGGGCGTCGTCGTATTCCATGAAGTAGGCGTCCAGGTCCATTTCCTTCAGGAGCGCCTCGGCCACCGGCTCGTAGTTGCCGGCGGCGGCATGCGTGCTCTTGAAGTTGCCGCGGCACAGGTGCATGGCCAGCAGCATGCCGGGCGGCTTTTGCGCCACCACCTTGTTGATGAAGGCGGCGTAGCGGTGCGGCAGCTCGTTCGGGTCGTCGCCGCGCTTGCGTGCCGCTTCGCGCATGTGCTCGTCGCACAGGTAGGCCAGGTTGGTGTCGTCCATCTGCACGTAGTTGCAGCCGGCCGCGGCCAGCGAGCGCAACTCGTCGCCATAGGCCTTGGCCACGTCGTCGTAGAAGGCCGGGTCGAGCTCGGGGTAGGCCTCTTTGCTGATGCCGGCGCGCCCGCCGCGAAAGTGCAGCATGGTCGGCGAGGGAATGGTCACCTTGGGCGTGTTGCCTGCGGCGACCTGGCTCTTCAGGTACTGGAAGTCGGCCAGCTGGATGTCCTTGATGTGGCGAACCTTGTCGATCACGCGCATCGCGGGCGGGGCCAGTTCCTCGGTGCCGTCGGGCTTGCGGATGGTGACCGGGATGTCGGTCTTCACGCCGCCGAGCTGGTCGAGAAAGTCGATGTGGAAGTACGTGCGGCGGAACTCGCCGTCGGTGATGCTCTTGAGGCCGATGTCTTCCTGGAACTTCACGATCTCGGTGATGGCCTTGTCTTCGACCAGGCGAAGCTGCTCGGGCGTGATCTCGCCCTTGGCCTTTTGCTCGCGGGCTTCGAGCAGGAACTTCGGGCGCAGGAAACTGCCCACGTGGTCGTAGCGGGCGGGCAATGCGACGTGCTGTGACATGGATGACTCCGTCTTGATTTGGGGGGAACGAAAGGCATCGTAGCGCCTTCAAGGCGAAGGTAAGCGTATACAGAAGGCTCAGTGTTTACCCTGAAAAAGCCACATTTCACTGGAAATTCGGCGATTTCTGTATACATTGGGTATTCATGAAAACGCCCACGACTGCCTTTCCATTGAATGCCTGGTATGCCGCCGCCTACGACGTCGAAGTGCGTCACGCGCTGCTGCCGCGCACCATCTGCAACCAGAAAGTGGTGCTGTTCCGCCGCACCGACGGCCAGGTGGCCGTGCTGGAAGACGCCTGCTGGCACCGGCTGATGCCGCTGTCGCTGGGCCGCCTGGAGGGCGACGAGCTGGTCTGCGGCTACCACGGCCTGGTCTACAACAGCCAGGGCCGCTGCACCCACATGCCGAGCCAGGAAACGCTCAACCCCTCGGCCTGCGTGCGCAGCTTTCCGGCGGTGGAGAAGCACCGCTTCGTGTGGATCTGGCCCGGCGATCCGGCCAAGGCCGACCCGGCGCTCATTCCGGACATGCACTGGAACGACGACCCGGCCTGGGCCGGCGACGGCAAGATGATCCGCGTCCACTGCGACTACCGCCTGGTGGTCGACAACCTCATGGACCTGACGCACGAGACCTTCGTGCACGGCTCGTCCATCGGCAACCGCGAGGTGGCCGAGGCGCCTTTCGTGGCCACGCACGGCGACCGATCGGCCACCGTCACGCGCTGGATGGAAAACATCGACCCGCCGCCGTTCTGGGGCGGCCAGATCCGCCATGCGCGCGGCTACACGGGCAAGGTCGACCGCTGGCAGATCATTCGTTTCGAAGGCCCGTGCACGGTGAACATCGACGTCGGCGTGGCCGAGGCGGGCAGCGGCGCGGTGCCCAAGGGCGACGATGCCGGCGACCGCAGCAAGGGCGTCAACGGCTACGTGCTCAACACCATCACGCCCGAGACCGACAAGACCTGCCTGTACTTCTGGGCCTTCTCGCGCAACTACTGCATCGGCGAGCAGCGCCTCACGCACGAGCTGCGCGAGGGCGTGGCCGGCATCTTCCGCGAGGACGAGCTGGTGCTCGAGGCCCAGCAAAAGGCCATGGACGACCACCCCGACCACCAGTTCTACAACCTCAACATCGATGCCGGGTCGATGTGGGCGCGCCGGCTGATCGACCGCATGGTCGAGAAGGAAAAGCCCGCGCGCACCGCGATTCCGATCCGTCCCGTCGACGCCGTTCAGAAGCAGGCCGCATGAAGGTCGCGGCAGTTTCCAGCGCCGCCGAGCCCGGCGACAGCGGCAGTTCGCAGGGCGTGAAGGCGCAGCTGCGGCTGCGCGAAATGATCCTGGCGGGCGAGCTGCCCGGCGGTGCGCGCATTGCCGAGGTGGCCATCTCCGAACAGCTCGGCGTGTCGCGCACCCCGGTGCGCACGGCGCTGATGCGGCTGGAGCAGGAAGGCCTGCTCGAAGCCCTGCCGAACGGCGGCTATGCGGTGCGCACGTTTTCCGAACGCGACGTGGCCGACGCCATCGAGCTGCGCGGCACGCTCGAAGGCCTGGTCGCGCGGCTCGCGGCCGAGCGCGGCGCGGCGCCCGTGGTGCTGCGCGAGGCGCGTGCCTGCCTGCAGCGCATCGACGAGCTGCTGCGCGAGCCCGCGCTCGACGACGCGGCCTTCTCGCGCTACGTGACGCACAACGAGCGCTTTCATGCGCTGCTGTGCGAAATGGCGGGCAGCCCCGTCATCGCGCAGCAGCTGGAGCGCGTGGTCAACCTGCCGTTCGCCTCGCCCTCGGGCTTCGTCATCGTGCAGGCCAATTCGCCCGCCGCGCGCGACATGCTCGTCATCGCGCAAGACCAGCACCTGCAGGTGCTCGACGCCATCGAGTCCGGCGAAGGCTCGCGCGCCGAGGCGCTGATGCGCGAGCACAGCCGCATTGCGCGGCGCAACCTGCGCGAGGCGCTGCACGGCACGCCGAGCGCCGAGCAGCGCCCGTTGCCGGGCGTGCAACTGATCCGCCGCCGCGGCTGAGCGGCCGTCTTTCTCCCTTCTTCGTCTTTGGTGTTTCCCCGATGAAAAGCGATCTTCAATGGATGCAGGCGCAGGTCGTGGCGCTGCGCGACGTGACGCCCACCGTGCGCGAGTTCGAACTGCGCCCCGACGGCGGCTTTGCCGGCCCCTGTGAACCCGGCGCCCACCTGCAGGTGCAGGTGATGACGGCGCAGGGCAAGGTGCAGACCCGCTCGTACTCGCTGGTCGGCGAGGGCGACGGCCAGTGCTGGCGCATTGCCGTGAAGCGGCTCGACGACGGCCGTGGCGGCTCGCTCGCCATGTGGCAACTGTCGGTGGGCGATCGCCTGCAGGTGAGCGCGCCGCAGAACCACTTCGCGCTCGACCTGTCCGCGCCCGGCTACCTGCTGGTGGCGGGCGGCATCGGCATCACGCCGCTGGTGCTGATGGCGCAGCGCCTGGGCGCGCACGCAAAGCGCAGCGGCGTGCCGGTGAAGATGCTCTACGGCGCGCGCCACGCGGGCGAGTTCGGCTATCTCTCGCAACTGCGGAGCGCACTGGGCGAGGGCGTCTCGGCCCACGAAGGCTCGGCGCCCATCGATTTCGCGGCCGCCATTGCCGCGCTGCCGCCCAGCGGCCAGCTCTACACCTGCGGCCCGGTGCCGATGCTCGAAGCGCTCAAGCGCGCCTGGCACGCGGCCGGCCGGCCCATCGAAGACCTGCGCTTCGAAACCTTCGGCAGCAGCGGGCGCTACGCCACCCAGCCCTTCCAGGTGCGCATTCCCCGCCATGACCTGACGATCACCGTGCCGGCCGACTGCACGCTGCTCGAAGCGCTGGACGCCGCCGGCGTGCAGACCCTGTGGGACTGCAAGCGCGGCGAATGCGGCCTGTGCGCCATGGACGTGCTGGCCGTCGACGGCCAGATCGACCACCGCGACGTGTTCCTGAGCGAGCACGAAAAAGCGTCGACCACGCGCATTTGCGCCTGCGTGTCACGCGCCGTGGGTACGCTCACGCTCGACTCGGCGTACCGCGCCGACAGCTGACGCCGCAAGCGCAGCCCCAGCCACCTTGCGCGATGATCGCGCAGTTCATTTGTTGATCGCGCAACAAAGGCCCGCGAGAGGGGCCGGGTAGGTGAATGCCTGCTCCGCAGAATGTTGCAAAGTGTTGAAAATAGCCCCGGTTTCGCGTTCTGTCCCTGAAGGAAAAAACATGCAAAGACGCCATCTCATCCAGACCGCCGCCTTGTCGGCGCTCGCGCTTTCAATGTCGCTGGCCAGCGCCCAGGACAACAAGTTCAAGATCGGCCTCATCCTGCCGATGACCGGCCAGTCGGCCTCCACCGGCCGCCAGATCGAAGCCGCCGCGCGCCTGTACATGGCCCAGAACGGCGACACCGTGGCCGGCAAGAAGGTCGAGCTGATCGTCAAGGACGACACCGGCCTGCCCGACGTCACCAAGCGCCTGGCGCAGGAACTGGTGGTGAACGACAAGGTCAACGTGCTGGCCGGCTTCGGCCTGACGCCCCTGGCCCTGGCCGTGGCGCCCATCGCCACCCAGTCGAAGACGCCCCAGCTCGTGATGGCCGCGGCCACCTCGAGCATCACGGAGGCCTCGCCCTACATCATTCGCTCGGGCTTCACGCTGCCGCAGGTGTCGGTGCCCATGGGCGACTGGGCGCCGAAGAACGGCATCAAGACGGTCGTGACGCTGGTGGCCGACTACGGCCCGGGCAACGACGCCGAGAAGTTCTTCAGCGAGCGCTTCCAGCTCAACGGCGGCAAGGTGATCGACAAGCTGCGCGTGCCGCTGCGCAACCCCGACTTCGCGCCGTTCCTGCAGAAGGTGCGCGACGCCAAGCCCGACGCGCTGTTCGTGTTCGTGCCCTCGGGCGCGGGCGCGGCGGTGATGAAGCAGTTTCTGGAGCGCGGCATGGACAAGGCCGGCATCAAGCTCATCGCCACCGGCGACGTGACGGACGACGATCAGCTCAACGACATGGGCGACGGCGCGCTGGGCGTGGTCACCTCGCACCATTACTCGGCGGCGCACCCCTCGGCCATGAACAAGAAGTTCGTCGAGGCGTTCCAGAAGGCCAACCCCAAGCTGCGCCCCAACTTCATGGCCGTGGGCGGCTATGACGGCATGCGCGTGATCTACGAAGCGCTCAAGACCACCAAGGGCCAGGGCGGCGGCGACGCGCTGCTGGCCGCGATGAAGGGCCAGGTCTTCGAAAGCCCGCGCGGCCAGATGATGATCGACGCGCAGACCCGCGACGTGGTGCAGGACGTGTACCTGCGCAAGGTCGAGAAGAAGGACGGCCAGCTCTACAACGTCGAGTTCGACGTGATCAAGAGCGTGAAGGATCCGGGCAAGACGAAGTAGGTTTCTTCGCTGCAGGTCGGAGACTGAGAGGGCATTCGGGGCGCGATCACCCCGCCGGCATGATCGTTGTCAGCCGCGGTCGTTGATCGGCCACGACCCGACAGCGTGCCCGGGTGAACAGGGCGTCGGGTGCTCCCCGCAGCGAAATAAAGGAGGAGCCGAAGGCGGGGGACATTCGCGGAGGGGAGTACCCGGCGGCCTGTTCACCCGCCCCGAACAGCAACTCGTGCAAGACAAAAGCGCCCCAGAACCCACTGCGAGCCGCAACAAGCTCCTGAAACACTGACATGTTGACCATTCTTTTCGACGGCATCGCCTACGGCATGCTGCTCTTCGTGCTGGCAGTCGGCCTTGCCGTGACGCTGGGGTTGATGAACTTCATCAACCTCGCGCACGGTGCCTTTGCCATGGCCGGCGGCTACCTCACGGTGTTCGCGATGCAGAAGCTGGGCCTGCCTTTCCTGGCCTGCCTGCCGCTCGCGTTCATCGTGGTCGGCCTTGCAGGGGCGCTGCTCGAACGCACGCTCTACCGGCCCATGTACGGCAAGTCGCACCTCGACCAGGTGCTGTTTTCCATCGGCCTCGCCTTCATGGCGGTGGCGGCCATCGACTACTTCGTGGGCTCCTCGCAGCAGAACGTGCAGCTGCCCGAGTGGCTGCGCGGGCGCACCGAGATCGGCGACGGCGCCTTCATGCTGGGCATGGGGCACTACCGCCTGTTCATCATCGGCGTGTGCGCCGTGCTCACCGTGGTGCTGCAGCTCATCCTGTCGAAGACCCGCTTCGGCAGCCGCCTGCGCGCCGCTGTCGACGATCCGCGCGTGGCGGCGGGGCTGGGCATCAACGTGAACATCGTGTTCCTGCTGACCTTCGCCGTGGGCTCCGGCCTGGCAGGCCTGGGTGGTGCGCTGGGCGCGGAGATTCTGGGGCTCGACCCGACCTTTCCGCTCAAGTACATGATCTATTTCCTGATCGTGGTGTCGGTCGGCGGCACCTCGTCGATCACCGGGCCGCTCGCGGCGGCGCTGCTGCTGGGCATCGCCGACGTGGCGGGCAAGTACTTCATTCCGAAGATGGGCGCCTTCACGGTGTACCTGCTGATGATCCTGATATTGATGTGGCGCCCGCAGGGCCTGTTCACGCGCAAGGGAGGCCGCTGATGAGCGCGCCGTCCACCGCCGACTTCCAGTCGGCCCTGCTGCGCAAGTCACGCTGGCGCCCGATCGAATTCGTGGTGTGGGCCGCAGCCTTTGCGCTGCCGCTCGTCATGCCTTCGCACTCGCTGCTGGTCAACGAGATCGCCATCGTCGCGCTGTTCGCGATGTCGCTCGACCTGATCCTGGGCTACACCGGCATCGTGTCGCTGGGGCATGCGGCCTTCTTCGGCTTCGGCGCGTATGCGGCGGCGCTGTTCGCCAAGCTCGTGATGCCCGACCCGACCGTGGGCCTGGTGGTGGCGACCGTGCTGTCGGCCGTGCTGGGCCTCGTCGCCAGCGTGACCGTCTTGCGCGGCAGCGACCTCACGCGGCTGATGGTGACGCTGGGCACCGCGCTGCTGCTGCTCGAACTCGCGAACAAGCTGGACTGGCTCACCGGCGGCGCCGACGGCCTGCAGGGCGTGGTGATGGGGCCGGTGCTCGGCCTGTTCGAATTCGACCTGTACGGCCGCACGGCCGCCTGGTATTCGCTGGCCGTGATGCTGGTGCTGTTCCTGCTGATGCGCCGGCTGGTGCATTCGCCCTTCGGCGCCACGCTGAAGGCCATTCGCGACAACCGGCTGCGCGCCATGGCCATCGGCATTCCGGTGGTGGCGCGGTTGGCCACGGTCTACACCATCGCGGCCGGCATTGCCGGTGCCGCGGGTGCGCTGCTGGCGCAGACCACCGGCTTCGCATCGCTCGACGTGCTGGCCTTCGACCGCTCGGCCGACGTGCTGCTGATGCTGGTCATCGGCGGCGTGGGCTGGCTGTACGGCGGCGTGGCGGGTGCCATCGTGTTCAAGCTGCTGCAGACCTGGTTGTCGGCCGTCACGCCGCAGTACTGGATGTTCTGGATCGGGCTGATCCTGGTGCTGCTGGTGCTCGTGGGGCGCGAACGGCTGTTCAAGCCCTGGACATGGTTCGGCGGTGGCAAGAAGAAGGGCGGTGCGGCATGACAGATACCGTGCTTTCGACCCACGGATTGGTGATGCGCTTCGGCGGCATCACCGCCACCAACAACGTGACGATGGACCTGAAGCGCGGCGCCCGCCATGCGCTGATCGGCCCCAACGGCGCGGGCAAGACCACGCTCATCAACCAGCTGACGGGCGTGCTCACGCCGAGCGAAGGCCGCATCACGCTGCTGGGCGAAGACATCACGAACCTGGCGCCGCACAAGCGCGTGGCGCGCGGGCTGGTGCGCACCTTTCAGATCAACCAGCTGTTCGACTCGATGACGCCGCTGGAAACGCTGGCGCTCGTGGTGTCGCAACACCAGGGCGTCGGTGCGCAGTGGTGGCGCCCGCTCGGCGCCAGCACGGCGGTGGCCGAGCGTGCGACGCAACTGCTCGAACAGTTCCATCTGAGCGATGTGGCAAAGCAGCAGGTCAAGCACCTGGCCTACGGCAAGCGCCGGCTGCTCGAGATCGCCATCGCACTGGCCTGCGAGCCGCGCGTGCTGCTGCTCGACGAACCGGTGGCGGGCGTGCCTGCCGGCGAGCGCGAAGAGCTGCTGCAGACCGTGGCCGCGTTGCCGGCCGACGTGTCAGTGCTGCTCATCGAGCACGACATGGACCTGGTATTCAGTTTCGCCACGCGCATGACGGTGCTGGTCAACGGCACGCTGTTGACCGAAGGCGATCCCGAAACCATCGCCAACGATCCGAAGGTGAAAGAGGTCTATCTGGGCCATGGAGAAAGCGCCCATGTCTGAGTTGCTGCGCATAGAAAACCTGAGCGCCGGCTACGGCGAAGCCGTGGTGCTGCACGACGTGGCCTTCACGCTCGGCGAGGGCCAGACGCTGGCGCTGCTGGGCCGCAACGGCACGGGCAAGACCACGCTCATCAACACGCTCGCGGGCGCCACGCGCCAGCACGGCGGCACCATCGCGCTGGGCGGACAGGCGCTGCACAAGCTGGCGCCGCACCAGCGCGCGGCGGCCGGCATCGGCTGGGTGCCGCAGGAGCGCAACATCTTCAAGTCGCTCACGGTGCACGAGAACCTCACGGCCGTGGAGCGTCCCGGCAGGCCTGGAGCGACTTCCAATCCCTGGAACGCGCAGCGCGTCTACGAGATGTTCCCGCGCCTGGCCGAGCGCAAGACCAACCTGGGCACGCAGCTCTCGGGCGGGGAGCAGCAGATGCTGGCCGTGGGCCGCGCGCTGGTGCTCAACCCCAGGCTGCTGCTGCTCGACGAGCCGCTCGAAGGGCTCGCGCCCATCATCGTGGAAGAGCTGCTGCGGGCCATTCGCCGCATCACGCAGGACGAGGGGCTGGCCGCGATCGTCGTGGAGCAGCACCCGCAGGCGATCCTGGCGATTTCCGACGAGGCCGTGGTGCTGGACCACGGGACCATCGTGCACACCGACAAGGCCTCGACCCTGCGCACGCAGCCCGAGGTGCTCGACCGGCTGCTGGGCGTTGCGCGCTAGACGGGCTGCTGCAGGCTTGCCAGGTGCGCCTTCCAGTCGTCGGCGCGGCCCAGCCAGTTGCCTGCGTCGATGCGGCTGGCACGGCCGTCGGCCTGCACCAGCACGAAGGTCGGAAAGCCCTGGCCGCCTGCGCGCTGCAGCAGCTGGCGGCTGTCTGCGATGTGCTGCGCGGTCGCCTCGCCCGACAGCCGCGCGAATTCGGCCTTGAAGGCGTCGGCGTCGAAGCCGATGTCGACGGCCATCGCGGCCAGCACGTCGGCATCGGCGATGCGGCGGCCTTCCACGTAGTGCGCCTGCTGCAGGCGGTGCACCATGTCCAGCCCGCCACCCGCACGCAGCGACTCGGCCGCAAGGGCGGCGGTGGTCGGCGGCTCCGAATCCATCACCGCGCCGGTGTCGCGCAGCAGGCCTTCGAAGTAGCCCTCGCCGAAAGGCTGGCCCGTCATCTCGGTGATGCGCCGGTCGTGCGGCATCACGTACTCGCGCCACTGCGGCGTGATGGCGCGGCGGTTGGCGCCGGTCATCATGCCGCCGCCATGGAACGCGACCTCCAGGCCCGGCACGCCGCGTGCCGCGGCCACCAGCGGCGCGGCGGCGTAGCACCAGCCGCACAGCGGGTCGAAGATGTAGTGCAGCGTGGCGCCTGCCTTGGCGGTGTCGTTCATTGCGGCCATTTCATTTCTCCCTTGACGACCTTGGCGCCGAGTTCCAGCGACGAGGTGTCTTGCAGCGTGGGGTAGCGCTTCTTCATTGCGGCGATGAGCGCGGCCGAGTCCTTCGCCTTGGTGGCTTCGACCTCGAAGGCTTTCAGGTAGTCGCGCGTGAACTTCACCGACGCCACCGTGTACGGCGCCGAGCCGTTCGCGTTCGGCAGGTAGTGGCCGGGCACCACGGTCTTCGGGTGCAGTGCGCTGATGCGGTCCAGGGTCTTGACCCAGTCGCGGCGCGATGCGGGCGTTTGCGTGTCGGCCACCCACACATGGATGTTGGCCGACACGGGAATGCCGCCGACCACGGCCTTCAGCGACGGAATCCACGCAAAGGTGCGCTCGGGCGTGGGGCCGTCGAGGCCGACGACCTGGATCTTGCGGCCTTCGAGCGTCAGGCTGTCGCCGACCAATGCTTCGGGCACCACCAGCGCCTTGGGCGCGTTGTCCTTCAGGATCGGGCCCCAGTGCGCGAGCTTGCCGTCCTTTGAGGCCTGGATGGCGGCCACGGTCTGCGGCGTGGCGACGATCTTCGCGTCGGGGAAGGCGGCCTGCACCACGTCGAGACCGAAGTAGTAGTCGGGGTCGCTGTGGCTGATGTAGACGGTGGTGAGCTTCTTGCCGGTGGCCTTGATCTTCTGCACCAGCGCCTCGGCGTCGTTGCGCTGGAACTGCGCGTCGATCAGCACGGCGTCGGTCTGGCCGGTGACGATGTCGGAGGAGACCGGAAACATCGATTTCGTGCCGGGGTTGTACACGTCGAGCTGGAGCGGCTGGGCGGCTTGCGCCAGCGGCGCGAGGCTCACAAGTGCGGTGAAGGCGGTGAGGGCGGCGGTGGAGAGAAGGGCTCTGCGGAACATGGCGGTCTTTCGGTGTGCGATGAAGGGTGACAGTGCGCCGATGCTAGGTTGCGGGAACTGAAATAAAAACCGCCTCCAGGGCAATGGATAGTTTCTGATTCCGGACGAATGCAGCTCAGTCCGTGGCGCACCGCTCCAGGTGCGCAACCAGCAGCTGCGCCGACGGCGACAGCGCCGCCCCGCCGCGAAAGCAGATCGCGAAGCGCCGCCGTGCCCAGGCGTCGGTCAGCGGCATCAGCCGCAGGCCGAAGGCGTCCGTGAAGGGCCGCGCCACTTCCGCCGGCACCACGCTGATGGCCAGCCCCGCGCGCACCACGCGCAGCGCGGCGTCGAAGTTGGACACCAGCACCCGGTACACCAGCGGCTTGCCCGCCACCGCCGCCTCGCGCGCGAGCATCAGCTGCACGGCGCTCAGCGCGGGCATGCCGACGAACTCGTGGTCGAGCACCTGCGCGAAGCTCACGGCGTCGTGCCGCGCCACGGGGTGCGAGGGGTGCGCGACGATGGCCAGGTGGTCGCTGCGGTAGCTGCGCCGCTCCAGCCCGTCGAGGTCGGCGGCGTCCCAGCACAGGCCGATGGAGGCACTGCCCTCGCGGATGCCGCGCACGATCTCCGGGCTCACGCGCTCCTCCATGTCGACGCGGATGTTGCGGTTCGCCGGGTCTTGAAGGAAGCCCGCGACGTCTTCGGCCAGCGACTCGGCCATGACCGAGGCCGAGGCCAGGATGCGCACATGTCCGCGCGCGCCGCCGGCATAGGCGGCCATGTCGCGCTCGATGCGGTGGGCGCTGCCGAGCATGGCGCGGGCGTGTTCCAGCAGGGTTTCGCCGGCCGGCGTCGGCACCACGCCGCGGCGCTTGCGCAGCAGCAGCGGCGTGCCCACTGCGTCTTCCAGCTGCGCCAGCCGCTTGCTGATGGCCGAGCCGACGATGCTGGCCTGCTCGCCGGCGCGCGCGATGCTGCGGGTTTCGCAGACGGAAACGAACAGGCGCAGGGTGGTGAGGTCGAGGTCGCGCATGGTGTTCCGATCTGGAAGCTATTGGCTTCCAAAATATACCTTCTGGACCAGATCGGAACTTCTAATATTCACGCCGTACCCCCCCACGACGGAGACAAAGTTTTGATTCACGCCTTCCTGCCGCCGCGTGCGGTCGTTCGCGAAGTAGGCCTGCGCGACGGCCTGCAGAGCATCGCCCGTGTGCTGCCCACCGCCCGCAAGCTCGAATGGATCCGCGACGCGCACGCCGCAGGCCAGCGCGAGATCGAGGTCGGCTCGTTCGTGCCCGCGCACCTGCTCCCGCAACTGGCCGACACGGCCGAACTGCTGGCCTTCGCGAAGACGCTGCCGGGGCTCTTCGCCTCGGTGCTGGTGCCCAACCTCAAGGGCGCGGAGCGTGCCATTGCAGGCGAGGCCGACCTGGTGATCGTGCCGCTCTCGGCCAGCCATGCGCACAGCCTGGCCAACCTGCGCAAGACGCCCGACGAGGTGGTGGCCGAGGTGGCCCGCATCCGCGCGGCGCGCGACGCGGCGGGCTCCAAGACGCTGATCGACGGCGGCGTGGGCACGGCTTTCGGTTGCACGCTGCAGGGCCATGTCGCGCCCGACGAGGTGCTGCGGCTGATGCAGGCTTTGCTCGATGCGGGCGCCGACCGCGTGAGCCTGGCCGACACCGTCGGCTACGCCGATCCGGCGATGGTGCGCAGCCTGTTCGAGCGCGCCCTGCGCATCGCGGGCGACCGGCTGTGGTGCGGCCATTTCCACGACACGCGCGGCATGGGGCTGGCGAACGTGTACGCGGCGCTGGAGGTTGGCATCACGCGCTTCGACGCCTGCCTGGCCGGCATCGGCGGCTGCCCGCATGCGCCCGGCGCCAGCGGCAACGTCGACACCGAAGACCTCGTCTTCATGCTCGAGAGCATGGGCGTGGCCACCGGCGTCGACCTGCCCAAGCTGCTCGAGCTGCGCGCTCGCGTGGCCGGGTGGCTGGAAGGCGAGATGCTGCAGGGCACGGTGTGGCGCGCGGGCTTTCCCAAGACGTTCGCAGTCCCCGTCGCGGTTTCGGAAGGGGTCGCGGCATGAGCACGGCCACCACCGAAGCAAAGCGCCTGCCGCTCGCCGGCATCCGCGTGGTCGAGTTCACGCACATGGTGATGGGCCCGACCTGCGGCATGGTGCTGGCCGACCTGGGCGCGGAGGTGATCAAGGTCGAGCCCATCGACGGCGACCGCACGCGGCACCTGCTGGGCGCGGGCGCGGGCTTCTTCCCCATGTTCAACCGTAACAAGAAGAGCATCGCGCTCGACCTGCGGCACCCGCAGGGCCTGGAGGCCGCGCTGCGCCTGTGCGCCACGGCCGACGTGGTGGCGCAGAACTTCAAGCCCGGCACCATGGACAAGTACGGCCTGGGCTACGCCGCGCTCGGCAAGCTCAACCCGCGCCTCGTGTACGTGAACCACACGGGCTTTCTGCCCGGCCCGTACGAGCACCGCACCGCGCTCGACGAGGTGGTGCAGATGATGGGCGGGCTGGCCTACATGACGGGCCGCCCGGGCGACCCGCTGCGGGCGGGCACCAGCGTGAACGACATCATGGGCGGCATGTTCGGCGCCATCGGCGCCATCGCCGCGCTGATGCAGCGCGCCGAGACCGGCAAGGGGCAGGAGGTGCAGTCGGCGCTGTTCGAGAACAACGTGTTCCTGGTCGGCCAGCACATGCTGCAGTACGCCATCACGGGGCAGGCGGCCGCGCCGATGCCCGATCGCATCTCGGCCTGGGCGCTGTACGACGTGTTCACCGTGAAAGACGGCGAGCAGATCTTTCTGGCTGCGGTGAGCGACGCGCAGTGGAAGACTTTCTGCGACGCGCTGGGCTTCGCCGACCTGAAGGCCGACCCGGCGCTGCTCACCAACAACGACCGCGTGCGGATGCGCCCGACGCTGCTGGCCGACCTGCGCGTGCGCCTGGCCGACCGGTCGGCGGCGGAACTGTCGGCGATCTTCGAAGCCAGGGGCCTGCCCTTCGCGCCGATCGTGCGGCCGCAGGACCTGTACGACGATCCGCACCTCAAGGCCACCGGCGGGCTCGCGGACATCCGACTGCCGGACGGCGAGCGCGCCGGCGAAATGGCGCAGACCACGCTGTTCCCGATCACGCTGGGCGGCGACCGGCTCGGCGTGCGGCTGCATCCGCCGACGCTCGGCGAGCACACGCGCGAGCTGCTGGCCGAGCTGGGCTATGCGCGCGAGCAGGTGGACGCCTTGCATGCCGATTCCGCGGTGGCCTGAGCCCTGAGATTCTTCAAAACATAAAGAGAGACAAGACCATGACCCAGAAACTTTCCTCGATGAGCCGCTTGAACCGCCGCTCTGTGTTGGGCTTCGGTGCGTGCGCTGCCGCCGTGGCCGCGTGCCCCGCGCTGGCGCAGGGTTCGGACAAACCCATTCGCTTCATCCTGCCGATCAGTGCGGGTTCGGGCGTCGACACCATCGTGCGCGCCGCCTCGGTGGCGCTCGGCAAGGCCTTCGGCCAGCCGGTGGTGATCGAGAACCTGCCCGGCGCGGGTGGCATCACCGGCGCGGGGGCCATCGTCAAGGCGCCGCCCGACGGGTTCACGCTGGGCATGGTGTCGAACAACCATGTCATCAACCCGGCGGTGTTCAAGAAGATGCCCTTCGACGCCATCAACGACATCACGCCCATCAGCGTGGTCGGTGCCACGCCGCTGGTGCTGGTGGCCAACCCCAAGCTGCCCGCGAAGAACGTGCCCGAGCTGGTGGCGCTGCTGCGCGCCAAACCCGGCGGCTACAACTACGCCTCGTCGGGCAACGGCACCATCATTCACCTGGCCGGCGAGATGTTCATGGACGAGGCCGGCGTGAAGGCTCGGCACATTCCCTACAAGGGCACCGGCCCGATGGTCACGGACATGATCGGCGGGCAGGTCGAGATGGGCGTGGTGGCCCTGCCGGCGGTGCAGCAGCACATCAGGAGCGGCGCGCTGCGCGCCATCGGTTTGTGCGGCCCGACCCGGTCGCCGGCTGCGCCCGACATTGCGACCATCGCGGAGCAGGGGCTGCCGAACTACGCGGTCGAAGGTTGGTTCGCGGTGATCGGCCCGCCGAAGATGCAGGCGGCGGACATCCAGCGCGTGCACGACGCTGTGGCCGCCGCGTTCACGAGCGCCGAGGTGCGCGAGGCGATGGACAAGCAGGGGAACGTCATCAAGCCGACGACTGCGGAGCAGGCGGCGGCGTACTTCCGCAGCGAGGCGGCGCGCTACGCGGCGTTGGTGAAGAAGGCGAACGTCGTCCTGGAGTGAATGTCTTGCCCCTTCCCCTCCCGGGGGAAGGCAGGGATGGGGGCAAGCGGCCTTCGATGAAGCGCTGCGTTGCAGTGGACGCCGTCGTGCCCCCACCCCGACCCTCTCCCGGGAGGGGAGGGAGAAATACCAAAGGCCCTACGCCGGTCCTACCGCGCGGTACAACGCCCGCACGAAATCCGACTGCGTGATCATTCCCGTCAGCCGCTTCTCGCCGTCGATGATCGGAATGTGGTGGTGCCCGCCCTCGGAAAACAGCGGCACCAGGTCGACCACGGGCCGGTCGGCGCTGGCCACGCGCACCTGGCGCGTCATGATCTGCCCGACCACCTCGGGCTTGTCGGACATCACGGTGCGCGTGGCGCGGATCAGGTCGCGCAGCTTGCCCGCGATGCCCTCGTGGTGCTGCAGGTCGAGCTGGCGAAAGAAGTCGGCCTGCGTGACGATGCCGACCACGCAGCGCGTGCGGTCGATGACGGGCAGGGCCTTGATGCGGCGCTCGTGCATCAGCGCCCAGGCCTCCTGCAGCGGCGTACCGAACTCCACCGACACCGGCGCCGGCGACATGATGTCCGCGCAATGCAGCGTGCCCAGTCGCCGCTGGTACGACTCGAGTTCGGTCTGCTGGATCAGCGACGCGAGGTCGTCGCGGCTGATGTCCAGCACCTGGTTGTAGCGGGCCAGCACCGCGTCGATGTCGGCCTGGCTGAAGCGTGCGTCGGCCGCCGGCGCGCGTGCCACCTGCACGTGCGGATAGCGGCGCCCGGTCAGCGAGTTGTAGGCCACGCCCGCCAGCACCAGCAGCAGCGAGTTGGTGAAGAAGGGGAAGAGGGCGGACGAGAACTGCGTGGTGTGGGTCAACACCGCCAGCAACGCCGCGGCACCGCCGGGCGGATGCAGGCAGCGTGCGCCGAACATGAGGCCGATGGCCAGGGCCACCGCCACCGCGCCTGCCGTGGCGGGCTCGGGAATCCAGTTGGCGCAGGCGATGCCGACCAGCGCGGACAAGGTGTTGCCGCCGATCACCGCCCAGGGTTGCGCGAGCGGGCTCGCCGGCACCGCGAACAGCAGCACCGCGCTGGCGCCCAGCGGCGCGATCAGCCAGACGCTGGCATGCAGCGGGCCCGCGAGCCAATGCGACAGCAGCGCCGTGACCAGCAGGCCGAGCCCGGCACCCGCGACGGCGCGCACACGTTCACGCGCATCGACGGTGGTGCGGCCCGGCAGCCAGGCGCGCGCGTGGGCCAGGAATGCATCGAAGCGCATTGCCGCGTGCGCTCCCTTGTCAGCCTTCGTGCGCCACCAGCCGCCCGATTTCGGGCCACCGGCCGTGCAGCCACACCCAGGCGACCAGGCCGATCAAGAGCATGCCCAGCGAGGTCAGCGCGAGCGCGAGCGTCGAATGCATCACCAGCGGCGCGATGGCGCCGGCCACCACGCCGTTGGCTGTGGAGCCGATCACGGCCTGCAGCGACGAGGCCATGCCGCGGCGCTCGGGATGCAGGTCGAGCACCAGCAGCGTGACCACCGGCACCATCAGCGCCCAGCCGAAGGCGAACACCGCCAGCGGCCACAGCGCCCACGCCACGTGCGCGTCGAAGAAGAAGTTGGCCACCACGTTGACCACCGAGGTCACGAGCATGATGAGGAAGCCGTCGCGGATCTGCCGCTTGGGCGCCACCTTGCCGGCCATGCGACCGCTGGCGCGTGCGCCCAACATGATGCCGCCGATGGTCAGCAGGAAGAACCAGAAGAACTGCTGCGGCTGCAGCGCGAGGTGGTCGCCCAGGAACGCGGGCGCGGCCAGCACATAGAGGAACATGCCATTGAAGGGCACGCCGCTGGCGAATGCCAGCAGCAGGAAGCGCGGGTCGGAGCACAGGTCGCGGTAGCCGCGCATCAGGTGGCGCACCTGGAACGGCTGGCGGTGGTCCTTGTGCAGCGTCTCGGGCAGCAGCTTGTAGTTGGCCGCGAACAGCACCACGCCCACCGCCACCAAAAACCAGAACACCGCGTGCCAGCCCGCGTGCACGAACAGGAAGCCGCCCACGATGGGGGCGATGGCCGGTGCCACGCCGAAATAGATCGTCACCTGGCTCATGACCCGCTGGGCCTCGGCGGGCGGGAACATGTCGCGGATCACCGCGCGCGAGACCACGATGCCCGCGCCCGTCGACAGCCCCTGCAGCCCGCGGAACAGCACCAGCTGCGTGATGTTCTGCGACAGCGCGCAGCCCAGCGAGGCGAGGGTGAACACGGCCAGGCCCCACAGCACCACGGGCCGGCGCCCGAAACTGTCCGACAGCGCGCCGTGGAACAGGTTCATGAAGGCGAAGCCGAACAGGTAGGCCGAGAGCGTCTGCTGCATCTCGGCCGGCGTCGCGCCGATCGACTGCGCAATCCCCGAGAAGGCCGGGATGTAGGTGTCGATGGAAAAGGGCCCGAGCATGCCCAGCACGGCCAGCAGCACGGCAAGCGCCCAGCGCGGGGCTTTCCAGAGTTTGTCTGCGTCGGGATTCATGGAAAAGACAGCTCCGTTGTACTTGCGGTTGTGGTTGTTTCGTCTGCAAAAAAGAGAGCGCCCGCCGCCCGGGTGAGGGGCAAGGCGGGCGCTTTGGCTTCAGCGAACCCGGATTACAGGGTGTCGATGAAGCTGCGCAGCTTGTCGCTGCGGCTCGGGTGCTTCAGCTTGCGCAGCGCCTTGGCTTCGATCTGGCGAATGCGTTCGCGGGTCACGTCGAACTGCTTGCCCACTTCTTCCAGCGTGTGGTCGGTGCTCATCTCGATGCCGAAGCGCATGCGCAGCACCTTGGCTTCGCGCGGCGTGAGGCTGTCCAGGATGTCCTTGACCACGTCGCGAAGACCGGCCTGCATGGCGGCTTCGATGGGCGCCGTGTTGCTGCTGTCCTCGATGAAGTCGCCCAGGTGCGAATCGTCGTCGTCGCCGATGGGGGTTTCCATGGAGATCGGCTCCTTCGCGATCTTCATGATCTTGCGGATCTTGTCTTCCGGAATCTCCATCTTCGCGGCCAGGATGCCGGCGTCGGGCTCGAAGCCGAACTCCTGCAAGTGCTGGCGCGAAATGCGGTTCATCTTGTTGATCGTCTCGATCATGTGCACCGGGATGCGGATGGTGCGCGCCTGGTCGGCGATCGAGCGGGTGATGGCCTGGCGGATCCACCACGTGGCGTAGGTCGAGAACTTGTAGCCGCGACGGTATTCGAACTTGTCGACCGCCTTCATCAGGCCGATGTTGCCTTCCTGGATCAGGTCCAGGAACTGCAGGCCGCGGTTGGTGTACTTCTTGGCGATGGAGATCACGAGGCGCAGGTTGGCCTCGATCATTTCCTTCTTGGCGTCACGCGAAGACGACTCGCCTTCGTTCATGCGCTTGTTGATGTCCTTCAGCTGGGTCAGCGGCACCACCACGCGCGACTGGATGTCGGCCAGGCGCTGCTGCAGTTCCTGCACCGGCGGAATGTTGCGCGCGAGCACGGCGCTCCAGGGCTTGTTGGCGGCGGCCTGCTTCTCGACCCACTTCAGGTTCAGCAGGTTCGAGGCGATGCGGTTGCCGTTCTTGTCGTAGCCGCTGAAGTCGCGGATGAACTCTTCCTGCGGGAAGCCGCACTTGTCCACGATGATGCGGCGCAGTTCGCGCTCCTTCTTGCGCACGTCGTCGACCTGCGTGCGCACCAGGTCGCACAGCTTCTCGATGGTCTTGGCCGTGAAGCGGATGGTCATCAGCTCTTCGGACAGGCCTTCCTGGGCCTTGACGTACGCGGGCGTGCCGTAGCCTTCCTTGTCGTAGATCTTGTGGACCTTCTCGAACATGCCGGCGATGCGGTCGAAACGCGCGAGCGCCTCGTTCTTGAGTTCTTCGAGCTTCTTGGTCAGGGCCTTGGAGCCGCCCTTGCCGTCGTCGTCGTCTTCCTCGTCGAACTCGTCGAAGTCTTCTTCGGCCACGTAGTCGTCGGCCTCGTTGGGGTTCGAGAAGCCGTCGACGATGGTCGAGATGACGACCTTGCCTTCGCGGATTTCAGCGGCCAGGCGCAGGATTTCGGCGATGGTGGCGGGGGAGGCCGAGATGGCTTCCATCATGGCCATCAGGCCGCCTTCGATGCGCTTGGCGATTTCGATTTCGCCTTCGCGCGTCAGCAGCTCGACCGTGCCCATTTCGCGCATGTACATGCGAACCGGGTCGGTGGTGCGGCCGAATTCGCTGTCCACCGTGGACAGGGCCGCTTCGGCTTCTTCCTCGGCTTCTTCCACCGTGGTGGCTGTGGGCGCGGTGTTGTTCAGCAGCAGGGTCTCGGCGTCGGGCGTCTGCTCGTACACCGCCACGCCCATGTCGTTCAACATGGTGACCACGACTTCCATGGTCTCGGCGTCGACCAGCTTGTCGGGCAAGTGGTCGGAGATTTCGCCGTGCGTGAGGTAGCCGCGGGTCTTGCCCAGCGTGATCAGGGTCTTCAGGCGCGAGCGGCGCTTGGCCAGGTCTTCTTCGGAGAGCACGGTCTCGTCGAGGCCGAACTCCTTCATCAAGGCGCGTTCCTTCGCCTTGCTGATCTTCATGCGCAGCGGCTTGACCTTCTCTTCGGTCGTCGTGGCCGCGACGGGTTCGTCACCGGCAATGTCTTCTTCGATGTCCGACAGGTCGATGTCGTTCTCGGGCGCGTCCTTGTCGGCCTTGGGCTTGCGGCCGCGCTTGGCGCCGGTGGCGGGTGCGGCGGCGCCGGCTGCAGCGGCGGCCTTCGGCGGGCGGCCGACTTTCTTGGCGGCCGGGGCGGCTGCCTTCTTGGGATCGTCGAGAGAGGTCGATTTCGTGGGCACGGTTTTCACTTTCGTTGCGGCTGCCGCTTTGGATGCGACGGCACCCGTCTTAGTTGCTGGCTTGACGCCGGCTTTCAACGGTTTTTCTGCTGCGGGCTTGGTGGCGACGCTTTTGGCAAGTGAAGGAGCAGGCTTCTTTGAACTGGGCATACGACCTCGTTACGGAAAGAAAAGACAAGCGAAATCACAGGCGCACCGTCACACGGACGGCGCCACCACAGCCCGTGCACAGGCACGGACTAAAAACAATTGGGAAAGAGGAATTAATTCCTCAACAGACAAGATGTCGGGCGAACATTTGGTGTGCAGTCCTTGCGGTTATTGACCCTTTCCGCCGGAATTTACCGGTGGAGTGCGTTGCGCTGAGGGTCGGCCCGGAGGTGCTGCTGTCGCTCTTGCCTAATTTCGCCAGTTGCGAAGCCCTACATTATAGCCCGTTGCGAAAATTTCAAGTGGTGTCTGCACCAGAGGATCGAATGCGTGCCCGCAGTTCGAGCCGCCGGGTCTCCAGCGCCTTGTAGCGCTCCAGGGCTTTCGGGTCTTTGCCGACGGCGGCGATGGCTTCGCTTTGCTGGGCCTTGAGGCGGTCGTCGAGCATGAAGTCGAGCACGCTGGCAAGTTCGCGCGCCGCTTCGGCCAGGTGCTGGGCCTCCTCGCCATCGGGCGCGGGGCCGGCTTCGGACACCGACATCAGCCGCTCGGCCAAGGCTTCGAAATCCATTTCGCGCATGCCTTCGCGCAGCGCCGCCCAGGGCTGCACGCCATGTTCGTGCAACTGGCTGTCCAGCCAGGTGAACAGCGCGCCGTGCGTGCCGGGCAGCTCGCACAGCATCACGTGGAGCTCGTGCGACAGCGCGTCCCACTGCGCCATGTTCGACAGCAGCAGGCGCACCGCGACGTCCGGGCGGCTGGGGGGGGCGCCGCGTCCGCGCAGGGGCTCGATGGGTTCCTCGAACTTGCCGCCCCAGCGCTTGCCCTTGACGAACTTGCGCGGCTGGAACTTGGGCTTGCTATCGCTTTCATAGCGCGACGGGTCGTACTCCTGCGGCGGCGGGGGCATGTCGGGGTAGTGGTCGTCGCCACCTCCGCCGTCGTAGCCGCCGGGCTCGGCATAGCGCTGCTGCGCGGGCGCGCCGCCGGCCTTGCGCGGGCCGGGCGTGGACGCCCACAGGTCCGACAACGCTGGCGCGTCGAGTTGCACCAGCGTTGCAATTTCGCTCAGCAGTTGCCGCTTGAGCGCCCCGTCGGGCATCGCGCCCCAGAGCGGGCGCACGTTGCTGGTCATGTGCGCGCGGCCTTCGGCGGTGGTCAGGTCGCAGCCTTCGCGGGCAGCCTCGAGCATGAAGCGCGACAGCGGCGTGGCTTCGGCGACGAAGCGGGCGAAGGCCTCGGCGCCGTGCTCGCGGATGAAGCTGTCGGGGTCGTGCTCGGCCGGCAGGAACAAAAACTTGATGCTGCGCACGTCGGTGGCGTAGGGCAGGGCGCCGTCGAGCGCCTTTCGCGCGGCGCGACGGCCGGCGGCGTCGCCGTCGAAGCTGAACACCACCGACTCGGTGAAGCGGAAGAGCTTTTGCACGTGCTCGGTCGTGCACGCGGTGCCCAGCGTGGCCACCGTGTTCGGAAAGCCGAGCTGGGCCAGGGCCACCACGTCCATGTAGCCCTCGGTCACCAATGCATAGCCGCGGTCGCGGAAGGCGGCCCGGGCTTCGTACAGGCCGTAGAGCTCGCGGCCCTTGCTGAACACGGGGGTTTCGGGCGAGTTCAGGTACTTGGGCTTTTCGTCGCCCAGCACCCGGCCGCCGAAGCCGATGCACTCGCCCTTCACGTTGCGGATGGGGAACATCACGCGATCGCGGAAGCGGTCGTAGCGCTTGGCCTCGGCTTCGCTGAGCTGGCCTTCCTCGTTGTTGACGATCACCAGCCCGCTTTCGGCGAGCAGCGGGTCGTCGTAGTCGGGGAACACGCTGGCCAGGGAGCGCCAGCCGGCCGGCGCATAGCCGATGCCGAACTGCTTGGCCACCTCGCCCGAGACGCCGCGGCCCTTGAGGTATTCGATGGCGCCGGGCGCCTGGCGCAACTGCTTGCGGTAGGCGTCGCCGGCCTTTTCGAGCACGTCGGTCAGCGTGGCCTGCTTCTGGCGCTGGGTGGCGGCGCGGGCGCGCTCGGCGGGGGAGGCGTCGTCCTCGGGCACCTGCAGGCCGTACTGGCCGGCCAGGTCGTGCACCGCCTCGACGAAGCCCATGCCCGCATGCTCCATCAAAAAGCCGATGGCGTTGCCGTGCACCCCGCAGCCGAAGCAGTGATAGAACTGTTTGGTCGGGCTGACGGAGAAGGAGGGCGATTTCTCGCCGTGGAACGGACACAGCCCCATGAAATTGGCGCCGGCCTTCTTCAACTGCACATAGCGGCCGACGATTTCGACCACATCGGCGCGCGCGATGAGTTCCTGGATGAATGAAGCGGGGATGGTCATGTAGGCGAAGAGCGGCAAATCATACGCAAGCGGCGGCATGCCTGCGGGCCGACGGCATACTGAAAGCGTCCGAATTCCACGCACGACGATGCCCAACCCTCTGCAACACGCCGCTCCGGTGCTGCGCCACCCCCTGCGATTCGGCTGGGAAGCGCTCAAGGAATTTCGCGCCAACCAGGGGCTTTTGCTCGCGGGCGCGGTGGCCTACTACGCCTTGCTGTCGATCGTGCCGCTGCTGATCGTGAGCGTGATTGCGCTGTCGCACGTCATCGACCAAGCGGAGCTGCTGCGCACCATCGGGCAGTACCTCGGATGGCTGCTGCCGGGCCAGTCGAAGGCCATCGTGGCCGAGCTGTCGAGCTTCCTGGACCACCGCGACGTGCTGGGCCCGGTGTTGCTGGTGACGATGATCTTCTTCAGCTCGCTGGCCTTCAGCGTGCTCGAAAGCGCCATGGCGGTGATCTTTCACCACCGCAAGGCCGACCACAAGCGCCACTTCCTGGTGTCGGTGGCCATGCCCTATGTCTACATCCTGTGCCTGTGCGTCGGGCTGCTGCTGGTCACCTTGGTGTCGGGGGCGCTGCAGCTGGTGGGGCAGGAAAGCGTCGACCTGCTGGGGCGCAGCTGGTCGCTGTCGGGCATTTCGGGCCTGCTGCTCTACCTGCTGGGGTTGGGCGGCGAGATCTTCATGTTGACCTCGCTCTACCTCGTGATGCCGGCCGGTCGCATGTCGCTGCGCCATGCCCTGTTGGGCGGGGTGACGGCAGCGCTGCTGTGGGAGGCCACGCGGCGGGTGCTGATCTGGTACTTCTCGACGCTGTCGCAGGTGAACGTGGTCTACGGCTCGCTGACCACGGCGATCGTCGTGCTGCTGAGCCTCGAGATCGCGGCCACGCTGGTGCTGCTGGGGGCCCAGGTGATCGCGAACTACGAGCGCCTGGACCGCACCGGCAGCGTGAAGCCACCGAAGGGTGAGCTCAGCGGGGAGCCAGTCGAATCGCTCCGTCCAGACGAATCACTTCGCCGTTGAGCATGTCGTTCTCGATGATGTGCTTGGCCAGCTTGGCGTAGTCCTCGGGCGTGCCCAGGCGCGAAGGGAAGGGCACGCTGGCGGCCAGTGCATCCTGCACGTCCTGCGGCATGCCGAACAGCATGGGTGTGCCGAAAATGCCGGGGGCAATGGTCATGTTGCGGATGCCGCTGCGTGCGAGGTCGCGCGCGATGGGCAGCGTCATGCCGACCACGCCGCCCTTGGAGGCGCTGTAGGCGGCCTGGCCGATCTGGCCGTCGTAAGCCGCGACCGAGGCAGTGGAGATGAGCACGCCGCGCTCGCCGGTGGATTCGGGCTCGTTCTTGCCCATGGCGTCGGCCGCCAGGCGGATCATGTTGAAGCTGCCGATCAGATTGACCGTGACGGTCTTGCTGAACACCGCCAGCGCGTGCGGGCCGTTCTTGCCCACGGTCTTCTCGGCCGGCGCGATGCCGGCGCAATTGACCAGGCCCATCAGCTTGCCGAGCTTTTGCGCAGCGGCCACGACCGCCTGGCCGTCGGCTTCCTGGCTCACGTCGCACTTGACGAACACACCGCCGATGTCCTTGGCAACGGCTTCGCCCTTGTCAGCCTGCATGTCGGCGATCACCACCTTGGCGCCGTTGGCGGCCAGCATGCGCGCCGTGCCTTCGCCGAGGCCCGAAGCGCCACCGGTCACGATAAAAACCTTGCCGTCGATCTGCATTGAAAGTCTCCTGAGATGAGGCCGTCATTATCGAAGCCAAAAAAAAGGCCCCATCCGAGGATGGGGCCCTGAATTGGATCCGTGAGGACCCAAGGAGACAACTGGTGGTGGTCGGCGGCTCAGCGCTTGCGCGAAGCGGTCGCGGTCTTCGCAGCGGCAACGGCTTGCGACGACACGGCATTGAAGTTGGCTTCGGCGACGTCCGACGCTTGCTTGACGGCCTTTTGAACCGATTCGAAGGCGTTGTTGGCGGCAGCCACGGCGCTCTTCATGACGGCGACGGCGGTTTCCGAACCGGCGGGGGCGTTCTTGGAAGCGCTGTCGACCAGGCCGACGAAGGCTTGCTGGGCTTCAGCGGCCTTGGCTTCGAAAGCCTTGGAGAATTCGGCGCCGGTGCCTTGGGCGATGTCGTACAGGTGACGACTGTAGGCGGCGGTCTTTTCGGCCAGGGGCTGGAACAGGCTGGCTTGCAGCGTCAGCAGTTCCTGTGCGTCCTTGACGCTCATGGCGGCCTGGGCGGTGCTCTGGGCTTCGGCCAGGGCGGCCTTGGAAGCGGTCACGTTCAGTTCGACGAGCTTTTCAACACCTTCGAAAGCCTTGGTGGTCAGGCCGAACAGGGTTTCGAGGCTGGCTTTTTGGGCGGCGAGGATTTGGTCAGCGGTCAGGGCCATTGGGTATCTCCAGAAGGATTGAGTGGTCGGGTCACGTTGCGCTGTCTCGCCGTCTATGTTGCGCTGCAGCATGGCCTCAAGTATAGGCAGCTGAGTTTTGCGATCAAGGGGTTTTTGCTGCTGTGCAGCAATTTAGAACCTGTCTTCTAAATTTGGCCGCCTGCCCAGAAAACGGGCCGTGCGCGGGCGCGTCCGACTGTCTTCAAGGTGGCCGTCAAGCGCCGCTGCCGCTGGCAGAATGCCGCGCGATGAGCGCCCCCACCAAACCCACTCCGCACGCGCGCAGCAGCTACCGCGCGTTTCGCAGCATCCCCACGCGCTGGGCCGACAACGACATGTACGGCCACGTCAACAACGTCGTGTACTACAGCTGGTTCGACACCGCGGTGAACGCGCTGCTCATCGAACGCGGCGCGCTCGATATTCACCAGGGCCACACCATCGGCTTCGTGGTGGAGACGCAGTGCAACTACTTCGCGCCGATCGCGTTCCCGCAGACCGTGGAGGCGGGCATTCGCGTGGCGCAGGCCGGTCGGTCGAGCGTGCGCTACGAGATCGCGCTGTTCGCCGAAGGCTCCGACGCGGCCGCAGCGCAGGGCCACTTCGTGCACGTGTACGTGGACCGCGCCACGCAGCGCCCGGTGCCGCTGCCCGAGGCGCTGCAGCGAGTGGTCGATTCGCTTCGGGTCTGATTCGACGCCCAACGAGCAGCGGGTCGCGCTTGCCGGCGATGGCGTCTAAATCGTCGTCCTACAGCTTGCCCCATTGCTCCCTGACCTTGCCCTTGATGCCCTGCCGGCAGGACATGCTGTTCCGCCCCCGCAGGCACATGCCGACGCACCCCGTGATAATCGAGCGG
Source organism: Variovorax monticola (assembly GCF_051216855.1). NCBI lineage: Bacteria > Pseudomonadati > Pseudomonadota > Betaproteobacteria > Burkholderiales > Comamonadaceae > Variovorax > Variovorax monticola. The sequence continues at coordinate 630,103 of NZ_JBPJZP010000002.1, forward strand.
CCGCCGAAAGTTTGAGACTCCGCATCGCCTGCGCACAGCGCCCAGCACCATGATCATTCACAGCCTGCTCGACACCGACCTCTACAAGTTCACGATGATGCAGGTGGTCCTGCATCATTTCCCTGGGGCCCGCGTCGAGTACCGCTTCAAGTGCCGCAACCCCGGCGTGAACCTGGCGCAGTTCGCCGGCCAGATCCGCGACGAAATCCGCAGCCTGTGTTCGCTGCAGTTCCGCGACGCCGAGCTTGCCTACCTGCGCTCCATGCGCTTCATCAAGAGCGACTTCGTCGACTTCCTCGGCCTCTTCAGGCTCAACGAGAAGTACATCAACATCATTCCCCAGCCCTCGGGCGAGCTCGAGATCCGCATCAAGGGGCCGTGGCTGCACACCATCCTGTTCGAGATTCCGGTGCTGGCCATCGTCAACGAGGTGTACTTTCGCAATACGCAGAAGAAGCCCGACCTCGAAGAAGGCCGCCGCCGCCTCGAGACCAAGATCTCGCAGTTGCAGGACGAAGGCCTCACCGACCTGAAGATCGCCGACTACGGCACGCGCCGGCGCTTTTCCAAGGACTGGCATGAAGAGGTGCTGCGCACCCTGACCGGCCGGCTCGGCGCCGTGACTTCGCCCGCGGCGCAGTCCGAGCCGGGCGCGCGGCTGCCGCAGCTCGCGGGCACCAGCAACGTGCTCTATGCCATGAAGCTGGGCCTAATTCCGCTGGGCACCATGGCGCACGAATACCTGCAGGCCTGCCAGGCGCTCGGCCCGCGGCTGCGCGACAGCCAGATCTTCGGCTTCGAGAGCTGGGCGCGCGAGTACCGCGGCGACCTGGGCATCGCCTTGTCGGACGTGTACGGCATGAACGCCTTCCTGCGCGACTTCGACCTGTACTTCTGCAAGCTCTTCGACGGCGCGCGCCACGACAGCGGCGACCCGTTCCAGTGGGGCGAGCGCATGCTCGCGCACTACATCGCCAACCGGGTCGACCCGCGCACCAAGACGCTGATCTTCAGCGACGGCCTCACGGTGCCGCGCACCATCGAGCTCTACCAGCAGTTCCGCGGGCGCTGCCAGCTGGCCTTCGGCATCGGCACCAACCTCACCAACGACCTGGGCTGCGAGCCGCTGCAGATCGTCATCAAGATGATCCACTGCAACGACCAGCCGGTGGCCAAGCTGTCGGACACGCCGTCCAAGAACATGTGCGACGACGAAAAATACCTGGCCTATCTGCGCCAGGTCTTCGAGATCGAACAACCTGCAGGCTGACGGCTGTACTGCCCCGCACCGCGCCCCGGTCTGGTACGGTACAGCCCCCCATGCAAAAAACGATTCGACTGAGCGCGGCCGCTGCGCTGGCGCTGCTTCCCGCCCTGGCTTCGGCTGCCGATTTCGACGGAGGCAAACTTTCGCCGCTGTGGGGCGTGCCGTTCGCCGGCATCCTGTTGTCGATCGCGCTGCTGCCGCTGTTCGCGCCCTCGTTCTGGCACCACCACTACGGCAAGATATCGGCCGCCTGGGCGCTGGCGTTCCTGCTGCCGTTTGCCGCCACGTATGGCGCGGGCGTGGCCGGCGTGCAGCTCGTGCATGCGCTGCTGGCGGAGTACATCCCGTTCATCATCCTGCTGACCGCGCTGTTCACCGTGGCGGGCGGCATCCACATTCGCGGCAACCTGCGCGGCACGGCCGGCCTGAACACCGCGATCCTGGCCGTGGGTGCGGTGCTCGCGAGCTTCATGGGGACCACGGGCGCTTCGATGCTGCTGATTCGTCCGCTGATTCGCGCCAACGACAACCGGCCGCGCAAGGTGCACGTGATCGTGTTCTTCATCTTCATCGTGTCGAACGCGGGCGGGGCGCTCACGCCGCTGGGCGATCCGCCGCTGTTCCTGGGCTTCCTGAAGGGCGTGGGCTTCTTCTGGACGGCGCAGAACATCCTGTTCGAAACGCTCTTCATCCTGGCGGTGCTGCTGGCGCTGTTCTACGCCATCGACCGCTACTTTCATCGCAAGGACGGCGTGCTGCCGGCCGACCCCACGCCCGACACCCGCCGCCTGGGCTTCGACGGCGCGGCCAATTTCTGGCTGCTGGGCGGCGTGGTCGCGCTGGTGCTGCTCAGCGGCTTCTGGAAGTCGCCCGTGGCCTTCGACGTGTTCGGCACCGAGGTCGGCCTGCCCGGCCTGGTGCGCGACCTGGGGCTGGCGCTGATCGCCGTGGTCTCGTACAAGCTCACCGCGCCCAAGGTCCATGCCGACAACCAGTTCGAATGGGAGCCCATGGCCGAAGTGGCCAAGCTGTTCGCGGGCATCTTCCTGACGATCATTCCGGTGATCGCGATGCTCAAGGCCGGCACGCAAGGCCCGTTCGGCGCCATCGTCTCGGCCGTGACGCGCACCGATGGCCAGCCCGATCCCGCCATGTACTTCTGGGCCACCGGCGTGCTGAGCTCGTTCCTGGACAACGCGCCGACCTACCTGGTGTTTTTCAATACCGCCGGCGGCGACCCGGCCGCCCTGATGACCACCTACGCCAGCACGCTGGCCGCCATCTCTGCCGGCGCGGTGTTCATGGGCGCCAACACCTACATCGGCAACGCGCCCAACCTGATGGTCAAGGCCATCGCCGAGAGCCGCGGCGTGCGCATGCCGAGCTTCTTCGGCTACATGGCGTGGTCGGTGTCCATCCTGGTCCCGCTGTTCGTCGTGACCACCTTCCTCTTCTTCCGCTGATCCACTTTCCGAGCAGAGACAACATCATGAGCAAGCCCAAGATCCTGGTCGCGCGCGCCATCTTTCCCGAGACCCTCGAGCGCCTATCGCAGCATTTCGATGTCGAGTCGAACCAGGCCGACGAGGGCTGGAGCAAGGAACAGCTGATTGCGAAGCTGCAAGGCAAGCAGGGTGCCTTCACCACCGGCAGCGAGCGCATCGACGCCGGCGTGCTCGACGCCTGCCCCGACCTGAAGATGTGCGCCAACATGGCCGTGGGCTACAACAACTTCGACGTCGACGCGATGGCCGCGCACGGCGTGCTCGGCACCAACGCACCCGACGTGCTGACCGAAACCACGGCCGACTTCGGCTTCGCGCTGCTGATGGCCACCGCGCGCCGCATCACCGAGAGCGAACACTTCCTGCGCGCGGGCAAGTGGCAGAAGTGGAGCTACGACATGTTCGCCGGCTCCGACATCCACGGCTCGACGCTCGGCATCATCGGCATGGGGCGCATCGGACAGGGCATCGCGAAGCGCGGCGCGCACGGCTTCGGCATGAAGGTGATCTATCACAACCGCTCGCGGCTCGACGCCACGCTCGAGGCCGAATGCAAGGCCAGCTACGCGAGCAAGGAAGAGCTGCTCAGGACGGCCGACCATGTGGTGCTGGTGGTGCCGTACTCGGCGGCGTCGCACCACACCATCGGCGCGGCCGAGCTCGCGCTGATGAAGACCAGCGCCACGCTCGTCAACATTGCGCGCGGCGGCATCGTCGACGACGCGGCGCTGGCCGTGGCACTGCGCGAGAAGCGCATCGCCGCCGCGGGGCTGGACGTGTTCGAGGGCGAGCCCAAGGTACACCCCGACCTGCTGAGCGTGCCCAACGTGGTCCTCACGCCGCACATCGCGAGCGCCACCGTGCCCACGCGCCGCGCCATGGCCGACCTGGCGGCGGACAACCTCATCGCGTACTTCGGCGGCAAGGGCCCGCTGACCCCTGTGACGCCTGTTCCGCCGGCAAGCAAGTAAACGCACGCAACATCACAGCAAGCAGCGGCACCGCCCCACGACCTTGGATTCCTATACCGACCTGATCCTCATCGGACTGGCCGCGCTCGCGGTCATCCAGCTCGTGCTGGTGATCTGGCTGCTCGCACGTCGGCAGCCCGCCCCCGACCACAGCGACCTGCTGCGCGCGCTGGCCACGATGGGCGCCGCCAGCGAACGCACCGAGCGCGAACTGCGCCACGAAATCGCCGAGAGCTCGCGCGGCGCGCGCCAGGAGACCGCGCAGGCCTTCGCCACCTTCCAGCGCGCGCTGGTGCAGCAGGGGGCAGAAGCCACGCGCACGCAGAACGCGCAGCTCGACGCGTTCTCGCTGCAGCTGGCGTCGTTGCAGAAAGCGCTGGCCGACACGCTCAACACGCAGCTGCAGGGCCTGAGCGACTCGAATGCGCGCCGCCTGTCAGAGGTGCGATCGACCATGGAAACCCAGCTCGCGCAGCTTCAGCAGAGCAACGCCGCCAAGCTCGACGAGATGCGCAAGACCGTCGACGAGAAGCTGCAGAGCACGCTCGAAGCGCGGCTCGGCGAAAGCTTCAAGCAGGTGGCCGACCGGCTGGAGCAGGTGCACAAGGGGCTCGGCGAAATGCAGACGCTGGCGGTGGGCGTCGGCAACCTGCAGCGCGTGCTGACCAACGTGAAGACGCGCGGTGTGTTCGGCGAAGTGCAGCTCGAAGCCTTGCTCGAACAGGTGCTCACGCCCGACCAGTACGCCAAGCAGGTCGAGACCAAGCCGCGCAGCGGGCAGCGCGTGGACTTCGCGATTCGCTTTCCGGGCCGCGGCGACGACGGCGCGCCGGTGTGGCTGCCCATCGACGCCAAGTTTCCGCGCGACGACTACGAGCGCCTGATCGACGCGCACGAGCGCGCCGACGCCGCTGGCGCCGAGCAGGCCGCCAAGGCGCTCGAGGCGCGCATCCGCACCGAGGCCAAGTCGATTGCCGACAACTACCTGGCCGCGCCGCACACCACCGATTTCGCCATCCTCTTCCTGCCGGTCGAAAGCCTCTATGCCGAGGTGCTGCGCCGGCCGGGCCTGATGGACGCCATCCAGCGCCAGCACCGCGTGACGCTGGCGGGCCCGACCACCTTGCTGGCCATGCTCAACAGCCTGCACATGGGCTTTCGCACGCTGGCGCTGGAGCGCCAGGCCTCCGAGGTGTGGAAGGTGCTGGGCGCGGTCAAGACCGAGTTCGAGCGCTACGGCGAATGGGTCGCGCGCATCAAGGAGCAGGTGGCCAAGGCCTCCGACACGCTCGACAAGGCAGACACGCGCGCCAAGCAGATGCGCCTGGCGCTGCGCAAGGTCGAGGCCCTGCCCGAGGCGCAGTCGCAGGCGCTGCTGCCGACCACGGCCAGCACCGATACCGATACCGATACCGAGGGCCAAGACACCCCGTGAAAGGCTCCGAACTGCTGCGTGTGATCGGCGCCCAGGTGTGCCTGCACGCAACCATGGCCGGCATGCGCCTGGCCACGCCGCTGCTGGCCTTGCAGCAGGGCTACAGCGCGGCGGCGGTCGGCGTGCTGATCTCTTTGTTCGCGCTGACCCAGGTGTTTTTGGCCCTGCCCGCCGGGCGCTTTGCCGACCGGTACGGCTTCAAGCGGCCCCTGTGGCTGTCGGTGATTGCGGCGGTGACAGGGGCGGGGCTCGTGGTGATCTTCCCGATCTTCCCGGTGATGTGCCTGGCGGCCTTGCTGACCGGTGGCGCGACGGGCGCAACGGTCATAGCGTTGCAGCGGCATGTGGGACGCTCGGCCACCAACCCGACGCAGCTCAAGCGCGTCTTCAGCTGGCTCGCCATCGCGCCCGCGGTGGCCAACTTCGTCGGGCCGTTCCTGGCCGGCATGCTGATCGACCACGCGGGGCGCGCACCTGCGGACATGCTGGCGTACCGCATCTCTTTCGCGGTGATGGCGGCGCTGCCCATCCTGTGCTGGTTGCTCGCGCGCAGCGCGCACGAGCCGCCGCCTGTCGCGCCGGTGGCGGGCGCCGTGCCCACGCGCGCATGGGATTTGTTGCGCGAGCCCATGTTCCGCCGCCTGCTGTTCGTGAACTGGCTGCAGTCGTCGAGCTGGGACGTGCATGCCTTCGTGCTGCCGGTGCTGGGGCACGACCGGGGCATCAGCGCCTCGGTGATCGGCTCGATCCTCGGCGCCTTCGCCATTGCGGCGGCCCTCATTCGCATCGTGCTGCCGGTGATCGCCTCGCGCGCCTCGGAGCGCAGCGTGATCCTGAGTTCGTCGCTGGTGACGGCGCTGGTGTTCTCGGTCTACCCGCTGCTCGATTCGGCCCTGGCCATGGGCGCCTGCTCGGTGGTGCTGGGCTTCGCGCTGGGCGCGGTGCAGCCGATGGTGATGAGCATGCTGCACCAGATCACGCCGCATGCGCGCCACGGCGAGGCGCTGGGCTTGCGGCTCATGACCATCAATGCGTCGAGCGTCGCGATGCCGATGCTGTTCGGCTCACTCGGCGCGGTGATCGGCATCGGCGGCGTGTTCTGGGTGGTGGGCGGGGTGGTGGCGCTCGGCGCGCGCGCCACCTGGGGCCTGAAGGTCTGACAAGGCTTCGGGCCGGCGCTGCGTCCGGCCGGGGACGGCAGCGCCGATGAATTCAGCCCGGCTTCAGAGCTTGTAGAAGCTTTTGATGGCGGTCCATGCGTCTTCGGGCGCGTCGACGTACTCGAAGAGCTTCACGTCGCCCGGGGAGATCACGCCTTCGTCGACCAGGAAGTCGAAGTCGATCATCCGCTTCCAGTAGTCCGAGCCGAACAGCACGATGGGCACCGGCTTCGACTTCTTCGTCTGCACCAGCGTGATGACTTCGAACAGCTCGTCGAGCGTGCCGAAGCCGCCCGGGAACGCCACCAATGCCTTCGCACGCATCATGAAATGCATCTTGCGAATGGCGAAGTAGTGGAACTTGAAGCTCAGCGCCGGCGTGACGTAGGGGTTGGCTTCTTCTTCCATCGGCAGCGCGATGGCCAGGCCGACCGAGAGGCCGCCGCCTTCGTGCGCACCGCGGTTGGCGGCCTGCATGATGCCGGGGCCGCCGCCGGTGCACACGAAGAGCTTGTCCTGCGGCTCCTTGTCGTTGCTGTACTGCGCGACCAGCTTGCCGAAGGCGCGCGCCTTCTCGTAGTAGTGCGAGTTGCGCGCCAGCCGGCGCCAGCGGTCGGAGGCCACGGCGTCGCCGGCCGCATCGGCCTGCGCGATCATGGCGGCCGAGTCTTCTTCGCTGCGGAACCGCGCGCTGCCGAACACCACCACCGTGTTCTCGATGCCGTGGGCGCGCTGCTCGAGGTCGGGTTTCATCAGCTCCAGCTGCATGCGGATGCCGCGCGTTTCGCGGCGCAGCAAAAACTCCGGATCGGCGAAGGCGATGCGCGACGGATCGGGGTCGAGCGGCAGGCCCTTGTCGGCATGGGAGTGCAGCGTGGCCCAGGCATCGGCCAGGCGTTTGTCGTGAAGGTTGTGCGTGTTGTTCATGAGAAAACCAGACAGGAGTACACGAGTGATTGTGCAGCGTTGCAAACCGCGTGCCCAGACAGCGAAAAAGGCTCCTTGCGGAGCCTCTTTCGGGGGTGGTGGTCAGCGGTGAGGACGGAGCCTCGGGGGCTCAGACGCGCTTGCGGTATTCGCCGGTGCGCGTGTCGATTTCGATCTTGTCGCCTTGCGCGACGAAGAGGGGAACGGGCACTTCGAAGCCGGTGGCGATCTTGGCGGGCTTCATGACCTTGCCCGAGGTGTCGCCCTTGACGGCCGGCTCGGTCCAGGTGATTTCGCGCTCGACGCTGGTCGGCAGTTCGACCGAGATGGCCTTGCCGTCGTAGAACACCACTTCGACGGCCATGCCGTCTTCGAGGTAGTTCAGGGCGTCGCCCATGTTCTCGGCTTCGACTTCGTACTGGTTGTACTCGGTGTCCATGCACACATACATCGGGTCGGCGAAGTAGGAGTAGGTGCACTCCTTCTTGTCGAGCACGATCTGGTCGATCTTGTCGTCGGCCTTGAAGACCACTTCGGTGTTGAAGTTGGCGATCAGGCTCTTGAGCTTCATGCGCACGGTGGCGGAGTTGCGGCCGCCGCGGCTGTATTCGGTCTTGAGGACGACCATCGGGTCCTTGCCGTGCATGATGACGTTGCCGGCGCGGATTTCTTGAGCGATTTTCATAACAGGGTCTCTGGATGTTGGCCGCTCGGTGCACGGGGCCATCGGCGACGTTTCGACATTTGCCGGTTTGTCTGGCCCCGCGGTACAGGTCTAACGGCGGGTTGAGCAGGTTTCGCGGAGAGCATCTCGGATCGTCGAGATCCGGGCGAAATCCGCAAAGCCCGCTATTTTAGCTTTTTTGGGCGATCAATTCCCGCAGTTGCGTGACCAGGTCACTTTGCGCCAGCAGCCGCGTGCGGGCATTCAGCACCGTTTCGTGCCACGGGCCCTGCGTTTGCAGCGGCGGCAGCGGGGTGTGGCCGACGCCGTTCCATGCGTCGTGAAAAAGCCGCAGCGAGGGCGGGGCGCCGAGCCAGCCGAGCCAGGCGTTCAGCTTGGCGTGGTGCGCGTCGTCGTCCTGCGGATAGATCTGCCAGACGAACGGGGCGCCGGCCCAGAGCGCACGCACCCAGGAGTCTTCCCCGCGCACGAAGTTCAGGTCGCAGGCCCACAGAAGGCGGTCGTAGTCGGGCTGCGTGAGATACGGCAGGTATGAAATTGATAGCGCACCACGCACGACTGGCGTCCGTGTTGCAGGGTTTTCAGTTGGAAAAAGAGCCTGGACCGCCTGCGTGGCACGGCCCGCCGTCACGAGCAGGCGGGTGGGTTCGGGTCCTTGCGTCAACTGTTCCAGCAGCGCGGCCAGCGCGGGCGGCTCGTAGCAGAACAGCGAGACCAGCCGCTCAGTGCCCGTCCATGCGATCTGCTGCGCGGCCAGCCACGGCGCGCGGTCGAAGCGCGCCCTCTGTTCCATCAGGCCGGGTTCGCGCAGCAGGCCGCCGGTGGCGGGCGTGAAGCCCGGATAGAAGAAGCGCTTGCTCAACCCCGCGCCCGGGCCGTTGAAGACCGGCGAAGGCAGCCCGTGCAGCCGCTCGACGTACGGCTCGGCCGACAGGTATTCGAGGTTGATCCAGGCGCCGCCCGGCGCTTCGGCAAAGTGCGCGACCAACGCCGGCGCCGGCTCGCAGCCGAAGCCCTCGACCAGCACGTCGGGCGCTGGCGCCGACACGGCTGCGTGCACGGCAACCGAATCGCGCCAGTCGATCACCTGCACGCCGTCATGGTCCGAAGGCGCCATCCAGCGCAGCGCCGCCGGGTCGTCGATCCACAGGCGCACGCGCTCGCCGAGCATGGCCAGCTGGCAGGCCAGCCGCCAGCACACGCCGAGGTCGCCGTGGTTGTCGATGACCTTGCAGAAGATGTCCCATCGCCTGGATTGCATGGCCGCGAGTGTGCCCGTGTTCTGCCAGGTGCCAGCTATGCTGGCCGGCACAACAAACACCGGAGAGAGAGACCATGAAGACGCAGAAGCCGCTGCTCAGGGCTGCACGATGAGCGACGCTCGCGAGCACACCTTCGTCCAGGCCAATGGCCTTCGTTTTCATGTGGTGCAGGCCGGCCCGCTCGACGGTCCGGTGGCCCTGTTGCTGCACGGCTTTCCTGAGTTCTGGCGCGGCTGGGCCGGCCAGATCGACGCGCTGGCCGCGGCGGGCTACCGCGTCTGGGTGCCCGACCAGCGCGGCTACGGCGAAAGCGACAAGCCGCGGGGCGTGGACGCCTACGACCTCGAGACGCTGGCCGACGACGTTTGCGCGTTGATCCGCAGCACGGGCCGCGACACGGTGACGCTGCTCGGCCATGACTGGGGCGGTGCGGTCAGCTGGCGCGTGGCGGCACGCAACCCGGAACTCGTCGAGCGGCTGGTCATCGTCAATTCGCCGCACCTGGCGGTGATGCTGCGGCACATGTCGGCCGGGCGGCAGCGCCTGCGCAGCTGGTACATGCATTTCTTCCGCATTCCGCGCCTGCCCGAACGTTTACTGAGCCGCCACGGCTTTCGCGGGCTGGCGCGGGTGCTGACGAAGAGCAGCCGGCCCGGCGCCTTTTCCGACGCCGAGCTGGCGCTGTACCGCGAGGCATGGCGCCGGCCCGGCGCACTGACCGCCATGCTCGACTGGTACCGCGCGCTGATGCGCAACCGTTCGCGCATCCATGCCGGCGTGCGCATTCCAATGCCCACGCTGCTGCTGTGGGGCGTGCAGGACGAGGCGCTCGGCATCGAGATGGCCGCGCCCAGCATCGCGTTGTGCGACCAGGGCGAGCTGCAGCGCATCGAAGGTGCGGGGCACTGGGTGCTGCACGAGGAGGGCGTCGACGTGAGCCGGCGCATCCTGGCATTCATGGGCCGCGTCACTGGCCCCGTCACCGGCCCCGTCACCGGCGCCGTGGCCGCCCCCGTCGAAGCCGTCAAGGCGTGACGGTCCGCCACGGCGCAGGGCCTTCGCGCCGCGCGCCACAATAGCCGCCATGTCAGACGTGCATTCCGATCAATTGCTCAGCGAAGTCGCGGCCCTGCCGCAACTGCCGGGCGTCTACCGCTACTTCGACGCGGCCGGCGCGGTGCTTTATGTGGGCAAGGCGCGCAACCTCAAGAAGCGGGTTGCCAACTACTTCCAGAAGAGCCACGGCGGCACCCGCATCGGCCACATGATCTCGAAGATCGTGCGCATGGAGACCACCGTGGTGCGCTCCGAGGCCGAGGCGCTGTTGCTCGAGAACAACCTCATCAAGACGCTCAAGCCGCGCTACAACATCCTGTTTCGCGACGACAAGAGCTATCCCTACCTGAAGATCGCGTCGCACCAGTTTCCGCGGCTGGCCTACTACCGCGGCGCCGTCGACAAGAAGCACCGCTACTTCGGTCCGTACCCCAGCGCCTGGGCGGTGAAGGAATCGATCCAGCTGCTGCAGAAGGTGTTCCGCCTGCGCACCTGCGAGGACACGGTGTATGCCAACCGCACGCGGCCGTGCCTGCTGTACCAGATCAAGCGGTGCAGCGGACCGTGCGTGGGCCACATCGCGCCCGACGACTATGCGCACGACGTGGCCAGTGCCGAGGCCTTCCTGATGGGCGACACGCAGCTCGTGCTGTCCAAGCTCGAACAACGCATGACCACGCACGCCGAGAAGCTCGAGTTCGAGCAGGCGGCCGAGCTGCGCAACCAGATGTCGGCCATCTCGCGCGTGCTGCACCAGCAGTCGATCGAGATCGCGTCCGACAAGGACGTGGACATCCTGGCCGTGCAGGTGCAGGGCGGCAAGGCCTGCGTGAACCTGGCCATGGTGCGCGGCGGGCGGCACCTGGGCGACCGGCCGTACTTTCCGGTGCACGTGGAAGACGCGGCGCAGATCCATCACGGCGAGCTGGACGACGACGACGGCGAGACGCCCGCCGCCGCCGACCCGATCGAGGTGCAGGTGCTCGAGGCCTTCATTGCCCAGCACTACATCGACGTGCCGGTGCCTGCCACGCTGGTGCTGAGCGAGCAGGTGAGCCGCGAGCTGATCGAGGCCATTTCGCTGCAGGCCGGCGCGCGCGTGACGGCGGTGTTCCAGCCGCGCGAGCAGCGCCGGCACTGGCTCGAGATGGCCGAGACCAATGCCAAGCTGCAGCTGGCCCGGCTGCTCGCCGAAGAGGGCTCGCAGCAGGCGCGCACGCGCGCGCTGGCCGATGCGCTGGAGCTGGCATCGGACGACCTGGACGACTTGCGCGTGGAGTGCTTCGACATCTCGCATACCGCTGGCGAGGCCACGCAGGCTTCGTGCGTGGTGTTCGAGCACCACACGATGCAGAACCGCGAGTACCGCCGCTACAACATCGAGGGCATCACGCCCGGCGACGACTACGCGGCCATGCGCCAGGTGCTGCACCGCCGCTACGGCAAGCTGGCCGAGGCGATGGCCGCCGAGACCGAGGCCCTGCCGCCGGGCGACGCCGAGAGCGAAGGCAGCGATGCGCCCCCCAAGGCCCGCACCTTGCGCATGCCCGACCTGGTGCTGGTGGACGGCGGCAAGGGCCAGGTGTCGATGGCGCGCGAGGTGTTCAGCGAGCTTGGCCTGCCGCTGTCGCTGATCGTCGGCGTCGAGAAGGGCGAGGGCCGCAAGGTCGGGCTCGAAGAGCTGGTGTTCGCCGACGGGCGCGAGAAGGTCTACCTGGGCAAGGACTCGGCCGCGCTGATGCTGGTGGCGCAGATTCGCGACGAGGCGCACCGCTTCGCCATCACGGGCATGCGGGCCAAGCGCGCGAAGGTGCGCGTCGGCGGCAGCCAGCTCGAGGACATTCCGGGCATCGGGCCGAAGCGGCGCGCGCGGTTGCTGCAGCGCTTCGGCGGCATCCGGGGCGTGGCGGCGGCGAGCGTGGAAGACATCGCATCGGTGGAGGGAATCGCCTCCGAGCTGGCGGAAGAGATCTACAAGGCGCTGCACTGACGGCGAAGAGGGCAAGACCTGCGGTCGAGGGTTAATGCCACCATGACACAATCAAGAGATGTTCTGGACCCTACCGACCATCATGACCTGGACGCGCATCGTCGCGATCCCTTTGATCGTCGGCATGTTCTATCTGCCGATCGCCGAGCCGATGCGCAACCTGATCGCCACGGTCATGTTCATCGTCTTCGCCGCCACCGACTGGCTCGACGGCTACCTGGCGCGCAAGCTCAACCAGACCTCGGCCTTCGGCGCCTTCCTCGATCCGGTGGCCGACAAGTTCCTGGTGTGCGCCTCGCTGCTGGTGCTGGTGCACCTGCAGCGCGCCGATGTGTTCGTGGCGCTGATCATCATCGGCCGCGAGATCGCCATCTCGGCGCTGCGCGAATGGATGGCGCAGATCGGCGCCGGCAAGAGCGTTGCGGTGCACATGATCGGCAAGGTCAAGACGACCGTGCAGATGGTGGCCATTCCGTTCCTGCTCTATGACGGACAGTTGTTCAAGGTGATCGACACCGGCCTGTGGGGCCAGTGGCTGATCTGGATCTCGGCGGTGCTCACCGTCTGGTCGATGGTCTATTACCTGCAGAAGGCCATTCCCGAGATTCGGGCCCGCACCAAATGAGCGCCGCCGCCGAGGCGCGCCACGCAGGCTGGCTGCGGGCGATGCCGGCGGTGTTCGTGCTGATCTGGAGCACGGGCTTCATCGTCGCGCGCTACGGCATGCCGTATGCGCCACCCCTCAAGTTCCTTGCCGTGCGCTATGCGTTGTCGCTGGCGTGCTTCGGCCTGTGGGTCGCGCTGGCCCGGGTCGCGTGGCCGAAGGCGCGCGCGCAGTGGGGGCACCTGGCGGTCACCGGCGTGCTGATGCAGGCGGGTTACCTCGGCGGCGTCTGGGCCGCGGTGCACGCCGGCATGGGCGCGGGGCTGGTGGCGTTGCTGGTCGGCATCCAGCCGGTGCTGACGGCGGTGTGGCTGTCGTTCAACGGCGGGCGCATTTCGGGGCGGCAGTGGGGCGGGCTCGCGTTGGGTTTCGCGGGGCTGGTCCTGGTGGTGTCGCGCAAGCTCGGGCAGGGCGCCGAGGTCAATGCGCTGACGATGGGGTTGGCGGTGATGGCGCTGGTGTCCATCACGGCCGGAACGCTCTATCAGAAGCGCTTCGTCGCGCCCTGCGATGTGCGCAGTGCCAGTGCGGTGCAGATGGCGGCGGCGCTGCTGGTCACGCTGCCGTTCGCGGCGATGGAGTCGCAGGGCATCGAATGGAACGTTTATTCGGGCGGCGCGATGGCGTGGTCGGTGCTGGCGTTGTCGCTGGGCGGCAGCTCGCTGCTCTACATGCTGATTCAGCGCGGCACGGCCACGGCCGTGACCAGCCTGCTGTACCTGGTGCCGCCTTGCACGGCCGTGATGGCGTGGCTGCTGTTCTCGGAGCCGATCACGTGGGTGACAGTGCTGGGCATTGCGCTCACCGCCGCGGGCGTGAGCCTCGTGGTGCGCAGCGGCCGCTGAGCGGCGGCCTGATTTTTTCGCGACCCACGTTCAGCGCGCGCCGGCCTTGCCCGGCTTCCAGGGCTCGCCGCGAAACTGTTCCACGAGGTGGTCGACCAGCAGGCGCACGCGGCGCGGCGTCTTCGGGCGCCAGGGTGCGACCCAGTGGATGTCCGCTTCCGGCATGGCGTAGTGCGGCAGCAGGCGCACCAGTTCGCCGGTCGCCAGTTGCGGCGCGATGTCCCACAGGCTGCGCAGCATGACGCCGTGCCCGGCCAGGCACCAGTCGCGCACCATCTCGCCCGAGTTGCTGGCCAGCGGGCCCTGTACGCGCACCCGCGCCGTGCTGCCGTCGCGCGCATGGCGCAGGGTCCAGAGCGCATGCTGGCGCGGGCCGGCGTCGCCGTTCTCGCGCGCGACCAGGCAGTCGTGCGACGCCAGCGCCTCGACGCTGGCCGGCGTGCCGCGGCGCTCCAGGTAAGCGGGCGAGGCGGCCAGCACGCGCTGGTTGCGCGCGATGCGCCGCGAGACCCAGTCGGCCGCATGGCGCTGCTGCACGGCCCAGAGCCACACGGCGCCGTCATAGCTTTCGGCGCCGAGGTCGGGCAGCTGCTCGGTGAGCATCAGGTCGATCTGCAGGGCAGGGTGGCGCGCCTGGAAGGCGGCCAGCGCCGGCCCGAGCCAGCGCCGGCCGAAGCCGAAGGTGGCGGCCAGGCGCACGGTGCCGGCCAGTTCGTTCTGCCGCTCGCCGAGCTCGCCTTCGAGCGCGGCAAAGCCGTCGAGCAGCGTTCGCGCATGCAGGCACACGGCCTCGCCCTCGGCCGTGACGCTGAGCCGGCGCGTGGTGCGCTCGAACAGCCGCTGGCCCAGCCGTGCCTCCAGCGCGCCGAGCCGCTTGGTGACGACGGAAGGCACCACGTCGAGCGTCGCGGCCGCGCCCGCCAGGCTGCCCTGGTCGCGAATGGCGACCACAAGGGCCAGGTCACCGCGGTCCATCGATGGAGGATTCATGCCGAAATAGAAAGTATGAATTGGCTGATTGTTGCTTGATGATCGCCGGGGTGCAACGCACAATCGTTCCGTGACAGCCTCTTTTCTTTCCTTTCCCCCGTTCGGCATCGAGCGCAACGGCGTGCGCATCCATGGCCGCATCGGCGGGCGTGGCGCGCCCCTGCTGCTGTTGCACGGTCACCCGCAGACGCATGCGATCTGGCACCGTGTGGCGCCGGCGCTGGCCGAGCGCTTCACCGTGGTCGCTGTCGACCTGCGCGGCTACGGCGACTCGGGCCGCCCGGCGGCCGACGCCGAGCACGCGGCGTACAGCAAGCGGGAAATGGCGCTCGATGCGCTCACCGCCATGCGCCACCACGGCTTCGAACGCTTCGGCGTGCTGGCGCACGACCGCGGCGCGCGCGTGGCGCACCGGCTGGCGGCAGACCACGCCGAAGTGGTGGAGCGCATGCTGCTGCTCGACATCGCGCCCACGCTCGCGATGTACGAACAAACTTCCGAGGCCTTCGCCAAAGCTTACTGGCACTGGTTCTTCTTGATCCAGCCGCCGCCGCTGCCCGAAGCGTTGATCGCGTCCGACCCGGTGCGCTACGTGCGCAGCGTGATGGGCGGGCGGCATGCGGGGCTCGCGCCGTTCGCGCCCGAGGTACTGGCCGAGTACGAGCGCTGCGCGAGCATCGCGGGCACGGCCGAGTCCATCTGCGAGGACTATCGCGCCTCCGCTACCATCGACCTCGTGCACGACCGCGCCGACATCGCCGCCGGCCGGCAACTGGTGCAGCCGCTGCGCGTGCTGTGGGGCGAGCATGGCGCGGTGGGCAAGGCCTTCGATGTGCTGGCGCTGTGGCGCGAGCGCGCGGCCGATGTGTCGGGTCGTGCCTTGCCGTGCGGCCACTACGTTCCCGAAGAAGCGCCGGACGAACTGCTCGCCGAGGCGCTGAGCTTCTTTTCATCCCCCTCACAAGCACACGCAGGAGCCGCACCATGAGCACCCAGAAGAGCACACAGCGAATTGCAGTCATCGCCGGCGACGGCATCGGCAAGGAAACCACGCCCGAGGGCCTGCGCGTGCTCGAAGCGGCGGCCAGCAAATTCGGCATCGACCTGAAGTTCGACCACTTCGACTTCTCCAGCTGGGACTACTGCGAGAAGCACGGCCAGATGCTGCCCGACAACTGGAAGGACCAGATCGGCGGCCACGACGCCATCTTCTTCGGCGCGGTCGGCTGGCCCGAGAAGATCGCGGACCACGTGTCGCTGTGGGGCTCGCTGCTGATGTTCCGGCGCGAGTTCGACCAGTACATCAACCTGCGTCCCGCGCGCCTGATGCCCGGCATCATCGCGCCCGTGGTGCGCCGCGACGGCACGCCGCGCGAGCCCGGCGAGATCGACATGTACATCGTGCGCGAGAACACCGAGGGCGAGTACTCGAGCATCGGCGGGCGCATGTACCAGGGCACGCCGCGCGAAATCGTGGTGCAGGAAACCGTGATGTCGCGCGTGGGCGTCGACCGGGTGCTGAAGTTCGCCTTCGAGCTTGCGCAGTCGCGACCCAAGAAGCACCTCACGAGCGCCACCAAGTCGAACGGCATCTCGATCACCATGCCCTACTGGGACGAGCGCGTGGTGGAAATGGCCAGGAACTATCCGGGCATCACGCTGGACAAGTTCCACATCGACATCCTCACCGCGCACTTCGTGCAGCGGCCCGACTTCTTCGACGTGGTGGTGGCGAGCAATCTGTTCGGCGACATCCTGTCGGACCTGGGCCCCGCGTGCACCGGCACCATCGGCATCGCGCCCAGCGCCAACCTCAACCCGGAGCGCACCACGCCCTCGCTGTTCGAACCGGTGCACGGCTCGGCGCCCGACATCGCGGGCAAAGGCATCGCGAACCCGATCGGGCAAATCTGGTGCGGCGCGATGATGCTGGAGTTCCTGGGCCACAAGCAGGCGCACGATGCCATTCTTTCGACCATCGAGCGGGTGCTCGCGCCCCAAAGCGGCGCACCGCGCACCCCGGACATCGGTGGGACGGCCAGCACCAGCGACCTCGGCAAGGCGATTGCCGAAGCACTCTGAACCGCTTTGGGCCACTGCGAAAAAACGCTTCACGAAACGCCCCTAGAATCGCGCGCTCCGCTGATCTGCATGGCCTCGTGTCTTATTGACACCCTGCAGACCAGTGGTTGTAATCCTCGATGGCAGTGCGCTGCCGAGGCGTCAGGCCTGCCAGGTTCTTGAGTCGCACACATCGCGGCCGGGTCGCAGCTGACGGAAGCCGACCAACTTTTTTTCTACAAGGGGCCCTTGTGAACAAGACCGAACTGATTGAGCACATCGCAAAGAACGCCGATATTTCCAAAGCAGCAGCAACGCGTGCGCTCGAATCCACCATCGGCGCTATTCGTACCACGCTCAAGAAAGGCGGCTCGGTTTCGCTCGTCGGTTTCGGCACTTTCGCAGTAGGCAAGCGCGCGGCCCGCACCGGCCGAAATCCCCGAACCGGCGAGGCGATTAAAATCAAGGCTGCCAAGATTCCGAAGTTCCGTCCGGGCAAGGCGCTGAAAGACGCGCTGAACTAAGACGTTAGACTCGGAGCGTATTCCCGGTGGGGTGCTTAGCTCAGTTGGTAGAGCGCCGCCTTTACACGGCGTAGGTCGGGGGTTCGAGCCCCTCAGCACCCACCACCCACCCGATGCAAAGGCGAACCGCAAGTTCGCCTTTTTTATTGCCGTCCGACATCCGTCGAAAAAGAGTGTTCAAGCATGTTTGATTTCTTCCGCAAGTACAACAAGATCGTCATGATTTTCTTGTTCTTGCTGATCATTCCCTCGTTCGTGCTCTTCGGTGTCGAGCGCTACCAGGGCAGCAGCGACGAGAAGGTGGCCCGCGTCGATGGCCAGCCGATCACCAAGCCCGAGTGGGACCAGCAGCACCGCGTCGAGACAGATCGCATTCGCCAGCAGTCGCCCAACATCGACCCGACGGTGCTCGACTCCGACGCCCTGCGGTACGCCACGCTGGAGCGCATGGTGCGCGACCGCGTGCTGGTCGCTGCGGCCGCCAAGGCGAACATGTCGGTGTCCGAAGATCGCCTGTCGCGCATCTTCGCGCAGGACACGGGCCTGGCGGCGTTCCGTACGCCCGATGGCAAGTTCGACCGCGACGCCTTTCAGCGCGTGACCGGCCGCACCCCCGAGCAGTACGAAGCGGGCGTGCGCTCCGAGATGGCCACGCAGCAGGTGCTGCTGGGCGTTTCGGGCACGGCCTTCACGACGCCCGCGCTGGCCGCCACCACCATCAACGCCTTCTACGACAGCCGCGAGATCCAGGTGGCCCGCTTCAGCCCCGAGAGCTTCGCGTCGAAGGTGACGGTGAGCGACGCCGACATCGAGGCCTACTACAAGGACCACACGGCCCAGTTCCAGGCGCCCGAGCAGGCCAGCATCGAGTACCTCGTGCTCGACCTGGAGGCCGCCAAGAAGAACCTTGTAGTGAGCGACGCCGATCTCAAGACCTATTACGAGCAGAACACGGCGCGCTTCGGCACGAAGGAAGAGCGCCGCGCGAGCCATATCCTGATCACCGCGCCGGCCAGCATGCCTGCTGCCGACCGCGAAAAGGCCAAGGCCAAGGCCGAACAATTGCTGGCCGAAGTGAAGAAGGCGCCCGCCAGCTTCGCCGACGTGGCGCGCAAGAATTCGCAGGACACCGGTTCGGCGGAGAAGGGCGGCGACCTCGACTTCGTCACGCGCGGTGCAATGGTCAAGCCTTTCGAAGACGCAATGTTCTCGCTCAAGAAGGGCGAGATCAGCGGCATCGTCGAAACCGAATTCGGCTACCACATCATCGAAGTGACCGACATCAAGCCCGCCGTGGTGCCGCCTTTCGAGAAGGTGCGTGCCACCATCGAGAGCGAAGTGCGCGCGCAGCAGGCCACGCAGGAATTCGCGAAGGCCGCGGAGGCATTTACCGATGCCGTGTACCAGACGCCCGACAGCCTCAAGCCCGCGGCCGAGAAGCTCAAGCTCACGATCCAGACGGCCGCCAATGTGCCGCGCACGCCCGCACCGGGCGCCACCGGCCCGCTGGCCAGCCGCAACTTCCTGAGCGCGCTGTTCGCGCCCGACTCGCTGCAGCGCAAGCAGAACACCGAGGCGATCGAGGTCGGCTCCAGTCAGCTCGCGTCGGGCCGCGTGACGCAGTTCACCCCGGCGCATCCGGTGCCGCTGGCCGACGTGAAGGACAAGATCCGCGCGCAGCTGGTGACCGAACGAGCCGCGGTGCTCGCCAGGACCGAGGGCGAGGCGAAGCTCGCGGCGTGGACAGCCAAGGCCGACGGTGCGACCTTCGGCGCGCCGATGACGGTGTCGCGCCGCGAAGCGCAATCGCAGCCGCTGCCGGTCATCGACGCCGCGCTGCGTGCCGACGCCGCCAAGCTGCCCACGCTCGTGGGCGTGGACCTCGGCGCCCAAGGCTATGCCGTGGTTCGCGTGACCAAGGTCGTGCCGCGCACGCCCCCGGCGCCCGATCTCGCGAAGCAGGAACAGGCGCAGGTGGGCCAGTCGGTGGCCGCTGCGGAGGACGCCGCCTACTACAGCATGCTGAAGGATCGCTTCAAGGCGGAGATCCTGGTGCCGAAGCCGGCGGACACGCTGCCTGTTGCCGCAGGCCGCTGATCCAAAGCCGCCTTCGCGAAAAAGCCCGAGCCGATGGCTCGGGCTTTTTCATTGGGACGCGCGAACTGGTCGCCCGAGGGACAAGCGAGGCCCGCGCTTCTTGCCAGAATCGCCCGCATGGGAACCCTCTATCTCGTGCGCCACGGGCAGGCCAGTTTCGGCGCTGCGGACTATGACAACCTGAGCGAGCTCGGGCACCGGCAGGCGGTTCGTCTGGGCGCGTACTGGCGTGAGCGCGGCATGACTTTCGACGCCGTCATCACTGGCACCCTGAAGCGCCATCGACAGACATGGGAAGGCATTGCCGAGGGCCTGGGCCTGGGCCTGGCGAGCGACGGCGTGCTGCCATGGCCCGGACTCAACGAGTACGACAGCGAGGCGCTCATTGCCACCATCCACGAGGGCAAGCTCGAAAAGCCCGATTCGCCCGAGATGTACCGCCATCACTTCCGGCTGCTGCGCGAGGGCCTGGGCGCGTGGATGCAGGGCCGGACGGCGCCGATCGGGATGCCTGGCTATGTCGACTTCCTGGCGGGCGTGACGACGGCCCTGGACCACGTGCGTGAGAAGCACCACGGCGCGAAGGTGCTGGTGGTGTCGAGCGGCGGGCCCATCAGCACGGCGGTCGGCCACGTGCTGGGCACGAGCGCCGAGACGACAATCGAACTCAACCTGCGCATCCGCAATTCGTCGGTGACGGAGTTCGCCTTCACGCCCAAGAGACACATGCTCGTGACCTACAACACGCTGCCGCATCTGGACGGTCCGGCGTATGAGGACTGGGTCACCTACGCCTGAAGGCTTCGCGGCTCAGGCCTGCCACACCCCGTATCCCGCCTTGCGCAGCGCGATGCCGAGGTCGACCTCCATCAGGCGTGCGTCCTCGTAGGTCATCGGGTTGTAGCGTTCGTACAGCGCGGGCAACAGGCGCAGGCCGAAGGCCTGCACGAAGCTGTTGGCCTGGATGCCGGCCTTGTGCTTGTCGAAGCGGATGTCGGGGTCCAGGCCGGTCATGCCGACATAGACGAAGGGCTTGCCGAGTTGGTAGTCGGGATTGGCGCGCCTGAAGCGGCCGTTGTTCCATACGCGGTCATCGAGCTCGACCACATAGACGTGATGCTTGGCGCGCGGCTTGCGAGGCACGGCATCCGTGGTGGCCGCCCGCTTGACGCGGCGCGGCGAGTCAGCAGAAGCGGCCGCCCGCGTGACGCGGCGCGACCGCGAGGCCATCAGCTCTTGCGCTTGATGAGACCGTAGAGGACCAGCAGCACGATCGCGCCCAGCACGGATGCGATGAAGCCTGCGCCCTGGCCTGCGGTGTACCACCCCATCGATTGCCCGACGTACGTGACGATCAAGGAGCCCGCGATGCCGATGAGGGTGGTGACGATGAAGCCCGCGGAGTCGTCGCCCGGCTTGACGGCACGCGCCACAAGACCCACGACGAAACCGATCAGGATAGTCCAGACGATGCTCATGAAGAAATTCCTTTGGTGGTGAAGTGGAAGTGGCGAGAGGGAGGGCCTCATGCCCGCCTGCGCGGGTCGCTTGGATGATAGCGGAGCACTTTGGGTGCGGATGCCCTCGAATGCCGATGGAACGAGGGGGCGGGAACCCGTGCCCGTCGGCGTGACGCCGAGGCTGCGCGGCGTCCTACAGGCGCAGCTGCGGCGCCGGGGTACACCTTCGACCATGCTGGAAAAACTGCCTGACGTCATTGGTCACGCGCTGCAAGGTGTGCGTGCTGGATTGGACGAGATCGTCTTCAACACCCTCGGCATGCGCGAGGGCATGGCATCGATCGACCTCACGAGCGTTGCGTTCGCAGACCACGCGCCGCTTCCGGCTCGCTGCACGGCCGACGCGCCTGACGGCGAGGGCATTTCTCCGCCGTTGCGGTGGGCGGGATTGCCGGTGGGAACGGCGTCGCTGGTGTTGATCGTCGAGGATGCCGATTCGCCCACGCCCAAGCCGCTTGTGCATGCCATCGTGGTCGATCTTCCGCTGGAAGGAGGTTCTCTGACAGAAGCGTCGATTCCGAGCCAGGGCAATGACGGTGTGGGCCTGCATGTCGGCCGCAATTCGGCATTGCAGGCAGCGTGGCTGCCGCCCGACCCGCCCCCGGGCCACGGGGTGCATCGCTACGCGTTCCAGTTGTTCGCGCTGGCGCAGACGCCGGAATTCTCCGAAGCGCCGGGGCGAGACGAGATCGTCGATGCGCTTCGCGCACACGCCATTGCCAGCGGGTTGCTGATCGGCACCCATGAGCGGCCCGACGGGTCGATCAAGATCCTGGAGGGCGTGACGTCGACGTTGAGCGGACCTCTGGTGGCGGGTTGATGTGGCATTCAAGCCTCGTGTTTTAACGGGGGCTGTCAAAACCGGGATTTTTAACGCTACAATCGGAGGCTCTACGGTGGCTGTAGCTCAGCTGGTAGAGTCCCAGATTGTGATTCTGGTCGTCGTGGGTTCGAGTCCCATCAGCCACCCCAAAAAATATTTCCTTTAGGCTATTGCTAAATAGCGTTCAAAGGTTTGCACCGCCGGGCTTGCCCCGGCGTTGTCATTTCCGAGCCACCGCTTCTTCGGGTTGCGTGCTCCTCTCCCTTTTTCCCGTCTTCATCCGCATATAAGCGCCCAAGGTGGTGCGCTCATGTTGCGAGTTGTTGCATCAACGCAATGCGGATTCAATTTTTTTGTCAGGCGTCACGCTTGCTACAAATGTAAATTGAATTAAAATCCGCTCGTTTTCAATTTCTGGAGTCCAACAATGGCTTCGACCCTCGCCGATATCAATTCCCAGATCAAGAAGCATGACGAGCAGATTGCGCAATTGCGCAAGCAAGCCGAAGACATGCGCAACCAAGAGCGCGCCGGTGTGATCGAAGAGCTTCGCAAGAAGATTGCCGAATACGGATTGACGGCTTCCGACTTGAAACTGGGCGGCCGCGGGGGTGCCGTCAAACGCGCAGCAGGCGTTGCACCCATCAAAGCAGCTGCCAAATACCGTGGCCCGACGGGCGAAACCTGGTCGGGTGGCCGTGGCCGCAAGCCGCGTTGGGTGACCGAGGCATTGGCTGCAGGCAAGTCGCTGACCGATTACGAAATCAAGTAAGTGCCTGCCGGACTCTTGGGCAAGTGCCCAATAAAAAAGCCCGCTCATGCGGGCTTTTTTATTGGGTGTCGACCTGGCAAGGTCAGTTCACCATCACGAGTTTTCCCTTGACGCCGCGCGAACCCATGTGGGCGTATGCCGCCTTCAATTCGGCCATCGGCATGGTGCTGTCGATCACCGGCTTGATCTTTCCCTGGCCATACCACTGGGCCAATTCGGCCATCATCTGCGCATTGGCCTTGGGCTCGCGCCGCGCGAAATCACCCCAGAACACGCCCACGATGGAAGCGCCTTTCAGCAGCGTCAGATTCAATGGCAACGACGGAATGGGGCCTGACGCAAAACCGACGACCAAATAGCGCCCGCGCCAGCCGATCGAGCGAAACGCCGGCTCTGCAAAGTCACCACCGACCGGGTCGTAAATGACATCCGGTCCTTTGCCGTCGGTCGCGGCTTTGACGGCATCGCGAAACCCATTGGGCAGCGCGTGCGTCGTGTAGTTGATCGTCGCGTCAGCGCCAATGGAGCGGCAAAGTTCGCATTTCTCATCTGTGGATGCCGCCGCAATGACATTGGCGCCAGCCGCCTTGGCAATCTGGATGGCTGCGGTGCCCACGCCGCCGGCCGCGCCGAGCACGAGCACGGTTTCGCCGGCCTTGAGTTGCGCGCGGTCCATCAATGCATGCCACGAGGTGGCGTAGATCATGATGAAGGCCGCGGCATCGACGTGTCCGAAGCCTTCGGGCAGCGGCATGCACAGCGCCGCGGGGGCCAGCGTATGCGTCGCGAACCCGCCAGTGCCCGACAGGCAGGCCACGTTCTGGCCGACCTTGAGGTGCGTCACGCCTTCGCCGACCGCCTGGATGACGCCCGCATATTCGGAGCCAGGCACGAAGGGCAGGGGCGGCTTCATCTGGTACTTGTTCTGCACGATCAGCAGATCGGGAAAATTCAGGCTCGCCGCCTTGATTTCGATCAGTACCTGTCCCGGGCCCGGCGTCGGTGTCGGCAGTTCCTTCCAGGTCAGCGCGTCGACGCCGGTGGGGTTTTCGCAAAGCCATGCGTGCATGCTCGAGTCTCCTTCGTGTGAGTCGGGTGGGGGCAATGAATGCGGGCGATGATAGGCGGCGCGTCGAGGCTGGCTTGTCCCTGCTGCGACGCACCCGACGCCTACAATCCGAGCGATCCAGGACACCATGAAGATACTCATTTCCAACGACGACGGCTTCCAGGCGCCGGGCATCGTCGCACTGCACGACGCACTCAAGGACATCGCCGATGTCGAGGTGATTGCCCCCGAGCACAACAACAGCGCCAAGTCGAACGCACTGACCCTGGCCGCACCTCTCTATGTGCGCGAAGCCCACAACGGTTTTCGCTACGTGACCGGCACGCCGGCCGACTGCGTGCACATCGCACTCAAGGGCCTGCTCGACTACCGGCCAGACCTGGTGGTTTCCGGCATCAACAATGGCGCCAACATGGGCGACGACACCATCTATTCGGGCACCGTCGGAGCGGCCATGGAGGCTTACCTGTTCGGCATTCCCGCCATTGCGTTCTCGCAGATCGAAAAGGGCTGGGCCCACGTGGACGCGGCTGCTCAGGTGGCGCGGCGTCTGGTGCAGCAGATCGAGCGCGAGCGCATGCTGGACGGCGAGGCGTTCCTGCTCAACGTGAATGTTCCGAACAAGCCCTTCGACGAACTGAAGCCCGTCAAGGTCTGCAGGCTCGGTCGCCGGCACGCTGCCGAGAAGGTGATCACGCAGGACAGCCCGCGCGGCGAGACCATGTACTGGATCGCCGGCGCCGGTGGCGCCAAGGACAGCGGCGAGGGCACCGACTTCCACGCCACCGCGGCTGGTCATATTGCGTTGACGCCGTTGCAGATCGATCTGACCGACCACGCCAACCTCGGCCAATGGCGCGAGACCGTGGCCCGGTTCGGCAACTGACATGGCCACCCAGCGGCCCAGTTTTCCCGTTCGCCTGACACCCACCGCCTCGGCCGCCACGCGCGGGCGCATGCCTGCAGTGCCGACCAAGCCGATGGTGCCGTCCACGCCTTCGATGGCCTCCGACGCTGTGCGCGCGCGCATGGTGCAGAAGCTCGCGGCCCAGGGCATTTCCGATCCGCGCGTGTTGCGTGCGATGGGCGCGGTGAACCGGCACGGTTTCGTCGACAGCGCGCTGGTCAACCAGGCGTACGAAGACACCAGCCTGCCGATCGGGCTCGGGCAGACCATCTCCAAGCCCAGCGTGGTGGCCCGCATGATCGAACTCCTGCTGGGCGCGCCCGCGCTGGCCGGAAAACCGCAAGACAAACTGGGCCGAGTGCTCGAAATAGGCACCGGCTGCGGCTACCAGGCCGCTGTGCTGAACCACGTGGCCTCCGAGGTCTACAGCATCGAGCGTTTGCGCGGCCTGCACGAGCGGGCACGCTTGAACCTTCGGCCCTTCCGCCTGGCCACGTTGCACCTGATGCTGGGCGACGGAATGGTCGGCTACGCGAAGGGCGCACCCTACGCCGGCATCATCGCTGCCGCGGGCGGCGAAGCCGTTCCGCAAGCCTGGATCGACCAGCTCGCGGTGGGGGGCCGCATCGTGGCTCCGACACATTCCGCCAGCGGTGGGCAGGCCCTCGTCGTCATCGACAAGACCCCCCGGGGACTGGAGCGTCTCATTCTTGAGGCGGTTCACTTTGTCCCCCTAAAATCAGGCATCGCTTGAAGGAATAACACATGCAGGGTTTTGGCAATCGGAGTTGGTTCGCTGGCG
The DNA here is from genome assembly GCF_051216855.1 of Variovorax monticola. Taxonomy (NCBI): domain Bacteria; kingdom Pseudomonadati; phylum Pseudomonadota; class Betaproteobacteria; order Burkholderiales; family Comamonadaceae; genus Variovorax; species Variovorax monticola. The sequence goes on from NZ_JBPJZP010000002.1 coordinate 655,435, forward strand.
TCACGTTGGCCTTTGTGCTCGTGATCGCGGGCTGTTCCACACCGCGTGGGCCGGCACCGGTCGAAGACCGCGGCACCATGACGCGCGCCCCCAGCGCCACAGTGCCTGGCGGCCCGCCCATCACCACGGACGCCAACGGCAAGCCGCTGGCAGGCATCGAGAATTACGGCAAGCCCGGCTACTACGCGGTGCGCCCCGGCGACACCATCCGCCGCATCGGCGCGGACACGGGCCAACGCTGGCAGGACATCGTCCGCTGGAACAACATCGACAACCCCGACCTCATCGAAGTCGGCCAGGTGCTGCGCGTGATCCCGCCGGGTGGAACGGCCGTTGCCGTGGCGCCGCCGGCCAGTGCGCCTTCTTCCGAAAGCGCGACCACGAAGCCCGTGACGCCGCCAGCAGTGCTGGCGCCTGCGGCACCGGCCAGCAGTGCGGTCAAGCCACCGGCACCGATCACGGCGTCGCCGTCGGCCCCGGGCAGCGGCAATTCGGGTGACGAAGACCTCGGGTGGATCTGGCCCGCGAGCGGTTCCTTGATCGCGGGTTTCGACGAAGCCAAGAACAAGGGCTACGACATCAGCGGCAAGGCGGGCGACCCGGTGCTGGCCGCCGCCGACGGCCGCGTGGTCTATGCGGGTGCCGGTCTGCGTGGCTACGGCAACCTGATCATCCTGAAGCACAACAACACCTACCTCACGGCGTATGCACACAACCAGACGCTGCTCGTGAAGGAAGACCAGTCGGTTCAGAAGGGCCAGAAGATCGCCGAAATGGGCAACAGCGACGCCGACCGGGTGAAGCTGCATTTCGAGATCCGCCGCCAGGGCAAGCCCGTCGATCCTTCGCGTTACCTCCCCGGCCGGTGATGCCATGGCTGCCCCTCGCCCCCGTCGCACGCTGCCTGTGCGCGGGTCGGCGGGCAAGGGCAGCCGCAGGGACCCTTCCGACGAGAGCGCCGCTTCCGTCGACGCAGCGGCCGATCCGCTGGCAACAGACATCGCACCGCCTCGTGGTGCCCTGAGCGAGCCGATCGGCGGCGAAGGCGCGGATGCGCTGACCATCTACCTGCGCCAGGTCCGGCGCACCGAGCTCTTCACACCCGCGCAGGAGTACCAGGCCGCATGCGCCGCGCGAGCTGGCGATTTCGCTGCACGCCAGTCGATGATCGAGCACAACCTGCGGCTCGTGGTGAACATCGCCAAGGGTTACCTGGGACGTGGCGTGCCGCTGTCGGACCTCATCGAGGAGGGCAATCTCGGCTTGATGCACGCCATCACCAAGTTCGAACCCGAACGCGGCTTTCGTTTTTCGACGTATGCGACCTGGTGGATCCGCCAGTCCGTCGAACGCGCGGTCATGACGCAGGCCCGGGCGATCCGGCTGCCGGTGCATGTGGTGCGAGAGTTGCACCAGGTGCTGCGCGCGCGCCGCACCCTCGAAGGCGACGCGGAATTTCTGGTGCACCGGCCCGACGGCGTGCGCGTGGAAGACATTGCCGCGCTGCTCGGACGGGACGTGCAGTCCGTGGCCGATCTGCTGGCGCTGTCCGAAGCGCCGCGCTCGCTGGATGCAGGCGATGCGCGCGGCGACGATGGCTTCACGCTCGCCGACACCGTGGCCTCCGAGGACGAGCAGGGCAGCCCGACCGGCGTGACGCACACGCACGAGGTGGAGCGCCTGCTCGACCAATGGGTGCATGCCCTCGATGCGCGCGAGCGCGAGGTGCTGGAAGGCCGCTACGGCCTGCACGACCGCGAGCCAGAGACGCTCGAGGTGCTGAGCGTGCGCCTGGGCCTCACGCGCGAGCGGGTCAGGCAGATCCAGAACGAGGCACTGGCCAAGATGCGGCGTCAACTGGCGCGCTCTGGCGTCGGTCGCGATGCGCTGTTCTAGCGGAGCCGGCCACGCTGAGACAATCGGGGCATGACGGAACCCATCGAAGAAAACAAAACCCCCGCGAAAGTCCCCGCGAATCCTGGTGAAGAGTGGTTGCAGGTCGAATCGCTCGACCTCGACGCCCAGGGTGTCGCCCACAAGGCCGACGGCATGGTCGTGTTCATCGAAGGCGCATTGCCTTTCGAGGAGGTGCAGTTCAACGTGAACCGCCGCAAGAACAACTGGGAGCAAGGCACGGTCACGGCCATTCGCCGCGAGTCGTCGCAGCGGGTGCGTCCCGGCTGCCCGCACTTCGGCCTGCACACCGGCGCCTGCGGCGGTTGCAAGATGCAGCACCTCGACCCGGGCGCCCAGGTGGCCGTGAAGCAGCGCGCATTGGAAGACAACCTGTGGCATCTGGGCAAGGTACGCCCCGAGAACGTGCTGCGCCCGCTCGAGGGACCTGCATGGCATTACCGCTACCGCGCGCGGCTCTCGGTGCGCCACGTGGTCAAGAAGGGCACGGTGCTCATCGGCTTCCACGAGCGCAAGAGCCGCTACCTGGCCGACATGCAGGTGTGCCCGGTGCTGCCGAAGCAGATCAGCGAGATGCTGATGCCGCTGCGCGCGCTGATCGGCTCGATGGACGCGCGCGAGACCTGCCCGCAGATCGAACTGGCCTGCGGCGACGCGCCCGAGAGCACGAAGCTCGGCACCATCGCGCTGGTGCTGCGGCACCTCGAGCCGCTGTCGGGCGCCGACATAGAGCGGTTGAAGGCCTTTGCGGCCGGCAACGAAGGCGTTCAGTGGTGGCTGCAGCCCAAGGGCCCGGACACCGTGAAGCTGCTGGAGGAGAGTGGCGTGCCGCTGGCGTATCGGCTGCCCGAGTTCGGCGTCACGATGCCGTTCAAGCCCACCGATTTCACGCAGGTCAATCCGCACATCAACCGGGCGCTGGTCGGCAAGGCGCTGCGCCTGCTCGACGTGCAGCCGGACGAGCGCGTGATCGACTGGTTCTGCGGCCTGGGCAATTTCACCTTGCCGCTGGCGAGCCGGGCGCGTGAGGTGCTGGGCATCGAGGGGAGCGACACGTTGGTGGCGCGCGCCACCGACAACTTCAAGCGAAATCAGCCCGCAACGCCCGCCCGCCGTGCGTTGTCACATGCAACTTTCGTAGCGCGCAACCTGTTCGACATGACGCCAGCGATGCTGGTGGCCGACGGCAGCGCCGACAAGTGGCTGGTCGACCCGCCGCGCGAAGGCGCCTTCGCCCTCGCCAAAGCGTTGTCCGAGTTGCATCTGCAGCCTGAACTGCGCACCGACGGCTGGACGCCGCCCAAGCGCATCGTGTACGTGAGCTGCAACCCGTCGACGCTGGCACGCGATGCCGGCCTGCTGGTGCACCAGGGGGGCTACCGTTGCACGTTCTCCGGTGTGGTGAACATGTTCCCGCACACGGCGCACGTCGAGTCGATCGCGGTCTTCGAGCTGGAATGAAAAAGAGCCCCTCGGGGCTCTTTTGAATGGTGGGTGCGGGTCCGCTCAGTCGCGTTCGCCGCCGAAGATGCCCAGCAGGGCCAGCAGGCTCTGGAACACGTTGAACAAGTCCAGGTACAACGCGAGCGTTGCGGTGATGTAGTTGGTTTCGCCGCCGTCCATGATCTGCTTCAGGTCATAGAGCATGTAGGCCGAGAAGATGCCGATGGCAGCCACCGAGATCACCAGCATGCCGGTGCTCGAACCGACGAAGATGTTGATGACGGCGCCGAACATCAGCACCATCGCGCCGACGAACAGGAACTTGCCCATGCCCGACAGGTCGCGCTTGATGACCGTGGCCAGCGAGGCCATCACGAAGAACACGCCAGCGGTGCCGCCGAAGGCCGTCATGATGAGTTCGGAGCCGTTCTTGAAGCCCAGCACCATCGCGATCAGGCGCGACAGCATCAGGCCCATGAAGAAGGTGAAGCCCAGCAGCACCGGTACGCCGGCGGCGGAGTTCTTGGTCTTCTCGATGGCGAACATGAAGCCGAACGCGCCGCCGAGGAAGACGATGAGGCCGAGTCCGCCGGTAAGAGAGCGCGTGAGGCCCGTGCTGACACCGACCCATGCGCCGAGCACGGTGGGCAGCAGGCTCAGCGCGAGCAGCCAGTAGGTGTTGCGCAGCACGCGTTGGCGTTCCGCCTGCGCCAGCGGCTGGCCGTAGCCAGTGGATGTGTCTAGGGTGGTAACGCGGTCGTTCATGGCCGGAGCTCCTGTGGTTGCTGCGAAGACGCAGTTGGGGCGCATTCTAGGGGGCTGCAAGAGCGGGTGCCGGTAAAGACGGCATGCAGCTTGTTCCCAAGCTTGGCACCGGCGCGAAGGCACTGCTGGCGGCGTGGCCGTTATGCTGTCGGGTTTTACGCAACCCGAGCACACCATGAAGACCAAATCATTCCTCGAACTCGCCGATGTCAAGGCCGTTGCCGCAGCGGCCGAAGCCGAGGCCCTGAAGAACAACTGGGCCGTGACCATCGCCATTTCGGACGACGCCGGCAACCTGCTGTGGCTGCAGCGCCTGGACGGCGCCGCTGCGCTGTCCTCGCACATCGCACCGGCCAAGGCGCACACCGCCGCCATGGGCCGCCGCGAGAGCAAGGTCTACGAAGACATCATCAACGGCGGGCGCACCGCGTTCCTGACGGCGCCCGAAGTGCAGGGCCTGCTCGAAGGCGGCGTGCCGATCGTGAAGGACGGCCACGTGATCGGCGCCGTTGGCGTGAGCGGCGTGAAGTCGAACGAAGACGCACAGATCGCCAAGGCAGGCATTGCCGCACTCGGCCTCTGAGCTTTACGCCGCACCAAGCAAAACGCCGACTTCGAGGTCGGCGTTTTCTTTTCGGATGCTTCAGCGTGAAAAAAAGCTTGGCTAGTCGGCGAACCGTTGGCTAGCAAAAAACGACCCTTCGGAGATGAATCTCCTTGAGTCGCCCCACGATGAAACTTGCTCGGGAGGGGCGAACTGAACGACGACCTATTTGGTCAGGATCAGCTTGCCGAGTTTGGTGGCTTGAAGCCGGTACAGGGAGCCGTTGTGCATGATGCCGACGGTCTTGCTTCCTTTCAGAAGCTCGGTGCTTTCAACCTGCGGAGCCGGACGCGTTGCCTGGATGGACGCATGGCCGCCACCCGATTGGTCGAGCGAAGGATGGTTCAGAACAGAAAAGGCATTCGGAGTGGCTGGCATCTGGAGTTCCCTTATCGAAGCGATGACTGAATGATAATGATTCGCAATAAAAAGTCAATCGTCGCGATCAACTTTTTTTTGATCGCGATTCAGGTCACTTCGCATCAGGCTCCGTGATGAAGCCGATCTTGCGCACGCCGGCTTCGCGCGCTTCCGACATGGCCTTGGCCACACGCTCGTAGCGCACGGCCTTGTCGCCGCGGATATGCAACTCGGGCTGCGGCTCCTTGGCGGCTTCTGCGGCCAGGCGCGCGGGCAGCGCGCTGTCGTCGATCTTGTCTTCGTTCCAGTAGTAGGTGCCGTCTGCCGTCACGCTGAACAAAATGTTCTGCGGCTTCGGCTGCTCGGGCTCGCTGGTGGCGCGGGGCAGGTCGATGTTGACGGCGTGCTTCATCACCGGCACGGTGATGATGAAGATGATGAGCAGCACCAGCATGACGTCGACCAGCGGCGTCATGTTGATCTCGTTCATCACTTCATCGGGTTCGTCTTGTGTTCCAAAAGCCATGATGCTCAGCCCTTCTTGAGCGGAACCACGATCGCGTCGCTGCCGCCGCTCTGAACGCGGGCGCCGGTCACGAAGTAAGCGTGCAGGTCGTGCGCGAAGGCGTTGAGCTTGGTCAGCACGAACTTGTTGCCGCGAACCAGCGCGTTGTAGCCCAGCACCGCCGGAATGGCCACGGCCAGGCCGAGCGCCGTCATGATCAGTGCTTCACCGATCGGGCCGGCCACCTTGTCGATGGTCGCCTGGCCGGCCGAGCCGATGCTCATGAGCGCGTGGTAGATGCCCCAGACCGTGCCGAACAGGCCGATGAAGGGGGCGGTGGAGCCCACCGAAGCCAGGATCGCGAGGCCCGTCTGCAGGCGCGCGGTGAACGCGTCGATGCCGTTGCGCAGGGAGCGCGTGATCCAGTCGCTCACGTCCAGCGTGTCGTGCAGGTGCACCTTGGTGTTGCGGTGGTGCGCTGCGGCTTCGCGGCCTTCGAGGGCCAGCGCGCGGAACGGGTTGCTGTCGTCCTTGCCGAGCTTGTTCAGCGCGGTGGCGAAGTCTTCGCTGTGCCAGAAGTCTTGCGAGTTCTTGGCGAGGCGCTTGTAGCGAATGACGTCGAGCGCCTTGACGATGATCACGATCCAGGACGCGAGCGACATGCCGATCAACAGCACCGCCACGGCCTTGGTCACGAAGTCGCCCTGGTTCCAGACGTTCATCAAGCCAAATTGGGAATCCATACGAAGTTGCTCCAGAGAAAAATTAGTTCAGCACGTAGTTGACGGGGGCGTCATAGGACATGGCTTGCACCACGCCGTTGATCTTGCCGGGCACGAACCGGCATTTCATGATGTATTCCACGGCCGCCTCGTCGAGCCGATCGAAACCGCTGGATTTCTTGACTTCCGCGCCCTTGGGCGTGCCATCGACGCCCACAAGTACCCGCACGATGACCTTGCCCTGTTCGCCGAGCCGCCTGCTCATGGCGGGGTAGACCGGCTTCGGGTTCTGAAGGTAGTCGGCGTTGCTCGACGGCAGCGACACCGCGGGGGGCGCTGGAGGCGAAGGCGGCGGTGCGGGGGGGGCCGGCGGCGCGGGCGGTGCCGGTGGCGCGGCGGGCGGCGGCGGTTCCGTCACACCCACGGGCGCCTGCGGCGCCGGAGTCGGTTTCGGCTCCCGAATGGCCTGGGGACGCGGCGGAGGCGGCGCCTTGGCGACCTTGGGTTGAGGCGGCGGTGGGGGCGGAGGCGGCGGGTCTGCCTTCGGCTTGGGCGGCTCGACGAACTGGCTCAGTATTTCGACTGGAATCACCACTTCGGCGGCGCGGCGCAGCAATCCGCTTTGCAGCGCCCAGAGCGCGGCCCCGTGAAAAAGGATGACGCTGCCCGCAATGACCACATTGCGGGAAAGGCCGAGAAAGGAGGGGGGAGGGGCAAAGCGGTCAGACACGATCAACCATTCGAGTGCGGGCAACCTGAAAGGTGCCCCGATTGCAGCAAAACCGCTACGAGGACGCAGCGTGCGTCGCTTGCATCACTTGTGAAAAATCCACCAGACCGAGCCGGCGACCAGGATCAGGCTGCCGCCGAGTGCCGAGACGAGTTCCATGCCTTGCTTTCCTTGATGGAGTTGGCAAGCTGGATCGCCCTCGGGCCCGTTTCGCAATTCAGGGCGGCGACCGGGTGAGAAGCGCTGCACTGCGCGACGATATCGCGCGCACAGCATTCACACTGGCCACATTGGGTGGCCACGCCGAGTTCGAACTGGACTTCGTCGAAAGTCATGCCCGCGCGCACGTGGCGTGCGATTTCGCGGTCGGAGACTCGGCGGCAGACGCAAACGATCATGGCGGTGAAAGCGGCAGTTGGCTGGCTGTTGGAAGTGACCGATTATAAATAAGAATCCATCGCATTTGCAATCACTATGCTGTTACCGGATCCTGCAATGGCGTTCGCGGCCTGCCGGACCGCGCGCTCAGACCTCCGACCAGAGCCGCAGCAGGTTGTGGTAGTGGCCGGTCAGGGCGACCGTTTCTTCGCATTCACCCAGGCGGGCGCGCAGTTTCTGGATGTTCTGGTCGAGCTCGAAAAGCATGCTGCGCTGCTGGTCGTTGCGCACCATGCTCTGCAGCCAGAAAAACGAGCACACCCGCGCCCCGCGGGTCACGGGGTGCACGCGGTGCAGGCTGCTCGCCGGGTACAGGATGAGGTCGCCGGCCGGCAGCTTGACCTCGTGAGAACCGTAGGTGTCGATCACCTCCAGTTCGCCGCCTTCGTAGTCTTCCGGCTCGCACAGGAAGAGGGTGCACGACAGGTCGGTGCGCAATGGCTGGCCGCTGCCTGGCAGCGTGCGCACCGAGCCGTCGACATGCACGCCGTAGTGCTCGCCGCCTTCGTAGCGGTTGAACAGGGGCGGCACGAAGCGCAGCGGCAGTGCCGCCGAAAAGAAGAGCGCGTTGCGGGCCAGCGCGGCGAGCACCGCGGCTCCGAGTTCGCGGCCCACGGGCGATTGTTCGGGCAACTGCCGGTTGCGCTTGACCTGCGCGCCCTGGTCGCCAACCGTCTCCCGGCCATCGACCCAGTTCGTCGCGTCGAGCGTGGCGCGCATCTCGCGCACCTGGGCGGGACTGAGCACATCGGGCACATGCAGCATCATTTTTCAGGAACTCCGCAAACAGAAAAGCCCCGGCGCGGGCCGGGGCTCGAGTGTGGCACCGCCCCGGGCGGGAACGGTGCGCGAAACGATCAGAACGCGAAGTTCGCGGTGACCTTGTACGAGCGGGGCGTGCCCGGCGTGTAGCGGTAGCCGCTCTTGTTGATCGCCGCCACGTAGTCCTTGTCGAACAGGTTGTAGACGTTGAACTGGATGTCGACGTTCTTGTTGATGCGGTATGACGCCATCGCATCGAACACCCAGTACGAGTCGACATACGCCGGTGTACCCACCGCGCCGTCGCTGCCGCGCTGCAGCTTGCCGTTGTAGCGGGCACCGCCGCCCAGGGTCAGGCCGAACGGAAGCTGGTACGTGGTCCAGAGCGTGAAAGCCTTCTTCGGCGTGTAGGCGAGGGCGGTGGAGCCGTCGGCCAACACCGAGGGGCCGCTCAGCACGCGGGTGTTCATCGTCGTGAACCCGGTGCTCACGCCCCAGTTTTCGGTCAACGCGCCCGATGCGCCGAGCTCGATGCCCTGCACGCGCTTCTTGCCGGTCTGGTAGTAGTTGGTGGTCACGCTGTCCTGCACGACTTCATTGCTGACGTCGGTGCGGTACAGCGCAGCGGTCAGGGCCGCGCGCTTGCTCAGCACGTCCCACTTGGTACCGAGTTCGTAGGTCTTTGCCTTCTGCGGCAGGAAGTCGGTGCGCGCGGCGCTGTTGCCGGTGCCACTGGCGGCCAGCTGGAAGTTCGCGCCGCCCGGCGGCTGCGCGGCCGTGCCGTAGGCCGCGTAGACGCTGCTGTTTTCCGTCGGCTTGTAGACCAGGCCGATCTTGCCGGACAGCAGGTTGTCCGACAGTTTCAGGTTGGTCGGCGTGATCGTCGTTGTCTGCGGGCCGTTGCCGGTGCGTGCCAGCGTCAGCGCGGTGGCGTTGTACGTGGTCGAGTAGTGGTCGTAGCGCAGGCCGGCGGTCAGTTGCCACTGTTCGTTGAACTTGAGCGTGTCGAAGGCGTAGAGGCCGATGGTGTCGGTGCTGCCGTCCGAGCCCGTGCCGTTGGCGATGCGGTTGTAGCCGCTCACGTACGGATTCGGGTTGTACAGGTTGGCGGCCGGCCACGAACCGGCGGCGGCCAGCGTGGTGCCCACGCTGGCGAAGCCCGGGGCATAGAAGTTGTTGGCGCGCTGCGTCTCGCGGATGAATTCGACGCCGCCGTTGAACGAGTGGCCGACGCTGCCCGTGTTGAACTTGGCCGACACGCTCGTCTGGTTGGTGAAGATCGTGTTTTCCTGGTCCTTGTTGGTCGGCAGGTTGCGCGTGACGGTCCAGCTTGCCGGGAGCGTCGGGATGACCGTGTTCAGGTAGCCCGCGTTGGCCGCCGGCAAGGCGCCCACGCCGTTGGTCGACGTCAGGCCACCGCCCATGAACGACGTGAGCATGTAGTCCTGCGAGGTCTTGCCGTAGCGCGTGGTGTTGCGCAGCGTGATGTCGGGGGTCAGGTCGTGCTCGATGCGCGCGGTGAACATGTCCGCGGTCACGTTGTCGAAGTCCGAGCTCGTGCCGTAGAAGTTGCTCGAGTCCACGCGTGCCGCGGAATTCAGGTACGTGCGGCGGGCCTGGCCGCGGTTGATCGCGGTCGCGTCCGGTGTGGTGTAGCCCGGCAGGCCGATGGTAGGCACGCCGCCGTCGGGCACGTTGTTCTGCTTGACGTGCAGATAGTCCAGGAAGATGCGCGTCGGGCTGTTCAGGCCGAGTGCCAGCGACGGGGCGATGGCCGTGCGCTTGTTCTTCACCATGTCGCGCCCGGCCACGCCGCCGTCTTCGGTCACGGCGTTCAGGCGGAACGCCGCGCCGATGCCGTTGGCGCTGCTGAGCGACTTGTTCCAGTCGACGCTGCCGCGCTTGAAGCTCGCGCTGCCGAAGCTCAGCGAACCCAGGAAGCTGTCCTCCAGCTTGGGCTTCTTGGTCACGAGGTTGATGTAGCCGGTGGGCGAGGTGCGGCCCACGTCGGTGCCTGACGGGCCCTTCACGACCTCGATCTGCTCGATGTTGAACACGTCACGCGACACGGAGCCCAAGTCACGGATGCCGTCGACAAAAATCGCGCTCGAGCTGTCGAAGCCGCGCATGTAGACCGAGTCGCCCGTGTTGGTGTTGCCGTTTTCCCCGAGGAAGAACGTGCCCACGCCGGGGGTGTTGCGCAGCGCTTCCGTCAGCGTGGTCGCGCCCTGGTCGCGAATGATCTGGTCCTTGATGACCTGGATGGTCTGCGGCGTGTTCACCAGCGGGGCCGTGAACTTGGGGTTGGCCGACGTGTCGGTCTTGTAGTCGTTGGTGACGGCGGAGTCCTGCACCCTGACTTCCGGCAGCGCGTTGGACGACTGGGCGAAGGCGCCTGGAGCCGCAAGGGCCATCAGCGTGGCGGCTGCAGCGCCGGAAAGGTGTGGAACTGCGCGCGCAACGGCGTGTTTGCGGCTTTTGATGTAGGCCATGGAATTCTTCTCCGAAAGGGGGCGGCGGCTAGGACTCGACTGGCGATGTCTCGACGGCGGCGTTCTTGCGGGAGAAGCGGGCGGACTGGCTGGGTGAGTCGATCTACAAAGCTTTTGCAAATCGGTGCGAATGATATTGTTTCTCAATACGAGAGCGCACAGCAACGTTGTATTAATCCTAAAGTTAAGCCTGGTTTGTTGCTGACACGCAACTGAACGGGTACTTCAGGGCTCAGTAGACGTCACGGCGATAGCGGCCGCTGGCCTTCAGGTCGCGAACGAAAGCCTCCCCTGCAACCTGCCGCAGCGCCGCGTCCACACCGGAAGCCATTCCCTGCAAACTGCCGCAGACGTAGACGGCCGCGCCATCGCGCAGCCACTGCAGCAAGATGTCGGCAGACTGCAACAGCCGGTGCTGGACGTAGAAACGTTCCGCCTGATCGCGCGAGAACACCATGTCCAGCCGCTGCAGCACGCCATCGGCCTGCCAGGCCTCTATTTCCTCGCGGTAGAGGAAGTCATGCGCTGCCTGGCGTTCGCCGAACACGAGCCAGTTGTCGTGCCTGCCCGCGGCGGCGCGGGCGCGCAGATGCGCTCGCAGGCCGGCCAGCCCGGTGCCGTTGCCGACGAGGATCAGCGGCCGCGCCTCGTTGCCGTCCAGGCGGAAGCCGCGATGCGGCCGCAGGCGCAAGGCGACGGTGTCGCCCATGGCGAGCGTGGACGTGAGCAGGCCCGACGCGGCCCCCAGCGTGCCGTCCGGGTGCTGCTCCTGCCGAACGAGCAACTGCAGCTCGCCGTCGGTATGCAGCGATGCGATCGAGTAGTCGCGCGGGTGCGTGGGGTCGCTGGCCACGCTGACCTGCACCAGGTCGCCGGAGGCCCAGTGCGGCATGGCACCGCTCTGCGGCACCAGCCCCAGGTGAAAGGCGGGTGCGCCGGTGCTGCCGGGATTGAGCTGTTCGCGCGCAACGATGCGCCATTGCGCGAATGCGGCGGCCGGCACTTCCTGCGCGCTTTCCCCCGGCGTGCCGCCCCACCGGGCCTGCCAGGCGGCCAAAGCCGCGGGGTCGCTGTTGTCGACTTCGATGCTATCGAACTCGCGCAACGCCCCCGTCGCATGCAGCCATTCGTCGAGCGCCCGGCCGAAGCCGCAGAAGTGGGCGTACTGGCGGTCGCCCAGTGCCAGCACGGCATAGCGAAGCGAGGGCAGCGCGGGTAACGTCCCCATCACCTGCTCGGCGAACACGCTGGCGCCGTCCGGCGCGTCGCCTTCGCCGTAGGTGCTCGCGATGAACAGCGCGCGCTTCGCGCCCGCCAGCGTGGCTGCGTCGAGCGCGTTCAGTTCCATGACGCGCGCGGGCGTGCCGGCGGCGCTCAGTTGCCGGGCGGTCTGCCAGGCGATGGCTTCGGCCTGGCCGGTCTGGCTGGCGAACAGCACGAGGGCAGGGGGCTCGTTGCCGCCTGCCGAGAGTTCGGCGGCGTCGCGCGCGGCGACCGCCCGCTGCCTGCGCGCGCGCGCATAGACCGACGCGCAAAGCGCCGCGTAGGCCACCACGGTCGAGCTCGCGCCCAGTGCGCGCCACGCGCTGTCGTTCATGCCTTGGCCGGTGCGGGCCACGCACGCGTGGTGCGTGCCGCGGGCGATGCGTCGCCTTGGCTCATGAACAGCGCGGCGATCTCGTGGCGCTGCGCGAAGTCGAACCCGGCCTGCGGACCCAGCACCGTCAACACCGTCGCCAATGCGTCGGCCTGCATGCATTCGTGGTGCAGCACGGTCACGCTGGCCGGCGCATTCGCGGCGGGCTCGCCCGTGCGCGGATCGATGGTGTGCGACCAGCGGCGCCCTTCATGCGAACGCTGGTGCCACCGGTCGCCCGAGGTCGCGATCGCCATGTCGGCCAGCGCGATGCGCTGCGACGAAGCTGCATCGCCGTCGACCAACACCTGCCATGCCTGGCCGCCAGGGCGGCGCCCGACACCTCGCAGCTCCCCGCCGATCTCGAAAAGCAGGTCGGTCAGGCCGAGGGCGCGCAACGCGTCGACGCCGTGGTCGACCGCGAAGCCCTTGGCGATGCCTGAAAGGTCGAGTGTGAAGCCGCCCGGCTGCAGCAGCGACCCGTCTGCCGCATCGAAAGCCAGTCGCGGCCAGCCGGTGCGCGCGCGCGCGGCGGCCAGCGCCTGTGCATCGGGCAGGCCGCCATCTCGTGTATCTTGCGCTTCGGGGCCGAAGCCCCAGCAAGCGACCAATGGGCCGACGGTGGGGTCGATGGCGCCGTCGCTCGCTTCCGCCCAGCGGGCGGCGCAGCGCATCACTTCCGCGAATTCCGCCGGCAGCTTGTGGCGCGAGCCGCCGGGCGCACGGTTGAAGCGGCCGATGTCCGAGTCCGGCTCCCAGTGGCTCATCTGCGCGACCACGCGGGCCAGCGCCGACTCGACGCTGCCGCGCACGTCCGCCAGCGGCAACATGCGCGGGTTGTCGAAGCGCAGCGACCACGTGGTGCCCATGGTCTCGCCGCCCAGCTGTTGCAGGGTGGCGGGATCGGCGGGACGCGGCACGGCCGCGTTGGCGTAGCCGCCAGCGCGCCAGGTGCTGAACGAAAGGCCCAAGGTGCCCGGCTGCCTCAGGGCATCACTTCAAGGGTGGCCGCGTAGCTCAGGCGGCGCTCCTTGGCTTGCGGCACCGTGGTCTTGGTGTCCTTGGTGCTGGCGTCGAGCCAGTACATGCCGGCAGCCGGCCAGGTCACGCTGAACTGGCCCTTGTCGTCGGTCTTGACCTTGACCTCTTCGAGCTTGTCGCGGTATTGCGTGTTGCCTGCCGTCACGGTCACTTCGAGGTCCTTGGCGGGCTGGCCGTCGAGGTTCAAAGTGAAGGTGGCTTTCTCGCCCTTGACCAGGTCGGTAGGGCTGCCGGCGGCGATCAGTTCCAGACCCTGGCCGGTGGGCTTGAGCGCCGACGGCTTGCCGACCGTGACGAAGGTCTCGACACGGCCGGACGACTGGCTGATCGTCACGTCCTGCGCGTCGGCCGGAACCTCCTTGGCAATGGTGTCGGCCGTGCCGCGCGCGCGCTTGGTCTGGCCGGTGGCCTTGTCCTTCCAGCTCGCGAACGCGCCGGCGTTGATCACCGCGATGCGGTAGGTGCCGGGTTGCGCGACGCTCACGTCGAACACGCTGCGCTGCTTGAGCTTGGCTTCGGTCTCGGGCTTGACGGTGCTGCCGTCGGGCGCGGTGATCTGCAGGCCGTCGAGCCGCATGGCCGCGTGGTTGGCGACGAACAGGTCGTTGGAGATTGCGGCATCGACGCTCACGGTGTCGGCCTTGGAGAAGACCGTGGAAGACGGCAGCAGCCAGGCGTTGTGCGCCTGCGCCAGCGAGGCGGCCGACAGGGCGATGGCGAGGGCGGTGGCGCGCAGGGGAAAGTGGTTCATGAGAGAGGTCCTTGATGTAGCAGGCAGCAGCGGGCGGTAAGGGGCGTTCGGCGGGAGGGCGATCAGGGCTTGAGTTCGAGCTTGATCTCGCCGAGCTCTTCCTTGCCGGTCGCGGTCGGTTGCGCAGCGGCGGTCGGCGGCCACTGGAAGGGAATGCTCACGACTTCGCGGCCGCCGACTTCGCGCGCGGCTTCCACCACCAGCTTGTAGGCGCCGGGCGCGAGCCTGGGCATCGGCGCCGTGCCTTCGGTGAAGCTCAGCTGGTGCTTGCCTGCGGGCTTGGTGGCGCCCGTGACACCGTCGACCGGCACCGCGAGCTCACGCCCGCCGCGGCGCCACCACTGGCGCATGTCCTTCAACCACTTCGTGCCTTCGCCCTCGGGGTTGTTGGTCTTGGTGCGCACGTCGTACCACACGGCCAGCGTGCCGGCGACCGTGTTGTCGGCGCGCTCGATCCAGGTCGCCACGTAGGGGCGGTGGTACTCGGACGCGTTCAGCCGCGGAATCTCGATGTTGACGGCCAGGCCGGCCGCGAAGGCCGGCGCTGCGAACAGCGCCGACATGGCCAGCGGCGCGAGGGGATAGCGAACGTGCACGGGAAACCTCTTTCCTGGATCGATGAATCAATGAATGAACAGCAGCGCGAGCAGCACCGGAATGACGAGGCCCATGCCCACCATCGGCCAGGTGAGCGGGCGGTTGCCCGCGTGCATCTTGAGAATGAACAGCCCGGTGATCGAGAAGACCAGCGCGGCGCCCGCGAAGATGTCGATGAACCAGCTCCACGCGGTGCCGGTGTTGCGGCCCTTGTGCAGGTCGTTGAAGTAGGAGAGCCAGCCGCGGTCGGTGCGCTCGTATTCGATCTCGCCGTCGGCCAGGCTCAGCCGGAGCCAGGCATCGCCGCCGGGGCGGGGGAGCGAGAGATAGATTTCGTCGTCCGACCACTCGGCCTCACGCCCGGCGGTGCCGATGTCCCAGTGCCTTTGAACCCATGCCTGGAGCTCGGAGGGCAGCGGGGCCTTGCCCTTCTGGGCCTTGGCGGCGGGCAGCAGCTTTTCGAGTGCTGCGCGCAGCGGTTCGTCGATCGTGCCGCTCAGCTTCGTGATGGCGGGCTTGGCCTCGATCTGTCCGGCATGGTTGAGGGTGAAGCCCGTCACGCTGAACAGGATCATGCCGATCAGGCAGATCGCCGAGCTGACCCAATGCCATTCGTGCAGGGTCTTGAGCCAGTAGGAGCGGCGGCGGTTGTCGGGTCGGGTGGCAGTCATCGAAGGCGCGGATTTTATCCGTGCGAATGAGAATGACTGTTATTCGGGGAGCGTTAAGTTACGTAAAGCAATAAAAAAACGGGACCGAAGTCCCGTTGCACTGGCTGGTGAAGCCTTGCTTATTCGAGCTCGCCCATCTGCGATTGCAGGTAGTTCTGAAGGCCGACGCGGTCGACCAGGTCGATTTGCGTTTCCAGGAAGTCGATGTGCTCTTCGGTGTCGTCCAGAATTTCTTGCAGCAGGTCGCGCGAGACATAGTCACGCACCAGTTCGCAGTGCTGGATGCCGTCCTTGATGGTGGCCTGCGCGCCGGTTTCGGCGCCGAGGTCGCAACGCAGCAGTTCGGGCACGTCTTCCCCGATGTTCAGCTTGCCGAGGTCCTGCAGGTTCGGCAGGCCGTCGAGCATGAAGATGCGGTCCATCAGCTTGTCGGCGTGCTTCATTTCGCCGATCGATTCTTCGTATTCCTTCTTCGCCAGCTTGTCCAGACCCCAATGCTTGAGCATGCGGTAGTGGAGGAAGTACTGGTTGATGGCCGTCAGCTCGTTCTTGAGCTGCGCCTGCAGATGTTCGATGACCTTGGGGTCGCCCTTCATGATCGTTTTCCTTGTTCTGAAAGACAGGATTGTCCGGGTCCTCGCAGGGCCCGCGCAAGCATTCCCCTGCGCAGTCGGTCTGCATGCGTACGAGGGTGATACACGTTCGTATTCGAGCAGGAAGCGAAGGCAGCGGCGCCTTTGTTTTTCATAGCTCGCACCGATGCAATTGATAGTTCATTGCTATTGGTTTGTCTTATTTGGTAGCTATACTCATGGCTCGCACTTATTTTTGTCCACTCGCAGCATCCAAGGAATCACCATGTCCCTGATCAACACCCAAGTCCAGCCCTTCAAGACCCAGGCCTACCTCAACGGCAAGTTCATCGACGTGTCCAACGAGACGCTCAAGGGCAAGTGGTCCGTGCTGATCTTCATGCCGGCGGCCTTCACTTTCAACTGCCCGACCGAAGTCGAGGACGCGGCCGACAACTACCCCGAGTTCCAGAAGCTGGGTGCAGAGGTCTACATCGTGACCACTGACACGCACTTCTCGCACAAGGTCTGGCACGACACCTCGCCGGCCGTCGGCAAGGCCAAGTTCCCGCTGGTGGGCGACCCGACCCACACGCTGACCAACGCCTTCGGCGTGCACATCCCCGAAGAAGGCCTGGCACTGCGCGGCACCTTCGTGATCAACCCCGACGGCATCATCAAGACCGCCGAAGTGCACTCCAACGAAATCGCCCGCGACGTCAAGGAAACCCTGCGCAAGCTCAAGGCAGCCGTCTACACCGCCGCCCACCCGAACGAAGTCTGCCCGGCCAAGTGGAATGACGGCGACAAGACCATCGCACCGTCGTTCGACCTCGTCGGCAAGATCTAAGCGCCTCGCGCGAAAGCCCGGCGCTCACAAGGCCCCGGGCTTTTTTGTCCCCAGTTGATAGTTTTCAGTTATCGAAAGAGAGTCCGTCATGCTCGACGCAAGCACCAAAGCCCAATTGAAGAGTTACCTCGAACGCGCCACGCAGCCGATCGAAATCGTCGCCTCCCTCGACGACAGCAAGGCCTCGGGCGAAGTGTTGTCGCTGCTGAAGGACGTCGCCGATTCGTCCCCTTTGGTCAAGCTGACCGAAAGCCGCGACGACAACCACCGCAAGCCCTCGTTCTCGGTCAACCGCCCGAGCGAAAACCACGGGCCGCGTTTTGCCGGCCTGCCGATGGGCCATGAATTCACGTCGCTGATCCTTGCGTTGCTGCAGATCGGTGGCTACCCCCCCAAGGTCGAGCAGGCCGTGCTCGACCAGATCAAGGCGCTCGACGGCGACTTCGAGTTCGAGATCTACGTCTCGCTCACCTGCCACAACTGCCCCGACGTGGTTCAGGCGCTGAACCTGATGGCGGTGCAGAACCCGCGCATCCGCGCCACCATGATCGAAGGCGGCACCTTCCAGGACGAAGTGAAGGAACGCCAGATCATGGCCGTGCCGACCGTGTTCCTGAACGGCACGGAGTTCGGCCAGGGCCGCATGAGCCTGGAAGAAATCCTCGCCAAGATCGACACCAGCGGTGTGGAACGCGAAGCGAAAAAGATCGCCGCCAAGGACCCGTTCGACGTGCTGATCGTCGGCGGCGGTCCCGCAGGCGCGGCGGCCGCGGTGTACGCGGCCCGCAAGGGCATCCGCACCGGCGTGGCCTCGGAGCGCTTCGGCGGCCAGGTGCTGGACACCCTGGGCATCGAGAACTTCATCTCGATCAAGGAAACCGAAGGGCCGAAGTTCGCCCACGCGCTCGAAGAGCATGTGCGCGACTACGACGTCGACATCATGAATCTGCAGCGCGCCAAGGCGCTGGTGCAGGGCAAGGACCTGATCGAAGTGCAGCTCGAAAGCGGCGCCTCGCTCAAGAGCAAGACGGTCATCATCTCGACCGGCGCGCGCTGGCGCAACATCAACGTGCCCGGCGAGCACGAGTTCAAGAACAAGGGCGTGGCTTACTGCCCGCACTGCGACGGCCCGCTGTTCAAGGGCAAGCGCGTGGCGGTGGTCGGCGGCGGCAACTCGGGCGTCGAAGCGGCCATCGATTTGGCCGGCATCGTGGGCCATGTCACGCTGATCGAGTTCGACACGCAACTGCGCGCCGACGCCGTGCTGCAGCGCAAGCTCAAGAGCCTGAAGAACGTCGACATCTTCACCAACGCGCAGACCACCGAAATCACCGGCGACCAGAAGGTCAACGGCCTGGTCTACAAGGACCGTGCGTCGGGTGAACTGAAGACGGTGGCGCTCGAAGGCGTGTTCATCCAGATCGGCCTGGTGCCCAACACCGACTGGCTCAAGGGCGTGGTCGAGCTCTCGAAGCACGGCGAAATCATCGTCGACGCACGCGGCCAGACCTCGGTGCCCGGCGTGTTCGCGGCGGGCGACGCGACCACCGTGCCCTTCAAGCAGATCATCATCGCGGCCGGCGACGGCGCCAAGGCGGCGCTCGGTGCGTTCGACCATCTGATTCGCACATCGGCCCCAGCATAAGTAAGCCTTAAGTTGTGTAGATGAGAATTATTCTCATACAATAAAAGGCTCGGGTCCTGCAGCGTCGGGGCCCTCTTTGCCAGCCAGGTCACCCCGCGCAACCGCCTGCGCGTGAAGGTCCAGCAAGCAGTTCTTCAACTGTTTTCTGGACCTTTTTTCGTGGCCGCAAAATCCAACCGCCGTTCTTCCCCTCGCCTTGCGCTGTTGCCCTGCCTGATCGCCTCCGGGCTCGGTCTCGCGGCACCCGCGTGGGCCCAGCGCGTGGCCGCGCTCAACGAAGTGGTGGTGAGTGGTTCACGCTCGGAGCAGGCCAGGGACGACCTGCCGGTGAGCACCGAAGTCGTCGGCCGCGACGACATCGAGTCCAGGCAGATCACCGACATCCGCGACGCCGTGCGCGATCTGCCCAACGTGTCGGTCAAGCGCGCCCCGGCGCGCTTCGGCCTGGCGCAAGGCAGCACGGGGCGCGACGGCAATGCGGGCTTCAACATCCGCGGGCTGGAAGGCAACCGCGTGCTGATGCTGACCGACGGCATTCGCACGCCGCGCAGCTACGTGTTCAGCGCCAACGCGTTCGGGCGCGACTACTTCGACATCAGCCTCGTGGAGCGCATCGAGATCATCAAGGGCCCGGCCTCCGCGCTGTACGGCTCCGACGGCCTTGCGGGCCTGGTGAACTTCATCACGCGCGACCCGGCGTCGTACCTGAAGGACGGCAAGAGTTTCGGCGGCAGCGCCACCCTCGGCTACAGCGGCGACGACAACGGCACCCGGGGCGGCGCCACGCTCGCGGGCAAGGCCAACGACACGCTGCAGTGGCTCATCTCGGCCAACATCGGCCGCTCCAGTGAGCTGGAAAACATGGGCGGCAACAACGCCGCCAACGTCGACCGCACCACGCCCAACCCCGAGCGCGACCGCAACAAGGCGCTGCTGGCCAAGGTGATCCTCACGCCCAACGCCGACCAGCGCCACGGCTTCACCTTCGAGCATGTCGACAAGACCAGCCGCTACGACCTGCTGTCGGGTGTGGCCAAGCCGCCGTATGCCTCCACCTCGGTCGTCGGCCTGAACGCCAAGACCGACCTGCAACGCGACCGCTTCACCTACGACGGCCGGCTGCGCGTGAACTCGGTGATGGCCGACAGCCTGCTCGCCGTGGTGAGCTACCAGAAGGCCAAGTCGCGCGAGTTCATCTACGAAGACCGCTACACCGCCGCCGACCGCACGCGCGACGTGACCTACGACGAGAGCACCTGGCAGTTCGGCCTGCAGGCTTACAAGACGGTGCGCATGGGTGACTGGGCACAAAAGATCACCTACGGCTTCGACTACACGCGCACCAACGTCGAGAACCTGCAGACCGGCCTGGTGCCGCCGGCCGGCGAGAGCTATCCGCTCAAGCGCTTTCCCGACACGCGCGAGAGTTCGTCCGCCTTCTACGTGCAGGACGAGTTCATGCACGACCGCTGGAGCATCACCCCGGGCATCCGCTTCGACCGCTTCTCGCTCGACGCGAAGCAGGCCGGCTTCGGTGCGCAGGCGGTGTCGCTCTCGGGTTCGGCCGTGTCGCCCAAGCTGGGCGTGCTGTTTCGCGCCACGCCGCAGTGGAGCCTGTACGGCAACTACGCCTCGGGCTTCAAGGCGCCCAACGCGTTCCAGGTGAACAACTTCTTCGAGAACGTGATCTCGGGCTACAAGACGATTCCCAACCCGAACCTGAAGCCTGAGAAGAGCCAGAACATCGAGGTCGGCACGCGCGGGCGCACCGGCGTGCTGCGTTACGACGTGGCCGTATTCACCGGCGAGTACAAGGACTTGATCGAGAACGACCGCCAGGTGGGCGGCGTGTTCGGCTCGCGCACCAACCCGGCGACCTTCCAGTCGGTGAACATCGGGCGCGCGC
The DNA here is from genome assembly GCF_051216855.1 of Variovorax monticola. Taxonomy (NCBI): domain Bacteria; kingdom Pseudomonadati; phylum Pseudomonadota; class Betaproteobacteria; order Burkholderiales; family Comamonadaceae; genus Variovorax; species Variovorax monticola. The sequence goes on from NZ_JBPJZP010000002.1 coordinate 675,839, forward strand.
GCATCAGCGGCTTCGAGTTCAAGGGCGAACTGGACTTCACCGACAACAGCAACGGCTTCACCGTGCCCTTCGCCTACGGCCAGACGCGCGGGCGCGACCGCACCAACAACCGGCCGCTCAACTCGATCGACCCGAGCAAGGCCAGCGTGGGCATCAAGTACCAGGCGCCGGTGTGGAGCGTGCGCCTGGATGCCGTGAACCACGCGCGCAAGAAGTGGTCGGACATCGACGCCGCCGAAGTCACGACCGGCACGCAGTTTCAAACGCCCGCGGCCACCACCTTCGACATCAGCGCGCAGTGGCGCATCCGCAAGGACCTGCGCCTGAATGCGTCGGTCACCAACCTCACCAACAAGCGCTACTGGATGTGGAGCGACGTGCGCGGCCTGACGCAGAGCTCGACGATCCGCGACGCCTACACCCAGCCGGGCCGCAGCTTCAACGTGTCGCTGGTGGCGGACTTCTGATTGCCACCCACCGCCCTGCCCACACCAAAGGAAAACCGATGAACCCACCCGACATCCGAGAAAGTTTTGCGGCCTTGCGTGCCAAGGGCATGCGCCACAAGGACGCCGCCGCGGCCATGGGCTTGTCCGAAGGCGCGGCCGCGGCCGCGCACACCGGCATGCACGACCAGCCCCTGCGCGCCACGCGGCTGCGCGGCCCGTGGGTCGAACTGCTGCAGGCGCTCGAACTTTGCGGCCCGGTGCTCGCGCTCACGCGCAACGAGACCACGGTGCACGAGAAGACCGGCGTCTACGAGAAGGTGTCGGGCAGCGAAGCGATGGGCATCGCGCTGGGCGAGGCCATCGACCTGCGGCTGTTCTTCAGCCGCTGGCACGCCGGCTTCGCGGTGAGCGAGGCGGCGGCCAACCCGGGCGTGCCGCCTTCGCTGAGCCTGCAGTTCTTCGATGCGCAGGGCGTGGCCGTGCACAAGATTTTCGTGCGCGACGCCACCGACCGTGACGCGTTCCAGTCGGTCGTCGACAGCCACACCGCGCCGGACGAGCCCGTGCTGTTCGCGGCCGCCGAAGCCAAGGCCGCGCCGCGCGAGGACAGCGCCATCGACACCGCGGGCCTCGCCGCAGCTTGGCGCGGCATGAAGGACACGCACGACTTCTTCGGCCTGCTGAACAAGTTCGGCGTGGAGCGCCAGCAGAGCTTTCGCCTGACCGAAGGCGAGTTCACGCAGCGCGCCGAGCCGGGCGCCATCGGCGGGCTGCTGCAGGAGGCCTCGTTCGACGGCACGCCGATCATGGTGTTCGTCGCCAGTCCGGGCTGCATCCAGATTCACTCGGGCCCGGTGGTGCGCATCGAGCCGATGGAAATGAAGGGCCACGGCGAGGGCGCGCCGCCGATGCGCTGGCTCAACGTGCTCGACCCGGGCTTCAACCTGCACATGCGCGAAGACCGCATCGCCAGCGTGTGGATCGTGCAAAAACCGACCAGCTACGGCGTCGTCACTTCGGTCGAGGCCTTCGACCCGACCGGCGAACTGATGGCGATGTTCTTCGGCGCGCGCAAGCCCGGCATGCCCGAGCGCGAGGAATGGCGCCGCATCGTGAGGATGCTGCCGCGCCTGCAACCCGCGGCGCAGGTCCCATGAGCGACCTGCACGCCATGAACATTCGTTGTCCGCAACGCCGCGACCTGCTGCGCCTGCTGGGCGCCTCGTCGCTCGGCACCGCCGCGCTGTCGCTGTTCGCGCAGCAGCCGAAGCTGCCCAGGCTCGTGACCGTCAGCGGCGCGATCACCGAGGTGGTGTACCTGCTGGGCGCCGAAGGGCAGTTGGTCGGCACCGACACCACCAGCCTCTACCCGGCCGCCGCGCGTGCCACGCCCAAGGTGGGCTACATGCGCCAGCTGTCGGCCGAGGGCCTGCTGTCGCTCAAGCCCGACGCGGTCATCGCCACCCACGAGTCGGGCCCGGCCGTGGTGCTCGACCAGGTTCGCAGCGCGGGCGTGAAGGTCGAGATCATCGAGGCCGACCACAGCTGGGCCGAGGTGCAGCGCAAGGTGCAGGCCGTGGGCCGCGCCGCTGCGCGCGAGCCGCAGGCGCGCGAACTGCAGGCCAGGCTCGATGCCGAATGGAGCCAGGTGCAGCAGCGCGTGGCGGCCTCGAAGGGCCGCAAGCCGCGCGTGCTGTTCGTGCTGTCGCACAGCGCCAGCCCGCAGGTCTCCGGCGAGAAGACCGCCGCGCATGCGGTGATCGGCTTCGCGGGCGGCGTGAATGCGCTTGGCGGCTTCCAGGGCTACCGGCCGATGACGGCCGAGGCCATGGCCAGCGCCGCACCCGACGTGATCCTCACGAGCACGCAGAGCATCGATGCGCATGGCGGCGTGGACAAGTTCTGGCAGCGGCCCGAGCTCGCGCTCACGCCGGCCTTCAAGAGGCGCAGCCTGATCACGCAGGACGCCTTGCTGTTGCTGGGCTTCGGCCCGCGCACGCCGGCGTCCATTGCCGAGCTGCACGACAAGTTCCTGGCAGCCGTGGCATGAGCCAGCGGTTTTCCGCACGCGCCGTGCTGGGCGGCAGTGCGTTGCTGCTTTCCGCAGCGCTGTTGCTGGGCGCGGTGTCGGGCGCGTATGCCATCAGCCTGCCGCAGCTGTGGCACGTGCTGACGACGCTGGGGCAGGGCGCCGACAAGTCGCCCGAGCACCTGGTGTTCCTCAACATCCGCCTGCCTCGGCTGGTGCTCGGCGTGGCGGCGGGTGCGGGGCTCGGCATGGCGGGCACGCTGATGCAGGGGCTGTTTCGCAACCCGCTGGCCGACCCGGGGCTGGTGGGCATCAGCAGCGGGGCGGCGCTGGCCGCGGGCGTGACGATCGTCCTGGGCGCGTGGCTCTGGCCGGCGCTGCCGCGCACACTGGGCAGCTGGACGCTGGTGCTGATGGCCTTCGGCGGTGGGCTGTCGGTGACCTTGCTGATCTACGGCCTGTCGCGCAGCGACGGCGGCACGCGCATGGCGCTGATGCTGCTGGCCGGCATCGCGGTCAATGCGCTGGCGGGCGCAGGGCTGGGCTTCTTGAGCGTGATGGCCACCGACGAACAGCTGCGCAGCCTGCAGTTCTGGCTGCTGGGCAGCCTGGGCGGGGCGCGCTGGAGCGCGGTGCTGCTGGTGGCCGCAGCGGTGCTGCTGGCGTGCCTGGCGGCGCGCTCCCTGGCCGCGCCGCTGAACGCCATCGCGCTGGGCGAGGCGCAGGCGGCGCTGCTGGGCGTCGACGTCGAGCGGGTCAAGCGGCGTGCCATCGTCGTCACGGCCGTGGCCGTGGGGGCGGTGACGGCGACGACCGGCATCATCGGCTTCATCGGCCTGATTGCGCCGCACTGGGTGCGCATGGTGGCGGGGCCCGATCACCGCGTGGTGCTGCCGGCCTCGGCCCTGCTGGGCGCCGCGCTGGTGCTGGCGGCAGACACTGTGGCGCGCACGGCCATGGCGCCGGCCGAACTGCCGCTGGGCGTGCTCACCGCGTTCATCGGCGTGCCGGTGTTCCTGTGGATGCTGCGTCGCTTCAAGGGGCGCATATGACCGGCGCCCCACGCGACCCGATGGCGCTGGCGTGCGCCGACGTCGAAGTCCGCATCGACGAGAAGGTCCTGCTGGCCGGCGCTTCCGTGCACCTGGCGCCCGGCCGGGTGACGGCCATCCTCGGTCCGAACGGCGCGGGCAAGTCGACGCTGCTGTCGGTGCTGGCCGGCCAGCGCGTGGCGACGCAGGGCAGCGTGACGCTCGACGGGCGCCCGCTGGCGGCGTACGGCATGCCGGCACTGGCGCTGCGCCGGGCGCTGATGCCGCAGGAAAGCGCGGTCGCGTTCGACTTCACGGCGCAGGAGATCGTCGCGATCGGGCGCTACCCGCACCGCCGCGCGCCCGGGCGCGACGAAGACGCGATCGTCGAAGAGGCCATGGCGCTGACCGACGTGGCGGCGCTGGCGCCGCGCGTCCTCAACACCCTGTCGGGCGGCGAGAAGGCGCGGGCCCACATGGCGCGCGCGCTGGCCCAGCTGTGGCATTCGCGGCCCGACGGCGCGAGCCGCTGGCTGCTGCTCGACGAGCCGACCGCGGCGCTCGACCTTGCGCACCAGCACTCGGCCATGCGCCTGCTGCGCGCCTGGGCCGCGCGCGGCGTGGGCGTGGTGGCGGTGCTGCACGACCTGAACCTGGCGCGCCGCTATGCGCACGAGGTGGTGGTGCTGGGTGGCGGTTCGGGGCTGATACAGGGGCCGACGGCCGAGGTGCTGCAGCCGGCGCTGATCGAATCAGTCTGGGGCACGCCTTGCCAGCCCGTCATGAGCGCGGACGGCACCGTCCAGTATCTTTTTGGATGATTTGCTGCCACTACGCACGTCCGCCGTGCGTAGTGTGCTATCCAAAAGATATCAATCTCAGTAGTTGAGCCGCTCTGGCCGCAGCTCCTGCAGGATCGTCGTCGCAATTTCCTCGATCGACTTGGTGGTGGTCGACAGCCAGCGGATGCCGCCGCGCCGCATCATCGCCTCGGCCTCGCTCACCTCGTGGCGGCAGTTCTCCAGGCTGGCGTAGCGCGAGTTGGGGCGGCGCTCGTTGCGGATCTCGCTGAGCCGCTCGGGCTGGATGGTCAGGCCGAACATCTTCTTGCGGTGCGGGATGAGGGCCGGCGGCAGCTGGCGGCGGTCGAAGTCTTCCGGAATCAGCGGGTAGTTGGCCGCCTTCAGTCCGTGCTGCATGGCCAGGTAGAGCGAGGTCGGCGTCTTGCCGCTGCGGCTCACGCCCACAAGAATGACGTCGGCGCCTTCCAGGTCGCGGTTGCTCTGGCCGTCGTCGTGCTGCAGGCTGAAGTCGATCGCGGCGATGCGGTCGTTGTATTCCTTGCTCTTGCTGACGTCGCTGAAGCGGCCGATGCGGTGGTTCGACTTCATGGCCAGCTCGATTTCCAGCGGCCGCACGAAGGTGCCGAACATGTCCAGCAGCATGCCCTTGCAGCCGGTCTCGATCACTTCCAGCACGTCCATGTTGGCCAGCGTGGTGAAAACGATGGGGCGCACGCCCTCGAGTTCGGCCGTGTGGTTGATGTGGCGCACGGCCTGGTGGGCCTTGTCGACCGTGTCGGTGAAGGGCAGGCGCACGTGGCGCGGCTTCATCTCGAACTGGGCGAGCACGGCGTTGCCGAAAGTCTCGGCCGTGATGCCGGTGCCGTCGGAAATGAAGAAAACAGTGCGTGTATGCATGGTGTTGCTCTTGCGGCCTTGTCCTGCGGCGCGCGCGACCTTGCCACGCCTACAATCCGGGCCATTATCGGGAGTCCGCTTTCCCAATCCCCCCATTTCTTTCCATGCACACCGCGCCGGCACCCAAAGCAACGACAACGATCGTGCCGCGCCGTCTGCATGCGGCACCGGTTTCAACTTCTGGAGCTTCCCCATGTCTGCACTTTTCGACGCGACCGCCCTGGTCGTACCGTTTGAAAACCTGAGAATGACCGACGTCGAGGCGGTTGGCGGCAAGAACGCCAGCCTCGGCGAAATGATTTCGCAGCTGCCGCAGGGCGTGCGCGTGCCCACCGGTTTCGCGACCACGGCCCATGCATTTCGCCAGTTCCTGGCCCACGACGGCCTGGCCGACAAGATCAGCAAGCGCCTGGCCGCGCTCGACACCGAAGACGTGCGCGCGCTGGCCACGGCCGGCGCCGAGATTCGCGCCATGGTCGAAAACCAGCCCTTCCCCGAAGACCTGCAAAAAGCCATCGGCGATGCCTATGCCACGCTGAGCGCGGGCAACCCCGAGGCGTCGTTCGCCGTGCGTTCTTCCGCCACGGCCGAAGACCTGCCCGACGCTTCGTTCGCGGGCCAGCAGGAGACCTTCCTGAACGTGGTCGGCATCGAGGACGTGCTGCACAAGATGAAGGAGGTGTTCGCCTCCCTCTACAACGACCGTGCCATCAGCTACCGCGTGCACAAGGGCTTCGAGCATGACGTGGTCGCGCTGTCGGCCGGCGTGCAGCGCATGGTGCGCTCCGACCTCGGCGCTGCCGGTGTCATGTTCACCATCGACACCGAATCGGGCTTCGACCAGGTGGTGTTCATCACGTCGAGCTACGGCCTGGGCGAGACCGTGGTGCAGGGCGCCGTGAACCCCGACGAGTTCTACGTGCACAAGCCAACGCTGCGCGCAGGCAAGCGCGCCGTGATCCGCCGCAACCTGGGCTCCAAGCTGATTCAGATGGAGTTCGCCACGCCCGAAGAGAAGAAGGCCAGCGGCAAGCTGGTGAAGACCACCGACGTCAAGGCCGAGCAGCGCAACCGCTACTCGCTGAGCGACGCCGACGTGGAGCAACTGGCCAGGTACGCGCTGGTGATCGAGGAGCACTACGGCCGCGCGATGGACATCGAGTGGGGCAAGGACGGTACCGACGGCTTGCTCTACATCCTGCAGGCGCGCCCCGAAACGGTGAAGAGCCAGCAGCAGGGCAAGGCCGAGCAGCGCTACAAGCTGCTGGGCAAGGGCACCGTGCTGGCCGAAGGCCGCGCCATCGGCCAGAAGATCGGCACCGGCCCGGTCCGCCTGGTGCACAGCATCAGCGAAATGGACAAGGTGCAGGCTGGCGACGTGCTCGTCACCGACATGACCGACCCCAACTGGGAACCGGTGATGAAGCGCGCCGCCGCCATCGTCACCAACCGCGGCGGTCGCACCTGCCACGCGGCCATCATTGCGCGCGAGCTCGGCATTCCGGCCGTGGTCGGCTGCGGCGATGCAACCGACCTGCTGAAGGAAGGCACGCTGGTCACCGTGAGCTGCGCCGAAGGCGACACCGGCTTCATCTACGACGGTCTCCTCGAAACCGAAGTGACCGAAGTGCAGCGCGGCGTCATGCCCGAGGTGGATCTGAAGATCATGATGAACGTGGGCAATCCGCAGCTCGCCTTCGACTTCGCGCAGCTGCCGAACCATGGCGTGGGCCTGGCCCGCCTGGAGTTCATCATCAACAACAACATCGGCGTGCACCCGAAGGCGATCCTCGACTACCCGAACGTCGACAACGACCTGAAGAAGGCCGTGGAATCGGTGGCCCGCGGCCATGCCTCGCCGCGTGCGTTCTACGTCGACAAGGTGGCCGAAGGCATTGCGACCATTGCCGCCGCGTTCTGGCCCAAGCCGGTCATCGTGCGTCTGTCGGACTTCAAGTCGAACGAGTACCGCAAGCTCATCGGCGGCAGCCGCTACGAGCCCGAAGAAGAAAACCCGATGCTGGGCTTTCGCGGTGCCGCGCGCTACCTGAGCGCCGACTTCGGCGAGGCCTTCGCCATGGAGTGCGAAGCCTTGAAGCGCGTGCGCAACGACATGGGCCTGGTCAACGTGCAGATCATGGTGCCCTTCGTGCGCACCCTGGGCCAGGCCGAGCGCGTGACCACGCTGCTGGGTGAGCATGGCTTGAAGCGCGGCGAGAACGAGCTCAAGCTGATCATGATGTGCGAGGTGCCGAGCAACGCCATCCTGGCCGACGAGTTCCTGCAGTTCTTCGACGGCTTCTCGATCGGTTCGAACGACCTGACCCAGCTCACGCTGGGCCTGGACCGCGACTCCGGCCTCGAGTTGCTGGCGGCCGACTTCGACGAGCGCGATCCGGCGGTGAAAGCGCTGCTGAGCCAAGCCATCAAGGCCTGCAAGGCGCAGGGCAAGTACGTCGGCATCTGCGGCCAGGGCCCCAGCGACCACCCCGACTTCGCGCTGTGGCTGGCCGATGAGGGCATCGAATCGATCTCGCTGAACCCCGACAGCGTGATCGACACCTGGCAGCAGCTCGCCAAGCGCTGAAGCCACTGATGGCGGAAATCCCCATCGGGGGATTCCCGCTGTCGGCGGGCATTTTTGAAACAAAATGCGTAATTGATGCCAGACTGGTGAGACTCACGGGCGCATCCCGGAAGGGAAGACCACCATGATTCTTGTCAAGACGCCCGCCGGCCACCAGGCCCTGAAGGACCGCTCGGTCCCGTTGTCGCCGCGCCAGCGCTCGGCATTCATTCTTTTCGACGGCAAGCGCTCCCTCGACGACGTGTTGGCCGCCGGCATGGGCATCTCGCGCGAGGACATCGATCGGATGGTCGAACTCGGCGTGCTCGCGCCAGTGGGCGGGGTTGCCTCGGGGCCGTCCGATGCCGCGATCTACCCGGCGAGTCCCGTGGCCGCGCCAGCGACGGTGCCCGCCAGCACCGGGCGAAGCAACCAGCAGCGCTACAAGGACGCCTATCCCATCGCCACGCAGCTCACCGGGAGCCTGGGCCTGATGGGCTTCCGGCTGAACCTGCAGGTCGAGGGCACCGGGAGCTACGAGGACCTGGTCGCGCTGGCACCGAAGATCCGAGCGGCCGTCGGTCCCGAGAAGGCCGCCGCGCTTGACAAGGCGCTCAACGACTGAGCACCTTGCCGGTAGGCCGGATTCAGGGCTATAATCGTGGGCTTTCCCTTGCCACACTGCGCCAGACGCTGCGGGTGGCTTTTTTCTCTTCTTCGGAAGAATCCACAAGGAGTGCCATGCGTCACTACGAAATCATTTTGCTGATCCACCCGGATCAGAGCGAACAAGTTCCGGCAATGCTGGAGCGCTACAAGGGCCTGATCACGGCCGGCGGCGGCAAGATCCACCGCGTCGAAGACTGGGGCCGTCGTCAGCTGGCTTACCAGATCAACAAGCTCAACAAGGCCCACTACCTGTGCGTCAACATCGAAGCTGAGCAAACCGTGATGGGTGAACTCGAACACGCGTTCAAGTTCAACGACGCCGTGCTGCGTCACCTCACCGTTCAGAAGAAGAAGGCCGACACCGGTCCTTCGTCGATGATGAAGACGGTCGAGCGCGAAGAAGCCCGCAAGGCTCAGCAGGCCGAATACGCCGCCAACAACAACTGATGGTGTGAGTGCCGCCGCTGCGGCAACGGGGGTCAATCAGCTGTTGCTGACCGCCTCGGTTGCCGAAATCGGAGTCCTGCGATACACCCCAGCCGGCTTGCCCGCCATCGACCTGAAGCTCGAACACGAGTCGACGCTCCAGGAGGCAGGAAAGCCCAGGCAGGTGAAGGCGGCCCTCAAGGCCGTTGCCTTCGGCGCCATCGCCGAACGGCTCGCAAGGCAGTCGATGGGAAGTCTCTGGCGTTTTCAGGGGTTTCTCGCGACACCGGGCAACGGCAAGCATCCGGTCCTGCATGTGCAGGACTTCCAGCAAGATTAATTTTTCGAGAGGTCCATCATGGCCACGTTCAAGAAATTCAACAAAGACAAGCGCCCCAAGCGCAACACCCAGTCGCTGCTGTTCAAGCGCAAGCGCTTCTGCCGCTTCACCGTCGCTGGCGTCGAAGAAATCGACTACAAGGACATCGACACGCTGCGTGACTTCATCAGCGAAAACGGCAAGATCATTCCCGCACGCCTGACCGGCACCCGCGCGATCTACCAACGCCAGCTGAACACCGCCATCAAGCGCGCGCGCTTCCTGGCCATGGTGCCGTACAGCGACCAGCACCGCGTCTAAGGAGTCGAGACCATGCAAATCATTCTTCTTGACAAGGTTGTCAACGTCGGTGCCCTGGGCGATATCGTCAAGGTCAAGGACGGCTACGCACGCAACTTCCTGATCCCGACGGGCCTGGCCCGCCGCGCGACCGCCTCCAACAAGGCCGAATTCGAAGCCAAGCGCGCCGAACTCGAAAAGGCTGCGGCCGCCAAGCTGGCCGAGTCGCAAGCCCAAGGCGAAAAGCTCGGTGGCACGACCATCAAGCTGACGCAAAAGGCCGGCGTCGACGGCCGCCTGTTCGGTTCGGTCACCAACGGCGACATCGCCGAAGAGCTGAACAAGCAAGGCTACAAGGTTCTGAAGGCGCAAGTGCGCCTGCCCAACGGCCCGATCAAGGTCGTTGGCGACAGCACCGTGAGCGTTTCGCTGCACACCGACGTGGTGGTCGAAATCAACGTGACGGTCTACGGCGAAACCGCCTGATCGTTCACAGCGCCTGAGCGCTGCAGCAAAAGCCGCCTTCGGGCGGCTTTTCTTTTTGTGCGTCGCAGTTGTCCAGTCGATTGCACCGGAAGATCACCGTTTATTCACAACCTTGTCCACACACGCGGGTGCGTGCGCGGCTTAGCATGCAGGGTTGCAAGGGAAGTCCATGTCCGCCGTTTTTTCCTATGCCGACAATGACCCGTCGGCCGATCGCCAAGTTGCCAAGCTGCGCATTCCGCCGCACTCCATCGAGGCCGAATCGAGCGTGCTCGGTGGCCTGCTGCTCGACAACGGCGCCTGGGACCGCATGGGCGACCTGCTGGTCGACGGCGACTTCTACCGCCACGAACACAAGCTGATCTACGCCGCCGTCGGCGGGCTGATCAATGCCAGCAAGCCGGCCGACGTGATCACCGTCTACGAGCAGTTGCAGAACATCGGCAAGGCCGACGAGATCGGCGGGCTGGTCTACCTGAATTCGCTGGCGCAGTACGTACCGAGCGCGAGCAACATCCGGCGCTATGCGGAGATCGTGCGCGAGCGTTCTATCCTGCGCAAGCTCGTCTCCGCCGCCGACGAGATCGCCACCAACGCGTTCAACCCGCAGGGCAAGGCGGTCGACAAGATCCTGGACGAAGCCGAGCAGAAGATCTTCAACATCGGCGAAGAAGGCACGCGGATGAAGCAGGGCTTCCAGAGCATGGATGCGCTGGTGGTCGAGTTGCTCGACCGCGTCACGGAAATGGCCGAGAACCCGAACGACATCACGGGCGTTCGCACCGGCTTTCACGACTTCGACAAGATGACCTCGGGCCTGCAGCCGGGCGACATGATCGTACTGGCCGCGCGTCCGTCGATGGGGAAGACCTCGCTCGCGATCAACATCGCCGAGCACGTGGCCCTCGAGGAGGGACTGCCGGTGGCGGTGTTCTCGATGGAAATGGGCGCCTCGCAGCTCGCGGTGCGTATCGTGGGCTCGATCGGGCGCATCGACCAGGGCCACCTGCGCACCGGCAAGCTCAGCGACGAAGAGTGGCCGCGCCTGACCGAAGCCATCGAGAAGCTGCGCACCGTGTCGCTGCACATCGACGAGACGCCGGGCCTGTCGACCAGCGAGCTGCGCGCCAACGCGCGCCGGCTTGCGCGCCAGTACGGGCGCCTCGGCCTGATCGTGGTCGACTACCTGCAGCTCATGTCGACCAGCAGTTCGGGCGACGAGAACCGCGCCACGGCCGTGGGCGAAATCTCGCGTGGGCTGAAGATGCTGGCCAAGGAACTGAAGTGCCCGGTGATCGCGCTGTCGCAGCTCAGCCGCGGCGTGGAAAGCCGCACCGACAAGCGTCCCATGATGAGCGACCTGCGCGAATCCGGCGCCATCGAGCAGGACGCGGACATCATCATGTTCATCTACCGCGACGACTACTACAACAAGGAGTCGAAGGAGCCGGGCGTGGCCGAGGTGATCATCAGCAAGCACCGCAACGGCCCGACCGGCACCATCAAGCTGGCCTTTCTCAAGCCGATCACCAAGTTCGAAAACCTGGTCGGCTACAGCAACAACGACCAGTACTGAGCTTGCTCAGCCGGCGCTGCTGCCCGACCACGGCGGCGCGCCCGGCGGTTTGAGCGGCACGATCTTTCCCTGCGAGGTTTCTGCCTTCAACTGGCGCAGCATGTCGGGCAGCGTCTTGCCCGGTTCGTCGCGAAAGCGCTCGGGCAGCACGTCGATCGCATCCATGCGGTCCACGCGAAAGCCGCGAAAGTCGTTTCGCAATTCGCACCAGGTCGACAGCGTCCACACCTTGCCCCAGTAGAAGCAGCCGAGCGGTCGCACGGTGCGCTCGCTGGCATCGCCCGACACATCGCGGTAATGCAGCCGCAGCTTGTTGTGCGACTGCACGGCCTCGCGCAGCGTCTGAAGCCGCGCACGCAGGGCGTCGTCCAGGCCCATGGCTGGCGCGTAGAGCGCCAGCGCCTCCGCGGAGACACGCGCGGCCGGCGGCAGCACCGACAGGATCTTGCCCAGCCCGCTCTCGATGTCGCGCGCCAGCGCCGGATCGACCCAGCTCTGTGCAAGCCGCGCCGCGGCCACGAGCGCCGAGGCCTCGTCCTGCGTGAACATCAACGGCGGCAGTTCGAAGCCCGCGCCGAGCCGGTAGCCCACGCCGGCTTCGCCCTCGATCGGCACACCCTGGTGCTGCAGGTCGGCCACGTCGCGGTACACGGTGCGCTCGGACACCTCCAGGCGCTGCGCCAGGAAGGCGGCCGTCGTGAGTCGGCGGCCGCGGATGAGCTGCACGAGCTGGAAGAGGCGATCGGCGCGGCGCATCAGCGTGGGCCCGTGAATTCCAGATTGCCGTCGGTCTTCTCGATGCTCATGAAACTCCGATGTGGATCGCGACCTTGTCCGGTCCTTCGTAGGCTTCGAAGTCGCTGCGGTAGCTGCGCGCGACGTCCGGGTGCGTCTCGAAATAGTGCCAGATGCGCTGCCAGGTGGCGATCACCATGTGCGGCATTTCGCCCTGGCCGGTGAACACGAGGTAGTCGCCGGCCTCGACAGCCACGCTGTTCGCACCGTCTGAAACAGCGACGCCCGCCGTGACGTCGAACGCGCCCTGCGCGTCCGATTCGTAGGCCGAGTAGACGCTGAAGATCCGGGTGTCACTGGTGCGGTGCGGCGTCGATGCGTAGGTCTGCTCGCCGAAGAAGCGCCGCCACAGCGCCGCGATGCGGGCTGTAGCCGGGTCGCTTTCCTCTTGGTTGGTGGTGCGCACCGTGATGCCTGCAACCTGGAAGGCGTCGTGGTGTTGGCGGGTAGGTTCCATCTTTTCTCTTTCTCACAGTGCGAGCATCTTCAGGTCGGCCTTCATGGCCTCGGCGATCCGTTGCATGTCGGCATCGGTGATGTCGAACATGCCGAAGCGAAACTTGTAGCCCCATTGCTTCGGGTTTTCGATGAACGCGAGGCGTTCGATCAGCGGCGCGATGGGCGCTTCGTGCGACGCCGCATAGGCCACGTCGCGGCGCCACGGCACGAAGCCGTTGCCCACGTCGAATTCGTACGGCATGCCGGGCTGCACGATGCCGATCGACACGAAGCTCTGCAGCTTGTCCGTGCCGCTGAACACCGTGGCCGGCGAATAGTAGGCCACGCGGTCGCCCGCTGAAAGCCGCCTGAGCGGTGCCTGCTTGCCGTGGCCGACCTGCATGAAGCCCAGCGGGCGGTGGTCGCGGCCGCGCCGCGCATGCTCGGCGCTGGCCACGGCGATCCAGTTGCGTTGCGCCATGGCCGCTCAGTCCAGCGCGTGCAGGCCGACTTCGTTGCCTTCGGTGTCGCGCATGTGGGCGATGAAGCCCATGCCCGGCGGCAATGCGGACTTGGGCGCCACGATGTGACCGCCGGCCGCCTCGACGCGCGCGAGCACCGCGTCGATGCTGGGCATGCAGTCCAGGTAGATGCGGATGCTGCTGCCGGCGCGTGCGGTGGCGCTGGCGCCGGCCTGCAGGGCGCCGCCGGTGGCGGGCCTCTCATAGGGAAACACAGCCAGCGCGTCCCCGCCCATGTTTTCGCGACGCAGCTTGCGGGCCAGCACGGTTTCATAGAAGGCCTGGGCGCGGTCGAGGTCGGCAACGGGAATCTCGAACCAGCTGATGGCGTTTTGTTGTTGCATGAAGGGCTCTCTTTCGTGTCTGTTGAAGGAGTCCCCATGGTGCGATCCGCCTCCTGACAACGTCTTGTCAGTAGCCTGTCGCCGCAGACGAAAAAAAGCCCGCGCCGCTCCGGGGAGCGTGCGCGGGCCTTGTCGGCCTCGAGGCAAGCGGCTTAGAGCACGTCGCTCGCGAAGTCGGCCAGGCGAGAGCGTTCGCCGCGCGCCAGCGTGATGTGCCCGCCGTGCGGCCAGCCCTTGAACTTGTCGACCGCGAAGGTCAGGCCCGAGGAACCTTCCGTGAGGTACGGCGTGTCGATCTGCGCCAGGTTGCCCATGCAGATGATCTTGGTGCCCGGGCCAGCGCGCGTGATCAGCGTCTTCATCTGCTTGGGCGTCAGGTTCTGCGCCTCGTCGATGATCACGTACTTGTTCAGGAAGGTGCGCCCGCGCATGAAGTTCATGCTCTTGACCTTGATGCGGCTGCGGATCAGCTCGTTGGTGGCCGCACGGCCCCATTCGCCGGCACCGCCGCCGTCGCCCTTGGCCAGGAACTCGAGGTTGTCGTCGAGCGCGCCCATCCAGGGGCCCATCTTTTCTTCTTCGGTACCGGGCAGGAAACCGATGTCCTCGCCCACGCTCACGGTCGCGCGGGTCATGATGATCTCGGTGTAGCGGCGGTCGTCCAGCACCTGCGTGAGGCCGGAAGCCAGCGCCATCAGCGTCTTGCCGGTGCCGGCCGTGCCGGTGAGCGTGACGAAGTCGATGTCCGGGTCCATGAGCAGGTTCATCGCGAAGTTCTGCTCGCGGTTGCGCGTGTTCACGCCCCACACCGCGTTCTTGGCCGAGCTGTAGTCCTTGAGCGTCTTGAGCACCGCGGTCTTGTCGCGGATCTCGGTGACGCGCGCGTACATGCTCGGTTCACCCGGCGCCTCGAAGAAGACGAACTGGTTGATGTACAGGTTGGGCACGATCGGACCGCTGATGCGGTAGAACGTGTTGATGCCGCTCTGCCAGCTTTCGACCGTCTTGCTCTGGCGCGTCCAGAAGTCGGACGGCAGGGCGAGCGAACCGGCGTAGAGCAGGTCGCCGTCTTCCAGCGTCTTGTCGTTCTGGTAATCGTCGGCGGCCAGGCCCAGTGCGCGCGCCTTGACGCGCATGTTGATGTCCTTGGACACCAGCACCACTTCCTGCTTCGGCTTGCCTGGGCGTTCCTTGGCGTACTCGTCGCGCAGCGCGTGCACCACGCCGAGGATCTGGTTGTCGGCCTTGCCCTGGGGCAGGCTGATCGGCAGCGAGTAGTCGAGCGGGGCGGTCTGGAAGAACAGCCGTCCGCCCGCTTCGCGGTGGCCGGTGGTGTCGAGCTTCAGGCCCTTGTCGATGTCCGCGTCCTGCGCACCGGCCAGCGCGTCGAGCGTGCGGCTGGTCTGGCGACCGTTGCGCGCGACCTCGGTGGTGCCTTTCTTGTGGCCGTCGAGCTCTTCCAGCACGATCATCGGCAGGAAGATGTCGTGCTCCTCGAAGCGGAACAGGCACATCGGGTCGTGCAGCAGCACGTTGGTGTCGAGCACGAACAGCTTGGCAGGACCGGTGGATTTGCTGCGCTTGGGGCGTGCCGGGCCTTGCGGTGCCGCGGCGGGCGCTTGGACCGCGGGCGCCGCCGTGGGGACTTTGGTCTCGACCTGGATGGCGGCGGGCGGCTGCTGCGGCGCGGTGACGGGCACGGGCGCGGAGACCGGTTTCGATTTGGCGCGACGGGGAGGGCGTGCGGTTTCGCTGCTGCCGCCGCCTTCGGTGCCGAGGTTGTCGAACAGCTCCAGCGGCTGCGGTCCGCTCTGCGCGGAGGCTTCGGCGCGCGAATCGCCGGCGCGGCGCGAACCCCTGTGCGAGGGCCGTGCGGGCGCGTCGATCGCGTCCGGCGAGAGCAATGCAGCGCGTTTCGTGGGGGCGGGAGGCAATGGCATGGGTCAGGTCGCTCGCAGAAAGTGGGAACCAGAAAACGAAAAAGCCGCCTGTTGGCCAAGGCGGCTTTGTTCGGGGGATGCGGTCGTGGAGCTCAACGGCATGAAGCCATTATGCACACCCCGGATGACGCGCCGCAGGCTCTTTACGCGCCGCGTGGGGCATTCCCCACGTCGCGGCGCAAAACCTGCCGGCGCCCGGTGCAATGCTCAGGCAGCCTTCTTGAGGGCCTTGACGGCCTTGAGCACGTCGTCCACATGGCCCGGGACCTTGAGTCCGCGCCATTCGGCCTTCAGGATGCCATCCGCGCCGATCAGGAAGGTGCTGCGCTCGATGCCCTTGACCTTCTTGCCGTACATGATCTTGTTCTTGACCACGCCGAACATGTGGCACATTTTTTCTTCGGTGTCGGCGATGAGTTCGAACGGGAGTTCGAGCTTCGCCTTGAACTCGTCGTGCGACTTCATGTTGTCGCGCGACACGCCGAAGACCGTGGCGCCTGCCTTTTCGAAGTCCTTGTAGCGATCGCGGAATTGCATCGCTTCGGTCGTGCAACCCGGAGTGTTATCTTTCGGGTAGAAGTACATGACCAGCACGTGGCCGAGATGCGAAGTATTCGAGACCTTGAGGCCGCCCGTGGCGTTGGCGTCGAATTCAGGAATGGGTTTGTTGACAACGATCGCCATGAAACTTGTTTTCTCCGTTAGATTCAGCTCTCCGAGCCCTCTCGCACCGTTTTCAGACGGGGCTTGCTCGAAGAATGAAGGATTGGTCGTTGCTAACTTTGGGGTAGCGGGCCTGTTCGCAACCTAGTATTTTACCCCGAAAACGCCTGCCTCAGCCAACGGCCGGACTCTCGACGAGCAGAGCGGCAATCACATGCCTGCCTTCGCCGGCCAGGATGTTGTAGGTTCGGCAGGCTGCCGCGGTGTCCATGGTCTCCACGCCGGTGCGTTGCGCCATCAGGGGCTGCAGCCAGGAAGGCTGGGGAAAGCGGATGCGGTTTCCGCTGCCGAAGATGATCAACTCGGCACCCAGCGACGCCAGCTGCGCGAAATGTTCGGCACCGAGCTGGTCGAAGCTCGAACAATTCCATTCGAATCGTTCGCCGCGCGAGCCGACCACCACGCTGCCCTCGACTTTTTCATTGTTGATGGCCACCCAGCCGGGGCCGTGTGCGGTGAGGGATTGGGCGTCGGATTTGTCGGGCTGGAGCTTCATCGGTGCACTGGGAACTGTGGTCAAATTATAGGTTTTCCCCAGCGTCACGAGGCCCGCAAGGGCTTTTTTCGGAGCCAGCCCGCCGGGACTGCAACTCCGAGCAAGCAACCCGTTAACCCGCGCCCGGGAGGGCCCTTTGAAGCAGCTCAAGAAATCGGCCAAGCTGGCCAACGTTCTCTACGATATCCGCGGCCCCATCATGGACGCCGCCAAGCAGATGGAAGAGGACGGCCAGAAGATCATCAAGCTCAACATCGGCAATCTGGCCGTGTTCGGCTTCGATGCCCCCGAGGAAATCCAGCAGGACATGATCCGCAACCTGCCGAATTCGGCAGGTTACTCCGACAGCAAGGGGGTCTTCGCCGCGCGCAAGGCGGTGATGCACGAGACGCAGAAACAGGGCATCACGGGGGTCACCCTCGACGACATCTACCTGGGCAACGGCGCCAGCGAGCTGATCGCCATGTCCACCAACGCGCTGCTCGACGACGGCGACGAGCTGCTGCTGCCGGCCCCCGACTACCCGCTGTGGACGGCTTCCACGAGCCTGTCGGGTGGCACCCCGGTGCACTACCTGTGCGACGAGGCCAACGGCTGGATGCCCAACCTGGACGACATCCGGGCCAAGATCACGCCGCGCACCAAGGGCATCGTGGTCATCAACCCGAACAACCCGACCGGCGCGCTGTATTCCGACGCGCTGCTCAAGAACATCGTGGCCATCGCGCGCGAGCACGGCTTGGTGATCTTCGCCGACGAGGTCTACGACAAGGTGCTGTACGACGGCGTCAAGCACACCGCCATCGCCAGCCTGTCGAGCGACGTGCTCACTCTGACCTTCAATTCGCTCTCCAAGAGCTACCGTTCCTGCGGCTACCGCGCCGGCTGGCTCGTGGTGTCGGGCGACAAGCGCGGTGCGCAGGACTACATCGAGGGCCTGAACATGCTCTCGAACATGCGCCTGTGCGCCAACGTGCCGGGTCAGTGGGCCATCCAGACAGCGCTGGGCGGCTACCAGAGCATCAACGACCTGGTGTGCGACGGCGGGCGCCTGCGCCGCCAGCGCGACCTGGCCTACGAACTCATCACAGCCATTCCGGGCGTGAGCTGCGTCAAGCCCAGCGCCGCGCTCTACATGTTTCCCAGGCTCGACCCCGAGGTCTACCCGATCGAGGACGATCGCCAGTTCTTCCTCGAGCTGCTGAAGGAAACCCGCGTGATGCTGGTGCAGGGCACCGGCTTCAACTGGGCCACCCCCGACCACTTCCGCATCGTGTTCCTGCCCCACGAGGACGATCTGCGCGAGGCCATCAACCGCATCGCGAAGTTCCTGGAGCAGTACCGCGCGCGCCGCAAGACGGGCTCATGAGATCCGCCTGCGTCGCTGCCGCCTTGTCGCTCGCAGCCTTGTCTGCAGCCGCCGCCGACACGGCGCCCGTTTCCTTTTCGCACAACGACTGGGAGCTGGGCTGCGACAACACGCGCACCTGCCGCGCCGCCGGCTATCAGCCGGACAGCGGTGAGGGAAAGCCGGTGTCGATGCTCATCACCCGCAAGGCCGGCCCCGGCACCACGCTCGACATCGAGCTGCAGACCGGCGGCGAAGACGAAGTCAAGGGCGCGTTGCGCTTCAAGGTCGGCAAGGCCACCGTGTCCGGTTTGCAGGGCAGTCCTGCCAGCCTCGACGACAGCCAGGTCCGCACCGTCCTGCCGGAACTTCTGAAGAGCGACGACGCCACGCTCACCGCCGGCGGCAACCGGAAATGGACACTGTCCCTTGCCGGCCTCAACGCCGTGCTGCTGAAGATGGACGAGGCCCAGGGCCGCGTCGGCACGCCGGGCGCGCTGGTGCGCCGCGGCAGCAAGCCCGAATCGTCCGTGCTTGCAGCGGTGCCGGTGCCGGTCGTGAACGTGGTGCGGCCCCCCAAGGCGCGCCCCGGCGACGACGCTCTGGCCGCGCGCATCTTCCCGACGCTGAAGCTCGGCGACATCAAGGAACAGTGCAACAACAGCGACGACGTCAACGCCAAGTCGCTGCAAGTCCACCGCCTCACCGACAGCAAGCTGCTGCTGTCCCTGGGCTGCGGCATGGGGGCGTACAACTATTCGAGCCTGCTCTGGCTCGCCAACGACAAGCCGCCCTATGCGCCGGCAGCCCTCGAGGCCAACGGCGATTTCGACGACAAGGACGCCAGCGTCACTTCCTCCATGAAGGGCCGCGGCGTGGGCGACTGCTGGTCGAGCGAGACCTGGCACTTCGACGGCCGCGACTTCGTTCGCACCGGTGCAACGGGCGACGGCATGTGCCGTGGCTTTGCCGGTGGCGCCTGGAGCCTGCCGCGCTACGTCAGCCGCATCGTGGGCGCACCGTCCACCACCCCATCCAAACCATGAACGCCCTGAACGCGACTTTTCCAATGAAACCCATCCAAGTAGGCCTGCTCGGCGCAGGCACGGTCGGCAGCGGCACCTTCAAGGTGCTCCAGCGCAACCAGGAAGAAATCAAGCGCCGCGCCGGCCGCGGCATCGAGATCACCATGGTGGCCGACCTCGACACCGCCCGCGCCCGCGAAGTGGCCGGCGAAGGTGTCAAGGTGGTCGCCGATGCACGCGAAGTCATTGCCAACCCCGACATCGACATCGTCATCGAACTCATCGGTGGCTACGGCATTGCCAAGCAGCTCGTGCTCGAAGCCATTGCGGCCGGTAAGCACGTGGTCACGGCCAACAAGGCGCTGCTCGCGGTGCACGGCACCGAGATCTTCGCGGCCGCGCACGCCAAGGGCGTGATGGTGGCCTTCGAGGCCGCGGTGGCCGGCGGCATCCCGATCATCAAGGCGCTGCGCGAAGGCCTCACGGCCAACAGCATCCAGTGGCTGGCCGGCATCATCAACGGCACCACCAACTTCATCCTGTCCGAGATGCGCGACAAGGGCCTGGACTTCGCGACCGTGCTAAAGGAAGCGCAACGCCTGGGCTACGCCGAAGCCGACCCGACCTTCGACATCGAAGGCGTCGACGCCGGCCACAAGGTCACGCTGATGAGCGCCATCGCCTTCGGCATTCCGGTGCAGTTCGACAAGGCCCACATCGAGGGCATCACCAAGCTCGCCGCGCAGGACATCAGGTACGCCGAACAGCTCGGCTACCGCATCAAGCTGCTGGGCATCACCAAGCGCACCGCCCAGGGGATCGAGCTGCGCGTGCATCCGTCGCTGGTGCCGTCCAAGCGCCTGCTGGCCAACGTCGAAGGTGCGATGAACGCGGTGGTGGTGCACGGCGACGCCGTCGGCACCACGCTGTACTACGGCAAGGGCGCAGGCAGCGAGCCCACCGCCAGCGCCGTGATTGCCGACCTGGTCGACATCACCCGCCTGCACACGGCCGACGCCGCGCACCGCGTGCCGCACCTGGCCTTCCACCCCGACGCCATGAGCGACCTGAAGGTGCTGCCGATGACCGAGGTGGTCACCAGCTACTACCTGCGCCTGCGCGTGGCCGACCAGGCCGGCGTGCTCGCCAAGGTGACGGGCCTGCTGGCCACCGCCGGCATCAGCATCGACGCCGTGCTGCAGCGCGAAGCCGACGAAGTGGGCGGCGAAGGCTCCACGCAGACCGACCTCATCATCCTCACGCACGATGCGCGCGAAGGCACCGTCAACGACGTGCTGGCCGAGCTGCAGGCGCTGCCCACGGTGCTGGAGCCCATCGTTCGCATCCGCAAGGAAGAGCTGTCCTGAGGGGCAGCTTGCCAACTTCACCCATCGAGCATTGAACCGGACCCACAGGACCATCGTGTGAACTACCTGAGCACCCGCGGCCACCCCGACCGCAAGCGCTTTTGCGAAATCCTCCTCGAGGGCCTCGCGCCCGACGGCGGCCTCTACCTGCCAGCGGAGTATCCGCAGGTCGACACCGCCACGCTCGCCAGGTGGCGCGCGCTGCCTTACGCCGAGCTGGCCTTCGAGATCCTCTCGCTCTACATCGACGACATTCCGCTGTCCGACCTGAAGGCGATCTGTGCCAAGACCTACACCGCCGAGGTGTTCGGCTCCGACGAGATCGTGCCGCTGCGCGAGCTCGAGGACGGCGTGTACCTCGAAGCCCTGTCCAACGGCCCCACGCTGGCCTTCAAGGACATGGCGATGCAGCTGCTGGGCAACCTGTTCGAGTACGAACTGGCCCGCCGCGGCGCGGAACTCAACATATTGGGCGCGACCAGCGGCGACACCGGCAGCGCGGCCGAGTACGCCATGCGCGGCAAGAAGGGCGTGCGCGTCTTCATGACCTCGCCCGACGGCCGCATGAGCCCGTTCCAGCAGGCGCAGATGTTCAGCCTGCAGGACGAGAACATCCACAACATCGCCATCACCGGCGTGTTCGACGACTGCCAGGACATCGTGAAGGCGGTGTCCAACGACCTGGGCTTCAAGCGCAAGTACCGCATCGGCACGGTCAACTCGATCAACTGGGCGCGGCTGCTGGCGCAGGTCGTCTACTACTTCGCCGGCTACTTCCAGGCCACCGCGAGCAACGACAAGCCGGTGAGCTTCACCGTGCCCTCGGGCAACTTCGGCAATGTCTGCGCGGGCCACGTGGCGCGCATGATGGGCCTGCCTATCCAGACGCTGGTGGTCGCCACCAACGAGAACGACGTGCTCGACGAGTTCTTCCGCACCGGCATCTACCGTGTGCGCGGCGCGGTCGACACGCACGAGACCTCCAGCCCGTCGATGGACATCAGCAAGGCCAGCAACTTCGAACGCTTCGTGTTCGACCTGGTGGGTCGCGACGCCGACCGGCTGCGCCAGCTGTTCGTGGAAGACCTGGGCCTGCGAGGCAGCTTCGACCTGAGCGCCGACCCGGCGTTCAAGCAGGCCGCCGGGCGCTTCGGCTTCAAGAGCGGCCGCAGCACGCACGCCGACCGCCTGGCGACCATCCGCGACACCGAGAAGCGCTTTGCCACGATGGTCGATCCGCACACCGCCGACGGCCTGAAGGCCGCGCGCGAGCAGCTCGCGCCCGGCGTGCCGATGGTGGTGCTCGAAACCGCGCTGCCGATCAAGTTCGCCGCCACGCTGGTCGAGGCGCTGGGCCAGGAGCCCGAGCGGCCGAAGCGGTTCGAAGGCATCGAGGCCCTGCCCAAGCGCGTCGTGAAGCTGCCGGCCGACGCCGAGGCCGTGAAGGCCTACATCGCGCAAAACTGTGACTGATCGCGTCCGGCGGGCTCCCGCATGAAGGTCGTCGGCTTCGCCGGCTACTCGGGCGCGGGCAAGACCACGCTGCTGGAGCGCCTGATTCCCGCGCTCAAGCGGCTCGGGCAACGCGTCTCGGTGGTCAAGCATGCGCACCACAAGTTCGACATCGACCATCCGGGCAAGGACACGTACCGCCATCGGGAGGCGGGCGCCTTCGAGGTCGTCGTGGCGTCCGACAAACGGCTGGCCGTGATGCGCGAGTTCGAATTTCCCGTGGAGCTCAACGTGCACCAGTTGCTGGCCGAGGTGCACCCGTCCGCCGACTGGGTGCTGGTGGAGGGCTTCCGGCACAGCGACGTGCTGAAGATCGAAGTCTGGCGCCGGCCCGAGGGCGACGAGCCGTCGCGCCCGGCGCTCTACACCGACGATCCTTTCGTCACCGCTGTGGCCACGGACGACCCGGCCGGCCTGCCCGTGCCCACCGAGCGCCCGCTTTTCGACCTCGACGACGCCGAGGCCATTGCGAAGTGGTTGATCGACAGCGGCGACCGCTTCGAATACAACCCCGAACACCATGGCTGACACACCTGCTTCTCCCGTCCCGTTCGCCGCTTCTTCGTTGCGCCCGCCGTTGATGCCGCTCGACGAGGCCGTCGCCGCGCTGCTCGCCCGGGCGCAGCCGACGCTGCCCGCCGAGAGCGTCGTCACCTTCGAGGCCGACGGCCGCGTGCTGGCGCAGGACCTCGTGTCCGGCCTGACCGTGCCGCCGCGCGACGCCAGCGCGATGGACGGCTACGCCGTGCGCGTGGCCGACTGCGCCGCGCCGGGGGCCGAACTGGCCGTGACGCAGCGCATTCCCGCGGGCACCGTCGGCACGGCGCTCGCGGCCGGTACCGCGGCGCGCATCTTCACGGGCGCGCAGATCCCCGAGGGCGCCGACGCGGTCGTCATGCAGGAAGACACCGCCGCCACGCCGAAGGAAGGCAGCCTGGGCTCGGTTCGCATCGCCATCGTTCCGGCGGCTGGCCAATGGGTGCGCCGCGCGGGCGAAGACGTGGCGTCGGGCGATGTGGTGCTGAAGCGGGGCGAACGCCTCACGCCCGCCGCGCTCGGCCTGGCCGCCAGCGTCGGCTTCCACAAGCTGCAGGTGGCGCGCAAGCCGCGCGTGGCCATGCTCTCCACCGGCGACGAACTGGTGATGCCTGGCGAAGTGGCGCCCGACGCCATGAAGCCCGGCGCCATCTACAACTCCAACCGCTTCTTCATGCGCGCCTTGCTGCACCGCCTGGGCTGCGAGGTGAACGACCTGGGCATCGTGCCCGACGACCGCGAAGCCACCATCGCGGCGCTGCGCGACGCGGCCGAGAGCAGCGACCTGATCATCACGACCGGCGGTGTGTCCGTCGGCGAGGAAGACCACATCCGCGCCGCGCTGCAGTCGCTCGGCGAGCTGCAGCTGTGGTCGCTGTCGATGAAGCCCGGCAAGCCTTTCGCCTACGGCTCCATCGCGCGCAGCAATGGGCAGGGCGCGTGCCATGTGACCGGTCTGCCGGGCAACCCGGTGTCGAGCTTCCTGACCTTCCTGATGCTGGTTCGCCCCTTTGTGCTGACGTTGCAGGGTGCCACGCGCGTGACACTCGAGCCGGTGCGCATCCGTGCCGACTTCGACTGGCTGCGCGCCGACAAGCGCCGCGAGTTCCTGCGTGCGCGGCGCAACGCGGCGGGCGGGCTCGAACTGTTCGGCAACCAGAGCTCGGGCGTGCTCACCTCGATGGTCTGGGGTGACGGCGTGGTCGACAACCCGGCCGGACAGACGATCAGGTCGGGCGACACCGTGAACTTCATTCCCTTCGCCTCGCTGCTCGGCTGAATCGAATGAAAGTCCAGGTCCGTTATTTCGCCTCGGTGCGCGAGGCGCTTGCCCGCAGCGGCGAAAGCGTAGACACGCAAGCCGAAACCCTCGCCACGCTGCGCGACGAACTCATCGCCCGGGGCGGCGTCTACGCCACCGCGCTGGCGCGAGGCAAGGCGGTGCGCATGGCGCTCGACCAGGCCATGAGCGACGAGTCCGCAGCCCTGCACGACGGCTGCGAGGTCGCCTTCTTTCCACCCGTCACGGGCGGCTGAGCAGGGCGCTCAGCGCCACGAGGCGCTCGCGCAGGCCGTCGGACGCGCACGTCATCGGCGAACGCAGCTCGTCGTGCATTTCGCCTGCGTGCGCCAGTACCGCCTTCACGGGGCCGGGGTTCGGCTCGGCGAACAACATGTCCACCAGCGGCTGCAAGGCCTGCCAGTCGGCGCGGGCCTCGGCCAGCCGGTTCTCCGACAACAGGCGCACCAGCCGCACGAAGCGGCGGGTCTGCACATTGCCGCTGGCTGCGATGGCACCCACGCCGCCTTCGGCCATCGTGCTGAAGATCTGGTGGTCTTCGCCCGACAGCACCTGCAGCCGGCCATCGGCGATCACGGCGCGCGTCTTGGCCATGTCGCCGCCGCAGTCCTTGATGCCGCGAATGCGCGGGTGCGCGGCCAGCGCCAGCAGCGTGTCGCGGGCGATGGTGACGCCGGTGCGGTAGGGGATGTCGTAGACCAGCACCGGCACCGTGCTGGCGTCGGCAATGGCCCGGAACCATTCGAGCAGGCCGGCCTGCGACGGGCGAATGTAGTGCGGCGCGGCCACCAGCAGGCCCGCCAGCGGGCGCTCGCAGAGCTTGCGCGCCCAGGCCGTGGCCTTGCCCAGGTGGTAGCCCGAAATGCCCATCACCACCGGCAGGCCGTCGGCCGCGGCCAGCACGGTGTCAAGCACGGCCAACTGCTCGACCTCGTCGAGCGCGGCAGCCTCGCCGGTGGAGCCGCAGGGCACGAAGCCGGTCACGCCGTCGGCGGCGAGGCGCCGGGTCAGGGCGGCGAGGGCGTCATGGTCCACCGCGCCGTCGCGGAACGGAGTGACGAGGGCGACCCAGAAGCCTGAGAAATCAGGGACGGGGGGATGGAGTTGTTGCGGCACGCGGGCTTCCTTTCAGGAATCGACCGATGGAAAAAGAACCACCGTCGGATGCGCGCGAAACCCATGAGGGGGCCAAAAACCTTGGCAGGTTCCGTCGCTCATCCGACGACGGAACCTCGGCTCCGGTCAGACGAGCTTTGGTTTTTTGGCTTTGCTGCCCTGGCCCGCGCGGCCGCTTCCAGTGTGCGAAAGCACTGTGGACGGCGTGGCGAGGCAAGGCATCGTCGCAGTCTAGCGCGGTGCCACAATTCGGAAATGAGCGTTGCACGTGTTTCGATCCAGACAGCCGATTTCGACCTCTCGCAAGAGATCGCCGTGTTGCGTGCCGGCGACAAGCGCGTGGGCGCGGTCTGCAGCTTCGTAGGCACTGTGCGGGACCGCAACGACGGCAGCAGCGTCGCGTCGATGGAGCTGGAGCACTACCCCGGCATGACCGAGAAGGCCGTCGAGGCCATGATCGACGAGGCGCACCGGCGCTTCCACATCCTGGGTGCGCGCGTGATCCACCGCGTGGGCCTGCTGCAGCCGCTGGACCAGATCATGATGGTGGCGGTGGTGTCGGCGCACCGCGGCCAGAGCTTCGAGGCCTGCGAGTTCCTGATGGACTACCTCAAGACGCAGGCGCCGTTCTGGAAGAAGGAGCAAACGCCCGAAGGCGCCCGCTGGGTCGATGCGCGCGTGGCCGACGACGCGGCGCTTGCGCGCTGGGGCATCAGCGCCCCGAATGCCTGACTTGCACTGGCGAAGGCCGCGAGCCCTCACCCCAACCCTCTCCCCGAGGGGAGAGGGAGCAAGACATCACAGGGGCTTGAAGCCGCTGCCCTGAATGATCTTTTCCCAGGCCGCGGTGTACGTGCGCACACGCCCCGCGAACTGGCCCTGCGACTCGTAGCCCACCGTCAACCCCATCGCCGTGAGCTTCTGCTTCACGTCGGGCATGGCCAGCACCTTCTGCAGCGCCTCGCCGTACTTGTCGATGATCGGCTGCGGCGTGCCCACCGGCGCGAAGATGCCGTAGTAGGGCAGGTCGTCCAGGTTCGCGAAGCCCAGTTCGGTGAAGGTCGGCACGTTCGGAATCACGGCCTGGCGCCTGGCGCCGATGGAGGCCACGATGCGCACCTTGCCCGCCTTGTGGTTCTCAATGAAGTCCGGCACCGAGGCGATGCCCGCGGTGATCTGGTTGCCCAGCATGTCGGCCGTCATGGGTGCGCTGCCACGGTAGGGGGCGGGCTGCACGTCGATCTTGTACTTGTCCGAGATCATCTTCACCAGGAACTCGGGGATCGAGGCCGGCGCCGGAATGCCGATGGTTTCCTTGCCGCCCTTTTGCGTGCGGACCCACTTCACGTACTCGTCCATGGTCTTGGCCGGCGTGCCGCCCGAGACGGCCAGCACGTTGGCGAAGGTGGCGAAGCCGGCCACGGGCACGAAGTCGGTGGCGGGGTTGAAGCCGGGGTTCTTGATGACCTGCGGCAGGATCGAGATGGTGTGGTCGTGCGACAGCAGCAGCGTATGGCCGTCGGCGGGCGACGACTTCAGCACGGTCGCGGCGATCTGCCCGCCCGCGCCCGCGCGGTTTTCGACCACCACCGGCACGCCCAGCACGTCCTTGAGCTTCTCGCCCAGGGTGCGCGCGATGGCGTCGGTGCCCGCGCCGGCCGGAAACCCTACCAGCAGGCGGATGGGCGTGCCGCTTTGCGCCTGCGCAAGGCCCGACAGGCCCAGGGCGGCTAGAAAGAGGCCGGCGCTGATCGCCCGGCGCACCGGTTGAACGCGCTGCATTGAAAAAACCATGATCGACTCCATTCGAGAGAGAGAAATGCCTACGGGCAGGGAAACGGATCTTGTGCAATACCCGTGCCCACGGCGCCAGCGTTGCTGGCAACCTTGAATCGTGCCCGAACGGCCCTATTTTGGATGCAGGAACACCACCATGCGACAAGACAAACTCACCACCAAATTTCAGGAAGCCCTGGGCGACGCCCAGACGCTTGCGCTGGGCAACGACAACGCCTACATCGAACCGGCCCACCTGCTGGTCGCGATGCTGCGCCAGAGCGAGGGCCCGCGCGCGCTGCTCGAACGGGCAGGCGTGAACGTGCCCGGCCTGTCCCAGGCGGCCGAGGCAGCCATCAAGAAGCTGGCGCAGGTGCAGGGTGCCGACAGCGTGCAGGTCGGCACCGAGCTGGGCAAGCTGCTGCAGGCCACCGAGAAGGAGGCCATCAAGCGCAACGACCAGTTCATTGCCGGCGAGCTCTTCCTGCTGGCGCTGACCGACAGCAAGGCCGACATCGGCAATCTCGTGCGTTCGAACGGCATGACGCGCAAGTCGCTCGAAGCGGCCATCGACGCAGTGCGCGGCGGCCAGGGCGTGAACAGCGCCGACGCCGAAGGCCAGCGCGAGGCCCTGAAGAAATACACCACCGACCTCACCGAGCGCGCGCGCCGCGGCAAGCTCGACCCCGTCATTGGCCGCGACGAGGAAATCCGCCGTGCCATCCAGGTGCTGCAACGCCGCACCAAGAACAACCCCGTGCTCATCGGCGAACCCGGTGTGGGCAAGACCGCCATCGTCGAAGGCCTGGCGCAGCGCATCGTCTCGGGTGAGGTGCCCGAGTCGCTCAAGGGCAAGCGCGTGCTGTCGCTGGACATGGCCGCGCTGCTGGCCGGTGCCAAGTTTCGCGGCGAGTTCGAGGAGCGCCTGAAGACCGTGCTGAACGAGCTCGCCAAGGACGAAGGCCAGACCATCGTCTTCATCGACGAGCTGCACACCATGGTCGGCGCCGGCAAGGCCGAGGGCGCGATGGATGCGGGCAACATGCTCAAGCCCGCGCTCGCGCGCGGCGAGCTGCACTGCGTGGGCGCCACCACGCTGGACGAGTACCGCAAGTACATCGAAAAAGACGCCGCGCTGGAGCGCCGCTTCCAGAAGATCATCGTGGGCGAGCCCAGCGTGGAAGCCACGGTCGCCATCCTGCGCGGCCTGAAGGAAAAGTACGAGGTGCACCACGGCGTGGACATCACCGACCCGGCCATCGTGGCCGCGGCCGAGCTGAGCGACCGCTACATCACCGACCGCTTCCTGCCCGACAAGGCCATCGACCTGATCGACGAGGCCGCGGCCAAGATCAAGATCGAGATGGACTCCAAGCCCGAGGTCATGGACCGCCTGGACCGCCGCCTGATCCAGCTGCAGATCGAGCTGGAGGCCGTGCGCCGCGAGAAGGACGAAGCCTCGCAGAAGCGCTTCGGCCTGATCGAGGTCGAGATCGCCAAGCTGCAGAAGGAAATTGCCGACTACGACGAGATCTGGCAGGCCGAGAAGGCGCAGGCCCAGGGCAGCGCCAAGGTGCGCGAGGACATCGACAAGATCAAGTTCCAGATTGCGGAGTCCACCGCCAAGGGCGACTTCAACAAGGTCGCCGAGCTGCAGTACGGCCAGCTGCCGGCGCTCGAGAAGCGCCTGAAGGAAGCGCAGGACGCCGAAGCCAGCAAGGGCAAGTCGAGCGCCCCCACGCTGCTGCGCACGCAGGTCGGCGCGGAAGAAATCGCCGAGGTCGTGGCGCGCGCCACCGGCATTCCGGTCGCCAAGCTGATGCAGGGCGAGCGCGACAAGCTGCTGGTGATGGAAGACAAGCTGCACGAGCGCGTGGTCGGCCAGGACGAGGCCATCGGTGCGGTCGCCAACGCGATCCGCCGCTCGCGCTCGGGCCTGAGCGACCCGAGCCGCCCCACGGGCTCGTTCCTGTTCCTCGGCCCCACGGGCGTGGGCAAGACCGAGCTGTGCAAGGCGCTCGCGGGCTTCCTGTTCGACAGCGAAGACCACCTGATCCGCATCGACATGAGCGAGTTCATGGAGAAGCATTCGGTCGCGCGCCTGATCGGTGCGCCGCCGGGCTACGTGGGCTATGAAGAAGGCGGCTACCTCACCGAAGCCGTGCGCCGCAAGCCCTACAGCGTGGTGCTGCTCGACGAGGTCGAGAAAGCCCACCCCGACGTGTTCAACGTGCTGCTGCAGGTGCTCGACGACGGGCGCCTCACCGACGGCCAGGGCCGCACGGTGGACTTCAAGAACACGGTGATCGTGATGACGAGCAACATCGGCTCGCCCATCATCCAGGCCATGGTGGGCCAGCCCTCGGAAGACATCAAGGAGGCGGTGTGGGACGAGCTGAAGAACTACTTCCGCCCCGAGTTCCTGAACCGCATCGACGAGACGGTCGTGTTCCATGCGCTGGACGCGAAGAACATCGAATCGATCGCCGGCATCCAGCTGAAGGTGCTGACCGCGCGCCTCGCGAAGATGGACCTGGGCCTGCAGGTGTCGCCCGCGGCGCTGGCCGAGATTGCCAAGGTCGGCTTCGACCCGGTGTTCGGTGCGCGTCCGTTGAAGCGCGCCATTCAGCAGCGCATCGAGAACCCGCTCTCCAAGCTGCTGCTGGACGGCAGCTTCGGGCCGAAGGACACGATCGAGGTCAACACCGACCCGATCCAGTCGCCGGGAAAGTTCTCGTTCTCCAAGGCCGGGGAACCAACGGCGGCGGCTTCGGCCTAAGCTGGAATGATGAACTTCATTTTTCGGGTCATTCTTCTGCTCGTGGGGCTGGTCTTTGCGGCCAGCCTGGCCGTGGTGGTCATGCTGCTGGCGGCCGTGTGGGGCACGCGCTACGCCTGGGGGCGTCTCACGGGCAAGCCCGTGACCCCGTGGGTCGCCTCGATGGGCGGGCGCTTCAACCCGCGCTCCGGCTTCGACAGGTTTCGCCATGCGGCACAGCCCGCAGAGCCCCAGGCGGCCGATGTCGTCAACGCACGGGCGCGCGGCGAATCGGTGCGCAGCCCCATCGCCATCGGCCCCGCCGATGACGTGACCGACGTGCGGGCCCGCCCCGTGCGCGGCGAATAAGCAAGCCGCGCGAAGCCGGTCAGGCGCTGTACAGCGCCTCGATCTCGCCGGCGTAGGTTTGGTAGATGCTGGCGCGGCGCACCTTCATGGTCGCCGTGACCTCGCCGTCGTCATGGTCCAGCTCCTTGGTCAGCAGATGAAAGCGGCGGATCTGCGACACCTGCGCCAGCTTGGCGTTGCCCTTTGAAACTTCCGCGTCGATCAGCACGCGCACGCGGGGTTCTTCCACCAGCGAGCGGAAATGCGTGAACGAAATGCGCGCCGCCTCCGCCCACTTGCCCACGGTTTCATAGTCGATCTGCAGCAACGCGCCGACGAACTTGCGGCCGTCCGCCACCACGATGCACTCCTTGATGAAAGGGCTGCCCTTCATGGTGTTCTCGATTTCCGAGGGCGTGAGGTTCTTGCCGCCCGCGGTGATCATGATGTCCTTCAGGCGGTCGACGATGCGCAGCTGGCCGTGGTCTTCGCGCACCACGTCGCCGGTGTACAGCCAGCCGTCGCGGACCGACGCGGCCGTGGCCTCCGGGTTCTTGTAGTAGCCCTCGAACACCATGTCGCCGCGCACCAGCAGTTCGCCCGCCTCGCCGATGCGGTGCTCGGTGCCCTGCGTGGGCTCGCCGACCGTGCCGATCTTCACCGCGTCATGCCGGTGGCCGGCGATCATGCCGGTCGATTCGGTCAGGCCGTACACCTCCACCAGCGGCACGCCCAGCGTTCGAAAGAATCGCACCACGTCCGTCGGAATCGGCGCCGCACCGGTCAGCGCAACGCGCGCGCGGCGCAGGCCGATGAAGTTCTGCAGCGCGCGCAGCACCGTCCAGTAGGCGAGGGCGAAGCGCCCGCGCTCGGCCAGCGTCCATGCGGCGCGCGGCTTCTCGGCCAGCGGCGCGCACGCGGCCATCGCGCGGACGAACATCGCGCGCTGCACGGGCCCGGCCTCCTGCATCTTGATGCTGATGCCCGCATGCAGCTTCTCCCAGATGCGCGGCACGCCGAGGAACATGGTGGGCGCCACTTCGCGCAGGTCTTCCTGCACGGTGCGTATCGATTCGCCGAAGTTCACCTGCGAGCCCAGGTACACCGGCACGAAGGCCGTGAGCATCTGCTCGGCCACGTGGCACAGCGGCAGGTACGACAGGTGCGTGGTGTCGCCGTCCAGCGCCAGCCGCTCGGCGATGCCTGGCACCACGCCGCGAATGTTGCGGTACGAAATCATCGCGCCCTTGGGCTTGCCGGTGGAGCCCGAGGTGTAGATCATCAAGCCGATGTCGGCCAGCGTCTGGCGCTGCAGCGCGGCATCGATCACGGCCATGCCGTCGCGCGCGAACGCCGCCGCACCGGCCTGCTCGACCTGCGCGAAGGTCGCGATGCGCTCGCGCACCGCTGGCGGGTAGCTGGCCAGGCCCTTGGTCTCCATGACGACGATCTTGCGCAGCCGCGGCAATTGGTCGATGGCCTCCAGCACCTTGTCGGTCTGCTCCTGGTCTTCGCAGACCAGCACCTCGATGTCCGCATGGCCCACCACGTAGGCCACCTCGTTGCTGGGGCTCGTCGGGTACACGCCGACCGTCACCGCGCCGATCAGGCCCGCGCCCATCTGCGACAGCAGCCACTCGACGCGGTTCTCCGAAATCACGCCCAGGTGCGCGCCCGTTCCCAGGCCCATCGCATGCAGGCCCAGAGCGAAGTGGCTGGCGCGCCGCAGGTAGCCGGCCCAGTCCAGCGGATGCCAGATGCCGAAGTCCTTCTGCCGGATGGCGATGCGCCCGGGCTGCAGCCGTGCCTGCGCGCGCAGCATCTGCGGCAGCGTCAATGAGGGGAGCGTGTTCGTCGTCATGACAGCCAGCGCTTGCGGCGCTTGTAGTGCTTGAGCGCGCGGAAGCTGCGCGACTCGCCGCTGCCGCCCACGCCCAGGTAGAACTCGCGCACGTCGGGGTCGGCCGCCAGACGCTCGGCACTGCCGTCGATCACCACCTTGCCGCTTTCCATGATGTAGCCCGTGTGTGCGATGGCCAGCGCCACGCTCGCGTTCTGCTCCACGAGCAGCATCGACGTGCCGCGCTCGGCGTTGATGCGCGCGATGATCGTGAAGATGTCCTCCACCAGCTTGGGTGACAGGCCCAGCGAGGGTTCGTCCAGCAGGATGAGCTTGGGCTGCGCCACCAGCGCGCGGCCGATGGCCAGCATCTGCTGCTCGCCCCCCGAGAGATAGCCGGCGAGGCCCTTGCGGCGTTCGTGCAGGCGGGGGAAATAGGCGTACACGTCGTCGAAGTCGCGCGACGGCGCGGGGCCGCCGCGCTCGGTCAGCGCATAGGTGGCGGCCACCAGGTTCTCTTCCACCGTCAGGTCTTCGAACACGCGACGGCCTTCCATCACATGGCTCAGCCCGCGCCGCACCAGCTGCTGCGGCGCCAGCTGCGCGGTCGGCGCGCCGTCGAACACGATGCGCCCGGCCTCCACCTCGCCGTCTTCCAGCGCCAGCAGCCCCGACACCGCTTTCAGCGTGGTCGACTTGCCCGCCCCGTTGCTGCCCAGCAGCGCCACGATCTGCCCGCGCGGCACGGCCAGCGACAGGCCGCGCAGCACCTGCACCACCTTGTTGTAGACCACCTCGATGTTGTTGACCTCCAGCACAAGATCTGCTGCAGGTGCCGCGCGCGCGTCCATGGCGGGTGTCAGTTCAGTGCAATCCAGTCGGACGCCGCCACCATCTTCTGCGCCTTCATGTCGGCCTTGTACACACGGCCCACCGGAATCGAGTTGCCCTTGATGGTGATCGGCGTGCCGATGAGCCCGCCCGTGTCGAAGTCCTTGATGGTGTTGAGCGCGGCCTTCAGGTTCTTGCCGTCCAGCGGCTTGCCGGCGTCCAGGGTGCGCCGGGCCGCTTCGGTGAACAGCATGGCCGTGAGAAAGCCCTGCGTGTAGGCCGTGCTCTGGTACTCGGGGCGCAGCGCGCGGATCTTGTCGAGCATCGGCGCCTTGGCCGAGGTGTCGTAGTAGTAGCGGTAGGGCATGACGCCCATGAAGCCGTCGGCGGCTTCGCCCATCTTCATGACGGTGGAGCTGTCCATGGTCCAGAAGGTGCCCATCCACTTGCTGGTCATGCCCATCTGCTTGCCCTGCTGCACGAACTCGGGAATGGGCGCGAGGATGTAGCCGTGGAAGATGGTGTAGTCGGGCGCGGCGCGGCGCAGCTTGATGACTTCGGTCGACACATCGACGCTGCCCGCCGGCGTCATGAGCTTCACGGGCACGGTCAGGCCGAGCTTCTTCGCGGCGGCTTCGCTGGCCTCGATGGGGTCGCGCCCGAACTCCGAGTCGGAGTACACGAAGGCCACCTTCGCGCCCGGCTTTTCCTTGGCGATGTGGCGCAGCAGGATGCCGATCTGCTCGGTGTAGTCGGGGCCCACCAGGAACTGGTTGGGGTACTTGGACGGGTCGTTGAGCTCGGTGGCGAACGATGCGCCCGCCATCAGGATCTGGCCGCTGCGATCGAGCTCGGGGTTGATGGTTTTCGAGAACCCGGTGGAGTCGCCGTAGTAGAGGTTGACCTTGTTCTGGCTGGTGATCTTCTTGAACGCCGCCACCGACACGTCGACCTTGTAGCCCGTGTCTTCCGGCACGTAGCGCAGCTTTCGCCCCTTGATGCCGCCCGCGTCGTTGACCATCTTCACGTAGTCGGCCATGCCGGCGTTGATGCCCACGCCCGCGAAGGCGAACACGCCGGTCATGGGAATGGAGCCGCCGATGACGATGTCCTCGGTGCCTTGCGCATGGGCGAGCGGCACGACGGCGGCCAGGCCCGCCGCGATCAGCAGGGCGCGGCGGTGATTGGAAAGCTTCTTGTGTGTCTTGGGCATGCTTGTCTCCTGTTGGAATGGGCTCAGTTGCGGAACGGCCATAGATGAAAGAAGCGGCGTATGCGCCGCCACACTTCTGCGAGCCCGTGCGGCTCGAACACCAGAAACCCGACGATGAGCAGGCCGAAGACGACGGTGCGCACCGGCGACAGAAACACGGTCATCTCGTTGCCGCCGGGCAGCAGGTCGACCACGAGCTTGAGCAGCTCGGGCACCATGGTCATGAACACCGCGCCGAAGATGCCGCCGAGGATGGTGCCCATGCCGCCGACGATGATGGCCGCGAGAAAGAAGATCGACATCAGCAGCGGAAAGCTCTCGGGCGTGACCACGCGAAAGAAGTACGCCCACAGCCCGCCGGCCACGCCCGCATAGAACGAAGAGAGCCCGAAAGACAGCAGCTTGTAGCGAAGCAGCGGAATGCCCAGCACTTCGGCCGAGATGTCGCGGTCGCGAATGGCGATGAAGGCGCGGCCCACGCGGGTGCGAAAGAGGTTGGCGGCACCCAGCACCATCAGCAGCATGACGGGCACGATCACCCAGTAGAGGCGGAACGAGGTGTCCAGCGGCAGGCCGAAGAGTTGCGCGGGCGGCAGCGAGATGCCGGTGGTGCCACCCGTGAGCTTGAGGTTGGCGAACAGGAAGTGCGCGATGAACGAGGCCGCAATGGTCGCGATGGCCAGGTACAAACCTTTCACGCGCAGCGAGGGAATGCCCACGATCAACCCACCGAGCATGGCGACGAAACCACCCGCGAGGATGTTCAGCAGGAACGGTGTGCCGAGCCGCGTCTGCATGATGGCGACGGTGTAGGCGCCCAGGCCCATGAAGGCGGCTTGTCCCAGGCTGACGAGGCCTGTGTAGCCGGTGAGGATGTTGAGGCCCGTTGCGCTCGCGACGTTGATGGCGACGAGGCAGGCAAGGTACAGCCAGTAGTCGCTGGCCATGAACGGAAAGAGCACCAGCAGCGCCGCGCCGATGCCGAGCCATGCCTTCTGCGTGCGCGAATCGAACAGCGCCGCGTCGGCGATGTAGCTTTGCTTGAGGGTGCCGATGCGCATCTCAGAGCCTTTCGATCTCGTGCGTACCGAAGAGCCCGTACGGCCGCACCATCAGCACGAGCACCAGCACGATGAAGGTGGCCAGCAGCTTGTATTCGCCACCGAGGTAAGACCCAGCCAGCGCCTCCACCAGCCCGATGAACACGCCCCCGACCAGCGCGCCCAGCACGCTGTCCAGGCCGCCGACGATCACCACCACCAGCACCGACAAACCGAACACGCCCATCGACGACGAGATGCCGCCGATGGCGCCGACGACGATGCCGGCCACCGCCGCGATCATGGCCGAGGCCACCCATGCGAGCGAGAACACGCGCGGCACGTTGATGCCCATGGAATACGCGGCCGCCTGGTCCGACGCCGTGGCCCGCAACGCCACGCCGCCGCGCCAGAAACGGAACAACAGCAGCACCATGCCGATGAGCACCACCGCGACCAGCGCACCGTAGGCGATCTTCGGGGCCAGGAAAGCCTCGCCGATCATCACCGGCGTGTTCGGCAGAAACTCCGGCAGTCGGCGCTGGTCGGCCGTCCAGATGATTTCCACCAGCCCCACCAGGATCGACGCCAGCCCCACCGTCACCATGAACACCGAAATCGGCGGCTCGCCCAGCAGCGGACGGATCATGGTGCGCTCGATCACCGCGCCCAGCAGGCCGGTGCCGATCACCGAGCCCAGCACCGCCAGCCAGATCGGCAACGCGAAGCTCGCGGCGAAGGTGAAGAACAGGTAGGCACCGACCATCAGCATTTCGCCGATGGCGATGTTCACCACCCGCGTGGCCTTGTAGACCAGCACGAAGGCCAGCGCCGCGAGCGCATATAACCCGCCGCCGGCAATGCCGGTGAGCGAGATCTCGAACAGGTAGGGCCAATCCATCAGGTCACCTGCGCCTTTGTGTGCGGCCCTGCGGCAGCCGCTTCGCCGCGCAGCCTGCGCCGCAGCTCGCCCACGTCGCCCGCGCCCAGGTACGCGCGAATCACTTCCGGGTCGGCCTGCACCTGCGACGGCGTGCCCTGCGCAATGACCTGGCCGAAGTTGAGCACCACCACGTGGTCCGACAGGTCCATCACCATGCCCATGTCGTGCTCCACCATCAGCACCGTGATGCCCCATTCGCGCCGCACGTCGAGGATGAAGCGCGCCATGTCCTCGGTTTCCTCGCGGTTCATGCCGGCCACGGGCTCGTCCAGCATCAGCACCTGGGGCTGCATGGCCAGCGCGCGCGCCATTTCCACGCGCTTCTGCAGGCCGTAGGGCAGGGCGGCGACCGAGGCGTGGCGGATGTGGTCGATCTCCAGGAAATCGATGATCCGCTCCTCCACGTCGCGGCGCAGCTCGGCCTCCTCGCGGCGCGCGCGGCCCAGGTAGAACAGGGCGTCGAACACGTTGGTCTTCAGGTGCGCGTGGCGGCCGAGCTTGATGTTGTCGAGCACCGTCATGCCACGGAACAGCGCGATGTTCTGGAAGCTGCGCGCCAGGCCGAGCGCGGCGCGTTTCGGTGCGGGCAGCCGGGTGATGTCGTTCCCCTGGAACAGCACGCGCCCCTGCCGGGGCTTGTAGAAGCCCGAGATGGTGTTGAACAGCGAGGTCTTGCCCGCGCCGTTGGGCCCGATCACCGCGGTGATCGAGGCGGGCGCCACGCCGAAGCCGACATTCGTCAGCGCCTTCACGCCACCGAACGCCAGCGTCAGCGCATCGACCTGCAGCACGGGTGCAACGGATGCGGCAGATGCAAGTGCGGCTGCAACTGCGGCTTCGGCTGGGGGCGCGTCAGGCATGGCTCAGTGCGTGGTTGTAAGGTCAGGGTTTGTGTCCAGAACCAGAAAAGCTACTGGTCCGTAAAATTCCTACTGGCGGGTAATGTCCCTGTTCGCCGCATCCGGCGGCATCCGGACTTTCCCCGCCCGCACAAACCCCATGCCCCGTTCCGCCACCGCCCCCACGCCGTCCATGCCCGGACCTGCATCCGCATCCGCTTCCTCGCCCTGGGCACCCGCCGTCAAGCGCGCCCAGCAGCGCGAGGTAAAGCGCCAGGCCGTGCTGCAGACGGCCGCGCAGCTCTTCAACGAGCGCGGCTTCCACGCCACCTCGCTCGACGACATTGCCGAGCGGCTGAACGTGAGCAAGCCCACGCTGTACTACTACATCGAGAACAAGGACCAGATCCTGCTGGAGTGCGTGAAAACCGCGCTCGACCTCATGCATGCCGGCATCGGCGAGGTGCGCGCCGCGGGCGGCAGCGCCATCGAGCAGCTGAAGGCCTGCATGCGCATCTACTCGGGCGTGGTCACGCAGGACTTCGGCATGTGCGTGATCCGCATCGGCGAAGACCCGCTGCCCGCGCCGCTGAAGAAAGAGCTGCGCCGCCTGAAGGCCGGCATCGACGGCCAGTTCCGCCGGCTCATCGAGGACGGCGTGGCCGAAGGCTCGCTCGCGCCGTGCGACCCGAAGATGGCGGCCTTCATGCTGGCCGGCGCGCTGAGCTGGATCGGCCGCTGGTACCGGCCCGACGGCGACCTCACGCCCGACCAGATCGCCGACCAGGGCATCGCGCTGCTGCTCAACGGCGTGCTGCAGCGCCCTGTCGCTGCTGTTGCCGCTGTCCCCGTGGCCGTTCAGGCGCCGCGCGAGCCCGCCACGCAAAAAGGAAAGACCGCATGACCACAGACGCCCCTTTGCTGCTGGGCCGCGACGGCGCGGTGGCCACCCTGCGCTTCAACCGGCCGGGCGCGCTCAATGCGATCGACGTGCCGATGGCCAACGCTTTCCTCGCCGCCGTGCGCGAACTGGCCGCCGACAAGGGCGTGCGCGCCGTGCTCATGAGCGGGGCGGGCAAGGGCTTCATGGCGGGCGGCGACCTGGCCGTGCTGAGCGCCGATCCCCGGCAGGGCGCCGCCG
This sequence comes from Variovorax monticola, assembly GCF_051216855.1. Lineage (NCBI taxonomy): Bacteria > Pseudomonadati > Pseudomonadota > Betaproteobacteria > Burkholderiales > Comamonadaceae > Variovorax > Variovorax monticola. Next base: position 713,581 of record NZ_JBPJZP010000002.1, read on the forward strand.
ACCTGATCGGTCCGCTGCACGAGGCGCTGACCGTGCTCGACGCGATGGACGCGCCGCTGGTCGCGCAGGTGCACGGCGTGGCCGCCGGCGCGGGCCTGAGCCTGATGCTGCAGGCCGACTTCGTGCTCGCGGCCGAGGGCACGCGCTTCAACCTGGCCTACGTGAACATCGGCACCAGCTGCGACGTGGGCGCCTCGTGGGCGCTGCCGCGGCTGGTGGGAATGCGCCGCGCGCTGGAGATCGCGATGCTCGGCGACACCTACGACGCAGCCGCCGCCGAGCGCATGGGCCTGGTCAACCGCGTGGTGCCCGCCGCCGAGCTCGAAGCCGAAGCGCTGGCACTCGCGCACCGGCTGGCCAAGGGGCCGACCGTGGCGCTGGGCCACCTGCGCCGCCTGATGCGCGGCTCGCTCGGGCGCGACCTGGCGGGCCAGCTCGATGCCGAATCGGCCGCCTTTCAGGCCTGCGCCGCCACCGACGACTTCCGCATCGGCCTCGACGCCTTCTTCGACAAGAAACCGGCCGCCTTCACCGGCCGCTGAATCCGCTCTTTTTTCAAACTCAGGAGATCCCTTCATGACCTCACGCGACATCTTCGTGGTCGGCACCGCCCGCACCGCCATCGGCACCTTCGGCGGCGCGCTGAAGGACGTGCCCAACACCCAGCTGGCCACCACCGCCGTGAAGGCCGCCATCGAGCGCAGCGGCGTGGCGGCGGACGCCATCGGCCACGTGGTCATGGGCAACGTGATTCCCACCGACGTGAAGGACGCCTACCTGAGCCGGGTGGCCGCCATCGACGCGGGCTGCCCCGTCGAGACGCCGGCCTTCAACGTGAACCGCCTGTGCGGCTCGGGCCTGCAGGCCATCGTGTCGGCGGCGCAGGCCATTGCGCTGGGCGACTGCGACATCGCCATCGGCGGCGGCTCGGAATCGATGAGCCGCGGCCCTTACTTCGACACTTCGGCCCGCTACGGCGCGCGCATGGGCGACGCGGTGCTGGTCGACTACATGCTGGGCATCCTGCACGACCCGTGGGAGAAGATCCACATGGGCATCACGGCCGAGAACGTGGCCGCGCGCTACGGCATCACGCGCGAGCATATGGACGAGCTGGCCGCCACCAGCCAGCAGCGCGCGGCGGCGGCCATTGCCGCGGGCCGCTTCAAGGCGCAGATCGTTCCGGTCGAGGTGAAGACGCGCAAGGGCGTGGTCCTGTTCGACACCGACGAGCACGTGCGCGCAGACACCACCGTCGAGACGCTCGCGAAGATGAAGCCTGCGTTCAAGAAGGACGGTCTGGTCACCGCCGGCAACGCCTCGGGCATCAACGACGGCGCGGCCGCCGTGGTGCTGGCCGAGGGCGGCCGCGTGAAGGCGCTGGGACTGAAGCCGCTTGCACGCCTCGTCGGCTATGCACACGCCGGCGTCGAACCGGCGTACATGGGCATCGGCCCGGTGCCGGCCACGCGCAAGGTGCTGGAGCGCACGGGGCTGAAGGTGAGCGACTTCGACGTGATCGAGTCGAACGAGGCCTTCGCTGCGCAGGCTTGCGCGGTCATCAAGGAACTGGGCTTCGACCCTGCCAAGGTGAACGTCAACGGCTCGGGCATTTCGCTGGGCCATCCGGTGGGTGCGACGGGCGCGATCATCACGACGAAGGCCATTGCGGAGCTGCACCGCACGGGCGGGCGCTACGCGCTGGTCACGATGTGCATCGGCGGCGGGCAGGGCATTGCGGCGGTGTTCGAGCGCGTCTGAGCGCATGTGCCCGCGTGTGCCCGCGTGTGCCCGCGTTCAGGGCACACTTGCGGGCATGCTGCGCCCACCCCTCCTGATCGATCCCGACGAAGTCGAGATCAGCGCCATCCGGGCGCAGGGCGCGGGCGGGCAGAACGTCAACAAGGTGTCGAGCGCGGTGCACCTGCGCTACGACATTCCGGCCAGCTCGCTGCCCGACGACGTGAAGGAGCGGCTGCTCGCGCTGCGCGACAGCCGCATCACGCAGGAGGGCGTGTTCGTGCTCAAGGCGCAGCAGCACCGCACGCAGGAGATGAACCGCGCCGACGCGTTCGCGCGCCTTCAGGCGGTGATCGACACCGTGGCCACGCCGCCGCGCGTGCGGCGCGCCACCAAGCCGACCTACGGCTCGAAGCAGCGCCGGCTCGAAGGCAAGAGCCAGCGCTCGCAGATCAAGAACCTGCGCGGGCGGGTGCAGGACTGAGCCCGGCATGCGGCTTTTTGGCGCGTTGCAACGAATCTGTGCAATCTGGGATGAAATGAGTACCAAAGACCCTGCCCTGCAGGTCTGACATGTCGCGCAAGCACAATCGCGGCAATGAGAAGGTTCTTTCCCGCCGTGGTGCTGTCGGCGCTTGTCCTGGCCACCGCCGCCGCGCTGCTGGCCGGGTGCGGCCCGGGGTCGGCGCAGGGCGCGGGCAACGTCGCCACCGCCACGACCGCCACCACCGAGCTCAAGTGGGAAGAGCTGGTTCCCAAGAGCTGGGACCCCACCAAGCGCTACCGCAACATCAGCCTCGAGGCGCTGCGCGACAACGACCCGCGCGCGATCCAGTTGCTCGACGAGATGCGCGCCGTCTGGGACAACGCGCCGGTCAACGTGGCGCTCGACGGCAAGGCCGCCAGGCTCGCTGGCTTCGTGGTGCCGCTGGACGCCTCGCAGGACGGCATTCGCGAATTTCTGCTGGTGCCGTACTTCGGCGCCTGCATCCACACACCACCGCCGCCTGCCAACCAGATCGTGCATGTGATCGCGCCTGCGCCCGTCAAGGGGCTGCATGCCATGGACACGGTGTACGTCAGCGGCACGCTGAAGGCGGCGCGCTTCAACTCGGCGGACATGGGCGTGAGTGGCTACGAAATCGCGTCGGCCGCGGTGGAGCGCTTCACGCCAAAGCAGCCGCAGTAGTGCCGTGGGCAGGCCGTGAGGCCGTGCCCTTCAGGTCATGCGCTGCGAAAGAAAATCCAGGAACGACGTGATGCGCGCCGACAGCTGCGTGTTGCGGTAGTACACCGCGTTGACGGCCTGGCGCACGTCCGCCGTGTCCTTGGCCAGCACCTGCACCAGCGCGCCGCTCGCCCGGTCGGCGCCCGTCATGAAGTCCGACAGGCACGCGATGCCCACGCCGGCCAGCGCCAGCTGGCGCAGCGTTTCGCCGCTCGACGCGGCCACCGTGGGCGCGATGTTCCATTCGTCCCCATGCACGCCGCGCAGCGGCCAGCGGTTGAGCGACTCGGGCTGGGTGAAGCCCAGCAACGCGTGCTCGGCCAGCTCGGCCACCTTGCGCGGCTTGCCGTGCGCCTCCAGGTAGGCGGGGCTCGCGAGCACGCGCAGGCGGTGCGTGCCGAGCGGGCGCGCATGCAGCGTGGAGTCGCGCAGCGGCCCGATGCGGATGGCGATGTCGGTGCGCCGCTCCAGCAGGTCGATGGTCAGGTCGTCGGTGTCCAGCTCCAGGCTGATCTGCGGGCAGAGCTTTCGAAACTCCGGCACCAGCGGCACGATGGCGTGCAGCATGAAGGGCGAGGCCGCGTTCACGCGCAGCCGCCCCGCGGGTTGCTGGCGGCGCGCGGCCATCTGCTCTTCGGCGTCGTCGATGGCATCGAGGATGGCGCGCGTGCGCTGAAGAAAGGCCGCGCCTTCCTCGGTGAGCTCGAGCCGGCGCGTGGTGCGGCGCAGCAGCGTGGTGTCCAGCTTCTGCTCGAGCCGGCTCAGCGCGCGGCTGATGCCCGAGACCGTTTGCGCGAGCTGGTCGGCCGCGGCCGTGATGGAGCCCGCGTCCACCACCGTACGGAAGGCGACCAGTTCTTCGATGGTGGTCTTCATGGGCGCACGCGGTGCGTGTGGTTCAGTGCGTGGCTTCGGCTTCGGCCACCGGCACGTCGATGCGCGGCATCAGCGCCGCGAGCGCCTCGCCGTCGGTGCGGTAGCTGAAGAGCAGGGGCCCCGGCGCCAGCAGGCCGGCGCGTTCCAGCACCTGCATGGCAGGCAGCTTCAGGCCGCTCAGGTGCAGGCGCACGCCTTTGGACTCCATCATCCGGCGGATCGAGCCGAACACCTCGGCGCCGGTGATGTCGATGCGGTTGATGGGTTGCGCGAACAGGCACACGTCGGTGAGCTCGGGCCGCTCGGACAGCGCCACGGTAAGCGCGCGTTCCAGCGTGGAGGCCGAGGCGAAGTCGAGTTCCGCGTCCATGCGCAGCGCATGCAGGTGCGGCGCCAGCGGCGGCAGCTTCCACAGGTGGCGGTCGCGCAGGCTGCCGTCGGGATGCAGGCCCACTTCGATGATGCGGGGGTGCAGGTGGCGGTACATGTAGTGCGCCATGCTGGCCAGCAGGCCGCCCAGCACGCCCCAGTAGATGCTGGGCGCGGTGGCGATGGTCAGCACGAAGGTGCCGAAGGCAATGCCGGCCTCGATGCGCGACACGCGCCACAGCGCCTTGAAGCTCGCGGGCTTCACCAGCCCCAGGATGGCCGTGACCACCACCGCCGCCAGCACCGCCTGCGGCACGTGGTACAGCAGCGGCATCAGCCACAGCAGCGCACCGGCCACCACCGCCACGCTGAACAGCGTGGCCCAGCCGGTCTGCGCGCCCGCATACAGCGTGATGGCCGAGCGCGAGAACGACGAGCTGGTGGGGAAGGCCCCCGTGAAGCCCGAGGCCAGCTTGGCCAGGCCCTGGCCGATGAGGTCCTGGTTTTCGTTCCACAGCGTGCCGGCACGTGCGTTGTCGACCTTGGCGCTCGACGCGGTTTCCAGAAAGCTCACCAGCGTGATCATCAGCGCCGGCAGCACCAGCGCGCTGAAGGTGCCCAGCGGCAGCAGGCCGGGCCAGTACGGCGAAGGCAGGCCCGAAGGCAGGCTGCCCACCACCGCGCCGCCGCGCAGCGCGTAGTCGACCGCCCAGCTGATGGCGGCCGCACCGGCGACCAGCGCCATGGTGGTCGGAAAGCGCGGCAGCAGGCGCTTGCCCAGCCACAGCACCGCCACGCTGCCCAGGCCGAAGGCGATGGCCACCAGGTCGGGCAGCGGGCCGCCCTGCAGCACCTGCGGAATGGTGCGCCCCGTGAAGCCCAGCAGCGCGGGCAGTTGCGAGATGGCGATCAGCACCGCCGCGCCCTGCGTGAAGCCGATGAGCACCGGCGAGTTGACCAGCCGCAGCAGCCAGCCGAAGCGCCCCGCGCCCAGCACGATCTGGATGGTGCCGGACATCAGCGTGAGCCACACCGCCATCGCCACCCATTCGGCGCTGCCCGCCACCGCCAGCGGCGCGAGCGAGGCGCCGACCAGCAGGCTGGTGAGCGCCGTGGGCCCGACCGACAGGCGCTGCGACGAGCTGAACATCACCGCGATGAGCGCCGGGAACAGTGCCGCGTACACGCCCGTCACCAGCGGCATGCCGGCCAGCGCGGCGTAGGCCACGCCTTGCGGAATGACCATCAGCGCCACGGTGATGCCGGCCATGGCCTCGTTGCGCAGCAGCGCGGCGGAGGGGCGCGGCCAGGCGAGACAGGGAACCCAGCGCGCGAGGCGCTGGCGAAGGGAAGAGGAGGGGGCAGCCGGGGTCATGAACGTTTGCGGGCGCACGGAGAAGAAACAGGCAGGCACATGCGCGGTGCGCCGCGCGGGAGCGATGCTGAAAAGCGAGGGAGCGGGGGCGGAATCAGATCAGCGAGGTCGCGTTCTTCAACACGTAGTCGCAGGCCTTGGTCTTGACCTTCGACGACAGGATCTTGAAGTTCAGCGTCTGGCCGTCGCCGCCCTTCAGCAGGCCCTTGGCGCCGCTGGCGAAGCCGGTTTCCTGCGGCTTCTGGCCGGTGATCTTGGCGAGCAGCTTGTCCTTGACCGAGGCCGCGTCGCCGCCCAGGTAGTTGTTCTTCACGCAGTACTGCAGCACGCCGGCCGCATTGCCCATGGTGCCGGCGCCGATGGCCGGCATCTTGAAGCCGAGGTTGCCGAGCGACGAGGCGCCGGCGGAGCCGCCTTGCGAGTTGGCGCTGGCTGCCTCGCCGGCTTTTTCCTTCAGCTGGTCGAGCAGGTTGTTGGCCTGCGCCGAGGCGCCCGCTGCGAGCAGGGCCAGGGCGATGAGGGTGGAGCGAGCATGCATGGTGGGTCTCCTTGAGAAGCGGCCACCAGCATAACGGAGAGTGCCCCGGACTCGGGCCCCCGCGGTGCCCCGATTACTTGGTGCGCACGGGGCGCTTCTCGAGCAGCGGCGTGGTGGTGCCCTGCACGCCGACCAGCCCCAGCACCGTCACCAGCGAGTTCTGCGCACCCTTCCAGCCGTCGGTCACGTCGATCCATTCCGAGAGCGCGTGGAAGCCGCCGGTCTTGCCGCCGCCGCCGATGATGATGGCCGGGATGCCCAGCGACATCGGCACGTTGGCGTCGGTGCTGGCGCCGGTCAGCAGCGTCTTGTGGCCGAAGGCCGCGTTCGAGCGCGTGGCGGCCTCGACGATCACCGTGTCCGACTGCGTGCGGCCGCCCGGACGGTCGCCGATGAGCTTGGTGCTCACGCTGAGCGTGTTCACGTTCCAGCGCTTGTTTTCTTCCACCACCGCTTCGTCGATGGCGGCCAGGATCTTCTTCTCGGTTTCCAGCAGCGGCGCCATTTCGTCGGAGCGGATGTCCACCGCCATGCGCGCGTCAGGCGCGATGGTGTTCACCGAAGTGCCGCCGCCCACCGTGCCCACGGTGAAGGTCGTCTTGGGAAACGTCGGCGTGCGCACGTCGGCGATCTTGGCGATCGCGCGGCCCATGCCGTGGATGGCGCTGGGCACCTGGCCGAAGGCGCCGAAGCTGTGGCCGCCCGGGCCCTTGAAGGTCACTTCGTAGCGGTGGCTGCCCGTGCCCAGCATCAGCACCGTGCCATCGGGCGCGGGCTCCAGGCCGACCATGCCGTCGATGTCCAGGTTGTCGCGGAACACTGCCTTGATGCCGCGCAGGTTGCCCAGCTCTTCCTCGCCCACGTTGCCCACGAACAGCAGGTCGCCCACGGTCTGCACCTTGTTGTCGTTCAGCACCTTGAGCCACGACAGCAGCACCGACAGGCCGCGCGTGTCGTCGGAGATGCCCGGCGCGTAGAGCTTGCCGTCGCGCTCCTTCACCTTCACGTCGGTGCCGGCGGGGAACACGGTGTCCAGATGCGCCGAGACGAGCAGCTTGGGCCCATTGCCCGTGCCCTTGCGCAGGCCGACCACGTTGCCTTCGGCGTCGATCTTCGCGTCGGTGAGGCCGAGCGCCTTCATGCGTGCGAGGAAGGCTTCGGCGCGCTTTTGTTCCTTGAAGGGCGGGGCCTCGATCTCGGTGAGCATCTTCAGGTCTTCGACCGAGCGCTCGTGGTCGGCCTTCACCGCGTCCAGCAGCTTCAGGATGGCGGGGGACGCCATCAGCTGCGTGTAGGCCTTGTCGACGTCGGGGCGCACCTGCGTAGGCGCGGCGGCGACGGAGCCGGTCTGGGCATGGGCGAGGCCGGCGACGGCGGCCAGGGCGAAAGCGATCGGGGCGAGGCGAAGAGACGCTGGACGGGACATGGTGAGGAGAATTCCTTGAGAGTGAGACGGAAAGGAACGCGCCGACGACGCGGTGTCGTCAGCAATTCTTGCGGCTGTGCTAGTTGCCTGCTCTGGTTTAATCTTCCGCTTTGTCAGTTTTTCTAACGAACAGACCCTCATGGCCACCATGCGCCGCCACATTCCCAGCACCCGCGCGCTGCTGATCTTCGACGCGGTGGCCCGCCACCATGGCGTGGGCAAGGCCGCGGAGGAACTGTGCCTCACGCACAGCGCGGTGAGCCAGCAGTTGCGGCTGCTGGAGGGCCAGATCGGCGTGCGGCTGGTGCAGCGCACCGCGCGCGGCACCGAGCTCACCGAGGCGGGGCGGCGCTACCACGGGCAGGTGTCGGGCGACCTGCTGCGCCTGCAGAACCACACGCTGGAAGCGATGGCGCAGCGCACCGACGGCCTGCGCCTGCTGGTGGGCGCTGTGCCGGTGCTGGCCGAGGGCTGGCTCATGCCGCGGCTGCCGGCATTCATCGCGCAGCATCCGGGCTGCAGCCTGCACCTGCAGGTGTTCCCGACGCACCTCTACATGGAAGACATGCCGTTCGACGTGGGCGTGCAGTACGACGACGCGGTGTGGCCCGGTGCGAACGCGCTGCCGTTGATGGGTGAGTCGTGCGTGGCGGTGTGCTCGCCGCAGGCGAAGGGGCGCACGGTCATGGCGCGGGGCGACTTCCGCGCCGCGCCGCTGTTGCAGTTGCGCACCCGCATGGGCGCGTGGGAGGAGTGGTTTGCCCAGACCGCGCACGCGCAGGCGCCGGACAACCTGGTGGCGGGGCACCGCTTCGACCTGTTCTCTACGCTGATTGCTGCGGTGCGCGCCGACCTCGGCGTGGGGTTGGTGCCAGCGTATTTCGTCGAGCGTGAACTGCGCTCCGGCGAACTGGTGCTGGCCTGCCCGCACCGGGCGCCGTCGAGCCGGGGCTACAGCGTGTTCGTGGCGCCCAGCCGCACCGACGATCCGTTGATCGGCGCCTTCGTGGCGTGGCTGCGGGCGACGGCGGCCGAGCCGCAAGCGCAATCGCAATCGCAATCGCAACAGGCTTAGTCCGGCCGGCGGAACAGCAGTACGGAGTTCGTGCCGCCGAAGGCGAACGAGTTGCTGATGGCGGCCGCTAGCGACGGTGCCGCGGTGTCCCCGGGCGCCACGAGGTTCATCTGGCAGGCCGGATCGATCTCCGTGCAGTGGGCGTTCGGCGGCAATTGACGGTGGTGCAGCGCCAGCACGGTGATGAGCGCCTCGATGGCGCCGGCCGCGCCCAGCAGGTGGCCGTGCAAGGCCTTGGTCGAGCTCACGCGCAGCGCGTCGAGGTCGTCGCCCCACACGTCGGCCAGTGCATTGCGCTCGACCACGTCGCCGATGCGCGTGGCCGTGCCGTGCGCGTTGCAGTAGCCCACGTCGCGCGGCTGCAGGCCGGCCTGCCGCAGCGCAGCGCGCAGGGCGCGTGCCTGGCCCGGGGCATCGGGCTTGGTGAGGTGGGTGGCGTCGCTGCTCAGGCCCCAGCCGGCCAGCGTGGCGTAGCTGCGGGCACCGCGCGAACGGGCACGCTCGGCGGATTCGAGAACCAGGAAGGCCGCGCCTTCGCCCAGTGCGAAGCCGCTGCGGTCGGCGGCGAACGGGCGCACCGCGCCGGCTGCTTCGCCAGGCTGGAAGGTGGCCAGCGTCTGCATGGCCTGCCAGGCCACGACCACGCCGGGCACGATCAGCGCTTCGCTGCCGCCGGCAATGGCGATGTCGACCTCGCCGCGCTGCACGGCCTTGGCCGCTTCGGCGATGGCGGCGGACGACGAGGCGCAGGCCACGGAATAGGTGAGCACCGGGCCCTGCGCGCCCAGGCGCATGGCCACGTGGGCGGCCGGCGCATTCGGCATGAAGGCCGGGATGGTCAGCGGCGACACGCGGCCGTTGCCGCGGTAGGCCGCTTCGAGCGCCGCCGCGCCGCCCATGCCGCAGCCGCAGAAAACGCCGATGCGTTCGGGGTCGGCGTCGGTTTGGCCGGGCGCCAGGCCCGCGTCGCGCATCGCCATGTCGGCAGCGGCCACGGCCAGCTGGCTCACGCGGTCGACGCCTGCCAGTTGCAGCTTGGTGAACCAGCGGGTCTCGTCGAAAGCCGCCGTGGCGGCCGCGGCCGGCTTGGGCAGTTCGGGAAACACGGGGCCGATGGCCGAGCGGCCCTGCAGCAGGGCCTGGAACAGCGCGCCGGGCTCGTCGCCATGCGGCGCCACGACGCCCAGACCGGTGACTGCGACGGCGTGGTTCACACGGTTTTCGCGGCCCGCACCTTGTCGACCAGCTGCGCGAGTTCGGCCAGGGTGTCGATGCTTGCGTCTTCGTCGGGCATGGTGATGCCGAAATGGTCTTCGATGGCGAAGAGAAATTCTGCGAGCGCCAGCGAATCGAGTCCGCCGGTTTCCCGCATGGATGCATGCGGGTCGAGCTTCGACGGATCGATGCCGTACTTCTCGTGGATCAGGTCCTGCAATTCCTTCAGCGAACTCATCGTGCGATGCCTGTCGTCATGTGCCGCCGAATCGATTGCCGCCCCTGAAGGGCGTGCCATGGAGTCGATCCCTTCCTCGGCCAGTGGTGAGTGTTATCAATGATTGCCGATGATATCCGCTCGCTCCTGAGGGACATCCCCCTTGCTAACGCTGCCCCGCGTACCTTCCCGGGCGCCAGCGCAGCGAGGGCAACGCAAAGGCCATGCCCAGCAGCGCACCGGCGAGCACGTCCAGCACCACGTGCTGCTTGACCGCCAGCGTCGAATAGGCGATGGCGGCAAACCAGAGCCAGTTGATCCAGTACAGCCAGGCCGGCGTGCGGGCCCGGCGCAACAGGTCGTGCACCCGAATCGCGGTGAAGATGGCCACCGCCACATGCATCGACGGACAGGCGTTGCCGGCAGCGTCCACGCCCTGCAGCATCGCGAAACCGGGGTAGCCCGACGCATCGATGGGCAGCGGCGGGATCTGCGTGGGCCACGCATAGAAGAGCCCCAGCCCCGTGAGGCACAGGCCGCTGATCCACAGCCCGTAGACCACCAGCTCCTTGAAGGTCAGCTGCAAGCCGGGCGCCACGCCCACGTACAGCCAGAGCGACAGGTACGCGGCCAGCGTGTAGGGCTGGAACGGAATCAGGTGGTCCAGCGCCGTCAGCGGCATCACCGTGACCGGAAAGGCCGGGTTGCGCAGCAGGTGGAAGTAGCCGATGAAGAAGATCCACGTGAAGACCGTGGTGCCGACTGCCTTCAGCAGGAAGTGGCGGCGCATGCGCAGCCAGATGTCGGCGGTCCACGTGGGTGGTCCGGCGTCGGGCGCCATGTGCAGGGGGATCTGTGAGTGCATGGTGTCGGTGGGCGATCTTGCCAGAGCGCGGCGGCCCGCCATGGCTCGCCCCCGAAGCCCCGCCGGGTCAGGCGGCGGCAGGGCGCTTGCGATGCTGGAACGACGTCGGTGAGCGGCCCGTGGCTGCCTTGAACATCGCGCAGAAGGCGCTGTCGGTGGCGTAGCCGCTGGCGGCCGCCACCTGGCTCACGGCCATGCCGCGCGCCAGCAGCGGCAACGCGTGCGCCATCACGGCCTGCTGGCGCCATTGCTGCCAGCTCATGCCGAGCTGGTCGCGGAACAGCCGCGCCACCGTGCGCTCGCTGGCGCCGATGGCGGCCGCGCGCTCGGCCAGCGTGGCGCGGTCGGCCGGATTGCGCAGCAGCGCCTCGCACAGTTGGCGCAGGCGCTTGTCCGTGGGCAGCGGCACGTCGATGCGGATCTGCGTGGCGCGCTCCAGCTCGTCGACCAGCAGCGGCGCGATCATGCGTTCGCGCTGCGGCGCATGCGGGTCGGCCGGTGGCAGGCCGTCGGGCGTGGTGTCGAGCGCCAGCATCAGCGCGCGCAGCAGCGGGCTGATTTCGAGCACTTCGCATTTCTCCCAGGTCGGCGCGATCCAGGCGTGCAGGTAGACGGTGCGCAGCTCCGCGTCCTCGATCAGCGTGATGCTGTGCGGCATGTTGGCCGGCACCCAGAGCGCGCGCGAAGGCGGCACGATGTAGCTGCCGTCCTGCGTGCTCAGGCGGATCACGCCGCGGGTGGAGAACGTCAGCTGTGGCCAGGGGTGCTCGTGCAGCTCGACCCGCGTGTCGGCCGTGAGGAAGTGCTCCTTGGCGCGCAGCGGGCGCACCGCGTCGGGGGCGTAGAGGTGGGGCGTGAGCGGCCCGACGCTGTGCGCGGGGGCGGCCACCGTGCCGCGCGCGCTCCGAGCGGCAGGCGCTGCGGCGGTGTCTGCGGTTGTGGCGGTCGCGTAGGAGGGAGGAGCGTCGCTTGGCATGGTTTCGACAAATGTTGTCGCTGTATCGCCATTCTGCCGCGCCACCGCCGCATAGCATCGGTGCCCGCTCCGGTTTTTTGTAGCAATCCATGTCCTCTTCGTCCCCTTCTTCGACTGCCGTTCCGCCCACTACCTTGCGCACCGACGCCAAGCTGATCGGGCTGGTCGGCCTGGCCCACGCGGTCAGCCATTTCAGCCAGCTCATCCTGGCGCCGCTGTTCCCTTGGCTGAAAGACGCGTTCAACGTGAGCTATGTCGAGCTGGGCGCGGTGCTCACCGTGTTTTTCGTGGTCTCGTGCATCGTGCAGGCGGCCTCTGGGTTCATTGTCGACAAGCTGGGCCCTCGCCCGGTGCTGTTCGTGGGCCTGGGCGCGCTGGGCTTGGCGGCTTTCGGCTATGCGGCGGCGCAGAGCTACTGGATGCTGCTGCTGAGCGCGGTCGTCGGTGGCATCGGCAACGGCGTGTTCCACCCGGTGGACTACACGCTGTTCAACCGCAAGGTCGCGCCCACGCGGCTGGGCCATGCCTACAGCGTGCACGGCATCACCGGCAGCCTGGGCTGGGCGCTGGCGCCGGCCTTCGTGGTGCCGATCGCCATCGCCTACTCATGGCGCGTGGCGCTGGCCTCGGCAGGCGTCGTGGCCCTGGTGGTGCTGCTGGTGCTGTGGGTGTACCGCAGCGTGCTGTCGCTCGACGCGGCCGCGGTGCACAAGGCCACGGGGCAGGGCGGCAACGCGCCGGCCGGCGGCGACTTCGACTTTCTGCGCATTCCGGCCGTGTGGATGTGCTTCGGCTTTTTCTTCTTCTATGCCGCGGTGATCAGCGTGGTGCAGACCTTCGCGCCGGTCGCCGCGGGCCACCTGCATGCGGTGCCGGTGGCGCTGGTGGCGGTGTGCCTCACGGTCTACATGGTGGCCAGCGCGGTCGGCATGGTGTTCGGCGGCTTCCTGGCTTCGGACCCGTCGCGTTGCGAGCGCATCGTGGGCGCGGGCTTCGGCATTGCGGCCACGCTGGCGCTGGTGTTGGCCTTTGCGGACTTTCCGCCGATCGTGGTGCCCGTGCTGTTCGGTGCCATGGGTTTCGTCTCGGGCATCGCGGGGCCATCGCGCGACCTGCTGGTGAAGAAGTCCACACCGCCCAATGCCACCGGGCGGGTGTACGGCGTGGTGTATGCGGGGCTCGACATCGGCCAGGCCGTGGCGCCGCTGGTGTTCGGCCGGCTGATGGACGCAGGCCAGTACACGAGCGTGATCGTCGGCCTGGCGCTGGTGCAGGGCGTGCTCATTGCGAGCGCCTTCAACGTGCGCCGCGTGCGCCGCACGGCGCTGGTGCCGGCCTCGGCCTGACGCCGCTTTCACCCGAAGCGCGGCCGATATCATCGGCCGCATGCAAGCCTTGTATGTCTATGTGATCGCCGGCGCGGTGCTGGCGGGGTTCGTGCAGGGCCTGTCTGGCTTTGCGTTCGGGCTGGTCGCCATGTCGGTCTGGGCCTGGACGCTGGAGCCGCAACTGGCCGCCTTGCTCGCGCTGTTCGGGGCGCTGACCGGGCAGGTGATCGCCGCGCTCACCGTGCGGCGGGCCTTCGACAAAAGCATCCTGTGGCCCTTCGTGCTCGGCGGCCTGGTCGGCGTGCCCTTCGGCGTGTGGCTGCTGCCGCACCTCGACCTCGTGGTCTTCAAGCTGTGCCTCGGCGTGCTGCTGGTGCTGTGGTGTCCGGCCATGCTGATGTCGCAGCACCTGCCGAAGCTGGCTTTCGGCGGGCGCGTGGCCGACGGAGTGGCCGGTGCCATCGGCGGCGCGATGGCGGGTATCGGCGGGTTCTCGGGGACCATTCCCACGCTCTGGTGCACGCTGCGCGGCTTCCAGCGCGACACGCAGCGTGCCGTCATCCAGAACTTCAATCTGTCGATGCTGATGGTGGCGTTCGCGATCCACCTGGCCAGCGGCAGCATTTCGCGCGCCACCGTGCCGCTGCTGGGGCTGGTTGCCGTGGCCGTCGCGGTGCCGGTGCTGCTGGGCGCGCGGCTGTACATCGGCATCAGCGAGGCCAGGTTCCGCAAGCTGGTGCTGAGCTTGTTGACCGCGTCCGGCGTGGCGATGCTGGCGTCGGCGGTGCCGGCGGTGTTCCAGCGCGGTTGAGCAGGCAGGCGCCTGGCCGCTGAGCGACCCGCGGCGGATGCCTATCGCGGCAACGCCAACGCGAACGGCAGGCTCAGAACGCCCAGCAGCGTCGACAGCGTCACCAGCCCCGCCACGTACGGCCCGTTGTAGCCCATGCGCGCGGCCAGCACATAGGCGCTGGACGCCGTCGGCACCGCGGAGAAGGCCATCAGCACCACGGCCTGCGTCGCATCGAGCCGCAGCGCATGCACCAGTCCCCAGGCGACCAGCGGCAGGAACAGGTGGCGGATCGACAGCACCGACACCGCCAGCACCTTGCCCGTGCCCAGCGTCGAGAACTTCATGCCTGCGCCGGCCGCGAGCAGCCCCAGCGCCAGCGACGCCGCGCCGATGCGCGTGAGCGTCGGCGTGGCCCAGCCCGGCACCGTGAAGCCCAGCACGTTGGTCAGCAGCCCCGCCACGGTCGCGACGATCAGCGGGTTGCGCACCAGCTGCCGCAAGAAACCGGTATTCGCATGGCGCGTCATCGGCCACACGGCCGCAATGTTGAAGAGGGGCACGCACACGCCGATCAGCACCGCGATCAGCAGAAGGCCTTCGCCCCCGGCCAGCCGCTCGGCCAGCGCCAGGCAGATGAACGAGTTGAAGCGGAACGCGATCTGCGTGCTGGCCGCATGGTCGCGCCGGTCGATGTGCGAGCGGATACCCGGCACGAAGGGCAGGGCATAGGCCATGGCGATGCCGCACGCGCCGATGCACAGGCCCGCGGTCAGCAGGTTCGACGTCGCACCGAAGTCCAGCGGGCTGCGCACGATCGAGTGGAACAGCAGCACCGGAAAAAGAAAGTAGTAGACGAGGCTCTCGACCTGGTCCCACACGCGGCGGTCGAGCGCGGTGTAGCGGCACAGGAGCCAGCCGATGGCGATGAGGGAGAAGTCGGGGAAGAGCAGCTGCGCGTAGTTCACCGCTTCGAGGATAAACCGGACGGACCGTGGGTATTCCACAGCATGGAAAGCGGCCTTCGGACGCTAGCATCCGGGCTTCGTTTTTCGACATCAAACAATCCAAGGAGTTATCGATGCAACGTCGTCAATGGAGCGCGCTGGTGGGGGGCGCCGCACTGGTCGCGGTCGCGGGCCAGAGCTTTGCACAGGGCTACCCGAACAAGCCTGTGGAGCTGAGCGTGCCGTTCGCACCGGGAGGCACGACGGACATCGTGGCGCGCGTGATCTCCGACCCGCTCGGCAAGGTGCTCGGCCAGCCGGTGGTGGTGATCAACCGCGCCGGCGGCGGCGGCATCGTGGGCGCGGCAGAAACCGCGCGCGCCACGCCCGACGGCTACAAGCTGGGCATCGCCACCGTGTCGAGCACGGCGGCCAACCCGGCCATCAACCCGAAGACGCCGTACGACCCGATCAACGACTTCACGCCGATCATCAACATCGCGGCCACGCCCAACATCATTGCGGTGAACCCGAGCTTCCCAGCCAGGAACTACGCGGAGTTCGTGGCCGAGCTGAAGAAGAACCCCGGCAAGTACTCGTACGCGTCGTCGGGCACGGGCGGCATCGGCCACCTGCTGATGGAGCTCTACAAGAGCCTGACCACCACCTTCGTCACGCACATTCCGTACCGCGGCGCGGGCCCGGCGCTGAACGACGTGGTGGCCGGCCAGGTGCCGATCATTTTCGACAACATCCCCTCGGCCATGCCCTTCATCACCAGCGGCCGGCTGATCCCGATCGTGGTGTCCGCGCCCCAGCGCCTGGCCGCGCTGCCCAACGTGCCGACGTTCAAGGAGGTGGGCCTGGAGCCGGTGAACCGCATGGCGTACTACGGCATCCTCGGCCCCAAGGGCCTGCCAAAAGACGTGGTCGACAAGATCAGCGCGGGCGTGAAGAAGGCCGTGGAAGAGCCGGCGGTGCGCAAGCGCATCGAGGACACCGGCTCGCTGATCGTGGCCAACACGCCCGAGCAGTTCTCCGCGCAGATCAAGGCCGAGTACGAGGTCTACAAGGACGTGGTGAAAAAGCAGAACCTCAAGCTCGACTGAGGTTTTTCGCGCACCGCAAAGCCGCCCGCATGCCGGGCGGCTTTTTCTTTTGTTATCTTGCATCGCATGACCGAGGCCGCCACGCAAACACCCGACATCGACGATTTCATCGATGCCCTCTGGCTCGAGGACGGGCTGTCGAAGAACACGCTGGCCGCCTACCGCCGCGACCTGGCACTGTTCGCGCAGTGGCTGCGCGAGCAACGCGGCGGCGCCGCGCTCACCGCCGCGCTGGAGCCCGACGTGCAGGCCTACATGGGCGCGCGCCTGTCCACCAAGGGCAAGGCCACTTCGGCCAACCGCCGGCTCACGGTTTTCAAGCGCTACTACCGCTGGGCGCTGCGCGAGCGGCACGTGGTGGCCGACCCGACCATCCGGCTCATGCCGGCGCGGCAGATGCCGCGCTCGGTGAAGACGCTGTCTGAAAAACAGGTGGACGACCTGCTCAACGCGCCCGACGTCGAGACGCCCCTCGGCCTGCGCGACCGCGCCATGCTGGAGCTGATGTACGCCAGCGGCCTGCGCGTGAGCGAGCTGGTGGGGCTCAAGGCCATCGACATGAGCCTCAACGACGGCGTGCTGCGGGTGCTGGGCAAGGGCAACAAGGAACGGCTGGTGCCCTTTGGCGGCGAGGCGCGGCGCTGGATCGAGCGCTACATCGACGAGTCGCGCCCCGCCATCCTCGACGGCCAGCAGACGCCCGACCTGTTCGTGACGGCGCGCGGCGCGGGCATGACGCGCGTGATGTTCTGGATCATCGTGAAGAAGCACGCGGCCACCGCCGGCATCCACGTGCCGCTGTCGCCGCACACGCTGCGCCACGCCTTCGCCACGCACCTGCTGAACCACGGCGTCGACCTGCGCGCCGTGCAACTGCTGCTGGGGCACGCCGACATCTCGACGACCACCATCTACACGCACGTGGCACGCGAGCGCTTGAAGCAGCTGCATGCCAAACACCATCCGCGCGGCTGATCCTCCCGAACCGTGGCGCATCGGCTGCGCCGGCTGGAGCCTGCCGCGCGCGCTGTGGCCGGCGTTCGCGGCCGAGGGCTCGCACCTGGAGCGCTACGCGCAGCGCTTCGACGCGGTCGAGATCGACACTTCGTTCTACCGGCCGCACCGGCGCGAAACCTATGAACGCTGGGCCGCGAGCACGCCCTCGGGGTTTCGCTTCGCAGTCAAGTTGCCGCAGGCGGTGACACACGAATGCAGGCTGGTCGATGCGATGCCCGCGTTCGAGGAATTTGCCGCGCAGGTCGAGGGGCTCGGCGACAAGCTGGGTGCGCTGGTCGCGCAGTTGCCGCCCAGCCTGGCGTTCGACGCCACGGTGGTGCGCATGTTTCTCATGGCATTGCGGCGCAGGCATCCGGGCGCGGTGGTGCTGGAGCCGCGCCATCGCAGCTGGTTCATGCCGCAGGTCGATGGACTGCTCGCGGGCTTTCAGGTGGCGCGTGTGCTGGCAGACCCGGTGCTGTTCGACGAGGCTGCGGCACCCGGTGGCTGGCCGGGCCTTGTCTACTTGCGGCTGCACGGTTCGCCGCGGCGCTACTGGTCGGCCTACGACGACGAGTTGCTGGCGCTGCTTGCGAAGCGGCTGCGGCGCGCGAAGGAAGAGGGCGCCCAGTGCTGGTGCATCCTCGACAACACGGCGGGCGGCGAGGCGGTCGGCAACGCGCTGACCCTGCAGCGCCTGCTGAAGAATCAATGACCGATGCAGCTCCTCATCGACGCGGGCGCCGAGGTGCATTCGCTCGGCCCTGTCGGGTTCGCGGCCTTCGTCAAGGCGGACAATGAGAAGTGGTCCAGGCTGATCAAGGCGCGCAAGCTGCAGCTGGACTGATGCAACCCAAGCAACCGCAACCGACCGACATGAATTTCCTGGCCTCTTCGAAGCACTCGCGCCGCACGGCGACCCGACTCCTGGCTGCCGCCGCGCTCTGCGCCGCCTCCGGCGCCCACGCCCAGGCCGTTCCCAAGACCGTGCGCCTCATCGTCGCGTATCCGGCCGGCGGCGTCAGCGACGTGGTCGCCCGCGCATTGGGCGACCGCCTGGCCGCGCAGATGGGCACCACCGTGATCGTGGACAACCGTGCCGGTGCCAGCGGCGCCATCGGCATGGACGCCGTCGCCAAGGCCGCGCCCGACGGCGCCACGCTGGGCTTCTCGGCCATCAGCCCGCTGGTGCTGAGCCCGCACCTGGGCAAGCTGCCTTTCGATCCGCTGAAGGACGTGGCGCCGGTGGCCAGCGTGATGTATTCGCCCGTGCTGTTGATCGCCACGCCGGCCAGCAAGGCGAAGGACTTCAAGGCGCTGATCGACGATGCCAGGGCGCACCCGGGCGCGGTGCGCTGGGCCACGTCGGGGCCGGCGTCGCTGGGCCACATCGTGCTGGAGCAACTGCATGCGGTGGCGGGCGTGGACATCACGCACGTGCCGTACAAGGGAGGCGGACAGCAGCTCAACGACGCCATCGGCGGGCAGTTCGAGATTCTGTCGACCAACGCGAGCCCGACGCTGTCGTCGCACATCCAGTCGGGCAAGCTGCGCCCGCTGGCCGTGGGCGCGCCGGCCCGGCTGGAGAGCCTGCCCGCGGTGCCCACGCTGGCCGAGCTGGGCTACAAGGCGGCCAACATCAACTCGGTGTTCGGCGTGTTCGCGCCGGCCGCCACGCCCCCTGCGCTGGTGGCGAAGTACAACGCCGAGATCAACAAGGCGCTGGCCAGCCCCGAACTGCGCGCCAAGCTCACGGCCACCGACAACGTGCCGACCGGCGGCACGCCGCAAGCGTTCGCCAGGGAGATCGCCAGCGAGTTCGAGAGCAACGGCCGCATCATCAAGTCGGCGGGCATCAAGGCCGATTGAGGCTGCTCACGCCGATGCAACCTCAAGGAGACCCTCCATGGACAAGCTGTACCTCGAAGACCTGAAGGTCGGCGACCGCTTCCAGAGCGCCGAGCACGCGCTCGACGTGGCGCAGATCAAGGCCTTTGCGCAGCAGTTCGACCCGCAGCCTTTTCACACCGACGAAGAGGCCGCGAAGAGCACCTTCTTCGGCGGTCTGGCCGCGAGCGGCTGGCACACGGCGGCGCTCACGATGAAGCTGCTGGTCGAGAGCGGCATTCCGCTGGCCGACGGCATCATCGGCTCGGGCGGCGAGCTGCAATGGCCCAAGCCGACGCGGCCCGGCGACGTGCTGCACGTGGTCAGCGAGGTCGTCGACATCACGCCCTCGCGCTCCAAGCCCGGGCGCGCGATGGTGACGATGCGCTGCCAGACGCGCAACCAGCGCGGCGAGGTGCTCCAGTACTTCACGCCGAAGCTGGTGGTGCACGCGCGGGCTGCCGCCTAGGCAGGCGTCGTCAGGGCTTGCCTTGGGTTGCCGAGAGCTGGCGCAGTTCTTCGGCGCTGAACCCCGCCCGCCCGCGCGCCTCGAGGTTGAACGGCGGCTTGTGCCGCGGCGCGTCGTAGCGCGCCACCAGCGCGGGGTAGGTCGCCTCGGCGTCGATGCCTGCGCCGTCGCACAGCCATCGGTACCAGTGGTTGCCGATGGCCACATGGCCCACTTCGTCGCGCAGGATGATGTCCAGGATCTCGACCGCGCGAAGCGCGTCCGGCGTGTTCACGCGCCTGAGCTTGGCCTGGATGAGCGGCGTGGCGTCGAGCCCCCGCGCCTCCAGCGTGCGCGGCACCAGCGCCATGCGCGCGAGCACGTCGTCCCTGGTTTTCTCGCACATGTTCCACAGGCCGTCGTGGCCGGGGAAGTCCCCGTAGCGGTGGCCCATGTCCTGCAGGTGCGTGTGCAGCAGCGTGAAGTGCAGCGCCTCTTCGTCGGCCACGCGCAGCCAGTCGCGGTAATAGGCCTCGGGCATGCCGTCGTAGCGCCACACGGCGTCGAGCGCGAGGTTGATCGCGTTGAACTCGATGTGGCAGATCGAATGGATCAGCGCCGCGCGGCCCTCGGGGGTGAAGGGCGAGCGTTTCTGCACGGCGGTGGCGGCCACGCGCAGCGGCTTTTCGGGGCGACCCGGCACGCCGATGTCGTCGCCCGGCATGCGGACGTCGGTTGCTATTGAATCTGTAGCGGACAACGCAGCAGCGGCGCGCGTAGCGGCCACTTTTTCGTCGGGATCTGTCAGGCGCAGCGCGGCGAGCGCGCTCAATCGGGGGTGCATCCCTACAATTCTAGTTTTGACCTTCTTTGACATTCCCGGAGACAAGAACAATGGCGCTCTACGAACTCGACGGCATGGCTCCCCAACTGGGCGAAGGTGCATGGGTGGCCGACAGCGCGCAGGTCATGGGCAACGTCAGGCTGGCGGACAACGCGAGCGTGTGGTTCGGCGCCGTGCTGCGCGGGGACACCGAGACGCTGACCATCGGGCGCAACAGCAACGTGCAGGACCTGTCGGTGCTGCATGCCGACGTCGGTTGCCCGCTGACCATCGGCGACAACGTCACCGTGGGCCACCAGGTGATGCTGCACGGCTGCACGGTGGGGGACAACTCGCTGATCGGCATCCAGGCCGTGATCTTGAATAACGCGAAGATCGGCCGCAACTCGATCGTTGGCGCCGGCAGCGTCGTGACCGAGGGCAAGGAGTTTCCCGACAACTCCCTCATCATCGGCTCGCCGGCCAAGGTGGTGCGCACCCTGGACGACGCGGCGGCTGCCCGCCTGCGCCAGAGCGCCGAGCACTACGTCGAGAACGCCCATCGCTTCGCGAAGGGCCTGAAGAAAATTGGCTAACCCCCAGGCTTGCCCACTTCGTGTGGCCTCCTACCCCCTTTCAGGGGGCAATACCAGCGGCCCGGCAAAGCCGGTTCCGCGGTATTCCACGTGAAGACGGCCTGATTGAAGAAAGATGATGTTTTGAGCGAGCTGCACAAATTCCTGTTCGATGGCCTGCCGGTGCGCGGCATGATCGTGCGCCTGACGGATGCGTGGCAGGAGATCCTTGCGCGGCGCGCCTCCAACACCTCCACCGGCCCCTACCCTCCGCCCGTGGCCGAACTGCTGGGCGAGATGGCGGCCGCTGCCACGTTGATGCAGTCGAACATCAAGTTCAACGGTGCGCTGATCCTGCAGATCTTCGGCGACGGCCCGGTGAAGGTGGCCGTGGCCGAGGCCAAGCCCGACCTGAGCCTGCGCGCCACCGCCAAGGTCATCGGTGACCTGCCGGCCGATGCGCACCTGCCGGACATGGTCAACGTGAACAACAAGGGCCGCTGCGCGATCACGCTCGACCCCAAGGACAAGCTGCCCGGTGTCACGCCCTACCAGGGCGTGGTGCCGCTCTTCGGCGACGAGGGCGAGAAGCTGGGCAAGCTCAGCGACGTGCTGCAGCACTACATGCTGCAAAGCGAGCAGCTCGACACCACGCTGGTGCTCGCGGCCGACGACAAGGTGGCCGCGGGCTTGCTGATCCAGCGCCTGCCGGTGAAGGGCGAGGGCAACCTCGAAGGCACGTCGGGCACTTCCCAAAGAGACCACGACCAGGCCAACGAAGACCAGATCGGCCTGAACGAGGACTACAACCGCATCTCGATCCTCGCGTCCAGCCTGACGCGCGACGAACTGCTGACGCTGGACATCGAGACCATTCTTCGCCGCCTGTTCTGGGAAGAAAAGCTGCTGCGCTTCGAGCCGCAGGCCGGCCTGATGGGCCCGCACTTCGCGTGCACCTGCGGGCGCGAGCGCGTGGCGCAGATGATTCGCGGGCTGGGCGTGGAAGAGGCCGACAGCATCCTTGCCGAGCGCGGCGACATCGAGGTGGGCTGCGACTTCTGCGGCAAGCAGTACCGTTTCGACGCGGTCGATGCGGCGCAGATCTTCAGGCCGCCGACGGACCAGATTCCGGGCAGTCCGATCGTTCAGTAGAACGCGGGCGCGTTCAGTCTCGACGCGCTGCGTCGTCGAACCCGCCGAACGCGATGTCCGGCGCGCTGGTGTTGTGCTTCGACGGCAGGCTGCGCCCGAAGCGCACCTGCGTGGCCTGCAAGGTCTTCACCTCGGGCAAGGGCAGCACCTGCGGCGCGGCTTGCGGCGAAGCCTGCCAGCGCACCTCGCTCACGTCGGCGTTGTCGGGCGTCACGTACATCGAGCGCAGCACCGCGAAGGGCTGGGCGCTGGCGGTGGGCTTGGAGAACGTCACGTCGAGCGCGGTGCGCTTGCGGCTGATTTCGTCGACGCGGGCCACGGCGCTGCCACCGTCCGTGAAGCGCACATGAATGGCCAGCGGCCGGGGCACGATGCGGATCGACGCGATGTTCACCACCGGCCGCGCCGCCGCCTCCACCGGCCCCAGCAGGAACGACGAGCCGTACACGCCGTCGCCGAAGCGCGCGTCGGGCAGCGGCTTCAGGCGCCAGTAGCCGTCGGACGGATAAAGCACGATGGCCTCGAGCGCCTTGCCGTTCTGCTTCCTGAACACCTGCAGCAGGTGAAAGCCGCTGTCCTTGCGCTTGCCCACCTGCACGGGCACACGCTGTGCGCGCCAGAAGGTCGGCAGCGTCATGCCGACGATGCGCCACTGGGCGTTGTCCATGAGCACCACCGTGCGCTTCCTGAAGCGATGGGCCGGGTCGGTGGGGTGCGCGCCGCCGTCGAAGTTGCAGCCCGAGAAGTCGGGTGCGGTGACGTCGTTGCCGATCTTGTCGAGGTAGTCGGGCTGCAGCGCCTCGATGCGCATGTGGCGGATGCCTTCGCCGCGCAGGGTGAGGGACACGTTGTCTTCCTCGGCGCAGGCGGTGGTCGTGGTGCCGTTCTCGACGGTGGCGGCGACGGGGGCTGAGATGGCGGGGGCGGATGCCAGCAGCAGGGCGGCGAAAGCGGCGGTCGAAATGTGCATCGGGTTTCCGGTGAAAGGGCGCGGGCGCGATGCGGCGCGACAGCCGCGGTGGCTCGTCAGTCGCGGCGCGCGATCAGGTCGCTGAAGAGCTTATGTTCGCATTGCGGGTCGGAACACTTCTCGCAAGGCCATGACCACGAGGCGGGCTTCGCATCGAGCCGGCCTCGCGCGCGGCCCTCGTTGCCGGCGATCGAGTTGATGGCGTTCCATGCGCTGGCCAGGCGCTCGCCGCCCGTGCCGTGCACCACGGCAAACGACAGCCTGGCGCCGGTGAGCGCGGCGCGCACCAGCGTGTCGGTCGGCTGGCGTGCGTGCGGGCCGTCGCGCATGTCGTCGGCCACCCAGGGCAGGTCGAGCGCGGTGAGCAGGGTGATGGCATAGCGCCGTTGCGCCGCCAGCGCGCCGTCGTACAGCGTGGTGTCGCCGAACAATTGCTCGCTGTAGACCGCCGTCATGAGCGCGGTGGTGTCGGCCACCACCACGCCTGCGGCAGCCGCGGCATCGATGCGGCGGGTCTGTTCTTCGGCGATGGCCTGCTGCTCGTCGGGGCGCGGCGTGCGGCCCTCGCGCTCGCACCACTCGCGCAGGTACTCGCTCACGAGCGCGGTAGGTGTGCCGCGCTCCTGCAGGCGCTGCGCGAGGGCGCGGGCCAGCTCGGTCTTGCCGGTGCTCTCGGCGCCCACGAGCGCGATGACGCAGCCGGTCGGCAGGGTGGGCGTCATGCGCGCACCGCCTTCTTCACCGGGGGGTCGGCATGCGCTGCCGCCATGCCAGGTAGCCGGCCACGCTGAGCACCGCGAACACCGCGTACAGCCCCACGGTGAGCCACAGGCCCTTGTGGATGAAGAGCCCCACGCTCACCACGTTCACCGCCAGCCAGATCAACCAGTTCTCGATGAACTTGCGCCCGAGCAGAAACTGCCCGACCAGGCTCAGCCCAGTGGCGAAGCCGTCCCACCAGGGCACGTCGGTGTCAGTGAAAAAGATCAGGAAGAGGGCGACCGCCGGCCATGCGAAGGCGCAGGCGGCCAGAGCGAGGGCGATGCCGCGCGGCGAGAGCCGGCTCACCTGCAGCGCGCTGCCGTCGGCGCGGTGGCCGCGCAGCCATTGCGCCCACCCCCAAAGGGCCACGAAAGCGAAGAAGACCTGCAGCGACGCGTCGCCGTAGATGCGCGCCTTGGCGAACACGGCCACGTAGAGCAGCGAACTGACGATGGCCAGCGGCCAGCCCCAGTGGATCTCGCGCATGTTGCAGCCGACCATGGCAAGTGCCAGCACGGCGGCGACGAATTCGAGCCAGCTGACAGGAGAGCCCCACAGCAGGAATGCGGGAGCCGAGAGAAGCTCGAGAATAAGGTTCACCCCAGGCTACGCGCACTTCGTGTCGCTTCGCCCACCCCCTTCGAGGGGGCGACACCAGCGGCCCGGCAAAGCGGGTTCCGCGGTGTCCCGCGAAGGTATGCGAAATACGCGAAGACTGCCGAGCATCCTAGTGCGCGATCTGTACGAACACTTCGTTCGGCTTGACCATGCCCAGTTCAGCGCGCGCGCGTTCTTCGACCATCTCGAGGCCGTCCTTGAGGTCGTTGACCTCGGAGTTCAGGCGGTCGTTGGTCAGCGCGGCCTTGGCGTTGGCTTCCTTCTGGTCGGTCAGCTTGGTGCGCAGCTGGCCCACGTCCCGCACGCTGCCGCGCCCGTTCCACAGCTGCCACTGCAGGATGGACAGCAGCAGCAGCAGGATGATCGGTGGAACGAGGCGGGCGCGCATGGCGCGTGGCGTCCTGGCGTTACTTCAGGTTGTAGAACGCGCTGCGACCGGGGTACACGGCGATGTCGCCCAGGTCTTCTTCGATGCGCAGCAGCTGGTTGTACTTGGCGATGCGGTCCGAGCGCGACAGCGAGCCGGTCTTGATCTGGCCGGCGTTGGTGCCCACCGCGATGTCGGCGATGGTGCTGTCTTCGGTTTCGCCCGAGCGGTGCGAAATGACGGCCGTGTAGCCCGCACGCTTGGCCATTTCGATGGCGGCGAAGGTTTCGGTGAGCGTGCCGATCTGGTTGATCTTGATCAGGATCGAGTTGGCAATGCCCTTGTCGATGCCCTCTTGCAGGATCTTGGTGTTGGTGACGAACAGGTCGTCGCCCACCAGCTGCACGCGCTTGCCCAGGCGTTCGGTCAGGTGCTTCCAGCCGTCCCAGTCGCCTTCGTGCATGCCGTCTTCGATGCTGATGATCGGGTACTTGTCGACCCAGGTCGCGAGCATGTCGGTCCAGCTTTCGGCCGACAGCGACAGGTTCTCGCCGGACAGCACGTACTTGCCGTCCTTGTAGAACTCGCTGGCCGCGCAGTCCAGGCCCAGGGCGATCTGCTCGCCTGCCGTGTAGCCGGCCTTGTCGATCGCTTCGAGGATCAGCTGGATCGCTGCTTCATGGCTTTCGACGCTGGGGGCGAAGCCGCCTTCGTCGCCCACCGCCGTGCTGATGCCGCGGTCGCCCAGGATCTTCTTCAGCGCATGGAACACTTCGGCGCCGTAGCGCACGGCCTCGCGGAAGCTCTTGGCGCCCACGGGGATGATCATGAACTCTTGCAGGTCGAGGCTGTTGTTGGCGTGCGCGCCACCGTTGATGACGTTCATCATCGGCACCGGCAGCTGCATGCCGCCCATGCCGCCGAAATAGCGGTACAGCGGCAGGCCCGACTCTTCGGCCGCGGCGCGGGCCACGGCCATCGAGACGGCCAGGGTGGCGTTGGCGCCCAGGCGGGCCTTGTTGTCGGTGCCGTCCAGGTCGATCATCGTGCGATCGAGGAAGGCCTGTTCGCTGGCGTCCAGGCCGAGCACCGACTCCGAAATTTCGGTGTTGATGTTCTCCACTGCCTTGAGCACGCCCTTGCCGAGGTAGCGGCTCATGTCGCCGTCGCGCAGCTCGATGGCTTCGCGCGAACCGGTCGATGCGCCCGAGGGCACGGCCGCGCGGCCCATGGTGCCCGACTCGAGCAGCACGTCGCACTCGACGGTGGGGTTGCCTCGGCTGTCGAGAATTTCGCGGCCGACGATGTCAACGATTGCACTCATCTTTTGTCTTTCTCTTTCGGTTCTCTTTGGGCGAATAAATGAACGGGGCTCAGAGGCCTTCGACGGCGATCATGTTCATGATCGCGGCGCCGGCACGCGCTTCGCGCGCCTTGAGGTACTCGGGCGTTTCGTAGAAGGCCTTGGCCTTCTCGAAGCTGGCGAACTTGAGCACGACCACGCGCGTGGGCTGCCAGTCGCCTTCCAGCGGCTGCACCTGGCCGCCGCGCACGCACACTTCGGCGCCGTGCGCCTGCATGGCCACGCTCGACCACTTCTTGTAGTCCTCGTACTGCGTCGGGTTGGTCACCTCGACATGGGCGATGACGTAACCGCTGCTCATGCCACGGCTTTCAGCGACTTGCCGGCGCTGCCCGCGCCCTTGTCCTTGTGCTCCAGCGCCGCCTTGATGAAGGCGTTGAACAGCGGGTGGCCGCCCCACGGGGTCGACTTGAACTCGGGGTGGAACTGCACGCCCATGAACCAGGGGTGCACGTCCTGCGGCAGCTCGACGATTTCGGTCAGGTGCTCGCGCTGCGTGAGCGCCGAGATCACGAGGCCGGCATTGCGCAGTTCGTCGAGGTAGTTGACGTTGGCTTCGTAGCGGTGGCGATGGCGCTCGGTGACCACGTCGCCGTAGATGCTGTGCGCCAGCGTGCCGGGCGTGACGTCGGAGCTTTGCGCGCCCAGGCGCATGGTGCCGCCGAGGTCGGACTTCTCGTCGCGCTTCTTCACGGTGCCGTCGGCGTCCTTCCACTCGGTGATCAGCGCGATCACGGGGGTGGGCGTCTCGGGGTCGAACTCGGTGCTGTTGGCGTTCTTCAGGCCGGCCACGTGGCGGGCGTATTCGATGGTGGCCACCTGCATGCCCAGGCAGATGCCGAGGTAGGGCACCTTGCTTTCGCGGGCGAAGCGCGCCGCCGAGATCTTGCCTTCCACGCCGCGCTGGCCGAAGCCGCCGGGCACCAGGATGGCGTCGTACTTGGCCAGGCGCGAGACGTCCTGCGTGGTGATGGTCTCGGAGTCGATGTAGTCGATCTTCACGCGCGCATGGTTCTTCATGCCGGCGTGGCGCAGCGCCTCGTTCAGCGACTTGTAGCTGTCCGACAGGTCGACGTACTTGCCGACCATGGCGATCGACACTTCCTTTTGCGGATGCTCGACCTCGTACACCAGGTCGTCCCAGCGCTGCAGCTTGGCCGGCGGGGTGTTGATGCGCAGCTTGTCGCAGATCAGGCCGTCCAGGCCCTGTTCGTGCAGCATGCGGGGCACCTTGTAGATGGTGTCCACGTCCCACATCGAGATGACGCCCCATTCGGGCACGTTGGAGAACAGCGAGATCTTGGCGCGCTCGTCGTCGGGAATCGGGCGGTCGGCGCGGCACAGCAGCACGTCGGCCTGGATGCCGATGGCGCGCAGTTCCTTGGCGGTGTGCTGCGTCGGCTTGGTCTTGAGCTCGCCGGCGGCGGCGATCCAGGGCACGTAGCTCAGGTGCACGAAGGCCGAGTTGTTCGGGCCGTTGCGCAGGCTCATCTGGCGCACCGCTTCGAGGAAGGGCAGCGACTCGATGTCGCCGACCGTGCCGCCGATTTCGACGATGGCCACGTCCACTTCGTGCGAGGTGCCGATGCCGGCGCCGCGCTTGATGTATTCCTGGATCTCGTTGGTGATGTGCGGAATCACCTGCACCGTCTTGCCGAGGTAGTCGCCGCGGCGTTCCTTCTCGAGCACGCTCTTGTAGATCTGGCCGGTCGTGAAGTTGTTGGCCTTGCGCATGCGCGTGTTGATGAAGCGCTCGTAGTGGCCGAGGTCGAGGTCGGTCTCGGCGCCGTCGTCGGTGACGAACACCTCACCATGCTGGAACGGTGACATCGTGCCGGGGTCGACATTGATGTACGGATCGAGCTTGATGAGGGTGACTTGGAGGCCGCGCGATTCGAGGATCGCGGCGAGCGAGGCGGAGGCGATTCCCTTGCCAAGGGAAGAGACGACACCACCGGTGACGAAGACAAATTTGGTCATGCCAGTTCCGGACGTGATGAATCCGGGCAGTGGGAAATTGCGATTATAGATGTGCCCTTCGCGACACTTCGGGCCGAGGGCTTGTTGCGCGAAGCTTCATGGCCCATGAGCAACAATACGGCCCATGCAAGATCTCGCCGGCAAACACATCGTCCTGGGCCTCACGGGCGGCATCGCCTGCTACAAATCGGCCGAGCTGTGCCGCCTGTTCGTGAAGGCCGGGGCCACCGTCCAGGTCGTGATGACAGAGGCGGCGGAGCAGTTCATCACCCCGGTGACCATGCAGGCGCTCTCGGGGCGCACCGTCTACACCTCGCAGTGGGACACGCGCGAACCCAACAACATGCCGCACATCAACCTGAGCCGCGAGGCCGATGCGATCGTGCTGGCGCCCTGCAGCGCCGACTTCATTGCGCGGCTGGTGCAGGGCCGCTCGGACGACCTGCTCAGCCTGATGTGCCTGGCACGCCCCAGCGAGCGCAGTCCGCTGCTGATCGCACCCGCCATGAACCGCGAGATGTGGGCCCATCCCGCCACCCAGCGCAACCTGAGGCAGGTGGAGGCCGACGGCGCCACCGTGCTGGGCGTGGGCAGCGGCTGGCAGGCCTGCGGCGAAACCGGGGACGGACGCATGCTCGAGCCGGCGCAACTGCTCGAGGACATCACCGCCTTCTTCAGCCCCAAGCTGCTGTCGGGCCAGAAGATGCTGGTGACTGCGGGCCCGACCTTCGAGGCGCTGGACCCGATTCGCGGCATCACCAACCATTCGTCCGGCAAGATGGGCTTTGCCATTGCCCGCGCGGCCCGCGAGGCCGGCGCTGAAGTCACGCTGGTGGCCGGGCCGGTGCACCTGCCGACCCCGCGCGGCGTGACGCGCGTCGACGTCGTTTCGGCACAGGACATGCTCGATGCGACCGTCCGTGCTGCGGAGTTCGCTAGCATTTTTGTAGCAACAGCGGCTGTGGCCGACTGGCGACCGGCGACCCACAGCGACCAGAAGATCAAGAAAGACGGCAGCGGCAAGACGCCGGTGCTCGACTTCGTCGAGAACGCCGACATCCTGCTGACCGTGGCGCGCAGCGAGCGGGCGCTGGCGAAGCAACTTTTCTGTGTGGGCTTTGCCGCCGAAAGCGAGAACCTCGTCGAACATGCCAAGGCCAAGCGCCAGCGCAAGGGCATTCCGCTGCTGGTCGGCAACATCGGCCCGCTGACCTTCGGGCAGGACGACAACGCGCTGCTGCTGGTGGATGCCCACGGCGTGCGCGAGCTCCCGCGCGCGCCCAAGCTCACGCTGGCGCGCGAACTGATGACCGAAATTGCAGCCCGACTGACCGACTGGAGAGTCTGATGAACCTGAATCCGCAATGGAACACGCCGCCCAACGGCGACTTCGCCCGCTATGTCGAGCGGCTGTCGGCGCAGGCGCTGCTCCCCAAGCGCGCGGCCAAGGAAGGCGAGCCCGGGCTCGACGTCGGCATCACGACATTGCCCAACCAGCCCGGTCCCGTGACGGCCGCCATGCAGCAGCGCGGTGACGCGTCCAACGGCGAAGTGGCCAGGTCCCGGCCGGGCGCCTTCGACCCGACGACGCTCAAGGTGCTGGGCGGCGTGGCCGCGCTGGTGCTGCTGGTGCTGTGGTCGATCGGGGTGCCCATCAGCGCGCTGGTCCTGCTGCTGGGCGTGGCGGTCTGGTTCGCCAGCAAATTGAAGGGCGTGAAGCTCACCCCGGGCATCGCCAAGTGGCAGCAGGTGCTAGAGGACGCGGCCCGCAAGCAAAGAGAACAGCAACACAAGCAAGGCAGCAAGTAAGTGAAAGTCGACGTCCGTATCCTCGATCCGCGCATGGTGGATCAATTGCCCGCGTATGCCACCCCCGGAAGCGCCGGCCTCGACCTTCGGGCGTGCCTGGATGCGCCCATCACGCTGGCGCCCAACGGCTGGCAGCTGGTGGGCACCGGCATCGCGATCCACCTGGCCGACCCGGCCTATGCCGCGCTGATCCTTCCGCGCTCGGGCCTGGGCCACAAGCATGGCATCGTGCTGGGCAACTTGGTCGGCCTGATCGACAGCGACTACCAGGGCGAACTGAAGATCAGCGCCTGGAACCGCAGCGACACGCCCTTCGTGCTGGAGCCGATGGAGCGGCTTGCACAGTTGGTGATCGTGCCGGTGGTGCAGGCGCAGTTTCGGGTGGTCACAGAATTTGCACCTACGCAACGCGGCGAAGGCGGCTACGGCTCCACCGGCAAGCACTGAGCGTTTCAGCTACCCCGATCCTTAAGGGGACCTGAGTGTCCGAGCGGTAAAGAACGGAACTGCGAAGGCCCGCGGGCCTCGAAGGTTTCAGTGTGTGTTCTGCGTCATCGCGGCAGCGGCTGGGGCGTTAGTCACACGCAGGCGCATTCTTCGTGCGCCGTTCTATCCGAGGAGCCTCTCAACATGAAGATTTCAATGCGCTTCGTTTCCGTCACTGCTTCCGTGCTGGCCGTTGCCACGCTCACGGCTTGCGTGGCCCCCGCGCCGGTCTACCAGACCTCGCGCTACCCGTATCAGGCGCCCCCGCGGGCGATCCAGTACCAGGAAGCTTCCTACGTCGAATACGGCCATGTCGCCAACATCGAGGTGTTGCGCAGCGAAACCGGCGGCACCGGTACGAGCGGCGGCGGCGCCGTGGCCGGTGGCGTGATCGGTGGCGTGGTGGGCAACCAGTTCGGGCGCGGCAACGGCCGTGCCGCGGCCACCGCGCTGGGCATCGTGGGTGGGGCCTTGCTGGGGAACACCATCGAGGCGCAGCAGAACGGGCCGCGTGCCTATGAAACCTATCGCGTGTCGGTGCAGACCGATCGCGGCGGCTACCGCGCCTTCGACGTACAGAGCCCGGGCGACCTGCGCATCGGCGACCGTGTGCGCATCGACAACGGCCAGATTTCGCGCATGTAGCCGCTCGTTCTTCGAGACGCAAAAAAGCCGGGCTTGCCCGGCTTTTTGCTGGCTCGGCTGCGCCTCAGTGCAGCGTCTGGTTGCCCGGCGCCATGGGCGCCACCTTGAAGAAGCCGGTGCCAGCCGAACCACGGCCGATTTCCTCTTCGGTGGCTTCGCGCACCGAGCGCACCGTGATGTCGAGCCGGATCGCGATGCCCGCCAGCGGATGGTTGCCGTCCAGCACCAGGTGGTCGGGGTAGATTTCCGCCACCGTGTAGATCGTGTCCTTGGGGATGGTGTCGCTCACGCCCTTGGGCAGGGCGGAGCCGTCGAAGGTCATGCCTTCTTCGGTGTCCGCGGGGAAGAGCGAACGGGGCTCCAGAAAGAGCAGCTGGTCGTTGAAGTCGCCGAAACCCTGCTCGGGTTCCACCTGCAGCTGCACCCGGGCGCCGGGCTCATGGCCCTGCAGGGCGGCCTCGATCACGTCGAAGAGATCGTCGCCCCCGACCAGAAAGTCCACCGGTTCGTCGAGCACGTCCAGCACGTCGCCGAGCGTGTCTTTCATGGTCCAGGTCAAGCCGACCACGCATTGTTCAGAGATTTCCATTGCAGAATTCTCCCATGGAGATTACACAACCGCTGCCGTTGCTCGGCGGCCTGAGCGCCGCGCAGTTCATGCGGCGGCACTGGCAGAAAAAACCCTTGCTCGTTCGCCAGGCGATTCCCGCCATGGTGCCACCGATCGAGCGCAACGCGCTGTTTGCGCTGGCCGAGCGCGAAGAGGTCGAGTCGCGCCTGATCCGGCATGGCAAGTCCGGCTGGTCGCTCAAGCACGGGCCGCTCGCCCGCCGCGCCTTGCCCCCGCTGAAACAGCCCGCCTGGACACTGCTGGTGCAGGGCGTCGATCTGCACCACGAGGGCGTTCACGACCTGCTGCGGCAGTTTCGCTTCCTGCCCGACGCCCGCCTGGACGACCTGATGATCAGCTATGCGAGCGACACCGGCGGCGTCGGCGCGCATTTCGACAGTTACGACGTTTTCCTGCTGCAGGCGCAGGGGCGCCGCAAGTGGTCCATCGGCAAGCAGGGCGACCTGAGCCTGCAGCCCGGCGTGCCGCTCAAGATCCTGCAGAACTTCGAGCCCGAGCAGACCTTCGTGCTGGAGCCCGGCGACATGCTGTACCTGCCGCCCAAGTACGCCCACGACGGCGTGGCCGTCGGCGACGATTGCATGACGTGCTCCATCGGCCTGCGCTCGTCCGCGGTGGGCGAGATGGGGGCCGACCTGCTGTCCCGCATGGCGCAGGCCTACTCGGAAGACTTGGAAGACGCCGGGCCCGCCGAACTGGCCCGCTACCGCGATCCGGCGCAGCCCGCCGTCGATGCGCCGGCCCGCATGCCGGCCGCGCTGCAGGACTTCGCGCGCAAGGCCGTCGAGGCCGCACTGCGCGACCCCGATGCCGTCGAGCGCGCGCTCGGCGAATCGCTCACCGAGCCCAAGGCCAACGTGTGGTTCGACGAAGGCGGCGAGCTGCCCGCTGCCACGCAGCGCGTGGTGCTCGACCGGCGAACGCGCATGCTCTACGACACGCGGCACATCTACATCAACGGCGAGAGCTTTCGCGCGGGCGGTGCCGATGCCACGCTGATGCGCCGACTGGCCGACCAGCGCGCGCTCGGGCCGCGCGAACTGGCCCGCGCGAGCGAAGGCGCACGCGGCTTGCTGGGCGAGTGGTGCGAGTCAGGTTGGCTTCATGCCGAGTGACGAAGCTGATCTACTGGCCGAGGGCCGTTTCGACGGCCCAGAAGCCTTCGATGCCGTCTTGCGCAGCGCGCTGGCGTCTGCGGCGCGACAAGGCTGGAAAGAAATCGTCTTCAGCGACCCCGATTTCGCGGATTGGCCGTTGGGCGAGCGTGCGAGCATCGAGGCGCTGCAGGCTTGGTCTGTCAGCGGGCGGCGTTTCGTGCTGCTCGCGCAGCGTTTCGACGTGCTGGAGCGCACGCATGCGCGCTTCATGCCGTGGCGCCGCATGTGGGACCACATCATCGAATGCCGTGCGACCGGCAGGGTTGCCGGTGCCGAGGTGCCCAGCGCCATCTGGACGCCCACGTGGTTCGTGCATCGCATCGACCCCGAGCGCGGCAGGGGCGTGAGCGGCACCGATGCGCAGTCGCGCCGCGCGCTGCGCGAGGCCATCGACGAGTGCTGGCGCCTCGCACGACCTGCCTTTGCAGCATCGACGCTGGGCTTGTAAGCCAATGCCGCGAATCCGGCGGCCAGACACAATCGAGCGGTGATGCAGGTCTAGAATTTTTTGGTTCCAGACATTCATCGCCAAAGGAGATTCCATGAAGAAGTCAACGTCCGTCCTGGTTGCCTCGCTGATTGCCGCTGCCGCGCTCGTCGCCTGCGGAAAGAAGGAGGACGCCGCGCCGGCGGTTGTGACGCCGCCTCCTGCGCCCGTGACCGAACCCGCACCAGCGCCTGCTGCACCGATGACTGCGCCGTCGACCGATTCGGGTGCTGCCACACCGGCGCCGGGCGCCTCGTCGGCACTCGATGCCGCCAATGCAGCGACCGAGGCCGCGAAGAAGAACGAAGCGCCCAAGCAGTAGCAGCTGCCCGGCGTTCGCCAAGAAAAAAGCCGCCATGAGGCGGCTTTTTTTCGTGGTGCGGATTCAGCTCACACGTCGAGCCAGGGCGAGCCTTCGGCGGCGGTTGCAGTGAGCATCTCGGACTCGTCGCCGCCCAGCGCATCGGCCATCAGGCGCCGCACGATCTCGGGCCGGTTGTTCTGCTCGCTCAGGTGCGCCGCCACCACATGCCGCAGGCCGT
Organism: Variovorax monticola; assembly: GCF_051216855.1. Taxonomy (NCBI): domain Bacteria; kingdom Pseudomonadati; phylum Pseudomonadota; class Betaproteobacteria; order Burkholderiales; family Comamonadaceae; genus Variovorax; species Variovorax monticola. The sequence goes on from NZ_JBPJZP010000002.1 coordinate 747,353, forward strand.
CGTGAAGCACGGCACGCGCGATTTCAGCAGCCGCCGTGTTCGACAAATGCCCGTAGTTGCCGCCCACGCGATGTTTCAGGAACGACGGGTACGCCGAGTTGGCCAGCAGGTCGCTGTCGTGGTTGAACTCCAGCAGCAACGCATGCACGCCGCTCAGGCGGGCCAGCACATGGGCCGTGGAATGCCCCAGGTCGGTCAGCACGCCGAGCGTGCGGTTGCCGTCGGTGCAACGCAGCTGCAGCGGCTCGCGCGCGTCGTGCGGCACGGTGAAGGGCTGCACGCCGATGTCGCCGACCGCGAATTCGGCATCGTCGCGCGCCAGGTTCAGCAGGCCTTCGAAATCGCGCCCGCCTGTGGCGAGCCACGTGCCTTCGCTCATCCAGACGGGAATGCGGTTGCGCCGCGACAGCGAATGGGCGCAGCCGATGTGGTCGCCGTGCTCGTGCGTCACGAAGACCGCATCGATGTCGCCAGCCACAAGGCCCGCTTGCGCGAGCCGCAGGTCGAGCTGCTTGAGGCCGAAGCCGCAGTCGACCAGGAGCCGGGAGGTGCGGCCGGCGCTGGTCGATTCGACCAGCGCGGCATTGCCCGTGCTGCCGCTGCCGAGGCTTCGGAAGCGGAGCATGCGGGTTACTTCAGGTCGTCTGCAATGACCTTGACGATGCGCTCGGCATTGGCCGAGGTTTCCGGCGCGCCGGCTTGGTTGAGCACCGACACCGTGGTGGCTTCGCCCTGGCTCTTGACCGAGATGCGGAACTTGATCGGTGCTTCGTCCTTCGGCGAACCGCTGAACAGTTTGCCGAAGAAGCCGGGCTCCTTCTTGTCGGGGTTCGGCGTCACGTAGCGCACGTAGTACAGGCCGGCACTGCGGTCGCGGTCTTCCACGGTGAAGCCGGTGCGGTCGAGTGCCAGGCCGACGCGGCGCCATGCGCGGTCGAAGCCTTCGCTGATCTGCACGACCGGCTGGTTGCCGACCTTGGCGATGGTGGCGGTCTTGGTCGGCGCGGTGGTGGCGGCCAGGATCTTCGACTGCTCTTGCGAGACGCCGAGCTTGACCATCAGGCGGCGCAGGAATTCGGTCTCGAGTTCAGGGTCGCTCGGGCGCGGCTGCCACACGGTCTGGTCCTGGCGCGAGTTGTTGTAGACCTCCTGCATGCCGCGGTGGCTGATGAAGATCTCGGTGCCGTTGGGCGTGCGCTCCAGGCGGGTGCGGAAGCGGTCGAGCTCGCCGGTCGAGTAGACCGAATCGACCAGCTTGCCCAGCGTGCCGCGGATGATGTCCTGCGGCAGCTTGGCGCGGTTCTCGGCCCAGTCGGTTTCCATGATGCCCAGGTTGCGCTGCTCGGTGGTCAGCAGGAAGCCGCTCTCCTGCCAGAAGTCCTTTACCGGGTCCCAGAGCTGGTCGGGGGCGCGGTTGACGACGATCCAGCGCTGCGTGCCCGCGCGCTCCATGCGCACGTCGCCCAGGGCGCTCACGGCGGTGGGCACACCCGGTGCGTTGGCAATGCCGGCCTGGTAGGCGTTGGCCGTGACGGCGCCGCCGGGTACCGCATAGCGGTTGTCGCGCGTGAGCTGGGACAGGTCAGGGGGGACTTCGAGCGTCGGGGCCTTGCCGGCGCTCTTGTAGTCGATCTTGTCGCTCTCGAGGACGGAGCAGGCGGCGAGGCTGGCAACCAGGGTGGCCAGCAATGCATATCGCGAAAGTTGCGAAAGGTTCTTCAACGTCGTCTTCCTTGTTGGAATGGTTCGGTCAATCTATGGGCCGCAGTGCCCGCCATCTCTGAGCACAGTTCGGGCAAAAGGTTGCTTAACCTTGTTGCGGCCAGGGAAAAAAGCAGGTCCGGAATGGGGGGAGGGCGCTCTCAACCCTTCAGCAGACCGGTGGCGCGCAGGGCGCCTTCGACGGCCGGACGGGCGGCTTCGCCGAGTTCGGTGAGCGGCAGGCGCAGCGTGCCACCGCACAGGCCGAGCCGGGCCATGGCCCACTTCAGGGGAATCGGGTTGGGCTCGACGAACAGGTTGCGGTGCAGCGGCATGAGTTCGAACTGGATCTCCATGGCCCGCTTCACGTCGCCCGCCAGCGCGGCCACGCACAGTTCGTGCATCTTGCGCGGCGCGATGTTGGCCGTGACGCTGATGTTGCCCTGGCCGCCGCACAGCATGAGCGCCACCGCGGTCGGGTCGTCGCCGGAGTAGACGGCGAAGTTCTTCGGCACATCGCGAATGAGCCACTGGGCCCGCTCGATGTTGCCGGTGGCTTCCTTGATGCCGATGATGCCGGGCACCTGCGTCAGGCGCAGCACGGTGTCGTGCGCCATATCGGCCACGGTGCGCCCGGGCACGTTGTACATCACGATGGGCAGGTCGCCCACGGCTTCGGCGATGGCCTTGAAGTGCTGGTACTGGCCCTCTTGCGTGGGCTTGTTGTAGTAGGGCACGACCTGGAGTTGCGAATCGGCGCCCACGCCCTTGGCGAACTTGGCGAGCTCGATGGCTTCCTTGGTGGAGTTGGCGCCGCAACCGGCCATCACGGGCACGCGGCCCTTGGCCTGCTCGACGGACACGCGAATGATTTCGCAGTGCTCCTCGACGTCGACCGTCGGCGATTCGCCGGTGGTCCCGACCACGCCGAGGCAGTCGGTGCCTTCTTCGATGTGCCAGTCGATGAGCCGCCGCAAGGCGGGGTAGTCGACACTGCCGTCGTCGTGCATCGGCGTGACGAGCGCAACGATGCTGCCTGTCAATTGCTCCAAGGGGAATCTCTTTGTCGGTGGACGAAAGCGCCGATTCTACTTACTCCGGCGTCCTGTCAGGCCGCCGCAGCAGCGCCCTCAGTTTCCCTTCAGCAGGTGGCGCTCGGGTTGGCCGGCGCCGGGTGCGGCAGGGCGGACGGCCGCAATGCGCTGGACGAAGCGTGCCGGCTCGGCCACGAAGCCGTCCTCGTACGCCACCACGCGCAGGCCCGCGCAGGCTGCGAGCAGCTCGCCGGGTTGCAGCAGGAAGTCGGGCCGCGAAGGCTTGCCGACGGTTTCGTTGCCCGCGGCGAAGGTCTCGTACAGCAGCACGCCGCCCGGGGCCACGGCGGCCACGATGTCGGCCATGCGCGCGCGCCAGAGGTAGTTGGTGACGACCACCGCGCCGAATGCCTGGCAGGTGAAAGGCCAGGGGCCGGCTTCGATGTCCGCCACGACCGTGCCGCCGAACACGCCTGCCGCCGCCAGGGCTTCGGGCGAGCGGTCGACCCCGGTCACCGCATGCCCGCGCCCGGCGAACCACTGCATGTGCCGCCCGGACCCGCAGGCCACGTCGAGCACGGTGGTGCCGGGGGCGAGCAGGTGAGACCAGCGCACCAGCCATTCGGAGGGCACGGCCGACGCGTGGGAGGGTGCTATATCTTTCATAGCGTGATGCGCACGTCCAGCGTGCGTAAGAAGGGTAAAAGGCTCAAAAACAGGACCAGATCTGGTCGGCCAGCGTCACCAGGAAGTCCGGATGCACATACATCGCGAACACGCCGCCCAGCACCACCAGCGCGGCGGCAAGGCAGCCGGCGTTCGTGATGTGTCGGCGCAGGCGCGGTGTCATGGTCACGTTCTTTGTAGACGCAATCAGCCCGCGGCGCCCACCGGCTGCGGGCCGCGTGCAATGGCGTTTTCCTTCACCGGCAGGTTGATGAGCGCGGCGAACACGCCCAGCGCGATCGAGATGTACCAGACGATGTCGTAGCTGCCCGTGGTGTCGTACAGGTAGCCACCGAGCCACACGCCCAGGAACGAGCCGACCTGATGGCTCAAAAATACGAAGCCGCTGAGCATCGACAGATGCGCCACGCCGAAGATGCCCGCCACGATGGCGTTGGTGGCCGGCACCGTCGACAGCCACAAAAAGCCCATGGCGGCGGAGAACACATACACGCTCATCGGCGAAATCGGCGCCAGCAGGAACAGCGCGATCGCCACCGCCCGCGCCAAATAGATGGCCGCGAGGATCTTGCGCTTGGCCAGCGTCTGCCCCAGCAACCCCACCGTGTACGTGCCGAACACGTTGAAGAGCCCGATCAGCGCGAGCGCGTAGCCCGCCACCTCGGCCGGCAGCGCGCGGTCGCGCAGGTAGGTCGGCATGTGGATGCCGATGAACGCCAGCTGGAACCCACAAACGAAGTAGCCTGCCATCAGCAGCCCGAAGCTCGGGTAGCGGAAGGCCTCGCCCACCGCCTGCAGCACCGATTGCTCGCGGTGTCCGGCCAGCGCCGCCGTTCTGGGTTCGCGCAGGCCGAAGGCCAGCGGAACGATCACCAGCACCAGCACCGCCAACACCGCCAGCGCGGTCTGCCAGCCCAGGTGGCCGATGAGGCGTCCTTCGATGGGCGCCATCAGGAACTGGCCGAACGAGCCGGCCGCCGCCGCCACGCCCATGGCCCAGGAGCGCCGCTCGGCCGGAATCTGCCGCCCGATCACGCCGTAGATCACCGCGTAGGTCGAGCCGGCCTGCGCCGCGCCGATCAGCACGCCCGCGCTCAGCGTGAACAGCAGCGGCGTGGGCGAATGCGCCATGCCGAACAGGCCCAGCGCGTAGAGCACCGCGCCGCCGATCAGCACCCGAAACGCGCCGAAGCGGTCGGCCAGCATGCCCGCGAACACCCCGAAGATGCCCCACGACAGGTTCTGGATGGCCAGCGCGAACGAGAAGGTCTGGCGGCTCCAGTCCTGCGCCTGCGTGATGGGCTGCAGCCAGAGTCCGAAGCCGTGGCGGATGCCCATCGAGAGCGTGACGATCATCGCCCCGCAGAGCAGGACTTGCTTGATCGAGAGGGTGGAGGCGGGCGCTTGCATGGCGTCGAATGTAGCGACTTGCAGGCTGTGGCAGCCGCACTGGCGGCCACAGCCATTGATGATTTGTCGGCGGCGTTTCGATGCGCTCGGCGCATCAAAGCCGCCGGGCTCACTGCGCAGTCACGCCCGCGACAGCCCGGGCGCGCGGAAAACCATGCGCGCAGGCCCGCCAGGCCAGCCACAGCGCCGGCACCAGCAGCACGACCAGCGACCAGGGCAGCACACCCGCGCCCCGGCTCTGCAGCAGCACGCCGCCGATCAGGCCGCCCCCCGCGATGGCGATGTTCCACGCCGTGACCACCATCGACTGCGCCACGTCCGCCGCATCACCTGCCGCCTGCGCCGACGCCGTCTGGAACAGCGTGGCCGCCCCGCCGAACGCCACGCCCCAGACGCCCACGGCAACGAAGACCGCCGCTGGCGACCCGGTCACCGCGCCCAGCAGCAGCGCCGCCAGCCCGAAGCCCGCGGTGGCGGCCAGCACCAGCTCGCGCAGCCAGCGGTCGATCAGCAGGCCCGTCGCCCAGATGCCCGCCAGCGACGCCCCGCCGAACACCAGCAGCACCAGCTCGACCCGCTCGCCCAGCCCGGCGTGCGCGAGAAACGGCGCGATGTAGGTGTAGAGGATGTTGTGCGCCAGCACGAAGGCCAGCATCACCGCCAGCACCGGCCGCACGCCCGGCAGCAGAAACACGCGCCGCACGCTCTGCTGGCGGCCGGCTTCCTGCCCCGGAAAGTCGGGCACCTGCCAGCGCACCCAGCCCAGCAGCAGCACCGAGAGCGCCGACATGGTCAAAAACGCCGGGCGCCAGCCCACGCCGCTGCCCAGCAGCGTGCCGGCCGGAATGCCCAGCGACAGCGCCAGCGGCGCGCCCAGCATGGCGACGGCAATGGCCCGGCCCTGCATCGAAGGCGGCACCATGCGGGCCGCCTGGCCGGCCAGCAGCGCCCAGAGCAGGCCGGCGAACACACCGGCGAAGAAGCGCGCGACCAGCGTCAGCGCGTAGTCGTGCGACAGGGCAGTCACCGTGTTGACGATCGCGAAGCCGCCGATCGCCGTCAGCAGCAAAGGCCTGCGCCGCCAGCCGCGCGTGAAGGCCACCAGCGGAATCGCCGCCACCAGCGAGCCGATGGCATACACCGTCACCAACTGGCCGACCAGCGCGGGCGCGACGTCCAGGCTCGCGCCGATCTGCGGCAGCAGGCCGGCCGGCATGGCCTCCGTCAGGATGGTGATGAAGCCTGCCGCCGCCAGCGCGAGCAGGCCGGGCAAAGGCAGCCGGGGTTCGGCGCGTCCAGGGGTGTGGTGCTCACGCATGGACGGCCTCCCGCGTGGAAGAAAAAGAAGGAGAGTTCTTGGGGGTGAATGACATGGCGATAACGATAGGAACAAGCCGACTCCGGAAAAAGGGGGCTACAGTTCCGCTCAATACGGACATGGAAGTCCGCAATGGAGCCCTCGCATGGACAGCCTCAGCGGCTTCACCGTCTTCATCCAGGTGGCCGAAACGCGTAGTTTCGTCACCGCCGGCCGCGCGCTCGGCGTGTCCGCGTCCGCCGTAGGCAAGCGCGTGGCGCGGCTCGAAGAGCGGCTGGGCGTGCGGCTGTTCCACCGCAGCACGCGCAGCATCACGCTCACCGCCGAAGGCACGCTGTTCCTGGCGCGCAGCCGCCGCGTGCTGGCCGAGATCGAGGCCGCCGAGCAGGAGCTGTCGCAGTCCGCCGGCGCGCCGCGCGGCAAGCTGCGCGTGAGCCTGCCGCTGGTCAGCTCGCTGGTGCTGCCGGTGCTGGCCGACTTCATGCGCGAGCACCCGGCCATCGCGCTCGACCTCGACTTCAGCGACCGGCTGGTCGACGTCATCGAGGAAGGCTTCGACGCCGTGGTGCGCACCGGCGAGCTGGCCGATTCGCGGCTCTCCGCCAGGCGGCTCGGCGCGTTCTCGCAGTTGCTCGTGGCCTCGCCGGACTACCTGGCGCGCCACGGCACCCCGACCTCGCTCGCCGACCTGGCCATGCACGCCTGCCTGCACTACCGCTATCCGGCCACCGGCAAGGTCGAGGTGTGGCCCCTTCTGCCCCTGCCCGACGGCAGCGAGTGCAGGCCGCCGGTGTCCATGGTCTGCAACAACATCGAGACGCGCCTGTGCTTCGCGCTGCGCGGCCGCGGCATCGCCTGCCTGCCGGACTTCAGCGTGCGCGAGGCGCTGGCCGCCGGGCGGCTGCGCAGCGTGCTGGCCGACCAGGTGCGGCCCCACACCATCGGACTGGGTGTGCTGTGGCCTTCGGGGCGGCATCCGTCGCCCAAGCTGCGGGCGTTCATCGACTTCCTGGGCGCCCATCTGTCGATGCCCAAGGCGTAGGGTGGCTGGACGTTTCCTGTATGGGTATCCAGTTATTTCCCCGCCACTGACTACAATCCGCCCCCATGGCGACTCCCCCCAAGACTCCTCCCAGCTCATCGTCCGCGCCCTCCGGCTACTCGGAAGGCTCCATCCGCGTGCTCAAGGGCCTCGAACCCGTCAAGCAGCGCCCGGGCATGTACACCCGCACCGACAACCCGCTGCACATCATTCAGGAAGTGCTCGACAACGCCGCCGACGAGGCGTTGGCGGGCTACGGCAAGAAGATCAAGGTCACGCTGCACATCGACGGCTCGGTCAGCATCGAAGACGACGGCCGCGGCATTCCGTTCGGCATGCACCCCGAAGAAAATGCCCCCGTGGTCGAACTCGTGTTCACCCGCCTGCACGCCGGCGGCAAGTTCGACAAGGGCTCGGGCGGCGCCTACAGCTTCTCCGGCGGCCTGCACGGCGTGGGCGTGTCGGTGACCAATGCGCTGTCCAAGCGGCTCGAAGTCAGCTCGCACCGCGAAGGCTCGGTCGCCAGGCTGGCCTTCAGCGCCGGCGACGTGATCGAGGCGCTCGAAATCCGCAAGCTCGAAGCCGGCGAACGCAAGCAGGGCACCACCGTGCGCGCCTGGCCCGACGCCAAGTACTTCGAGACCGCCGTGCTGCCGATGGCCGAGCTCACGCACCTGCTGCGCAGCAAGGCCGTGCTGATGCCCGGCGTGAGCGTCACGCTCACCAACGAGAAAACCAAGGACAGCCAGCAGTGGCTCTACAAGGGCGGCCTCAGCGACTACCTGATGCAGACGCTCAACGGCGATCCGGTCATTCCGCTGTTCGAAGGCGCTGGCCATGCCGACAAGAACGCCGACAACTTCGCCGAAGGCGAGGGCGCCGACTGGTGCGTGGCCTTCACGGAAGACGGCCAGCCCGTGCGCGAGAGCTACGTCAACCTGATTCCCACCAGCGCCGGCGGCACGCACGAAAGCGGCCTGCGCGACGGCCTGTTCACCGCGGTGAAGGGCTTCATCGAGCTGCATTCGCTGCTCCCCAAGGGCGTGAAGCTGCTGCCCGAAGACGTGTTCGCGCGCGCCTCGTACGTGCTCAGCGCCAAGGTGCTCGACCCGCAGTTCCAGGGCCAGATCAAGGAGCGCCTGAATTCGCGCGACGCGGTGCGCCTGGTGTCCAGCTTCGTGCGCCCCGCGCTGGAGCTGTGGCTCAACCAGCATGTGGACTACGGCAAGCGGCTCGCCGAACTCGCCATCAAGGCCGCGCAGACGCGCCAGCGCGCCGGCCAGAAGGTCGAAAAGCGCAAGGGCTCCGGCGTGGCCGTGCTGCCGGGCAAGCTGACCGATTGCGAGAGCAAGGACATCAGCCACAACGAGGTGTTCCTGGTCGAGGGCGACTCTGCCGGCGGCAGCGCCAAGATGGGCCGCGACAAGGAAAGCCAGGCCATCCTGCCGCTGCGCGGCAAGGTGCTCAACACCTGGGAAGTGGAGCGCGACCGGCTGTTCGCCAACAACGAAATCCACGACATCTCGGTGGCCATCGGCGTCGACCCGCATGGCCCCGACGACACGCCCGACATGAGCGGCCTGCGCTACGGCAAGGTGTGCATCCTGAGCGATGCCGACGTGGATGGCTCGCACATCCAGGTGCTGCTGCTGACCTTGTTCTTCCGGCACTTCCCCAAGCTCATCGATACCGGCCACGTGTATGTCGCAAAGCCGCCGCTGTTCCGGGTCGATGCGCCCGCGCGCGGCAAGAAGCCGGCCTCCAAGGTCTACGCGCTGGACGAGGGCGAACTCACCGCCACGCTCGACAAGCTGCGCAAGGACGGCGTGCGCGAAGGCGCCTGGAGCATCAGCCGCTTCAAGGGCCTGGGCGAAATGAGCGCGGAACAATTGTGGGAAACCACGCTCAATCCAGACACCCGGCGCCTGATGCAGGTCCAATTGGGCCGGTTCGACTTCACCTCCACCCAGGGCGAGATCACCAAGCTCATGGGCAAGGGCGAAGCGGCGGCGCGGCGCGAGCTCATGGAGTTGCGCGCCGACGACGTCGACATCGATGTTTGACCCCCCCACCACGCATGTCAGCTTTCAAGCGTTCGTTGCTATTGGCCTTTTTGCTGTGCGCACAGCTGGGGCTCGCGCGCGCCGCTGACATCTACGGCTACGTCGACGGCAAGGGCGTGGCGCACTTCGCCGCCGAGAAGATCGACGAGCGCTACCAGATCTTCTTCAGGGGCGGCCAGAGCTTCGACACCGCCCAGGGCATTTCACCGCTCGCGCGCGGCGGCCGCAGGCTCGACGGCAAGGTGCCGCCCGCGTCGCAGACCCTGCTAGCCATGTTCGAGGCCTCGCCCAGCTACAAGAGCGCCAAGGCGGCGCTGCGCGATGCGTCGAACAAGCACGACATCGACTACGAACTGCTGCAGGCGCTGATCGCCACCGAATCGGGCTTCGACGCGCAGGCCGTGTCGCCCAAGGGCGCGATGGGCCTCATGCAGCTCATGCCGGCGACCGCGCAGCGCTACGGCGTGTCGGCGGACAAGCGCACGACCATCGAGAAGAAGCTGTTCGACCCGCGCATCAACATCGCCGCCGGCTCGCGCTACCTGCGCGACCTGATCGCCATGTTCCCCGGGCAGATCGAGCTCGCGCTGGCCGCCTACAACGCGGGCGAGGGCGCGGTGCAGCGCGCGGGCAACAAGATTCCCAACTACAAGGAAACGCAGAACTACGTGCAGACCGTGCTGCAGCTCTATGCGTACCTCAAGCCCGGCGTCACCGGGCGCAGCGGCGGCGCCGCCGCCGTCGGCGGCAAGTCGCCCGGGCGCGTGCGCATGGAAATGGGCGGCGCCGTGGGCCGCGGCAACATGCCGCCCGAGCGGCCGACCCAGTTGCCCGCCATGCCCTCGATGCCCGACCCGTCCGCCGTGCCGACCTCTCCCTACATGCCCGAAGTGCCCGTGTCCTCCCTGACAGGCTCGCCTTCGGTGGCCATGACCGAATAAACAAGCAACAGCAATCTTCCGGAAACGACAGACGATGGATTCCCAACCTCCGCTCGACCTTGCGGGCCCCACCGACGGCGACACCACCCTCACGCTGGCCGACTACGCGCAAACCGCCTACCTCGAGTACGCGCTGAGCGTGGTCAAGGGCCGCGCGCTGCCCGACGTGTCCGACGGCCAGAAGCCGGTGCAGCGGCGCATTCTCTACTCGATGTCGCGCATGGGCCTGGGCTTCGGCGGCACCAACGGCACGGTGGGCGCCAAGCCCGTGAAGAGCGCGCGCGTGGTGGGCGACGTGCTGGGCCGCTTCCATCCGCACAGCGACCAGGCCGCCTACGACGCGCTGGTGCGCATGGCGCAAGACTTCTCGCAGCGCTATCCGCTGGTCGACGGCCAGGGCAACTTCGGCAGCCGCGACGGCGACGGCGCCGCGGCCATGCGCTACACCGAGGCGCGCCTGGCGCGCATCACCAGCCTCTTGCTCGACGAGATCGACGAAGGCACGGTCGACTTCATTCCCAACTACGACGGCAGCACCGAAGAGCCGCGCCTGCTGCCCGCGCGCCTGCCCTTCACGCTGCTCAACGGCGCGAGCGGCATCGCCGTGGGCCTGGCCACCGAAATCCCGAGCCACAACCTGCGCGAGATTGCCGACGCCTGCGTGGCGCTGATCAAGTCGAACGGCGAGCTCAGCGAAGAAGAACTCCTGGCCATCGTGCCCGGCCCCGACTACCCCGGCGGCGCGCAGATCATCAGCAACGCCAGCGACATCGCCGACGCCTACCGCACCGGCCGCGGTTCGCTCAAGGTGCGAGCGCGCTGGAAGATCGAAGAGCTGGCGCGCGGCCAGTGGCAGCTGGTGGTGAACGAGCTGCCGCCGGGCGTCAGCACGCAGAAGGTGCTCGAAGAAATCGAGGAAATCACCAACCCCAAGGTCAAGACCGGCAAGAAGGCGCTGTCCGCCGACCAGACGCAGCTGAAGGCCGCGATGCTGTCGGTGCTCGACGTGGTGCGCGACGAGTCCAGCAAGGACGCGGCCGTGCGCCTGGTGTTCGAGCCCAAGACCTCGCGCATCAGCCAGGAAGAGTTCGTGACCACGCTGCTGTCGCAGACCTCGCTGGAAACCTCGTCCTCGATCAACCTCACCATGGTGGGCATCGACGGCAAGCCGACGCAGAAGTCGCTGCGCCAGATGCTCACCGAGTGGATCGCGTTCCGCCAGGTGACCGTCGAGAAGCGCTCGCGCCATCGGCTGAACAAGGTGCTGGAGCGCGTGCACATCCTCGAAGGCCGGCAACTGGTGCTGCTGAACATCGACGAGGTGATTGCCATCATCCGCGCGGCGGAAGACCCGAAGGCCGCGCTGATGGCGCGCTTCAGCCTCAGCGAACGCCAGGCCGAGGACATTCTTGAAATCCGCCTTCGCCAGCTGGCGCGGCTGGAGGCCATCAAGATCGAGCAGGAGCTCAAGGGCCTGCGCGAAGACCAGAAAAAGCTCGAGGACATCCTGGGCAGCCCGGCCACGTTGCGCCGCCTGCTGATCAAGGAAATCGAAACCGACGCCAAGACCTTCGAAGACCCGCGCCGCACGCTGATCCAGGCCGAGAAGCGCGCCGTGGCCGAGGTGAAGGTGGTCGACGAGCCGGTCACCGTCATCGTGTCGCAGAAGGGCTGGGTGCGGGCGCAGAAGGGCTGGGCCAGCGAGAAGGCCGCGGCCAGCGGTGCGAACGGTGCGAACGGGGCGAGCGCGGAGAAGGGCGCCACGCCCGAGTACAGCTTCAAGTCGGGCGACGCACTCTACGGCGCCTTCGAATGCCGCAGCGTCGACACGCTGCTGGTGTTCGGCTCGTCGAAAGACAAGGGCGTGCGCGTCTACACCGTGCCCGTGGCCTCGCTGCCCGGCGCGCGCGGCGACGGCCAGCCCGTGACCACGCTCATCGAACTCGACAGCGGCACGCACGTCACGCACTTCTTCGCCGGCCCGGTGGGCGCGAGCGTGCTGCTGGCCAACACCGGCGGCTACGGCTTCATCGCCACGGTCGAGAACATGATGTCGCGCCAGCGCGGCGGCAAGGCCTTCATCGACGTGGGCGAGGGCGAGCAGCTGTGCCGGCCTTCGCTGGTGGGCGGCGCGAGCGGCGCCGAGCCGATGCCCGCGGCCACGCACGTGGCCTGCGCCTCGACGGGCGGGCGCATCCTGACCTTCGAGATCGCCGAGCTCAAGAGCCTGCCCAAGGGCGGCCGCGGCCTCACGCTGATCGACCTGGAGCCCAAGGACACGCTCGCGGGCGCGGCGGCCTACACGCGCAGCGTGCGCATCGAAGGCATCGGGCGCGGTGCCAAGGAGCGCGAGGAAACGCTGGAGATCCGCACGCTGAACAACGCGCGCGGCAACCGCGCGCGCAAGGGCAAGGCGGCCGACCTGGGCTTCAAGCCGACCGGCGTCGTGCGGGTGCTGTGATGGGCGGTATCGACGTCAGCGTCATCGGGCTCTTCATCGCCGTGGTCACCGGCCTCGGCAGCTACGTGCTGGGCAAGCGCATGCGGGAGAAGCGGGCCGCCAAGAAGCGCGAGAAGGAACGCATCGCGTCTCAGGCCAACGAGACGCGGCAGGTGCGCCGCGCCCGCGAGCGCAAGGAGCGCGGCGGGTAGGCAAGACGTCGTGGCGAGCCCTTCGCCACGCGGTGCCCGGCCCCGGCCGCCCCCTACTTGCGGGACAGGCCCAGCGCGTCGAGGATCTCTTTCTCGCGCTTCATCGCATCCACGGCGAAAGCGCGATAGTCCTTGCCGCTTTTGTAGTCCGGCTCCATCTCGTAGCGGGCCAGCATTTCCTTGAATTCCTTGGTCTCCATCGCCTGCTTGAAGGCGTCGTGCAGCCTGCTGGCAATGGCGGGGTCCAGCCCCTTGGGGCCTACCAGCCCCCAGGGCGAGGTCTGCACGATGTTCGCGCCGCTTTCCTTCAACGTGGGCACGTCGGGGTAGCGCGCCATGCGCTTGTCGCCCCACACGGCGATCAGCCGCAGCTTTCCGGAATCCACGTAGGGCACGAACGCGGAGGTCTCCGCCGCGGAGTCGACCTGGCCGCCCACGATGGCCTGCAGCGATTCGGCGCTGCCCTTGTACGGAATGTGGTTGAGCTCGATCTTGTACAGGCGCGACAGCTGCTCCATCGTCAGGTGGTTGGTGGTGGCGATACCGGGCGTGCTGTAGGTCAGCTTGCCGGGGTTCGCCTTGGCGTGCGCCACGTAGTCCTTCAAGGTCCTGATCGGCGAGTTCGCGGGCACGACGATGCCGAAGGCATAGCCGGTCAGGCCGATCACATAGCTGAGGTCCTTGGCCGGGTCCCACTTGATGTCGTTGGTGTAGGGCAGCCGATAGACCCCGGCCGAGGCAATGCCCAGCGTGTAGCCGTCCGGTGCGGCCGACTGCAGGCTCTGCGCGGGCATCGTACCGCCGACACCGGGCTTGTTCTCGATGACGATGGGCTGCTTGAGGATGGCGCCCGCCTTTTCCGCGAGCACCCGCATCGGTGCATCGGTCGAGCCGCCCGGGGCGAAGCCGATCATGATCTTGATGGGCCGCGAGGGATAGGCGCTCGGCTTTTCCTCCGCGAGAGCCTGCGAGCCGCAAACGACGACGGCAGCAAGGCTGGCGAGCGTGAATGTGAAGTTTCGAAATGGGCGATGGCGCATGGGAGTGCTTGAAGTGAGGGTGTTCATGGCGCGGTGTGCAAAGGCAAGGGCAAAGGTGTTTGCGTGAGCGTTTTCAGCACGCCCTTGAGCACCTTGCCGTTGGGTGCCGACGGCAGCGTCGCCATGGCGCGGATCTCGCTGGGCTGCTTGTAGGGCGACAGGTGCTCGCGCAGGTGCGCGCGCAATTGCGCGTCGTCGATCGGCACGCCTTCCCTGGTTTCGATGAAGGCCACGATCTCCTCGTTGTGCCCGGCCTCGCGCCCCACGACCGCCGATTGCACGACGCCCGGGTACGCGTTCAGCACCTGCTCCACCTCGAGCGGATAGACGTTGAATCCCGAGCGGATGATCAGCTCCTTGGTGCGCCCGGAGATGAACAGCGCGCCGTCGGACGTGAGCCGCGCAAGGTCGCCCGTGTTGAACCAGCCCGCCGCATCGATCACGGCCGCGGTGAGCTCGGGGCTGCGGTAGTAGCCCTTCATCACGCCGGGTCCGCGCACCCACAGCTCGCCCGTTTCGCCGGGTTCCACGCTGGCGCCGCCCAGGGCCTGGATGCGAAGCTCAACGCGCGGAATGGTCGGGCCGACGGCGCAGTCCTCGCGCGGCGTGTCCAGCCGTGTCTGCGCGACGGTGGGTGCGGTCTCGGTCAAGCCGTAGCCGTTGTGCAGCGGCAACCTGAATTCCCGTTCCACCTCGGCCTTGAGGCTGGGCGTGAGCGGCGAACCGGCCACGCTGATCAGGCGCAGCGCGGGCGCCTCGATGGCCACGCCGCTCTTGCGCGTCCACTCGAGGATGCGGGCGAACAGCGCCGGCACGCCGGTGAACACGCTGACGCCGTCGTGCCGCAGCGCCCGCACCGCGGCCTCCGGTGCGAAGCGCGGCTCGAGCAGCAGCGCGGCGCCCGCGCACATCGCGCCGAGGAACTGCGTCGACAGGCCCACCACATGCGCCATCGGCAGCACGCCGTAGACGACGTCGCGCGGGCCGAGCCGCCGCAGCTCGCGCGCGGAGGTGGCCACGAACATCAGGTTCGCGTGCGTCAGCATCACGCCCTTGGGCGCGCCCGTGGTGCCCGAGGTGTAGACCATGGCCGCGACCTGCTTCGCGGGGTCGGCGTCGCAGGGCTCCGGCAGCACGTCTTCGGCGAGCGGGCCGATGGCGATGTCGCCCAGGTCGCTGCCGAAAGGCGTTGCCTGCTGGCGCTGCGCGTGGCCGCGCGCCTCGGGCGAGACATGGCACAGGTAAAGCACACGCCGCGCGCCGGAGTGCGCGATGAACTGGTCGATCTCGCGCGGGGACAGGCGCGCGTTCACCGCGACGGTCCAGGCGTCCAGCTTGCTCAGCGCCAGGAAGACGACGCACAGCGCCGCGCAGTTCTCCCCGACGATGAGCACGCGGTCGCCGGCCCGCACGCCCGCGCCGGCCAACTGCCGCGCCGTGGCGTCCATCTGCGCGCCGAGCTCGCCATAGCTCAGCGACATGCCGGCGTCGCGCAACGCCAGCGCGTTCGGCTGCCCGGCGATCCAGGGCAAGAGAAGGTGGTGCACCCGAGGGGGCTGGGTGTGTGTCTCGGTCGTCATTGTTGGGTCGGTCCCGTGTGTCGAATGGCGGCGAGTCTATGAAGCAAGCGCCTCGAAGCGCGTCTTTTGAAAACTGCACTGCAGAACAGAGCGCAGGGATTTCCCTGGTGAAAACATACCTGGTCTCATCGCCTTCATTTGCGAAGCAGTGCAAACCGGCATGCAGCTCCAAGTTCTGCAATGCAGTTTTGAATTCCACTCGGCATGCGCTGTTCGGCAGTTCGGCATCCCAGAATGAAGTGGCCGCACGGCAACCCGCGTGCATTCACAGACCGACCGACGAAAGACACCGCATGAACGACAAGAAAGCCATCCTCGTGATCGGCGCCGGAGACGCCACCGGTGGCGCCATCGCCAAGCGATTCGCCCGCGAGGGCTACATCGCCTGCGTCACCCGGCGCAGCGCCGACAAGCTCCAGCCGCTGGTGCGCGAGATCGAAGCCGCGGGCGGCCAGGCACACGGTTTCGGCAGCGACGCTCGCAAGGAAGAGGAGATGGTCTCGCTGGTGGAGAACATCGAGAAGAACATCGCGCCCATCGAGGTGGCGGTGTTCAACATCGGCGCCAACGTGCGCTTCGGCATTACCGAGACGACGGCGCGCGTCTACTTCAAGGTGTGGGAGATGGCCTGCTTCGGCGGCTTCCTGATGGGCCGCGAGGTGGCCAGGCGCATGCTGGAGCGCGGGCGCGGCACCATCATCTTCACCGGCGCCACCGCCAGCCTGCGCGGGCGCGAGGGCTACGCCGCATTCGCCGGCGCCAAGCACGGGCTGCGCGCGCTGGCGCAGAGCATGGCGCGCGAACTGTGGCCCAAGGGCATCCACGTGGCGCACCCGGTGGTCGACGGCGCCATCGACACCGAGTTCATCCGCACCAATTTTCCCGAGCGCTACGCGCTGCTGGAGCAGGGCGGCGTGGTGTCGCCGGACAGCATCGGCGAGGCGTACTGGCAGATCCACCAGCAACCGCGCGATGCATGGACGCACGAGATGGAACTGCGCCCGTGGATGGAAACCTGGTGAGCAACGGAGCGACCATGAACGAGACGAACACCGTGAAGCTGCGCTTTCTCTTCGACTTCGGCAGCCCCAACGCCTACCTGTGCCACAAGGTGTTGCCGGCCATGGCGGCGCGCACGGGCGCTGCGGTGGAGTACGTGCCGATCTTGCTGGGCGGGCTCTTCAAGCTCACCAACAACCGCTCGCCGGCCGAAGCCTTCGCCGACATTGCGAACAAGCGTGCCTACGACGCGCTCGAGTTCCAGCGTTTCCTGGCGAAGCACGGGCTCTCGGCATTCCGCCGCAACACGTTCTTTCCGGTGAACACGCTGAGCGTCATGCGCGGTGCCGTGGCGGCGCAGGCGCTCGGCTGCTTCGAGCGCTACGTCGACACCGTCTTCTCGTGCATGTGGGAGCAGAGCCTGAACATGGCCGACGTGCAGGTCGTGACCACCGCGCTGAACGACGCGGGCTTGCCCGCGGCCGAGCTTTTTGCGGCCATGCAGACCGCCGAGGTCAAGCAGGCGCTGCTCACCAACACGCAGGCCGCCTTCGAGCAGGGCGCCTTCGGCTCGCCCACCTTCTTCGTGAACGACCAGATGTTCTTCGGCAAGGACCGGCTGCGCGAGGTCGAGGAAGAAATTGTTTCGCAGCGCAGCCACTGACAGTTCCCAGCACTTTCACCATGAAAACCAGAATCACTGAACTCTTCGGCATCGCGCACCCCATCGTGCAGGGCGGCATGCATTTCGTCGGCTTCGCCGAGCTGGCCGCGGCGGTCTCCAACGCGGGCGGCCTGGGCATCATCACCGGGCTCACGCAGAAGACGCCCGAACTTCTGGCGAAGGAAATCGCCCGCTGCCGCGAAATGACCGACAAGCCCTTCGGTGTCAACCTCACCTTCCTGCCGACCTTCGCCTCTCCGCCGTACCCGGCGTACATCGACGCCATCGTCGAAGGCGGCGTGCGCATCGTCGAGACGGCCGGGCGCAGCCCCGAGCCCTACATGCCGCAGTTGAAGAAGGCCGGCGTGAAGGTGATCCACAAGTGCACCTCGGTGCGGCACTCGCTCAAGGCACAGGCCATCGGCTGCGACGCGGTCAGCGTCGACGGCTTCGAATGCGGCGGCCACCCGGGCGAGGACGACGTGCCCAACTTCATCCTGCTGCCGCGCGCGGCCGAGGCGCTCGACATTCCATTCGTCGCCTCGGGCGGCATGGCCGACGGCCGCAGCCTGGTGGCCGCGCTGGCGCTCGGCGCCGAAGGCATCAACATGGGCACGCGCTTCATCGCGACGCAGGAGGCGCCGGTGCATGCCAACGTGAAGGCGGCCATCGTCGCGGCCTCCGAGCTCGACACGCGGCTGGTGATGCGCCCGCTGCGCAACACCGAGCGCGTGCTGAACAACGCGGGCGTGCAGGCCCTGCTGGCCATCGAGCGCGAGAAGGGCGCGGGCACGCAGATCGACGACATCCGCGAGTTCGTGGGCGGCGTGTACCCGAAGGTGATGGTCGACGGCGACATGGACGCCGGCGCCTGGAGCTGCGGCATGGTGGCCGGCCTGATCCACGACGTGCCCACCGTGGCCGAACTGGTCGCGCGGATCATGCGCGAGGCCGAGGCGATCGTTTCGCAGCGCCTGGCCCGGCTGCTCTAGAGTCGGGCGCATGAAGCGCGCAGAAATCCATTCCAAGCGCGAGCTCGGCGAGTACGAAGACGTGGCGCGCAAGGTCAACGCCAAGGAAGACCGGCATTTCGTGACGGCCCTGGCGCGCGGCCTGCAGGTGCTGCAATGCTTCGCCTCGGGCGAGGAGCGCCTGGGCAACCAGGAGCTGGCCGAGCGCTGCGGGTTGCCCAAGTCCACGGTCACGCGGCTGACCTACACGCTCACCAAGCTCGGCTTCCTGCACCACGTGGCGGAGTCGGGCCGCTACCGGCTGGGCATGGCCACGCTGACGCTGGGCGGCACCACGCTGTCGCGGCTCGACGCCAAGGAGGTGAGCCGTCCGCTCATGCAGCAGTTGGCCAACGACACCGGCTGCCTGATCGCGCTGGGCATGCGCGACGGCATGTCGATGCTCTACCTGGAAACCTGCCGCAGCGATTCGATCGTCACCATCCGGCTGAACATCGGCTCGCGCATTCCGCTGGCCACCTCGGCGATGGGGCGGGCCTACCTGGCCGGTGCCAAGCCGGGCGCGCGCCGCGGGTTGGAAGAGCGCATCCGCACGCTCGACGTGGCGGGCTGGCCGCGCATCGAGCAGGGAATCCGTCAGGCGGTCATCGACATCGAGCAGTACGGCTGCTGCAGTTCCTTCGGCGACTGGCGCGGCGAGGTGAACGCCATCGCCTCACCGCTGCGGGTCGGAAAGGGCATGCCGCTGATGGTGCTGAGCGCGGCGGGGCCACGCTCGATGGCGCCGGAGGCCTTCATGCAGGACGTTCGCCCGCAACTGCTGGACACGGTGCGCGCGATCGAGCGGCATTTCCGCAATCCGGCCTAGGCCCTGACAAGCAGGCTCAGCGCAGCCCGACCCACCAGCGCGTGTTGGTGCGCGCCTGCCCCACCGTCACCACTTCGCCGATCACCGGCGTGGCCAGCTCGATCTTCTTCGCCTCGGCGAGGTCCGCGATGCGGTCCAGCGGGTCGTGCCACGTGTGGAAGGCGAGGTCGAAGGTGCTGTTGTGCACCGAGAAGAACACCTTGCCGCGCAGGTCCTCGAAGGCCTGCACGCTCTGCTCGGGCGTCATGTGCACGGCGGGCCACATGGCGTCGTAGGCGCCGTTTTCCATCAGCGCGATGTCGAAGCCGCCGAAGCGTTCCCCGATCTGCTTGAAGCCGGGAAAGTAGCCCGAGTCGCCGCTGTAGAAGATGCGCTGGTCGCCGCTTTGCACCACCCACGAGGCCCACAGCGTGCGGTCACGGTCGCCCAGGGTGCGGCCCGAGAAATGCTGCGCGGGCGTGGCGGTGAGTTTCACGCCGTCGTGTTCGCCGCCTTGCCACCAGTCGAGCTCGCTCACGCGCTCGGCCGGCACGCCCATCACCACCAGCCGCGAGCGCACGCCCAGGGGCACGAAGTAGTGCTGCACGCTCTTCGACAGGTACTCGATGGTGGCCAGGTCGAGGTGGTCGTAGTGGTCGTGCGAAAGAATCACGCCTTCGATGGGCGGCAGCTGTTCGAGCGTGATCGGCGGCTGGTGAAAGCGCTTCGGCCCGGCCCACTGCACGGGCGACACGCGCTCGCTGAACACCGGGTCGATCAGCCAGTATTTGCCGCGCAGCTTGAGCAGGTGCGACGAGTGGCCCAGGCGCACCACGTGGTTGGTCTTGACGTCGAGCGCGTCGAGCGTGGCCCGGTCCAGCGGCTTCACCGGAATGGCGTCGACGGGCACGCTGTCGACCTTGCTGCCGACGATGAAGCGCGACCAGATGCGCCAGGCGCTGGCCTGCGCGGGCAGGTCGGGGTTGGCCATGTTGTGGAACCCGCCGTCCTTGAACTGGGGCGAGTTGTCGTAGCGTGCCTCGCCGCTGGCGGCGCTGCAGCCCGCCACGAAGGCGCAGCCGGCTGCCGCCAGTGCGGTGCCGCGACGCAGGAGTTGCGGCAGGTAGGAGCCCTGCGAGCCCGATTCGTCAGCCATGGGAGAGCTTTCTTGATTGTGTTTGTCGGATGGCGGGAGATTAGCCATGGCAGGCGCTTCAATGGTTTCAGCCTTAGAAACATTCGGCAGGCAGGGCCTTTGCCTATGCCATGCGCTGTATGGCGGGCGCCCCCGCGCCTCGGCACACTGGAAGGCTCGATCGGCTTCGACAAGGCGGCAGACCCATGAGCAGCAATCGCCATCCCATCATCTACGTGCGCGGCTACGCCATGACCGAGGCCGAGCGCGACGACACCGCGGCCGATCCGTTCTGCGGCTTCAACCTGGGCTCCACGGTGTACCGCGCCACGGTGAAGAAAGAAGCGCCCGCGCAGAAGTTCGTCTTCGAATCGCCCGTGGTGCGGCTGCTGGCCGACTTCCAGTACCAGAGCGTGTATCAGAACGGCCTGGACATCCTCGACCCCGACTGGAAACCATCGCCCGACGAGACCGGCAAGGACGTGGACGGCATTCCCTCGGCCTCGGTCATCATCTATCGCTACTACGACGCGGGCTCCGAGCTGCTCGGCGACGGCCAGTCCAAGGACGTCACGGTGTACGCGCAAGGCCTGAGCCAGCTGATTCTTCGCGTGCGCGATCTGGTGGCGCTGCGCGAGGGGCCGGGCTTCGACAGCGCCGGCTTCCGCTGCTACCTCGTCGCGCATTCGATGGGCGGGCTCGTGGTGCGGGCCTTTCTGCAGAACCCCGCGCTCGGCGACGCGGCCGCGCGCGCCTGCGTCGACAAGGTGTTCACCTATGCCACGCCGCACAACGGCATCGACATGGGCGGCATCAACGTGCCGGCCTGGCTCACGGTCAACGAGATGAACACCTTCAACCGAGACAAGATGTCCGAGTTCCTGGCCACCGCGCCGGTCGACGGCCGCATGGACTACCTGCCGGCCACGGCCTTTGCGCCCGAGCGATTCTTCTGCATGGTCGGCTCCAACCGCGGCGACTACGAAAGCGCCAAGGGCCTGTCGCGCATGTTCGCGGGCCACGGCAGCGACGGGCTGGTGCGCATCGAGAACGCCTCGCTCTGGTCGACCGATGCCGCCGGCAAGACCCGGCCGGTGGCCACCGCCTACACCTACCGCTCGCACTCGGGCTTCTTCGGCATCGTCAATTCCGAGGAGGCCTACCAGAACCTCGTGCGCTTCCTGTTCGGCGACGTGCGGGTCGACCTGTGGTTCGACGTCGACGGCGTCACGCTGCCGCCCGACCTGCCCGCGGGCGCCGACGTCGACGCGCTCTACCAGGTCGAGCTGCTGGCCGCGCCGCGCGGCAAGCGCTGGTACCTGAGCCGGCGCGTGGCGGAAGAAGACTCGCCCGCCTGCCGCACGCACAAGGAACTGACCGACCCCGCCCAGGCCGACCGGCGCGCCATCTACCTGTCGAGCGTGTTCCTCGCCAACAAGGCCCGCGTGAAGCAGGACCGCCCGACACTGGCCTACGCCATGACGCTGGGCGTGCGCGTGCCCGACTACCAGGTCAACAACAAGTTCTGGCTCGACGGCCATTACGAAGGCAGCTCGCTGTTTCGCGACACGCTGGTCATCGAGCTCTCGCCGCCCGCGCCGGACGATGCGGCGCAGGACTGGAGCGTCAAGTACGGCTGGCAGACCGACACGGCAGGCAAGGCCTCGCTGCCGATGAGCCCCAGGCAGCTGGCCGGCGGCAAGCTGCAGTTCGTGGTGCCGCTGTCGAGCCTGGGCGCCGCGCCGGCCGCGCCCGGCATCAGCGGGAAAGTACGGCTCGAGGTGAGTGCCTGGAACTGAAGCGGGCGGCTACGATGGGCGCCATGAAAACTGCCGTCCTCGTCATCGATGTCCAGCGTGGTCTGTGCGACGACCCGCCGCGTCCCCATGAAGCCCAAGAAGTGATGCAGCGCATCAACGCGCTCACCGAACGCGCCCGCGCGAGCGGCGTGCCGGTCGCCTTCGTCCAGCATGAGAACGCGGTGGACCTGGCGTTCGACTCCGAGCGCTGGCAGCTCGCCGGAGCGCTGAACACCGACTCGCGCGACACGAAGATCCGCAAGACCACGCCCGACTCGTTTCTGCGCACGCCGCTCGAAGCCTGGCTGTCGGACCAGGGCGTGAAGCGGGTGGTGATCTGCGGCTACTCATCGGAGTTCTGCGTGGACACCACCGCGCGCCGCGCCGCCGCGCTGGGCTACGAGGTGGTGCTGGCCGCCGACGCGCACACCTCGCACGACAAGCCGCACGCCACGGGCGCGCAGATTCGCGCGCACCACAACGCCACGCTGTCGGACATCACGAGCTTCGGCGTGCCGATTCGCGCGGTGCCCGCCGCCGACATCGTGCTGGCCGGTTGAACGTTTCGTGGCCGCCCGGCTCGCCGGCCCGAAGCCCGATCAGCGCAGGTAGCGCCCGTCGGCCTTGAGCATCGACAGCTCCGAGAAGGTCAGCCCGCGGTGCTCGCCGGGCCGGTAGGCCACGGCAATGCCGCCCAGGTCGAGCGTCTTGAAAGATTCCAGGCCCTTGTGCAGCGAGTCCGCCGTCGGGTTCGCGCCCGCGCGCTTCAGCCCTTCGACCATCACCTTGGCCGTGACGTAGCCCTCCAGGCTGGCGTAGCTGAACTCGGTGGCGCCGATCTTCTTCATGGCCGCCTGGTACTCGGCAATCACCGGCATCGCGCTGTTCCAGGGGTAGGGCACCACCTGGGAGATGACCACGCCGGCCGCGTCCTTCCTGATGTCCTGGAACAGCTTCTGCCCGTTGAGGAAAGAGAACGAATAGAAGGCCGTCTCGCCGCCGGCCGCGCGGTAGGCGGTGATGAACTTCGCGGCCACGTCGTTGGTGGCCGACAGCACCACCGCCTTGGGCTTGAGCCTGGCCAGCTCCTGCGCGCGTTCGGCGGCGTCGGAGCCGTCGTTCTTCACGGCCACGCTGCCGACCATCTTGTCGCCGCGCTCGGCAATGAACTTCTGCGTGCTTTCCATCGCCGAGCGCGCGCCCGGGTTGTCGTTGTGCGCGAAGGCGATGCGCGACAGGCCGATGGTGAACAGGTGGTTCACGATGCGGCTGTACTCCTCGTCGAAGCTGATGCGCACCGGAAAGCCGTACTCCGAGAACTTCACCACCGGACCCGCGCCGGTGTAAGGGCCGACCACGGGAATCTTCAGTTCGTTGGCTGTTTTCAGCGCACCGACCGACGACGAGGTGCCGATGGGCATGAGGATGCCGACCGCGCCTTCGTTGACGAAGGTCTTGACGTTTTCCGCGCCCTTGGCGGGGTCGTAGGCGTCGTCGAGCTGGCGCAGCTCGACCGGCCGTCCGTTGATGCCGCCGGCGGCATTGAGCGCCGTGAACATGGCGCGAATGCCGACCAGCGGCTCCGTCGACAGGGACGCGAGCGGCCCGGTCTTCACGTAGGTCTGGCCGATGACGATGGGCTTGGGTTGCGCCTGCGCCGGTGAGGGGAGTGCCAGTGCCAAGGTGAACAAGGCGGTGACGGCGGTCAGGGCGGCGGCGATCGAACGAATCATTTTGTGTGTTGAAGTCACAAAGTGTTAACAAACTCATCTTAAGGCAGCGTTCCTTCGGGGTAAATCGATCTTTGCCGGTCTTTGCTTGTGGTGCATGAAATACTGTATAAAAATACAGTTAACAGTCTTCACCATGGGCCTCCCTTTCCTCGACTCCTTTTCCGCCGCCGCGGGCCGCGGCGTCTGGCACGCCGACGAACTCGGCCTGGCCGATGCGCAGGTCGTCGCCACCGGCCACGCCGCGCTGGACGCGGAACTGCCGGGCGGCGGCTGGCCGGTCGGGGCGATGACGGAACTGCTGCAAACCGCGCCCGAAGCGCATGTGTGGCAGCTGTTGCTGCCCGCGCTGGCCCAGGCCGTGCAGGCGCGCGGCGGGCCGGTGGTGCTGATCGGACCGCCCTACGAGCCTTGCGGGGCGTCGCTCGCGGCGCGGGGGCTGCCGGTGGAGTCTCTGATGTGCGTCAAGAGCGAGGCGGCGCCCGCGCGCCTCTGGGCATGCGAGCAGGCGCTGCGCTGCGCGGACGTGGCGGCCGTCGTGGCGTGGCTGCCGCAGGCGCGGGTGGGCGAACTGCGGCGGCTGCAGCTGGCCGCCGCCCAGCACGAGCTGCTGCTGTTCGTGTGCCGGCCCGAATCGGTCGCGCTGTCGGCCTCGCCCGCGCGCCTGCGCATCAGCGCCTCGCGCAGCGAGGCCGATGCGTCGCAGATCGAATTGCACATCCTCAAGCGGCGCGGCCCGCCGCTGGCCGCGCCGGTGATGCTGCCGGCGCGCAACGAGCGCATGGCCGCGCTGCTGGCCGCCGCCCGGCTGCGGCGCAAGCTGCGTTTGCAGCAGCAGGGCACGGTGCCCGCCGGCGCAACGGCCACGTCGGCCACCGTGGTGCGCATCGATGCGTGGAAGGGAGGCCAGGATGCACTGGATCGCCTTGCAGTGGTCGCTTGAGGCCACCACTCCCACCACCCCGGCCGGCCCCGATTCGCCCCGAGCCGCCGATGCCGCGGCCCTGCCCACACCTGAAGCGCTGGGCTGGTGGGCGCTGCAGTACACACCCCACGTCGCCTGGCAGGACGAGGCGCTGATGCTCGAGGTCTCTGCTTGCGAACGCCTGTGGGGCGGGCGCACCCAGTTGATGCGGCAACTGCTCGCGTACAACCCCGTGCCCGGCGCGCGCATGCTGGGCGCGCAGGGTGCCACCAGCCTGATCGCGCTGGCGCGGCTGCGCCTGTTCGCGCGCGAAGAGCGCCGTCCCCCGCAGATTCCGGCCGGCCTGCCGCTGGACACGCTGACCGCCGCGCACGGCCACCTCGACCTGCTCGCGCGCCTGGGCTGTCGCACCTGGGGCGACGTGGCGGCGCTGCCGCGCGGCGGCCTCACGCGGCGCTTCGGCGCGGAATTGCGCGTGGCGCTCGACGCCGCCTGGGGCCTGCGCCCCGAAAGCCACGCCTGGCTCACGCTGCCCGACGTGTTCGAGCAGAAGCTGGAGCTGCCCGCGCTGGCCCAGACCGGGCCCGAACTCATGTGGTCGGGCAACCGGCTGTTGTCGGCCCTGCAGATCTGGCTGCGCGCGCGGCAGCGCGGCGCGCGTGCGCTCGAGCTGCAGTGGACGCTCGACCTGAAGCGCTTCAACGGCGTGAACCTGCCGCCGCACCAGCAGCTCACCGTGCGCACGGCCGAGCCCACGCAGGACATGGCGCATCTGCGCCGGCTGCTGTCCGAAAAGCTCGCCCTCACCACGCTGGCCGCGCCCGTGAGCTGGCTGAAGCTGCGCACGCTCGAAACCGACCCGTGGGCCGGCGCCAGCACCAGCTTTCTGCCGGAAGACAACCGCAAGGGCGACAAGCTGCACGAGATGGTCGAGCGGCTCAGCGTACGGCTCGGGGCGCAGCAGGTGGTGGTGCCTTCGGCGCAGGCCGACCATCGGCCGGAGCGCAAGCAGGCGTGGCGGCCGGCGCTGCAGAAAGAAAAGTCACTCGACAAGGCGCCCAAGGCACCCGAAAAGGTCCGCAAGGAAGCGCAGGCCGCCGCCTCGCAACCCGACGCCCTCTACCCGCCGTGGCTCTTGCCCGAGCCGCTGCTGCTCGACATGGACGGCGAGCGCCCGTGCTACCGCGGCCCGTTGAGCCGGCTCGTCGGCCCACAGCGCATGGAGACCGGCTGGTGGGGCGGCAAGGACGAGGGCGGCCAGCCCGCCATGCGCGACTACTACGTCGCGCAGAGCCCCGAGGCCGGGCTGGTGTGGATCTTTCGCGAGCGGCACTCCGCGCGCTTTGCTGCCGGCGAGGTGCGCTGGTACCTGCAGGGCTTCTATGCCTGAACTCAGCGACAAACAGGAGCGCAAGCGCCAGCCTGCCAAGGTGCATGCGCTGCCGGTGCAGATGCGGGCGCGGCCGACCGTGGCGTTGCCGGGCTATGCCGAGCTGCACTGCCTGACGAATTTCAGTTTCCAGCGCGGCGCATCGACGCCCGAGCAAATGGTCGAGCGTGCCTACCAGCTCGGCTACGAGGCACTGGCCATCACCGACGAGTGCTCGGTCGCCGGCATCGTGCGCGCCTACGTGGCCTTGCGCGACCTGCCTGCGAAGCTGGACGAATACGAACGCAAGCACCCTGACGAGCCGAAGATTCCGCGCAACCCCGGCTTTCGCCTGCTGTTCGGCAGCGAGTTCCGCTTCGAGCGCTTCAGGCTCGTGGTGATCGCGAACGACGCCCAGGGATGGGGCAACCTGTGCGAGTTCATCACCGCCGCGCGTACCACCACCGAACTGCCCAAGGGCGAATACCACGTGAGCTGGGACGGCAGCGGGAACGGCTGCAACGTGGCCTCGCTGCAGCACTGCCAGGTGCTCTTCGTGCCGCATCGCATGCCTGGCGAGACCGTGGATGCGGCCACGCTGCATGAAGACCTGACGGCAGCCAAGGCCCTGTACAGCGACAACCTCTGGCTGGCGCTGGAGCTTTTCAACGAGATGGACGACGACCTGTGGTTCGTCACGCTGGTGCAGGCGGGCGAGGCCGCCGGCGTGCCACTGGTGGCGGCCGGCGACGTGCACATGCACTCGCGCGGCACCAAGCCGCTGCACGACGTGCTGACGGCCGTGCGCGAAGGCAAGACCGTGGCCGAGTGCGGCTTCGCATTGCAGTCGAATGCCGAGCGGCACCTGCGCTCGCGTGTGCTGCTGGCTCAGTCGTACCTGAACGACATGCTGGAGAACACGCGGGTGGTGGCCGAGCGCTGCGGGTTCGATCCGCAGGAAATTCGCAAGAACTATCAGTACCCGCTCGAAAGCGTCGGCAATGGCGAGACGCCGGCGCAAACGCTGGTGCGCAAGACGTGGGAGGGTGCGCTCGACAAATATCCGGTCGAAAAGTACGCCTCGGGCATTCCGGCCAGCGTCTGCATGCAGGTCCACAAGGAGCTGGCACTCATCATCTCGCTCAAGTACGAGATGTTCTTTCTCACGGTGGAAAACATCGTGAGCTTTGCGCGGTCGAAGAAAATTCTTTGCCAGGGGCGGGGCTCGTCGGCCAACTCGGCGGTGTGCTTTTGCCTGGGCATCACTGCCATCAACCCCGACAAGGGCACGCTGCTGTTCGAGCGCTTCCTGAGTCGTGAGCGCAACGAGCCGCCCGACATCGACGTCGATTTCGAGCACCAGCGGCGCGAGGAGGTCATCCAGTACATCTACGAAAGGTACGGCCGCGAGCGCGCCGCCATTGCCGCCGTGGTCATCTGCTACCGCTCGCGCAGCGCATTGCGCGACGTGGGCAAGGCCATCGGCATCGACGAACGGCTGATCGACGAATTCGCCAAGGACCACTACTGGTTCGACGACACCCTGCTCGGTGAGCAGCTGAACGCGGCATGCGAACGCGCGGGGGTGAAGGAAGACGCGCTCAAGCTCGAGCACTGGATGGAGATGACGCAGCGGCTCAAGGGCTTTCCGCGCCACCTGAGCCAGCACGTGGGCGGCTTCGTGCTCACGCACACCAGGCTCACGCGGCTGGTGCCGGTGGAGAAGGCCTCCATGGAAAAGCGCTCCGTCATCCAGTGGGAGAAGGACGACCTCGAGGCCATGGGCATGCTCAAGGTCGACGTGCTCGCGCTCGGCATGCTCAGCGCCATTCGCCGCGGGCTCGACCACATGAACCGCTGGCGCGGCTCGATGGTGGAGATGCACCACGTTCCCAACGACGACCAGAGGGTGTTCGACATGATCTGCGACGCCGACACGGTCGGTGTGTTCCAGATCGAGAGCCGTGCGCAGATGTCGATGCTGCCGCGGCTGAAGCCGCGCACTTACGAAGACCTGGTGATCGAGGTGGCGATCGTGCGGCCCGGGCCCATCCAGGGCGGCATGGTGCATCCGTACCTCAAGCAGCGCGAGCGGGTGCGCAAAGGCTTGCCGATCCATTACGAGAGTGAAGAGCTCAAGCCCGCACTGGAGCGCACGCTGGGCATCCCGATCTTCCAGGAGCAGGTGATGCAGATCGCGATGATCGCGGCCGGGTTCTCGGCGGATGAAGCCGACCAGCTGCGCCGCGCCATGGCGGCGTGGAAGCGCAAGGGCGGCCTCGACAAGTTCCACGACAAGCTCGTCAAAGGCATGGTCGCGAAGGAGTACAAGGCCGAGTTCGCCGAAGCCATCTTCAAGCAGATCCTCGGCTTCGGCGACTACGGCTTCCCCGAGAGCCACGCCGCGAGCTTCGCGCTGCTGGTCACCGTGAGCAGCTGGCTCAAGAACTACGAACCCGCCTGCTTCCTTGCCGCGCTGCTCGATTCGCAGCCGATGGGCTTCTACAGCCCCTCGCAGCTGGTGCAGGACGCGCGGCGCCATGGCGTGGAAGTGCGTACTGTCGATGTCATGGTGAGCGAGATGGACACCACGCTCGAAGCCCGTGCGCCCGATGCCCCGCGCATGCCGAACGGCACCGACGTGCGCTACGCCGATCGCCTGGGCAACGACAACCAGCCCGCGGTGCGGCTGGGCCTGAACCGCATCCAGAGCCTGAGCGCGGCCGGCGCAAAGCGCCTGCTGGAGGCTCGCGCACAAGCCCCTTTCACCAGCACCGAAGACCTGGCCCTGCGCGCCGAACTCGAAGGCAAGGACATGGCCGCGCTGGCCGCGGCCGATGCGCTGATGGCGCTCTCGGGCCATCGGCGCCAGCAGGTGTGGGACGCCACCGCCACCCGCGGCATGGGCGCGCGCGCGCCGGCCCTGCTCAAGGGCGTGCCCATCCACGAGCAGGCGCTGCTGCTGCCGGCCGCGACCGAGGGCGAGGAAATCGTCGGCGACTACGCGGCGCTCGGCCTCACGCTGCGCCGCCATCCGCTCGCGCTGCTGCGCCCGCGCCTGGCGCGCATGCGGCTCATGAGCGCGGAGCAGCTGAGCGCGCAAGCCAACGGCCAGACCGTGCGCGCCTGCGGCATCGTCAAGCTGCGGCAGCGGCCCGGAACCGCCAACGGCACCATCTTCGTCACGCTGGAGGACGAGACCGGCAACGTCAACGTGATCGTCTGGAACCATGTCATCGAGGCCTGGCGCGAGCCGCTGCTCAAGTCGCAATTGCTCGCTGTGCAGGGCACCTGGCAACGTGACGACGACAACGGCGGCAAGGTGCAGCACCTGGTGGCCACCGGCTTCAAGGACCTGACGCCGCTCATGGGCCGGCTGGCGCAGAGCAACACGAGCCGGGACTTTCATTGAATGCAACCGATCGTTCCATGCCTCGCGCCATTCGCGAGTTTTCGCTAACCTGTTCCCGACATGTCCGAACTCCTTCTTGACTCCCCCGTTGTCACGCCCATCGGGCCGCCGCCTGCACCCGAGGTGCCTTTCGGCAAGCTGCATGCGCGGCGCCTGCGCGAGATCTACCGCTCGGCCGGCTGGCCTTGCTGCGACGCCATCGAGGTCGAGCTGCTCGCCGGCGGCTACCTGGCGCGCGTGCGCACCGTGCACGGCCACGAAACGCTGCGCGTGACCGATGCCGGCATCGCACGCATTGCCACCACGCTCACCCTGAACCGCGCTGCCTTGTCGCCGCACGAGGCGCTGGTGGAGCGCGTGGCGCGCGAGATGACGCGCGGCGGGCGCATCGCATGGCGCGGTCTCGGCCTGCGCGCCCGGCTGCCGGCGCTGGAAGAGGGCGGCAAGGCACGGTGGTGCATTGCGCGGCCCGACGTGTTCTCGATCCGCAATACCAGCGTCGAGGCCTATGCGCATCCCATCGTTCATGAGGTGAAGGTGAGCCGCGCCGACCTGCTGGGCGACCTGCGCAAGCCCGACAAGCGCGCGGCCTATCTCGACCTGGGCGGCGAGTGCTGGTACGTGCTGGGCAATGACGCCAAGGGCCGCTGCATCGCCACGCCCGACGAGGTGCCGGCGGAATGCGGCGTGATGGTGCTCGAAGGCGATCGTCTGGTGGTGGCGCGCGCCGCGGTGCACCGCGCGTTCGACCGCATTCCGTTCGCGGTGTGGCTGGCGCTGGCCAAGGCGCAGCCCATCGCGGGCTTCGAGGACGACGCGCAAGACATGCTGATCTGACGCGCGCCTGCGGCGAGCTCAGGTCACGGCGTCGTAGCTGCGGTGCGCGATGGCGACAACGTCGTCCGGCAAGAACTGGCTCTTCATCCGGCGCAGGCCTTCCGCGCGGTCTTGCGCACTGGCCGCGGCGTCGAACATCTGGTCGCAGATCTCGAGGATGTTCCTGGTGATCCGTTCGTAGCGGTAGTAGGCCAGCGCCACGGCGTCGATGTCTGCCGCGCCGTAGCCTTCGTGGAACAGCGCTTCCTGCGCCGGCTGGTTCCACACATGGCCGACACCGCCGCCGATGAACATCAGGTCGCGTTCTTTCGGCGCGAGCAGGGCCATGCGCCAGTCGACGATCGAAAGGCGCGCTTCGTCGCCCACGAGGACGTTGCCTGCATGAAGGTCGGCATGGCAGGGCACCAGCTGCGGTGGGCGTTCCAGCAGGATGGACGCGAGCTGCTCGCTGCGGTAGACGATGGTGTCGATCTCTTCGGCGTGCTCTTCCCAGAACGCGAAGAAACGCTCGACGATGTCGTCGCCGTTCATGCCGTTCAGGCCGTTGATGAACCGGCGCTGGTAGCGCCGAACGCCTTCGCGCCAGTGGTGGGCGTAGCGTTCTTTGGGGAGGCTTGCTGAAAGTGCCTCGGGCAATTCGGCGCGGTGGATCGCGCCCAGTGCGGCGCCGAGCGCGCGCCATTGCGTATCCGTCAACGCCCGCTCGAAGCCGTTGGGGCCGTCGAAGAAGGGGTAGAGCGTCCAGTCGAAGCCGAGGCTTTGCACGCTGGGCCGACCGTCTGTTGTCGGCAGCGGCGCCATCACGGCCTCGATGCCTTTCTCGCGATGAAGAAAGGCCGGCACCGTGGCGACCGATGGATCGACACCGTCGCGGCGCAGCTTGAGGAAGTACGCGGTGCCGTCATGGGCATCGACGCGAAAGGCGGCTGAATTCACGTCGGCGCCGAATGGCAGGAACTGGGCATTCGCGTTGTTCAGGCCGTATGCCGTGGACAGGCATTGCCGGATGGATTCGTGCGCGAGGTCGGGTGGCGTCAGCATGTGTTTTCACCCGGCCGACAAAGACGGGGTCGATGAAGTAGCCCCAACCATAGCGCGACTCCTGGATGTGCCCTGTAAGACGCCTGCACTTCGTTGTCAGAAGCCAGGCGGCCACCAACTCTCGGCCGTCGTGCGGATGACGCGCGCCGCCTGAACGCGCACATCGTCTGTTTCATGCAAGTCGCCGGGGCCCGGCTCGCGGGCCACCTTGAAAGGCCAGGTCGAGAGGCGACCCGTGCGCGAACGCGTCTGCAGCTGCTGCAGGCGGGAGAAGAAAAGCGCCGGCGCCGGAGCGGACGCAGGCGGGTTGGCGGTGGTCATGGTGTCGCCTCGGTGGTGTTCTTGGAGACGACCAATCTTAAGGAAATACTGTATTTATGTACAGTATTTTCACAGTTTCAAACCGGGCTCTGTTCGACCCTGTTCAACCATGTTTCAGGGCTGGACCGGCGCGCCGAGCAGGGCCTCCAGGTCGATCGCCGCGGCCATCGCCTTGTAGCCTGCGTCGCCCGGGTGCAGATGGTCGCCCGAGTCCATTGCCGCCTTGATGCGCGACGGATGCGCCGGGTCGCGCAGCAGCGCGTCGACATCGACCACCGCATCGAACGCGCCGCTCTCGCGGATCCAGCGGTTCACGACCTGGCGCACCTTGTCCTTGTCCGGCGAATGGTGACCTTCGAGCGGCGTGCCTTCCAGCGCACGCTCGTTCGGGGCGATGGTGGCGCCCATGATGCGCACGTTGTGGGCGTGCGCCATCTCGATCAACGCGCGAAAGCCCTGGATCAGTTGTTCCGCGCGCACCGCCGGTTCGCTCGGCGCGAACGGGCCGCCGGGCCAGCCGATGTCGTTGGTGCCCAGCATCACGACCATGGCGCGCACGCCGGGTTGCGCGAACACATCGCGGCCCGCGCGCTCCAGGCCGGCGCGTCCCATGCCGTCCTTCAACAGGCGGCCGCCCGAGATGCCGGCGTTCAGCACCGCCACGTGGCGGCCCGCCAGGCGCTCGGCCAAGGCGTCGGGCCAGCGGGTGTTGGCGCCCGGCGTCGAGCCGTTGCCGTCGGTCAGCGAGTCGCCGAAGGCGACAACCGTGGCCGGCGGCGCGGGCGTTTCCACGATCAGGCTGCTGACGTAGACGCGCGTGCGCCAGGGCGTGGCCGCCGCAGGCATGCGCTGCGCGGCCGTGAGGTCGCCATCGGCCACGTAGGCGGTCTGGCGCGCGTCGAAGTGAAAGCCCGCGGGCTGGCTGGGCTGCGGCAGGTAGAGCGACACGGCGACTTCGCCGAGCGCGGGAACGGCGAAGTCGACCGGGTCGCTGACCCGCCGTGCGCCGGGCGCCACGGTTGCCTCGGCCTGCCCGCCGAAGCGCAGTGGCCGGTCGCTGCCTTCGACGATGGCCGAACCGCCGGCATGCCTTGCCACGCGTGCCGCGCCGATGTGCAGCGGCGCCGTTCCGCCTTCGTTGCTGATCACCACGCGCAACCGCGTGCCGCCGATGCTCAGGCGTGCCACCTGGCGCACGGTTTGCCGGTTGAACTGAAAGGGCAGGCCCGTGGGCAGCACGAAGTCGCCGTGCCACAGAGGCTGCGTGCTGGCCATCCAGCTGGGGCTCCAGTACGTGGCCGCGGGTGCCGACGCGGGTGGATATGCCGATGCGACGGCCACGCCGGCCAAGGTGAGCGCGAGGGCGCCGTGGCGAAGGATCGATGGGAACGAAGGTGTCGTCATGGAAGATGTCCTTGAGAGAAGTTGAGGCCAGGTCTCGACTTTCTTTCATGCCCATCTGGATGGGTAGACGGCAGAATGGCATCCAGACCATTCCATAGTCGAATACATCCATGGACACCCTGCGCGCTCTCCAGGCCTTCGTTCACAGCGTGGAACTCGGCAGCCTGTCGGGCGCGGCCCGCGCGCTCGACACCACGCAGCCCACCGTCAGCAAGCTGGTGGCGGGGCTGGAGCGCTCGCTGGGCGTGCGGCTGCTGCGGCGCACCGCGGCGGGGCTGAGCCTGACGCAGGAGGGGCAGCGCTTTCACGAGCGCGCGCAGCGCGTGCTCGAGGACTACGGCGACGCGGTGTCCGATGCGCGCGAAGGCCTCCAGCAGCCGCGCGGCCTGCTGCGCATGAGTGCCCCGGTCACCATGGGCCAGCGGCACCTCAACGCGATGGCGGTGGAGTTCCTGGGGCTGTACCCCGACATCGAACTGGAACTGGTGCTGGACGACCGCTTCGTCGATCCGCGGGAAGAGCGCATCGACGTGTCGCTGCGCGTGGGCGGTGTGCTGCCGCCCGACCTGGTTGCGCGCCACGTCGGCACCTGGCCGCGTGTGCTGGTCGCCTCGCCGGCCTACGTCGCGGCACGCGGCAAGCCGCGCAAGCCGCAGGACCTGCCGGCGCACGACTACCTGCGCTACGCGCCGGGCGACGACGGCGTGCTGCTGCAGGGGCCCGAAGGCGCGGTCAGCGTGCCGGTGCGCAGCCGCTACCGCGTGAACAACGCCGTGGCGATGCTGGACAGCGTGCTCGCCGGTGCCGGCATTTCATTGCAGCCCACGTGGATGGTCGCCGACCTGCTCGCGCAAGGCCGCCTGGTGCGCGTGCTGCCGCGTCACACCGGCCCGGTGCAGGAGTTGCACCTGCTGTATGCCGCGCGCCGACACCAGCCGCTGCGGGTGCGTGTGTGGGTGGACTTTCTGGCGCAGCGGGTGGCCAGGCTGCCGGGTGCCGCGCGCAAGTAGGGCGGAGCGACGCTCAGGTGTTGCGCAGTTCGCGCGTGCCGGCGGGGGTGTCGGGGCCGGTGCGCAGGCTGCGCTCGATGAACTCGCGCGCAACGGCATCCACGTTGGCCGGTGCCGGCGCGTTGAAGGACATGCGGTACTTCAGCAGCCTGCCGCCGCGCGCCGTGAGGTACGTGAACGAGTCGTAGGCCTTGCCGTCCCGGGCGTTCACGAGCCGGAAGGAAATCGAACGGAAAGCCTGGCCGTCGATGCGCACGTCCCGCGTGGCGCCGATCTTCGCGCTGGCGTACACGCCTTGCGCGGCGGCCCGCTGGACCTCGGCGAGCGTGCCCTTGAAATGCTCTTCGAACTGCGTGTCGTCCACACCCGGGCGCCAGTCGGTGCGCTTCATGTCGTACACGTAGACGTCGACCCAGCCGATGCTGCTCTCGAAGCGATGGCTGTGGCCCAGGCCGGCGTTCAGCGCCTCGTAGGACTTGGTGCCCGTGTAGCGCCACTGCACGCCGGTGGGCCGTGCGGTTGCAGCTTCGGACGCCGCATCGGTTCCGGTTCCTGGCGAGGTGCCCGGTGCCGTGGCGCACGCGCACAGCAGGGTGCAGAGCAGCAGGGCGTACAGCAGTTTCATGGCCGGCTCCGGAGGGGCTGGGAAAGGCGGGGTCAGTCGATGCGGATCTCGAAGTACGCCTCGTCGGCTTCGCCGAGCGCGCGAAAGCCTGCGGTCTTCGCTGCGTCGTAGGCCTTGGCCCAGGTGGCGGCGAGCGCGATTTCGTCCTTGGTGAGTTCGTCGGCGCTCGATTCGCTGGCGTTCTCGAACGCCTTCAGCGCGGGTTCGACGCCTTCGCCCAGCAGCTTGTCGAGTTCGCGGCGGAAACGGGATTCCGCGGAGGCGATGACATCGGCCGGCGCGTCGGGAAAATCGATCAGTTTGACGGTGTAGCTCATGGCCGGATGCTACGTGATCGGGGTGTCTGAACGCTGTTGCTTGCGTTCCGGCAAGGAGCCTTGCGCAGGCTTGTTGGAGCGGGTGAAGGGAATCGAACCCTCGTATGAAGCTTGGGAAGCTGCCGTTCTGCCATTGAACTACACCCGCATTCTGTAACCCGTTGATGGGCATTGAGATTTTGGCCTATATGCTTGATCTACAGAGGGAAACACCGTTTTCGATCAGGGCGCTAACCCCGAAATCCCCCGGCTCACCCCGCGTACACTTGGCACATCAGCGTAGGTTTTGGCGTAGGTTTTTGAGGAAATCTACGCTTGGCCCACTCGTCGCGGGCATGCCTGCGCCGCTACGACAGCCCGGAGTATACGGTCCATGGTTTTCGACGTTCGCGCCGCCAAGGCGCTTCAGCCTGGTGAGCATCTTGTCGTGGAGGGTTGCGAGGGGCTCCGACTTGTCGCGACCGTCTCGAAAAAAACGTGG
Source organism: Variovorax monticola (assembly GCF_051216855.1). NCBI lineage: Bacteria > Pseudomonadati > Pseudomonadota > Betaproteobacteria > Burkholderiales > Comamonadaceae > Variovorax > Variovorax monticola. Next base: position 782,708 of record NZ_JBPJZP010000002.1, read on the forward strand.
ACCTATCGATACAAGCAGCCCGGGACGGGGCTCATGAAGCAGACGCGGGTCGGAGTGTTCCCAGCGATGCGCCCTTCCCAGGCAGCCGAGGCTGTGGAGGCGCTGCGGACCAAGCGCGCGGCGGGCATAGACCCCAAGGCTTTCCAGAGCCAGCAGCGCAGGCCAGCCGCCGCGGCGCCGGCCGCCGCAGAGGTGCTCACCGTGCGCAAGCTGGTTCAGGACTACATCACCAACCACATCGAGCAGGAGCGCGACGAGGCGGGCGCCTTGGCTGCGCGTCGCGCGCTGGAAAGGCTCCTGGACGAAGAGCCGGGTTTTGCCGATACCGCTGCGGCGGCCGTGACGCGCTCCACCTGTTTCGACCTGCTGGAGGCTCGAAAAGCTACGCCGACGGCGGCCCAAAAGTTACGCTCGATGCTTGGCGCTGCCTGGGCGCGCGCGCTGGACGCGGGCCGCATCAACCAGGACGTGCCGAACTGGTGGCCCACTATCATGAAGGGCAAGCTCAAGAGCAAGGGCAAGATCGTTGGCGGTGAGCACCAGGGGCAGCAGCGCCGCATGCTGCGCGGTGAGGAGGTCGGCGAGCTGCTGGCTTGGCTGCCGAACATGCACGAGCTCGGCCGGGACACGCTGCAGATGTACCTGTGGACCTGCACGCGCGGAGCCGAGATCCTGGCCATGCGACCGGGCCTCATCACCGAGGAGAAAGACGGCTGGTGGTGGACGGTGCCGAAAGACGCGACGAAGAATGCCCGCTTCGAAGAGGCTGTCGACCTGCGCGTGCCTCTGATCGGCCGGGCGCTGCAGATCGTTCAACGGCGTCTCGCGGCCGTGGGTAAGTCTGGTCTGCTATTCGAGGATGCCCGCGGCGAGCAGTACACGCAGCACGACTTCTCGACCTACATCTACAGCCTGCAGCCGTACTCCGAGAAAGTGGCGCGGCGCGAGAGCGAGGGGCTCGTGCTGCCGGTGACGCACTGGACGCCACACAACCTGCGCCGGACCAGCCGCACGATGCTGGCGGCGCTCGGCTGCCCGAAGGAAATCGGCGAGGCGGTGCTGGGCCACATGCCGCCCGGTATCGAGGGCACGTACAACTCGCACACCTACGACGCCGAGCGACGCCTATGGCTGGCGCGGCTGGCCAAGCACCTGGAAGGGCTCGGGCGTCAGGCCGGCAACCCGGCGCGGCCGTAGCCGCTGTTCTCGGGCGGCAGGTGGTCCGATTCGGGTCGTTCGCGGCCCCATGCTTCCAACTCCTCGACCAGCCACGCGGTGCGGCCCCTGCTGACCTTCCGAGGCTTCGGCGCTTCGCCGCGCGCCACCAGGTCTTCGAAGGTGCTCTCGCCGATCGCGAGGAATGCCGCGGCATCAGCGCGACCGAGGTACAGCGGGCGGATTTGCACGATGGAAAGCGTCGGCCGCTTCTGCGGCTTGGAGGTAGGTGCGGCTGTCGCGGTCATTGGATTTCCTTCAGCGCGTCGTCGCGCGCCTGGTTGAGCTCGGTCATTTCGGCGGTGGTGCCGCCCTTGTCGGGGTGGGCGCTGCTGGCGCGCGTGCGGTAGCGCTCCTTCACCATCGAGGCATTGACGGTCGCGTCGGCCGGGAAGCCGAGCACAGCGCGCCAGTGCCGCTGCGTGACCGGGGCTGGCAGCGCGACGAAGCCCTGGAACGTTGCGCGCACCAGCGCCAGGGTGCCGTGGCGCAGCTCCACGCGGCGGGCTTCGAGGATGTGGTGGATCGCCTGCAGGTTGGCCTCGACGGTCCGGTACCGGTCGACGGGGATGCACACCTGCAGGCCGTCCCAGGTGAACCAGACAGCCACGCCAGGGTCGGCCGGCTTCTGAGTGCCCAGCGTGACGTTGCTGCTGATGACCAGCCCGTCGATCTTCTTGCCGCTGTCGGCGGCGAAGAGGCGCAGGCTGCCCTGCACGTTCTTCAGGGCGGCCGGAAGCGCCGTCTTGAAGGCGCCGGCCTCGGGGTACTGCTTGCGGGGGAACTGGCTGGGCCAGGTCAGCGGGTATGCGGTGGCGGTCATCGCGTGTGCGCCTTCTTCACCGCGGCGCTACGCAGCTCGGCGCGCACTTCCATCCACAGCTTGCCCAGCATGTTCTGACCGTCCCTGTTCGGGCCCCAGCCCCAGTAGTCATCGCGCCACGAGTTTTCAACCAGCTCGCGGTCGCCCGTGGCCAGCAGCTTGCGGCGCACGTACTCGTGTTGATCAGCCTTCGCGCGCAAGATCTTGCGCATCACATCGACCTTCACGTCATCCCAGTCGGCGCGCCGAAGGGCCTTGTGCTTCTGGGCGATCCCGAAGGCCTCGTGAGCCGAGGTCGCATCGTCGAGAAGCCGCTGAACGCCTTCGCCGCCAAGGTGATTGAATTTCTCCCAGTGGTAGGCCTGTTCCGAGGTGGCGAAGCGTTGGCACAGGTACGGGCCGGTCTTCCAGGCCAGCGTGAAGCTGCTGAAGTTCGACAGCACGTAGAAGTCCTGTTCGTAGAAGCACACACGCTCCGGCGTGTCGAGCCCGTGCAGTTCCAGCGGTTGCGGTGCGGCGTGTGTGGCGGGGTGTGAGGTCAGCATGTTCAGTCGCTCCATTTGAGGCAGTCAACGCTCGAGCAGCGACCGGTCATGCGCCCGTCGACCGCGCTGGCGGTGTAGGTGAGGAGCCCGCGGCACCGCATGCACTGCATGGATGCCTTGACGGTCTCGGCGGGGCGCAGCGTCTTCGGGTCGAAGTGCTGGCGGAAGATGGCGGCCTTGGTCTGCGCCACCGCGCTGGAGAGGGCGCCGAAGCCGGGGCGGGTCATGACGCGCTCCAAGGCAGCAGTGGCGCGTTCTTCGGCACCTTGTGCTTGCCGCGCGCCAACGGATGCTTCGGGTAGCCTGCCTTCGTCTTGCCGAGGCAGTAGATCTCCGAGCCCGCGGGCAGCGATGCGCTGATCTCTTCCTGCACGTGGTAGATCCAGTTCGAGCACCGGCCGCCCAGCGCGCCCCAGGCGAGCAGCACCGCCCCTGCCTTCTGGACCTCGGTCAGGATGACGCCGACGTTCTCCTGCAGGCGGTCGCGTTCCTCCCACGCGCGGCGCGTGTCCCAGGTGTTGACCATGTAGACCGCGTCGTCGGGCTTCGAGCTGCGCAGCGGGATCGCGTTCACGACCACCACGCCGCCAAAGCCGTTGTGGCTTGCGATTTGGCACACGAGCGTGATGGTCGGGTCGTCGATCTCGTGATCGGCGTCGCTCGGGTTGAACATGCACACCAGCAGCACCGGGCGTTCGTCCCACATGCGGCTGAGGGTCCAGCGGTAGGTGCCGCAAGGCGAGAGCAGGGCGGCGCGCTTCATGGTGCTGCCTCGACGTTGAAGAAACCCAGCGCGCCCTTCAGCGGCCGGAAGGGAAGGGGCTTGGCGTTCGCCAGCACGAAGCCGATGGCACCCATGTACCAGGGCGATTTCAGGTAGAGGTCTGTCTCTACGAGGTGCGCCGAACCTACGATGCCTCCGCGTTCAAGATCGACAGCGCGCGGCAGGACATCAAGTAGGTGGTCGAGACGCGGGTCAGCGTGCAGGAACCTGCACACGTCGGAATACTCCGTCGCCGTCATGCCCTTGCTGGCGTGGATCAGGAACTCGCCTCGGAAACGAGTCGACCACGTACGGTTCTCGACGTCCTTGTGGCCGTTTACGATGAGCCATGCCCAAGGCTGCCGAATGCTCAGCGCTTTCATCGGCACGGCAGCCGGCGTGACCGGTACGGTGCTGACCACTTCAGGCGGCACCATGGCGGGCCTCCCGGATGTCGAACACCATGTCGTAGGAGCCCATCGCCGGCGGCATCTGCGGGGCGAGGGTGATGGTGACCACCAAGCCGCGCGCACGGGCCGCGTCGACCAGCTGCTGGGCGGCCATCTGCACGGCCTGGATCTCGTGTGCGCGCTCGCGCTCGGGGGAGGTGTCGAGGAGCTGCATCATTCGTCTCCCGCGCGTTGCAGTGCCTTCTGCACGTCGCCCGAAAGCTGCTGGTCGGCGGCCTCGGCGAACAGCCGGCTGTAGCTCCATGCGGTGTCACGGAATACACGCCCGTCTTCGAAGTCTTCGAGGCACGACAGCACGTCGTTCGCGATGTCCTTATCCTCGGTGGTCTCGATCTTGAAGCTGCCCAGGGCGCCGTTTACACGGTAGGCACCTTCCGACCAGTCCGCGCGCGTTTGCGCCATGGCCACGGCCAGATTCAGCCGCTGATCCTTCTCGCGAAGCGCGTCCAGCACGTCCGACCAGGTGGACTCGAGCGGCAGCTGGTACCGCAGCAGGATGGTGGCCAGCTCCATGTCGGCCTTGCGCTTCTCCACCAGCGCCTCGGCTTCCCGTGCCTTCTTCGCGTCGGCCTGCCTGGCTTCCTCCTCGGCGCGCACTGCATAGGCGTCGTATTCCTTCTTCAGCCGCTCGTAGGTGCTGGTGGCGTGATCGAAGCTGTCATCGGTGCGGCAGTGCCGGCGCAGGTCGCCGAGGTAGCCGGCATCGTGGCGGATGGTCTTCGGGTACCGGGCGCGCGACTTCGTGTCGCGCTCGGCGTACGAGGTGGGCATGCCGACCTCGGCCATCAGGGCTTCGATGCGCGCGCGCACCGCCTTGTTCGCCTCGATGGCCGGCAGGTTCTTCTCGTGCGTGGCGACGTCGCGGCCCCGGGCTTCCTCCAGCATGCGCAGCGCGTGCGCCGCTACTGCCCGCGGCTTGTCGGACTGGTACGAGCTCAGTGAGCTGGCGTAGCTGCTTGGGCTGCTCATGCACTTGCACACTGCGCCGCACGCGTCGACGGGCTGGATGGTGACTGCGTTCATACTGTGGGCTCCAATTCAAGAGGGGTGACCTGATGTCGTACGTGCAAAAGTTCTCGGTCAAGAGCGGAACCAATCCGGCCAATCCGATGCGTCTTGTGGAGGTGGGCAAGTTCGGGGATCGGGCCTTCGAAGTGGTCACCGGATACGACGTCACGCATGACCGGTGGCCTGTTCACCTTTACAGCACCGATGCGAATGGCGTGCGCACCAAAGTGCCGATGGGCGACTCGTATGCCGATGAGCCTGCGGCCGCGTTCAAGCGAGGTTGGCGAGAGATCGAGGAGTACTTCAGCCTCTGAGGCGAAATGGCCAAGCCGACCCGCACCGCCAAACAACTGCAGCAGATGCTGATTCAGCGCATCGAAGCCTTGCCGGGTCTTCGAGGTCAACAGACGGATGTGCACCGCGGCGGCGTCATCGGCATTTCGGCCGAGGAGGGCGGCCCGAACTGGACGGTGCGCGTGGTCACCGACCGCGGCACGCACCGCGCCGATATCGCACAGATCATTCGCACGCTGCAGGGGCAGTTCGACCTCGAGGACTGAGCCACGCGATACTTCGGGCTCTACTGCGAGGAGACCCCCATGGCACGTGAGCGAGAGCTGAAGACGGGCGAAGAGATCCGCGACGAGGTGCAGCGCCGCTTCGATGCGCGACGCGCTGAGATGGGCGACGACGAGGACGGCGACATCCTCTGCGTCCACATTCCCACTCCACTCGCAAAGCCTGACAGGCAGGGCTGCAACTGGGTGATGAACAGCTTCACGGGCGACTATTCCTGGATGAAGCTGGTCAGCATGGGCGTCCAGGAAGTCAAGGCGATCTGGAATCTGGCCTGACATCACGCGCCCTCCGAGAACAGACTGAGCTGCAGCGCGTCGCGCACACGCACCGCGCGCCCGGCGGCACGGCGCTTCTTCGCCCAGGCGAGCAGAGTGGCGCGCCAGCCGGCATGCGGCGTAGCGCGGGCCTGCGTGAGGAACACGCGGGCCATGTGGCGGTCGGTGATCACGCGGCAGCCCTCCCGCGAATCAGCGCCTCGTACCCTAAGGTGCCCGGCGTCATCGTGTTGGCCCCACGGGCTCGCCGCACAAGTTCGACAAATGCGACTGCAGCGCAGAGCGCCACGACGCCGTTGCCAACGCACTTGAGGCGTGCGGCGCGGCTATCACCCATGCTGAAGGCCAGCCCATCAACCACGCACCGAAAAGCGGGTTCAAGTGCCGGGGCGAGTTCAGGGTGCTCGGCGAGGATTCCCGCCCATCGCGGATCGGCTGGGCCTGGGGCGAATAGGCCACGAAATTGGCCAGCTGGTCCATGTGCTTCCTGCCCCCGCCGGTCACAAGCGCATGCTCCTCCGAGTTCGTGCCCTTGGCATCCCGTGCAGCAGGAGTTGGCCACTGCGCAACTGACATGCCCAATGTCAGACCGAAGCCGTTGCCGTTGCGCCCCTTCATCCGCTCCCGTTCGCGGCGCTCGAGCATCTTGTTCGGGTCGCCTCCCTCGTACTCGTTCGCCGCCGGGGTCGGCCATTGCGCAGCCATCGACGGCAACATCAGGTCGCCCTTGCTGCCCCGCTGGTTCGGGCCGCCGTTCTTGCCATCCGACGCACGCGGGCTGCTCCACTGCGGCTGCTTCAGCAGTTCCTCCATCCGGTTCCGAAAATCCCCGCTGATCTGTCCGTGGGAGTTGTCGCCGGTGCCAACCTGCGGCGTCGGCCAGTTCGTCACCTTCTCGCGCAGGTTCTGGCCGAACAAGCCATTGCTGTAGCTCGACGTGTTGCAGTCGGGTGTCGGCCACGCGCCAAGCGATGCAGAACCAGCGCGCGCGGCCGTGGCTGGCACCCACATCGGACGCGGAAAGAGTGACCCATTCCGCGTGCCACCCGCGGTCGGCCAGTTCTCCCACGACTCGGGCGGCCGCGCGCTCGAGTAGGCGACCATCTTCAATGCCCACGTCCGAAAAGCCGTCTCCAGAGGGCTTGGCGGCATAGCCGGAGGCGCTGGCTTCGTCCACAACGGCAGCGGTGGCAGAAGCGATGCCTGAGACGTTCTCCAGAACGATGAGCCACGCATCGCAATCGTCGGCGATGTCGAGGACGCGGAAGAAGAGGCCGGAGCGCTCGCCGTCGAGCCCAGCACGGCGACCTGCAAGGCTGAGGTCTTGGCAGGGGAAGCCTGCAGCGATGCAATCCACTGCACCGCGCCATGCGCGAGCGTCGAAGGTGAGCATGTCGGACCAGACAGGAGCCGGGTCCAGGCTTCCTTCTTCGATGCGCGCCGCCAGGACGCTGGCAGCGTGAGCTTCCCGCTCAACGTAGCAGACGGCGCGAGTCTCGATGCCCATATGTCCGAGCCCGGCTCGCAGTCCTTCTCCGAGCATGCCCACGCCGGCGCAGAGTTCGATGGAATGTAGAGCCACATCAAGCCACTTCGGTTTGTTGATTCGTGACGACCTCGCGAACCGCCTCGACGGTGATGCCGAGGGACTGCGCAGCGGCGCGGGCAGCTGCCTCGCGGTCGGGGTTCAAGGCGAGGGCGCGCTCGAACGCGGCCTTCACCTTCTCGATGGGGATGACGGTGAAGTCCATGGGTCAGGCGTCCTCGGGTTCGCCGGTCGGGCCCGTGTCGTCACCGTCGTTGTCGCCGGTGCCGGTAGCGTGCGCACTCAGGAACACATCGTCGGCGGTGAGCGGCTTTTTGGGATCGCTCGGCGGCGCGCCGGGGAACACGTCTTGCTCGGTGAGCGGCTTGGTCGACTCTTCGACGTCGGGCATCGTCTGCGTGATCGTGATCTCGTGCTTCTGCAACTGCAGAAGCGTCCCGAGCGTGTTGCTGTCGAGTTCGGCTGACGACGAGATCGAATACTCGATGTGCGCGGAGCCGCCCTCGATAGGAGTGAACTGGAACTTGTGCACTTTGCACAGCTGCAGCACGATCGCGGACGTCTCATCGATCCCGTGGGCGATCTCCACGCGCGCGCCCATCAGCTCGTAGCCGTCGGACTGCGGGTACTTGAATGTCGGCATCTTCAGGTTCGGCAGATCGTCGATCGGCAAGTCAAGGTCAGCCTGCGCGCGTTCTTCTTCCGGACGGAGGTCGCAGAAGAAGTACTCGCGCATGCCCTTGCGGATCAGGTCGAGATTCCGGTTGCTGGTCGTCCACAGCACGCGCAGTTCGAGCGTGAGCCGTTCGGCTTCCTCGTACGTGTCGACGGTGGTGCTGGCCTTCTTGAGTTTCACCGTGGTCGGGTCGGTCAGTTGGAACATGGGATCCTTTCGAGAGCGTTGATGAAAGAGGGCGGCCGCTTGCGCGACGCTGGCTGGAATGCAGTGAGGAGGGAGGAGGAGATGGCCCAGCCAGGCGCGCCCGTGAAAATGGTTAAGCGGTGATCAACGCAGGGGCATGGGTGCGATCGAACTCAGCGATCACCTCGGCGTAGTACTCGCGTGCGCGCATCACTTTCTGGAAGATCGCGGCTTCTTTCGACTCGTCGCGTTGCAGCGACCAGGTGGTGATGCGCTGGTGTTCGGGCACATGCGACACGACGTGCAACTGCATCGGCTCGAAGCCGACCAAGCGCTCTGGCGTGTCGACGATGCAGTAGTTCACCTCCCACTCGCTGGCGTTCCAAAGGGCCATGTAGCCGCGCATCTGCCATTCGTACAGCCTGTCTTCACAGTCCGCTACGGCGATGGGGAACGTGGCCAGCGACCACGACGACTTGATGTCGTGACCGCGGCGCGCGGCGGCGTCGAAGAGGTCGCACTCGCCGGTGAGTAGGCCGTTTGAACGGCGCTCGGTGTTCTTCGAGAGAGAGAGACCACGGACGCGGTTCAGCAGGTCGATGGAATCAGGCTCGACGGTGATTCCCTTTTCCATCTGCTTGCTCGACACCTCGAAGTCGACACCGAAGATTTCTTGAGCGACCAGTTCGCGGATGTACGTCTTCGCACCGACCGAAAGGGTCTGGTCTTTCAGGCGCGCGAGAAGGGCCTTTTCTTCATCGGTGCGTTTCTTCTTCGCGATGATCTCGTCGATCTCCGGCGTGCGGAACTGTTCGTCGATTTGCACGGGCTCGGTCATCAACTTGCCGATGGAGGAACAGCGGAAAACGACGTCACGCATGTTCGGACTCCAGCTGCGCGGCGCGCGCTTTGACAGCCGTGGCGAACACGGAGTAGCCCGTGGAATCGCTCGCGGCCTGAAAGTCCTTCGTACCGTCGCGGCGAACGTCCTGCAGATCGCGCGCTGTTCCCGCCAGCGCGACCTTCTCTTTCCAGTACTCGATTCGCTTGGCTTCCTCGCTCTTGGCGCCACGCATCTTGGCCTCGTCGTCCTCGCCACCGGTTGCGGTGCCGGTGATGGCCAGCAGCGACTGGCGCTTGAGGTAGCTCGCCGTCGTCTGCATGTTCTGGGTCGGCGTGTTGACGCTCAGGTCGCCGGGCGGCCCTTCCAGTTCCAGGCGCTCGGCGTGGCCCTTGCGGTGCTCCAGGTGGCACGTTACCCACACCCAGCCGATGTCGTTCTCGACGCCTTCGGTCATCATTCGGCGGAGGCCGAACTTCTGGTCGTGGCGGAACGAGAAGCCATGCCGGGACAGGGCGGGGGAAAGGCGGCGGCACACCTCGTCGTACTCGGCTTGGTCGAACGACCCGCCGCGCCCACGGTCCACGTGCTTCGTCTTGGGGATGATGACGTTCTCGCCACGGAATGCTGCGAAGTCAGCGCGGAACGTTTCGCGGGCTTCGTCGGCCTTCATCTCTCGATGGATCGCCATCATTTCCCGCACGTCGGCGAGGGTCGCGCCCTGGCGCTGGGCGGCAAGCATCATCGACATGGGCGAGTTGTCGGCGAGGGCGACGGCATGGTCTTGAGCCGCCTGCACTTCTCGCGATGGCTCGAGTTCCAGGACCATCGGTTCGGTGACGGCGTTCATGCGCCTTCTCCTTCAGCGATCACAGCGCGCACCGCTTCGAGTTCCGCTGCGACATCGGCTCCAGCCACATCGTTTTCCAAGAACGGCAGGACCACGGTCTTCATTACTTCGAGCAGGCGCGGGCCGGCCTTCTGTGCTGCGGCCAGCTTTGCAGCGGCCTTGTCTGCCTCACGTGCCTCGGCTTCGGCTTTGGCGCGGATTTCCTGTGCTATGCGTTGCTCTTCAGCGCGGCGCGCTTCGGCTTCGTCGTCCAGGCGCTTACGCACGGCTGCCGCTGCTGCGTCGGCGGCCTGCTGCTCGGCCTTGCGGATGGCAGCCGCCTTGGCCTCATCCGCTTCGCGGACTGCCCGTTGTTCGGCTTCCAACGCGGCGCGCGCGTCCGCGATGCGCTTGTCTTCAGCGGCGCGGGCCTCGCGGGCCAAACGGTCTTCTTCGTCGCGTCGTGCGCGGTCGGCATCCTCGCGTTTCTTCGCATCGGCGCGGGCCGCTGCCTGTTCCTTTTCGAAGGCGGCACGCTCGGCGGCGAGCCTCTCGGCCGCTGCCTGCTGCTCGGCAGCGATGCGCGCACGGTGAGCGGCATCGCGGGCTTCCTGCTCCGCACGCTGGCGGGCCAGTTCTTCGCGCTCGGCTGCCAGGCGTTGTTCTTCGGCTTCGTGCTCCTGCGCTGCGTCCAGCAGGTCATCCATGCTGGCGAGCGTCTGGGCTTTGGCCTGCACCGCTTCGCCGGCACGGTCGCCGAAGGCGGCGAGCGACACGTCCACCCCTTTCAGGTTGTCGATGGCGACCTGGATACCTGCGGCCTTCACGTTCGCCGGAATGAAGGCGAATGCGCGGATGGCGTCGATACGCACCTGGATCGCGGCGGCCTCCTTGCGCGCTGCTTCTTCGCGCGCTTCCTTCTCTGCTGCCTTGCGCATTTCCTCAGCCTTGATCTGGGCGTCGATGGGCTGCTCGATCTCCAGCAGCGCTGCGGTCAGCGCCTTGGCCTCCGCATCGATCAGCCGCGAGCGCTCCAGCGCTGGAGCCTTGAGCTCCACGCGCTTGGCTTCCAACCCACTGCGCAGGGCGCGAACCTCGGCACGGTCCTTCTTGGCGATTTCCATTCCCTTGCCGGTCGACAGGTCGTACACGACGCCGGACATGCGCTGGCGGAGATCAGTGAGTGCCGCGACAGTGGGGCTGTATTCGGCGATGGCCGTGGTGGCCGGTCTTTCAAGTACTTCGGACATGGTGGCTTTCAGCGGAGGAGGTTGATGAGTAAGGAAGGGCAGAAAAAGGCGAGCAGCCCGGCGAGGGCCGCGCAGGCGGCGGCGACCTTGATCCACACCAGCACCAGGTCGAGCAGCGCGTCGATGGGGCTGGTGGACGCGGCCAAGGGGTCCGGCGTGTCGTGAGGGAAGCCGTGGGGGCGGGCGCGGCTCATAGCGGGCTCCAGTTGTTGAAGGCCAGAGCCATGGCTATGCCGAAGAGGCCCACGATGTAAAGCACCGTGTCGGCCGCGCGGTGCGGGCGCGCCGTGTCGTCCATGGGGACGATGACGCCGCCGGCGTTGGTCTCGCCGAAGGCCTGGGCCAACGTGCGCGGGCACGGCGTGCAGCGCTCGTGCGTCGCGTCGACCGAACCGACCAGGCGCGCGGGCGCCGACAGCGGGGTGTGGATCAGCGTGATCACGATGCGGCGCCCTCCTGAACGTTGGCGATGGCGGCGCGCATTTCTTCCAGAGTCGATGCGCGGCTGGAGGCGTCATCGGGGCAGCCCCAGCGACGCGCTACTAACTCCTCTGCTTTCACCAGGGCGGCGAGCAGTTGGTGCTTCTGGGCGATGTGCCAGGCCATGCGGCGCTGCAGCTTCTCCGCCGTATCGGGGCCGGCGCTTTTCGGCAGGTCCACGTCGATATCGCGGTACTCATCGCCGCGCAGTGCGCACAGCGCGCGCTGTTCGATCCAGCGCGTGCGGCGCGTCTGACTGCGGCTCTTCGCTGCAGTGCGAGCGATGTGGTCGAGTGCTTGCGCGAGGATCAGCGGATCGACGCTCGTGGCGGCCTCGTAGGCGCGCGGGTATTCGTGCGTCACGGTGCTCATGCAGCGCTCCCGGTGGCCTTAGTGCGGTAGCCGTCGATCCGCGCGTTGCATGCGGCAATCTCAGCTTCGGTCGGCGCGTTGTTCATCGCCGGTGCGATCGCGGCGGCTGCCTCGTGGCAACCTTGCACGCGCAGGAAGTTCACCAGCACGCTTTCCAGGCCGCCGAGGAAGCCACCCATGGCCGAGTCTTGGCCGCAGCCTGCGCGCGCGGCAATGGTGTGCCCGCTGACGTGCGCATTGCGGATGCCCGCCACCAGCAGCGCCGCGTCGCGCTTGCTGAGCGTGCTCATGCTTCGCTCCCGGCAACGGAGGCGATGGCAGCACGGCAGTCGCGCAGCATTTCGGATTCGGGCGACGAGCCGTCGACCAGCCAGCCCTGGCGGACCAGCGCGGCCTCGATGCGCGTTGCGATGACGAGCAGGTCAGGCGCCGTTGCGATCAGGCGCGCATCAGCGGGCGATTCGCACTCCGCGACGACGAGGTTGCCCGCCTTGACCGTGGTGGCCGAATGGCGGCTCCACTCCACTGCCTTCCAGGAGCCCGGGGTGATCTGTGCGGCGTTCACAGAACACCTCGGTTCTGCAGTTCAAGCGCGTAGTGGTCAGACGGCGCGCGGTAGCCGGGAGTCGCCTTGGCGCCGTTCAGCGCGCGGTCGAAAGCCAGGCGCTCGACCTCGGTGGCCGGCGCGCCGAGCATCGCAGCCTTCAGCGCCACCAGTTCGCGGTCCATCCCCGCGGTCAGCGCGATGCCGCCAGCAGTGCTGCGCGCCTCGCTCGGTTGTGTTTGCATGCCCATCTCCTCGTCGCCGCTGCGGAATTGCAGGGCGTGAGGGAATTACATCAAACGATGAACGTCACGTCAACATCAAACGATGTAGTTTTCGAAAATAGTTCACCGAAGGATGACGGAGCGCGTGGGCGAACGTGAAAAAGCCCGCACTGGGCGGGCTCGGCGGCAGGGGGTAAGAGGAGTCTAGAAGGGCTTCGACGTCAGCTGCTGTGCGCAGGCGACGAACTGCCGCAGCTTCGGCTGCACGCTTGTCAAAGGTGCGGTCCAAGCGCCTTCGTTGCCGCGGTCGAACGTGAGCCGGAAAGCTTTCTTCGAGCGAAGAAGGCCGAGGAAAGTGGCTGTCGCGTCTTTCGGCAGCTCAATGTCCACAATCTTTCCATCCCCGAAGCCGGTCAGCGCCAGGGGTTGGCCATCAAGGAAATCGATCTGGACCGGCACATTGGTGGCTTGCGGAATTTGCCAAGAAGCTTTGTACAAGGTGACGTTCATCGTCTGCTTGCCCGCCAGCAACTTGATCACGATGTTCCGCGTTACCTGGTTGTCGGCCCCGGCGGTCGCCAAGCTGCACAGGGCGGTGCCCTTCGAGGTCGTGTCTGCGCGGTACTCCCACCGCGTGAAGTCAGCAGCAGCTGCGTTGCCGATCAAGCCGACCAGGGCCGCGGCGCGAAGGACAGTACTCGTCCGAGACAGGCAGATCACTCGCGATTCTCCTTGCGGCTCACAGCCGCCTTCCGTTCCAGAGAAACACCACCCGACCGAGCACGTTGACCGGGGTATTGCCGTCGAGGACGTCGACTGTTTTCACGTTGGGATTGTCGCTGCTGATTTCGAAGCCGCCATCCATACGCTGGCGCACGCGCTTGATGTAGATCCGGTCATTGGCTTCGAGCACGTAAACGCCATCGATCTTCACCTGGTTCACTCCCGAGTCGACCAGCAGCACGTCGCCGTCTAGAAACGTCGGCTGCATCGAGTCGCCGTAGCCGTGGATGAAGCGTAGGTGCTCCGGGCGCGTTGATGAGGAGATCGTCTTCTCGATCCAATGCGGGGAGAGGCTTAGCCGGCCGACGACAACTTCTTCAGGCATGACGTCGCTGCCAATGCCCATCGACCCCGGAGTTGCGAGCAAAGGAATTTCGACGTCTGTGCCTTCCTGACGCACCGCGTCTTTGAGTCGGGCCACGGCCCTGCCGACCCGATCGCCCTCGTCTTGATCCAGCCAGCCGGAAGGCAGGCCGGCTGCTTCCTCAATGCTGCGCGCCACCTTCTCGCCGAACGATGCGCGGCCGGACAGAAGGTCGCTGGTCTGGTTGGTCTTGCGCCCGATTGCGGCGCCAAGCTGGACGGGGCCGTCAATGCCTCGCTCCTTGGCGAATCGCTTCAACCGGTCGATGCGAATGAGCTTGAGGGTCATAGACCCGGAGTGAAGCACCGGGGCTACATCAAATGATGTTGACATGAGCTTCATCATTCGATGTAATCGAGTCATGGACATCAAACCCTATTTCTTCGGGCTCGACAACGACGGCCGAAAGGCCTTTGCCGACAAGTGCGGCACGACCGTCGGGCATATCCGGAACGTCTGCTACGGCGACCGCAAGGCCACGACGGTACTCGCGGCGCAGTTCGAATTGCACTCCGCTGGAGTCGTTGCCGTGGAGGAGACGCTCCCTTCCCACCAGTGGCTGCGCGTGAAAGACAAGGCGTGGCCACACCCCGAAGGGCGTCCGTTGTCCGATGTGGCTGCCGAGACAAAGGCCGAACCCGCGAAAGAGGGCGCCTGAGCCATGCGCTTCGCCTTCATCCAGATCTGCCTCGGCGCCGCGCTGGTGCTGGTGGGCCTGCACCTCGCCTTCATGGCCTACGACCTCGGCCGCCACGGTGCGGCCGCGTTCGCACTCTTTGGCGCGGTGGTGGGCGTTTTCCTCGTGTTCTCCGGAGACCGCGAGTGGCAGGACCTGCTCGATGAAGAGGAGGGCGCACACGTCGAGCGCCAGTAGGCGCACCAGCACAGAGGCCTTCTTGGGCCGCCCTCCTGCAAGGCCCTCAACCGGCCGACTCCCCCGCGAGGGGGCTGCGCAGACAGGACGGCCCAACAAGACCTTTTCTTCAACCAAAGCGATGGGAGTCGTTTTCACCATGGATCGCAGTTTTCACCCTACCGAATGGAAACCACAAGAAACCGCTGGAAAGCGCTGGCAAGCCAGCCTTCCGCTGATCGGCGAGGTTCCAACCCCCGAACACCAGGACGCTGCGCTCGTGAGGCGCTTCACGTTCCGGCAGGCGCTGCGCAATGCAGCGCATCACAGCGGTCTGGAGGACGGCGACATCGCCGACAAGATCCACATCAGCAGCGGCTACATGAGCAAGTTCATGGCGGGCGTGGGCGAGCAGTGGGCGAAGCGGCTGCTCAAGTTCATGCAGGTCACGCAGAGCCTTGCGCCGTTGCAGTGGTTGGCCGACCAGATGGGGTGCGACCTCACGGTGCGCCACGTTCTTTCTGCCGAACTGGCAGCGGCGCGCGCGGTGATCGCGGCGCACGAGAGCCGCAACGGGCGGCTGCAAGCCTGACCACAGGGAGCGCACCAGCATGAACGACATCTACTGGCCAGGCACGCGCATCGTGCGCTCCCTCAACAACGGGTTCACGCGCGGCTTCACCGGCGAGCCCATCGACTGGAAGCCGCTGCAGCAATACGCCAACGCGCGGCGCACCAGCACCGCCAACGTGGACCGCGCGCGCAAGACGGGCAAGGACCTGTCGACCATGCACGGCATCAGCAAGAAGGCTGACACGCGCATCGCGGCGCACGCGCGGAAGGCGAGGTCGTAATGCAATACGCCGACTTCCTCCGCGCCAAGATTCGCATGGCCCAGTTCAAGGGCTTCGACGTTCCGCTCGAACAGATCAACCCCGCGCTGAAGCCGCACACCCGTGACATCGTGCGCTGGGCAGTGCAGGGCGGTCAGCGCGCCATCTTCGCCAGCTTCGGGTTGCACAAGACCGCGACCCAGCTGGAAATCTTCCGTCAGATCGGCCTGGCCCGGCCCGAGCTGTTCCGCCTGCAGGTCGCGCCGCTCGGCGTGCGCCAGGAGTTTCGCGCCGAGATCGACGCCCGCTTTCAGGGCGAGCACGCCATCGACATGCGCTTCGTGCGTCGCGACAGCGAGATCGACGACCCGGCCACGCTGTACCTGACCAACTACGAGGCGGTGCGCGAGGGCAACATCACCGTGCCGCGCTTCGGCGCCACCAGCCTCGACGAGGCCAGCGTGCTGCGCAGCTACGGAAGCAAGACTTACCAGGAGTTCCTACCGGCCTTCGAGCCCGTCGAGTTCAAGTTCGTGGCCACGGCCACGCCGAGCCCGAACCGCTTCAAGGAGCTGATCCACTACGCCGGCTACCTCGGCGTGATGGACACCGGCCAAGCGCTCACGCGCTTCTTCCAGCGCGACAGCGAGAAGGCCGGGAACCTCACGCTCTACCCGCACAAGGAAGAGGAGTTCTGGCTGTGGGTGGCCAGCTGGGCGGTGTTCATCCAGCGCCCCAGCGACCTCGGCCATTCCGACGAGGGCTATGTGCTGCCGGAGCTCGACGTCCGGTACCACGAGGTGACGAGCGACTATGCCGCGGCCGGCTCCGAGAAGAACGGCCAGGGCCTGCTGATCCCCGACGTCGCCATGGGCCTGTCGGCCGCCGCCAGCGAAAAGCGCGGCAGCATGCCGGCCCGCGTGGCGAAGGTGCAGGAGTTGGTGGCCGCGGATCCGGCTGACCACTTCATCGTCTGGCACGACCTCGAAGACGAGCGCCACGCCATCCAGCAAGCCATTCCCGAGGCAGTCAGCGTCTGGGGCAGCCAGCCGATCGACGAGCGCGAAGACCGCATCGTCGACTTCGGCAACGGGCTGCACCGCGTGCTGTCCACCAAGCCAGTGATCGCCGGCAGCGGCTGCAACTTCCAGCGCCACTGCCACCGCGAGATCTTCGCTGGCATCGGCTTCAAGTTCAACGACTTCATCCAGAGCATCCACCGGGTCCAGCGCTTCGGCCAGGCTCACGCGGTGCGCATCGACATCGTGCACACGGAAGCCGAGCGGGAGGTGCTGCGCACCCTGCTGACTAAGTGGGCACAGCACGAAGAAATGGGCAAGACGATGACCGACATCATTCGCAAATTCGGGCTCAACCAGCTCGCCATGCAAGACGTGCTCGCGCGCTCCATTGGCGTGCAGCGCGTCGAGGTCCGCAGCGACCTGTTCACGGTGGCGCAAAACGACTGCGTCGAGGAGGCACGGCTGCAGCCCGAGAACTCCGTCGACCAGATCATCACCAGCATCCCGTTCGCCAACCACTACGAATACACGCCGAGCTATAACGACTTCGGCCACACCCAGGACAACGCGCACTTCTGGGCGCAGATGGACTTCCTGACGCCCGAGCTGCTGCGGATCCTGAAGCCGGGGCGCATCTACTGCTGCCACGTCAAGGACCGGATCAACTTCGGCAACGTGACCGGCGCCGGCATCCCCACGGTCAGCCCATTCCATGCCGAGGCGCTGTTCCACGGCGTGAAGCACGGCTTCGACTACATGGGGATGATCACGGTGGTGACCGACGTGGTGCGGGAGAACAACCAGACGTACCGCCTCGGCTACACCGAAATGTGCAAGGACGGCAGCAAGATGGGCGTGGGCTCGCCCGAGTACATCCTGCTGTTCCACAAGCCGCAGACCGACCGCGCCAAGGGCTACGCCGACTCGCGCATTGCCAAAGCGAAGAGCGACTACAGCCTGGCGCGCTGGCAGGTCGACGCGCATGCGTTCTGGCGCTCCAGCGGCAACCGCCAGCTGACGGCCGAGGAGATGGCGAGCTACGGGCCCGGCCGGCTGGCCAAGGTGTTCACCGAGTTCAGCCTGTCGCGCGTCTACGACTACGACTTCCACATCCGCATCGGCGAGGAGCTGGAGGGCCGCGGCGCGCTGCCGTCCGACTTCATGAGCCTGGCGCCGGGCAGCCACCACGGAGAGGTTTGGCACGACGTGGTGCGCATGCTGACGCTGAACGGCGCGCAGTCGAAGCGGTCGGTCGAGAAGCACGTCTGCCCACTGCAGTTCGACATTGTGGACCGCCTGATCGAGCGCTACAGCATGAAGGGCGAGCGCATCTACGACCCGTTCTGCGGGTTGGGCACGGTGCCGGTGCGCGCGATCAAGCTCGGCCGCACCGGCGGCGGCTCGGAGCTCAACGGCGCGTACTTCCTCGACCAGGTGCACTACCTGCGCGCGGCCGAGCGCGATGCCAGCATGCCCAGCCTGTTCGACTTCGAAGCACCCGAGATCGAAGCGGAGGCCGCATGACGCCCATCCAGCGCAAGATCGCGCGCCACCGCGAGCATCGCATCCTGGCCGAGGGCTTGGCCATCGAGATCGCCATGGACCTGAACGACCGGGAGGAGGCCGACCGGCACCGCCACGAGATGGAGGCGCTAATCGCCGCGCGCGAGGCCGCGCTGCAGCTCGAAGAAGAGCAGGGCGCCAGTTATTTCACGGCCGCTGGCGAGATCGCAGGCATCCAAGCGGATGTACGGAGGGCGGTGAGAGCGTGACCGAAGCCGACAAGACCAAGCGACCGGCGTCCCAGTATTACTGGGGCGACTGGTTCAAGGACGTGGCCTTGCAGAGCTGCTCGCTGCCGGCGCGCGGGCTCTGGCACGAGATGAACTGCCTGATGCACCAGGGCGAACCGTACGGGCATCTCACGATGCCCAATGGCAAGCCGATGGAGCCCCTGCAGCTGGGCAACCTCTGCAAGATCGGCCCGGCCCTCTGTCGCAAGCTGATCGCTGAACTCGAAGGGAACGGAGTGCTGTCCCGGGCCGAGAACGGGACGATCTTCAGCCGCCGCATGGTGCGCGACGAAGACCTGCGCAACCGCCGCGCGGCGGGCGGCAAAGAAGGTGCCGAGCATGGCATCAAGGGTGCCGAGGCCGGTTCCAAGGGGGGTAGGCCGAAGCAGGTCAAGGGGGGTTACGAAACCCCCCTCCCGGGTTTCGAAGAACCCCCCCCTTCTTCTTCATCTTCTTCTTCATCTTCAAACACATCAGGAGCTAACGCTCCTTCGTCGACAGCGCGGCTGCCGACCTGCCACCCCGACCAGGTTGTCGCGATCTACCACGAGGTTCTGCCTGAACTGCCGGGTGTCCGGGTCATGGACAAGGCCCGGGAGAAGGCGATCCGCGAGCGCTGGCAGTGGGTGCTGAGCAGTACCAAGCCGGACGGTACGCGCCGCGCCACGACCGCCGAGGAGGCGTTCGAGTGGTTCCGCAGCTACTTCCTCCGGGCCCGCGAAAACGACTTTTTGATGGGCCGCACGCCGCGCAGCGGTGAGCACGCGAACTGGAAACCCGACATCGAGTACCTCATGAAGTCCAGCGGGCTGAAGCAGGTGCTTGAGAAAACCAACCTTGAGGCCACCGCATGAACGACCGAGTCGATGAATCCCTCCTGGCGCCGGTGGTGCTGTGGAGCCCTGAATCCGAGTCGTCGCTGCTGGGCGCGCTGCTGCTGGACAACGGCATGTGGGACCGCGTGGGCACGCTGGTGGCCGAGCCCGACTTTTTCCGCCAAGAGCACCGGCTGGTGTTCAGCGCGATCAGCCGCATGCTCAACGCGGGTCAGCCAGCCGACGTGTTTACGGTCTACGACCAGCTGCAGCGTGATCGCAAGGACGGCGCGGTCGGCGGCCTGCCTTACTTGAACTCGCTGGCGCAGTACGTGCCCAGCGCGGCCAGCGTGCGCCAGTACGCGTTGATCGTGCGCGACATGGCGCTGCGTCGGCGCCTGATGTCGGCCAGCAGCGAGATCAATGAGCTGGCCTGCCAGCGCACCGTCGGGTTCGAGGAGACGCTCGAGCAGGCCGCGGCGCTGCTGACCGGTCTCTGCGACCTCGGCACGACCGACGAATGGCAGAGTATGGAAGCAGGGCTGGTGCAGTTGCTGGACCGCATCAACGCGCAGGCCGAGGGCACGGCCGTCGACGACTTCACGGCCACGGGCCTGATCGACCTGGACGCCAGACTCGACGGCGGCCCCCGCGATGGTGAGCTGATCGTCATCGGCGCGCGGCCAGGCATGGGCAAGTCGGCACTGGCGCTGTCGATGGGCGTGCACATGGGCATGCAGAGCGGCAAGGCCGTCGGCATGTTCTCCATGGAAATGCCGAAGGCGCAGGTCGTCAGCCGCGCGATGTCGTTGCAGTCGCGCATCCACCTCAGCCGCATCAAACGCGGCGAGCGGCTCAAGGACTACGACTGGCCGGCCATCACGGCGGCCGTTGACCGGCTGCGACAGGTGAACTTCCAGGTCAACGACCGAAGCGGCCTGAACATCAACCAGGTGCGCGCCAGCGCGCGAGGCTTGCGCCGGCGCCACGGGAAGATGGCATGCCTGATCGTGGACTACCTCGGGCTCATGGCCGGCACCGATCCGAAGATGCCGCGGGTCTACCAGATCGAGGAGATCACAAAAGGCCTCAAGAGCCTGGCCAAGGAGCTGGCGTGCCCAGTGTTCCTGCTGTGCCAGCTCAACCGGAAGGTCGAGGAGCGCGTCGACCAGATGCCGGTGCTGTCCGACCTGCGGGACTCGGGTTCGGTCGAGCAGGACGCCGACATCGTGATGTTCGTGCACCGGCCCTACAAGGCCAACCCCACGCTGGCGGACGAATGGAAGTACTACGCCAAGCTGTCCGTGGCCAAGCTGCGGGACGGCGAGCCGGGGCTGATCGATCTGATGTACGTGGGCGAGAACACTCGCTTCGACAACTGGCCGGCGGAGACGCCGATTCCTTCCAACCAGGTGCGCGTCGCGCGCTCTTCGAAGGGAGCAGAGCTGTGATCTTCATCGGCATCGACCCCGGCCTTTCCGGCGCCATCAGCTTCGTCACCGATCGCACGTGCGTCGTCGAAGACCTGCCCACCATGCCTCTGCCCGGCGACGGCTTGATCACTAAGAAGATCGACGGCCGTGCGCTGGTCACATTGATCCGTAAGAACGTTCCCATCGGCGAGATGGCCGAGGCGTACCTCGAGCAGGTCAACACGATGGGCGGCAAGAACAACGCCGTCCAAACTCAAGGCTCGCTCATGCGCTCCCTGGGCGCCATCGAAACCGTGCTTGAGTGTCTGGGCTACAAGCCCACGATGCTCGGCCCGCAGAAGTGGAAGCGCTTCTACGGCCTCGATGCGGACAAGAAGAAGGCGCTGGAAAAGGCGCGTGTACTGTACCCGGATGCGCCACTGAGCCTGGTCAAGCATCACAACCGCGCCGAGGCGGTGCTCATCGCCCACTGGGGTCTGAGGAAGAGGGCATGAAGCGCATCTACATCGCGGGCCCGATGACCGGCAAGCCCGACCTGAACTTCCCGCTGTTCCACCGAGAGGCCGCCCGGCTGCGCGCCGAAGGCTGGCACGTGGTCAACCCGGCCGAGATCAATCCGGATCCTGGCGCGGGCTGGCTGCCGTGCATGCGCGCCGACATCAAGCAGCTGGTCGACTGCGATTCGATCCTGATGCTGCCGGGCTGGGAGTGGAGCAGGGGAGCATCGCTCGAGCACCACATCGCGCAGCGGCTGGAGATGCGCATGATCTACCTGCAATCGGAGGTTGCATGAAGTGGAACGAGGGCATCATCGCCAGCCTGATCGCGCGCCAGACGCTGGCCCGCAAGTGCCTGCTGCTGGTAGACCGCTGCAACTGGACGGGCGCCGAGTGCGACGTGCTGGGGGTCACCATGGACCTGCGCGTGATTGACGTCGAGGTGAAGATCAGCCGCGCTGACCTGAAGGCCGATGCGAAGAAGGACAAATGGTGGAAGCGCGTCACGTGGCGCGACGAGGCCGGGCCGCCACAACTGCGCCCGCACCCGCCGAAGGTCTGGAAGCACTACTACGCCTTGCCGGCCGAGATCTGGAAGCCCGAGCTGCTGGTGTTCTTGCCGTCGCCGGCCAGTGGCGTGCTGCTGGTGCGCGAGCGCGGCGGCAGGCTGGAGGTCTACTGCGAGCGACGCGCCACGCCGAACAAGGACGCGGCGCGTCTCTCGGCGGCCTCGGTCATCGACATCGCTCGCCTGGCCAACCTGCGCATGTGGGACGCCTACGGCAATGCCGAGAAGGCCCAACGCGAGATTCGGGAGTTGCGTCAGCGCGTGGAGGGCATAGCAGCATGACCATCTGTGCCCGCTGCCACCGCGCGCTGCTGCGCCAGCCGGTCTACCTTGGCGGCATGACCTTCGGCCCGCGCTGCGCAGCGGCCGTCGCCGGCGCCAAGACGCGGCGCTCCTCCCTCTTCGCAACGCCCAAGCGCAAACCGGATGCGCGCCAGCGCGACCTGTTTACCGAGGCAACCCCATGAAGACCGTGACCATCACCAGCCCCGAGCAGTACAAGGCCGTCGTGCGTTCATGGTTCGCATCCGAGGTGACCGACGACCTGCAGGCTGGGCACTCGATCGAACTCACCCTGAAGCGCCGCAAGGACACGAAGAGCCGCCTGCAGGAGGAGAAGTACCACGCGATGCTCAACGACATCGCGAAGCAATGCCGACTGTTCGGCAAGCAGCTGCCGCCGATCTCGTGGAAGCGCGTGCTTGTCGATGCCTTCAAGCACGAGACCAAGGACGATCCGCAGTTCCGCGACCACTGGGCCCGGTTCGGCGACATCGAGCTGGTGCCCGCGCTGAACCATCCGGGCTTCGTGATGGTCGGCGAGCAGACGCGCAGCTTCAACACCACGTTGGCGGCCGGTTTCATCGAATGGCTGCTGGCGTACGGCGCTGAGAACGGCGTGCAGTGGACACCGTCACGCGCGCAGCTCGCCCAGTTCGAGGCGATGCAGCGATGAAGCGCTCGCCCATGCCCCGCGGCACCGGCTTCAAGCGCCGCGCGCCCGCCACCCGAGCACCAGCAAGAAGTGAGGCTGCATGCGGCGCGCCGCACGATTCGGCCCATGTCGAGCACCAGGTGCCCACCACCATCGCGCGCGCCGCGCGCCGCGGCACCTACGCCGCGCCTCCGGCCTCCGCCGCCATCCCGAAGACACCGCGCCGCGAGATCCCGCACCTGCTGGCCATGGCGCGCGGCAAGCCCTGCCTGTTTCTGCTTGCCGGCATCTGCAACCGCAACCCCAAGACCACCGTGGCCGCGCACTCGAACTGGGCGCAGCACGGCGGAAAGGGTGGCGCGCGCAAGGCGGACGACTGCTACAGCGCCTGGGCCTGCAGCGCCTGTCATGCCTGGCTCGACAGCAGCACCGCTGACGGCGAGCGCAAGAAGGTCGCCTTCATGCTCGCGCACCTCTCGCAGGTGCACCACTGGCGCCGCATCGTCGCGGACCCGACATCCAAGCCGCGAGACCGCGCCGCCGCGCAGCTCGCGCTCGACCACCTGAACGCAACGCCCGTCGTGGCTGGAGGAAACCTATGAGACCCACACCCGGAGACCTCGCGTACTGCGTTGCGCCGCCCGGCTACAAGCGCACCTTCCACATGCGCTTCTGCACGATCCGCGCCGGTGGCCACGACGACCTGACGCCGAAGTTCCAACCGGCGACTTCCGTGCAGGACCTGCTGTTCAGCGAGTGGTGCACGCCCGTGATGGTCGAAGGCATCCCGGTGCGCAGCTGCTGGATGTGCGCCAGCTGGCTGCGCAAGGTCAGCGGCCCCGGCGCGAATGCCGACGAGGTCGAGGCAGCGTGCCGCAAACGGTCAGCTGCGCGCGAGCGTATCGAGTGCGCTACGGAAGGAGTGACAGCATGAACTGCCAGAAGGGCGACCTCGCGATGACTCGCGGCGCGCCGATGGACAACGATCTGCTGGTCGAAGTGCTTGAGGTTCGGGAAATCCATCCGGTCCTCGGTCAGCTATGGCTCATTCACTCGCTGGGGTCGAAGTTCCATATCGATCCTGGTGTGCGCGATGCCCACGCTATCTGGCCGGACTGCATGCTGCGACCGATCCGCGATCCTGGCGACGACGCCGTCGACGAGACCCTGCTGATGTTCCGCATCCCGGAGTTCGACACGGTATGAGCACACGCGACAGCATTGTGTTCAACACGAACGAGGCGGGCGGAGAGTTCGAGAGCGTCGCCGACCTGTTGGCCATCCGTCCGCGCCAGGGCATCGCCGCGGTGCAAGTTGAGGATCGTTCTGGCGCTGTGCGCGTCGAGCCGGTGTTCGTCATCGACTTTTACCGCGAGGGCGATCTGCCATGAGCCGCAAGATGTGCCGCCGCAAGGTGTGGGGGAAGGGCGATGCGGTCAGCGTTGCCATCGCAGGCGCGCGCGTGATCGATGACGTCCGCCTGGCCCAGCTGCGTCAGATCGAGCGCAACGCGCTGGAGGCATTCCAGTTCGGTCGCGCCGAGTGGAAGGACTGGGGCGTGATCACCGGTGTGGCGCAGGCCGCGCGCGTGCTGGTGGAGTTCGGCGTGGGCCCCGAGGTGCTGCCTGCCATCAATGCGGTGGAGCGTTTCCTTGAGGCCGCCCAGGCGCGCCATGCCACGACCGGCCGGATCGGCGCCACGGGCCCGGACCTGCAGGTCGTGCGCGACCTCTACGAATACCACGACCTACAGCGCACCAGCATCGACCTGGCCACCTACCAGCGCGCAGTCGAGAAAGCCATCAACCGGGCCCGCAACGCCACGGCGGCCGCACCTGCATGAAAAGAGAAAAGCCCCAGCGCCGCCACAGCGCCAGGGCCTTCCAGTGAGTCGAACCTGAGAGCCTTGATTTTACTGGAGCACACCATGTTGACCAACGACGAAAAACGCGGAGTCGAAGAGATTTACACCTCGGCCACCACCAGCTCGAACCTCAGGGTTGAAGGGCCAGATCGGCCAGGCGATGCCGACGTGATCATCGCGGCCGGCTGGAACCAAAGCCGCATTGGCGGCGCGCTGCTGCGCCTGCACACCGAGTTCGACGCCAGCGAGAAGCTGCGCCTCGCGACAAGCGCTCAGTTCCTGCCCGGCGGCAAGAGCTCGAAGGAACAGCGCACCGCAGCGGCCAAAGAGGCCTTCGCCTTCAACCTCCACGAGACGGGCCTGCTGCTGGGCAAACTGAAGTCGCTGCCCGAGGTGCGCGCGCAGGCCATCATGCAGGCGATGTCGTGGGGCATGGGACAGTCGCACGACCCGGTCACCCGCTCGGAACGCACAGAGGTGCGCGAGCACGATGCCGCGCTGCTGAAGCGCCTGCGGGATGCCGTAGCCAAGGCTGCGCAGGATCCGGATGCCTTCGCGGCCGCACATGCGGACCTGGTCGCTGCCACGGCCGAGGTCGACGCTCGCCGTAGCGCCGAGGTCAAGGAAGACCGTGACCGGTGCACCGAGAAGGTCGTCGCGGTCATCCGTTGGTGGCTGTCTCAGCGCTGCCCTGTGTGCTCGGGAACGAAGTTTCAGCTGGTCGAGGGCACGAATCGACATAGCGCCAAGATCTGCCGGCCATGCGGTGGCACCGGGCTGCGCGATGTGCCCCACCAGCAGGAGGGCCGGCGCCTGGCCTGCTGGTTTGACCAGTGCGTAGAGCGGGCGCGGGCTGCCATCGGGCGGCGCCTGCGTGGGCTATAGAGGCCGGTTCGAAGCGAATGCACCCCAGGTACTTCTGATATATCTCAGGAACTCTTGTCCGAGTGGCGTAAGGCGAACTTGGTTCGAGTCCGCAACGCGCTCTACGTATTCCGTGTGAAGTAGAAATCCGAAGTATTGAGTCCAATAGCCTGGCGCGATCGGGTTGCTCGCAGCTTCTACAAGCTTCAAGTGTTCGAGATGAAACGGTAGCAAATTTCCCTCTGAATCTGCGCCATTTGGGCGATTTGCCAAATGCTCCATGAGGCGCATCTGGGTGCCGTAAATTTTGTGAAAGTTGTTCTCGGCAACCGCTGCAGTCCACCATTTCAATATCTCTGCTTTGGCAGCTTTGGGATCGGCGGCAATTCGCCCCAAGTGGTCTTCGGCCACAAGTGGGGGAGGCGCGCTGCCTTGCTGCTTCTCAGGATCGACTTCAAATTCAATGCCAGCCGCTTTACCCTTGCGAATATTTTTTAGCAGAGTAGCAAGGGGAACTCCAAATGTCGGCAGCAAAATCCAAACGAGCAGGACCGCCATCGGCGGCCAAGAAAGCACGACTTTGATGTATTCGAGAATCAAGGGCCAATTCGCATAGCAGTTCTGCATTTCTCCTCCGGTTTTCGAGCGAAGTATCGTTCATCAAGGCGGCTACTTGATCGCGATGCGCAAGCCGGGCGATAATTCGTCCCGAGATTGCGCAGCCTGCTGAGGCTGCTGCCCTCGAATCTCTGCTGAACACCTGCCCCCGCTCCGGCGCCGGCCGCCACCCTCGACAGGGAAGGTGTCTCTGCAATATTTTCGTATGCGGGTGAATCATTGGATCCCGCCTCTACCTTGAAAGCCGCCCAGGCAACTCGGGCGGCTTTTTCGTTTCCGCGGTGTAGCTCAGCTTGGTAGAGCAGCGGGTTCATACCCCGCGTGTCGGCCGTTCGAATCGGCCCATCGCAACCACTTTCGGCGACAGCCGGTTGGGTGATGTCGAAGCGCCTGCTTGAACGCCAGCGCCGGGCCAGATCTGGCCCATAGGACCACGCCCCAGCCGCCGCCCCTCGCGGGGATTCCGAGATTCTTTCGTGGCCGACCACCGGCCTTTTTGTCCTCCCCGTCACGGCAAGGGGCTCCCGCCGGCAGCCACGGCAACATCCAAAGAGGTTCCCATGGCACACACCCGCTCCAGCTCCCGCTTCCTGACCTTCGCGTTCGCCGCGCTCGCCTTCGTGTCGAGCACGGCCACCGTCGCCTACGACCGCGTGGCGACCGCCTGCACCGCTGTCTACCAGTTCGCCTACGACTTCGTGGCCAGCGTGCCCGCCAAGTTCGCCGAGCCGGTGCTGAAGCTCGCTGCCCGCCCGGTGGAGCTGGTGCAGGCCTGCGCCTATGCCCTGGGCCTGGCCAAGCGCGAGCGCCCGCACGTGCGCAGCCAGTGGCGCATGTGCCCCTCGGTCTGACCTGACCTGCAACCACGGAAGCCCCTTCGATGGGGCTTTTTGCATTGGGCCGCGAGTCGACCCAGCGCAAAAATTCAGAGCGACCACCACGCGCTGCCGCCATTCACTTCCGGCCGGTTCTTGCGCGCTGCTCTGTCCCCAGCGGTAGGGTGGGCAACCCTCCGCCCCGTGTCCGCCGCCGGCATAGCTCCTTTCTCCTTGGGACGCCGGCGGCGTGTCCGGCCACCGGATGCGAGGCCACATGTTCGTGATCAACGTTCGCGCCGAGGTGAAGCAGATGGAGCGCAGGCTCTCTGCCCTGGCGTACAAGCAGATGCCGTTCGCCACGGCGCAGGGCCTGACCGAGCTGGCCAAGATCGTCCAAGCGGGCGAGCAGGAGGCCATGAAGACGGTGTTCGATCGGCCCACGCCCTTCACCGTGAAGTCGGTAGGCGTGCGCGGCGCGCGCAAGGACAACCTGCAGGCGCTGGTCTACGTGAAGGACATCGCAGCCGCCTACCTGGAGCCATACGAGGTCGGCGGCAAGAACAAGCTCAACAGCAAGGCGCTGCTGAAGCCAGTGGGTGCGCCCCTCAACCAGTACGGCAACCTGTCCAAGAACAAGCTGGCGCAGCTCAAGGCCAAGGGCAACACGTTCGTGGGCAAGGTGAAGGGCAAGGGCGGCGAGGTGATCAACGGCGTGTGGCAGCGCACCCCCGCAGGCAAGGGCAAGCCTGCAGGCATCAAGCTGCTGGTGCGCTTCACCGATGCCCACCCCATCAAGCAGCACCTCGACTACAGGCCAAGGGCTGAGCAGCTGGTGCGTTCGAACTTCAACAGGGTGATGGAGCGCACGTTGAGCCGAGCCCTCGCCACGGCCCGCTGAGGCGCCCTGACCAGCCCCAAGGCGCCAGGATGCACCAAGGTGGGGCAAGGGTGCATGTGTTGTAAAAACATCACGGGTCCTTACCCTACCAAGCCGCCATGCGGGCATTGCGCGCCGCGTTTCGCGACCGGCCCCGAGTTCAAAACAATGTCCGCACGGGATGTCCGCACCTATGGCTGAAGCTGTCACGCGCCGCGAGTTCGCGCGGCTGGAAGGTTGCGACGAGAAGCAGGTGCGGCGGGCGCTATTACGCGGTCTGCTGGTGGCCGACTCCGAGGGAAAGCTCGATCCGGCGCAGGTCGCGAGCGGGTGGCGCAAGCCGCGTGCGGACAGCAAGGAAGCGCCTGCGAAGGCGGCACCGGCAGCGCGCGCGAAGAAGGCTGCGGACACCGGTGCGGACACAGCGAAGCCTCCGAAGAATGTCCGCACCGCGCCCGAGCCCGAGGCAGTCGACGGCGTGCCGGTGGTGCAGAGCGCCGAGGGCGCCAGCCTCAAGCGCGCGGTGGCCCACAAGGAAGACTTCGCGGGCCGCCTGAAAGAGCTGGAGTACCGGCAGCGCGCCGGCGAGGTGATCAGCCTCGAGCTGGCGAAGCAGGTTCTGTTCGATGAGTTCCGCTCCGCGCGCGATGCGTGGCTGAACTGGCCGACCCGGTATGCCGCGGTCATCGCCGCTGAGCTGGGCATCGAAGAAGCGGACCGACTGGCGGAGACCCTGACGACCTATGTTCACAAGCAACTTGCCTCCCTGGGAGAGCCCAGCGGACAGTTCCGCAAAGGCTGAGCTTCTCAGGAGGGAGGTTGCCGCAGGGTGGTCCACACCGCCGCGGCTGTCTGTGCCGGCGTGGGCCGACGAGTACCGGAAGCTGGCCAAGGGCTTCGGCGCCATGTCCGGCGATTGGGAGACCTCGACTGTCGAGGTGGCGCGCGGGCCGATGCTCGCTGTGACGGAGCCCGGCGTGCGCACCATCACCGCGATGTGCGCGACGCAGCTGCTGAAGACCGAGCTGCTGCTGAACATCTTCGGCTACCACGTGCACCTCGACCCGTGCCCGATCCTGATCCTGCAGCCGAAGGCAGAGTCGGCTGAGCAGTTCTCGAAGGAACGCCTGCAGCCGATGGTTGCGGCCACGCCGGCGCTGCAGGAGCGCGTTGGTGGAGCCGAAGAAACGCTGACCTACAAACCCTTCCCGGGCGGCTTCGCCGGCCTGGTGGGCGCGGGCAGCCCCGACAACTTGGCGCGCCGCCCGATCCGGGTGGTGCTGGCCGACGAAATCAACAAGTACCGGCCCACGAAGGAGGGCGACTCCCTGGTGCTGGTGGACGAGCGGATGGCGACGTTCGCATTGAACTCGCTGTCCGTGCGCGCATGCAGCCCGACCATCGAAGACGAGTGCGCGATCTCGGAGAGCTACGGCAACTCCGACCAACGCCGCGCGACCATCGCGTGCCCGCACTGCGGCCACCGCATGTTCCCGATGTTCTTCCAGCACGTGCAGTGGCAGAAGGACGAGAAGGGCAACCACCTGCCCAAGACGGCGCGGATCTACTGCGAGGCCTGTGGCAGCGCCTGGTCGGAAGGTGAGCGGCAGAAGGCGCTGGCCACTACCCGCTGGCACCAGACCAAGCCCTTCGAATGCTGCGACGTGCGCCACGTGCCGCTGGATGCTTACGCAGGGCTCTGGAAGGAGCTGGGCGATAGCGAAGCGGCCGTGGCCCAGGTGTGGGACTGGTGGGAAGACGAGGAGGAGGGGCGCTACGCGGTGTATCGCGCGCGCTGCCCGACCTGCGGCAACTGGCCGCTCGACAACACGCATGCCGGCTTCCAAGCGGGCAAGCTGTTTTCGCCGTCGCAGAAGGACCGGCCGAGCGAGCAGGCGCGCAAGTGGCTCGAAGCGAAGGGTGATGCGGACCGCGAGCTGTCGTG
This sequence comes from Variovorax monticola, assembly GCF_051216855.1. NCBI lineage: Bacteria > Pseudomonadati > Pseudomonadota > Betaproteobacteria > Burkholderiales > Comamonadaceae > Variovorax > Variovorax monticola. Next base: position 812,215 of record NZ_JBPJZP010000002.1, read on the forward strand.
GTGGAACACGCAGCAGGGCCTGCCTCACCGGCCGCTGGCCAGCAAGGCGCTTGCGGTCGACACGCTGCTCACGCGCCGCGAGGTGTTCGCGGCCGAGGTGCCCTACGGCGTGGCCGCCATCACGGTCGGCATCGACACGCAGGATTACCGCCTCGAGATCGAGACGGTCGGCTGGGGCCGCGACGAGGAAAGCTGGTCGCTGGACTACCACGTCATCGAAGGAGAGTTCTCCGACCCCAAGGTGCAGGCCGAGCTAGATGCGTACCTGAAGAGGATCTGGCGCCGGGCCGACGGCCGGACGTTCGAAGTACTGGCCGCGTGCCACGACTCGGGCGGCCACCACACACAGGCGGTCTACGACTTCGCGAAGGCGAGGCTTGGCCGGCGCATCTGGGCGATCAAGGGCGCATCGGAGCGAGATGGTCAGCGCAACCCGGTATGGCCGACGAAGAAGCCCAACCGCAAGACGAAGGCCAGCTACCGGCCCGTGATGATCGGCGGCAACGCGGCGCGCGACACCATTCGCTCCCGCCTGCTGCTCGGCGTCCCGGGCCCTGGCCAGCCGGCACCGGGCTACATGCACTTCCCCGCGGATCGCGACATCGGCTACTTCCAGCAGTTGACCGCCGACCGCCTCACGCTGAAAGAGATCGGGCGCCGCAAGGTGCGCATCTGGGAGACGCCGTCGGGCAAGGCGAACGAGGCGGCCGACTGCCGCGTCTATGCGTACGCCGCGCTCTGCGGTCTCGTGCACCTGGGCCTGCAGCTGAACAAGCGCGCGGACAACACGGCGGTGCTGCTGGTCCCCGACCCGCAGGGCGTGTACGAGGTGCCGCAACCCGCTGCACCTGGTGCCGCGCCCGCGCCGCAAACGCCCTCGGGCAAGAAATCACTCGTCAGCAAGCTGGCGTAGGAGCTACGAATGGCACAAATCAAGGTTGGACCGGTGGTCTTCACGCACGCCGAGAACTTCGCGGGCGAAGTCGAGATCACCAAGGGGGAGATCACGCTCAAGGTGCCCATGGAGGCGCTCGTGCGCGTGGTGGCGGAAAAGGTGCGCGCGCAGCGCATTGCCGCGCTCGAAACCGCCAAGCCCAACGACCTCATCGCGAAGCTGGCCTGATGTTTCGCCGTCGCACCAGCATCCTCGATGGCATCAGCCTCGAGGCTCTACAGGCACAGTTGGCCGCCCTGCAGAAGGCCTACCTCGACCTCATGGCCGGCGGCAAGGTCGCGACCGCGTCGTACACGCAGGGCGACGGCGCGCGCTCGGTCACCTACACGCAGGCCAACATCGGCGACCTCACGCAGGCGATCCTGGCGGTGCAGACGCAGATCGACGGCCTGACCGGCCAGTGCATCAACCGTCGCGCACCGCTGCGCCCGTACTTCTGATGAGCGCGATCCTCGACTCCAGCGGGCGCCCGATGACGTCCAGCGCTCCAGCGAACCGCCGCAGCTCGGCGTCGCTCGACCCGGCAAACCAGAGCGTGTTCCCGTACACGGCTGCGTCTTGGCAGACGCAAGAGATGGGCGATTGGCAGCCGTGGATTCGGTCGCCCGATGCCGAGATCAACCAGTTCCGCGATCGCATGGTGGCGCGCAGCCGCGACCTTGTCCGCAACGATGGCTGGGCCAGCGGCGGGATCATGCGGATCCTGGACAACACCGTGGGCACCCACCTGCGGCTGGCGTCGAAGCCCGACTACCGCGCGCTGAAGTACCGCTTCGGGAAGGCATTCGATGCAGTCTGGGCAGATGAATTCCAGCGCACGGCCGAGGCGCTGTGGCGCGGCTACTCCGAACACATCGGGCGGTACAACGATGTGAACCGCCAGCTCACCATCGGCCAACAGTTCCGGCTGGGCCTGCGGCACAAGCTGGTCGACGGCGATGCACTGGCTGTCTCGTATTGGATGCCGGAGCGCGTCGGCTATGGCGGCAGCGACTACGCCACCTCGTTTCTGCTGGTCGACCCGGATCGCCTGGGCAATCCCTACGGCATGCTCGACACGAAGTACTTGCGCGGCGGCGTGGAGATCGACGACGACGGCGTGTCGCAAGCGGTGCACATTCGTCGGGCCGAGCAGAACGACTGGTACAACGCCGTCGAAGCGAACACGTGGGAGCGCATCGAGTGTGAGGATGAAGACGGCTGGCGCCGGGTCATCCTCGACTTCGAGCGCGACCGCGCGGGCCAGCACCGCGGCGTCGGCATCTTCACGCCGGTGATCGCGCGCTTCAAGATGCTGGCGCGCTACTACGGGGTCGAGCTGCAGGCCGCCACCATCGCCTCGGCTTTCGGCACCTACGTCGTGAGCCCCTACGACCCTGCGCTGGTCGGCGATGCGCTCGACGGCGGCGACGATGAACTGAGCCGGTACCAGCAGCTGCGCAGCGACTTCCACAAGGAGCGGCCGGTGATGCTCGAGGGCGCCCGCGTGCCGACCCTGGCGCCGGGCGAGAAGATCGAATCGGTCGCATCGGCTCATCCGCATACCGGCTTTGTCGACTTTGCGCACGAGATGCTGCGCACCTTCGCGGCCGCAGCAGGCATCTCCGCCGAGCAGGTCACCCAGGACTGGAGCAAGACGAACTACAGCAGCGCGCGCGCAGCGCTCATGGAGTCCTGGAAGACGCTCACGCGCCGGCGCACCGAGTTCGCCAACAACTTCGCCTCCCCGATGTACGCCGTCTGGCTGCAGGAAGCGATGGAGAAGGGCGAGCTGCCGCTGCCGAGCGGGGCGCCTGAGTTCGTCGAGGCCGCGACCGCCTATGCGCGCTGCGGCTGGCTCGGCCCGGCGCGCGGCTGGATCGACCCGGTCAAGGAAAAGGCTGGCGCCGTGATGGGCATGGATGCCGGCCTCTCGACGCTGATGGCGGAAGCCGCTGAGCAGGGCAACGACTGGGAAGAAGTACTCGACCAGCGCGCGATCGAGGTTCAGAAGTTCAAGGATCTCGGCCTGCCGCTGCCCGAGTGGATCGGCGCTGTTGCCGCTGCCGAGGCCGCGCGCCCTGAAGAGGCACCGCAGCCTCGCTGACAAGGAAACCATGGCACCCAACTACCCCCACCTCGCACAGCGGCTGTTCAACACGCCGCTCGCGATCACGCCCGGCAAGGTCGAGATCGTCATGTCGGCCCTGGCCGATCGCTTCGGCATCGCGAAGCTGTTCCGCGCCGACGGCATGCAGGTGCAGCTCGGCGCGTGGAGCGATGACGACGAGTTTGCCGGTCCCGGAGATTCCGACCGCGGCTATGAGGTCGTCGCCGGCGTGGCCGTGATCCCGGTGACCGGCACGCTGGTGCAGAAGCTGGGCACGCTGCGGCCGTACAGCGGAATGATGGGCTACGACGGTATCCGCGCGATGGTCAGCATGGCGCTGGAAGACGAGTCTGTGCATGCCATCGTGCTGGACGTGGACAGCCCAGGCGGCGAGGTGTCCGGCTGCTTCGACCTGGTGGACGCGATCTACGCGGCCCGCGGCGTGAAGCCCATCTGGGCGATCCTCACCGAGTCGGCGTATTCGGCTGCCTACGCGATCGCGAGCGCGGCCGACCGCATCCTGGTGCCGCGCACCGGCGGCACCGGCTCGGTGGGCGTGATCTGCGCACACGTCGACTTCAGCAAGGCTCTGTCCCAGGCCGGCATCGCGGTGACGCTGATCACCTACGGTGAGCGCAAGGCCGACGGCAACGAATACAGCCCGCTGGAGAAGGCGACGCTGGCGCGCTTCCAGGCGGACGTCGATGCGATGGGCGACCTGTTCGTCGAGACCGTCGCGCGCAACCGCAACATTTCCACGGCCCGGGTGCGAGACACCCAGGCCGCCACCTATTTGGGCGCCGCCGGCGTCCGAATCGGCTTCGCTGATGCCGTCATGGCACCAGACGAGGCTTTCCGGTCCCTGCTCGCCGAGCTGGGCTGATCAACCATCCCCTGGAACCATCATGAAACTGTCCAGCAAGGTGGCGAGCGCCCTCTCGTTCGCCCATCTCGGCGGCCTCGTCGCCCGCAAAAACGCCAAGGCCTCCGCCGAGGAAGACGACGACAAGAAGGAACAGGACCGCGAGAACACCAACGCCAAGGGCGCCAAGGCCGAAGGCGACGATGACGAACGCAAGAAGCGCGACGACGAAACCGACGACGAGTACAAGGCCCGCATCGCCAAGCTCGACGACGACGAAGCGGCCGAAGGCGACGACCCGGACAAGAAGGACGACGACGCGGACGACAAGGCGAAAGCCGACGACGGCGACGACAAGGATGAAGAGATGCGCGGCAAGTCGGCCACGGCCCAGGCCCGCCTGCGAGAGCAAGCCCGCTGCGCTGCGATCTTCGGCAGCAAGGCCGCTGCAGGAAACCCGGTGCTGGCCGCGAACCTCGCGTTCAAGACCCGCATGGGCCGCGCCGAAGCGCTCGCCGTGCTCGAAGCGTCTCCCGCTGCAGCCACTGCCGCGCCGGCAAATGCCCATCGCAGCGCCCGCAACCCTGGCATCGCCGCAGGCGGCGCGTCGACCCCGAGCGGCCCGCAGGCAGCGGCCTCGTCGTGGGACCGCGCGTTCGCACAGGTCTCGCCGACCCGCCGCAAGTAATCCACCGAACCCCGAAAGGAAATCACCATGGGCAACCCCACTCAAACGCCGCTCGTCGAAGCCTTCCACAACGCGGGCTTCTTGGTCAGCGAGGCCAACGGCCACATCTCGCGCGACTCCATCGTGCTGGCCGCTGGCGCGCTCGTGCTGGCCGGCGCACCGCTCGGCCAGGTCACCACGGGCGCCACCGCGGCGGCCACCGCGCTGGGCACCAACACCGGCAACGGCACCTTCGGCGCCATTACGCCGGTGGCGCAGCCGACCATGATCGGTGTCTACGGCATCGCCTTCACGGCAGCAACGGCTTTCACCGTGACCGCGCCGGACGGCAGCACTGCGACGGGCACCACGGGTGTGCCGTTCAGCGCACTGGGCATCGGCTTCACCATCACCGCGGGCGGCACGCCGTTCATCGCCGGTGACTCCTTCACCGTCACGGCCACCCAGACCGTGGGCAACCCGACCGTCGTGTCGGCTGCTGGCGCCAACACCGGCAACGGCACGCTGGGCACGCTCACCGCGAAGGGCTACGCGCCTGTCGTCGGCGCCTACGGCGTCGAGTTCGACGATGCGACGCACTTCGTGGTGGCCACGCCCGACGGTGCCGTCGTCGGCCACGGCACCACCGGCGTCGCCTTCGCCGGCGGCGGCCTGGGCTTCACGATCACCGCAGGCGGCACGGCCTTTGTGCCGGGCGATGCCTTCGTGATCACGGTCGCCGCGGGCTCGGGCAAGTGGAAGGCCTGGACTCCGGGCGCGGCCGATGGCTCCGCCACCATCGCGGGCATCCTGTTCGCGACCAAGGACGCCACGCTGGCCGACAAGCCGGCGCTGGCGATCACCCGCCACGCCGAGGTCAACGCATCCGAGCTGGTGTGGCCCACCGGCATGAGCGCCGCGCAGATCGCGTCCGGCCTCGCGCAGCTCAAGGCGCTGTCGATCATCCCGCGCTAACCCCTCGATCCAACCCTCAATGCGACAGCCGCCTTCGGGCGGCTTTTTCGTTCCCGAAAGGAATTGACATGTCCGCCGCAAATATTCTCGACATCTTCCACGCCGATCCGTTCACTGCGATCGCGCTCACCGACGCTGTTCAGCGCAACCCCTTCCAGCCCGTGGGCCTGGGGAACATGAACATCTTCGACTCCAACCCGATCCGCACCAAGGCGCTCGCTATCGAAGAGCGCCAGGGCAAGCTGGTGCTGATCCCGTACAGCGAGCGCGGCGCCGAAGGCACCCAGCGCACGACCGAGAAGCGCAAGATGCGCTACTTCGAAGTGCCGCGCCTGATGCACGACGACACGGTCTACGCGGAAGAGCTGCAGGGCATCCGCGAGTTCGGTCAGGAATCGGTGCTGATGCAGGTGGAAACCGAAGTCGCCCGCCGGCTCAGCGGCCCCACCGGCCTGCTGGCCAGCGTCGAGTACACGAAGGAATACCTGCGCCTCGCCGCGGTGCAGGGCCTGGTGCTCGACCCGAAGGACGGCTCGATCCTCTACAACTGGTTCGACGAGTTCCAGATCGCGCAGCCCGCCGAGACGCCGTTCAACCTGTCGGCCGGTACCGCCAACAGCCTGCGCCCGATCATCAACGGGATCGTGCGCAAGATGGCGCGTGCCGCGCAGGGTGCCTTCACGGCTTCCACGAAGGTCGTGGCGCTGTGCGGCGACGTGTTCTACGATCAGCTGACCAACCACCCGGACGCGATCCGCACGTTCCTGAACTGGAGCGATGCCCGGGATCTGCGCGACAACTCGCAGGGCGCGGCGTTCGACAGCTTCGACTTCGCCGGCGTGACCTGGGTGAACTACCGCGGCTCGGACGACAACGCGACGATCAAGATCCCCGACGCGTCGTGCAAGTTCTTCCCGGTGGGTGCCCCCGGCATCTTCCGCGAAGCCAACGCGCCGGGCGAAACGATCGACTGGGTCAACACTCCGGGCAAGCCGGTGTACGTGCTGCCCATCCCCGACCTGCAACGTCGCATGTGGTGGAAGATGGAGGTCTACGCCTACCCGCTGTTCGTCTGCACCCGCCCCGAGGTGCTGCTCTCCGGCCGCGCGGGCGCCTGATGGTCGACTGGGACGCGCTGGTGCTGGGCCCCGTGCATGGGGTCTTCGCCGAACCGGTCATCTACCTTCCGAGGGGCGGCTCGCCGTACCCGACCGAAGGCATCTTCGACGAGGCCTACCGCGAGGTGGACCTGGCCGGCGGGATGGCGGTCACGACGGAGACGCCCGTGCTCGGGATCCGGCTCAGCGCGTTCCCGCACGTGCCGCTGCAGGACGACCAGCTGCAGGTGGTGCGCACCGGTGTCACCTTCACCATCCGCGAGACGCAGCTCGACGGCCACGGCGCCGCGAAGCTGCTGCTGAACCGACCGACGCCATGACCGATACCAACCCACTCGCACAGCCGATGCTCGCGCGTCGGATGCTCCGCCTGGCGGTGCTGGCCGCGCTGCAGCCGCTGACGCTCTCCGCCGGCGTGAAGACCATCGCGTCGCCGGGTGTGTGGCCCACGCCGCAGGAGAAGCTGCCGGCCATCCTGGTCAACGCGCCGACCGAGCAGAAGCAGTCGATCGGCAAGGGCATGGCGAACTTCACTACCTCGGCGTCGATCACGGTGCAGGGGCAAGTCTCCAAGTCGTCGCCTGAAGAGGCGCTGGAAGCGATCGACGCGCTGGCCTTCGCGGTGGAGAACGCCGTGCTCACCGATTACTGGGTCACGCGCACGGTCGAGCGCTTCACCAGCGTGCAGACCGATATCGAGGTGACCTCCGACGGCGGACCGCACCTCGCTGGCTTCCGCATGACGCTGGCGGGGGACATGTTCGAGAGCTTCAATCCGGCGGACGTCATGCCGCCCGGGACGCCGTGGCCACCGGCCGCGCCCGCCATCGTGCCGCTCACCAGCATGGGCATCCATCTGGACACTGCCCAGCCCTTCGACGCCAGCGGCACCTACGCCGATCCGCCGTTTCCCGACGCCGTACTTCCGGCGCCGCGCACCACGGGGCCCGACGGGCGCGACGAGGGCGCACTCGACATTCAACTTCCGCAATAGGAGCCATCCGCCATGTATGTGAAAGCCGCCCCCGGCATGAAGGTCCGCGACGCCGACCTCAAAGACCTCCTGCCCGACGAAGGGCGCGATGTGCCCGAGACCGACTACTGGCAGCGCCGCCTGCGTGACGGTGACGTTGTCCTGGCCGATCCGCCGCCCGCCGAAGCGCCCGCGGCGCCTGCGCCGCTCGACCTGCCCATGCCCTCGGCCGCGAAGGCCGAGAAGTCCTCCAAGCCCGACACGGCCAGCAGCACCAGCTGAGCGCCACCACCCCCATCCGAACGGCCCGCCTTGAGCGGGCCTTTTCTTTTCAGGAGCCACCATGACGCTTCCCTTCCAGAATCTCCCGGCCAACATCCGTGTGCCCCTCTTCTACGCGGAGGTGGACAACTCGATGGCCAACAGCGCGACGCTCAACCAGCGCGCGCTGATCATCGGCCAGAAGACCACGGCGGGCACCGGCGTGGCCAACGTGCCGGTCATCTCGCAAGGCGTGTCCGACGCCGCGCAGGTGGGCGGCCCCGGCTCGATGCTTCACCTGATGACGGCGAAATACCGCGCCAACGACAACTTCGGCGAGGTCTGGTATCTGCCGCTGGCCGACGACCCGGCTGCCGTGGCCGCCACCGGCACGCTGCTGGTCTCCGCTGCACCGACGGCGAACGGCACGCTGTACCTCTACATCGCCGGCGTGCGTGTCGCGGTGCCGGTCCTGTCGACGCAGGCGCCGTCTGCCATTGCCACCGCCATCGCAGCGGCCGTGACGGCTACCCCGAACCTGCCGGTCACTGCGGCCGCCGCGACCGCCACCGTGACCTTCACGGCGATCAACAAGGGGCCGTGCGGTAACGACATCGACCTGCGCCTCAACTACCTGGGCACCGCGGGCGGCGAAGCGCTGCCCACCGGCTTCGGCTCGACGATCACGCCGATGGCGAACGGTGCCACGGCCCCGAGCCTGACCACCGGGCTGCTGAACCTGCTGGACAAGCCGTTCGACTTCATCGTGTGCCCCTACACCGACACCACCAGCCTCGATGCGCTGAAGGCGCTGCTGGGCGACCAGGTGGGCCGCTGGAGCTGGGCGAGCCAGATCTACGGGCATGTGTTCGCGGCCTACCGCGGCACGCTGGGCGCGCTCACCACGTTCGGCGTCGGCCGCAACGACCAGCACGCGTCCATCATGGGCTTCAACGACAGCCCCACGCCGGCGTGGCTCTGGGCCTCGGCTTTCGCCGCGCAGGTGGCAGTCAGCGTGCGCGCTGACCCGGGCCGCCCCGTGCAGACGCTGGCGCTGCTGGGCATCCTGCCGCCCCCGCTGCAGTCGCGCTTTCAGCTCACCGACCGCAACACGCTGCTGTACGACGGCATCTCGACCTTCACGGTTGCCGACGACGGCACCGTAGCGATCGAGAACGCGATCACGACCTACCAAAAGAACAGCTTCGGCCAGCCCGACAACAGCTACCTCGAGGTGGAGACGATGTTCACGCTAATGTTCGTGCTGCGCTTCCTGCGCACGCGCATCACCAGCAAGTTCCCGCGCATGAAGCTGGCGGCCGATGGCACCCGCTTCGCCGCGGGCTCGGCCATCGTGACGCCCAACATCATCAAGATGGACCAGATCGCGGCGTACCAGGAACTGGAGTACGCCGGCCTGGTACAGCGCAGCGACCTGTTCGCGCTGAACCTGATCGTTCAGCAGAACGCGCAGAACCCGAACCGCATCGATGTGCTGTGGCCCGGCACCTTGATCGCCCAGCTGCGCATCTTCGCGCTGCTTGCCCAGTTCCGCCTGCAGTAAGCGGCGTCCCCAATCCCCCAAGGAATCAACATGGCAAACGACACCAACCGCCTGGCCGGGACGGCCTATGTCTCCGTCGACGGGACCACGTACATGGTCAGCGGCGACTTTGAATACAACCCTTCGAAGGTCTCCCGCGAGACCCTCAAGGGGCAGGACGGCGTGCACGGCTACAAGGAATCGCCGAACGCGCCGCACATTTCCGCAACCCTGCGTGACGCCGGCGGCCTCAGCGTCGCCAGCCTCAACGCAATGACCGACGTGACCGTGGTGGCCGAGCTGGCCAACGGCAAGACGGTCGTCGGCCGAAACATGTGGACCGTCGATACCCAGACCTCGAAGGCCGAAGACGCCACCATCGAAGTCAAGTGGGAAGGCTTTTCCGTCACGGAGCAATAAATCATGGAACACGACGAAATCACCATCACCCTGCGCAAGCCCGTCAAGCTGGGCGAAATGACCTACGACAAGCTCGACCTGCGCGAGCCGACGGCCGGCGAGCTGGAAAAAGCATCCAGCGCCACCACCAACATGGGCGTGGTGATCAACCTGATCCACTTGGTGGCCAAGGTGCCGCGCAAGGTGGTCGAAGGTCTCTGCCAGCGAGACCTCAAGGAGGCGGGCGATTTTTTGGAAGGTTTCAACGAGCCCTCCCTGCCGGTTGGCGAGACCGAGTCGCCGAGCTGACGAAGTACTACGGCTGGGGCCCGCACGACGCGTGGTCCCTGCCGTGGAGCAGGCTGGCGTGGTGGCACGACCAGGCCGAGCGCATGAACAAGGCAGGGTGAACAGATGGCCAATACCTTCGCGATCACGATCTCCGCGATCGACCGGGCCTCGGCCACGGTGCGCAAGATCAACAACTCGTTCTCGCAGCTCACGCGGCCGATCAACCAGCTGGGGAGGTCGACCAAGGCCCTGGGCCGCGAGCTGGGCGTGGACAAGATGGCGAAGTCCATCGGCAACGTGGCGAGCAATGCGAAGGACGCGGCCAACCAGGTCGGCCGCATCGGCGCGCCACTGCTGGCGCTGGTGGGCGGCGGCTCCATCGTGGGCATCGCCGCGCTGGCGACGCAGTGGGCGCGTCTCGGTTCCGAGGTCGCGCGCACGTCGCGCACCATCGGCGTGTCGGCGAACGACCTGCAGTCCTTGCGCGGCGCATCGCAGGTGCTCGGCGTGTCGTCGGGTGAGCTCACCGGCGGCATGAAGGCGTTGGGCGACACGATGGAAGACGCGTTGTATGGGCGCAACCAGGATGCGCTGGCCGTCATGAACAAACTGGGCATCAGCATCCACAAGACGGCCGGCGGCGCCATCGATTCGACGCGCGCCTTTCGGGACCTGTCGGTGTCGATCTCACACATCAAGAGCCCGCAGGTGCAGGGCCTGGTGGCGCGCACGTTCGGCGTCGAGGCGCTGCTGCCCATCCTGCGTGAAGGGCCGGCCGCGATCGCGAAGTACCAGCAGAAGGTGGCGGAGCTCGGCGGGGTGATGGGGCCCGAGCAGATCCGGCGCGCCGAGAGCTTCGGGATGGCGCTCAACTACCTCAGCATCGCCGGCCAGGGCCTGCGCAACACCATCGGCGATGCGCTGATCCCGGCGCTGCAGCCGCTCGTTGTCGACCTGACGAAGTGGATCTCGGTGAACCGCGAACTCATCGGCGCAAAGGTCGGCCAGTGGGCACAGGATTTTGCAAACTGGGTGCGCGGCATCGACTTCAAGGCGCTGCTGGCCGGGCTGCAGAAGACGATCACCAGCATCGGGAACTTCATCGACTCCATCGGCGGCTGGAAGACGGCTGCAGTGGGCATCGCTCTCATCATGGCGGGCCCGCTGCTGCTCAGCGTCACGAACATCGCGCTGGGGCTGGGCGGCCTGGCGCTGACCACGATCCCGCTGGCGGTGAAGGCCTTCGCGTTGCTGAATGTAGGCCTCGGCGGGACCGAGCTTGCCGCCGGTGCCGCGCTGTCGAAGATCTCGCTGCTGAAGGCCGCCGCCCTCGGCGTCGGCAAGCTGGGCTTGCTGGGCGCTGCGGCGGGTGGCGGGTGGATGGTTGGCACTGCGATCAACGACCAGATGGAGAAGCACGGCTTTTCGCTCGGCAGCAAGGTCTACGACTGGATGAACCCCGAACAAGCGCGCCCACACCTGTCGCAGGTGGGCACCGCCAACACGGTCGTGGACTTCTTCAAGAACAAGGGCTGGTCGCAGGATCAGGCCATCGGCATCGCGGCCAACCTGAAGAAGGAAAGCAACTTCGACACCGCGGCCGTCGGCGATGGCGGCAAGGCGGTGGGCATCGCGCAGTGGCACGACGACCGGCAGCGCAAGTTCATGAAGTGGGCGGGCAAGAACATCCGCACGGCCACGCTCGAGGAGCAGATGGGCTTCGTGCACCACGAACTGACGCAAGGGGGCGAGAAGTCGGCGGGTGACGCGCTGAAGCTGGCCACCAATGAGCAGCAGGCGGCGTCCATCGTCTCGCGCCAGTACGAACGCCCGGGGAACGCAGATGGCGAGGCCGCTGGCCGCGCCAGGGCGGCCACCGAGATGAAGCAGCAGCTGCAGGTCCACTTCACGGGCCTGCCGGCGGGAACCAAGGCCACCGCCCGCGACAACAGCGGCAAGGACGTGCCTGTCACCGTCGCAACCAGTATGGCGGGCCCATGAGCATTGCAGGCAAGGTCAACACCGCGCTGGGCGCGGTCTCCAAGGTGCAGGGCCTGCTTGGCGCTGCCTCCACCATCTCGGGCCTGTTCGCGGGCAACGGGCTGAACGGCGCAGCGGCTGACGCCGGCTGGCGCAGTCGGCTGCAGCCCGCTTCGTTCGGCAGGGTCCCCTTCGCCGTCCTCGGCGGGCAGATCCGCGTGGGCCGCCGCAACGCCGTGCACGAGTACCCGTACAAGGACCAGGTGTGGGTCGAAGACATGGGCCGAGCGGCCCGCCGGATCACGCTCACGGGCTTTCTGGTCGAGAACGCCCGGTATGGCGGCGGAGACGTCATCGCGCAGCGCGAGCGCCTGATTGCCGTTTGCGAGTCGCCGGGCAAGAAGACGCTGGTGCATCCGACCCTCGGGGCGCTCAACGTTGCGCTTCTCGATTCGGCGATGGACGAGCGCTGGGACAACGGGCGCGTGTTCGAGATCTCGTTCTCCTTCATCGAGGAGGGCGAGCGCTCCTTTCCATCCGTCGTCGCTGACACGCGCTCGGCGGTCAAGTCGTTTGCCGACCTGGCCGATGCCGCGGTCAGTGGCGATTTCTCTTCAGCTGTGACCGGCGCGCTGGCGCAGGGCGCCTCGGTGGTGGGCATGGCCGTGAGCACCGCCACCACCTGGGGCAACACCGCACTCAAGCTGGCCAACGACGCCACGAACCTCATGCACATGGTCAACTCCCTGCCGGGCTCGAATGGGCGGTACTTCGGCGGTCGCACGCTCGGCGTCAGCAAGCTGAGCAACCAGCTGGCGAGCGTCTCGACAATCCCGCAGCTCATCGCCGCCGGCACCGTGGCGCGCGCGCACGTAACCAGCGCCGTCAGCGCGCTGTCGAGCGCGGCGCAGGGGATCGCCTCGTGAGCGGCGTCACCGACTTCGCCGCAACCGCGCAAGCAGTGGCAGCGACGCTGCTGGCCGCCACGAACGATCCGGCGGACGCCGTGCGCATGCTGACGACGCTTTCGATCTTCGCGCCCAGCCAGCCCACGCCGGCGTCGGCTGTGGGCGTGGCGATGTCGACCATGCAAAGCGGCTGCGGGGACCTGTTCCGCCGGGCCGCGCTGGTGGCACTGTGCCGCGCGTCTACCGACTATCAGCCCTCGTCGTTCGACGATGCCGCGGCGCTGCGCACGCAGCTCACGGACTTGCTGGACGCCGAGATCCTGATCGCGGGCGACCAGGGCGCCGATGCCACGTTCGAGGCGCTGCGAAGCCTGCGCACTGCCGTCGTGCGAGACCTCACGCTGCGCGGCGCGAACCTTGCGCAGCTGATGACCATCACGACGCCGACGGTTGTGCCCTCGACGGTCATTGCCCAGCGCGTGTACCGAGATTCCGAGCGTGCCGACCAGCTGGTCGTGCAGGCCAACCCGCGCCACCCGGCCTTCATGCCCGTGTCGTTTCAGGCGCTCTCGAAGTAACCGATGGAAGACCTGACCCTGATCGTCGGCGGCCGCGAGCTGACCGGCTGGACCGAGGTGCGCGTCTCCCGCGGCATCGAGCGCTGCCCCTCGGATTTCGAAATTGGTCTGACGGAGCGCTACCCTGGCCAGGTAGACGCCTTCGTCGTTCAGGACGGCGACGCCTGCACAGTGATGCTGGGCGACGACCTGGTGCTGACCGGACACATAGACCGTGCGAACTATTCGATCTCGCCGGGCCAGCATGCCGTGACCATCGTGGGCCGCAGCAACTGCGCCGACCTGGTGGACTGCTCGGCGGAATGGCCGGGCGGGCAGATCAGCGGCGCCGACGCGCTCGGCATCGCGCAGAAGCTGGCCCAGCCCTACGGCATCACCGTCTCGGCGCCAGGCAGCAAGGGCGTGCAGGTCGCGCAGTTCAACCTGATGATCGGCGAGACGGCGTTCGAGATCATCGAGCGCGTGTGCCGCTACGGCGCGCTGCTGGCGTACGACCAGCCGGACGGCAACCTGGTGCTGGCCCAGGCCGCGCAGGTCGTGGCCGCCAGCGGCTTCACCGAGGGCGAGAACGTGCAGTTCGCCTCAATGACGTTCTCCAGCGACCAACGCTTCTCCGACTACCAGTGTTTCATGCAGAGCATGGACGTGCTGGGCGACATCGGGGAGGGCGGCAACCTCCTGGCCACGGCGAAGGATCCGGGAATGAAGCGGCACCGGCTGCGCATGATCATCTCCGAGTCCCCAGGCGGTGGCCTGGACTTCGCGCAGAAGCGCGTGACCTGGGAGGCCAACCGCCGCATCGGCCGCTCGGCGCAGCTGAACGTGGTGACCGATAGCTGGCGTGACGGCGCCGGAGTGCTGTGGACGCCGAACACGCTGGTGCCGCTGTCGTTGCCCACGTTGAAGTGCGGCAGCGAAGACGAGAAGGCGGTGTGGCTGATCACGGAAGTGGCCTACCGCCGCGACAGCAGCGGCACCACGTGCGCGCTGACCATCATGCGGCCCGAAGCATTCCTGCCGCTGCCCATCATCCAGCTGCCGACCTTCGCCGACATCCCGGTCAACCCGGGCATCGGCTGGGGCAATGAGGTGCGAAATTGAAAGAAGAGATTCAGAAGCTGTGGCGGCGCATGCAGCTGGTGGTCAGTCGCGGCCGTATCACGACCACCGATGACACCGGCGCGGTGCAGAAGCTGCAGATCCAGATTGGCGAGCTCGAAACGCGCGACACCACGCCCCGAGTCGCCGAGTACGGGTTCACGTCGAACCCTCTGGCGGGCTGCCACGGCGTCTTGATCTTCGTCGGCGGCGACCGATCCAACGGCGTGATCATCGGCACCAACGACCAGCAGGCGCGGCTCAAGAACCTGAAGCGCGGCGAGGTCGCGATTTACGACGACCAGGGGCAGTCGGTCTGGCTCAAGCGCACCGGCATCGAGATCAACGGCGCCGGGCTGCCGATCAAGGTCTACAACACACCGACGGTGCGCGTAGAGGCCGACACCAGCGTGACGCTCGCCACGCCGCTCGTGCACTGCACGCAGGACCTGACCGTCGACGGGCTGCTCACCACGCTCAACTTCACGATGCTCGCCGGTGGCGCGGCCAACTGGGGCGCCGGCGGCGCGGGGACGATGAGCTTCAACAACATGACGGTGACCTACACGGGCGGCTCGATCCGCCACAACGGCCATCGCATCGACGACCAGCTGCGCGTCACTAACGTGACCGCCGGCGGCGCCAACTCCGGGACGGTTGTATGAGCGACACCACCATCGTCTGGATTCCCGCGCTCGGCCGCGGCGACTGGGTGCTGCAGGGCGCTGACCTGCAGACCGGCGACGACTTGATCACCGCGGTGCTCATCAGCATCTTCACCGACCGCATCGCCAATGAGGACGACGAGATCCCAGACGGGACCGACGACCCGCGAGGCTGGTGGGCCGACGCCGGCGAGCGCTATCCCATCGGCTCGCGCCTGTGGCTGCTCTCGCGCGAGAAGCAAACGAACGACACCGTCACGCGGGCCCGGGACTACATCGTCGAGTCGCTGCAGTGGCTGATCGATGACGGCGTGGTGGCTCGCTTCGACGTGGACGTGGCGTGGGTAGCCCAAAGCAACCTCGGCGCCCAGATCGTCGCCAACCGAGTCGACGGCACGACCGTCGCAATGAACTTCGCCTCTGTCTGGCAAGGAATCAACTGATGCCGTACTCCCGACCAAAGCTCAGCGAGCTGAAGAACCTGGTGGCGCGCGACATCGAGTCGTCGCTGCCAGGCTCCGACGCGCTGCTGCGTTTCTCCAACATCGGTTCCACGGGCAAGGCCCAAGCGAACCTCTCGCACCTGCACTACGGCTATCTGGACTGGATCGCCCAGCAGGCGGTGCCGTGGACGGCGGAGGATGAGTTCCTGGAGGCGTGGGCAGGCCTGAAGGGCGTGATGCGCAAGGCGACGGGGCAAGCTGGAGGCAGCGCGAAGTTCCCGGGCGACGTCGGCAAGCTGCTGCCGGTGGGCACCCCGCTGATTCGCGGCGATGGCCAGACCTACACGACCAACGCCAATGCGACGGTCGACGGGACGGGGTTCGTGACCGTGGCCGCGACTGCCGTAGCGGATCCTGCTGGGCTCGTGGGTGCGGCCGGCAACTGCGCGAGCGGAGTTGTGCTGACTCTCGGCGTCGCCATCGCGGGCATCCAGTCCGGCGGGGTTGCCTCGACGGCATTCACTGGCGGCGCCGACGTTGAGCAAGACGACAGCCTGCGCACGCGCATGCTGGAGGCCTACCAGAAGCCGCCGCAGGGCGGCAGCCGTGACGACTACATCAAGTGGGCGAAGGCGGTGCCGGGCGTCACGCGCGCCTGGTGCAAGCCGCTCGGCTTCGGCGACGGAACCGTCGTGGTCTACACGATGTTCGACCAGGCCGAGGCGGCGTTTGGCGGCTTTCCCCAGGGCACGAACGGCGTGGCGACGGGCGAACCCCGAGCCGCGGCCGCGACGGGTGACCAGCTCATTGTGGCCAACGCGATCTACCCGCTGCAGCCCGTCACCGCGCTGGTGTATTCGTGCGCGGCAACGGCCTTTCCGGTGAACTTCACCATCACCGGCCTGACGGGTGCCAGCCTCGTGACGCGCGCGTTGATCGCAGCCGCCATCGACGGCGTCTTCTTCCTCGAGGGAACGCCGACCGGCGGCACCGTAGCGCTGTCGCTGATCGAGTCGGCCATCGCTGCAATCTCGGGCACCAAGGGCTTCGTCATCACCGTGCCCACCGGCAACATCGCGACCGCCCTGGGCTTCCTGCCGGTGCGCGGGACCATTTCCTACCCCTGACCCATGAGCGCACCGCAATACAGCGCCGCCGACTATCTGGCGGCGCTTCAGTCGTTGATGCCACGTGGCCGCGTCTGGCCGCGCGATGGTGATGCCACGCTGACCAAGCTGCTGGCCGGGCTCACCCCGATCTACGAGCGCCAGAACGCTCGTTCGAACCAACTGCTGGTGGACGCGTTTCCCGCTTCGACGCTCGAGCTGCTGCCTGAGTGGGAAGAGACGCTCGGGCTGCCAGATCCCTGCGCCGGCCTGGCTCCCACTGTGGCGCAGCGGCGCGCGCAGGTCGTGGCGCGGCTGATCGCGGTAGGCGGCCAGTCGGCACCCTATTTCATCGCCTACGCGCTCGCGCTGGGCTATGTCATCACGATCAAGAACTTCCTGCCGGCGCGCGCTGGGCTACTCCGCGCTGGCGATCCGCTCAACGGGCCCGCGTGGGCTCACGCGTGGCAGGTCAACGCTCCGTTGAACACGGTGGTCCGCATGCAGGTCGGCACAGGCCGCGCCGGAGACGCACTCGCCACCTGGGGCAATGCCGTGCTCGAGTGCGCGCTGCGTGGAGTCATGCCCGCGCACACGACGCTGATCTTCTCGTACACGTGATGCCCAGCCATCACGCCCACTCGCTGAACTCGCCTCGCGCGGGTTTTTCTTCGTCTGCTCTATGAAAGAAACCCATGTTCGGAATCGATGACGCAACCGCAGTAGCGGTGATGCCGACTCCGGAAGCGGCCGGCACGCCCGGCTTCTTCACGGAAGGCAACCCAGGCCTTGGCCAAGCGGCGACGTATGTTCGCGCCTCCTTCCTCAACGGAATGCAGCAGGAACTGCTGAACATCCTGACGGCCGCCGGCATCACACCGAGCAAGACCGTTTACAACCAACTCTTGGCGGCGATGCGCTCCAACGCGCTGATCTATGCGACCGACACCGGTGCAGCGAACGCGGCCGTGTTGACGTACGCGCCGGCAGTCACTGCCCTGGTCGACGGCATGGTGCTGTGGTTCAAGGCCAAAGCGGCGAACACCGGTGCGACAACCCTCAATGTGAACGGCCTCGGTGCAACTCCAGTGGTCGGCGGCGCGCAAACCGCACTGCAGGGCGGGGAGATCGTGGCAAACGGTCGGTGTCAGGTTATCTACAGCGCCACGCTAGCCGCATTCGTGTTGATCGAGTGCACGGGGGCGGCGCTGCAGGTGGCTGCTGGTGCGCAGACAGGGCACGCCGTGAACCTCGGACAGTTCGCGGGGACAAAGACGCAAAACGGCTACCAGAAGCTGCCCGGCGGCCTGATCCTGGAGTGGGGCCTGTACAGCAACCCGGGCGGCATCCAGAACGCCGGCATCGTGCTTCCGCTGGCGTTCCCAACTGCGATCCTCATTGCCCAGTTGACGACGTTCAATGCCACCACTTCGGCCAATGGTGGATCGGTCTACAGCCTCGCCCTGAGCGGCTTCAACGCGGCGCTGAATGGCGCTTATTCCTTCTACTGGTTTGCCATCGGGTATTGAGGTCCAACATGAAAAAATTCAGTGCGAGCACCTGCGGCTTCTACGACGACGAGATCCACGAGCCGGATCAAATCCCGGCTGACGCAGTCGAGATTGCCGACGACGAATACAACGCGCTGTTGGACGGCCAGTCGGCCGGCAAGCGTATTCAGGCTGGCCCTGACGGCCGCCCCGTCTTGTTGAATCCCCCGGCGCCGACCACTGAGCAACTCGCTGCAAAGGCGCGCGCCGACCGCGACGTGCTGTTGTCCGTTGCAACGTTGCGAATGGATCCGCTGAAAGACGCGGTCGAGCTCGACGTGGCAACTTCGGCAGAGGTTGCCGCCCTGAAGGCTTGGAGAGAGTACCGCGTGGCTCTGAGCCGGGTGGAATTGCAGACTGGCTTTCCCGTTTCCGTGGACTGGCCCAAGGCTCCGGACTGACCCTCATCAACCCGCTTCGGCGGGTTTTCTTTTGCTTGGAGTTCCATGTCTCAAGACACCCAACCGGACGAGCAGCCCCGCATCGCCCGATTCGTCGACCTGCGGATCCCCTTGTGGGGTCTGATCTGCGCATTCAGCGGCGCGGCCTTTTTCATCGTTGGCACGTGGTTCACCGCCGGGCAGACGGCGAAGGATGTGAACGAGCTGCAGATCACCGTCAAGGCGGGGAATCAGCAGGTCACCACGCTGGCCGGAGAACAGGCCTTGCTGCGCTTTCGAATGGAAAACATCGAAGGCGAGATTCGCGCCATGAAGGCACAGCCGCAAGTTGTCGCCGCGCCTGTCCCCTCGACCACCACCACGACCCGGAGGTTTCCATGATCGATCTGAAGGCGCGTCTCACCGCTTGGTACGACGCGCACATTGTTGCTGCGTGGTACCGCAGTGTGGCGCTGTACGTTGGCATGTCGGCGACCATCGTGCCGTTTCTGCCCGACTGGCTGCAGCTGGCCCTCGATCACTGGGACATGGCAAGCGTGCTCATCCCGAAGCTGTCGCCGGAAGGCAAATCCGTCCTGCAGGCGTTCATCCTGCTGGTGCTGCTGCCAGTCGCGAAGGCCTGGCAGCAAAAGGCAATGCGCGAGGCCGCGCTGAAACAGGCGGTCAAGACCGGGCAGGTCAGCACGGAGGTCGGCTCGGATGCGGTGCAGGTCACGGTGGTGAAGCCATGATCGGGCTCGATGCTGCCACGCTAGCCAGCGCCATGGCTGGATGCCCGATGCAGCGCGCGCAGGTCTGGGCACCGTTTCTCGATGAGGCGATGGGCCTGGCCGACATCAACTCGCCGCAGCGCGCAGCTGACTTCATTGCACAGATCGGGCACGAGTCGCTCGGGTTGCTCTATGCCAACGAGATCTGGGGGCCGACCGATGCGCAAAAGACCTACGAGCGCGACTTTTCGCAGCTGTGGGGGCCGACCTTGCGCCGCGGAGATCGCAACTTCAAGGCGTGGAACTTGGGCAATGCACAGCCAGGCGACGGCCGCAAGTTCGCCGGTCACGGTCCCATTCAGACCACTGGCCGCACCAACCATGCGCTGGTGCGTGACGAACTGCGAGTGCTGCTAGGCACTGTCGTCCCAAACTTTGAGGAGGATCCGCAGGCGATGGGGCAACCGCGCTGGGGCGCGCTCTCGGCGGCCATGTTCTGGAAGCGCAAAGGTCTGAACGGCTACGCGGATCGCGGCGACTTCATCGGGCAGACCGAGCGGATCAACGGCGGGCGCAATGGTCTGGACGACCGGCTCGCGCGCCGTGTGCGTGCCCGTAAAGCCCTGGGGTACACATGACCGCCCTAACCGACCTCAGGGCGATCCTGATCTACATCCTCGCCGCCCTCGTTGTGGTGTTGGGCCTGTCGACCTGGGAGTACCGCCGCATGTTCAAGGCGACGGACTTCGCCCTGACAACCCAGAACGCCGCGATCAAGGCCCGGAACGAGGAGGCCAGCCGCAGGCTGATCCAGTTGACCAACCAACGCGACGCCGCACAGGCCGAGCTCGACAAGCGCCACGCGGCGCAGGAGAATTTCGATGGACAGGCTGTCACGCAAATTGGCTCTGATGATCGCAAGCAGCGCAGCGCTCCTGTGCGGGTCCGGGTGCTCGCCTGCACCCGTGATGCCGGGCGCGGTGGTGGAGGCGCCCCAAGTAGTGCTGCCGCCGGTTCCGAAGCTGGTGCAGCAGACGCCGGCGAGGCCAGTGGGGTACTTCCGAAAGAAAGTGCTCGACGCCTTGCAGACACCCTGACCGAGGTGGAGACCATGAGCGCGGCCTACGCGTCGTGTCGGGTCGACAGCTTCGCCGTTCGTGGCTCCCCGGTGCCGCTCAACCCTGGGCCGGTCGACTATGGGCTACCGCTTGGCGGCCACCTTCCGCCGCCGTAGTGCCGATGCCGAACTGCCGACCCAATGCCCCCCAGCGTTCGCGCTGGGGGGCATTGCTCATTGGGCTGCGGCAGCTGTGCTGCGCTGCGCTGCCTGCACTACAGTCGAGACCTCAAGTATCGCCACGAGATGAGGAGCAGCTGTTGAAGAATCTGGTGAAGGCCGCGCTACGGCCGGTTTGGGCGCCCATCCGTCGGCGCCTCGATGCCGAGCGAGCGCACGGGGACGCGAGAGCCGCAGCCCTTGAACGTGAGAATAGGGCGCTGCGTGAGCGTCTCGGCAACGTGCTCGAAGCTCTGCAGGCAACTGACCAACGCGTCGGCGCGACGATGAGCCAGGTCGAAGCCCTGCAGCGGGATCTGACCGCGCTTCAGGCCGGCTTCACGCCTCAGATGCTCTATGAGCAACAGGTCGCGCGCGAGCTGAACAGCTTCAACGACGTGACCGACGTGCACGCGCTGCCCGCGATCTATGGCTACTGGGCGGATAAGTATCTGTTGCCCATGTTCCGCGAGTGCGGCTGTGAGACTGTCGACCAGTTCTATGTGAACACCCTGCTACAGGCTGCCGCGCGAGTCGGCGGCCCTGCGAGCTTTGCCAGCGTCGGTGCCGGCAACTGCGACACCGAAGTGAGGATCGCGCAGCAACTGCGCGAACGGGGCCTGCGCGACTTCACCATTGAATGCCTGGAAATCAACCCGGCAATGCTTCAGCGCGGCCGGCAGCATGCAGCGGCGCACGGTGTCGAGAGTCACTTCGTCTTCACTCAAGCTGATTTCAATGCGTGGCGGCCGCTGGAGGTCTACACCGCGGTGATGGCTAACCAGTCGTTGCACCACGTGACCAACCTCGAGGGGCTGTTCGACTCGATCAAAGGAGCGCTGCACTCTCGCGGCTACTTCGTGAGCAGCGACATGATCGGTCGAAACGGCCACCAGCGATGGCCTGAGGCGTTGGAGCAGGTGCAGTCACTGTGGCGCGAGCTGTCGCCCGCGCATAAGTACAACCGAGTGCTGCAGCGCCAGGAAGACGAGTTTGTGAACTGGGACTGTTCGAGCGAAGGGTTCGAAGGCGTGCGTGCGCAGGACGTGCTGCCGCTGCTGGTCGAACGGTTCGACTTTGCTGTGTTCGCAGGCTTTGCCAACGTCATCAACCCATTCGTCGATCGCTGTTTCGGCCACAACTTCGACGTGGACTCGGAGTCAGACCGAGCATTTATCGATCGAGTCCACGCGATCGATGAGGCGGGCTTCCGCGCCGGCACGCTCAAGCCGACGCAGATGCTCGCGGTCATGACACCTGGGCGAAGTGATTCGCACGTCTATGCGCGGGGCCTCAGCCCGCAGCAAGCCCTGCGGCCGGCGCAGAACTAAGCGCACCGAGCCCCAAACCGCTCCGACAGCCGCGCGCGTCAGGCCACGTCGAAGTCGAGGCGCTTGCCCAGCACGCCGAGCGCCTGCTGCACGCTGTCCACCTTCGAGGTGTACTTCAGGTTGACCAGGCGGTTTACATCCTGCGCGCTGGTGCCCAGCATGCGCGCGAGTTCGGCTGGCCAGATCTTCTGCCGGACCATCTCGTTCAACAGCAGGACCTTCGCCCACACGCTCGCGGGTAGCTCCACCACGTCCTCTCCCTTCTTCGCCTTGCGCGGCACTGGCACCTCGCGCTTGTCGTCGAAGTAAAAGTCCAGTGCGGTGATGAGCGCGTCACGGGCCATATCCAGCGCCTCCTCGCGCGTGGCGCCGCCAGTGAGCGCTTCGGGGATCTCGGGAAACGAGGCCATGAAGCCGTCGCCGTCCTTTTCGATTTTCACAACGTATCGCATATCTACCTTCGGGTATGAATCGGTTCTGAAGCAACGGAAGGTGGCCCCTCTCGGGGCCCCTTCTCACAAACCTAGCTGTTTCAGTATTGCTTTCCGGAGTCCTTCGCCAATCTCGTGGCTGGGATGCCGGGGCATCACTGTTTGCTTACCGTTCAGAATGGCTTTCGTGTGCTTTTTGCCCTCTACGAAAGTCACCCCTTGGGAAGCCAGCGAGCGTTTGAACTCGCTTTGCTTCATAAACCCTCCATGTGTTGAACATGGGTAGAGTATAAACAATACTGTTGATGCGTGCAACAGATTTATCTACGATTTTGTTTATATTTTCAGGGGCTTGATGCCGCCGCCTGAATAGATACTTCGCGGCTGGTGCCCCTCTGTAGCGAGGCTCGAAGTGGGTGGTTCGTGAATAGATACTGGCGTCAAGACTTGAGTAGCCCGGCCAGCACCTGCAGCGCTTCTTCGGCATTCGCAGGCTATCCTTGGCGATCCGAGTTCTGCCCCCAACTCTCGTGCGTCCCCACCCGTCGAGGAACGTCAATGCCGATGAATTTCCTGAGGCGCATCGAAAATGCGTCGTTTCCCTTGGCCATTCACGAGGAGTCCGACATCGAATGCGCGGCCGTGCTGGCCGCGGCTGAGTTGGTGGAGGCGAATCTCCCCGATCCGGGCGACGCAACCGGCCGCAGCGGGGTAGTTCTGCGCATCACTCCGCTGGGCAGGGCTGAGTTGAAAAGGTTCCGAGAAGCCCCCGGCGAAGCAGCGGACGTAAGACGCTCAGGGGATTGAGGGTCGCGTCGATGGCCACACAGGAAGTTGCGCGGGTGGGGGCGCCTCCTGCGCAACGCTGTGCTCCTCGGCCGGGAGGGAAGTCGTCGCCTGCGATGGCTCACGCCCGTTCAGTGCGTCGAGGTAGGTTCGGACGCTTTCTACCGAGTTCCCGACGGCTCGAAGCGCGATGCGCAATTCGGCGACGCTGCATCCGAGGTGCTTCGCCCACGCACTTGCCTCCTGTGGAGTGGTCGCCGCGATGTTTTGGGTTCGCTCACTGGGAGGCGTATGTCTCATGATGTCGATTCAAACCAGAGGCTCTAGGCGCATATACCAAGCGAGTTTTCGCCAGGCGCACAGGAGGGCGTAGAGGGCCATTGCGAGCTCACCTGATGGGGATACCCACGGGTGCCGCGTCCTCGTCGTCGCCGCCGACCTCACGAGGGCCAATGCGTTCGTCGGGCGCGTACCCGAGCAATGCTTTTGTCCCCGCCTGCAATGCGTCGAGCCACATGTCGTAGCCCTCGTCCGCAGACTCAAGCTCGCGCCATTCCGAGGCGTCATCTCCTTCCTCCATGAGCACCCAATAAAAGTGCCCTGGATCGGGTTCGTCGACGTGGACAGAGATCCGACGGATGCGCGACATCACTTCTTTTCCAGGTAGACGCGAACTGCCTCGGCCGAGTTGCCGACGGCTTTGACGGCGTCTCTGAGTTGGGCCTCTGTGCAACCGAGTGACTTCGTCCAGGAGAGCACTTCGTGCGGCTCGTTGAGGGCGATCAGCTTTCGGTCCAAGCCGGTCTTCTTGGGGTCATCTGTCATGGTGGTCTCCAGAAGCCGGCACCGCGCCGACTCGAGGGCTACCTTGCGACGGAGAGTGCGGCGCCAGCCATCCTCAAAAATCGATTCTGGATGACCGGCGCTCTCCTACGCGCGTCCCGTGGCATGGGGTAACTCGGAGACGCGTTTGCGCCGGATCTCAACCGGCCCAATGCCGTCGTAGACGACCTCGTTGGTCTTCAGCGACGTGACCGTCCAGCGCTCGCCCGGCGTGATTTTGTAGTCGCCCGGTGCCAGCGGCAGCGCGCGCTCTTCGTGCACGTCCTGTCCGAGCCATGACGGTGCGCGGAGGATGGTGATCTGGTCGTCAAAAATATCAGGTTGGCTCATGGGACGATTGTCGTTGGATGTCTGTCAGTCGTCGGTGCAGAGCGCTGCCGGCACCACGTGCCAGACCTGTCGGTGCTCGAACAGCCTGCGCGTGCCGTCAATCTCATCAGTCGCCAGTTCCATGCCAGCGATCAGGAACCCGGGCCCCTTGTAGGGCAGGATCACCGGGTCCGAGATCTGCCCGGCCGAACGGGCTTGCGGAATCCCCCAGTTCTCGTAAAGCGCTGCCGTCACAAGGTTGCGCGCCGAGTTGTTCGTGTCGCGGTCGGATTCCCGGATCATCACGGTGACCCTCAACGGTGCCCCGCGTTCACCAGGCTTCAGGCGCAGACCATGGCGCATCAGGGGAGTCACGTCCGCTAAAAACATTTCAAACTCAGCTCTTGCCGTCTTCTGGCGCTGCAGGCAGGGGAGCCGGGAGATCGTGCATCACCGCACGAATGTGGTCACCCGCGTTGCGGTCCCAGTCGCCATACAGGTCGCCGATCCGCGCGCACCGGCCGGCCACCTGCTCAGCGAAATCCAGCAGGGTGGGCCGCAGCGGCTCGCCAGGCGCGAGTTCGCCCGCTTGCCGAGCCATGGTCGCCAACTCGGCTGCGATAGGGGTCTCAGGCTCACGGTGCATTGAAGCCTGGGATCAGTTCGCGCTTGGGTGCCAAAGCTCTCTCAAAGTCCTGCGCTGCCACCATGCGGGGGTCCTTGCGCCTGTTCTTGCGATGCAGGTGACGGCCTTTCTCGACCAAATCCTCGAACCCGGCTTGGCCATTGGCGAGATCGATCCATTCACGGGCGAACGCGAACGTCCAAGGAAGTCGGGGCTTCACGGTTCTCTTCGGCATCGCAGCTCCTTCAAAAGTACTGGTTAAATATACAGTCTTTGGAGTAGACTGCAAGCATGGAAAACATGCCGGCGAACCTCTGGATTGCCGCCTGCGCGCACCGGTTGCAGCAGCAGTGGCACACCGTCGACCCCCTCGACCTAGAAGACGTTGCGCGAGATCTCTGGCAAGACGCGCGGTTGCGAGCGATGCAGCCCGACGAGGCCGCTGTCGACTGGCTCAAGCCCATCAACGAGGTCGGGTAACTGTGGGCCAGCGGTGCGCTGTCGTCCCTCAGAATGTGCTGATGACCCACCTTCGCCAGATCGCCTTGACCGTTGACGAACAGGAGCGCGGGCACTTCTACTGGGTGCTGATCGAGTCGAAGGACGACGCGCGGATCTACGGCGAGCTGAAGGCCGCGCCGGAGGCCTGCGGCACCTACATGGAAGCGTTCGAAGCTGGCGCGCAGGAGCTGCGCCGGATGGTCAGCTGGCGCGACGGCGCAAGGGAGTGAGACATGTGCAACCGATACATCTCCCCGGAGACAGCGGAGGCCGAGCGCTTCTGGCGCATCGACGAGCGGCGCAGCCGTCGGCCTCTGCTGGGGCCGCTGACGGTCTTTCCGCGTTCACAGGCGCCGTTCATCCGCCGCGCAAAGGACGAGACAGGCTACGAGCGTGAGCTTGTGGTCGGGCAGTGGGGCTTGATTCCCTGGTTCGCCAAGAAGCCGGAGCTCACGTACTCGACGAACAACGCGCGCGGCGAGGAGGTCGAGGCGAAGGCCAGCTACAAGGACCCGTGGAAGCGTGGCCAGCGCTGCATCATCCCGGCCGCCAGCTTCGACGAGCCGAACTGGGAGAGCGGGAAAAATCAGTGGTGGGCGTTCCGCCGGCCGGATGGCGATCCGTGGGGCTTGGCTGGGCTGTGGAACACCTGGACCGACAAGGAAACCGGAGAAGTGCACGAGAGCTACACCATGCTGACGCTGAACGCCAATGCGCACCCGCTGATGAACAGGATGCACAAGCCCGAGGTCGACAAGGTGACGAAGAAGCCGCTGCCGTTCGAGCAGCAGGACAAGCGCAGCGTGATCGTCATCGAGGCGGAGGACGTCGACCTGTGGCTGGCTGGAACGACCGCGGAGGCGAAGCAGCTGCTGAAGCTAGCGCCGGTCGAGGCGTTCAGTGCAGGTCCGGCCGGCGCCGCCGCGGCGGAGGAATGAGCGTCTCCTCAAGCTCGTACCCCGGCGGCTCGTAGCCCAACGTTATGAATGCGACCTCGGCAGTCTCTCGCGGCGCGCGGTCGGCGTTAAGTGGGTAGAGCGTGCCGGCCAGCCCGACAAGCCATTCGTGGTCGACCTCACCGCCGCACAACTCGTGGAACTCGGCGACAAACTCATGCCACCAGGCTTCCTGATCCGACAGCGTGCTGCTGCCGCTCACGATAGGCTTGTCGGGCTTCCACATGGGCGCATGCTACTGCGCCGCCGGCAATCAGGGTAGCTTCGCGCCGAAGCCAAAACCGAAGCCGGTGCCGGTGCCGACAGACCTCTTTGCTTCAGCAGGTGGCTCCTCGCGCGGTCCGCGATCAAGGTCGCCCACCATCGCCTGCAGCGCCACGAGACCGGCGGCCATCGCTTCCTTGTAGCTCCTGAGCCATTCGTCGGTGGTCTCGATCTGTGACCAGGTCGAAAGATCTTCATCCGCCTCGCTGAGCACCCAAGCGAACCAGCCGGGCTCGGGCTCATCAACGTAGACCGCAATGCGGCGGAGAGGTACGGAGGAGGGGATGCGCTTGCGGGCCATGGCCGAGTATCGGCTGAGCAAGCGCTTAGAAGAGCAGCAGTTGCCGGCGTAGGTTTTGGCGTAGCTTTCAGTGAAACGACGGCGTTTTCACTGGAGGGTGAGCTTCTGCCATTGAACTACACCCGCATTTTCCGCCTCGTCGATGCACAACGAGCGGCTGTCTGTCGGCCGCGTGCCTGCGAACGACGACAGCCCGGGAGTATAGAACGACGCAAGCGCTGCGGGCCTGCGCCGTGCCATTTCGTGGCAACACCGCAACCGGTGCCCGGCCTACAGCTGCTTGGCGGGCGGTTCCAGCTCCGCGCGCAGCGCGTTGCGTTGGTCGAGCACATTGGCGAGGTTCTCGTGGAAGAGATCCACGTTGGGCATCCTGAATCCGAGCCAGCCCAGTCCGGGATGGCGCAGGTTCAGAATCAGGCCGCCATCGGGCTGCATCGACCATTGCCAGGCGGGCCCGTCGACCTGCGGCGCGCCTTTGATGAACACCGGCAGCGTGTCGGGGAACGCAGGCTCCATCGTCTTTCGGGTCTCCGCCAGAACGCGGATGAGCCGGTCGAATGCCTCCGCGGGCTGCAGGGCGTCGGTGGTGGACCAACTGGCAAAGTCGGTGCCGTTTTCGTGGGTCATCTCTACATTCATGAGCTTCATGCCCTGTTCCTTTCAAGCGCGTGTTGCTCGGTCGACGGGGCAATTTTGCCCCTGCCTTCCATAAAGGTCTGCGTGTTCAGCAATGCCCGTCGTCTTCAGGGAGCTGATACATCCCGATGCTCGTCTTGCGCCCGGGCTGCCTTGTCGACAGGTCCAGCCATGCGAGGCCGACCTCGATGCGCACGCTCGGCGACACGGCGCCGGCCTGGGCGGCGTCCAAAACGACGGTGAAACCGTGTTCGCGCAATTGTTCGATGGCCGCGGCATTCGGGGCGGCATCGCGAAAGACGGAGCGGCTTGCCAGCCGGTGCGCATGGAAGAACGCCTCGTAGCCGGCGCCCGAAAGCGTCTTGGCGACGTCGTTCCATTTCAAAATCAGCCGCGCGCTCTCGGGCCACGGCTGGGCCGACAGCGTCTTCAGCGCCGCAACGACCCGCTCGATCTCACTTGCGCCAGGCATCTCCACCTCGTGTAGTTTTTCGGGATGGTAGCTTGCGAAGATGGTGGGTACGGCACCTGTCCATGGACTTATGACATTCCAGAAACCATTGTTAATACTTGTGATTTAGTTCCTGGGCTCGGGGCGCGTCAGAACCTATGCTGGGCTCATCATGAGAGCGCCTTCCTGTCTCCTCGAACTCCCCCAAGGCTGGTCGGCGGACTTCGAAATCATGAGAACGGTTCATGGCTCGTATGCGGGTATTGCCAAGCTGAGCCTCGGGGGCACTCAGAAATGCGCGCTGGTGATCACGCAGCAATTGACCTGGGACGGTGCCTTCGAGCGGGCCTGTGTTCGCGCCGCCCACTTTGTCAGGGAATGGATCGCCAGCTCGCGCGAATGACCTCCACGCACGGCGGCGTGACATTTGGGAACGTTCTTCACCGAAACGATGTGAGCGGTGACCGGAGGTGCGGCGTTGTCATCCTATCGGGACCCTTCCCGCACTTCTGGAGACGACGTGTCCTTTCATCGAAACACTCTCAAAATTGCCGTGGCAGGCGTGATGGTCGCCGGTGGGCTTTTTTCGGCCGCCGCCGCAAACGCAGGCACGAGTTGGTCCATCGGCGTCAATGTTCCCGGCTTCGTGGTCAGCGAGCCGGCACCGGTGTACTACGAGCCGGCCCCTGTCTATTCGCCGCCGGCGCCCGTGTACTACCAGCCGCCGCCGCCCGTGCGCTACCGGCCGGCCCCGGTCTATGAGCCGGCGCCCGTCTACTACGAACGTGCCCCGCGATGGGACCGCGAGGACCGCCGCGAATGGCGCCGCCGGGAGTGGGAGCGGCGCGAGAGCTATCGCCGCTACCACGAAGACCGTGATTGACCACGGCTGACGTTCGCGCCGCTTCGGCAAGCGGCCTGCATCGCCCGGCCTGATTTTTCGCGTTCCTGGATATTTTTTCGCGCGGTGCCTCTTTCGCAGGCACTGCGTTGCAGGCCACGCCAGGCAACGCTTTCACGCAATGCACACACAGTTTTCCACAACGTTGTCCCCATGAAGAAGGGACAACGTGTCGTGGCCGTGTGCTAGGGCCCCAGGTCATCTGGCGCATGCCGCGACCGACCTGGTTTGCCACGGCAATCTCCAGGCAAAAAAATACCCGCCGAAGCGGGTTCGAGGAGCCCATGTGGGCGCTCTAAGAGAAACAGAGAGCTCTTCTTTTGTGCGGCCCTGTTGCGTGACAGCATCTGCATCTTCGATATGAATCCATGGCGCGCCTGTCAGTCAGAAACAGTCAGCGGCCGTAGGACACTCATAGAAACGTGAACTAGTTGGCAGTTTTTTACACCTTTGTTCGGCACGGACCGCTGGACGCCGAACTCGCCATCTGGAAGTGTCGGCCCTGTCCGACAAGGTCCTGTCTTTTGAAGCTCTAGATTTTGCGGACTCGCTTCCAAGTGCGAGTTCTCTGTGTGTGACAGCACTCGAGAGGTTCACAACCCAGCCCTGCGCTGGGTTTTTT
Source organism: Variovorax monticola (assembly GCF_051216855.1). Lineage (NCBI taxonomy): Bacteria > Pseudomonadati > Pseudomonadota > Betaproteobacteria > Burkholderiales > Comamonadaceae > Variovorax > Variovorax monticola. The sequence continues at coordinate 842,020 of NZ_JBPJZP010000002.1, forward strand.
TTGGGACGGTCACCTGAGAAGCTCGAACTTGAACGCCGTCGTTTGCGGCTTGCTCAGCAGCGGGGCGGCCAGTCCGGTCGCGTGTTCCCAGGCCTCCCGCCACGCACGTGCGTAGGCTTTCTGTGTTTCGCTCAAGGCTTCGGTGCCCGATTCGAGCTGGCTGGTCCACGCCCGGTAGCACCTGACCACCCGCGACGGTGTACCGATGTGTTCCTCGAGCAGTCTCAAGAAAGTGAATCGCACCTCCATCAGGTCGCGAATGGAGAGGTCGGAACCGTCCAGTCGTATGGTGTAGGGCTGCTCGCGCTTGGCTGTGTTTTCGAACATCGGACTCGCATGCAAGAAGGCTGCGAACCCATTTGCCAGGAGCGCGGTGCCGCTCTTCCGAAGGTCTCAGGCCTCGCCTCTATAAAGGGGTGAGCGGCAGATACTAGCGACGCTTTCGTTGCAAAAAACGGGACGGCTGTCCCGGTTTGTCACTTTCTCTGCCCTTGTTTGCGAATCCGCGGCGTACGTTGTATGCATTCCCCGGCAGTTCCCGTGCGGTCGGGTCAGCGCAGAAACACGTGCTGCATGAACTGCCTGATCGGGTACTGGATGACCGTTTGCACCCTTGCCGGCAACTCCAGCGGCCGCATCAGCATCTTGAGCGTCGTGCCGGCGCTCAGGTTGGTGCGGATGGTGCTGTTCATGCGCGCGCTCAGGGCCTGCACGTAGGCCGTGTCGCTGGCCCGGTCGGGCGAGCGCGCCTGCACCACGTGCCGGATGGCGCAGTCCGCGTCCTCGCTCTTGAGCTCGAGCGTGCGCCGGCCGATGGTGCCGAAGACGCGGAACCGGCTCAACCGTTCCTGCTCGCGGTAGCGGCGGAAGAAGCGATAGAAGTGCTTGTAGTGATTGACCTCGTCGGTCGCGATGCGCGTCGCCAAGTCTTGCAGCACCGGCTCGTCCGTGCTGCGCGCCATGGCTCGGTAGTAGGTGGCGGTGCCCGTCTCGACCACGCAGCGCGCGGTCATCTCGAGGGCACGGGTCGGGCCCAGCAATTCGACCTTGCAGTAGGTGGCGTACTCCTTCAGGAAGCCCTGGTACGCGGTGTCCCATTCGAACTCGGGCCACACATGGCGCACGTAGGCACGCAGGGCCTTTCCGTGCTGCAGTTCTTCGAGTTCCCAATGATTCGACAGCCAGTCGGTGACCTCGTCGTCGCCCCGGAAGAAGTCGACCAGGTTCTGCGTGTAGAGGTCGGAGCCGCTCTCTATGAAGGAAGCGGAGGTCACCAGGTAGAAGAGGTTTTCGTCCGGGCGGACCTTGTCGAGCGCGATGCGCGAAAAATCGAGATCTTCGATCTGCCAGTGTTGTTCCGCCTCTTGGCTTGCCATGCGAACTCCTTGATTCTTTGTGTCCGTACAAGTACGGATGGCGCAGACCGCTTTTGGTTCGCGTTTTTTGCGCCGGATCACATATTAGCCGCGCCGCTCCGAGCCTCGAGTTTGCCCCCGGAAGGCGCGGGCGTCATGGCCAAACCTATAATCGTTTGTTCAAGCAAATCAAGCAGTTAGGCCGGTTCGCCGCAGTGGGTTCGACACAGGGTCGCCATCGCCGGGCCGCCCTCGACAGAAGACGAATCCAAAGATGAGCCAGCCCACATTCACGGTCGCGGACATCCGCAAGACCTTTCTCGATTTCTTCGCTTCCAAGGGCCACACCGTCGTGGCCTCGAGCTCGCTGGTGCCGGGCAACGACCCGACGCTCATGTTCACGAACTCGGGCATGGTCCAGTTCAAGGACGTGTTCCTGGGCGAAGACAAGCGCAACTACGTGCGCGCCGCCTCGGTCCAGGCCTGCCTGCGCGCCGGCGGCAAGCACAACGACCTCGAGAACGTGGGCTACACCGCGCGCCACCACACCTTCTTCGAGATGCTGGGCAACTGGAGCTTCGGCGACTACTTCAAGCGCGAATCGCTCACCTGGGCCTACGAGCTGCTGACCCAGGTCTACAAGCTGCCGGCCGACAAGCTCTGGGCCACCGTCTACATCGAGGACGACGAGGCCTACGACATCTGGACCAAGGACATCGGCCTGCCGCCCGAGCGCGTGGTGCGCATCGGCGACAACAAGGGCGGACGCTACATGTCCGACAACTTCTGGATGATGGCCGACACCGGCCCGTGCGGCCCGTGCTCCGAGATCTTCTTCGACCACGGCCCCGAGATCCCCGGCGGCCCGCCCGGCTCGCCCGACGAAGACGGCGACCGCTACATCGAGATCTGGAACAACGTGTTCATGCAGTTCGACATGCAGCCCGACGGCTCGGTCAAGAAACTGCCCGCGCCTTGCGTGGACACCGGCATGGGCCTGGAGCGCCTGGCCGCGATCCTGCAGCACGTGCACAGCAACTACGAAATCGACATCTTCGAGGCGCTCATCAAGGCCGCGTCGCGCGAAACCGGCGAGCAAGACCTGGGCAACAACTCGCTGCGCGTGATTGCCGACCACATCCGCGCCACCTCGTTCCTGGTGGCCGATGGCGTGATTCCCTCGAACGAGGGCCGTGGCTACGTGCAGCGCCGCATCATTCGCCGCGCCATTCGCCACGGCTACAAGCTGGGCCAGAAGAAGCCGTTCTTCCACAAGCTGGTGCCCGACCTGGTGAAGCTGATGGGCGACGCCTATCCGAAGCTGGTGGCCGACGAGAAACGCATCATCGACACGCTGAAGGCCGAGGAAGAACGCTTCTTCGAAACGCTGGCCAACGGCATGGAAATCCTCGACGCGGCGCTGGCCGGCGACGCCAAGACGCTGCCCGGTGAAGTTGCCTTCAAGCTGCATGACACCTACGGCTTTCCGCTCGACCTGTCGGCCGACGTGTGCCGCGAGCGCGGCGTGAGCGTGGACGAGGCCGGCTTCAACGCCGCCATGGAAAAGCAGAAGGCCGCGGGCCGCGCGGCCGGCAAGTTCAAGATGGACCGCAACGTCGAATACGCCGGCGCGGGCAACACCTTCACCGGCTACGAACACCTCGAGGAAAACGCCAAGGTCGTCGCGCTGTACGTCGAAGGCGCCGCCGTGCAGGAACTCAAGGAAGGCCAGAGCGGCATCGTCGTGCTCGACACCACGCCGTTCTATGCCGAGAGCGGCGGCCAGGTCGGCGACCAGGGCGTGCTGGCGGCCGAAGGCGTGCAGTTCGGCGTGGACGACACGCAGAAGATCAAGGCCGACGTGTTCGGCCACCACGGCACGCAGACGCAGGGCACGCTGAAGGTCGGCGACGCGGTCAAGGCCGCGGTCGACATCGCGCGGCGCAACGCCACCATGCGCAACCACTCGGTCACCCACCTGATGCACAAGGCCCTGCGCGAAGTGCTGGGCGACCACGTGCAGCAGAAAGGCTCGCTGGTCGATGCCGACAAGACGCGCTTCGACTTCGCGCACAACGCCGCCGTCTCGCATGCGCAGATCCTCGAGATCGAGAAGCGCGTGAACGCCGAAGTGCTGGCCAACGCGCCCACGCAAGCGCGCGTGATGGACATGGAGTCGGCGCAGAAGACCGGCGCCATGATGCTGTTCGGCGAAAAGTACGGCGAGAGCGTGCGCGTGCTGGACATCGGCTCCAGCCGCGAACTGTGCGGCGGCACCCACGTGAGCCGCACGGGCGACATCGGCCTGTTCAAGATCGTGAGCGAAGGCGGCGTGGCCGCCGGCGTGCGCCGCATCGAGGCAGTCACCGGCGCCAATGCGCTGTCGTACCTGCAGGACCTGGAATCGACCGTGCACAGCGTGGCCGCCACGCTGCGCACGCCGGCCGCCGAGCTGCAGGGCCGCCTCACGCAGGTGCTCGACCAGGTGAAGGCGCTCGAGCGCGAAGTGGGTGCGCTCAAGGGCAAGCTCGCGTCGTTCAAGGGCGACGAATTGGTGACGCAGGCGGTGGACGTCAAGGGCCTGAAGTTGCTGGTCGCCAAGCTCGACGGCGCCGATGCCAAGACGCTGCGCGACACCATGGACAAGCTCAAGGACAAGCTCAAGACGGCCGTCATCGTGCTGGCCGCCGCCGACGGCGACAAGGTGCAGATCGCGGCCGGCGTCACGGCCGACAGCACGGGCAAGGTCAAGGCCGGCGAGCTGGTCAACTTCGTGGCCCAGCAGGTCGGTGGCAAGGGCGGCGGCAAGGCCGACATGGCCATGGCCGGCGGCACCAACGCGGCAGGCCTGGCGGCCGCGCTGCAGTCGGTGCAGGCCTGGGTCGAAGAACGCGCCTGACGCCACCCGACGGCCCCACCGCTCACACGCACCACGCACTTCATGCAAGAAGACATCCCCGGTGAAGTGCTTGTGATGGGCGCCGGCACCATCGGGTGCTTCATCGGTGGCAGCCTCGCGACGGCCGGCGTGCCCGTCACGTTCGTCGGCCGGCCGCGCGTGCTCGACAAGCTCGCGACGCACGGCATGACGCTCACCGACATGGACGGCGCAAAGCACAAGCTGCCCGCTGCAGGGCTGCAATTGAGCGAGCAGGTGCCGCCCGGCGCGCGGCCCGCCCTGGTGCTGCTGTGCGTGAAGAGCGGCGCCACGGCCGAGGCTGCAGGCGAGCTGGCTTTCGCGCTGCCCGCGGGTACCACCGTGGTGTCGCTGCAGAACGGCATTTCCAACTGCGCCGCCGCGTCGCAGACCGGCCCCTCGCTCAACGTGCGTGCCGGCATGGTCCCGTACAACGTGGCCGAGATCGGCCCGGGCGCCTTTCACCGCGGAACCCCGGGGCGCCTGGCCGCGGAAGACGACGCGGCATTGCGCCCCTGGCTTGCCGTGTTCGCGCGCGCCGGCGTGCCGCTCGACCTGCACGCCGACCTGCTGCCGGTGCAGTGGGGCAAGCTGATGCTCAACCTCAACAACCCGGTCAACGCGCTCTCGGGCCTGCCGCTGCGCGACGAGCTCATGCAGCGCGGCTACCGCCGCTGCTTCGCGTCGCTGATCGACGAGGCGCTGAGCATCCTGAACGTGGCGGGCATTGCGCCCGCGCAAGTGGCCGCGGTGCCGGCGCGCCGCCTGCCCAGCGTGCTGCGCCTGCCGGACTGGCTGTTTCGCATCGTCGCGGCCCGCATGCTGCGCATCGACGCCAAGGCGCGTTCCAGCATGGCCGACGACCTGGCGCTGGGCCGCCGCACCGAGATCGATTCGCTCAGCGGCGAGGTCGTTCGCCTCGCACAGGAGCACGGCCTGAGCGCGCCGCGCAACGCGCGCATGGTCGCGCTGCTCGAGGCCTGGCCGCAACAACCGAAGCGCTGGACGGCACGGCAATTGCAAGATGCGCTGGGCCTCTAGCGCCTGAGCCCTGTACCCTCGGCGCCATCGCGCTGGACGGCGGCTTCAAAGGGTTGTTCTCATGCAGGTCCTGATTCTGGGCAGCGGTGTCATCGGCACCTCGGTGGCTTACTACATGGCGCGCGCCGGGCACGAGGTGACGGTGCTGGAGCGCCAGCCGGCGCCCGCGCTCGAAACCAGCTTCGGCAACGCGGGCGAGGTCTCGCCCGGCTACTCGGCACCATGGGCCGGGCCCGGCGTGCCGGTCAAGGCCGTCAAGTGGATGCTCATGCAGCACAGCCCGCTGGTCGTCAAGCCCATGCTCGACCCCGCCATGTGGCGCTGGGGCCTGTCGATGCTGCGCAACTGCACGCAGGCGCGCTACGAGGTCAACAAGGGCCGCATGGTGCGGCTCGCCGAATACAGCCGCGACTGCCTGAAGGCCCTTCGCGCCGACACCGGCATCGCCTACGACGAGCGCATGCAGGGCACGCTGCAGCTGTTTCGCACGCAGCAGCAGCTCGACGGCACCTCGAAGGACGTGGCGGTGCTCAAGGCCTCCGGCGTGCCCTACCAGGAGCTCGACCGCGAAGGCTGCGTTCAGTACGAGCCTGCGCTCGCGGGGGTGAAGCACAAGTTCGTCGGCGGCCTGCGCCTGCCGGGCGACGAAACCGGCGACTGCTTCAAGTTCACGCAGGCCCTCGCCAAGCTGGCTGAGGCCGAGGGCGTGACTTTCAGGTTCGGCGTGACCATCCAGGCCATCGAACATGATGCGGCCAAGGGCGTGACCGCGGTGCGCACCGACAAGGGCAACTTCGCGGCCGAGCGCTACGTGGTCGCGCTCGGCAGCTATTCGCCCGCGCTGGTCAAGCCGCTGGGCATCGACCTCCCGGTGTACCCGGTCAAGGGCTTCTCGATCACCGTGCCGATCAGCGATGCGAGCGGCGCCCCCGAATCGACCGTGATGGACGAGACCTTCAAGGTGGCGGTCACGCGGCTGGGCGATCGCATCCGCGTGGGCGGCACCGCGCAGCTCTCGGGCTTCGACCTGCGCCTGGACGCGGGCCGGCGCGACACGCTCGAACACGTGGTGACCGACCTGTTCCCCCGGGGCGGCAACGTGCGCGACGCTTCTTTCTGGACCGGCCTGCGCCCCATGACGCCCGACGGCACGCCGGTCATCGGCGCCACCCGCATTCCCAACCTGATGCTGAGCACCGGCCACGGCACGCTCGGCTGGACCATGGCGGCCGGCACTGGCCGCGTGATGGCCGACCTGATCGGGGGCAGGGCGCCCGAGATCGACATGGAAGGCCTCACCGTCGCGCGCTACGGCGGCTGAACACAGCGTCAGGAAGAAGCCGGCGCCACAACCGCCCCCTCGATGCGGTGGCGCTTCAAGGCATCGGCGACGAAGCCGCTGGCCTTCATCTCCTCGACAAAGGCCGCGAGCAGTGCCTGCGCCTGCGCGCCCCGGCTGGCCGGCGTGCCCATGGCCTGCTGGATCACCATGAAGCGCCCCGGCAGCACGCGCACGCCGGGCGCGCGCTGCGCCTCGCCTTCGAGCAACTGGCGAATGCCCGCCGCCACCTCGACCTCGCCGGAACGCAGCGCCGCCAGCGCCGGACCCGCACCCTGCAGCCGGACGATGTCGGCCTGCTTGACCTCTCGCGTCAGGAACAGGTCGTAGGCGCTGCCCGCGCCGACCGAGATGCGGTGGCCATGGGCGTCGACCTGCGCGTTGTCCGTCAGCGCCGACGATGCAGTCACCAGGTAGCTGCCTTCGATCAGCACGTAGGGCGCGGTGAACAGCAGCCCTTCGCTGCGCGCCGGGTCGACGGCGAAGAAGCCGATGTCGGCCTTCTCGTTCTTCACCGCGTCGACCGACGCGGCGGCCTTCTCGAACACCACCAGCTCGACGCCCACGCCCAGCCGTCGTGCGAACTCGCGCGCCAGGTCGATCGACACGCCGACCGGCTCGCCGGTGGCGGCGTCCTTGTTGGCCAGGATCGGGTTGCCCAGGTTGATGGAGGCGCGCAGCGTGCCGCCGGGCGCGAATGCAGCGACGAGGGCGGGGGAAACAGGGGTCGGCTGAGGCTGTGTCATGGCGTTCGAGCGAAGGGGGTTGCGAAAGTTGACAGGGGTGGCGCGCCAGTTTACGGCGCCCGTCTTCCTTGTTTCCTACCGGATGTAGCGCGGCGCGCTCACCAGTCAGGCGCCGGATTCGCGTAGGCTCGTTTGCTCCGCAAACAGAAATTGCCCGACGCCGTGCCGCTTTCCACTTTTCTCGTCGAAGACAACCCTCACATCCGCCAGACGCTGATCGCCGCCATGGAGGAGGAAATCGACCTTCACCTGGTCGGCACCGCCACAACCGAGGCGCAAGCGCTCGCCTGGCTCGATGCGAACCCTGGCGCCTGGGACCTGCTGGTGGTCGACCTGTTCCTGCAGGAGGGTTCGGGCCTGGGCATCGTCAAGCGCAGCGGCAAGTGCCGCCCCGGACAGCGCGTGGTGGTGCTGACCAACTACGCCACCGGCGAAATCACCGACTGGGCGCGCGAGCTCGGCGCGGATGCGGTGTTCGACAAGGCTGCAGAACTCAGCGGGTTCTTTGCGCTGTGCGCCAGCCTCGAGGCCGAAGCCAGGACCCGGGGCGGGAACTCCCAGGAGGCCGTCGCACGATAAGCGCGCCGCCGTCTTCCGGCAAGGCCGCGGGGCGCCCGGAGGGCTTGTTCTCTTGCGCGTGCTCAGCGCGCCGCGAGCGGCTCCAGCCCCGTCTTCGCGATGACCGGCGCGGCGGCCGGGGAGTTCAGGTAGCGGATCAACTGCCGTGCGGCATCGGGCTGCTTCGACGCGGTGGCGATGCCCGCGGAAAACACCGTCACGCGCTGCACTTCCGCCGGCAGCGGGCCGATGTAGTCGATGCCCGCCACCGGCAGCAGCTCGCTGACCTGCTGCAACCCCAGCGCTGCATCGCCGCGCGCCACCACCGTGCCCACGCGCTCGCTCAGGATGCGCTTGCTCTTGGGCTTGACCTGGTCTTCGATGCCCAGCGTCTTCAGCAGCTCGGTCTCGTAGTAGGTGCCGCTCGCGCTGGCCGAGTAGGCGATCGACGGCGCGGCGAGCAGCGTGCGCTTGAGCGCCTCGACCGTTCCGATGTCCGGACGGGGCGCGCCCTTGCGTACCGCAAAGCCGATGGCCGAGCGCACAAGGTCGACCTGGCTGCCCGCCACCACCTTGCCCTGCGCGACCAGCGCGTCGAGCGCGGGGCGCGCCAGGATCACCACGTCGACCGGTTCGTTGCGCGCGAGGCGGCTGGGAATGGAGTCGTCGGCGTTGCCCATCGAAGCGCCGTAGGCCGTCTTCACGCTGCGCCCGCTGCTGCGTTCGAACGCGGGGCGCAGGTCGTTGTAGGCGGCGGTGAAGCCGCCCGAGGTCAACACGTGGATGTCGGTGTCGGCGGGCTTGCCACCGCCAATGTCGCCGAGGCCACCGCAGCCGGCGAGTGCCAGGGCCGCGAGCAGGGGAAGGGCTGCGCGGCGCGTCAGGGCCAGCGTCGGGGCGAGGTAGGGCTTCATGGGATGTCTCCGGGAGAAAGAGCCATCGTAGAAGCCAGGGCTGTCATTTCGCCTTCAGGGAATTCGGGGTTTGTACCGAGGTAAAGACCGCTCGCTTTACCCCGGGTTTACCGGGCCGCAACGCGCGGGACAGCCAGCACGCCTGAAATGCACGCGGGCCTTTCGCGGCTCTTGCAACGATTTCACCCAAGGATTCCCCATGATGAAACGACCCCTGCATCGCTTCGCCCTGGCCGCAGCGCTGCTTGCCGTGAGTACCCACGGCTTCGCGCAATTCGGCGGTGGCGGCAGCGGCATGGGCGGTGGCGGCAGGCGCGGCGCGCGGCCCGACAGCGCCGCCAGTCCGCGCAGCGGCGACGGCCTTTCCACGCCGGCCACCGCTGCCGGCAAGGTCCGCGACAAGCTCTACGACCTGCGACTGCAACTGATGATCGAGCCCGCGCAGTCGCCGCTGTGGGACCGTTTCTCCGATGCCGTGTGGGCCCTCGTCGGCCGCGGCGGCATGGCCGGCGCCGCACCGTCGGACCCGCAGACGGCCGTGCAGTTCGCGCAGCAGCGCGCCGCGCAGGCGCAAGAGCGCGCACTGCACACGCAGGCGCTGAGCGATGCGCTGTCGGCGCTCTACAGCGCCCTCACGCCCGAGCAGCGTCACATTGCCGACCAGAACCTGCCCGCCGTCATTCCCTGAATTCCGGGGTGCATCGACCGCGCCGACTCAGCCCCCCAGCTCGAAGCAGCAACCCGCGTAGTAGGGCTTGTCGCCGCCCTCCACGAAGGGCACCGCGATCGGCTTGCCCTCGTTGCGCCACACGTCGCGCTTCTTGTAGCCCGAGTGCGCCAGGTCGGCCAGCAGTTCGTCGTGGTGCTGGATGCGGTAGGGGCACACGGCCACGCCGATGCTGTTGAGCGTGAAGATCGTGCGCTCGGGGTGCACCGCCGTGGTGTTCATCACGATGCGCCGGGGCTTCACGGCCAGCGCGGAAAGAATCGCGTCCATGCGCACCGGCAGGTACTGCAGGCTGCCCGAGGCATACAGCACGTCGCAGCCGCTCGCGTCGCGGTAGTCGGTGGTGAAGGCCAGTTGCGCGGTGGCCTCGCGCTTCACGGCCATCACGCGGCCGCTCTCGACCACGCCCGGCACATCGCACACCGTCCACCGCAGGGTGTCGGGATAGCTCAGCACGCGGCGGAATGCGTAGTACTTGATGCCGACGTGGCCACCCAGGTCGAAGATGCGCGTCAGGCCCGCATCGATGGAGCGGCCCAGCCAGAACAGGCTGGGGTAGTCGTAGAAATAGATCTGCGGGCTGTAGAGCTCGCCCGCGTCGGCGTTGGCGTAGCCCACTGCCTTGGAGGGCGGCGCACCGGCCTCGGCCGCCGCGAAGCTCTCGAACGATCCCATGAACAGGTTCTCGTCCGTGTTGTCCAGGAACTTGCGCCTGTAGGCGCTTTCGCTGGGCGGAAACCGCAGAAAGCTAGAGAGCATGTTTGTCTCCGGTGGCACCCTCATTCTGGGCGCCGCCGGAGCATTCGAGACCTATAGCCATGACCCCCGGGGGCAGTTACCCCGCAGGGCCAGGGGCAGTTACCCCGCAGGGGTTACATACCGCTGGCCAGTGCCGCCGCCGCCGCGCGCGTCTCCACCCCCAGCTTCTCGAAGATGTGCTCCAGGTGCTTGTTCACGGTGCGCGGGCTGGTGCCCAGGATCTCGCCGATGTCGCGGTTGGTCTTGCCCTTGGCGAGCCAGGAGAGCACCTCGGTCTCGCGCGGCGTCAGGGCCGCATCGGCCAGCCGCGCCGACGACGCGCCGCCCGGGCCGTCGCGCTGCATGGCGAACAGCAGCATCGTCTCGCCCAGCGCCGCGGCGCCCAGGTTGCGCACCGACAGGCGCATGCCCGTGGCGGTGCCGATGGCGATGGACGCGCCCGCCACGAGCGCCGGCTCCAGCGAGGCGGGCAGCCGCCCCGGCGCCACCGGGTCTTCCAGCGCATGCAGCCACAGCGCGGCCTGCGGCGAGCGCCAGGCGATGCGCCCGCGCGTGTCGACGAACACCACGCCCATGCCGGCCACGTCGACCGCGTCGCGCGCCATGCGCGTGATGCGGGCGTTGCGCGCATGCGTGTGCAGCCGGGCCAGCACTTCCTGCGCGCGGATGGGCTTGACCACGTAGTCGACACCGCCGCACTCGAAGCCCTCGACCACGTGCGCGGTTTCCGACAGGCCCGTCATGAACAGCACCGGAATGTGCGCCAGCGCCGGGTTGGCCTTGATGCGCCGGCAGGTCTCGAAGCCCGAGAGGCCGGGCATCAACCCGTCGAGCAATATCGCGTCGGGCACCACCAGCTCCAGCCGCTGCAACGCGGCCTCGCCATCGGCGGCCACCAGCACGGTGTAGCCGCTGGCCTCCAGCGTGTCGCACAGCATGCCCAGGCTGCTGGGGGCGTCGTCCACCACCAGCACCACCGGGCGCTCGGCCTGCGGGCCTTCGGGTTCAGAAGGGAGCGAGGGGGGTGTCTGCATCTTCGGCCAGTGCGTTGCGAAGGGTGTCGAGTTCGAAGCGCGCGACCATGCCGCGCAGCCAGGTGCAGGTGGCCGCCGCCGTGGGCGACTGCGCGGCCAGCCGGTCGAGCGCGGTGTGCAGGCCGCGCACATGGCCCATCTGCACCAGGCGCATGAGCTCGGCGCGGTCGTCTTCCGACAGCGCGAGCTGCGCCGGGCGCTGCGTTGCCGCTTCGTCGGTGGCGTGCGGCAAGGCGTCGGCGGCCGAGAGCCATTCGATGCCCAGGTGCCGCTCCAGCGTGGCGATGAGCTCCGACTCGATCACCGGCTTGCCCACGAAGGCCTGGCAACCGGCGGCCCGCAGCCGCTCGGGCTGGTTCTCGAACATGTTGGCCGAGACGATGACGATCGGAATGTCCTTGAAGCCCGCGGCGCGCACCGACGTGGCGGTCTGCCAGCCGTCCATGTCGTCCATCGTCAGGTCGAGCAGGATGGCCGAGGGCAGCGCTTCGCGCAGGCTGTCCAGGCACTCGGTGCCGCTGGCGGCCTCGCGCACGGCAAAGCCCAGCGGCGCGAGCATGCCGGCCAGCATCTGGCGCTGCACCGGCTGGTCGTCGACCACCAGCAGCGTGTGCCGCGCGCCCACGTAGCCCGACACGGGTTGCCGAAAATTGACGCCCTTGGCCTGCGGGCCGGGGTCGGACACCGCGCGCAGGTACACGCGCACGCTGAAGGTGCTGCCCTGCGACGAGGTGGCGGCCAGTTTCAGCTCGCCGCCCATCAGCGAGGTCAGCAGGCCGGTGATGGTCAGGCCCAGCCCCGTGCCCGGCTCGCCGCGCCGCCGGCCCGCCGCACCGCGCTCGAAGGGCAGGAAGATGCGCTGGTGGTCCTGCGGCGCCACGCCGATGCCGGTGTCGACCACGTCGAAGCGCAGCACCTCGCGCCGCGCATCCACATGCAGCGTGACGGTGCCGCTGTCGGTGAAGCGCACCGCGTTGGTCAGCAGGTTGATGAGCACCTGGCGCAGCCACTTGGCGTCGGCATGCACCCATGGCGGCAGCCGGCCCGCATGCGTGTAGACGAAGGCCAGGCCCTTGTTCTCGGCCTGCGGGCGCACCATGTGCACCAGCTGGTCCAGAAAGGCCGGCAACGCCAGCGGCGCGGGCTCCAGCTGCAGCCGGCCGGCCTCGATGCGCGCCAGGTCGAGCAGCCCGTCGATCAGCCCCAGCATGTGCTCGCCGCTGCGGTGGATGGTTTGCACCGCCTCGCGTGGCGGCGACGCCGCATCGCCCTTCAGCAAAATCTGCGAGTAGCCCAGGATGCTGTTGAGCGGCGTGCGCAGCTCGTGCGTCATGCCGGCCACGTAGCGCGTCTTGGCCTGGTTGGCGGCCTCGGCGGCTTCCTTGGCGGTCTGCAGGGCCGCGTCGGTGCGGCGGTGCGCCTCGATCTCCAGCGCCAGCAGGTTGTTGTGGCGATTCGATTCCTCCTGCGCCATCTGCCGGCTCTCGCTGCCCAGCACCACCCACCAGGCGGCCACCGCGGCCACCACCGACAGCAGCGCGAACACCTTCAGGAAGGCCGTGGCCATGGTCGAGTCGCTGGTGCCCGCGAGCGCCTCCTGCGCGTACACCACGCCCACCACCGTGGCCAGCAGCGCAATGAGCGAGGCGGCGATCAGCAGGTAGTGCGCCACCCGAAAGTTCAGCCGCGCCGACAGCGCAGGCGGCAGCAGCGCCTGCAGCCAGCCGCTCATCTGCTCGGCCGCGCGCGAGTCGGTCTTGCAGCGGTCGTGGCAACGTGATTCGAGCGTGCAGCACAGCGAGCAGATCGGCGCGCTGTAGGCCGGGCAGTGCGCCATGTCCTCGGACTCGAAGCTGTTGTCGCACACCGAGCACTTCACGCTCTGGCCCGGCGCCCAGCGGTCGATGTCGGTGCGCGCCAGGTAGTAGCGCCCGCGCGTCTTCCACGCCAGCAGCGGCGACACCGCCATGGCCGTGGCCAGCGCGATGAAGGGCGAGAAAGCGCGGGCCCAGTGCCCCAGCGCGCCGGAGTACGCCAGCATGGCCAGCGCGGCCGCCACCAGCATCGCGACCAGCCCCACAGGGTTGATGTCGTACAGGTGCGCGCGCTTGAACTCGATGGTCTTCGGGCTCCAGCCCAGCGGCTTGTTGATGACCAGGTCGGCCACCAGCGCGCCCACCCAGGCGATGGCGATGTTGCTGTAGAAGCCCAGCACGTGCTCCAGCGCCGCGAACACGCCCAGCGCCATCAGCAAGATCGCGATGACCACGTTGAACACCAGCCACACCACGCGCCCCGGGTGGCTGTGCGTGAGCCGCGCGAAGAAGTTCGACCACGCGAGCGAGCCCGCATAGGCGTTGGTCAGGTTGATCTTCATCTGCGAGACCACCACGAACAGCACCGTGATGCCCAGCACCCAGGCCGGGTCGCGCAGCACGTACGAAAAGCCCGTGAGGTACATCTGCGTGGGCTCGACCGCGTGGTTGGCCGGGATCTCGTGCTGCAGCGCCAGGAACGCGAGAAAGGCGCCGCCCATCATCTTCAGCATGCCCGGCACGATCCAGCCCGGCCCGGCGATGAGCACCGCCGCCCACCAGCGGCCCCGGTTGGCGGCCGTCTTCTCGGGCAGGAAGCGCAGGTAGTCGACCTGCTCGCCGATCTGCACCACCAGCGAGAAGGCCACGGTGGAGGCGGCGCCGAACATCAGCGGGTCGAAGCCGCTGCTGTCCGACGTGCGGCCCACCAGGCTGGTGAAGTCGGCGTACAGCTCGGGCTTTTTCACCAGCACCGCGATGAAGGGGCAGACGAACAGCACGATCCAGATCGGCTGCGTCCACAGCTGCAGCCCCGAGATGAGCGTGATGCCGCGCGCTACCAGCGGAATGATCACGATCGACGACATCAAGTACAGCAGCCACAGCGGCCAGTCGAGATACATCTGCAGCGCCAGCGCGAGGATGGCGGCCTCCAGCGCGAAGAAGATGAAGGTGAAGCTCGCGTAGATCAGCGAAGTGAGCGTGGAGCCCAGGTAGCCGAAGCCCGCGCCGCGCGTGAGCAGGTCCATGTCCACGCCGTGGCGCGCCGCGTAGTAAGAAATCGGCAGGCCCGTGAGAAAGGTGATGAGCCCCACCACCAATATGGCCCACAGCGCGTTCGAAAAACCGTAGCTCAGCGCGATGGCCCCGCCGATGGCCTCCAGCGCCAGGAACGAGGTGGCGCCGAACGCCGCGTTGGCAACGCGGAACTCCGACCACTTGCGAAAGCTGCGCGGCGTGTAGCGCAGCGCGTAGTCCTCCAGCGTTTCGTTCGCGACCCAGGCGTTGTAGTCGCGGCGGATGCGAAAGATCTTCTGCCCGGACACAGAAATGGAGGCGGGTGGCATGGTGGGTTCTCGCGGCGGCGGTGGCATGAGGCAGGTACAGCAAGAAGCGCTCCCCGTCTTCATGGCCCCCGTGGCCTGGCTCGCGAGTCTGCGGGCAGGGCGGGTGCGCGCCGCTACGTTGAATGACGTATTCGCTTCGCGGCGGGTGATTTCTAAAGTACCGGCCATGGTGCTAGCGGCACCGTGCAGCGCACTTCGATGGTGCGCAGCCCACCCACTTTCTTCAACCTGCTGGAGTTTCCTGATGTCGCGTGATTCCGATCTTTCTCTCGATGCCCTGGCTTTGCGCCGCCGCCGCCTGCTGCAGGGCGTCGCCGCGCTGCCCGTCATGGGCCTGAGCGGCCTGAGCTTCGGCCAGGGGCAGTTCCCCACGGCCAAGGTCAACACCACCAAGCTCGCGGTGACCGACACCGAAGTCACGGTCGGCCAGCTGCATTCGTCCACCGGCACCATGGCCATTTCGGAGACCGGCTCCATCCAGGCCGAGCAGCTTGCCATCGACCAGATCAACGCCATGGGCGGCATCCTGGGCCGCAAGATCAAGGTCATCAAGGAAGACGGCGCCTCCGACTGGCCCACGTTCGCCGAGAAGTCGAAGAAGCTGCTGGTCAACGACCACTGCGCCGCGGTGTTCGGCTGCTGGACCAGCGCCTCGCGCAAGGCCGTGCTGCCGGTGTTCGAGAAAGAAAACGGCCTGCTGTACTACCCCACCTTCTACGAAGGCCTGGAGCAGAGCAAGAACGTGATCTACACCGGGCAAGAGGCCACGCAGCAGATCATCTGGGGCCTGGACTGGGGCGCGAAGGAGAAGAAGGCCAAGACCTTCTTCCTGGTGGGCTCCGACTACATCTGGCCGCGCACCTCGATGAAGATCGCGCGCAAGCACATCGAGAACTTCCAGAAGGGTTCGGTCAAGGGCGAGGAGTACTACCCGCTGGGCCACACCAACTTCAACTCGCTGATCAACAAGATCAAGGTGGCCAAGCCCGACTGCATCTTCGCGGCCGTGGTGGGCGGCTCGAACGTGGCCTTCTACAAGCAGCTCAAGGCCGCGGGCATCACCGGCGACAAGCAGTTCCTGCTGACGCTGGCCGTGACCGAAGACGAAATGACCGGCGTGGGCGGCGAGAACTTCGCGGGCTTCTACTCGTCGATGAAGTACTTCCAGTCGCTGGACAACGAGAACAACAAGAAGTTCGTTGCTGCGTTCAAGGCCAAGTACGGCAAGGACGCGGTGATCGGCGACGTGACGCAGGCGGGGTATCTCGGGCCGTGGCTGTGGAAGGCGGCCGTCGAGAAAGCAGGCAGCTTCGACGTGGACAAGGTGGTGGCCAGCTCGCCGGGCATCGAGCTGAAGACGGCGCCCGAGGGCTACGTGAAGCTGGATGCGAACCATCACTTGTGGAGCAAGGCGCGCATCGGGCAGGGGCAGCTCGATGGGTCGTTCAAGGTGGTGGCGGAGTCGGCTGAGTTGATCAAGCCCGATCCGTTTCCCAAGGGCTACCAGTAAGCAGCGGCCTTCCCCCTGCCTTGCTCCCTCCCCTCCCGGGGGAGGGCTGGGGTGGGGGCAAGCGGCGTCACCACTGGGCACGCTCTGCGCGCCCCCATCCCAACCTTCCCCCGGAAGGGGAAGGAGCAATACCCAACACCTGGAATCTTCGCCATGACTCTGTCGGACATGATGAACATCGGCCTCATGCAGGGCTTCGCGGGGCTGAGCCTCTTCGCGGTGCTGCTGCTCATGGGGCTGGGCCTGGCGATCATCTTCGGCCAGATGGGCGTCATCAACATGGCGCATGGCGAGTTCATGACCATCGGCGCCTATTCGATCTACCTGGCCGCGCGCGTCACCGAAACGATGGCGCCCGCGTTCATGCCGTATTACTTTCCGATCGCCATCGGCCTGGCCTTCGTGTTCGCCTTCATCGTCGGCTGGATCGTGGAGTGGCTGCTGATTCGCCACCTCTACAAGCGCCCGCTCGACACGCTGCTCGCCACCTGGGGCGTGAGCCTGGGCCTGCAGCAGGTGTTTCGCACCTTCATCGGCCCGAAGGAAGTGAGCCCCACGCTGCCCGAATGGATCATGGGCTCGTGGACGCCGCACGAGGGCCTGGACATTCCGATCAACGGCCTCTTCGTGCTCGCTCTCACCGCGCTGGTCACGGCCGGCGTGCTCATCGCGCTGCACAAGAGCCGCTGGGGTTTGCGGGTGCGCGCCACCGTGGCCAACCGCACCATGGCCAACGCCACCGGCATCGACACGAAGAAGACCGACCGCCTGACCTTCGCCATCGGCTGCGGCATTGCCGGCATGGCGGGCGCGGCCTTCACCACCATCGGCTCGACCGGACCGACCTCGGGCTCGCTCTACATCGTCGACGCCTTCCTGGTCGTCACCTTCGGCGGTGCGGCCAGCCTGCTGGGCACCGTGGTCTCGGCCTTCGGCATTGCGCAGACGCAGTCGATCTCGGAGTTCTTCATGACCGGCTCGATGGCCAAGGTGCTGACGCTTTCCTTGATCGTGCTGATTTTGATGATGCGCCCCCAAGGCCTGTTCGCCGTCAAGGTGCGCCGTTGATGAACCCGATTCCCTTCTGGAGAACGTTCCGATGAATTTCATCAAGGCCTCGATCCTGCGCTACCAGCTCGGCAGCCTGCTGCTGCTGGTGCTGCTGCTGGCGGTCGTGCTGCCGCTCTCGCTCGACATCTTCCGCCTGAACCTCGTGGGCAAGTACCTCACCTACGCCTTCGTGGCGGTGGGGCTCGTCATGGTGTGGGGCTACGGCGGCGTGCTGAGCCTGGGGCAGGGCGTGTTCTTCGGCATCGGCGGCTATGCGATGGCGATGTTCCTGAAGCTCGAAGCCTCCGACCCGGTCACCACCAGGATCCAGTCCACGCCCGGCATTCCGGATTTCATGGACTGGAACCAGATCACCGAGCTGCCCGCGCTGTGGCTGCCTTTCAAGAGCCTGCCGCTGAGCCTGGCGCTGGTGGTGCTGGCACCGATGGCACTGGCCTGGCTCGTGAGCTTCGCGATGTTCAAGCGCCGCGTGGGCGGCGTGTACTTCGCGATCATCACGCAGGCGGTGGCGCTCATCTGCACGGTGCTCATCATCGGCCAGCAGGGATATACGGGCGGGGTCAATGGGATGACGGACCTGAAGACCCTGCTGGGCTGGGACACCCGCACCGACAGCGCCAAGTACATCCTGTACTACGTCTGCGTGGGTCTCCTGGTGCTGAGCATCCTGCTGTGCCGCTGGATACAGACCAGCAAGCTGGGCACGCTGCTGCTGGCCATGCGCGACAAGGAAGACCGCGTGCGCTTCTCGGGCTACGACGTGGCCAACTTCAAGGTGTTCACCTTCTGCCTGGCGGCCGGGCTCTCGGGCATCGGCGGCGCGATGTTCGCGCTGCAGGTGGGCTTCATGTCGCCGAGCTTCGTGGGCATCGTTCCTTCGATCGAGATGGTGATCTTCTGCGCCGTGGGCGGGCGCATGAGCCTGGTGGGCGCGGTGTACGGCGCGCTGCTGGTGAACGCGGGCAAGACGCTGTTTTCGGAGAGCTTTCCGGACCTGTGGCTCTTCTTGATGGCGGGCCTTTTCATCGGCGTGACGATGGCCTTCCCGATGGGCCTGGCGGGCGTGTGGGAAGAAAAGATCCGCCCCTGGTGGAAGTCGCGGCGGCAGGCGTTGCGCGAGGCGTCGGTGAAGCCGCCGGTCGCCCCCGCGACCCCTGTTGCGCCGACTGCGGCATCCCTCGAGCCGACCTTGCCCGAAGGCGTCGGCAGTCAACGCGCCTGAACCCGGAGCACTCTCATGAGCAACACAGACTTCGCCCTCGCGGTGGAAGACCTTACCGTGTCCTTCGACGGCTTCAAGGCCATCGACGACCTGACGCTGTACATCGACAAGAACGAGCTGCGCGTGATCATCGGGCCCAACGGCGCCGGCAAGACCACGCTGCTCGACCTGATCTGCGGCAAGACCCGCGCCAGCGCCGGCAGCATCAAGTTCAAGAACACAGAGCTCACGAAAATGGCCGAGCACAAGCGCGTGCGGCTGGGCATCGGGCGCAAGTTCCAGACGCCGTCGATCTACGAGAACCTCAGCGTGTTCCAGAACCTGGAGGTGTCCTTCCCCAAGGGCCGCTCGGTGTTCGGTGCGCTGGCCTTCAAGTGCGACGACGAGGTCAAGGCCAAGGTGAAGTCCATCGCGCAGGAGATCGGGCTGGCCGACCGCCTGGACACCGAGGCCGGCCTGTTGAGCCATGGCCAGAAGCAGTGGCTGGAAATCGGCATGCTGCTGATGCAGGAGCCCGAGTTGCTGATGCTCGACGAACCCATCGCCGGCATGAGCGCGCGCGAGCGCGAACTCACGGCCGACCTGCTCAAGCGCATTTGCCAGAACCGCGCGGTGATCGTCATCGAACACGACATGGCGTTCGTGAAGCAGATCGCGCACAAGGTCACCGTGATGCACCAGGGGAAGATCCTCGCCGAAGGACCGATGGAGAAGGTGCAGGCGGATCCCAAGGTCATCGACGTTTATCTGGGGCACTGAACCATGAGCAACATCTTGCTGAAGGTCGAAGACCTGCACGTCGCCTACGGCCAGAGCGAGGCCCTGCACAGCCTTTCTTTCGAGGGCCATGCCAACGAAACCATCGCCATCATGGGGCGCAACGGCATGGGCAAGACCACGCTGTTCAAGAGCCTCATGGGCATCCTGCCTTTGAAGAGTGGGCGCATCGAAGTGGCGGGGCAGGACGTGTCGCGCGACGAGAGTTTCAGGCGCGTGGCCAAGGGCATCGCCTACGTGCCGCAGGGCCGGATGATCTTTCCGACGCTGACGGTGGAAGAGAACATCCAGACCGGCCTGGAGAACTCGAAGACACGGCGCATTCCCGAAGAAATCTACGCGCTCTTTCCCGTGCTGTGGGACATGAAGAACCGCAAGGGCGGCAACCTCTCGGGCGGCCAGCAACAGCAGCTTGCCATTGCGCGCGCCCTCGTCACCGACCCCAAGGTGCTGCTGCTCGACGAGCCCACCGAAGGCATCCAGCCGTCGATCATCAAGGACATCGCCAAGGCGCTCAACGAAATCCGCAAGCTGCGCGGCATCACCATCGTCGTGTCCGAGCAGGTGCTCAGCTTCGCGATGGAGGTGGCCGACCGGCTGTTCGTGATCGAGGGCGGGCGCCTCGTGCACGAGACCGCGCGCGACAAGACCGACGTCGATCACATCAAAGCCTACCTCTCTGTTTGACCCACAACCCCAGGAGCCACTGCAAATGACGGACACGCTGATCAAGGTCGACCTGACCAAGCCGCCCACCGAGAACGAGAACATCCACAACCGCTGGCATCCGGACATTCCGATGGCCTGCTGGGTGAACCCGGGCGACGACTTCATCCTCGAGACCTTCGACTGGACCGGCGGTTTCATCAAGAACAACGACAGCGCCGACGACGTGCGCGACATCGACCTGAGCACCGTGCACTACCTCTCGGGCCCGGTGGGCGTGAAGGGTGCCGAGCCCGGCGACCTGCTGGTGGTCGACCTGCTGGACATCGGCGCCAAGCAGGACAGCCTCTGGGGCTTCAACGGATTTTTCTCCAAGCAGAACGGCGGCGGTTTTCTGACCGACCACTTTCCCGAAGCGCAGAAGTCGATCTGGGACTTCAAGGGCATGTTCACCAGCTCGCGCCACATTCCGCGCGTCAACTTCGCGGGCCTGATCCACCCCGGCCTCATCGGCTGCCTGCCCGACAAGCCCATGCTCGACATGTGGAACGAACGCGAAGGCAAGCTCATCGCCACCGACCCGGACCGCGTGCCCGGCCTGGCCAACCCGCCGTTCGCAGGCACTGCCCACATGGGCAAGATGACCGGCGATGCCAGGGCCAAGGCTGCGGCCGAAGGCGCGCGCACCGTGCCGCCGCGCGAGCACGGTGGCAACTGCGACATCAAGGACCTGTCGCGCGGTGCCAAGGTGTTCTTTCCCGTGTATGTGGACGGCGCGGGCCTGAGCGTGGGCGACCTGCACTTCAGCCAGGGCGACGGCGAAATCACCTTCTGCGGCGCCATCGAGATGGCCGGCTGGGTGCACATGAAGGTCACGCTCATCAAGGGCGGCATGGCCAAGTACGGCATCAAGAACCCGATCTTCAAGCCCAGCCCGATCACGCCGCAATACAACGACTACCTGATCTTCGAAGGCATCTCGGTCGACGAAAGCGGCAAGCAGCACTACCTGGACGTGAACGTGGCCTACCGCCAGGCCTGCCTGAACGCCATCGAGTACCTGAAGAAGTTCGGCTACTCGGGCGCGCAGGCCTATTCCATCCTGGGCACGGCACCGGTGCAGGGCCACATCAGCGGCGTGGTCGACGTGCCCAACTCGTGCGCCACGCTGTGGCTGCCCACGGGCATCTTCGACTTCGACATCAACCCCAACGCGCTGGGCCCTGTGAAGATGCTCGACGGCAGCGTCGACCTGCCGCTGTCGCACGACCTGCGCTGAACAAGGACGCCACGGCATGCCCACCTACGACTACGCCTGCGGGCAGTGCGGCGGCTTCGAGGCGCTGCGCCCTTCGGGCCTGCGCGACGAGCCGGCCGCGTGCCCCGATTGCGGCTGCGCCGCGCCGCGCGTGCTGTGCGCCGCGCCGCGGCTCGCGCTCATGGCCTCCGGCACGCGCCGCGCCATGGAAACCAACGAGCGCGCGCGGCACGAGCCGGGCAGTTCGCGCGACTACGCGCGCTTCAAGCACCCGGCGGGGTGCGGCTGCTGCAGCACTTCTTCGAAGCGCGGCGCCACGGTGACGGCGCCCAGCGGCGCCAAGTCGGCGCCTTCGAGGCGGCCCTGGATGATCAGTCACTGAGGTGTGTCATTCCTGCTTGAAATGTGTTCACCCGTGTCGTGCGCCCACGGTTCGTGTCTTCCTGGCCCAGCTGTTTCATTGGGAAACGCTGGGGCAATCCCTCTTGACCTGCTCAATTTCAAGCCCGCCATTGTTTCAATCCTGTGAACGCCGCGGTTCCTTTTGCAGTCGTTTTTTGGGGCGCTTCAGGATCAAACTTCCCTTCACCAACCCACACCTGAAGGAGATTGAAATGAATGCCTCGAAGATCCTCGCCGCTGCTGCTCTCTCGCTCCTGGCTGCCGCCGGAGCCCACGCAGAAACCTACGACGGCGTGCACGTCGTGAACTCTTCGGTCACCCGCGCCGAAGTCGCACCGCAAGCCGCTGCCGCCGCACGCGCCGGCAACACGTACAGCGATGCCTCCTCCGCTGGCGCCCAAGCCTTCACGTCGACCGCCAACCGCGCGACCGTGCAAGCCGAAGCCGTCGCCAAGGCGCACGACCCGCTCGCCAGCCTCGATCGCCGCGCTTTCTACCGCGACGAAGTGCCGCAAGCCTACAAGAAGCCCAACGTGTCGTTCACGCGCCAGGCCGGCCTGTAAGCCACAGCCACGGCACCTTCGGGTGCTGCAAAGGAACGGGCCTTCGGGCCCGTTTTTTCATGCGCGCCCGGTGCAAGCGATGCGCCCAGCCCGGGCGACTCGATGCCGAAGTCCGTTGCCGTCACCGCCCCGCCATCGCGAGCGATCGCGATGGCGGGGCCCACCACGCCGGCGCCGACCACGACGCAGTCGATCCTGTCCATGCGGCTCAGTCCAGCTTGATGCCGGCTTCGCGGATCAGCGCGCCCCACTTGGCGTGCTCGGCGCGGATGTAGGCGTCGAACTGCTGCGGCGTGCCGGTGGCGGGCACGCTGCCTTCCAGCGCGAGCTTGTCCTGCACGTCCTTGCGGGCGACCACCTTGACCACTGCGGCGTTGATGCGCGCGACCACCTCTGCGGGCAGTCCCGCCGGCCCGACCAGGCCGACCCAGGTCATTGCCTCGAAGCCGGCGAAACCCTGTTCCGCCACGGTGGGCACGTTCGGCAGCGCGGGCAGGCGCCGTGCCGAAGTGACGGCCAGCGCGCGCACCTTGCCGCCCGTGAGCTGCGGCATCACCGACACGCTGCTGCCGAAGTACAGGCCGATCTGGCCGCCGAGCAGGTCGGTCATGGCCGGGCCCGCGCCCTTGTAGGGCACCTGCAGCACCTTGATGCCCGCACGGCGCGCGAGCATCTCGCCGGCCAGGTGGCCCACCGTGCCGTTGCCGGCCTGGGCGATGCTGAACTCACCCGGCCTGGCCTTGGCCGCCGCGATGAAGTCGGCCAGCGTGCGCATCGGCGAATCCGCGCGCACCGAGAGCACCACGGGCTGCGCGGCCACTTCGGCGATGGGCGAGAAGTCCTTCAGCGCCTCGAAGGGCATCTTCGAATAGAGCCAGGGGTTGATCGTGAGGTTCGATGTCTGCCCCATGCCGATCGTGTAGCCGTCGGGCGCGGCCTTCGCCACCGCGTCGAGGCCGATGTTGCCGGCGGCGCCGGGTTTGTTGTCGATGATCACGCTCCAGCGCTCCAGCACCGTGAGCCGCTCCGCGATCAGGCGCGAGGTGGCGTCGGTGCCCCCGCCGGGCGTGAACGGCACGACCAGGCGCACGGGCCTTTGTGGCCAGCCGTTCTGCGCGTGCGCCATGCCGGCGGCCTGCGCCAGCGCGGCGAGGGTGGTGGCCTGCAGAAAGTCTCTTCGGTTCATGCCTTGTCTCCTTGGTTTTTTCGAGTGCTCGCGGCGCCGCTGTTCAGACGGGAAGGCCCTTGGCGCGCAGCACGGCGTCGAAGCGCTCGGGGTCGGCCGTGCCGGCGCGGTTGGTCTCGCGGATCTTTTCTTCCTTGGCGAGGTGCGCGCGCGTCTTCTCGAGCACGCTGGCGGCCTCCGCGGCCGGCACGGCGATGACGCCGTCGGCGTCGCCCACCACCAGGTCGCCCGGCAGCACGACCAGGCCCGCGCACGAGATGGGCACGTTCACCTCGCCCGGGCCGTCCTTGCTCGGGCCGCGGTGGGTGTGGCCGCGCGCGAAGATCGGCATGCCTTCCTCGGCCCACTCGCACAGGTCGCGCACCGCGCCGTCGATGACCAGGCCGCCGAGCCCGCGGGCGATGCAGGTGGTGCGCATCAGCCCGCCGACCAGGGCCTGCGTGAGGTCGCCGCCGCCGTCGATCACGAGCACGTCGCCCGGCTCGACCATCATCAGCGCCTTGTGGATCATCAGGTTGTCGCCGGGCCGCACGCGCACGGTGACGGCCGGGCCGCACAGCACCGTGTCGAGCCGCGCGTGGTATTGACGCAAGCCGACGGTGCCCACGTTGCGGCTCATCGCGTCGCCGATGGCGGCCACGGGCAGGGTGCGGAAGGCGTCGACGACGGCGGCCTCGGGGCCGGCGGCGCGCGGGTTGATGCGGTAGCCGGGCGGCCATGGAAGGAGGGTGGTCATGCATGGACTCCGTGAGAGGGATGAAGACGGTCGCCAGAGGAAAGGACCTGCGGGTTCACGCAGGCCGAAGGATCTGCCGGGCGGCCCTGCAGCCAGCCCAGCACGTTGCGGGCGGCACCGCTGGCCATGCCCGCGAGCGCGGCGGGCGTGGAGCCGCCGACGTGCGGCGTGAGCACCACGTTGGCCAGGGCGGCCAGCGGGCTGTGGGCGGGCAGGGGTTCATCGGCCATCGTGTCGAGGCCGGCCGCGTGCAGCTGGCCGCTTTGCAGCGCGTCGATGAGCGCGGGCTCGTCGATCACTTCACCGCGCGCCGTGTTGATGACGATCGCGCCGCGCGGCAGCGCCGCGAACTGCGCCGCGCCGAGCATCCCGCGCGTGTGCCTGTTGAGCGGCACATGCAGGCTCAGCACGTCGCTCAGCGGCAGCAGCGCATCGAGCGAGGGCAGCATGCGCACACCGGCGACAGCACTCGGGCCGTCGCCGACGGCGGGGTCGAACGCGGCCACGTTCATGCCGAGCGCAAGGCCCACGCGCGCCACGCGCTGGCCGACCTGACCGAAGCCGACCAGGCCCAGCATCCGGCCTTGCAGTTCCACGCCGTCCTGCGCGCGCGACCAGCGGCCTTCGTGCAGCTCGCGGTCCATCCAGCCGATGCGGCGGGCGGCGGCGAGCATCAGGCCCAGCGTCATTTCCGCGACAGACTGCGCGTTGGCACCGGGCGTGACGTAGACGGGAATGCCGCGCGCGGTGGCCGCATCGACGGCGATGTTGCTCACGCCCACGCCGTGCTTGGAAATCACTTTCAGCGTGGGGCAGGACGCGATGGCCTTGGCGGAGAGCTGCACGGTGCGCGAGATGACCGCGTCGATGGGCTCGCTCGCCATGCGCTGCTCGACTTCCTCGGCGCTGTCGGCATTCGTGATGTAGATGACACGGGCGCCTGCTTCGGCGAGCAGGTCGGCGCCGGCTTTCGCAAGCTGCGGCGCCGTCACCAGGACGGTGGGTTTCATGGGTCTCCTGCTGTGGTTCGATGTGCGGTGTGGCGCAGATTGTGGAAACCGCCATTCATTCCGTCCAATCGATAATGTTCATCCAACGATTCCTTGGAGCTATGAATGGACATTCAGTTGCGCGACCTGAAGTACTTCGAGGTGGTGGCCGACCTGGGCCACCTGGGGCAGGCCGCCGACAAGCTCGGCCGCACGCAGCCCGCGCTCACCAAGGCCGTGCAGCGGCTGGAGGAGGCCTTCGGCAGCGCGCTGTTCGAGCGCAAGGGGCGCGGCATCCAGTTGACCGCCGTGGGCGAGGTGTTGCTGGCGCGCGCGCGGCTGCTGCGCGGCGCCACCGAGGAGGCGCTGCGCGAGGTGAGCGATTTCGCCAAGGGCAACGCGGGCCACGTGCGCATCGGCAGCGGGCCCATCGCCGCCGACCATGTGCTGCCCGAGGTCTGCAGCCTTCTGCTGGCCGAGGCCGGCGACACCCGCATCGACATCACCGTCGCGCCCAGCATGGCGCTGCGCGAGCGGCTGCGCGAAGGCGCCATCGACCTGTTGATCGGCCTGATGCCCGAGCACGACCCGGCCTTCGTCACGCACTCCATCGTCGAGGACGTGGTGGTGGTGGCGGCCAGCCCGCAGCACCCGGTGTTCGACCTTCCGAAGATCGGCATGAAGTCGCTGTTGCAGTGGCGCTGGGTGCTTCCGGCGGACCCGATTCCCAGCCGCCAGTGGCTCGACGCGGCCTTCCAGTCCCGCGGGCTGCCGCTGCCCACGGTGCAGGTCAACGCCAACTCGATCCCGTTGCTGCCGCGGCTCATCTCGCGCAGCGACCTGCTGAGCTTCCTGTCGCGCCACACGCTGGCCGCGGCCGGGCGCGAGGGCACGCTGCGCGAGGTGCCGTTGAAAGAAACCACGCTGCGGCGCCACCTCGGCGTCACCTACCGCAAGGAGGGCTACCTGTCGCCGGCGGCACGGCGGCTGGTGACGCTGCTGCGCAGCGAAGGGAAGCAACTTTTTTCGTCGGCACTTTCAAAATATACGCATTGAGTATATATTTGCGGCCCATGAACATGCCGCAACAGGTGCTCCTTCGCGACGCGATGCGTCAACTCAACATGACGCGCGATGCCTTCGCAGAGCGCATCGGCAGCCGAAGAA
The DNA here is from genome assembly GCF_051216855.1 of Variovorax monticola. Lineage (NCBI taxonomy): Bacteria > Pseudomonadati > Pseudomonadota > Betaproteobacteria > Burkholderiales > Comamonadaceae > Variovorax > Variovorax monticola. Next base: position 868,339 of record NZ_JBPJZP010000002.1, read on the forward strand.
GGGCATTGGACGCCTGGCTGCTGCCCGACGAATCCAATGAATTCAGGGCCATGCCCGAAGTCGCGCGGCGCTTCGTGGGCGAAATCCTGGCCTCCGACGGTCGGCGCGCCGAATATACGCAAAGCGCACATGAAGGCGCCTTGCGCAAGGCCACGGCCGTCGACGGCGGGCACCACCTGCTGTCGGTCAGCCAGTTCAACCGCGACGCCATCGACGAGCTGTTCCAGCTGGCCGACGTCATGCAGCCGATCGCGCGCCGCCGCAAGGTCAGCCGCGTGCTCGAAGGCGCCGTGCTGGCCAACCTGTTCTTCGAGGCCAGCACGCGCACCCGCGTGAGCTTCGGCGCGGCGTTCTGCCGGCTGGGCGGCTCGGTGTGCGACACCACGGGCTTCACCTTCTCGTCGATGGCCAAGGGCGAGTCGATCTACGACACCAGCCGCGTCATCAGCGGCTACGTCGACGCGATCGTGGTGCGGCACCCGGAGCAGGGCTCGGTGGCCGAGTTCGCGCGCGCCACCCATGTGCCGGTCATCAACGGCGGCGACGGGCCGGGCGAGCACCCGAGCCAGGCGCTGCTCGACCTGTACACCATCCAGCGCGAGTTCTCGCGGCTGGGCAAGCTGGTCGACGGCGCGCACATCGCGATGATCGGCGACCTGAAATACGGGCGCACCGTGCACTCGCTCATCAAGCTGCTGTCGCTGTACCGCGGGCTGAAGTTCACGCTGATCTCGCCGCCGTCGCTGGCCATGCCCGCGGAGATCGTCGAGGCCGCGAGCCGCAACGGGCACGTGATCGAGACCGCGGCCACGCCCGCGAAGGCCCTGGCCGGCGCGGACATCATCTATGCCACGCGCATCCAGAAAGAGCGCTTCGCGCACGACGAGGTGCTGGAAGGTTTCGACAACGCCTTCGAGATCAACCATGCGCTGGTCGAGTCGGCGTGCAAGCCCGAAGTGGTTGTGATGCATCCGCTGCCGCGTGACGGCCGTCCCGGTTCGCACGACCTCAGCGTGGACCTCAACAACGACCCGCGCCTGGCCATCTTCCGCCAGACCGACAACGGCATTCCGGTGCGCATGGCGATCTTCGCCACGCTGCTGGGCGTGGACAAGCTCGTGAGCCGCTCGATGCGCGACGCCGCATGGACGCCGCCCTCGCACATCGGGCCGGACGACAGCGTGTTCCACGGGCTCGACTGAAGCCCGCGCGGGCACTGAAGGTTCAGGCGTTCAGGCGTCCGTGCGCCGGTACGTCAGCAGCCGCCCTTTGTACGCCCGCCGGTCCACGGTCGCGAGCTGGTCCAGCCGCTGCTCGCGCATGCCGAAGCCTTCGTCGGCCATCTGCCGGTTGAAGGCCGGCCGGTTGCCCCGGTCGGGGTCGACGATCCATACCTCGGCGGCGGGGCTGGTGTGGCGGCCGATGAAGGCGGCGAGCAGGCCCCGGGCGTCGCGCTCGTACAGCAGGTCGCTGCCGATGACAAGGTCGAACAGGCCGTGCACATCGCCGTCGAGGCCGGTCTCCTGCATGCCCCAGTGCCCGCGGCGGTACTTCATGGGCGGCAGGGCGTTCAGGCGCAGATTCTCCAGCAGGAAGCCCGCGGTGAGCGGGTGGCAGTCGCTCGCGGTCATGTCGTTGCCGCGCCGGTGGCCGACCAGGCTGGCGAGCGCGAGGCCGCAGCCGATCTCGAGCACGCGCGCGCCCCGCACCACGGGGTGCGCCGCCATGCGCGCGGCCAGTTGCGCGCCCGAGGGCCACAGCAGCCCGAACATCGGCCACGACGCGGAAGAGATCCCCTGCGCGGCAGCCGTGCCCAAGGGGTCGGAGAACTGCTGGCGGTCGAGCAGCGACCGGATGACGAGGTCGTCGGCACCCGCGATGGCGATGCGTTCCAGCTTGAGGAGGTAGCCCGGCATCGAGGGGGGTGGGGTCTCGCGTGCGAGACCTCGGTGAAGCGAGGGTGGGCCAGTATGCGCCCTGTGCGGCGGCGCACCCTCTCACGTGCGCCTAAGTGGCCCGTCACCCGCGCCTAAGCTGCCTCTCACAGGCCGGTAAGAGCAACGTCCTAGAGTGAAAACACCGCAATCACTCAAGGAGACAACCATGAGAGTCCGTACCGCAACCCTGTGCATCGCCGCCGTGCCGGCGCTGGTGCTCGCCTCGTTCGCGCATGCCAACGGTTTTGCCGATCCCGACTATCCGCAGGCATCGCATTCGACGATGTCGCGCGACGCGGTCGCCGCCGACGCCCTGCGCGCGAACAACAGCATGCATTCGACCGAGGTGCTCGAATCGCAGGTGGCCACGCCCGTGTCGGGCATGGACCGCGCGCAGGTGCAGGCCGAGGCCGTCCGTGCGAACAACAGCATGCGTCCGACGGAGGTGCTCGAGTCGCAGGTGCAGCCGCCCGTGGCGTCGGGGAACCTGCCCGCGAGCACCAGCGGCGAGTGAGCCCGCGCGGCCGCGCCGCCTTCGCTGCTCAGTCGCGCGTCAGCACGAAGCGCTTGCGGATGCCGCCCGCGGCCGAGGGCGCCACCCACACGTCGAACTCGCCGGGCTCGACCACAGGCTTCATGTCGCGGCCGATGAAGGCCAGGTCGCCGGCCGCGAGCGTGAACTCGACCTGCGCCGAAGCGCCCGGCGCGACGGTCACCTTGCGAAAGCCCTTCAGCTCGCGCACCGGCCGCGTCACGCTCGCGGCGCGCTCGGCGATGTAGAGCTGCACCACTTCCTCGGCCTCGCGCTGGCCGGTGTTGGTGACGGTGGCGCGCACGCGCAGGGTGTCCGACAGGGTCATGCGTTCCTGGCTGAGCTCGACGCCGTCGTAGCGCACCGGGGCATAGCCCAGGCCGAAGCCGAAGGGGTAGAGCGCCGCGTTCGTCGTGTCCACGTAGCGCGCCTTGAAGGCCGTGTCGGGCGCGTTCTCGGGCGAGGGGCGGCCGGTGCGCTTGTGGCCGTAGTAGTAGGGCACCTGGCCCGCTGTCTGCGGAAAGCTCACAGGCAGGCGGCCCGAGGGATTGAAGTCGCCGAACACCACGTCGGCAATGGCGTTGCCGGTCTGCACGCCCAGGAACCAAGTGACCAGGATGGCGCGCGCATTGCGCACCGCGCCCTTCAGCGCCATGGCGCGGCCGTTGCTCAGCAGCACGACCACCGGCTTGCCGGTGGCGGCCACGGCCTCGGCCAGGTCCTGCTGCGCCTGCGGCAGGCCGATGTCGCTGCGCGAGCGCGCCTCGCCCGACATCTGCTGGCTCTCGCCGACGGCCAGCAGCACCACGTCGGCATTTCGCGCGGCGGCCACTGCCGCATCGATGCCGCCGGGCAGCGCGCTCTCGATGCCCGAGCCGCGCACCACCGTCACCGACGAGTCTGCGCCCAGCGCGTTGCGCAGGCCCTGGTCGATGCCCACCGGCGCCGACTGGCCCGGGAACAGGCTCCAGGCGCCCATCAGGTCGATGGTGCCTTCGGCGAAGGGGCCGACCAGCGCGATCTTCGTGCCGGCCTTGGGCAGCGGCAGCAGCATGCGGTCGTTCTTGAGCATGACGATGGAGCGGCGCGCGCTCTCCCGCGCCAGTTCGATGAAGGCGGGGTTCTCGGCACGCTGCGCCGCGGGCGGGCCGTCCAGGCCCTGCATGGGGTCGTCGAACAGGCCCAGCTTCATCTTCACGCCCAGCACGCGGCGCACCGCCTCGTCGAGCCGCGCCATCGGCACTTCGCCCGAGGCCACGAGGTCGGGCAGGTAGCGCATGTACAGGCCGCTTTGCATGCTCACGTCGGTGCCGGCCATGAAGGCCTGCTTGGCGGCTTCGCGCGGGTTGGCGGCGTAGCCGTGCTCCACCAGCTCTTCGTCGGCCGTGTAGTCGGACACCACGAAGCCCTTGAACTTCCACTCGTCGCGCAGCACGCCGGTGAGCAGCGCGGGGTTGGCGGTGGAGGGCACGCCGCCGATTTCGTTGAAGGCGCTCATGACCGACAGCGCGCCCGCGTCCAGCGCCGCGCGGAACGGCGGCAGGTACACCTCGCGCAGGGTGCGCTCGGAGATGTCGCTCACGTTGTAGTCCAGGCCGCCCTCGGCCGCGCCGTAGGCCGCGAAGTGCTTGGGCGTGGCCAGCATCGCGTCGGGCCGCGACAGGTCGGGGCCCTGGAAGCCGCGCACGCGCGCCGCGGCGAACTGCTTCGCCAGGTACACGTCTTCGCCCACGCCTTCAAGGCCGCGGCCCCAGCGCGCGTCGCGTGCGATGTCGACCATGGGCGCGAAGGTCCAGCGGAAGCCGTCGGCCGTGGCCTCGACCGCCGCCGCGCGCGCGGTGCGCTCGGCCAGCGCGGGCTCCCAGCTGGAGGCCTCGGCCAGCGGCATCGGGAACATGGTGCGAAAGCCGTGGATCACGTCCGCGCCGAAGATCAGCGGAATGCCCAGGCGCGTTTCGTTCACCGCAATCTGCTGCAGCCGTCGCTTGCCTTCGAGGCCCGCATTGTTGAACAGACCCGTGAGGCGGCCGGCACGCACGTCGGCGGTTTCCTGCTGCGCGTTGCGCCAGCCGGCCTGCGGGTTGTTGGGGGTGTCGATCTCGGCGGGGCCGTACAGGCTGAGCTGGCCGGCCTTTTCCTGCGGCGTCATGCGCGCGATGAGCGCGTCGATGCGGGCTTCGGGCGTCAGCGCCGTGTTCGCCGGGTCCGCCGCGACAGGCGGCGGGGCGGGCGTGGCGGGTGCGGCGCAAGCGGGGGGAAGAAAAAGCGCGAGGGACAGGAGAACGGAGGCGGAGCCCGTCAAGGCCGGAATTCGAACGTGCATGGCGCTCTATTCTGCAGACAACGCCGGCCGACGGGGTTCGGCGGGTGTCCGCGTCGCCCGCGGGCCTTCTTCGGCGGTGCACGGCGGCGCGCCGTGCGGGGTTCACTCCGCCGTGGCGCCCGACTCCTTTGCCACCTTCACCCACTTGGTGGTCTCGCTGCCGACGAAGGCGGCAAGTTCCTGCGGCGTCATGTGTCCGGCCGTCACGCCCTGTTCTTCGAAGCGCTTCGCCACGTCGGGTTGCGCCAGCGCGCGGGCCACCTCGGCATTCAGGCGCTGCACCAGCGCGGGGGGCGTGCCGTGCGGCGCCATGAGCGCGAACCAGGTGGTCATGTCGTAGCCCTTGAGGCCGGCCTCGTCGAGCGTGGGCACGCCGGGGTAGGCGGGCGAACGCGACCGGGTGGTGACCGCCAGCGCCCGGACCTTGCCCGCGCGAATGTGCGGGGAGGCCGAGGGGCTGGTCTCGATGGCCATCTGGATCTGCCCGCCCATCAGGTCGGCCATCATCGGCGCGCCGCCCTTGTAGGGCACGTGCGTGATGTCGGTCCCGGTCATCGATCGGAACAGCTCGCCCGAGATGTGCTCGGTGCTGCCGTTGCCCGCCGAGCCGAAGTTGACCTTGCCCGGATGGGCCTTGATGTAGGCCACGAGTTCGGCGACCGTCTTCGCGGGCACCTTCTCGTTGACGATCAGCACGTTGGGCGTGGAGGCGACCAGCGCCACCGGCTCGAAGTCGCGCTGGAAGTCGTAGGGCAGGCGTTTGTAGAGTCCCGGCGCGATCGCATGCGCGATGGTCGCCAGGAACAGCGTGTGGCCGTCAGCCGGGGCCTTGGCCGCGATGCCCGCGCCCACGGTGCCGCCCGCGCCGCCGCGGTTGTCGATGATCACCGGCTGCTTGAGCGACTCCGACAGCTTCTGGCCCACGGTGCGCGCCACGATGTCGGTGGTGCCGCCGGCCACGAAGGGCACGATGAGGGTGATCGGCTTGGTGGGCCATGCGGCAGCGCCGGTGGGATCGGCGGCAACCGCGCACGAGGCCGCCGCGGCGAGGAACAGTGTGGCGAGGCCGGTGCGAAGAAATCGGGGGCGTGGGTTTGTCATCGGGGTTGTCTGCGTGTTGTTGTGAGAAAGGCGTTGTCAGGCGACCCGGTTCACGAGCGCGTCGCCCGCGCACCAGCGCCTCAGGTTGTCCAGGAAGAGGGCGGCCACACGCCCTTCGTTGCCGTCGGAGTGGCCGGCGGTGTGGGGCGTGACGATCACGTTCGGCAGCGCCCACAGCGGGGACGCGGGCAGCAGCGGCTCGTTCGCGAACACGTCGAGGAAGGCGCCGGCCAATGTGCCTGCCTGCAGTGCCGCGATGAGCGCGGTTTCGTCGACCACCTCGCCGCGCGCCACGTTCACCAGCCGCGCGCCGGCCGGCAGCAAAGCCAGCGCTGCCGCGTCGACCAGGCCGCGCGTGCGCTCGCTCAGCGGGCAGGCCAGCAGAAGCCAGTCGGCCTGCGGCAGCACCTCGCGCAGCCGCTCGAAGGGCACGCTGTGCTGCGCCGGCGCGGCGGCGGGTGCCTCGCTGCCGCGCACCGCCACCACGCGCAGGCCCAGCGCCGCCAGCAAGGCGCCCAGCTCTTGCCCGATCGGGCCCCAGCCCACCACCACGGCGGTCTGTCCCGCGAGGTCGCGCGGTGGCGTCGCGCCGATCAGCGGCGCCCAGGTCCTGGCACGCTGCGCCGCCAGCAGCTGCGGAAATTGACGCGCCAGCATCAGCACGCCGGCCAGCGCGCTCTGCACCACCACGCCCGCGTTGGCGCCCGACGAGGTCGTGACCTCGACCCCGCGCGCGCGCATCTCGCCGTACATGGGCCGGTCGGCGCCCGCCGAATGCGCGTGCACCCAGCGCAGCGAGGCCGCGTTGCGCAGGCTGTCGTGGAAGGCCTTCGTGTGCGGCAGCACGCTGTTCTTGGTCGATAGCCCGGTGACGTCGCGCGAGACGAAGGCCACGTCGGCGTCTTCGCCCAGGCTCACGAGCGTGTGCGCACGGCCGTCCAGGGCCTGGTGCAGCCCGGCGGCGGTCTGCCGCTGCGCGTCGGGGGAGAGCAGGATGCGAAGGGGCGTGCGGTCTGTCATGGCCGTTTCATTCGGCCGTCGCGCCCGATTCGTGCACGATCAGCTTCCACTTCTCATACTCGCTGCGCGCGAACTTGCCGAATTGCCCGGGTGAACCGCCGACGGGGTCGGCACCTTCGCGGATCATCTGCGCCTGCAGCGAGGGCAGTGCCTCGTTCACGGAGGTGTTGAGCAGCGCGATCACCGGTCCGGGCGTGCCCTTGGGCGCGAAGAATCCGAACCACGAGCCGGCGGAGAAGCCGGGGAAGCCTTTCTCGGCCACCGTGGGCACGTCGGGCATCGAGCGTGAGCGCTTCGGGCTGCTCACCGCAATGGCGCGCAGCTTGCCGGCCTGGATGTGCGCGATCACCGAGGGGATGGTCGCGAACATGAACTGCACCCGGCCCGCCAGCAGGTCGTTGAGCGCGTTCGCGCCTTTGTAGGGCACGTGCAGCGTCTCGGCGCCCACGCGCTTGCTGAGCATGAAACTCGACAGGTGCGACGAGGTGCCCACGCCCGTGGAGCCGTAGTTGAGCTTGTTCGGGTTGGCCCTGGCGTAGGCGATGAATTCGTCCAGCGTCTTCACCGGCAGATCGGGGTGCACGACCAGCACGTTGGGCACGTCGGCGATCTGCACCACCGGCACGAGGTCGGTGAGCGGGTCGTAGCTCATGTTCTTGTAGAGCGTCTGGTTGACCGCCATCGGCCCAACCGAATTGACGATCAGCGTGTAGCCGTCGGCGGGCGCGCGCACCACGAACTCGGTGCCGATGTTGCCGCCGCCGCCGGGCTTGTTGTCGATGATGAACGACTGCTTGAACTTCTCGCCCAGCTTCTGCGCCACCGCGCGCGCCAGGATGTCGGTGGTGCCGCCGGCAGTGAAGGCCACGACCACGCGCACCGGCTTCGACGGATAAGCCGGCTGTGCGCGGGCCTGCGGCAAGGCGCCCAGGCCGGTGGCCAGCAGGGCTGCAGTGCCCACGAGGCGGCGGCGGGGGAGGGAGGCGGGGTTGTCTCTTGTCATTGTTCTGTCCTCGAAGGATTGCGGTGCGCAGCGAACTGCGGTGGAAACTCGTCTGTGTCGTTCTTCGGCTGGCCTCAGTCGCGAAAGCCCGGGTCCGTGCGGTCCAGCTTGCGCAGCAGCGCCGGCCATTCCATGAGCCCGTAGGGGCGCCGGGTGCCCGGTTGGTAGTTGTTCCAGGTGTCTTCGAGCACGCTCCGCGGCACGGCCTGCAGCGGCGTGTTGCACGACATCGCGCCGATCTGCGCGCGGCAGGCCAGCTCGAGCCGGTGCATCCAGTTGAAGGCCTCGCCCACGCTGCGGCCCACCACCAGCGCGCCGTGGTTGCGAAAGATCACGGCCTCGCCCTGGCCGAGGTCGGCGAGCAGCGAGGCCTGCTCTTCGGTGTCGAGCACCACGCCCTGGTAGTCGTGGTAGCCGATCTTCAGGAAGCGCATGGCCGTCTGCGTGAGCGGCAGCAGGCCGCATTCGAGCGAGGACACCGCCATCGAGGCCCAGCTGTGCGTGTGGATCACGCAGGCCACATCGGGGCGCGCCGCGTGCACCGCGCTGTGGATCACGTAGCCGGCCTTGTTGATGCCGTAGCCCAGCTCGCCGAAGTCGGGCGACGAGAGGATGTTGCCGGCCTGGTCGACCTTGATGAGGCTGGACGCGGTGATCTCCTCGTACATCATCCCGTAGGGGTTGATGAGGAACGCGCCGTGCTCGCCGGGCACGTGCGAGGAGATGTGGTTGGCCATCATGTCCGACATGCCGAACAGGTCGACCAGCCGGTAGCACGCAGCCAGGTCGATGCGGGCCTGCCACTCGGCTTCGGAGCAGCGGTCTTTCATGGAAGGGATCTGGAGCACGCCAGGGTTCGTCATCGCGGGGTTCCTTTCGATTGCAGGATTCGGTCTTGTGTTCAGTCGGCGCCCAGTTGCAGGCGGTTGGGCAGGCGCTTCTCGATCGCTGACTTCAGCAGCGCCGCCGAGCGGAACATGCCGTGCGCGAACTTGCCGTAGGGCAGCGTGAGAAAGAGCGCCATCACCACGCCCAGGTGCACCGCCAGCAGCAGCGCCATGAACCTGGTGTCGCGCCATGCGAGCAGCGCCAGGCCGGTGAGGCTGGTGAGCAGCAGCAGGGCGATGAAGCCGCGGTCCATGGGCCGCTGCGCCACGTCGCCGTGCGCGGCGTTGCGCCGCAGGTTGAGCCACAGCAGGCCGACGGGTCCGACCACGAGGCCGATGCCGCCCGCGGTGCCCAGCAGCACCGGCAGGCTCGTGAGCGCATAGGGCGCGTGCAGGTCCAACAGATAGTGGTAGAGCGTGGCCACGCAGGTGGAGGCGAAGCACAGCAAGAAGCCGTAGAAGGTGAAGTGGTGCATGCGCCGGCGCCACAGCGTGAAGCGGTCGTCTTCGTTGTTGCAGCCTTCGCCGTGGCCGCCGCCCAGGTACTTGAGGCGCAGCACGTCGTGCGCGGCCTCGGCGCTCGCGGGGCCGCGCACGCCCGGCATCGATGGCGCATTGCCAGGGTCGTTCGCGGGCGACACCTCGCGCCAGAAGCGCCGCACGCCCATGGCCAGCGCGAGCACCACGAACAGGGACACCGTGCCGAACAACAGCGCGAGGAAGTTGTGCGGAAAGATCGCGTAGAAGTTGCCCGCCAGCGGCTCGTGCAGCAGCGAACCCGACATGGCCACGGCCAGCACGAGGAACAGCGCCAGCCCGCCCGCCAAGGCCAGCGCGACGGTGAGGCCGGCCTTCTTGTACAGCGCACCCATCGCCGGCGGCCAGGCGTAGTCGTGGTAGGTCTGCATGCGCACCTGCGCCATCGCCTGCGGCACGTTCACCGCGAACTCGTGCGGTGGCGCGTACTGGCAGGCATGCAGGCAGGAGCCGCAGTTGTGGCAGAGGTTGGCGAGGTAGTGCGTGTCGGCCTTGCCGAATTCGAGCCGCCGCGTCATCGCGGGGAACACGGCGCAGAAGCCTTCGCAGTAGCGGCAGGCGTTGCAGATCTGCAGGATGCGGGCGACCTCGCCTTCGCTGGCCGTGAGCGGCAGGGCGGACTGGATCGGGATCACGCGCGGCGGCGGCGGGGCGCTGCCGAAGCCCTCGGCATCCGCACGGGCGCGTGCGACGAGATCAGTGAGCTGCTGCAAGGGCGGTCTCCGGGGAATTCTTCGAAAGGTTCTTCGGTGCTTTGGCAGCTTTCGCCGCCTGCGTACCGGCGATGCGGCCGAAGGCTGTGCCGATGCTCATGCCGACGCCCGCCGTGTAGCCCTTGCCCAGCACGTTGCCGGCCATCATTTCGCCGGCCACGAACAGGTTGGGGCTGGGCCGGCCGCCGAAGCGCACGGCCGCCGTCTCGTCGACCTTCAGCCCGAGGTAGGTGAAGGTGATGCCGGGGCGCACGGGATAGGCGTAGAACGGGGCGGTGTCCAGCGGGCGCGCCCAGTGCGTCTTGGCGGGGGTGAGGCCTTCGGTGCGGCAGTCGTCCAGCGCGGTGTGGTCGAAGCGGCCGACGCGGCAGGCGGCGTTGTAGTCCTGCACGGTGCGCACGAAGGTGGCTTCGTCCAGGCCGATCTTCCGGGCCAGTTCGCCGAGCGTCTGGGCCTGCGTGCCGGTGAACACCGGCGGCATGAAGCGCCCGACCGCCTTCTGGTCGATGACCGACCATGCAATCTGCCCCGGCTGCTGCGCCACCAGGCGCCCCCAGATCGCATAGCGCTTGGGCCAGAAGTCTTCGCCTTCGTCGTAGAAACGTTGCGCCTCGCGATTGACCACCACGCCGAGCGACACGCAGTCGATGCGCGTGCAGATGCCGCCGTCGTACAGCGGTGCGCGCGCGTCGATGGCCACCATGTGGCCCTGCGAGGGGTCGCCGATGCTGTCGGCGCCCGCAGCGATCATGTACTTCAGCAGCACGCCCTGGTTGAAGCGCGTGCCGCGGATCAGGAAGTTGTCGGCCGGCCATTCGCCGCGCTCGTTCTGGCCCCAGGCTTCGCGCAGCCATTCGCGGTTCGACTCGAAGCCGCCGGAGGCCAGCACGCAGCTTTTGGCTTCGATGCGTTCGCCGGCTTCGGTGCGCACCGCCATGAAACGGTCACCGTCCAGTTCCACCGACGCCACGGGTGTGTCGTAGCGGATCTGCACGCCAAGCCGTTCGGCACTGCGAAAATAGGCATTCACCAGCGCCTTGCCGCCGCCCATGAAGAAGGCATTGGTGCGCGCCACGTGCAGCGCGCCCGACAGCGGCGGCTGAAAGTGCACGCCGTGGCTGCGCATCCAGTCGCGGCAACCGGAAGAGGCGCGGATCACCAGCCGCGCCAGGTGCTCGTCGGTGAGGCCGCCGGTCACCTTCAGCAGGTCCTGCCAGTACTCCTCTTCAGGGTAGGCCTCGACCAGCACGTCCTGCGGCGCGTCGTGCATGCAGCGCAGATTGCGGGTGTGTTGCGAATTGCCGCCGCGCCATGCCTTGGGCGAGGCTTCGAGCAGCAACACCGAAGCGCCGGCCTCGCGCGCCATCAGCGCGGCGCACAGCGCGGCATTGCCGCCACCGACAACCAGTACGTCTATCACTCGTGGGTCTCCTTGGAATGCAGGAGACTTTAGGGAGCGCGGCCTTCACGCGAAAGGCCGATTGGGGCAACGGGTGTTCAGTTCTTGTGAAGACTGGCGCCGGTCCAGCGGCCCTCGCGCACCAGCGCGCGGGCGGTGTCCGCGACCACCACGCGCGCGGCCAGCGCGGCGGGCGAGAGCTCGTCGTCCGACAGGCTCACGAGCAGGTTGCGGCGGCCGACGTGGGCGTCGCCGATCTGCGTGAGCTCCAGGTCGTCGCGGTCGTGCCGGGCCGTGGCGGCGCCGGGCTGTACCGTGGCGCCGTAGCCGGCGCGCACTGCGTCCATCAGCAGCGCGAGGCCGTCGACCTCGGCCACGATGTTCGGCGTGACGCGCGCCCGCGCGAAGGCCGCCGTCAACGTGGCACGCAGGCCGTGGCTGCCGCTCGGCAGGATCAACGGCACATCGGCCAGCTGCGCCAGGCGCACCTTGGCGCCCGTGGGCCGCTGCGCCAGGGTCGGCGACGCGACCACGAAGAGCTTTTCGTCCAGCAGCGGGGTGACGCTCCAGCGCCGTGGCGTGTCGGTCTGGAACAGCACGGCCAGGTCGAGCTGGCGCGATTGCAGCATCTGCGTGAGGTGACCCGACAGCGCCTCGACCATGTGCAGCCGCACCTCGGGGTAGCGCTCCTGCATGGCCCGCATCAGGGGCACGCCCAGCACGGTGGCGGTGGTGGGGGCCAGCCCCACGCTCACGTGGCCCGACAGACGGGCTTGTTGCGCGGCGCGCACCGCATCGTCGGCATGGCGCAGCGTGAGCTGCGCCTGGTGCAGAAACGCCATGCCCGCGTCGGTGGGCGTGACGCCGGTCGAGCTGCGCTGCAGCAGCCGCGTCGACAGCTCGCCCTCGAGCCGGCTGATCTGCTGGCTCAGCGCGGAGGTGACCACGCCGAGTTCGAGCGCGGCGCGCCCCATGCTGCGGAGTTCGCAGACCTTGACGAAGTAGCGCAGTTGCCTCAGTTCCATGCCCGCATCATCGCGCACACCCGCCAACAGACACGGACGAAAAAATGGCCGCCGGCCCCCGTCGCGCGGGCGCTGGCAGCCGTGGAAAACCGTGGACCGACGCGTCTTATTGTTTGTAGCTGTCGTCGATGCGGTCGAGCTTGCGAATCAGCGAAGGCCACACGAACATGCCGCCGAGCCCGCCGCTCTGCACCTTCATCGCCTGGCCCACGCCGTCGATGATCTTCGGGTTGACGTGCGTGAGCTCGCTGCCGCCCGACTGCGCCGCGATCTGGATCTGGCAGGTGTTCTCGAAGGTGTACATCGACAAAAAGGCGTCGGCAATGGTCTTGCCGCAGGTGAGCAGGCCGTGGTTGCGCAGCATGAGGAAGTTGGCATGGCCCATGTCGGCCTGCAGGCGCGGCTTCTCGTCGTCGCGAAAGGCCACGCCTTCGTAGTCGTGGTACGCCAGCGAGGCCAGCACGAAGGTCGACTGCTGGCTGATGGGCAGCACGCCGCCTTTCTGCGCGCTCACCGCGATGCCGGCCCTGGTGTGGGTGTGCAGCACGCACTGGATGTCTTCGCGCGCGGCATGCACCGCGCTGTGAATGACGAAGCCGGCCGGGTTCACGGGGTAGGGTGAGTCGATGATCTTGTTGCACTGCTGGTCGACCTTGACCAGGCTGGACGCGGTGATCTCGTCGAACATCAGGCCGTAGGGGTTGATCAGGAAGTGGTGCTCGGGGCCGGGCACGCGCGCGCTGATGTGCGTGAACACCAGGTCGCTCCAGCCGTAGAGCGCCACCAGGCGGTAGCAGGCGGCGAGGTCGACGCGCAGTTGCCATTCTTCGGCGGAGACGAGTTTCTGGATTTCGGGTTGGGAGAAGGCGTTCATGGGGTGTGTCCTTGGTGTCTTTTGTCGTCGAAGTCAGGCGGCCGCGGGCTCGGTGAGCGCGGTCTTGTAGATGCTCTGCTTGGGGCTTGCCATCAGCCGGCGCAGCATCGGCTCGAACTCGCCGATGGGCAGCGTCTCGGCCTTCGGGTCGAAGGCGGGGTTGTCGTAGAGCGCGCAGAACTCTGCGGTGCGCGCGTAGTGCGGGTGGTCCTTGAAGTTGTCGCGCATGTCGCGGTTCAGGCCGACGTGGTGAAAGAAGTAGTGGCCCTGGAAGATGCCGTGGTGCTGCACCATCCAGAGGTTGGCTTCGCTCACGAAGGGCTTCAGGATGGCCGCGGCGATGTCGGGGTGGTTGAAGCTGCCGAGCGTGTCGCCGATGTCGTGCAGCAGCGCGCACACCACGTATTCCTCGTCGCGGCCGTCGCGCAGCGCGCGCGTGGCGGTCTGCAGCGAATGGGTGTAGCGGTCGACCGGAAAGCCGCCGTAGTCGCCTTCGAGGATCTGCAGGTGCTTGATCACGCGCGCCGGCAGGCCGCTGGTGAACTGCATGAACTCGCCGCCGATCAGCTGCCAGTCTTCGCGCGTGCTTTCCTGCATGCTCTTGAAACTTGCGCGTGCGTTCATCTTGGGGTCTCTCGTCTTGTTCGTGGGGGTGCGACCACTGTAGACCCGGGCTTGACGCTCAACTGTCAAAAATTTGACAATGCAGGGCCCTCGTTAACCCCTGTCTCCAGGGGGACGGAGCCTTCTTCCAGATGCCCCCTTCCACCAAGCCACGCCTGTCGGCCGCGCACCGCGCCGCGCTGGAGCGCAACCCGTGGTTCACCAGCCTGCCGCGCGCGCAGCGCGATGCGCTGGTGGGCGCGGCCGAACTCATTCATGTGCGCCGCGGCGCGATGGTGTTCCGCCAGGGCGACCCCATGCATGCGGCGGGCGGCGGCTTCTACGGCCTGGCGGCCGGCACCATCAAGATTTCGTCGCTGCGCCAGGACGGGCGCGAGGCCATTCTGGCGATGCTGGAGCCGGGCATCTGGTTCGGCGAGATCACGCTGATCGACGGGTCGCCCCGCACCCACGACGCCACCGCGCTCGAGGCGCTCGACCTGCTGGTGGTGCCGCCCGAGGCCTTTGCGCGGCAGATGCGCGACGTGGTCTTTTCCAACGCCATGGCCGCGCTGCTGGCGGCGCGCGTGCGCATGCTCTACGGCCTGACGGAAGACGCCACGCTGCGCAGCCTGCGCGCGCGGGTGGCGCACCGCCTGCTGGTGCTGGCGCGCGGCGACGCCACGCAGTCGGTGCACCTTCGCCACGTGGTGCTGCTGTCGCAGGAGGCGCTGGCGATGATGCTCGGTGTGACGCGGCAGACGCTGTCGAAGGAACTCAACGCGCTGGCGGGCGAGGGCGTGATTTCGCTGGGCTACGGGCGCATCGCGCTGCTGTCGCTCGATGTGCTGCAGGCGCTGGTGAGCACCGGCTAGCGGCGCGGGCTGCCCTGAGAAAAAGATACTTGCGTAGAACGACCTGCCTCGTTCTGAAGCACCGAGAGGATGTTTTTCGCTGCACCGACGGCCATTCCTCGCAGGCCGCCATTGGTCGTGCCACCGACATGAGGGGTCAGCACCGCGTTGGGGGTATCGAGCCACGGCGATGCCGCCGGCAACGGCTCCGCCACGAAGCAGTCCAACCCTAGATGAAGTTTTCCGTTTCGCAGGCACTCTTGCATGGCTTGCTCGTCGAACATCCCTGCGCGCGCGGTATTGATCAAGATGGCCCCTTTGCGCATCAGGGCCAGGCGACGCGCGTCCAGCATGCCATTGGTCGAAGCGTTCAGTGGACAGTGGAGCGATACAACATCGCTCTGTGAAAGGAGCTCGTCGAGTTCGACTTTGGTTGTTCCTTCCGGTAGAAGATCTGCTTCGAGGTAAGGATCGCAAACGATCACGCGCATGCCGATGGCCTGGGCGAAGCGCACGACGCGCCCTCCGATGGCGCCGCAACCTACTACACCAAGGGTGGCGCCGTAGAGTTCGAGGCCCATGCAGCTCTGTTTGTCCCAGTAGCCCTCGTGCATTCGTTTGTCCAACCAGGTGATGCGACGTGCGCACGCCAAGATGAGCCCGAGAGCAAGCTCGGCAACGGCTTGGCTGTTGGAACCGGTAGCCGGGATGGCCTCGATGCCGAGCCGCTTGGCGGCCTCCTGATCGATTGCATCCATTCCCACGCCGTGCCGGCCGATGACCTTCAGCTTCTTGGAGGCGGACTGGACCTGTTCGTCGATCTTTCCATAACGGGAAAGAATTGCGACAGGCTGTTCCTTCTCGACCAGTGAAACCAGATCCGCTTGTGTGAATCGTGCGCCCGTGTAGACAAGCCGGTAGTCCTTCAGCAGTGCGACGGCGTCCGGATGAACCTTTTCTTCGGTGATGACGATGTTTTCCTTGTTCATGAGTTCCAAAGTATTTGAGGGTGAACGCGCGGAGAAGATGCGAGGCCGTCGAGATCTGCGACCGGGTGAGTCCGCTCAGGCGCTTACTCGACCTTCGCACCCGATTCGCGAACGACATTGCCCCAACGCACATGGTCCTCGCGGATCCTCTTGGCAAAGGCTTCGGGCGTGCCTTCTTCGACGCTGAGCCCTTGCGATGCAAGCTTCTTTCGAAGTTCCGGATCCTTCAGCGCCTTGTTGATCTCCACATTCAGCCTGCTCACCACGTCGGCGGGAAGCTTTGCCGGCCCCAGCACGCCGAACCAGCTGACGGCCTCGAAATTCTTGTAGCCGGATTCCGCGACGGTGGGTACGTTGGGCAGGTCGGGCGCGCGGTCGCGAGAGGTGACCGCAAGAGCTCGGAGTTTGCCGCTGCGGACGAACCCGATGAGGGTCGGCATCGAAGAGATGTAGAGCTCCACATTGCCGCCCAGGACGTCGCTGATGCCTTGCGAGACGCCTCTGTACGGAACGTGCGTCATCTTCACCCCCGCGTCCTTCTGAAACATCTCGCCGATGAGATGCGCGACTGTTCCGTTGCCGGAGGTGGCGAAGTTGATGCCTCCCGGCCGCTTCCTGGACGCTGCAACGACATCGGCCAGCGTCTTGTAGGGCGAGTCCGCCGCAACGACCACCAGCAAGGGCGCGGGACCGATGAAGCTGATGGGAACAAGGTCCTTGAGGGTGTCGTACGAGAGGTTCCCATACAGGCTTGGGTTGATGGCGATCTGGGCTGTCTGGCCGAGAAGGAGGCTGTATCCGTCCGCCGGCGATCTGACCACGTTCTCGGTCCCGATGTTTCCGCCGGAACCGGCCCGGTTGTCGACGATGAAGTTCCACTTGGTGTTCGCCGTGACCTTGGTGGCAATGTCGCGAGCCACGCTGTCGGGGCCGCCCCCGGCTGTGTACGGAACGACGATGCGGATGGGCTTGGACGGATAGCCCTCTGCTGCTGCGGACTGGCCCAGCATTGCGATGCCGGTCGCAACGAGAAGCGCCGAGATTGTCTTCATCATTGGGTTTGTCTCCTGATTGTTCGAAATTCTTGGCTCAATGCGCCATCTCGGGAAGACCGTGCGCGAGCGGCGGGCGCGCAGGGAGGCCGAAGGCTTCCGGCGCCGGGACACCCATGCGTGCGGTGCCAGGACCAAATCTCTCCGCAAACGCAGGTGCGAGCGGGCGCACGTCGGTGCGAAGCCAGAGTCGCAGCAAATGACGCTTCTTGTCTTCCTCTTCGTAGTCCTCGAATGCCGTGCGTGAGTGAACGGTGACGTGGTTGTTCAGAAGCTGCATGTCGCCCGGCTCCATCTCGAAATCGAAACACAGGTCCTTGCTGCCGGCCAGCTCGTCAAAAAGGTCCATCGCTTCGACCTGTGCATTCGTGGCCGGAACGCCGCTTTTTTCGAAGCCCGGTTCGATGGCATTGCGCAGGTAGCGGCAGCTCAGCTTGCCGTCTTGCAAGCTGAAGACCGGAATCCGATGATCGGAAAGCGGCGTGCGACCCGGCAGGTGTTCACCCTTGAGGTCGTAGAAGAAGCCCTCGAACAGGGGATCCAGCAGCTCAGGCCGGCGTTTCAGAATTTCGTTGTAGACAGACGTGGTGCTGGTGATGCGGCTGGCGCCTCCCGTCTTCGAAATGCGCAGGCAAAGCAGGCCGACCACATCGGAGTTGTCGGAGTGGAAGTTGAGTTTCGCGTTGGTGTTGTAGCCACGGGTCTTGTGACCGTATTTGACCCCCTCGTCTTTCACGTGCCCCAGCAGGTGCGCGCGGGAGTTCTGCGTGACAGGCCGGCCCAGATGTTGGCCGATGCCCCAATAGATGCGGGAAGCGTCGTCCTTTGAATAGTGGAGGACGGGAAGTCCCCGAAGCACGGCCATGCCGATACCGTCCTCGACCTGAGCAGACACTTTCCTGAGCATCGTCAGAGTCTTCTGCAAGGGGAAATCTTCCTTGCCGATCTCGGTGATCGGCTTGTGCTGAACCTTCTTCAGGGCGGCATCGAGCTCGGCGAGCTGCTCGTCGGTGAATCGATAGATCCAACCTTGATCGCCGTTCACTTCGGCAGCAGTCCAGGCACTCGCATCTTGAATGGGTTTGTGATCGGTCATGAAATTTTCCGTACGACATTGGTAGCAAGGCGGCTTGCCTTGCAGCGAATATTGCTGGAGGTTTAATATAAAAAAAAGCGATAATTTTCGATCTTGTTCAATCGTGTATTAGAATGAAAGAGCCGCATGACATTCAAGCAGCTTGAAGCGTTTTTCTGGGTGGTTCAGCTCGGAGGCTTTGCCCTGGCTGCCGAGAAGCTCGCAACGACCCAGTCCGCCATTTCGAAGCGCGTGCAAGAGCTCGAGGACATGGTCGCGACGCAACTCTTCGACCGCACCTTGAGGACGGCTCGCTTGACGGAGAAGGGCGAGGAGATGTTCCTGATAGCCAAGCGCTTTCTGCGTCAGCGCGACGAGGCGCTCGAGCAGTTCGAGCAGCCCGGGGTCGTCGAGCGTCGTCTGCGTATCGGCGTGACCGAATTGACGGCGATGACGTGGTTGCCTCGGCTCGTCGACGCAGTACGAAGTCGATACCCGAAAGCGCACTTCGAACCGGACATCGACGACAGCTTCAGCCTTCGCGAGAAGGTGCTGACGGAACGGCTCGACCTGATCGTCGTTCCCGACCTCTTCGAAGACGTCCGCCTGGTGAAGACGCGCATCGGCGCCGTTCGCAATGCGTGGATGTGCAAGCCGGGCCTGCTTGATCCCGGCGCGAGGCTTCGCGTTCACGACGTCGCCGCGCAGCGGCTGCTCACGCAAGGCAATCGCTCGGCGACAGGTGTGCTCTATGACGAATGGTTCAAGTCCGCGGGACTGGAGCCTGCGGAACGAATGACCAGCAACAACCTGGTTGCGATCATCGGGATGACGATCAGTGGGCTCGGCATCGCGCATTTGCCCCTTCGGTGCCTCAAACCGATGATCGACGCCAAATTGCTTCAGCTTCTGCGTGTCACGCCGGCCGTGCCGGATGTCACTTTCGCCGCCGTTCATCGTGCGGACCGGCGAAGCACCGTGGTTGCCGATGTGGTCGGCTTCGCCAAGCAGTGCTGCGATTTCGATCGGCCTTTCCAAGCTGTTTCCGGCGCTGGCTGAACAACGGGCACTGCTGGCGCAGGCCCGCAGCTACACGCGGTGCGTTGTGCCGGTCCGCCTGCATCGCCACAAGGCTTGTGTGTGCCTTGAGCGCGTCAACGAGCGGCCGCAACCGCGTACCGCGCACGCTCGGTGTCAATGCCCGAGCGCCCGGTAGGCCTCGCGCCTGAAGATGGCCGTATGCGGCCCCATCGCCCCGAGGAAGCGTTGCGTCATCAGCACGCCGGCGATGTTGAGCCGTGGGTTGAACCACCAGTCGGTGCCGCCCATGCCGCCCCAGTTGACTTCGCCCGGCACCTGTTCGGGGTCGAGCGGACCAGCGGTCGACGCGACGGCTGCGCCGAGGCTGAATCCGCGCCCGGGCAGCGGCGGCAGGTTGGCAACGCTGATCCCCATGCCTGCGGGCAACTGGTTGGTGGCGATCATCTCGATGGTGGCAGGCTTCAGCAATGCCGGGCCGCCGGGCACCAGGCTCTGCAGCAGCTTCACCGTGTCGCCCAGGGTCGTGACCAGTCCGCCACCGCCGGATTCGAACGCGGCGCGCTCCAGGTAAGCGCCCTCGTACGGCAAGGTGTCGGCGCGGGTCAAGCCCGGTTTGGTGGGGTCTGCGGCGTCCGCGCCTACGTAAAGTGCGGTGAACCGGTCGGCCTTGGAGGCTGGGACTGCGAAGTCGGTGTCCGCCATGCGAAGGGGTTCGAAGATGCGCCGCGCCATGAACGCGCCCAGCCGCTCGCCGGACAGCACCTCCACCAGGTGGCCCAGCACGTCGGTGGCGATCGAATACTCCCATCGCGTACCCGGATGGAACGCCAGCGGCAGCGGGGCCAGCGCAGCGATGAAATCCTTCATCGGCTTGGAAGGCTGCCTGAGTTTCACGGCGGTGTAGGCCTTGGCCAGCACGCTGCCCGGGTCGAAGCTGCTGTAAGAGAACCCCGCCGTGTGGGTCATCAATTGCCGGACCGTGATGGACGACCGCGCCGGCTCGGTGTCGTCGATGCTGCAGGCTTGGGGTCGCAGGACCTGACGGTTGCCCAACTCGGGAACATGGCGTTCGATCGGGTCGTCGAGTTGGAAGCGGCGTTCCTCCCACAGCAGCAGCATGGCGCAGGACGTGACCAACTTGGTATTGGAGAACGCGCGAAAGATGTGGTCTTCGCGCAGCGCAATGTCGGCTTCCCTGTCGGCCATGCCGTAGCAGAACGTGTCGACCACCTCCGGGCCGCGCAACAGCGCGGTCGAAACGCACGGCAACAGTTGCTGGTCGACCTGTGCTCGCATGGCGGCATGCAGGGGTGCGGCGCGCAGGGTGCTCAATGTCTTCTCCCTTGCGGCCGGCCGTGCTCCGATGTTGCGCCGGGCAGCGCCCGCCTTCGGCCGCGTCCGGCATGTGTTGCCTGGCTGCTGGCGGTCAAAGCGACTCCCCGTCGGCGAGTACGCCTGCGTTGCGCAGCGCCTTGTCGAGCCAGGACGCCGCAGTAGATCCTGCATTGATCAAATTCACGCGGGCTGCTTCATCGGCGACCTTCGCATGAGCGAGCGGTACCAGTTCCGCCAGCCGATTGCGCTCGACAACGACCACCCCATCCTCATCGGCGAGCACAAGGTCACCCGCACACACAGAAACACCGCCTACGGAAACTGTCTGCCCGATCCGGCCGGCGACGTTTTTTGTCGGTCCATTCGGATTCGTGCCGACGCAGAAAACCGGAAATCCAAGTTCATCGATCTCCGCGCTGTCTCTGGCTGCGCCATCGATCACCACGCCGGCGATACCTAGCTTTTTACAAGCCGAGAACATGAGCGTACCCATCAGGGCGCTGCTCAAGTCACCCTTGCCATCGATCACGAGGACATCGCCAGGTTTGGCGAGTTGCATCGCGGCGTGGATCATCAGGTTGTCACCTGGCCGGACCTCGACTGTCAATGCCGGGCCAGCCAGCTTCATGCCGAATCTGAGTGCCTTGATGCGGCCGTTCGCGGCACCCCGGCGCCCCGCGACATCGGCAAGGATCGCGGCTTGGAAGACCGAAGCCTGTGCGACCAGCTCCGGGGAAACGCGCTCGAAGTCTCGGGTGATCATTGAGTTCTGCATGATGTTCGCTGGTCAGGATTGAAGGCTTGCGCAAAAACGCTGGATTCGCGTGCACGCTTCGGTCAAGTGCTCGACGCTTGATGCATAGGAAATGCGGAAGTAGCCTGGCGTGCCGAATGCGCTTCCATTCACCACCGCCACGCCTTCTGCATTCAGGAGTTCGATCGCGAAGGCTTCGTCGTCCTGGATCGCAACGCCTGCGGCCGTCTTCTTTCCCAAGGCTCCCACGCAGGAGGGAAACACATAGAAGGCTCCTTCAGGGCGAGCGCAATCGATTCCGATGCAGTCGTTCAGCATCTCCACCACCATGTCGCGCCGTTGACGGAATGCCTCGCGACGCGGCATGAGGTAGTCCTGAGGACCGTCGAGGGCCTCGACAGCCGCCCACTGAGCGACCGAATTGGCCCCCGACGTCACCTGGCCTTGAAGCATTTCCATGGCCTTGATGAGTTTCACGGGACCCGCGCCGTATCCAATGCGCCAGCCGGTCATCGCGTAGCCCTTGGAGACGCCGTTGACGGTCAACGTGCGCGCCTTCAGCCGTGGCTCCACCTGCGCGATGGTCTTGTATTGGAAGTCGTCATACACGAGGTGCTCATAGATGTCATCGCTCATGACCAGCACGTGTTCATGCTGCAAGAGCACATCGGCCAAGGCACGGAGTTCTTCTTGTGTGTAGGCCGCGCCCGAAGGGTTCGATGGCGAGTTGAGGATCACCCACTTCGTCCGTGGCGTGATGTGTGCCCCGAGAGCGTGCGGCGTCAGCTTCAGGCCTGAGTCGTTCGTCGTGGGCACAAAGACCGGCTTGCCATTGCACAACGCCACGAGCTCAGGATAGGAAACCCAATAAGGCGCCGGGATGATGACTTCATCGCCTTCGTTGATCGTGGCCAGCAGGGCGTTGGCAATGACATGCTTGCCACCGCTGCAGACGATGACTTCGTCGCGCTTGTAGTCCAAGTCATTTTCGCGCGCGAACTTGCGGACGATGGCATCACGCAATTCGGGGATGCCACTGGTGGGGGTATAGCGCGTCTTGCCTGCCGTGATTGCACGGATGGCGGCCACCCGAATATTGTCCGGCGTGTCGAAGTCGGGTTCGCCGGTGCTGAGCGTGATGACGTCGCGCCCTTGCGCCGCGAGGTCTCGGGCGCGCTGGGTGGCTGCGATCGTGCTGGAAGGCTTGATGCGTGACAGGGAAGTCGCGAGGTAGGTCATGTGGATCTCAGGCGTGTCGGATGTCGGCGACGAATTTGCGCGCGCGAGGGTGCTCGGGTTGGGTGAAGAACGCATCAGGTTTTGCGCGTTCGAGAATCTCTCCTGCATCCATGAACAGGATGCGGTCTGCAACCTCACGCGCAAAACCCATTTCGTGGGTGACGCAAATCATCGTCATGCCGTCTGCCGCGAGTTGCTTCATGACGCTCAGGACTTCGCCGACCATCTCGGGGTCGAGCGCACTGGTCGGCTCATCGAAGAGCATCACGGGCGGTTGCATCGCCAAGGCCCGCGCGATCGCCACGCGTTGCTGTTGTCCGCCCGAGAGCTGGGGAGGAAACGAATGGGCCTTGGCCGCAAGGCCCACCTTCTCCAGCAGGGCCATCGCGCGTGCCCGCGCCTCGCTCGCCGAGATCTTGAGGACCGCGACGGGGCCGATCGATACGTTGTCCAGGACGCTCAGATGTGGAAAGAGATTGAAGCTCTGGAAGACAAAGCCGATACGGCTGCGAAGACTGTTCACATTGACCTTCAGCGCGTGAACGTTCTGGCCGTTGACGATGATGGTCCCGCCGGAGATCGGTTCGAGCCGGTTGATGGTTCGAATGAGCGTCGACTTCCCCGATCCGGACGGGCCGCAGACGACGACCACTTCACCCTTTGAAACGGTCTCGGTGATGCCACTCAGGGCCTTGTAGTCACCGTAGAACTTCTCGACCCCGTCGAAGCTGATCATTTCATGCACCCCTTGGAACCGTCTGGCGCCTTTGATTGATGGATTTTTCAAGTTTTCCAACCGCCAGGCTCAACGACCAGCAGATCAAGAAATATGTTGCAGCGAGGATCAAATACACCTCGAAGGGCTTGGTGAGCAGTTGCGCATTCACCTGGTAAGCCGCGTAAGTCAGTTCGTTCACACTGATGATGTAGCCCAGCGAAGTGTTCTTGATGAGATTGATCAACTGGTTCAGGATGCTCGGTGTCATTTGCACAAGCGCCTGCGGCAGGATGATCTTGCGCATCGTTTGCCCGTAGGTCATGCCGATCGATCGGGCTGCTTCGACCTGTCCTTTGGGAATCGACTCGATGCCCGAGCGAACGACCTCTCCCATGAAGGCAAGCTCATAAAGAACCAGCGCGCAAATCACCGTGGTGATTCCGGACACTGCGCGCCCGACGATCAAGGGAACGATGAAGTAAGCCCAGAAAATGAGCATGAGCACCGGCAGACCGCGCACCGCATGGACGATGAGGCTCGCAGGTGCTCGAACGGCCTTGATCGGGCTCGTGCGCGCGATGCCGATGAGAACCGCCAGCGGAAACGACACGGCGAGGCCTGTGATCGCCAGACAGAGCGTCATCGCGAGGCCGCCCAGCGGGCCGTTCGGGAATTGCCCCACAAGAAGGAGCATTCCGTAGTTTTCGAAGATGTCGATCATGCGGCTCTCGCAGAGGCCTTCAGACGCTCGCTCCAGAAGTGGCCTGCGTAGGTCAGCACGAACGAGCCGAACCAGTAGAAGGCAGAGGCGATGGCAAATGCTTCGAAGGTTCGAAAGCTCTCGTTCTCGACCTGGCGCGACGCATACGTCATTTCCGCGAGGCCCGCGACCATCGCCAGGCTCGTCGACTTGAAAAGGCTCAGGGACTGATTCACCAGTGGAGGCAGCGATGCGCGCAGGGCTTGCGGGACAAGCACGATGCGCATGGCTTGCAGATAGGTCATGCCCATGGCCCGCGCAGCTTCGAGCTGAGTCGCAGGCAAGGAGCGCAGGCCGCTGCGAAGGTCTTCGGACATGTAGGCGGCCGTGTTCAACGACAGCGCGATCCAGACGAGGACGAACTCACTCCCCTGCGCGTTGATCCAGACCTGCCAGCTGTCCGGCAGTATCTGGGGTACTCCGAAATACCAGAGGAAGACCTGGACCAGGCCAGGAACGTTTCGGTGGTAGGCAACAAACGCGACAGAGAAGGCCCCCAGTGTCTTCACGCCGGATTGACGCAGTGCCAACACCAGCAGGGAGAGCGCAAATCCAGCCACCCATGCAGCTGCGAACAACGCGAGCGTCATCACCGCGCCGGCAAGGAGCCAGGTCAGGTACTTGCCTTGAAGCACCGCGCCGAAATCGAGAACAGGCACAACTTTCAGCCTTGAACGGTTTCGTGCGTTCGCTCAGAAGGCAGACACAGGCGTCAGCTTCTTCTCGCGAGGAATCTGGAACTTCGTGGAGGGGCCATACCACCTGTTCCACATCGCATCCAATTCGCCCGAGTCTTCCATCTCGCGAAGCGCCTTGTTGATGGCGCCCAGAAGCTCCGGCTCGTCCTTCTTCACGCCAAGGCCGGTGGGTTCGAAGAACAACGGTTCATTGAGAAACTTGAACTTGCCGCCGCCGTCCTCGATGTAGCGGGTTCCGGTCGCCTGGCCGATTGCATAGCCTTGCACCTTGCCTTGTGCCAACGCCAGAAATGCGGTCGGACCGTCCTGGTAGGTCACGACTTCGGCCGTTGGAATCTTGGCGCGTGCGAACTGTTCCGATGTGCTTCCTTTGTTGGCGCTGATCTTCTTTCCACCAAGATCCGCAAGAGCTTGAATGCCCGAAGTGCTGGAAACGATGATCTTGATGGGCAGCTGATAGTGGATGTCGGAGAACGCGATCTGCGCAGCCCGTTCCTTCGTGTACCCCATTGCCGCGGCGACCACGTCCACACGACCCAGACTCAATTCGGGAATCCTGGCCTCCACGGCGATGGGCTTGTGCTCGAGCGTCACCCCGAGACGCTTTGCGAGCGCATTGCAGGTGTCGACGTCAAAGCCCACGTACTGGCGCGTCTTCGGATCCTGGAACGCCAATGGCTCGGCGCCGGTCAGGGTGGCGCACACCAGATGACCCCGGCTTTTGATGTCGTCGAGGCGGCTGGCGTGAGCCATGGAGGCGAGCCCGCAAAGCGCGACGAGCAGGCAACTGGCGAGCGCGCGGTGGGACATCATCTTTAACGTGGCGAGCATTCGGACTCCGATGGAATAAGTAGATCGTTTGACAACGGACTGGATTCTGAGCAGGCCCTAACAAAAGAAAAAGCGATATTTCAGACTCAATTTGCCCAACTTTTAGGAATAGACTGAGGGAAATTACCCCGCATGGTGCGTCGGTCGCACCGCAGAGGAGCACGCTTTGTGATGACGTTCAAACAGCTGGAGGCTGTCTACTGGGTGACGAAGCTGGGCGGCTTCTCGCCAGCGGCCCAGCGCCTTCACACCACTCAATCGGCCATTTCCAAACGAGTGCAGGAGCTCGAAGCGCTGTTCGACGTTCCGATATTTGACCGCTCGGCGCGAAGCGTGAGGCTGACAGACAAGGGCGAAGAAATGTTCGCGGTTGCCGAGCGTCTGCTTCGTGAGCGTGATCAGGCGACCGAGCGCTTTCAAAAGCTGGAAGTGACAGAGCGCCGCTTACGGATTGGCGTGACCGAACTCACGGCCATGACCTGGTTTCCCAAGCTGGTCAGCTTGATACATGACAACTTCCCACGGGTCGCCATCGAACCGGATGTGGATTCCAGCGTAACGCTCAGGGACAAGCTGCTTGCAGACGAACTGGACTTGGCCATCATTCCGGAAGTGCCCGATGACACCCGCGTCATGCGGCGAGCGGTCGGCAAGGTCGAGAACGTCTGGATGTGCAAGCCCGGCCAGCTCGATGCGAACAAAATTTATCGAGTGCATGAGTTGGCCAATCACCTGCTTCTCACACAAGGTAGCCGGTCGGGCACCGGGCTTACCTACGAGCGGTGGTTCAAATCTTTCGGCATCTCGCCGACCAAGACCATTCCGAGCAACAACCTGATCGCCATCATCGCGATGACAGTCTCAGGATTGGGCATCAGCTTTCTGCCGCGAGAGTGCATGCGCCCCATCATCGATGCTGGATTGCTGTCGATCGTTCGGGTGACGCCAGCGCTCCCCGAGATCAACTACGTTGCAATTTTCAAAGGCGATCAGCACAGTTCACTTGTCGCATCCATCGTCCTTCTCGCGCAAGAGTGTTGTGACTTTGGTCGCGCGCTGAATACAAGCGGATAGTCCTCTCAGACCGGGCCGTTCTACCGGTCGACATCGCGCACTGCGGGCCGCCTCAAGGCCTTGAAGGAAGTGCCTTGCCCGTCGCGGGCGCTGCCGCGGCTGTCGGTCCGCATGCTCTGGCTGCAGGGCCGCCTGCTCGGCGCCACGGCCCTTTACGTGCAGCAGCGCTTGACCGAACTGCTGCTCGACGGTCAGCGCAGCACGCGCCCGTCCGCCGAAATGCTGATCAGGTCGATGCGGCGCACGTTGTCGCGCAGGCCCGGGCGCAGGTTGATGCGAAAGCCGCCCACGTCGTAGTCGGTCATGCCGGTCATGGTGCGTTGCAGGGTCGCGGTGTTGAAGCCGCGGCCCGCGCGGCGCACCGCTTCGCCGGCCGCCTTGGCCGCGATGAAGCCTTCGAGCCCTTCGTACGACGCGGTCTGGTCGGAGGTGTCCACGGCGGCCAGGTACTCCTTGACGATCGGAATGGCCGAAGGCCGCGGCGAGGGCACCACCTGCGAGATGACGATGCCGCCGATGTCCTTGCCGAGGGTGGCGTAGAGCGGGTCGATGCCCACGATCGAGAAGGCCATGAAGTTGCCCGTGTAGCCGCTCTTGCGCAGCGAGCGGATGGCGTTGGCCGTGGTGCCCGACAGCGACACCAGCACGATGGCCTGCGGCGATTTCTGCTGCACGCCCTTCAGGGCGGCGTCGAGCTTGTCGCCGTTCGGCGGCACCAGCGCGGTGGCGACCAGCGCAGGCAGCTTCAGCTCGGCGATGGCCTGCTCGACCGCCGCAAGGCCGGCGCGGCCCATGGCGTCGTCGTCGCCCACCAGCGCCACGCGCGTCTGCCCCACGGTGGCGCACTGGCGCACGATCTTGAGGGCCTCGTCGATCATGCCGGGGCGCACGTGGAACACGTTCGGGTGGTCGGCGCCGCGCAGGTTGTCGGCGGCCGCGAAGGGCGCGAACAGCAGGCTGCCCTGCTGCGTGGCCACGTTCGCGCCGGCGTCGCTGCTGGCCGTGCCGACGAAGCCGAACAGCATGTCGGCCTTGTTCGCGCCGAGCAGGGTGCGCGCGTTGGCGGCGGCGCGGGCCGCGTCGTAGCCGTCGTCGAGCTGAAGCAGCTTCAGCTGGAGGCCGCTGGCGGCGTTGCGTTCATTGAAGTCGGTCACTGCGAGGCGGCTGCCGGCGGCGAAGGCGCTGCCGATCTCACTGGCCCCGCCGGTCAGCGGCACCGATTGCCCCAGCAGCACCACGCGCGGCGCGCCGCCTGCGGGAACTGCCCGCGTGGACTGCGCCATGGCGGGGCCTGCCATGGCGGCGATGCCGCTCCCCCAAAGCGCCGCACCGTACGTCTTCGCCAGCCATTCCCTGCGCGATGCATTCATTGGACACTTTCTTTAACAGTAGTAAAAAAGTGTAGCAATTTCAAGGCCAAGGGGGAAGGCGGAGGACGCGTAGATGGCGCGAATCGCCGGGCAGGCCGCGCCGGCTTCAAATGCAGCGGCCCTTTCAGCCCTTTCAGCCCTTTCAGCCCTTTTCGCGCCTTGCGCGGCCGCCCCCGGTCAGCGCTGGCTCAGGCGGCGCGCTCGAACACCAGGTCCCACACGCCGTGGCCCAGCTTGATGCCGCGGTTCTCGAACTTGGTAAGCGGGCGGTACTCGGGCTTGGGCGCATAGGCCTCGGCCGTGTTGCGCAGCATCGGCTCGGCGGCCAGCACCTCGAGCATCTGCTCGGCGTAGGGCTGCCAGTCGGTGGCGCAGTGGATGTAGCCGCCGGGGCGCAGGTGCTGCGCCAGCTTGGTCACGAATTCGGGCTGGATCAGTCGGCGCTTGTTGTGGCGCTTCTTGTGCCACGGGTCGGGAAAGAAGATGTGCACGCCGGCCAGCGTGCCGGGCTGCAGCATGTGGGCCAGCACGTCGACCGCGTCGTGCGCGCAGATGCGGATGTTGGTGATCGACTGCTCGCCGATGCGCTTGAGCAGCGCGCCCACGCCGGGCTCGTGCACCTCGCAGCAGAGAAAGTTGGTGTCGGGCAGCACCGTGGCGATGTGCGCGGTGGCCTCGCCCATGCCGAAGCCGATCTCCAGCACCGTCGGCGCATCACGCCCACCGAAGGCCGCCGCCAGGTCGAGCGGCTCGGCCTCGTAGGGCAGCAGAAACAGCGGGCCCAGCTCGGCGAAGGCGCGCGCCTGGCCGTCGGTGGTGCGGCCGGCACGCCGCACGAAGCTCTTCAGCCGACGGTGCAGCGGGTGCGGCTTGGACGCGTCGTGGCTGCTGTCGCCGCTGTCACCGTCTTCGGGGGCGGGCGCATCGTCGCTGGGCGGGAGGTCGTGGGGCACGGTGTCGGGAATGTTCATGAGGGCCGCGAATTGTAGAGAGCGTGCCATTCGGGCACCCAGGCGGCCAGGGCGGCGGCGCAATCGGTGGCCGCGGCGGGGCGCAGCCCGAGCATCTGCGCGGCGCTGTCGAGGGCGGCCAGCGCGGCTTGCGGCGTGCCGGTGGCGATCGACGTGGCGCCGTTCTGCTTCGACAGCTTGTCGCCGTCGGCGCCGCGCACCAGCGGCGTGTGCAGGTAGCCGGGCGTGGGGCAACCGAGCGCGCGCTGCAGCAGCACCTGGCGCGCGGTGTTGTCGGCCAGGTCTTCGCCGCGCACAACGTCGCTCACGCCTTGCTCGGCGTCGTCGACCACCACTGCGAGTTGATAGGCCCAGGGCCCGTCGGCGCGCCGCAGCACGAAGTCGCCGACCTCGCGGCCCACGTCCTGCCGCTGCGGGCCCAGGCGGCGGTCTGTCCAGCGCACGTCGGCGTCCAGCCTGAAAGCGGCAAAGCGCCAGGCGCGCGCGGGCTTCCCATGCAGGCCGTCGCGGCAGGTGCCTGGGTAGACACGCTCGCCGTGCCGTTCAGGTGCCTGGCCGAGCCTGGCCAGCGCCTCGCCGATGTCCTTGCGCGAGCAGCCGCAGGGGTAGGCCAGGCCCCGCGCCTGCAAGGTGGCCAGCGCGGCCTCGTAGCGCGCGGTGCGCTGCGTTTGCCACACGGGGGTTTCGTCGGGCAGCAGGCCGCAGGCGGCCAGCTGCTGGAGGATGTGCTCGCCCATGCCGGGCAGGCAGCGTTCGGTGTCGGCGTCCTCGATGCGAATCAGCCAGCGCGCCTGCGGGCCGCGGGCGCGCACGTCGAGCCAGCTCGCAAGGGCGGCCACCAGCGAGCCCGCATGCAGCGGCCCGGTGGGCGAGGGCGCGAAGCGGCCGGCTTCCCCCATGCCGCGATCAGATCACTGCGAGTGCCAGCGACAGGCCCGAGAGAAACGCGTCTTCCACGCGGTGGCCGGTGCACCAGTCGCCGGCCACGCCGATGCGCGCCTTGGCGTCCCACAGGTGGGTGGTGCGCAGCGGCACCTGCGTCTGCGCTTCGTTCCAGCACACCGCCTGCGCATGCGCGGGCGTGGCATGGATGCCGGTGATCTCCGCGAAGGCGCGCAGCAGCTTGGCCTCGATGCGCGACGGTGCGTCGCGCAGGTGTTCCTGCGACCAGGCGGCGCTGGCCTGCAGCGTCCAGCGTTCGATGGGTTCGCGACCGGGCTTGGACGATTCGCGCGCCAGCCACGCCACGCGGTGGTGGGTGCTGCGCGCGGCATTCCATTGCGGGCCCAGGTGCGACATGGTGGGCTGGTTGGCCTGGGGGTAGGCCACCATCAGCGTCCAGCACGGCGCGATGCGCACTGGCTCCACCTTGCGGCTGAGCGTGGCCGAGAGCTTGCCGTCGCCCAGCAGCGCGCGGGTGCGCGAGGGCGGCACGGCGAGCAGCACGGCGTCGAAGCCGGAATACACATGCTGGGACTCGTCGGCGCCCGCGGTGCGCAACTGCCAGCGCTTGGGGTCGAGCGCGTCGGGCTCGATCTGCGTGACCTGCGTGCCGGTCACCAGGCTGTTGCCCAGCGGCGTGGCCCAGTGGGCCACCAGCGCGTCCATGCCGGGCTGGGCCACCCAGTGCGGTTCGAGCGAGGGCAGGGCGGCTTCGGCCACGCGGCCGTGGGCGTCGAGCACGCGCACGAGGTTGGCGCTCCAGCGCCTGCACAGGGCGGGCGTGGCCTCCAGCGCCAATGCGAAGCGCGGATCGCGCACGGTGAAGTACTGCGCGCCGCTGTCGAAGCGGCCGAAGGCCGTGTCGATGCTCGCCATGCGACCGCCTGCCGTGGCCTCGCGTTCGAACAGCGTGACCTTGTGGCCGGCTTGCACCAGCGTTCGGGCACAGGCCACCCCGGCGATGCCTGCGCCGACGACGGCGTAGTGGCGCGGGGTGGCTGGGGTTCGGTGGCGATCGGCCGGCTTTGCCGGCTGTGCCGTTTTGGCTTTCGCGCGAGTGGTCATGAAAGACTCTTTTCTTCTGGAAGGAATGCGGTTGGATGTGTCTGCACTCTACATCGGTCGGGCAGCGGCTTCGCCTGAGGGCACACCCTTAGCGCCGCGGCGCGGAATCTGCGTCATCCTCATCGACCCCGGTGCCGCTCCAGCAACGCACGCCGCGTGCCTTCAAGCTCGAACTGCGCGAGCCACCATTCGAGCGCGCGCCCCGGTTTGCCCGCGGTGCGCACGCGCCATGCGCAATGCATGGTGCCCAGCGGCGCCGTGCGCTCGGTCTTCAGCTCGACCAGGTGCCCGGCCTCGATGTACGGCCGCGCCATCGGCTCGGGAAGAAAGCCGCCGCCCAGCCCGTGCAGCTGCGCCGCGATCTTGGCCTGCATGCTGGGCACCGTGAGCACGTCCTGCCCGCCCATGAGGTTCACCGTCATCGGCGTGCCGTGGCGGGCCGAGTCGGCGGCCGCCACCGCGCGGTGCTGGCGCAGCACGGCGTCGCTCAGCGGCTGCGGCAGGCGCGCCAGCGGATGGTGCGGCGCCACGGCATACACGAAGCGCAGCTCGCCGATCACGCGGCTGCGGATGCCGGTGGCCGTGAAGGTCAGGCTCGCCGCGTCGATCACGGCACCGACGGCCAGGTCGGCCTCGCCGCTGGTCAGTGCCTCGATGGTGCCCAGCAGCGTCTCGTCGCGCAGCTTCAGGCGCGTGGGCGGATCGAGCGCGAAGAAGGCGGTGGCCAGGTCGAGCAGCGGGTCGCGCGCGATCACGCTGTCGACCGCGATGGTCAGCATCGGCTCCCAGCCGGTGGCCACGCGCTTCACGCGGTTGGCCACCGCGTCGATGTCCGCGAGCAGGCGCTCGGCCTCGCGCAGCAACTCGGCGCCGGCCTCCGTCACCTTGGCCTGGCGGGCGCTGCGGTCGAACAGCAGCACGTCGAGCGCGTCCTCGATCTGGCGCACCCGGTAGCTCAGCGCGCTGGGCACCAGGTCGAGCGCGCGGGCGGCGGCGGCAAAGCTGCCGGTGGCGGCCACGGTCTGCAGCATCGACAGGGCGTCGGGGGTCAGCACGTCGCGGGGGCTGGGCATGGCGGCTCCATTGATCAAATTATTTGAATGGTGCCATCAAACCGCGGCGTCTTTCCGAAGGGGGTGCGGGCCTAAAGTTCTTTACATCCGCTGCGCATCCGGCGCGGCACGCGAAGAAGGCCCGCACAGCCCCCACGGGGCAGGGCCACCAAGGAGTTCACGATGTTGCAAGTCCGTAAATCACAGGAACGCGGTTATGCCGACCATGGCTGGCTGCGCTCGTTCCACAGCTTTTCATTCGCCGGCTACCACGACCCGGCCCACATGGGCTTCGGCAACCTGCGGGTGATCAACGAAGACCGCGTGGCGGCGGGCGCCGGTTTCGGCACCCACGGCCACAAGGACATGGAAATCATCAGCTACGTGCTGTCGGGCGAGCTGGCCCACAAGGACAGCATGGGGAACATCGAGTCCATTCCGCCGGGCGACGTGCAGCGCATGAGCGCGGGCCGCGGCGTGATGCACAGCGAGTTCAACCACAAGAAGGACGAGACCACGCACTTCCTGCAGATCTGGATCCAGCCGAACGTGCACGGCATTGCACCCGGCTACGAGCAGAAGGCGTTCAGCGACGCCGAGAAGCGCGGCAAGCTGCGCCTGGTGGCCTCGCCCGACGGCCGTGACGGTTCGGTGACGGTGCATGCCGACGCCCGCCTGTATGCCGGCCTGCTCGACGGCGAAGAGAAGGCCAGCCTGGCGCTCGACCCGGCGCGCAAGAGCTACGTGCACCTGGTGCGCGGCGAGCTCGAAGTGAACGGCCAGAAGCTGGTGGGCGGCGACGCCGCGATGCTGCAGGGCGAGTCGCAACTGTCGCTGGGCTCGGCCAAGGACGCCGAAGTGCTGGTGTTCGATCTGGCCGCCTGATCCATGTCCCCGCCGGGTGCCTTGTGCATTCGGCATTTTTCGTGCTTTTCATTTCAACAACCGAGGAGTTTTTCAACCATGGCAACCACCACCCACCACCCCCTTGCTGCCGCCCAGGACACGCTGGCGCTCGTCGGCCGCATCCTGATCGCCACGCTGTTCATCCCCGCCGGCTTCGGCAAGCTGATGGGCTTCGCGGGCACCGTCGGCTACATCACCAAGGTGGCGGGCCTGCCGCTGCCCGAGGTGGCCGCGGCGATCGCGATCCTCGTGGAACTGGGCCTGGGCATTGCGCTGCTTGT
Source organism: Variovorax monticola (assembly GCF_051216855.1). Classification (NCBI taxonomy): domain Bacteria; kingdom Pseudomonadati; phylum Pseudomonadota; class Betaproteobacteria; order Burkholderiales; family Comamonadaceae; genus Variovorax; species Variovorax monticola. The sequence continues at coordinate 901,300 of NZ_JBPJZP010000002.1, forward strand.
CGGCTTCAAGACGCGATGGACGGCGCTGATCATGGCGATCTTCACCGTGGCCACGGCGCTGTTCTTCCACAAGTTCTGGGCCGACGCGACGCAAAATATCCAGTTCTTCAAGAACATGGCCATCGCCGGCGGTCTGCTTTCGTTCGCCGCCTTCGGCCCCGGCCGTTTCAGCATCGATAAAAACTAAGCTCTCCCCCAGGCTTCGCGCACTGCGTGTCGCTTCTCCTCCCCCCTCGCCGGGGGCACCACCAGAGGCCCGGCAAAGCCGGTTCCTCTGTGTTTCGCGAAAAGCCGCCCACCTTCATTCAGGAGTTCTCACCATGGCAAACATCGTTGTCGTCTTCCATTCCGGCTACGGCCACACCCAACGCGTGGCGCAAGCCGTGGCGGACAGCGCCGGTGCGCAGCTGCTCGCCATCGACGCCGACGGCAACCTGCCCGAAGGCGGCTGGGAGCTGCTGGGCGCGGCCGACATGATCGTGTTCGGCTCGCCCACCTACATGGGCGGCGTGAGCTGGCAGTTCAAGAAGTTCGCCGATGCGTCGTCGAAGGTCTGGTTCACGCAGGGCTGGAAGGACAAGCTCTTCGCGGGCTTCACCAACAGCGCGACGATGAACGGCGACAAGGTCACCACCATCACCTACCTGTGGACGCTGGCGATGCAGCACAGCGGCATCTGGGTCAGCATGGGCATCCTGCCGACCAACAACAAGGCGGCCACGCGCGACTCGATGAACTACGTGGGCGGCTACGGCGGCCTGCTGACGCAGTCGCCGTCGGACGCGAGCTCGGCCGAGATTCCGAAGGGCGATCTCGACACCGCCCGGGCATTCGGCGAGCGTCTTGCCACGGTGGCAACATCGCGCAAGTAACCGGCAACCGCCACCCCCACGGAGAACACTTGTGAACGACACCACCCCAGACACCCAGTTGCTGACACCGCACGACAAGGACCTGGGTGGTGGCTTCAAGGTGCGGCGCCTGCTGCCCGCGGCGCAGCGCCGCTCGGTTGGCCCCTTCGTGTTCTTCGACCATTTCGGCCCGGCCACCGAACAGCCGGGCAGCGAGCACGACGTGCGGCCGCATCCGCACATCGGTCTGTCGACGGTCACCTACCTCTTCAAGGGCGCGATGATGCATCGCGACAGCCTCGGCAGCGTGCAGGAAATCTTGCCCGGCGCCATCAACTGGATGACCGCGGGGCGCGGCATCGTGCACTCCGAGCGCAAGCCCGAGCGCCTGAAGGCCGACACCTACGTCAACCACGGCCTGCAGCTGTGGGCCGCGCTGCCGCAGGCGCACGAAGAAGCCGAGCCCAGCTTCGAGCACACGCCGGCCGAGGCGATTCCCGAACTGGTGGCGCAGGGCGCCGACGTGCGCGTGCTGGTGGGCGAGGCCTTCGGCGCGCGCTCGCCGGTGAAGACGCTCTCGCACACCGTGTACCTCGACATCGCCTTGCCCGCGGGCGCGCGCTTCGAACTGCCCGCGCTCGCGCCCGAACTGGCCGTGTACGCGGTCGATGCCGACATCGGCGTCGATGGCGAGCCGGTTCCCGCGCACACCATGGCGGTGCTGTCCGACGGCCGAGGCGCGGTGCTCACGTCGAACACCGCGGCGCGGCTGATGGTCATCGGCGGCGCGCCGCTCGACGGCCCGCGCTACATCACCTGGAACTTCGTCTCCAGCCGGCGCGAGCGCATCCTCGAAGCGGGTGCCGACTGGGCTGCCCAGCGGATGGGGCATGTGCCCGGCGAGACCGAATTCATTCCGTTGCCGGGCAAGCCCTTCGGCGTGCGCGAGCCGGACACGGGCACCACGCCGGTCTGACATCGCGCAGTTCGATCGCGCAGTTCGCGCAGACGAAAAAAGGGCCCGACGCATCGGGCCCTTTAGCTTTTGCATGGCGCTCTTCGCGCCACGTGGGGTGAGCGGACTACTCGTTGCCGATCGCCACGGTTTCCGACGGCGACGCACCCGGCGGGGCCTTCGGCAGCTCGATCACCGCATTGCGCCCACCGCGCGCGCGCCAGGCCGAGAAGCCCACGCCGGCCAGCAACAGCACGCACAGTCCGATGAAGGTGCCGCTGATCGGGCGCGTCACGAACACCGTCATGTCGCCGCGCGAGAGCAGCAGCGCGCGGCGGAAGTTCTCTTCCACCATCGGCCCGAGCACGAAGCCCAGCAGGATCGGCGCGACCGAGAACTCCAGCGACATCAGCAAGGCGCCGACGATGCCGAACACCAGCACTTCCCAGATCTGGAACAGGCTGTTCTGCGTGCTGTACACGCCCGTCGCAATGAAGAACATCGCGGCCGGGAACAGGTACTTGTAGGGCACCTTCAGCAGCTTCACCCACACGCCGATCATCGGCACGTTCAGGATCACCAGGATCACGTTGCCGATCCAGAACGAGGCGATCAGGCCCCAGAAGATGTCCGGATGCTCCGTGATGAGCTGCGGGCCGGGCTGGATGCCCTGGATCAGCAGCGCACCCAGAATCAGCGCCATCACCGCGTCGCCCGGAATGCCCAGGCTCATCGTCGGGATGAAGTCGACCTGCGTCTTCGAGTGCGCCGAAGCCTCGGGGCCGGCCACGCCTTCGATCATGCCGGTGCCGAACTTGTTCGGCGTCTTCGAGATCTTGCGCTCCAGCGCGTAGGCGATGAAGGTGGTGATGGTCGGGCCCGTGCCCGGCATGGCGCCGAACACCGTGCCGACGATGGTGCCGCGGATCATGGCGGGGAAGGCGCGCTTGAGCTCTTCCTTGCTCGGGCGCATGTCGCTCAGCTTGAGCGTGCCGGTGTCGCCGATGGCCTTCATGCGGTTCACGTTGAGCAGGAAGTCGGCCACGCCGAACAGGCCCATCGAGATCGCCACCAGCTCCAGCCCGTCGCTGAGTTCAGGCAGGCCGAACGCGAAGCGGAAGCTGCCGCTGTTCACGTCGGTGCCGACCACGCCGCACAGCAGGCCGAAGAGCGTCATGGCCACGCCCTTGAGGGGCGAGCCGCGCGACATGGTGGAACCCGCCAGCAAGCCCAGCAGCATGATCGAGAAGATCTCGGTCGGACCGAACTTGAACGCGATCTGCACCAGCAGCGGCGAGGCGAAGATCATCACGATGATGCCGACCGAGGCCGCGAAGAACGAGGAGATCATCGTGATCCCCAGCGCTACGCCCCCCTTGCCCTGCTTGGTCATGGGGTACCCGTCCAGGCAGGTCACCGCATGCGGCGGGTGCGACGGCATGTTCATCAGGATGGCGCCGATGGCACCGCCGTACTGCGAGCCGTAGAAAATGCCGGCCAGCATCAGGATGGCGGGCACCGGGTGCATCACGTAGGTGAGCGGCAGCAGGATCGAGATGGCCTGCAGCGCGCCCATGCCCGGCAGCACGCCGATCAGGTTGCCCACCAGCACACCGAAGAAGGACCACATCAGGTTCGAGCCCTGGAAGGCCACGCCGAAGCCGAACCACAGGTCGTGTAGCGATTGACCGATCATGATTTCAGCCTCCCCACTGGAACAGGGGGAGCTGCAACTTGAGCGCCCACCAGAAGATCACCACCGCGATGAAGCACATCGCCAGCGACAGCAGCAGCGCTTCGGTCAGCGTGTTGTCGCGGTCGCCGAGCGCCGAGATGAACACGATGGCGAAGGTCGCCGGCAGCAGGCCGCCGTACTCGCCGAACAGCAGGAACGCGAGGATGCCCAGGATGATGCAGACGCCGCCGCGGATGTCCGGCATGCCGCCCGGATGACCGTGCGACACGGCCTCTTCGCTGGCGCCCGCAGCGGGCTTGTCGCCGCGCGCCGACACGGCGATCAGCAGGCCCGTGAGCGCCAGCAGCGCGCCCAGCGCGACCGGGAAGAAGCCCGGCCCCATGTGCGCGAGCTCGCCGACGCGGTAACCGACGCCGGCATAGACGGCGGCCAGGCCGATGACGATCAGCAGTGCGCCGCCGTAGTAGTCTTTCTTGAATTTCGATGCGGGCCGAAGCGCGTGCGAGGCCGGATTTTCACCGAGCGGGTGCTGCATAAGTCTCCTTCGTTGGGAAGGAGCGCAGTCTAGGAATCGAGGCTTTCAATCCCCTTTCGGAGAAGTCGCAAACGCCTCGGCGACCCTCAAAATACGTGTAATCACGTACCGCCGTATCCGGTGAAACCCTTGCAAAAACGGGCTTCGCGAGCCCGTCAGAAGGCGTGCAGCGGCAACCGGAGAATGGCGCGCAGTCCGCCGCCCGTCGCGCTCTCGGGCATGTCCGCGCTGTCGAGCTCGATCTCGCCGCCGTTGCGCCGCGCATAGCTGCGCGCGATGGTCAGGCCCAGGCCCGCGCCGTGCGCGGCACCCGCGCCCACGGAGGCGTCGCGATGGAAGCGCTCGAACACGCTGTCGCGCCGCTCGGGCGGAATGCCCGGGCCGCTGTCGCACACCTCGGCCAGCGCGTGGGAGGCTTCGCGCCGCACGGTCACCGTGATGTTGCCGCCGCGCGGCGTGTACTTGATGGCGTTGTGCACGAGGTTGGCGAGCACCTCGTGCAGCTCGGCGGCGTTGGCGGCCACGGGCAGTACGGGCGGACAGTCCATGTCGTTGGCGTTGCCTGCCTCGTCGGTGCCGTCGGTGTCGTCGTCAGGAACGTCGGCGTGTTCGGCGGCGGTGTCGCCGCGCGCGTCGACCCAGCCCAGGTCCTGGTCGTTCTCGCGCGCCAGCGGCAGGTATTGCAGCACCACGCCGCGCGCAATGGCGTTCAGGTCGACCACGGCCGGCTCGGCCGGCGCGACCTCGTCTTCCGTGGTGGCATGGGCCAGCGCCAGCAGCTGCTCGCTCAGGCGGCGCGTGCGCGACAGCTGCGCCACGATGGCCTGGAGCGACTCGCGCATGCGCGCCGGGTCGGTCTCGCGCACGGCATAGCCGGCCTGGATCGACAGGATGCTCAGCGGCGTGCGCAACTGGTGCGAGGCATCGGCCAGAAACTGCGACTGCTCGGCCACCATGCGCCGGTGGCTCGCGATGTGGTGGTTCACCGCGTCCACCAGCGGTGCCACTTCCTGCGGCACGCCGCCGGCGTCGAGCGGCTTCAGGTCGTCGCGCGGGCGTTCGCGCAGCGAGCGGCGCAGGCGGTCCAGAGGGCGCAGCGTCCAGGCCACGCCCAGCCACACCAGCAGCGCCATCACCAGCACCATGCGCGTGTCGCGCAGCAGCTCCTGGCGCAGCGATTCGGCCTGCGCCTCGGTGCGCGGGCCGGTGCCCTCGGCCGCCTGCACGAGCACGCTGTAGGCCACGCCCGGGTGCACGTGGTCGTACACCGTCTGGCGCAGCGCGGCCACGCGCACCGGGTGCTGTTCGTGCACCGCGTCGTAGAACACGGGCGTGCCGTCGGGCGGGCGCTGCGCTGGACGGGGCAGGCCCGGCACGCCCATGAGCGTGGTCTCGGGCGAGTTCACGTCCAGCGTCTCGCCTTTCGGAATGCGCTGCACGCCGACGTGCAGGTACTTGTAGCGCAGGTGCGTCGACTCGAACATCGCCTGGATCGAGAAGGGCTCCTGCACGCGCACGCTGCCGTCGCTGGCCACCACGATGCCGTTGGCCAGCGCCTGCACGGGTTCGAGCAGGCTCTGGTCGTAGGCGACCACCAGTGAGTCGGTCAGGGCGTGATAGTCGTTCCAGCTGTCCAGCGCCAGCAGCGCGACCATGCCCGGCAGCAGCAGCGCGAGCAGGCGCGCGCGGATGCCGAAGCGCTGGGGCTCAGTCGGTGTCGGCAAGGTCGGACGGGAGAGGCGCGGAGGGCACTGATGGGGCCGAGGATCCATCGGCGATGCTCTCGAGCATGTAGCCCAGGCCGCGCACGGTGACGATGCGCACGTCGCTGTCGGCCAGCTTGCGCCGCAGCCGGTGCAGCACCACCTCGATGGCGTCGGGCCCCGCGGTGCTGTCGTTGGTGAACACCTTGGCGAACAGCTGCGACTTGCCCACCGGCGAGCCGCTGCGCATCAGCAGCGCGGTGAGCGCGGCCTGCTCGCGCGGCGTGAGCGACAACAGCGTGCCGCGCAAGGTGAAGGCGTGGCTTTCGCTGTCGTACGAGAGCGAGGCGCACTGCAGGCGCGGGTGCTGCTTGCCGCGGCTGCGCCGCACCAGCGCCGCGAGGCGCGCCTCGAGCTCGACCAGCTCGAAAGGCTTGGTAAGGAAGTCGTCGGCGCCCAGGTTCAGGCCGCGCACCCGGTCCTGCAGGGCGCTCTGCGCGGTGAGGATGAGCACCGGCGTGCGGTCGTCGGCATTGCGCATGTCGGCCAGCACGCTCAGGCCGTGCTTGTCGGGCAGTCTCAGGTCGAGCACGATGGCGTCGTACTCGGTGCCGGCCATGAAGGCCTCGGCCGTGCGCGCGTCGGGCGCGTGGTCGGCGACGAAGCCGCTCTGGGTCAACGCCCGGATCAGCCACGAGGCCATGTCCAGTTCGTCTTCCACCAGGAGGATGCGCATGAGAGGGCTGCCGGTTATTGCTTCAGGCCGAGATTCAGCTCGACATCTTCCGACGCGCGTGCGCTGGCGTCGGCCGCGCGCGCGCTCAGGTCGGGCGCCAGCGCGCGCCGGCCGTCGAACACGAAGCAGTCGCCGTGGTAGTGCGCACCGCCCACCTGCTCGAAATATTTCAGGATGCCGCCTTCGAGCTGCAGCACGTGATCGATGCCTTCTTCGCGCATCAGGATCGCGGCCTTCTCGCAGCGGATGCCGCCGGTGCAGAAGCTCACCACCGTCTTGCCCGCGAAGTCGGCGCGGTGCGCCTTGAGCGCGGGCGGGAACTCGGTGAACTTGGTGATGCGCCAGTCGATCGCGCCGTCGAAGCTGCCCTCGTCGACCTCGAAGTCGTTGCGCGTGTCGAGCAGCGCAATCTCGCGGCCTTCGTCGTCGTGGCCTTGGTCGAGCCAGCGCTTGAGCGTGGGGGCGTCCACCCCGGGCGCCCGGCCCGCTGCGGGCTGGATGGCGGGGTGGTCCATGCGGATGATCTCGCGCTTGAGCTTCACCAGCATGCGCCGGAACGGTTGGGCTTGCGACCAGCTTTCCTTGGCTTCCAGGTCGGCAAAGCGCGCATCGGCGCGCAAGTGGGCCAGAAAGGCCCGGACGCCGTCGGCGGCGCCGGCCAGGAACAGGTTGATTCCCTCGGGCGCCAGCAGGATGGTGCCCATCAGGTCCAGGGCCTGGGCGCGGGCGCGCAGGTCTTCACGCAGCACGGGGCTGTCGTGTATGCCTACGAATTTGTAGGCTGCGATATTCAAAATCTCTTGCACGGGGGGCGATTGTAGGGATCGTCAACCCACATCGTGGGGTGACGGTTTCTACAATGGACCGATGTTTGTTCACCTGCGCCTGCACACCGAGTTTTCCGTCGTCGACGGCACCAACCGCATCGACGAAGCCATCAAGGCCGCCGCCTCCGACAACCAGCCCGCGCTGGCCATCACCGACCTGAACAACCTGTTCGGGGCAATCAAGTTCTACAAGCAGGGGCGCGGCAAGGGGGTCAAGCCCCTCATCGGCGCCGAGGTGTTCGTCGACGGGCTGGGCAAGGAGCCCGGCGCACTCACCCGCATCGTGCTGCTGGTGCAGAGCACCGAAGGCTATCTGAACCTGTCCGAGCTGCTCGCTCGGGCCTGGACGCAGAACGTGAGCCGGGGCCAGTCGCAGGCCGCCTGCAAGCTCGAATGGATCGAGGAGCTGTCGGGCGGCATGATCGCCTTGTCGGGCGCGCAGGCCGGCCCGCTCGGCCAGCCCCTGCTGCAAGGGCAGGAAGAGCGCGCGGCCGAGCTGGCGCTGCGGCTGGCCGGCGTGTTCCCGCACCGTTTCTACATCGAGCTGCAGCGCGCCGGCCGTCCCGAGGACGAGCCGCACGTGATCGCCGCGGTGAAGCTCGCCGCCCGCCTGAAGCTGCCCGTGGTCGCCACGCACCCCGTGCAGTTCGCGGCCCGCGAAGACTACGAGGCGCACGAGGCGCGCGTGTGCATTTCCGAAGGCGAGATTCTCGGCAACCCGCGCCGCGTGCGCCGCTTCACCCACGAGCAGTACTTCAAGTCGAGCGCCGAGATGCAGGCGCTGTTCGCCGACGTGCCGAGCGCGCTGGCCAACACGGTGGAAATTGCCAAGCGCTGCAACCTGACGCTGGTGCTCAACAAGCCGCAGCTGCCCGACTTTCCGACGCCCTTCGTCGCCGACGGCGTGCGCATGCCGATCGACGACTTCTTTCGCCAGGAATCGTTCGTGGGGCTGGAGGCACGCCTCGCGCATCTGTACCCCGATGCGGCCAGGCGCGACGCCGAACGTCCGCGCTACGTCGAGCGGCTGGAGTTCGAGATCAACACCATCCTGAACATGGGGTTCCCGGGCTACTTCCTGATCGTGGGCGACTTCATCAAGTGGGCCAAGGAAAACGGCTGTCCGGTGGGCCCGGGCCGGGGCTCGGGCGCGGGCTCGCTGGTGGCCTACGCGCTGAAGATCACCGACCTGGACCCGCTCGAGTACAAGCTGCTGTTCGAGCGCTTCCTGAACCCCGAACGCGTCTCGATGCCCGACTTCGACATCGACTTCTGCCAGGGCAACCGCGACCGGGTGATCGACTACGTGAAGGACAAGTACGGCCGCAATGCCGTCAGCCAGATCGCCACCTTCGGCACCATGGCCGCGCGCGCGGCCATCCGCGACGTGGGCCGCGTGCTGGACATGAGCTACATGTTCTGCGACGGCATCAGCAAGCTGATTCCCAACAAGCCGGGCATGTCGGTCACGCTGCAGTACCCGCCCGAGAAAAAGATCGACGGCGACAAGAACAACTACGCCATCGAGATGGAGCCGCAGCTCGCGCAGCGCATCGAGAAGGAAGAAGAAGTGCGCATGCTGGTCGAGCTCGCGCAAAAGCTCGAAGGCATGACGCGCAACATCGGCATGCACGCCGGGGGTGTGCTCATTGCGCCGGGCAAGCTCACCGACTTCTGCCCGCTCTACCAGCAGCCCGGCAGCGACTCGGCCGTGAGCCAGTACGACAAGGACGACGTCGAGGCCATCGGCCTGGTGAAGTTCGACTTCTTGGGCCTGGCCACGCTCACCATCCTGGAGATTGCCAAGGACTTCATCGTCGCGCGCCACAAGGGCCAGGAAAATTTCGCGTTCGAGAACATTCCGCTGAAGGACGCGGCCACCTACCGGCTGTTTTCCGAGGGCAAGACCGAGGCGGTGTTCCAGTTCGAAAGCCGCGGCATGCAGGGCATGCTGAAAGACGCGCGGCCCACGCGGCTGGAAGACCTGATTGCGCTCAACGCGCTGTACCGCCCCGGCCCGATGGACCTGATTCCCAGCTTCGTGGCGCGAAAGCATGGCCGCGAAGACGTGGAATACCCGCACCCGGCCGTGGCCGAGATGCTGTCGGAAACCTACGGGATCATGGTCTACCAGGAGCAGGTGATGCAGACCGCGCAGATCCTGGGCGGCTATTCGCTCGGCGGCGCCGACCTGCTGCGCCGCGCCATGGGCAAGAAAAAGCTCGAAGAGATGGCCGAGCACCGCGAGAAATTCCGCGCGGGTGCGCTCGCCACGCACGGCATTCCGCAGGACAAGGCCGACGAAATCTTCGACCTGATGGAGAAGTTCGCGGGCTACGGCTTCAACAAGTCGCACGCGGCCGCCTACTCGCTGCTGGCCTACCACACGGGCTGGCTCAAGGTTCACTACACGGCCGAGTTCTTCTGCGCCAACATGACCGTGGAAATGGACGACACGGACAAGCTCAAGCTCCTGTTCGAAGACGCCCAGAAAAATTTCGGCATCACCTTCGAGCCGCCGGACGTGAACCGCGGCAATTACCGCTTCGAGCCGGTTACCGACAAGGTGATTCGGTACGGCCTGGGCGCCGTGAAGGGCTCGGGCCAGCTCGCGGTCGAGGCCGTGGTGCGGGCGCGCGAGGAGGGCGGCCCGTTCAAGAGCCTGTTCGACTTCTGCGTGCGCATCGACCGCCAGCGCATCAACAAGCGCACGGTCGAGGCGCTCATCAAGGCCGGCGCGTTCGATGCCATCCAGCAGAACCGCGCGTCGCTGATTGCCTCGCTCGACCGCGCCTTCGACTTCGCCAGCGCCACGGCCGCCAATGCGGCGCAGGTCGACATCTTCGGCGACGCCGAACACGGCTCGGCCAACGCCGAGCCCGACCTGGTCGACGCCACGCCCTGGGGCGTGAAGGAGCGGCTCACTCTCGAAAAAACCGCGGTGGGCTTCTATCTTTCAGGCCACCTGTTCGACGAGGTGTCGCACGAGGTGCGGCGCTTCTGCAAGCGCGAGATCGGCGACCTGCTCGACAGCCGCGACCAGCAGGTCATTGCGGGCATCGTGAGCGACTTTCGCGTGATCAACGGCCAGCGCGGCCGGCTGGCGATCTTCAAGCTCGACGACAAGTCGGAGTCCATCGACGCCACGGCCGACGAGGCGCTCATCAACGCCAACCGCAACACGCTGAAGGACGACGAGCTGGTCATCGTCAGCGGCAAGCTGCAGCCCGCGCGCGGCGGCTTCGAGGCTCGCTTTCAGGTGCAGCAGGTGTGGGACCTGGCCACGGCGCGTTGCCGCTTCGGCAAGTTTTTGCGCGTGGCGGTCAACGGCAAGGCACCCGACATCGCGCGGCTGCTGAAAGACTTTCCCCCGCGCAAGGAGCAGACCGAGGTGGGCGACCTGATTCAGGGGCTGCCCGTGCGCCTGTCGATGGCGCGCGGCGGGGCGCAGGTTGAGCTGCAACTGGGCGAGCGCGCCAAGTTCTTCCCGACCGACGCGGCGCTGGCCAGCTGGACCGCACAGGCGGATGCGGGCAAGGCGCTCATCGTCTACGACTGAGCCGGCCTCGGACTCGGTGTCAGGCGCCTGCGCGTTCCGCGTCGGCCCTGGCTTTCTCCAGGGCCTGCTCGACCTGCTCCAGCACGGTCTCGGGCGCATGCAGCCAGTCCTTGGCCAGCACCTGCATCACCTGCCAGCCGAAGGCATCGAGGATGCGGGGACGCGACACGTAGCGCTCCAGCACGTTGCGGTTTTCGTAATGCATGGCGGTGTCCACCAGGATGCCCAGCGCGTAGTGCGTGCTGCCGTCCACGCGCACCGCCAGGTCGCAGCGAAAGCGTGACTGTCCCACCTGTTCGTCCACCGCATGGCCGCGTGCGCGCAACGCCGCGGCAAGTTGTACCGTGACGTCGTCCGCGCGCCCGTGCCGCGCCACCGGGCTCGCACCGCGCGTGAGCGGGTTCATGCTTTCGAGCACGCGCCGCGCCGTGTCCGCATCGCCGCGCGACAGGCACTCCGCATAGCGCAGGAAGTTCTTCAGCGCCGCCGCGCCCTCGTTGTGGTCGTTGGTGATCGCCTCGTGGCGAATGGTCGAGACCACCGCCATGTGGTGTTTGGCGCGGCTGAAGATCACGTTGAGCCGCTTCTCGCCGCCGCGCTGGTTGATGGGGCCGAAGTTCATCAGCATGCGGCCCTCGGGGTTGGGGCCGTAGCAGATGCTCAGCAGAATGATGTCGCGCTCGTCGCCCTGCACGTTCTCCAGGTTCTTGATGAACAGGCCGCAGAACTGGTCGTCTTCCTCGCGCACGTACTCGGCTTCGAGCCGGGCCGCGAACTCGGTGTCGACCGCGCCCAATGCGTTGAGCTCGTCCTCGATCTCGCCTTGCTGTGCCTCCGAGAACGCCACGATGCCCAGGCTGCGCCCCGTCTCGCGCCGGAGCAGTTCGCGCACCAGTTGCGCGATGTGGCGCGCCTCGCCGTCGTTGATGCGGTTCTCGTACACCGCATCGGTCACGCGGTGAAAGCTGATGGCGCGCGAGAGCAGGGCGTCGACGTGCGACGCCACCGATTCGTCCGACGGGCTGCGTGACTGCACCAGAATTTCGCCTCGCTCGGGCGCGGGCAGGCTGCGGTCCGGAATGGTGTACAGGTTGCCCGCGTAGAACGCCGCGTTCGAAAAGCCGATGAGCGACTCGTAGCGGCTGCGGTAGTGCCAGGCCAGCAGCGTGGCCGGCAGGTTGCGCGCGCCCTGGTTGAGCAGGCTGTCGGCGTCCAGCACCACGGCGATGCGGTCGCCTTCGCTGCTGTCGTCGCCGTCGTCGGCGTCCGCGTCCTGCACCGACACGGTGTCGTCCTCGGGGTCGCGGCTGGACGAGAAGAAGCTGGTCGGCGGCAGCTGCATCTCGTCGCCCACCACGATGATCTGCGGCGCGCGGTACAGCGCGGGCACGGCTTCTTCCACCGGGATCTGGCTGGCCTCGTCGAAGATGACCACGTCGAACAGGTCGGCCGCGAGCGGCAGCGTGTCGGACACCGACAGCGGGCTCATGAGCCAGATCGGCTTCATGTCGCGCACCACGCGGCCGGTGTCGCCGCTGGCCAGTTCGCGGATCGCCTTGTAGCGCATGGTCTTGCCGAACTCGTGTTCCAGCTCGCGGCGGCCCGCGTTGTAGCTCTTCTTGAAGAGCTTGCCGTCGGCGTCGAGCTGGCTGGCGGGCAGGGCGCTTTTTTGCACATGGTCGCGAAACCGCTGGCGCACCGCGGCGGCCAGCGTGCGGGCGTTGCGCTCCAGCAGCTGGCGTTCGGCGTCTCCCAGGCGCTTCGCATGGCGCGCGAGCGCGGCGCCGTCGAAGCGCGGCAGCCAGCGCTCGGTGCGGTACACGCGCTCCAGGCCTTCGCGCGCCACCGCGAACTCGATGGCGTCGGGCGGCAGGGGCAGGGTGCGCAGCGCGGCGGCAACCGCCGGATCGGCATCGGCCAGTTCCTGCAGCGGCACGATCACGGAGGGCAGCGCATCGGCCTGGTCGCGCAGCGTGCGGGCCAGCGCTTCGAGCGCGTTCAACGGCTGGGCGGCGGCGTCCTGGACCAGGTCGCGCCACAGGGCATCGAGCGTGTCGGTGCGCGCGCCGGCGGTGGCGAGTTTCTCGACGCTGCGGCTGGCGCCGCCTGCGGCTTCCGTGCGCAGATGCACCTGGAACGCCGCGCGCAGGCTGGTGCTGTCGTCGATGCTGCGCATCTCCTGCAACTGCTGCGCAAAGGCCTCGGGATCGGTGCAGCCGTAGCCGGACTCGATCTGCGCAAGCTGCTTTTGCAGCGCGGTGTGCGCGAGGTGCTCGGCCAGCAGTTCTTCTAACAGTTGGCTGGGCTGCGGGCGCACGGCGTGCGCGGCGAAGTCGTAGCGGCGCTTCAGTTCACCGGACAAGCGCCACCACGACGGCTGCAGCCAGCGCAGCAGCGAGCCTTGCTGCGCGCGGGCTTGCGCGAGGCCGGCCTCGGTGTCGCCGGGTGAGAGCTTGTCGCGCCAGTGCGCGGTGCGCTGCAGCGCAGCGTCGAGGGCCTGCTGCAGTCCGCGGCGCTCGGACAATGCCGTGCGCCACGCCAGGCTGTTCGGGTGCGCGGCGTCCAGCAGCGTGAGCTGCCCACGCGCGGCGAGCGCAGCCACGCGGCGCGCGTCGGCCACCACGGCCAGTGCATCGCGCCACAGCGCCTGGTCGTCGGCCAGCGGCGGCCATGCGTCGGCGAGCGCATCGCGGCACGCGCCGCTCAGGTCGATGGCGCGCTCGCTGAGTTCGACCAGCCGCGCGAGCGGCTTTTCCTGTTTCAGCAGCGCGGGCGCCAGCTGCGCGAACACGTGCTGCGCCAGGCTGGGCGCGCCCAGGCTTTCGGTCACGGCCAGGTGCAGCCGCGACACCAGCTCCGCATGCTGGCGCCAAGCCGAGAGGGTGGGCAGGGCTTCGGCCTGCAACGGCGTGAGCGCGGGGTCGTCGGCCTTCAGCGCGATGAGCCGCGCCACCAGTTCGCGCAGCGTTACCGCGATGTGCACGGGCACGTCGCGCATGGCGGCGTCGAAGCGTTCCAGCGCGCGCAGGTCGAGGTCCATGGCGTCGAGCACCTGGGTGCGCTCAGCCGCCTCCTGCGTCAGCGTCTCGGGGGCTTCGAGCCATTGCTCGTAGGTCTTGCGCAGGTTCTGCACGAAGGCCTTCTTGTCGCCCTGCGAGTCGTGGATCATGCAGCACAGCTCGTCCAGCCCCTGCTGCCGCAGGCGGTGGAACACCACGTCGATGGCGGCGCGTTTCTCGCAGACGAACAGCACGCGCTGGCCGCGCCCCACGTAGTCGGCAATCAGGTTGGTGATGGTCTGCGACTTGCCCGTGCCCGGCGGCCCTTGAATGATGTAGCTGGTGCCGGTGCGCGCCAGCGCCACCGCGGCGGTTTGCGTGGCGTCGCCTTGCACCACCGGCCATTGCGCGGCCAGCGGCAGGGCGGGCGGCGCCTCGGCATCGACCTGGCGCGGCTGCAGCGAGAACACGCGGTCGAAGGCTTCGCTCGCGATGTCGTTTTCGGCCAGGCCCGAGTAGTCGCGCACCAGCGACATCTTGCGGTGGTTGAAGTTGCCCAGCGTCACGGCCGTGAGGTCGATGTCCCACTGGTACGGGTTGCCCGTGCTCTCGCGCAGCTGCAGCGTGGTGCGCTCGGTTTCTTCCGCCACGGCGGCGGCCATTTGCGGCGCGCGCGGCTGCGGGCGCGCGCCGACGGCGTCGCGCACCGGCAGCGGCACCGGGCGCACGCGCGCATGAAAGAGCTGCAGGCCGAGCGGGCGGAAGTCGTCCTGCGCATAGCTGAAATCTTGCGCGGCCACCGGCACGGCGGACGGCGTGCGCACGCGCGCGCGGCGCTTGAACTGTTCGAGCCGCTGGCGCGCGCGCTGGTGGATCACCGCGATCTCGGGCTGCTTCACCAGACGCAACTGCACGCCGGGCTCGCTCTGCGCAATCTGCGCCGAGAGCTGGGCGTGGAACTGCGCGATGGAGGTCTCGCGCAGGTCCACCGTCTCGGGCAGCACGATGCCGTAGAGCTGGCGCAGGTGGTGCCGCAGCGTGGGGTTCACCTGCGCCTCGCTGGTGGCGGCTTCGAGCAGGTACTGGTCGCGCACGCCCTTCTTGCGCGAGAGCTCCACCGGCAGCATCAGCAGCGGCGAGGCGATGCGCTCGGCCTGCTCGGCGCCGCCGGCAGCCCCTTCCTTCAGGTTGTGCCAGCGCAGGAAGGCGACGACCAGCGACAGCTGCGAGAAGCCGTATTCCGAGCGGTCGCGCCGCGCCTCCTGCAGGATGCGGTCGAGCGCTCCGGGCAGGTAGGGCTGGTCTTCGAAGCGCAGCCAGCGTGCCAGCGGCACGGGGTCGCAGCTGGCGATGTCGGCGGCAAAGCGGCCGTCCCACACGCACAGCTGGTCGACGCGGATGCTGTGCATGTCGACCACCAGCGGCACGCTGGCGATGGTGAGGTTCACATGCGCCTGCGTCGGCTTGAAGTACAGCAGGCGGTTGCGCCGCGACAGGTCGAACAGGCGGTCGCGCAGGTGCAGCTGGATGGCCTGGCGGCGCTGGCTGGCGCCGTTCTTCGCGGGGGCGATGCGGTCCAGCCCCAGCCCGAGGTTCAGGTCCAGCGGCTGGTCGCGGTAGGTTTCGAGCCGGCGGATCACCGAGGGCAGATCGCGCGCGCGCTCGTGGCGGTCGAGCGCGGTCATCTCGAAGATCACGGCGGCCACCACGGGGTGCAGGCGGCGGTTCAGTTCGAACAGGTTGGTCCGGTGCGCGGCGAAGCGCGTCAGTTCTTCACCGTCGGTGAAGTCCAGCCCGCACGACAGGCTGGCCAGCACCTGGCCCAGGCACAGGATGTCGCCGAGCGCGTCGTGGTGCGCCAGGCGCAGCTCCCACGCGGTGTAGCCGGGCAGGTAGGCGGGGCGCGTGGGCACGGCGTCGGGCCCTGCATCGGCCATGACCGCGAGGTTCTCCACCGAGAGGCCGGCGTCGGCATCGAGGGTGACGCGTTCTTCGCCCACCACGCGCAGCACCGACGCGGCGGGCTGCTCCAGCGGCGCGATGGCTTCGAGGTTGCGGCGCGGGTCCGCGCCTTCGGTTTGCGCAAGGGCCAGCGCCGGCACATCGGTCACGCGGTAGGCGAACACGCTGCCGAGCGCGGCGACCTTGCCTTGCTCGTGCAAGGCCGAGACTTCGCGCAGCAGCGGCAGCACGAGCTTGAGTACGTCGTCGGTCTGCAGGCCGCCGTGGGTGTCGGCGGTGGCGAGCAGCTGCAGGAGGGGAGCGGTAGCGGTGGTCATGCGGCGGCGGCCTGCTGGTGTTGGGTGGCGGCCTTGTCGAGCAGGGCGGTGGCGTCGCGCTTCACGCGTGTGAGGCTGCGCTTGGGAAAGCGCAGGTCTTTCACCACGCGTTGTTCGAGCGGCTCGGCGCAGCCCAGCGCTTCGGCCAGGCCGAGCGCGGCGGCGAGCGTGACT
Source organism: Variovorax monticola (assembly GCF_051216855.1). NCBI lineage: Bacteria > Pseudomonadati > Pseudomonadota > Betaproteobacteria > Burkholderiales > Comamonadaceae > Variovorax > Variovorax monticola. The sequence continues at coordinate 917,614 of NZ_JBPJZP010000002.1, forward strand.
TCGTCGAGCTCGGGGTCGGCTGCGACGAAGTCGACCAGCACACTGGCCAGGTAATCGTGCAGGCCGGCGGGCACCTGCTCGGGCGGCGGCATGGCCGACGCGGGCGGCGCGAAGTCGGGGAAGAAGCGGCGCGCATGCGCCAGCAGCGGCTCCGATTGCAGGTACGCACGCTGCAGCAACTGCGCGATGGCGCCGCGCGTGAGCGCGCTCACACGCTGCTGGCCGAGCATGTCGAGCGTGCCCAGGTCGAGCGGCCCTTCGAGCGCGGTGGCCAGCCAGTCTTCGGCGTCGTGCTGGCGCTCGGTCCACAGGCGCATCGCGCGGGCGCGCACGAACACCTCGGGGTGGCTGGTACCGCGCGTCTGCGTGGCGGGGTCGGCGCAGATCTCCTCGGCCTGCGCCAGGTAGCTTGCAACGTTGACCTGCGTGAGGCCGGTCTCGATCTTGATGAGCGCGCTCACCGCGGGCTCGAGCGCGCCGCAGGCGACGCAGCCGCCGCGGTCGGCGAAGGCCTCGGTGTACAGGGCGTAGCGGCGCGCGGCGTGCAGGTGGCTCGCATCGGCGCGCGGGTCGGCCGAGGTGGCGTGCAGCAATCTATCGACCACGTGGTACTTGCCGCCGTCGCGCGCCCACAGCAGGTAGTGCGCGAGTTCGTGGCCCAGCACGGCCTGCAGTTCGGGGCCCTGCAGGCGCTCGAGCAACGGGCCCGAGAGCACGATGTGCGCCTCGCCCGGCACGAAGTGGATCGCGGCATTCATCGCGCCGTCGCGCGCCTGGTAGAGCGTGATGCTCGCCGCAACGCCCAGGCGCTGCGCCGCGAGCCGGGCGTGCGCGTGCAGGTCGGGATGCGCCGTCGCGTCGAGCCGGTACGAGTTGCGCAGCAGTTCAGCGCGCACCGCGGCGGCGTGTTCTTCGCGTGCCTCGGCCGAGGCGGCCCAGCGCCAGACCTCGGGCTCGTGCACTTGCAGGTGCGCGGCCAAGGCCTGCTGGTACGGCAGCGCGGTCAGGTCTTCGAGGCGGACGGCGGGTGTGGATTCGGGGGTGTCGACCATGTCTGGAGCGCCGGTAACAGTGAGTTGCCGACGATCCTAAACGAGCGTGTGGACGAACGAACGCTCCCGAAGGGGCGGCAGGCTCAGTGCGCCATCGGTGCCACGGCCAGGTCTGGCACCACGTTCAGGATGCGCAGCGTCTGCTGCACCATCTGGCTGAACACCGGCGCTGCCACCAGGCCGCCGAAGTACTTGCCCGCGCCGGGCTCGTCGATCATCACCGCGACGATGATGCGCGGCTTGTCGATGGGCGACATGCCCGTGTACCAGGCGCGGTACTTGTTGCTCGCGTAGCCCTTGCCGACCTGCTTGTGCGCGGTGCCGGTCTTGCCGCCCACCGAGTAGCCCTGCGTCTGCGCGAGCGGCGCGGTGCCGCCGGGCGCGGCGGCCAGGTGCATCATCTGGCGCACCTCGCTGGCCACCAGCGGCGAGAACACCTGCACACCGGCTGGCTCCTCGCCGGTGTTCTTCAGCAAGCTCACCGGGATCACCTCGCCGTCGTGCGCGAAGGCGGTGTACGCATGCGCGATCTGGAACAGCGACGCCGACAGGCCGTAGCCGTAGGACATGGTGGCCTGCTCGATGGGCCGCCACGACTTCCACGGTCGCAGCCGCCCCGTCACCGCGCCGGGGAAGGGCGTCTGCGGCTTCTGGCCGATGCCCACGGCGGTGAGCGAGTTCCACATTTCCTGCGCCGACATGCGTTGCGAGATCTTGGTGGCGCCGACGTTGCTCGACTTCTGGATCACGCCCTGCACCGTCAGCACACCGAAGTTCTCGTCGTCGTGGATGGTCGCACCCGACACGGTGATGCGCCCCGGGTTGGTGTCGATGATGGTGCTGGGCGTGACGCGGCCCAACTGCAGCGCGGTGGCGATGGTGATCGGCTTCATGGTCGAGCCGGGCTCGAACACGTCGGTCATGGCGCGGTTGCGCAGCTGCTCGCCGGTGAGGGCGTGGCGGTCGTTGGGGTCGTAGCTCGGGTAGTTGGCCATGGCCAGCAGTTCGCCCGTGCGGGCGTCGACCACCACCACGCTGCCCGCGCGCGCCTTGTTGGCGACCACGGCGTCGCGGATCTTCTCGTACGCCACGAACTGCACGCGGTCGTCGATGCTCAGCTGGATGTCGTGGCCGGCGGTGGGCGGCACCTGGTCCTCGGTGTCTTCCACGATGTGGCCCAGCCGGTCTTTCAGCACATGGCGCGAGCCCGACTTGCCGGCCAGCTCCTTGTTGAACGCGAGCTCCACGCCTTCCTGCCCGATGTCCTCCACGTTGGTGAAGCCGGCCAGGTGTGCCGCGGCCTCGCCCTCGGGGTACTGGCGCCGGTAGTCGCGCCGCAGGTACACGCCCTTGATGCCGAGCGCGGCCACCTGTCTGGCAATGGGCTCGTCGACCTGGCGCTTGAGCCAGACGAAGCTCTTGTCCTCGTCCTCGAGCTTCTTGTCGATGTCTTTCAGCGGCATGCCGAGCAGCTTGGCGGCCTGCCTGAGCTTGTCTTGCGTGGCCGGGTCGTCGCGCTCGATGTCTTCCGGAATGGCCCAGATGCTGGGCGCGGGCATGTCGGAGGCCAGGATCAGCCCGTTGCGGTCGAGGATGCGCCCGCGGTTGGCCGGCAGCTCCAGCGTGCGCTGGTAGCGCACTTCGCCCTGGTGCTGGAAGAAGTCGTTGTTGAAGACCTGGACGTAGGCCGCGCGGGCCGCCAGCAGCACGAAGCCGAAGGCGATGCTGGCCACGATGAACTTGCTGCGCCACACGGGAGTGGGGCTGGCGAGCAGCGGACTGCTGCCGTAGCGGATGCGGCCGTTGGGATTCATGAGCCCCGATTATCGAGTTCCGGGTGACGTGCAAGTCACCTGGAAGGGCCCCGTTTTCTTAGCTGCGCGTTAGGCGCAGCGAGCCAACGCGCGCAGAGATCAGCGCTTGGGCCGCAGCGACACGATCAGCGACGGAAAGATGCGCCCGTCGGTGTCGCGCGGCACCTTGTCGGTCTTGCGAAGGCCGCGCTCGGCGGCTTCGTCCCAACCCGGCAGGCCGCTCGACTTGCTGAGCTTCACGCCGACGATGGTGCCGTCGGGCGCCAGGCTCACCTCGAACTCGGCCGCCGGATTGCCGTTCACGGTGTCGGCATCGGGGAAGGTGATGTTCGGCCGCACGGCCGCGGCAATGCGACCGCCGTAGCCGCTCGACGGACCCGAGTTGCGCAACGCGGTGCCCTTGGAGTCGTCGGCGCCGCTGGCACCCGCCAGGCCCTGCATGCGCTTGAGCGCGGCGGCGCGGTCCGCGGCGGCCTGCTTGGTGGCGGCCTCGGCCTTCTTCGCTTCGGCCTGCTTGGCATCGGCTTCCTGCTGCTTCTTCTGGTCGGCCAGCTTCTTCTGCTGTTCCTTCTGCTGAGCCTGCTTGCGGTCGGCTTCGTCTTCCGCGCGCTGCTTGGCTTCGAGCTCTTTCTTCTTCTGCAGTTGCTGCTTTTCGAGCTCGCGGTCTTTCAGCTCTTTTTGCTCCTTGAGCTTCTTCTCGCGTTCCAGCGCAATGTCGGGCGCCTTGGGCGCGGGAGCGGGCTCGGGCGCCTTGGCCACCGGGGGCGGAGGAGGCGGAGGCGGAGCGGGCGTGGGCGCCGGTGTGGGAGCAGGTGCGGGCGGCGGTGGCGTGGGAACCGGGGTGGGGGCTTGCGGTGCCTGCAGGCGCGGCGCGGCCTGCTGCACCGTGGACGACCACAGCTCCGCATCGACGGCGCCTTCGTCGGGGTCGCTTTTCCAGCGCACGCCCCAGGTGAGCGCGGCGATCAGCAGGCCGTGCGCAATGAGGGCCAGCACGATGGCGCGCGGCGTGCCGCGCTGCGGTGGCGGCGCGAACTCGGGGCGATCCAGTGCGAGCGACATGCCTTATTTGCCGCCCGTGGTGGTGACGGACAGGCCCACGCGCTCGACGCCGCTGCGCTTGAGCTGGTTCATGGCCTTGACCACGGTCTCGTACTTCACCGACTTGTCCGCGCTGATGACCACCGGGCGGTCGTTGTCGCCGCCCTGCGCCTGCTTGGCTGCGGCGCCGATCTGCGTCATGGGGATCGACGTGCCGCCGGTGCCGGTGGACGGGTCTTTCTTGATCTGCACTTCGTCGTCGCTCTTGATGACGATCTCGATCGGCTTGTCGGGCTGCTTGTTGGCGCGGTCGACCGTGGGCAGGTTGATCACGCTGGGCGTGATGAGCGGGGCGGTGACCATGAAGATGATCAGCAGCACCAGCATCACGTCGATGAACGGGACCATGTTGATCTCGTTGATCGTGCGGCGTCCTCGGCCCCGGGATGAAACGGCGGGCATGCGTTGCGCCTCCGCTCAGCGGTTGGCCGGCGAAACCGACGACGCGCCGCCCGTGCCCGGGTTGGCCGACAGGTTGCGCTGCAGGATGTTGGAGAACTCCTCGATGTAGGTCTCCAGGGCAATGGCGATCTTGTCGATCTCGCGGGCGAAGCGGTTGTAGCCCACCACCGCCGGGATGGCGGCGAACAGGCCGATGGCCGTGGCCACCAGCGCCTCGGCGATGCCGGGGGCCACGGTGGCCAGCGTCACCTGCGTGAGGGCGGCCAAGCCGGTGAATGCGTGCATGATCCCCCAGACCGTGCCGAACAGGCCGACGTACGGGGAGACCGAGCCCACGGTGGCCAGGAACGACAGGTTCTGCTCGGCCGCGTCCAGCTCGCGCTGGAAGCTCGCGCGCATGGCGCGGCGTGCGCCGTCGAGCAGCGTGGGGGCGTCGGTGACGTGGCGCTCGCGCAGCTTTTGGTACTCGCGCATGCCCGAGGCGAAGATGCGCTCCATGGGGCCGGCGAACTTGGCGTTCTGCGCGGCCGAGGCGAACAGCTCGTTCAGGCTGGTGCCCGACCAGAACTCGCGCTCGAAGTCGTCGTTCAGCGCGCGCATGCGGCGCAGCGAGAAGTACTTGCGGATGATCGCCGCCCAGCTGGCGATCGAGACGATCACCAGCAGCAGCACGACCAGCTGCACCACGAAGCTCGCGTGGAGCAGGAGATTGATGATGGAAAGATCTTGGTTCATGGCTTGATAGGTTGAGTCATGGAGCCGCTGCAGCGCTCGAGGGTTCCCGTGACTTGTTTCGGTATGCGCGCTGGACGCAACGTGGCGGCATCCACCCAGCCGATGCGGATCGTGCCTTCGCACAGCAAGACAGGCGCCGCGGCGCCCGTTCGCTCTTGCTCTGTTTTTGATAGCACGCGCTGACCGATTATCAACGAGGCGGTACCCAATTGTTGGAGATCGGCTGTAACCAGCAGTTCGTCGTCGAGCCGGGAGGGGCGATGGTATTTGAGCTGCGTTTCGCTCACCACGAACTGGCCGCCGGTTTCCTCGCGCAGCCTGCGCTGCTCGACGCCCAGGGAGCGCAGCCACTCGGTGCGACCGCGTTCCATGAACTTCAGGTAGTTGGCATAGAACACGATGCCGCCGGCATCGGTGTCTTCCCAGTAGACGCGGATCGGGAACGCGTAGCTCATTGCGCCTTGTGGTCCGCCCGGTCTGCCATGGCGCGCAGGCGCTCGATGGCTTCGCGCAGGTGCGCCATCGAACTGGCGGTGGAGAAGCGCACGAACTTCGCCGTTTCGGCCGTGCCGAAATCGCGCCCCGGCGTGATGGCCACGTGGGCGCGCTTCATGGTCTCGAAGGCGAAGTCCCAGCTGCCCGAGATGCCGAGCTTTTCCGCGAAGCCGGTGCAGTCGGCCCAGGCGTAGAAGGCGCCGTCGGGCATCACGGGCACGTTCAGGCCCAGCGCGTTCAGTTGCGGAATGAACCAGTCGCGGCGCGCCTTGAATTCGGCGCGGCGGCGTTCGTACTCGGCAATGCTCGCGTCCTCGAAGCAGGCCAGCGCCGCATGTTGCGACACCGTGCTCGCGCAGATGAAGAGGTTCTGCGCCAGGCGCTCGACCACCGGCACCAGCGCTTCGGGCACCACCAGCCAGCCCAGGCGCCAGCCGGTCATGTTGAAGTACTTGCTGAAGCTGTTGATGCTGATGACGTTGTCGTCGATGGCCAAAGCCGTCTGCCCGAAGGCGTCGTCATGCGACAGGCCGAGATAGATCTCGTCGATCAGCGTGATGCCGCCGCGCTGCGACACCACCTCGTGAATGCGGCGCAGCTCGTCGGGCGCGATCGAGGTGCCGGTCGGGTTCGACGGCGAGGCGAGCAGCACGCCGCGGGTCTTGTCGGTCCAGGCCGTTTCGACCTTCTCGGCGGTGAGCTGGAAGCGCTCTTCGGCCGTGGTCGGCACCAGCACCGCCTTGCCGTCCGCCGCGCTCACGAAGTGGCGGTTGCACGGATAGCTGGGGTCGGGCATGAGAATTTCGTCGCCCGATTCGATCAGCGCCAGGCAGGCCAGCTGCAACGCGGCGGAGGCCCCGGCGGTGACGACGATGCGCCGTGCCGGCACGTCGACGTTGAAGCGCTGGCGGTACCAGCCGCTGATGCGCTCGCGCAGCAGGTCGAGGCCGGTGGCCTGCGTGTACTGCGTGGCGCCCGCGCGCACGGCGCGCATCGCGGCTTCCTGTACCAGCGGCGGCGCGGTGAAGTCGGGCTCGCCGATGTTCAGGAAGATCATCGGCCGGTCGGTGTGGGCAACCTCGCGCGCCAGCGAACCGGCCGCCTTGGCCACCTCCATCACGTAGAACGGTTCGATGCGCTGGGCGCGCGTCGAAATCTTCACGGACGCGCCTTGCCCGACGCGCGGTCGGTTTCCACTTCGAGCGGACGCAGTTGCGGCGCCAGGCCGTTGAGCACGGCATTCACGTACTTGTGGCCGTCGGTGCCGCCGAATTCCTTGGCGAGCTCGATGCACTCGTTGAGCACCACGCGCCACGGCACGTCGGGGCAGTTCTGGAATTCGTACACGCCGATCCACATCACGGCGTGCTCGACCGGCGAGATTTCCTCGAACTTGCGGTCCAGCAGCGGGCGGATCAGCGCGTCGAGTTGCTCGGCGCCTTCGATCGAACCGTGCAGCAGCGCGTCGTAGTGCGCGGCGTCGGCCTTGTGAAAGCCGGCGAGGTCGCGCGTGAAATGGTCGATGTCCGTCGGGTCGTTGCGGCCCACCAGGTGCTGGTAGAGCGCCTGCAGCGCGAACTCGCGCGCTCGGCTGCGGTTGGACTTGGCCGAAGCCTTGCGCGCGCCGGTGCTGGTGAGGCCGACGCGCGACTGGCGGGGCTTGTCGCCTGCAATGGTGGCGGGCTTGAGGGGCTTGGAGGTGTCTTCGGTCATGAAAGGGTGGCCAGCAGTTGCGCCATCTCGACAGCCACGCGGGCCGCGTCGCGGCCCTTGTCGGTCTGCCGGGCAACGGCTTGCTCGAGGTTCTCGGTGGTGATGATCGCGTTGGCGATGGGCAGCTTGTAGTCGAGCGAGACGCGGCTCACGCTGGCGCCCGATTCGTTGGCCACCAGCTCGAAGTGGTAGGTCTCGCCGCGAATGATGCAGCCCAGCGCCACGAGCGCGTGGTAGCCGCCGCGCTCGGCCAGCGCCTGCAGGGCGATGGGCACTTCGAGCGCGCCGGGCACCTGCAGGTGGTGGATGTCGTTGGCGGCCACGCCCAGGGCTTCGAGCTCCGACAGGCAGGCGTGGGCCAGCGCATCGGTGACGTCGGCGTTGAAGCGCGCCTGCACGATGCCGATGCGCAGTCCTTTTCCGTGGAGCGGCTTGCTCTCGCCCTTGTTTGCACCTTGCATGGTCGTTCAGTCTTTCGTGAGGTAGCCGGCAATTTCGAGGCCGTAGCCCGCAGCCATGCTCGGCATGCGACGCGGCGTGCCCAGCAGGTTCATCTTGTGCACGCCGCATTCGCGCAGAATTTGCGCGCCGATGCCGTAGCTGCGAAGGTCCATGCGGCCGCGCTCGGGGGCTTGCGCGGGGCGCGCGGTGCCGTCGAATTGCGCGAGCAGCTCGCCCGCGGTTTCGCCGCAGTTCAGCAGCACGGCCACGCCCTTGCCCTCGGTCGCGATGTGCGAGAGGCTGGCGTCCAGGCTCCACGAATGCAGCGAGCGGTTGATTTCGAGCGCGTCGAGCACTGACAGCGGCTCGTGCACGCGCACCGACACCGTGTCTTCCGGCGCCCAGGTGCCGCGCACCAGCGCCAGGTGCACGCCGCGGCTGGGCTTGTCGATGAAGGCGTGGGCGGTGAAGGCGCCCCAGGCGGTTTGAATCTCGCGGCAGCCGACCTTCTCGACCAGCGACTCGACGCGGCTGCGGTGCTCGATGAGCGCGGCGATGGTGCCGATCTTCAGGTTGTGCTCGGCCGCGAAGATCTGCAGGTCGGGCAGGCGGGCCATGGTGCCGTCTTCGTTCATCACCTCGCAGATCACCGAGGCGGGCGAGCAGCCGGCCATGGCGGCCAGGTCGCAACCGGCTTCGGTATGGCCCGCGCGCATCAGCACGCCGCCGTCCACCGCCTGCAGCGGGAAGATGTGGCCGGGCTGCACCAGGTCGGCGGCCACGGCGTCGGGCGCCACGGCGGCCTGCACGGTGCGCGCGCGGTCGGCCGCCGAGATGCCGGTGGTCACGCCTTCGGCTGCTTCGATGGAGACGGTGAAGGCGGTCGAATGCTTGGCGCCGTTGCGCTGGACCATCGGCGGCAGCTGCAGCCGCTCGCACATCTCGCGCGACAGCGTCAGGCAGATCAGGCCGCGGGCATGGCGCGCCATGAAGTTGATCGATTCGGCCGAGATGTGGTCGGCCGCGACGACGATGTCGCCCTCGTTCTCGCGGTCTTCCTCGTCCACCAGGATCACCATGCGGCCGGCGGCAAGCTCGGCCACGATCTCCTCGACCGGCGAGATCGAGGCGGGAGCGCGCGTGGCGCGGGGGGCGCCGATCGGCGTGACGGAGGCGTTCATTCGGCTGTGTCCTTGGAATGCTTGGATGTGGGCGTGGATGCAGGGGGCACCAGCACGCCGGCCTGGAGCATGCGCTCCACGTAGCGCGCCACGGTATCGATTTCGAGGTTGACCTTCGAGCCGGCCTTCAGGCCGCCGAGGGAGGTGTTCTCGACGGTGTGCGGGATCAGGTTGATGCTGACCTCGGCGCCGTCGGCGATGTCGCTCACGCTGTTGACCGTGAGGCTCACGCCGTTGATGGTGATCGAGCCCTTGTAGGCCAGGAAGCGGGCCAGCGCGGGCGGTGCGAGCACGCGCAGTTCCCAGCTTTCGCCGACCGGCTCGAAGAAGGCCACGGTGCCGATGCCGTCGACGTGGCCCGAGACGATGTGCCCGCCCAGGCGGTCGCTGGCGCGCAGGGCCTTCTCGAGGTTGACGCGGCCGCCCTCGTCGGTCAGGCCGGCGGTCTTGTCGAGGGACTCGGCGGAAATGTCGATGGTGAACTGCTGTCGCTCGGGGACGAGCGTGGTGACAGTCATGCAGGCGCCGTTGAGCGCAATGCTGTCGCCGAGCCCGACGTCGTCGAGGTAGCCGTCAGGCACCGCGATGCTGAGTCTTTTGCCGTAGGAGGAGGAGGTGCCGAGGTCGTGAATGGCGGCGATGCGCCCCACGCCGGTGATGATTCCGGTGAACATATCCGCGCATTTTCGCAGAGAACGCGGGGTGTTCGGGGTAAACGCTAGAACGCGTCCCTTCCGGCAATGCGTGCCACGACGCGCAGGTCGGGTCCCAGCAGGTCCACGGACTTGAATTCCAGGGGCAGAACACCCGCCAGCGAAGTCAGCGGGCCGCCGGCATGGAGGTGGCTCGCGATGTCCATGCCGCTGCCGATCAGCTTGGGCGCCAAGTACACCAGCAGTTCGTCGACACAGCCTTCGCGCAGCATCGAGCCGTTGAGCTTGTGGCCCGATTCGACGTGCAGCTCGTTCACGCCGCGCGCCGCCAGGTCCTTCAGCAGGGCCGGCAGGTCGACCTTGCCGTCGGCGTTGGGCAGGCAGGTGACGGTGGCGCCGCGGGCTTCCAGTGCCGCTGCCTTTTCTTCGTCGCGGCCTGCCGCGTAGATCCATACCGGGCGGCCTGCTATGAATATGTGAGCGTCAAGCGGTGTCTGGAGGCGGCTGTCCACCACGACGAGGTGCGGCTGGCGCGGGGTGTCGACCAGGCGCACGTCCAGCCGCGGGTTGTCCTCCAGCACCGTGCCCACGCCGGTCAGCACCGCGCTGGCCCGGGCGCGCCAGGCGTGGCCGTCGGTGCGGGCGGCCTCGGCGGTGATCCATTGGCTCACGCCGTTGGCCAGGCCGGTCTTGCCGTCGAGCGACGCGGCCACCTTCATCCGCACCCAGGGCTGCTTGCGGACCATGCGGCTGAAGAAGCCGATGTTGAGTTCGCGCGATTCCACGGCGCCGGGACCGACCTCGACCTGGATGCCCGCAGCGCGCAGGCGCTCGAAGCCCTGGCCCGCGACCAGCGGGTTCGGGTCTGCCAGGGAGGCGACCACCCGGCGAACGCCGGCCGCGATCAGTGCGTCGCAGCACGGGCCGGTACGGCCATGGTGCGCGCACGGCTCGAGCGTGACGTACGCCGTCGCGCCTTCGACCGAGCGGCCTTGCGCCGCGGCGTCGCGCAGCGCCATCACCTCGGCATGCGGGCCTCCAGCCTTCTGCGTGTGGCCCTGGCCCAGCACGCGGCCGCCGGCGTCGCACAGCACACAGCCCACGCGCGGGTTCGGATCGGTCAGCAGCAGCGCCGACGTGGCCAGGCGCAGCGCGGTCGCGATGTGCAGGGCGTCTTGTTCGTGAGAGGGCATGGGGGCTTGGGCGGAAGAAGTTGGCAGCGGTGTCGCTGGATCATACGAGCGGCATTCGAACGCGGACGAACGGTGCCGGCCGCGATGCCGGTGCCCGCTTAGGCTCGGTTTTCGATGGCGCGAAACAGAGGCAACCCAAGTTGCACACGCGCAGGGAGGACATCGGTCTATGGCTTCAAGAAAGCATTTCAGCGCGGGCTTTTCGCTCGTGGAGGTACTCGTTTCCATCGTGGTGCTGAGCGCAGGGCTGCTCGGCGCCATGGGCATGCTGCTGGCGGCGGCCCGCACGAGCAACGAGGCGGCAACGTTCACGGCGGCCATCAACCTCGTGCGCGACCTGTCGGAGAAGGCGCGCATGAACATGGGCGTGGCGGCAAGGAACGACGCCGCGAATGCCTATCTGCTCGAGCAATGGGCCGAGGGCACGGCGTCAAGGGCGACGGGGCCGTCATGCGCCACGGTGGGCGCGCCTTGCAATGCCGCGCAGCTTGCCGCCTGGGACCTGCGCGAATGGAAGCAGCGCGTCGCCGCCGTGCTGCCCGATGCGCGCGTCAGCGTGTGCTTCGACGAGGCGCCATTTAGCGAAGCGGCCGGCACCTATGTCTGGCCCTGCAGTCGTACCGGCCGCAGCGTGGTCGTCAAGCTAGGCTGGACGCCGCGCGGCGCGGCGGTTGCCGACAAGGCGACCCCGCCGCCGCGCCTGGTGATGCAACTGGTGCCAGGACAGCCTGATGACGGCCAGCCCGGTTCCTGAGGCCGCTCGGCGCGCACGCCAGCGCGGCGTGACGCTCGTCGAGCTTCTGGTCGCCGTGGGCCTCGGGCTGGTCGTGGTGCTCTGTGCCACGGCAGCATTCGTCGGCAGCAAGCAGCTGTTCACCGCCGACGCCGAGGCGCAGGCGGTGGAAGACACCCTCCGGTTCGCCGGCTTCGTCGTGAAGGGCATCGTTCGGCAGGCGGGCTACGCCGACTACGCGCCGGACCGCGTGGATGCAGACGGCGCCATCTCGCTGCCGAGCCAGGTCACTGCGTTGGACGATCCTTCGGAGCTGCACGTCGTCGGAGCGCGCAACGCCCGCGTGGGCGGCAAGGACGAAAGCTACGGCACCCACGACAGCCGGGGCGTCAATGGCAGCGATTCCCTGCTCGTGCGCTTCTTCGGCCGCAGCCGGGCGAACGGCGACGCCACCGAGCCCGACGGCACCATGGTCGACTGCATGGGCTTCGCCCAGCCCGGTCCCATGCCGGGCAAGCAGACGTCCGCGGACCGCGCGTGGAGCTTCTTCTACGTCGCCAATGCCACGGACGGCGAGCCGGAGCTCTACTGCAAGTACCGCAGCAACGAGAACGGCAGCTTCCGCGCGGAGCCGCTGGCGCGGGGCGTCGAGGTGTTCAACGTCGTCTACGGCCACGACGGCGACGGCGACGGCGTGCCCGAGCGCTGGCTCGACGCCGCGCAGCTGGAAGCCCGCGCGCCGTCTGCCGCCAAGGCGGCTGCCGAATGGCGCAAGGTGGTCGGGCTGCGTTTCGGCCTGGTGGCGCGCAGTGCGCGCGCCAATGGCTGGCCGCGCGGGGTGGACGAGGTGCTGTACCCGCTGGGCCGCGAGTTTCCCGGCCTGGGCTTCAAGCCCCCGGCCGACGGGCGCCTGCGTCGCGTGGCCACGTTCACCGTGATGCTGCGCAACCCGCTGAAAGACGCCGCGCCATGAACCGCTGCATGAGCAGCGCCCCTCGTCGCACGTCGCGCGGGTTTTCTCTGATCGTCGTCCTGCTGATGTTGCTCGTCGTCACGGTGCTGGCACTCGGTGCGGCACAGAGCTCGCTCGTGAGCGAGCGCGGCGCTCGCAACGACCGCGACGCCGAGGTGGCGTTCCAGGCCGCCGAGGCCGCACTGCTCGACGCCGAAAGCGATGTGCTCGGCCCCAACGACCACATCCGCCAGCGCCTGTGTCTTTTCAGCAGCAGGGACATCGCGGCCTTCGCGGCGGGGTGCGGTGCCGGCGGCGATCGCCAGGGGCTGTGCGCGCCGGTCGAGCCGGGCAGCGAGCCCGCGTGGACGAGCGCGGACTTCTCGGCCGATGCCGGCACGTCGGTGGCCTACGGCGCTTTCACCGGGCAGACCTACCTCGGTGACAGCGGCGGCAGCGGCGGCGCGGCCCCGAGCCCGCGCGCCGGTGCGCTGCCGGCCAGGTCGCCGCGCTACATCGTCGAGGCCGTGCGCAGCCATGGCGGCTGGCAGGCCGACCAGCTCCTGAGCGCGAGTGCCGAAGGTGCCCGCTATCTCTTTCGCGTGACGGCCATCGGCTACGGCGTGCGCGAAGAAACGCAGGTGGTCCTGCAGACCACCTTGTTCAAACCGGCGGCCAGTCCCGGCTGCCCCTCATGAGAGGCGAAGCAATGCGTTGCATTCGAATTCCGCGCATGGCGATCTGGGCGGTCTGCGCAGCCTTCCACGCCCAAGCGGCCACGCCGCCCGACGCGGTGCTGCCCAGCGAGCCGCTGGCTTCGCTGGCGTCGCGCGTCGATCCCAATGTCGTGCTGGACCTGGCGCTCGAAGCCTCGAATGCCGGCGCCGCCTACCGCGGCGAGTTCGACGCAACGGTGCGCCACACCGGCCTCTGGGACGCCATGGGCTGCTACAGCTACGCCAGCACCGACGGCTACTTCAAGCGCGAGGCCACGGCAACGAAAGGCGCAGGTGGCGAAATCGTCTGCAACCGCCAATGGAGCGGCAACCTGTTGAACTGGGCCGCGACATCCGGCATCGACGGTGTGCGGCTGGCGCTGACCGGGGGCGAGCGTGCCGTGGACGAGCTTGATCGAACGGTCCTGCGGCGCGCGGAACTGCCAGCCAGCTTCTACCGGAGCGTGCACTTTCCGGACAAGGTCCTGAAGGCGCGCGCAAACCTGTTCACGCCGTTGACCACGGGCGACGCCCTTCATTTCAACAACTGCGGCGAGCAGATCTTCGTCGGCCCTTCCGCCACGGGCTCGTGCGCCGAGCCCGGAAGCGACCGGCGCCATGGTGCGTACCTGGCGCGCGTGGCGGTGTGCGCGCCGGAGGAAGCGGTTGCACGCGGCGACCTGTGCTTGCGGTATCCGGGCGGCCATCACAAGCCGGTCGGCGTCGTTCAGAGGCACTCGGAACACATGCGTTTCTCGGTCTTCGGCGCTCTTGCGGGCGGTGCGCTGCTCGCGCCGATGAAGCACACCGGCCCGACGAAGGTCGATGCGACCTTCGACAAGGTGGTCAACCCGCAGGCGGAATGGGACGCCGCCACCGGAATCTTCAAGACGGGACCGGGCGCGGCGAAAGGTGTCGTCGAAGCGATCCATCGTGTCGGCCGCGGCGGCGCCTACGGCCGGCCCGACGCCCTTCGCGCGCTGTACGACGAGTCGCTTCGCTACCTGCAAGGTGCCGGCCTTGGGCGCGGTGTTGCGGACCCCGTGGCGCTCAGCTGCCAGAAGAACCACCTCGTCGTGATCGGGGACGCGCCAGCGCGTGACGACCGCCCCGACGACAGCGTCTGGACGCGCCTCGTGGGCGCATTCGAGAAGGACGAGGCACTGTCCTCCGTGCCTGCGCCAGGCATCCCGGGGCTTGCCTATCGGGCCAACACCCAGACGATTCGCGACGACTACCCGGACGTGCGCGCGCGAACCTTTGTCATCGACACCGGGCAGCGCGGCGGCGGGCTCTCGCTCGCGGCGAAGTACGGCGGCTTCGTCGACACCAACGGCGATGGCAACCCGTTCCGCGCCTTCGACGGGCTGGGCCGCCCGGATGTGAAAAGCAACGCCGAGTGGGCGGAAGGTATCGGTGCCGACGGCAAGCCCCAACCCAGGACGTACTTCTTCGCCGGTGAGCCCGAGCAGATGGCGACGGCGATGCGAAGGGCTCTGGCGCGGGCCGCGTTGCCTGAATCAGGCGGCATGGACAACAGCGCGATCTCATCGCCTGGTCTTTCGAAGGAGGGCACCAGTCTCTATGCGTCCCAGTCCGCCGGCCAGCGCGGAGCGGGCTCGCTGCTGTCGTTTCCATTGGCCTACGACGCTGCCACCGGGGCCGTGCGCCGTGGCGATCTGCCCGACTGGGACGCCGGCGCCTTGTTGACCGGCAGTCCCACGGCCAGGCCGGCCGTGCCGGCGCGCGATCCGGCGAGCCGGCGGATCTTCACGTTGTCCTCCGCCGGCGCGGGCACGCCGTTCGAATGGCATGCGCTCGACGCGGTGTCGAAGGGCCACCTGAGCGCAACGCCGCATGCCGAGCACTCTGCATCCGACGCATTGGGCCCCGAGCGGCTGGCCTACCTGCGAGGCGACCGGCGCAAGGAGGAGTCCGTTGCCGGCGGCGTCTTTCGCGTGCGCGATTCCGTCATGGGGCGCGTGGCTCACTCGGTTCCTTTCTTCGCGGACGGTCGGCGCGGCCGTGTTCCCGCGGTGTACGTCGGCGCCGACGACGGCATGCTCCACGCGTTCTCGGCCCGCACAGGGGAAGAGCTTTTCGCTTATGTGCCGCGTGCGCTCTTTCCCCTGTTGGCGGACTACAGCTCGCCGGACCATGTGCCTCGCAGCCTCGTCGATGGGTCTGCGACGGTGGCCGACGTGCAACTGGCCGACGGCGCATGGCGCAGCATGCTGGTGTCGGGCATGGGCGGTGGTGCCACCGGCGTCCTTGCGCTCGACGTGAGCGACGCCGCCAACTTTTCCGCGGGCCACGTGATGTGGGAGTTCAGCGGCGCGGACGACGCCGACATGGGCCACCAGACGCAGCCGCCGCGCGTCCTGAAGTTCCGCACGACCGCCGCGACGCGCACCGAGCCGGCCAGGCATCGATGGTTTGCCGTGGTGCCGTCGGGCTTCAACAACGCCAACCCGGAGAAACGCACCGCCCTGTTCCTGCTCTCGCTCGACAAGCCCGCGAACGCCCCATGGGTGCTGGACGTCAACTATCACAAGATCGTGCTGCCGGTTCCCGCGGACACCACCGTCGTGAATGCCCTCGGCGTGCCGGGCGACTACGCGGGCGCCGACGGCGCCACGCGTTTCCTGTATGCGGGCGACACGCAGGGCAATCTGTGGAAGTTCGCCTTCACCGCCAATGCGCCGTGGCGCGCGGGCAATGTCTTGCCGTTCAAGGCGCAGCCGCTGATGGTCGCGTGGGGCGAGGGCGCCAGGCGCCAGCCGATCACCGTGGTGCCGAAGGTCGGCATCGGACCGTCCGGCGGGGCGATCGTGCTGTTCGGCACCGGCAAGTTCGTGAGTCCGGATGACCTGGGTCGTTCCAGCCGTGGCGTGCAGACGGTCTATGGCGTGTACGACAACGGCGAGCCCATCGGGTCGCGTGCCGCGCGCATGCAGCTTCAGCCGCGGCGAGCTGTCTTGGCCGGCGGATCGGCGCCTTTCGCCATCACCGGCGATACGTTTTCGTACGGCGCCTTCGACAGCAAGACCGCCACCCGGCGCGGCTGGTATCTCGACCTGCCCGAGTCCCGCGACAAGGGCGAGCGCGTGGTCGCCGAGCCCGTGTTGAGTGACGGACTGCTGTTCTTCAATACGCTCATCCCTGCCGCCACGGCATGTGGCAGTGACGGTGGGCGCAGTTGCGCGGTGAATGCCCTGACCGGCCTGTCCAAGGGCGGCACCTGCGTGCCCTCGGACGCCGGCATGCCCGGCACACCCCAGGTGGTGCAGCTGGGGGACAGCGTGTACAGCACCACCGACATGCTCGGTCGCCGTACGCACACGCGCCGCCTGGCCGTCATCCAGGCGGGCGGGCGTGGCGGCAAGAGCGGATTCTCGACGGCGCAGCCCGTCGAGGGCGGCACGACCTCGCAGGCGGCAGGGCGCCTGAACTGGCGCCAGGTCGTGGATGCGCGGGAGGCACGGCGATGAGCGCGGCCAGGCAGTGCGCGCGCGGGTTCACGTTGATCGAAGTGATGATGGTCGTTGCGATCACCGCCATCCTCGCGGCCATTTCGTACCCGTCGTACATGGACATCGTGCGCCAGGGGTGGCGCAGCGAGGCCCGCGCCGCGCTGATGCAGCAGATGCAGCATCAGGAGCGGCACTACACACAGGCCGGCCGCTATCGGCACTACACGGGGGATTCAGGCGATTCGGGCGGCGGCGGTGCGACGGGCAAGTACACCATCGAGAGCGGCAACTGCGAGGGACGCGGCAGCATCGACAGCTGCATCCGGCTGACGGCGAGCCTGAAGCCCGCATTTTCCGATCCTCGGGTCGGCGCCCTCTGGATCGACAGCACGGGCGACAAGGGATGCGACGGCACGCAGCGCGTCAGGTGCTGGCAATGAACGCCGGCGCACGCAGGGCCGGGCGCGCGGGCGGCTTCACGCTGCTGGAACTGATGGTGGTCGTGGCCATCGTGGCGGTGCTGGCGGGCATCGGCATGCCGAGCTTTCGCACGCTGCTGCTCAACCAGCGTTTGGCGGGGGCGGCGCAGGCTTTCAATGCCGCCCTGAGCCTTGCGCGCATGGAGGCCATCCAGCGCTCCCGCAGCGTGCGGGTGACTGCGCTCGCAGACCGTGATTGGTCCGGGGGCTGGACCGTCGTGGCCGGTGTGAGCGGGTCCACAGGACCCGACGCGCCCGCAACGCTGCGTCGCTTCGAAGGGCTGCCGGACGGGGTCCGCGTGGATGCGTCGCTCGGCGACGGCTTTGCGCAGGGCGTGCGCTACGACAGCAATGGGTTCTCGCGCCGGGCCACCCATGCCGCCTTTGCCGCCGGATGCCTCACGCTGAAGGCCGACACGGGCCGCAGGGCGTCGATCGTGGTGTCGGCATCGGGGCGGGCCCGGGTCTGCAACCCGGACCAACACGGAGACTGCGGCACCGGGGTCTGCGGCAAGGCCGCCAAAAAAGAAGACGGCGGCTGAGCGGACGTCAGATGTCGCGCAGCAACTGCCTGAACTCGTCCACGTCCTCGAAGCTGCGGTAGACCGAGGCAAAGCGCACGTAGGCGACCTTGTCGAGCTTCTTGAGTTCGCGCATCACGAGTTCGCCAACCTTGGTCGACTCGATTTCGCGCAGGCCGCTGGCCAGCAGCTTCTGCTCGATGCGCAGCAGGGCGTTGTCGATCTGCTCGATGCTCACAGGCCGCTTGCGCAGCGCCAGCATCATCGAGGCGCGCACCTTGGCCGAATCGAAGTCTGCGCGGCTGCCGTCCTTCTTCACGACGACCGGAAAATTGACGTCGGGCCGCTCGTAGGTGGTGAAGCGCTTGTCGCAGGCGCCGCACTGGCGGCGCCTGCGAACGAAGTCGGCGTCTTCCGACACGCGGGTCTCGACGACCTGCGTTTCAAGATGACCGCAAAAAGGGCATTTCATGCGGTCACGCCGTCCGGTCGATCAGCGGTAGACAGGGAAGCGGCTCGTCAGCGCGTGCACCTTGGCGCGCACCGCGTCGATGTTCGCCGCGTCGCGCGGGTTCTCGAGCACGTCGGCAATCAGGTTGGCGGTGGCGCGGGCCTCTTCGTCCTTGAAACCGCGCGTGGTCATGGCGGGGGTGCCGATGCGCACGCCGCTGGTGACCATCGGCTTTTCCGGGTCGTTGGGGATCGCGTTCTTGTTGATCGTCATGTGGGCGGCGCCCAGCACGGCTTCGGCTTCCTTGCCGGTGATGCCCTTGGCGCGCAGGTCGACCAGCATCACGTGGCTTTCGGTGCGTCCGCTCACGATGCGCAGGCCGCGCTGGGTGAGGGTGTCGGCCACGATCTGCGCGTTCTTGACCACCTGTTGCTGGTAGGTCTTGAACTCGGGCGCCATGGCTTCCTTGAACGCGACAGCCTTGGCGGCGATCACGTGCATCAGCGGGCCGCCTTGCAGACCGGGGAAGATGGCGCTGTTGATGGCCTTCTCGTGCTGCGACTTCATCAGGATGATGCCGCCGCGCGGGCCGCGCAGGCTCTTGTGGGTTGTGGAGGTGACGATGTCGGCGTGCGGAACCGGGTTGGGGTACACGCCCGCGGCCACGAGGCCGGCGTAGTGGGCGATGTCGACCATGAAGATCGCGCCCACATCCTTGGCCACCTTGGCGAAGCGTTCGAAGTCGATGCGCAGCGAATAGGCCGAGGCACCCGCGATGATCAGCTTGGGCATGTGCTCGTGCGCCTTGCGTTCCATCGCGTCGTAGTCGATGGCTTCGTTGGCGTCCAGGCCGTAGCTCACCACATTGAACCACTTGCCGCTCATGTTCAGCGGCATGCCGTGGGTCAGGTGGCCGCCTTCGGCCAGGCTCATGCCCATGATGGTGTCGCCGGGCTTGAGGAAAGCCAGCATCACGGCTTCGTTGGCCGAGGCGCCGCAATGCGGCTGCACGTTGGCGGCGTCGGCACCGAAGAGCTGCTTGACGCGGTCGATGGCCAGCTGCTCGGCCACGTCGACGTGCTCGCAGCCGCCGTAGTAGCGCTTGCCCGGGTAGCCTTCGGCGTACTTGTTGGTGAGCTGCGAGCCCTGGGCCGCCATGACGGCGGGCGAGGCGTAGTTCTCGCTGGCGATCAGCTCGATGTGATGTTCCTGGCGCGCGTTTTCGGCTTGAATTGCGGCCCAGATTTCGGGATCGGTCTGTTCGACCAGGATATTGCGTTGGTACATGGCAGTCCTTTGAAGACGAGGTCCTTGTTCTTCAACCAAACAAGGGCTGCCCAGGCGAACGGCTGAACGCCCGATGTGCTCGGGCGGCACGCTTCCCAGTGGTATTCCACGTCAGCGCGGGGCACCTTGTTCGGGTGCTGCGCCTATCGCCAGTCGCGTACCGGTCGAGTGTAGCGCACCACACCCGGCCAGATGAATTTCAGGAGACGGAAGACAGCAGGGCCACCTTGGCAGGCTCGGCGCCTTCTTCAGGCTTGGCCGGTGCCACCACCGGAAGCGGCTGGGCACGCACACCCGGCGGCGTGACCGTGGTCGACGGCGCGCGGCCATTGGCAACCTGCACCAGGCGCTCGTGCTCGGCCATGACCTTGCCGGCGTAGCCACCGTCGTCCTCGAGGTTGGCCGCGCCCACGTAGTAGCGCAGGCCGCCCTCGAGCGAGCCGGCGCGGGCGATGCATTCCTGCAGCACCTTGACGCCCACGCGCATGTTGGTCACCGGGTCGAAGGCGGTGAGCGTGCCGCCCGCGCTTTCGTACTTGTCGCCGTGCACGCGGGTCATGACCTGCATCAGGCCCTGCGCGCCGACCTGGCTCTGGGCGAACGGATTGAAGCTGGACTCGACGGCCATGATCGCGAGGATCAGCGTCGGGTCGATCTTCGTGCGCTTGCCGATGCCGTAGGCCTCGGCCACCAGCACGCTCAGCGGCTCGGCGGCCACGCGGTACTTCTTGCTCAGCCAGTAAGCCACGGCGGCCTGCTGCTTGGGCAGGTCGCCGGGGCTCGCGGCCGTAGTCCGCTCGATGGCGGTCGGCTCCAGGTCGGTGGCTTCCGGCGCGGGCTTGCGCGATTGCAGCCAGCCCATCAGTTGCTCCTCGCCGGTCTGGCGCAGGTCGGGCCGCGCCACGAGGGCGAGGGCCGCGAACACGATGGCCAGGCCGACCAGTGCAAACCCGTTGTGGGTGATCTCAAAAAAGCCGTCTGCCACATCGGACACGAAGGTCCGTAGCCCGCGGGCTGTGGCATCGAACGCCTTGTTCATCGCTCTTCCTTTCTGTGCGGCACCCGAAACGCAACGCAGGTGAGGGCGAGCGGTGAAGGCAGCGGCGCTTGGATTGGTACGAATCAGGCTCCGCGCATGGAGTGAAGGGGGTTGGGGAGCGCGGTGGCCTGATCAAGCCGGTTGGGATTCGGCAGCGGATTCAGGGGGCTCCGCCGCGTCGGGCGGTCGGAGCAGGGCGGATTCTAGCGTGGCTAAATACCGGGTCAAGCATAAGGAATTGAATTGTTATGCTATTGAGTGCTTAGCAAGGCGATGGTTTCGAGGCGTTTCGGCTTAGGGGAAACCCCTTTGTAAAACGCGTTTGCAATCAAGGGGTGCGCCACCTAATCTGAACGGGCCCGAGATGTCGGGCGTTTTTCCGAGGTCCCGCAGCCCGAGGTGCAAGTCAAGGGCTCAGCGTCCAAGGAACCATGGTGGCAATCTCTTGCTGCCAGCACGGTGGGAACCATTGACTTCCTGTCGCGCGAATCGATGGCATGGGTCTTGTGCCCGCCATCAAGCCCGGGGACTGGACATTCAGTCGAGTCGCCGGGCTTTCTTGTTTCTGGGTGCACCTCTTTGCGGCACACTCCCGCGATGAATGCAGCTTCGATCAAACAAAACAAATGGGTGCGGCGTGGGATCGTCGCGTTGCTGGTTCTGCTGGCGTTCTGGGTCATTGCCTGGCTGGCCGTGCCCCCCATCGCCAAGAGCCAGATCCAGAAGATCGCGAGCGAGAAGCTTGGCCGGCAGGTCACCGTCGGCAAGATCGATTTCAAGCCCTGGACACTCGAGCTCACGCTGAACGACCTGCGCATCGCCACCGCCGACGGCAGCAAGGCGCAACTGGCCATTGCCCGCATCTACGCCGACGCCGAATTGCAGTCCATCTTTCGTCTTGCCCCGGTGATCGACACGGTCACCGTCGACGCGCCGGCCATCCTGCTCACGCACCTGGCCGACGGCAAGTACGACATCGACGACATCCTGGCCAAGCTCTCGGCCGGCCCGCCGTCCGACCCGAACGCCAAGCCCGCGCGCTTCGCCATCTACAACATCGCGATCAACGGCGGCTCGGTCGACTTCGACGACCAGACCGTCAAGCGCAAGCACGAGCTGCGCGACTTCGTGTTGAAGGTGCCGTTCCTGAGCAACCTCGATTCCAAGCGCGACATCAACACCGAACCCAAGCTGGCCTTCGTGCTCAACGGCAGCAAGTTCGACTCGGCCGCCTCCACCACGCCTTTCGCCGACAGCCGCAAGACCGACGCGCAGGTGCAGTTCAAGGGCCTCGACCTGGTGCCGTACCTGGGCTACATGCCGGGCGGCCTGCCGGTGCGCCTGCAGGCGGGCACCCTGGACGCCGACCTGAAGATCGCCTTCGAGCACGGCGCCACCAACGGCTTGAAGATCACCGGCACGGTCGAGGCGCACACCACCAAGGTGGCCGATGCGCGCGGGCGCGACCTGCTGGGTTTCGAGTCGCTCAAGCTGGTGCTGGCCGACGTGCGGCCGCTCGAATCGGTGTTCCATCTGGGCGAAATCGCCCTGGTCAATCCGCAGCTGGCGGTGGCACGCGATGCGGCCGGCCAGCTCAACCTGCTCGCGACCGACCCCACGACCGGAGCCACCGAGAAAGTCGCGCCCCTGCCTGCGGCCGCAGCCAGCGCGCCGGCGGGCAAGCCGGCTGAAAAGCCGGTGCTGAAGGTGCAGGTCGACAAGCTGGCCCTGAGCGGCGGGCGCATCGGCTGGCGCGACGAAACCGTCAAGCCCGCGGCCGCCATCGACATGACCGCGCTCGGCTTCGACGTCACCGGCGTCACCTGGCCGATGGAAAAACCGGCCGAGTTCAGCGGCAGCACCGCCATTGCCGGTGCCTCGCTCAAGTTCAAGGGTCGCGCCACCGACAAGGTGGCCGACGTGCAGACCGAGGTCGATGCGCTGCCGCTGTCGCTGGCCGCGCCCTACTTGGCGCAGAGCCTGGAGCCCACGCTGGACGGCAAGCTCAGCGGGCAGATCGACATTGCCTGGGCCCAGCCCAACCTGAAGTTCAAGGCACGCCGACTGTCCGCCGACGGCCTCGCGCTGACGCAGTCCAAGACGGCGCTTGCCAGCGTCGGGCGCTTCGAGCTGGTCGATGCAGAAGCCGACATGACGAAGCACACCTTGAACGTGGCCTCGTTCACCGCCACCAACCCCAAGGTGCGCATCGAGCGCGACAACGAGAAGCACTGGATGTTCGAGCGCTGGCTCAAGGCGCCGGCCGGCGCCGGCGGGGCGAAGGAAGCCGATGCCAAGGTCGCCGCGCCCAAGCCCGCCGCGGCCGAAACGCCGCAGCCCGGCGCCAACACAAAACCCTGGGCGCTGACCATCGGCACGCTGGCAGTCGACAACGGCAGCCTGTCTTACTCGGACAAGGCGAGCGCCACGCCGGTCGCTGTCGAAGTCACGGCGTTCAAGCTCAACGCCCAGAAGATCTCGCCGAACACCGACGTCGTCTCGCCGCTGCAGGTGTCGGGGCGCATCGGGTCCGCCGGCCGCGGGGCCGACCCGGGCCGCTTCGACTACAAGGGCAACATCGCGCTCAAGCCGCTGGCGGCCGAAGGCCGGCTCGAGGTGGCGTCGTTCCCGGCACATGCCTTCAAGGCCTACTACGCGGACGCACTCAACGTGGACATCCGCCGCGCCTTCGCGAGCTACCGCGGCACCGTGCGCTATGCCACCCTGCCGGCGGGCATGAGCATCAAGCTGGCCGGTGACACGGCGCTGGACGACTTCCGCGCCAACAGCGTGTCGCTCACGCAATCGCCAGGCTTCGACCGTGACACCAACCAGTTGCTGAGCTGGAAGACGCTGAGCCTGCGCGGCCTGCAGGTGAGCATGGCGCCCAACACGGCGCCGAGCGTCGATGTGCGCGAGACCACGCTGACCGACTTCTTCGCCCGCGTGATCGTCGATCCCACCGGCCGGCTCAACCTGCTGAACCTCACCAAGAAGGGCGAGGCTGCGGCCGACGCCGCGGCCGCGGCCACCACCGGCGACGCCAGCACCCGCAAGGGCCCGGGCGGCACGACCACCACGACCCGGGCGGCACCGGCCAGGACAGCGGGCGGCGCGCCGGTGTCGGCCGAGGCCATGGTGGGTGGCGCGCCCGAGCCCGCCAAACCGGCGGAAGCAGCCGCCACCAGCACGGCGCAAGCCGCACCGGCCGTGTCTGCTGCCGATGCCAGGCTCGCCCCTGTCATCAACTTCGGCCCGATGAGCCTGGTCAACGGCAAGATCGACTTCACCGACCTGTTCGTCAAGCCCAACTACTCGGCCGACCTGAGCGAGTTGACCGGCAAGCTCAGCTCGTTCTCGTCGAACCCGCCGAAGGGCGAGGGCGGCCGGCCCGCGCTGGCCGACCTTGAACTGCGCGGCAAGGCGCAGCAGACCGCCGCGCTGGAAATCACCGGCAAGCTGAACCCCTTGGTCAAGCCGATCGAGCTCGACATCACCGCGAAGATGCGCGATCTCGACCTGGCGCCGCTGTCGCCGTATTCGGTGCGCTACGCCGGCCACGGCATCGAGCGCGGCAAGATGAGCATGGACGTCAACTACAAGGTGGCGCCCGACGGTCGGCTCACGGCCACCAACAAGCTGGTGCTCAACCAGCTGCAGTTCGGCGACGAGGTCGCTGGCGCGCCCGCCAGCCTGCCGGTGCGCCTGGCCGTGGCCCTGCTGGCCGACCGCAACGGCGTGATCGACGTCGACCTGCCGCTCAGCGGCTCGCTCAACGACCCGCAGTTCAGCATCGGCCCTCTCATCTGGAAGGCGGTGGTCAACCTCATCGTCAAGGCCGTGACGGCGCCGTTCAGCCTGCTGACCGGCGGCCTGGGCGGCGGGAGCGGCGAGTCGAGCGCCATCACCTTCGAGCCCGGCGGCTCCGACCTGAGCCCCGCCGCGAAGGAAGGCCTCGACAAGGTCGCTAAGGCGCTGACCGACCGGCCCACGCTGCAGATGACGGTGGTCGGCACCTCCAACCTCGACAAGGAACGCGACGCCTACCAGCGCCAGCGCGTGCGCCAGCTGACCTATGCCGAGAAGCGCCGCGTGGCGGTGCGCGGCGGCCAGACGGGCACCGACATACCGCCAGTCACCGACGCCGAGTACCCCGAACTGCTGACGGCCGTGTACAAGCGCGCCGACATCACCAAGCCGCGCAACCTCGTCGGGCTGGCGAAAGACCTGCCCCTGAAGGACATGGAAAACCTGCTGTTCGCCAGCGTGCCGGTCGACGAGGAGTCGATGCGCCAGCTGGCGGTCGAGCGCGGCGCGGCCGTGCGCGACTACCTGCTCGCGAAGAAGGTGCCGAGCGAGCGGTTGTTCCTGGGTGCCGTGCGCACTTCGGCCGGCGGCAGCGACTGGAAGCCGGGCGCAGAACTCAGCCTGACAATGAAGTGAGGCGAAGCAAAAGGAAGGGACTTGGTTTTTTCCTCCGGCTTGCTATACATGTAGTCAGTTAATCTCCCCGCACACAACCCCGTGTTCGCCCTGTTTCAGGGCGAAATTCAGCGGCCAACCGCAAGTGGGTGAAAATGTCGATGCGCGCCGGCCTTTGCCGGCGCCTTCGCTTTCTCTACCCAGACAACGATTTCGCGCAGTGACCTCTACCTCTTCCAAGCCAAACGACCTTCAAGCCCTCGACACGCTCACCGGCGGCGCCTTCACCGCGCCTACCTCCGGGGAGCGTTCCGCGCGCATCCGCGACTGGCTCGCGGGCAACCCCGCGCCCGAGCAGATGCAGGAGGTCTTCAAGGAGCTGAGCGGTCGCGACAAGGGCGCCGCGCGCCTGCTGCGCGAAAAGCTCGACGAACTCAAGCGCGCCAAGGGCCAGGAGGCCATGGCCGTCGAATGGGCACAAAAGGCCGAGGCCCTGCTGGGCCAGTCCAAGCTCAACATCGCCGATGCACTGGCCTGGCAGCGCGACGCCGCCAAGGCCGGCGCGCCGCTGTCGCGCGAACCGCTGACCGGCCTGAAGGCCAGGCTGGCCGAGCGCGTGAAGGGCATCGAAGACCTGCAGCACCGCGCCCAGGTGCACCGCGAAGCGGCGGTGCTGCTGGCGCAGCGCTTCGAGGTGCTGTCCACCAAGGGCTGGCAGGACGCCCAGGGCGCCGAAGAATCGCTGCGCGCCGACGTGGCCCATTGGCAGCAGCAGGCCGCCGAGATCACGGCCGACGCCAACTGGACCAGCCTCGACGCCAAGTTCGCGCCGCAACTCGATGCCTCGAAGTCGCAACTGCTGGTGGTGTCCGATTCGTTCCATGGCGCACTGGCCCAGGCGATCGCGGCTGCCGCCGACGCCGCGGCCCCGCTGCCGCCGGTGCCCGTGTGGGCCGACGAGCTGCGCGCCGCGCGCGGCGAAGTCCTCGCCCCCAAGGCCGCCGCCGCGCCTGCACGCCCCGCCGCGCCCAAGGTCGACCCGGCCGTGCGTGCCGCCGCGCAAGACGCGGTGCAGGCTGCGCTCGCCAAGCTCGAACAGGAAACCGCCGAAGGCCACGGCAAGGCCAGCGCCGGTGCCGCCGCCGCGCTGCGCGCCGTGCTCAAGGAGCACGGCAAGATGGTCGACGCCGCACTCGAGGCCCGCGTGCATGCCGCGCTGGTCGCCGCCGGCGAACTCGAAGGCTGGCAGCGCTGGAGCGCCGACAAGGTCCGTGAAGACCTCGTCGCCAAGGCCGAAGGCTTGCTCAAGCGCCCCGAAGGCCAGGCCCTCGGCGGCCGCAAGATGCAGGAAACGCTGCGCGCCCTGCGCGACCAGTGGAAGCAGTCCGACCAGGGCGGCGTACCGAACCACGCGCTGTGGAAGCGCTTCGACGAAGCCTGCAACGAAGCCCACAAGGTGGTCGAGGCTTGGCTCGAAAAGGTCCGCGCCGATGCGGCCGAGCACCGCGCGCACCGCGTGGCGCTGATCGAAGAGGTCAAGGCCTGGGCCGCCGAACACGCCGCTGCCACCGACCTGAAGGCGCACAACCGCGCGCTGCACCAATTTGCCGACCGCTGGCGCGATGCCGGCCACGTGGGCGAGAAGCTGTTCGCCGAGCTGCAGCCGCAGTGGAACGAAGCCTTCGGCGCGGCCCGCGCACCGTTCGAAACGGCGCAGAAGGCCAGCGTCGAACGCCGCCAGGCCATGATCGCCGAGGCGGTGGAGCTCGGCGCCCAGCCCATGCTGCGCATCGACGCCGTCAAGGCGCTGCAACAACGCTGGCAGGCCGAGGCACAGGGTGTGCCGCTCGACCGCCGCCACGAACAGAAGCTGTGGGACGCCTTCCGCGCCCCCATCGACGAAGCGTTCAACCGCAAGACGGCCGAGCGCGAAAAGGCATCGTCGGCCATGAGCGATCACGACCGCTACGTGCTCGACGCCTCCAAGGCGCTCGACGCGGCCAACGCCGGTGGCGACGTGCAGAAGATCCGCACGGCCATCGCCCGCCTGGAAGGCGCGCTGCGCGGTGAGGCACCGCCGCCCGCACCGGCACCCGCGCCGAAGGCCGAACGTGCCGCTGCTTCGAGCGACGGTCCGTCGGTCGGCGCGACCGAGGTCGAGGCCCCGGGCCAGGCCGCTGCCGAGTTCGGTGAAAGCGCCGAGCAGGCGCCAAGCCCGAGCGACGCTGAAGCTTCGCCCGGCACGCACACGGATGCGGCAACCGCGGCTGTGGCCGATCTGGTGGCTCCCGCCGACGGCGCCGATGCGTCTGCCCGCGCAGATGAGTCGGCACACGAGGCCGGCGAACCCGCCGCAGTCGAAGCGCCTGCCGCTGCGCCGAAGCCCGCGCCCAAGCCCGTCGTGGCCATGCGCGGCGATGACCGCCCGAGCAGCAAGAAAAACGAATCGGCACCCGCGGCACGCGGCGCGGCGGGCCGCTTCGGCGACCGGCGCGACAGCGGCCGCCCCGGCCCTGGCGGCCCGGGTCGTCCCGGCGGCGATCGCGGTGCGCCGCGCCCCGACGCGCGTGGTGACCGCGGTGACCGTTTCGGCGATCGTCCGCCGCGCTTCGAAGACCGTGGTCCTCGCCTCGGCGACGCCGCCTTCCGCGCACAGCGCGAAGCGCTCGAACGTGCCGACATGGCGCTGCGCAAGCTGGCGGCGCAGGCCCACGGTGAAGCGCTGACCCAGGTGCTGGGCGCGTGGGAGCAGCGCGACGCCAGCCGCCTGCCGAGCGTGCAGGAACTGGGCCGCGCGGTGTCGCCGGCAGTGCGCACCGGCTGGTCGCAAGCGCTGGGCGCCGCGCCCTCGGCTGCCGCCAACGATGCCGCCGAAGCGCTGCTGCGCCTCGAAATGGCCGCAGAAGTGCCGACGCCCGCCGAACAGCTCGATGCGCGCCGCGCCCTGCAGCTCAAGCTGCTCACCAAGCGTGGCGACCCGGCACCGGGCCAGACCTGGGGCCAGGACGCCGGCAAGGTGCTGGCTGCGGCCCACGACGCCACCAGCGCGCGCCGCCTGCAGAACGCGCTGAAGGCATTGCTGCGCAAGTAAACAAGCCGGAACGCAACGGCCATGAAAAAGACGCCCCGAGGGGCGTCTTTTTTTGGGTTTAACGGGTTGATGGTCCGTTGATGGCCAAGGCTATTTTTCTATCAAATAAATAGCAAACAAATGAGATTGGACGTGCGTTCACGGCTTTTCAGGAAGAAAGAATTCGTCGAAAAGAGCCAGCACTTCGGGGAAGTCGCGCGCAAAGTTCGGGCGGCTCACGAAGTAGGCCTCGCAGGCCACCGCGAAGAACTCGCTGATCGATGTGGCGCCGTACGCGTCGAGCCACGGCGGCTCGGCGCCGAAGCGGTCCGCCATGATCGTTTGCTCCCGGAATCTCGCGTAGGCGGTCTGCAGCACCGACGCCCAGGCAGCGCGGGACTCGCGCGCGCTGCGCTGCCCCGCGAAGCCGGGTGGCAGCGGCGGGCAGCCGTTGGCGTCGCCGCTGCGCATGTCGATCTTGTGGGCGAATTCGTGAATCACCACGTTGTAGCCGCGCTCGGTGGTCACGCTGCTCGCCAGCACGTCGTCCCAGCTCAGCATGACCGGGCCGCGGTCCATGGCCTCGCCGGCCACCACCTCGCCGTACTCGTGCACCACCTGCGCGTCGTCGATCACCTTGCGCTGCGCCACCACCTCGGAGCGGTGCACCACGATGCCGACGAAATCGTCGTACCAGTTCAGCCCGCCCTTCAAGTGCAGCACGGGCAGCACGGCCTGCGCCGCGATGGCCAGCGCCACTTCGTTGGTGATGGTGAAGCCCTTGGCGCCGTGGAATTCCTTGTCGCGCAGGAACTCGGCCGTGAGGGTGCGCAGGCGTTGCCTCTCTGGCTCGGACAGGGCGCCCAGGAAGGCATAGCGCCTGAGCGCGGCCTGCCAGGCGGCCTCCGGGATCGGAGGCAGGGCGCGCAAACGGCGCAGCCACTTGAACATCGGCGGCGGCGGCGCGGCTAGCGCAGATCGACGCGCTGCGCGCCGGCGGTGGAAAGACAGAGCAGTTGCGCGCGCGGTGGATGCGCTGCAACGTCCCAATCGCTCAGCACGACGCGACGCAGGCCGTGGCCGAGGTCGTGGTCGGCGGGGCGGTGGGTGTGGCCGTGCACCAGCGTGTGGGCGCCGGCCTGCTGCAGCCAGCTGCGCGCGGCGTCGGTGTCGACGTCGGCCCAGATGGTCGAGGGGTTGCGCTTGCGGTCTTCGCTCTGCACGCGCATGGAACGCGCGAGTGCGCGGCGTTCTTCCAGCGGGCGCGCGAGGAACGTGGCCTGCCATCCGGGTGTGCGCACCTGTGCGCGGAACTGGAGGTACTCGGTGTCTTCCAGGCAGAGGATGTCGCCATGGCTCAGCAGCCAGCGCCGGCCGTGCAGCACCAGCACCGTGGGGTCGTCGAGCAGCGTGAAGCCGCATTGCGCCGCGAGCGCGGGGCCGACCAGGAAGTCGCGGTTGCCGTGCATGAAGAACACCGGCAGGCGCTGCGCCGTGCGGCGCAGCAGCTCGGCGCACTGCGCCTCGAAGCCGGGCTGGGCTGCGGAATCGTCGCCCACCCACACCTCGAACAGGTCGCCGAGGATGATCAGCGCATCGGCCGGCGTGGTCTGCAGGTAGCCCTGCCAGGCCTCGAAGGTGGCGGGCTCGCCGGCCTGCAGGTGCAGGTCGGAGATGAGGTCGACGGTGCGCCACGCGGGTGGCGCCACCAACTCGGTGAAAGCCGGGTTCGCCATGTCGGTCATGCCGAGCCGCCCCCGTTCGTCATTCGGCGATGACGACGGCCTTTTCGATCACCACGTCTTCGAGCGGCACGTCGTCGTGGAAGCCCTTGCGGCCCGTCTTCACGGACTTGATCTTGTCGACCACGTCGGTGCCGTTGATGACCTTGCCGAACACGGCATAGCCCCAGCCCTGCGCCGAGGGCGCGGTGTGGTTCAGGAAGCCGTTGTTGGAGATGTTGATGAAGAACTGCGCGGTGGCCGAATGGGGCGCGCTGGTGCGGGCCATGGCCACGGTGTAGTTGTCGTTCTTCAGGCCGTTGTTGGCTTCGTTCTCGATTTCGGCGCCGGTGGGCTTTTGCTGCATGCCGGGCTCGAAGCCGCCGCCTTGCACCATGAAGCCGGGAATCACGCGGTGGAACACCGTGTTGTCGTAGTGGCCCTTCTTCACGTAGGAGAGAAAGTTCTCGGCCGACTTCGGCGCTTTTTCAGCGTCGAGTTCGAGCGTGATCACGCCGTGGTTCTTGATGTGCAGTTCGACCTGGGGGTTGCTCATGAGGGACTCCTTCTTCGGAAAATGATCACTTCGCCAGCAGCGAAGCAGACTTGATGGTGATGGCTTCGAGGGGCACGTTCTGCATGCCGCCCTTGTTGCCGGTGGCCGCGCCGCGGATCTTGTCGACCACGTCGGTACCGGCCACGACCTTGCCGAACACCGTGTAGCCGTAGCCGTCCGGGTTGGGCGCATTCAGCGAGTCGTTGTTCTTCACGTTGATGAAGAACTGCGAGGTCGCGGAATCGGGGTTGCCTGTGCGGGCCATGGCAACGGTGTACTTGTCGTTCTTCAGGCCGTTGCTCGCTTCCAGCGGAACGGGCGCGCGCGTGGGCTTTTGCTGCATGTCGGCCGTGAAGCCGCCGCCCTGGATCATGAAGCCGTCGATGACGCGGTGGAACACCGTGCCGTCGTAGTGCTTGTCCTTGACGTACTGCAGGAAGTTCTCGACCGACTTGGGCGCCTTGGCCGCGTCGAGTTCGAGCACGATGTCGCCCGCCGAGGTGGCGAGCTTGACGCGCGGTGCGGCGGCCGTCTGTGCATGGCCCGTGGCGGCGAACGTGAGTGCGGCGGCCAGCACGAGCGCGCTGCGGCGGCTGAACAGGTTGAAACTGGAGGAGGCGTGGATCGTCAAGTGAGGCTCCGTGTGCGAATGAAGAGGCGAGGGCCGCGAAGCAGGCGCCGGTGCGCGCCCATGCCGGCGGCGGCAGTTACTTGCTGGTGCGCCCGACCGGCTTGCGCAGCACGGCGGGTGCCGTAGGCAACGCGGCTGCGTCGGCTTCGGCCTTCGTAGAGAAGATCTGGCGGATCAGCGAGAGCTTGGGCGCGACGCTCGGGTTGGTGCTGGCGAACTGCTGCGCGCGAACGTATTCCTGCGCGGCGAGGCGGGCGTACACGTCACCGAGGTTCTCGTGCGCCGTGGCGTAGTTCGGATTGAGCTTGATGGCCTGCTCGAGCGCGGCGCGGGCTTGGTCGAACTTGCTTTGCGACGCGTACAGCGCGGCCAGGTTGTTGTACGGCTCGGACAGCTCGGGGAAGTCTTGCGTGAGCTGCGTGAACGCGACGATGGCTTCGGCCTGCTTGTTCTGCTCGGTGAGGATCACGCCGCGCAGAAAACGCATCTGCGGGTCGCGTGGTTTGCCGGTAATGTAGGTGTCGGCCTTGGACAGCGCCTCGGCGGGCTTGCCCTGGCGCAGCAGCATGTTCACCTCGTCGTAGTCGTTGGCATGCGCGGCGGAGGCCCACAGGCCGAGCAGCAGTGCGAAGGCAATGGAGAGTCTGGAGAATGCGGCGTGCTTCATGAAGCCTCGGCAGAGAACGGAAATGGGGGGTGCGGGCTTGGGGAACACCCGAACGCTGCGTGGCGGCAGCCGTTTATACTTGGCCGGATTGTAGCCGAGGGGCCATGTCCAACCCCTTGCCGCCACAGCCCCCGTCACCCCTGAAAAACACCGTCTGTCGCCCGTGCTTTACGTGCGCGAAATGACGTTTTCCGAATCTCATGAGTCTGCGCATCTACAACACGCTGTCGCGTGAACTGGAGGAATTCTCCCCATTGCATCCCGGACAGGTGCGCATGTACGTGTGCGGCATGACGGTCTACGACTACTGCCATCTCGGCCATGCCCGCTCGATGATCGCGTTCGACGTGGTGCAGCGCTGGCTCAAGGTGAGCGGCTTCGCCGTGACCTACGTGCGCAACATCACCGACATCGACGACAAGATCATTCGCCGCGCGGTGGAAAACGGCGAAAGCATCCGCGCGCTGACCGACCGCATGATCGACGCGCTGCATGAAGATGCCGACGCCCTGGGCATCGAGCGCCCCACGCACGAGCCGCGCGCCACCGACTACATCCCGCAGATGCTGTCGATGATCGGCACGCTCGAACAGAAGGGCCTGGCCTATCGCGCCGGCAACGGCGACGTGAACTACGCCGTTCGCAAGTTTCCCGGCTACGGCAAGCTCAGCGGCAAGTCGCTCGACGAATTGCACGCGGGCGAACGCGTGGCCGTGCTCGACGGCAAGGACGACCCGCTCGACCCCGTGCTCTGGAAGAGTGCCAAGGCCAGCGAGCCCGAAGAAGTGAAGTGGGCCAGCGAGTTCGGCCCCGGCCGTCCGGGCTGGCACATCGAGTGCTCGGCCATGGCCTGCGAGCTGCTCGGCGAGACGCTGGACATCCACGGCGGCGGCGAGGACCTGCAGTTCCCGCACCACGAGAACGAGATCGCGCAGAGCGAAGGCGCGACCGGCAAGCCGCTGGCCAACTTCTGGATGCACAACGGCTTCATCGTGACCGACAACGAGAAGATGTCCAAGAGCCTGGGCAACTTCTTCCTGATCCGCGATGTGCTGAAGAAGTACGACGCCGAAACCATCCGCTTCTTCGTGCTGCGCGCGCACTACCGTCGCCCGCTCAACTACAGCGACGTGCACCTCGACGACGCGCGCGCCTCGCTCAAGCGGCTGTACACGGCGCTCGACCTGGTGACGCCCGCCGACGTGACGCTCGACTGGACCGACCCGTATGCCGCACGCTTCAAGGCCGCGATGGACGAAGACTTTGCAACGCCCGAAGCGGTGGCGGTGCTCTTCGATCTGGCCGGTGAAGTGAATCGCACGAAGTCGCCCGTGCAGGCCGGCTTGCTGAAGGCGTTGGGCGCGTGCGTGCAGATCCTGCAGGACGACCCGAAGACGTTCCTGCGCGCGGGCACCAAGCTCGACGAGACGACCGTCCAGGCGCAGATCGACGCGCGCGCCGCCGCCAAGGCCGCGAAGAATTTCGCCGAGGCTGACCGCATTCGCAAGGAACTCCTGGAGCAGGGCATCGTGCTCAAGGATTCACCCACCGGCACGACCTGGGCGGCCGCGCAGTGAACGGTACGACCAACCCCATGCCCGCCACCCGAAAGTCGAGCATTCAGATCTACACGCCGGACTACTGGGAAGAGGCCTGCAAGCACCTGGCCAAGAAAGACCGCGTCATGAAGCGGTTGATTCCGAAGTTCGGCACCGCCTGCCTGGAGTCGCGCGGCGATGCGTTCACCACTCTGGCGCGCAGCGTGGTCGGCCAGCAGATTTCGGTGAAGGCGGCGCAGACGGTGTGGGACAAGTTCGTGGCGCTGCCGCGCAAGCTGACGCCGGCCAACGTGCTCAAGCTCAAGGTCGACGACATGCGCGCGGCCGGGCTGTCGGCACGCAAGATCGAGTACCTCGTCGACCTGGCCCTTCATTTCGATTCCGGCGTGGCGCACGTCGATGCGTGGAAGGACATGGCGGACGAACTCATCATCGAGGAGCTCGTGGCCATCCGCGGCATCGGTCGCTGGACGGCCGAGATGTTCCTCATCTTCCACCTGATGCGGCCCAACGTGCTGCCTGTGGACGACGTGGGGCTGCTCAACGGCATCAGCGTCAACTACTTTTCGGGCGACCCGGTCAGCCGCAGCGATGCCCGCGACGTCGCCGTGGCCTGGGCCCCGTATTGCAGCGTGGCGACTTGGTATATTTGGCGATCACTGGACCCGGTTCCAGTCGCGTATTGAACAACAGGAGAAGACGTTGGCGAAACGAACCTTCCTCGACTTCGAGCAGCCCATTGCTGAACTCGAAACCAAAATCGAAGAACTGCGCTATGTACAGACCGAATCGGCGGTCGACATTTCTGAAGAAATCGATCAGCTCGGCAAGAAAAGCCAGCAACTTACCAAGGACATCTACAGCGACCTGACGCCCTGGCAGATCACCAAGATCGCCCGGCATCCGGAGCGGCCCTACACGCTGGACTACGTCAACGAAATCTTCACCGACTTCGTCGAGCTGCACGGCGACCGGCACTTCTCCGACGACCTGTCGATCGTGGGCGGCCTCGCGCGCTTCAACGGCGTGCCCTGCATGGTGCTCGGCCACCAGAAGGGCCGCGACACGAAAGAGCGCACCGCGCGCAACTTCGGCATGAGCAAGCCCGAGGGCTACCGCAAGGCCTTGCGCCTGATGAAGACGGCCGAGAAGTTCAAGCTGCCGGTGTTCACCTTCGTGGACACGCCCGGCGCGTACCCCGGCATCGATGCCGAAGAGCGCGGCCAGTCGGAAGCCATCGGGCGCAACATCTTCGAGATGGCGCAGCTGGAGGTGCCGATCATCGTCACCATCATCGGCGAGGGCGGCTCCGGCGGCGCGCTGGCCATCTCGGTCGGCGACCAGCTGGTGATGCTGCAGTACTCCATCTATTCCGTGATCAGCCCCGA
Source organism: Variovorax monticola (assembly GCF_051216855.1). Taxonomy (NCBI): domain Bacteria; kingdom Pseudomonadati; phylum Pseudomonadota; class Betaproteobacteria; order Burkholderiales; family Comamonadaceae; genus Variovorax; species Variovorax monticola. Next base: position 952,059 of record NZ_JBPJZP010000002.1, read on the forward strand.
AGGCTGCGCTTCCATCTTGTGGAAGACCAGTGAGAAGGCGCAAGAAGCGGCCGACGCATTGGGCATCACCGCGCACCGCCTGAAGGCGCTGGGTCTGGTCGACAAGATCGTGAACGAGCCGGTCGGCGGCGCGCACCGCGACCATCGCCAGATGGCCGCCTTCCTGAAGCGCGCGCTGAACGACGCGTTCCGCCAGGTCAGTGACCTGAAGCCGAAGGAACTGCTGGATCGCCGCTACGAGCGCCTGCAGAGCTACGGCCGCTTCAACGACACCAAGGCCGACAACGGCAGATAAAGCGCACCCGGCCATGAACTCCGCTTTCGAACGCGCCATGGCTGCGTTCGAGCCAGCGCAATGGCCGCTGGCGGTGGGGTTCAGCGGCGGTGCGGATTCGACCGCCTTGCTGGCCGCCAGTGCTGCGCGCTGGCCGGGGCAGGTGGTCGCCTTTCATGTGCACCACGGGCTGCAAGCTGCGGCCGATGAATTCGAGCGGCATTGCCGGTCGGTTTGCGAGCGCTTGGTCGTGCCGCTGGTGGTTCACCACGTCGATGCGCGGCATGCGCCGGGCGACAGTCCCGAAGACACCGCCCGCCGTGCGCGCTACGCGGCTTTTGCCGAGATGGCGCGCATGGGTGGTGGTGCTGCCATCAAGTCCGTAGCGCTCGGGCACCATGCAGACGACCAGGTCGAGACCTTGCTGCTGGCGCTGTCGCGTGGGGCAGGACTGCCCGGGATGGCTTCCATGCCGGCGCATGCGCAACGCAACGGACTGGACATCTACCGCCCGTTGCTTGCGGTCTCCGGCGCCGACATTCGCGACTGGCTTGCCGGACGCGGCCTGCCGTGGATCGAAGACCCGACCAACGGCGATGCGCGCTACACCCGCAACCGCGTCCGCTCTGTATTGCTTCCTGCGCTGGCGCAGGCATTGCCCCAATTCCGCACCACCTTCGCTCGCAGCATCCGCCATGCCGCGCAGGCCCAGCAGCTGCTGGGTGAGCTCGCCGCGCAAGACCTTCAGACGGTGGAAGACCCGCCCCGCATCGCCGCCTTGCAAGCGCTGTCGCGCGCCCGGCAGGCCAACGTGCTGCGCCACTGGCTGCTGCAGGCGCACGGCGGCGCGCCCAGCGCCGCGCAACTCGACCAGCTGCTCGACCAGGTGCGTGCGTGCACCACGCGTGGCCACCGGATCCACCTCAAGGTGGCTGCCGGCTTCGCCGAGCGGCGGGGCGAATTCCTGCATTGGTACAATGCGCCGCCCTCGCCGAAGACTTTGCTCTGACAGCTTGCAGGGCGCCGCCCTTCAAGCGGCCCTTTTCTTTTCTCTGATTTCACCCATGGCATTGATCGTTCACAAATACGGCGGTACGTCGATGGGCTCGACCGAGCGCATCAAGAATGTCGCCAAGCGCGTCGCCAAATGGGCGCGCGCAGGCCACCAGATGATCGTGGTTCCGAGTGCCATGAGCGGCGAGACCAATCGCCTGCTCGGCCTGGCCAAGGAGCTGGCACCCAGCAAACCCGGCGTGGCCCACAGCCGCGAGCTCGACATGCTGGCCTCCACGGGCGAGCAGGCTTCTTCCGCACTGCTGGCCATCGCGCTGCAGGCCGAAGGCGTCGAGTCGGTCAGCTACGCGGGCTGGCAGGTGTCGGTGCGCACCGACAACTCGTACACCAAGGCCCGCATCGAGAGCATCGACGACGCGCGCGTGCTGGCCGACCTGAACGCCGGCAAGGTGGTGGTCATCACCGGCTTCCAGGGCGTGGACGACGCGGGCAACATCACCACGCTCGGGCGTGGCGGCAGCGACACCTCGGCCGTGGCCATTGCCGCGGCCATGAAGGCGAGCGAATGCCTGATCTACACCGACGTCGACGGGGTCTACACGACCGACCCGCGCGTCGAGCCCGATGCGCGCCGCCTGAGCACCGTGAGCTTCGAGGAGATGCTCGAAATGGCGAGCCTCGGCTCCAAGGTGCTGCAGATTCGCTCGGTGGAATTCGCCGGCAAGTACAAGGTGCCGCTGCGTGTGCTTTCGAGCTTCACGCCGTGGGACATCGACATCAATGAAGAGGCCAAGTCCGGCACGCTGATCACTTTCGAGGAAGACGAAAACATGGAACAAGCCGTCGTATCCGGCATCGCATTCAACCGCGACGAAGCCAAGATCTCGGTGCTCGGCGTGCCCGACAAGCCGGGCATCGCGTACCACATCCTCGGTGCCGTGGCAGACGCCAACATCGAGGTCGATGTGATCATCCAGAACCTCAGCAAGGACGGCAAGACCGACTTCAGCTTCACCGTGCATCGCAACGAGTACGCGAAGACGATCGACCTGCTGCAGTCGAAGGTGATGCCTTCGCTGGGCGCGACCGAAATCGTGGGCGACACGAAGATCTGCAAGGTCAGCATCGTGGGCATCGGCATGCGCAGCCACGTGGGCGTGGCGAGCAAGATGTTCCGCGTGTTGAGCGAAGAGGGCATCAACATCCAGATGATCTCGACCAGCGAAATCAAGACTTCGGTCGTGATCGACGAAAAATATATGGAACTGGCGGTGCGCGCGCTGCATAAAGCGTTCGATCTCGATCAACCGACCGCATAAGTGATGGCATAATCGCGGCTGCTTTCAGGAACTGTGACCGAGTGGCCGAAGGTGCTCCCCTGCTAAGGGAGTATGGGGTGTAGAGCCTCATCGAGGGTTCGAATCCCTCCGGTTCCGCCAGACAAAAGCCCCTGCAGCCCTGCTGCAGGGGCTTTTTCTTTGCGCTGCAAACGCGGAGCAGGCTCGCGCTCAGTGTAAGCGGACGCGTGGCGCTGAACTTTCGGACGCGTGGCGCTGAATTTAGGCTTACGCGTCCGAAATGTAACCATGCGTCCGACCCCGGACTCGCTGCACCAGACCATTGTGTCGCGCTTTACAGGCCGTTCTAAGCCACTCAGAAGTTCCTGATCAGCAGCTCGCCCCTGGGCTCCCGGCCGCGGCCCTTGGCCCCGACCGTGTAGCTGATGGCCACCCGCTTCATGGTCAGTCCCGCGAACGCGTGGCGCATCTCCGGGATGTCGTTGACGCTAACAATGGCCTTGCCCTTCATGGTGCGCAGCAGCTCGGCCATATGTGCGTATTGGTCAAGGCCGAACTCAACCCCATAGCCCTCGGTACCCCAGTACGGGGGATCGAGATAGGCGAGCGTGTGAGGCCGGTCGTATTTCTCTAGACAGGCGGCCCAGTCCAGATGCTCGATCGTCACCTGGTGCAGCCGCAGATGCACCGCGCTCAGTTCCTCCTCAATGCGCAACAGATTCAAGGGCGGCCGACTCGTGGTTGCCGTTCCGAAGCTCTGCCCGTCGACCTTCCCACCGAACGCAAGCCGCTGGAGGTAGAAGAAGCGCGCAGCGCGCTGAATATCCGTCAGAGTTGCCGGCGGCGTGGCCTTGAGCCATCCATACAGCTCGCGGCTGGCCAGCGCCCATCGGAAGTGTCGGATGAACTCGTCGAGGTGGTGCTGCACGACCCGGTACAGCCGCACCAGGTCGCCGTTCACATCGTTGAGGACCTCCACTTTGGCGGGCGTCTTCAAAAAGAAGAGCGCGGCCGCCCCACAGAAGGGCTCCACATAGCAGCCGTGCTCAGGGAAGAGCGGGAGGATCTGTGGCGCCAAGCGCCGCTTCCCGCCTATCCATCTGACCATCGGCATTGCCTGCAGGTCGTTCAAATTGTCAAAGAGCGTCAGCTCCGCTTTGCGCGCCATCGTTGCTTTCAACGTTCGACGCTCGGTGGCGTGCTGGTGTGGGGCTCTGGGCCCGCCACACATTCAAAGTCCCGCAGCGCGGGCATTTGATTTCCAACCTTAGATATTGCGCGACCGCCAGCTTCTTGCTGCAACGGCCACAACGCATTTCTTCCATTCGGCACCACCTATGATCGACCCGCCTAGCTAGGTGGCAGGGTCTTCGGCTGATGCCGTGCGCAATCACGGCGGAGGCGGGTGAAGCGGGTGTTCCCGCACCCAAAGCACTCGCCCTGTCTTTTTTCTCTTCGCCCTCAGGCCGGCGCTTGAGGCCAGATCACCGCACCAGGGAACCCCGCTTGGAGCTCCACCCGGCTCAGCGATACCCGGAACTGTTTCCAAGCTTTGAGCAATGCAATCTCCGGCGCCGTTGCTTCGTCCAGATCAACTGCATCCTGCAAGGGAGCAATCCGCAACGTCGCGAGGCGCAGCAACGCGTCGCGTTGGGCCAGTACTTCGGTCTGGGTTGGGGGCGGCGGTAGCGGTGGCGGCGGCGGCGGTCCGAAAGACGTGCCATCGAACGAGTCTCCCGCCGAGACGGTCACGCCTTCGGATATGAGCGTCAACATTGCGACGAACTCCGGATGAAAGCGTTCTTCGATCGGCACCTCGCGGTCAAAGCCTGGGACCTCGTTGCCATCGCCGTCAGTGGCTGCAGGCACCGACATCACAAACGGTTCGATGGTCTCCACAACTAAACCGCCGACAACTCGCGCGTAGCTTTTCATCATGCGTACTCCCAAATGATTGCGTAGCCACCGCTCCCCGACCCACCGCCCTGCTGACCGGCCCCGTTGTAGCCGAAGGCACCGGCGCCACCTCCACCGCCCGTTGCGCCGGCTGCGCCCGCGCTCGTGCCCGTAATACCCGCCACACCGCCAGATCCCTTGGCGGTCGTCCCGCCATAGCCACTGACGCCACCCAGCGCTCCGGTGGCGGTTGCGGCAAAACTAGAGCCTCCTGCGCCGCCGCGAAGATTCACGTCGCCGCCGACTCCGACACCACCAGCCCCGCCTGCAACATTGCCTTGAGCGCCCGAAGGACAACCACCGCCGCCCGATCCGCCCGTTGCTGTGTGCCAAGAGCCAAATGACGAGGTACCGCCCGTTCCGCCTATGCCGTTGCCCGAAGTCCCGGCCCCAGCCGCACCGAGCGACACGACTTCCGTTGCACCTGGCGTCGCAACCAGTTTCATGGAATATCCGCCTCCACCCCCTCCACCTGCTGCGGCAATCTGGCCCGCACCCGTCGCGGCTGTACCGCCGCCACCGCCGCCAGCACCGTAGATTTCTGAGACCACAAACTTCGTGGTCGGCCCGCGCGTCCAGACGGCTGAGCCGGGGAACACAGATAAGCCCACAAGTCTGCCGGTAATCTGGCCGAGTTGGACTGCGTGGAGGGACTTTGTTGCGGCTCCAACTTGCAACGCAGCCCCGGTGCATTCGACCAGTACAAAAGAGTTGAGCGCCGTATTCCACACGACCATGCACTTGCCGTCAGCGACGATCTCACCGCCCTGCAGCGCGGCATGGGAGCCACCCACCACCGCTTTGGCACCGAGAGCGTTCACGTTCAGCGTCGTCGGACCAGTGTTGGTCGCTACGGCCTTGAACCACAGCACCATGCCGTCGACCAAAGCTGGGATCGCTGGCGCGAAAGTGAGGACCGCTGCGTTCGCCGCGCCAGTGTCGGTCGCGGTGAGCAACGCATTGCTGCGAATCGCCTTGAGCACTTGGGTGAGATCCGCGCCGGATTTCGCGATGCCGGCAGCCAGGATGATGTTGATCAATTCCTGTTGGATCGCGTCCGCCCAGTCGTTGCTGAAATAGGTCGCAAGCACACCGAGGGTCGGGTTGCCAGGCTGGAAACCGTGCAGGCCGACACCGAACTTGTCGACTTGCTTGTTGCTTGACTGAATGACGTCCATCTTTTTCCTTAGGGGGCGTAGCCGAACAGCACAACGGTGTGGGCGGGCTTGTGCCGCACGATCACGCATTCGAGCTGGGTGTTGCCCCAACGGCGCAACTGCACGTCACAGGGGCTCTCACAGGTTGCTTGGAAAATCGCTGTCGAGATCGGCACGTTGAGGCGCCACACACCGATGAAATCTTCCCCGTTGACAGGGCTGTCGCAGGGATCCATGCACGTCATCCCTCCAAACTCGGTGATCGTGCAGTTGGGGTAACCGAGTCCGTCTGCCAACTCCAGCATGTGCCGCCTGGACAGGTCTCCACGGCCGCGGATTCGAGCGAGAAGGTTCAAGCGTCTGGCATCTGCGGAGGCATCCGCTCCACCGATACACGAGTCTGGCAAAGCGTAGTTCCGCTCCCAGTCGCCGAGCAGCTGCCCGGTGCGGTCGGGTTGATGCTCGGCGAGAAGCACTTCTGCACTATCGAATGCGTCATCCAACACGACGGCCGCCGACGCCGCCTCCGCACGGACGCCACGAGCGTTGGGCTCGTAGGCTTCCGGCGGCAAGCAGGCGATCAGTGCGTCTTGGGTGTTCACGATTAGGTCAGCGTCTTCAGGCCGCAGGTAACGATTTCCAAGGCCAGGGAGGTGACGGAGCTTGTCACGTTGGCAGCAGGTGAAACCAACGTGACGTCGGTCACGCCGGGCACATTCATCAGTGCAGTGATCAGCTCGTTGCGCACCAGCGTCTGGCCTGGTGCCAGCGCAGCAAAGACCGAATCGATAGCCGCCGTCAATGCCGGCAACAGACCTGCCAAGGTGTAGCCCGACGCAATCGCGAACGACGCAGTCACAGCTGTGACGATCGGCGTTCCCGCCAAGGCCAGGACAGGGCTCGTGTTGCGCATGCCGACCGGGCGCTTCACGTCGAGCACGGCCTGCACCGCGGCCAGCAGTGGCGCGGTGGCCAGACCGACTACAGGCATCGGGACAACATCGACCGTGCCAGCGCCGCGGCGACAGTCGAAGACGTAGGCGCGACTCACGCCAGGCACTGCGAGCGCCCAGCGCTTGAAGTCGATCGCGTTGCCGCCCTGTGCCTCTTCGCTCAGCCAGAGCAGCAGCCGAGCCAGCAGCGAGTCGTCGCTTTCCACATCGGCCCCGCCCGTCATCGTGAGGATCGTCGCCGTGCCGGTGATGCCCGCCGGCGGCGCATTCACGGTGGCCGACGTGTTGGGCGATTGGTTGCCAGCGGCACCGGCGACGACCGCACTTGCAGCCAGGTCAACGGAGCCGCCACCGCCGATGACGCCAGCGGTCGTGACCTGAACGTAGACCGACTGAGCTGTGAAGACTTGCTGGCCGACCGTCACAGGCGTGCCGGCGGTACCGAAGAAGCGAACGACGCCGCCAGCAGCCGCGGCGGCCTTGCGCAGGATGGTGCGTTGGTTGGCCATCTTCTCCATCAGCTCGACGTCCGCGAGATCAGGAAAGGCTTGGCGATACACCCACGACTGGTGGGCATAGATGCCTTCAGCAACAGCGGCGACCGCAGTCGCACGCACGAAGTGGTCGCTGTCGGGCCCGATCGCCGCATCGGGCCACTGATTGACCACGGCTTGCAGATACCGGTTGCGGGTCTGCTCGAAAGTGGGGACGGGATATGCCATGTCGAAAGCCTCTTTGAAGGGGGTCAGGCCACCCGAACAGGGAACTGAAACGTCTGGCGAGCGCCGATCGCATCGACGATCGCGATCTCGAGCATCAAGCGGCCACTGGCTGTCGCGTCCTTGACGCGCAGCGTCTGGATCTCGATCGACTTCGCCCGACCATCGGCCAGAAGCGGCTTGAGCGCGGCACGGGAGTACTGCAGCGCCAGACGCTCGACCCGCGGTGTGTCCTTCTGACGCTTGAGCTCGTGCAGCCGCGAGCCCAAAGTGATATCTCCGAACCATTGGCCCAAGGGCGTCATCAGACGCAGGTAGGCGGCATTGGCCAGGCCGTTTGCAGGATCGCGCTGCAGCGAGCCCACGGGGGCAGTGGTGGGCTCGTAGTCGCGGGTCGAAGGGTTGATCCAGGCGTCCATCAGGCGTTGGGGCCGTTGGTGACGGCGCCGGTTTCGTTGTGGTTGTGCGTGCTGCCGATGTTCTTGTTGTCGTGCCGGATCGTGCCGCCTGTGAGTGTGAGCGTGCAGTTCTGGTAGCCGAAGTTGACGTTGTTGAAATTGACCGTTCCGCCTGTCATCGTGGCCACGGCAACACCGACTCCTCCAGGCACCGCGCCGATCGTCAGCTGCTGCGGCTGCAGCAGCTGCGTGGCCTGAACCACAGGCGTCTCGAAGCGGGCGCTAGTCGACGCCTGCGTAAGGAATACCGGCGACACCAGCTCGATGCGTTCGGACGCCTCGACGCGGAAGACCTTCGTCTCTACGACGACCTTCTCCTGCGCCTTCACATGGATCGAGCGGTCTTTCTTGAAGTGAGCGAAGTCGCCCCATTCGTTGTAGACGCAGCTCTCTCCCTGGTTGTCGAGCACAAATCGGAAGTCACCATGCTCGGTGCCGATCACCACTGACGCACTGGTGCGGCCGCCCAGCGGCAGCGGGATGTATTCGGTGCCCGCCGGCGGCGCCGAGGTGAAGCCGAAGTGCTGGAACAGCTCCATTTCTTCGATCTCTTCGCCTGCCAAGCCTTCACCGGAAATGCGCTGGATCTTGGTCGAGATCGTCAGACCCTTCAGCACTGCACGGAATGCCTGGCGCACGCTGGCCTGCGCACGGGATATCTCACGACGCACCATTTCGCTCGGGGTCATGCGGCCCCCGTTGTCAGGTCCACGACCTTGCCGGGCATCGAGTTCTTGCCGCGGCGATGCTTGCGGCGACTGGGATGAGCGTCGAGGAGCCACACGCCGTCTTCCTTCAGCGTCAGTGTCGTGATGCTGCCCTGGCGCTTGTTGTTGGTCAGGCGGCGAGCGGTCAGGAAGTACACCCCGTCGATGCCGTGCGGCTCGCTCTTCACCGCGATGCGCTGCCCGGGCGTCCACACCAAACCGCTGTCCGTGTAGTGACCCACCACCTGGGCGGTCAGCGTGTAGCCCTTGAGGCGGGCGTCGCTGATGATCTTGCGGCCGCGCGCACGGGCGATCTCCTCATTGATGGCCTCGTGGTCGACGACGACCTTCGGTCGGTACTGCTTCACGCCGTCGTCGCGCACCACTGTGCGCACGTTGTTGCGGCCGGCGCGCTCCCCACCGCCGCTGCCGCCGGCATGCGCCTGGCCAAGCACCGTCACTTCGCTGAACCGCTCCGCGATCGAGCGGCGTTCTGCCAGGCGTTCGAGGTTGTTGCCCTTGCCGTCATTGCGAAGGATCAGCGTGGCCACGGGAGGCAGGTCGTAGCGCGGTCGACCCACGACCAAAGTGCCGTCCGGATCGAACCAAGGCCACAGGCCGTTCGCCTCCGCCGCGCGCCGCAGTGAATCCCAGGCGCTGTCGCCGGGCTCGATGTTGACCTTCTCGCGCGGCAGCTTGTTGTCCGCGTCGATGCGGATACGCGTCACACCGAGCGGGCGAACGATCTTGACCACCACATCGTCGAGGCTGAGCTGACGCATGGAAATGATCGCCGACGAGCAGTCGAGCAACGCGCTGGCGCCGTCGCGGCCGCTGAGCTGCAGATCCTGACCGCCTTTATGCACGTCGAGCTCGCGATCGTCCAAGCTCCCGCTGAGCACGGTGTCCTGCTTTCCGTCTCGCACCAGGCGGACCTCAACGCTGGCGCCTTCGACCACCTCGGGAGGAAGCACCATCTGGGTCTTCGAGAGCCCTACGCGCCAGGCATCGGCCGGGATAAAGAGGTCGCTGTCGATCTCGTAGTTGGTCCAGCCGCGGTGCGCCTTGCCGCCGATCTTGACCTCGACTTCAGCGGGAGTAGGCATACAGCATGTCTCCCTTGTCGATAAGCACGTGGCGGCCGAGCTGGTTGAGTGCGCTCAGTTCGGTCGCCCGATCGGGGGTGCCGTACATGGCATGCGCAACGAGGCGAACCGGGCCCGACACCGGGCTGGCGCGGTGAACCAGCGGCGGGCGCAGGTTGATCACTGCCCGAGCGGCCTCCTGCACCTGCCAGGCCAGGGTGGCCAGCGCAGCGCTCGCCTGGCCACGCGCCTCCGGATCCAGCGCAACACGCGCCGCGTCGATCGCGATCTGCACGGCGGCGCGGGTCTGGGCTGTCAGCTGCTCGATGTCCTTGCGCTGCAGCACCGGCACGTCAGCCTCGCCGGCAAGCACGACCGCGGCCGCCTCGGCGATCGCGGCGGCGCAGTGCACCTGGGCGTGGGCCTGCACGATGGCAACGTCGGCCAGCGTGGTGGCGCTGGGCACCGCAACATTCGGCACCACGAAGAGGGCCGACGGCAGCAGCTGCACGCGCAGCAGATCGAAGTCGGCCGCAGCCGAAACGGGCGTGAGCGCCACCACGGCACCGATGTAAGTGGTATTGCGCCCTCCGAACGACAAGCCCTGGAATGCCCGGTCTACGCTGGCCAGCAAGTCGGAGGCGTAGGCGCGCGGGTACAGCAATGGGTCGAGGGCGCTGAGCAACAACCCCGCCGAGCCCGTGATCGTCAGGATGCGACCAACGAAGCTTTTGGCCTGATTGAAGGCGTCGGTCAGGACCGTTAGGCGCGGCACATCGAGCGATGACAGGCCGTCGACAAACCTGCCCAGCGCGTCATCGGCCGTGTTGCGGCAGATCTCTGCGCCCGAGGCGATCGCATCCGTCTTGGCCGAGGTGCTGTCGTCCGAGAACACCAGCTCGCGCACGCTGTCCTCGATGAAGATCGCATTGACGATCGCGCCATCGACGAAGTCCGCGTCGTGCTCGTCTTCCCACGACTGAGCCAGCACGGTCATCGCGCCATGAATCGGGTGCACCAGCTCACCGGTGCCAGGCGCCTCCAATGCGTCGATGAACTGCGCTAGTTCGTCCTCGTAGCTTTCGCCAAAGAAAACCGCCTGCATGCGCATGCGCCGCGGGCCGAGGTTCATGTCTTCCAGCTCGGCGCCCGCCGCATAGGGGAATTCGTGCTCCGCCACGGAGCGCTGGCCAGCGCGTCCGATGCGCGCGCAATGGAACGGCACACCGCGGAAGGTGGCGTCGAGCAGCGTGTCTGTCCAGGCCACCGGTCAGTTCCTCCGCGCGTCGGCGCTGTTGTGTTGATTGGTCGACGACTGGATCTCGCGCCCGTCAAGGTTCACCTGTATCGGGCGAGCGCCGACTTCCTTCATGCCGGCGATCAGCTGGTCAAGCTTTTGCGACAGGGCGTTGCGGTCCTGTTCCAGTTGCGATTTCTCCTGTTCAAGTTTGGCCAGGTACGCTGGCGACGCTCCGTTGTCGCGTGAGGCGTCCGCAAGCTGGCCGAGTTCGCTGATGCGCGCATTGCGCGAGGCGATGCGATCGGTCAGCCCCGCCTGGCTGTTCGCCCGCTCGCTCAACAACATGCCGGCGCCAAGGATCGGGGCGCCCACAGCCACGAGGCCGGCCGCAGTACCGCCGATGACGGCGCCAGCGGTTCCCAGCCCCACAGCGCCGGCGCTGGCTGCAGGCGCGGTCCAACTTGGCGAAGCGTTCATGATTCCACTGCGCGCCGCGGCTGCGGCAGCACCACCAGCGCCGCCGGCAGCGGAACCGCCCAGCATGTTCTTGAGTGACCCACCTCCGAGCAGCATCAGGGCGCCGCTGGCCACGCCGGCAGCCACCGCCAACGCCTTGACCGTCAGGGTCACCCCCTCGACTGCAGCGCCATAGCCGGGATATTTCCGGTAGAGGTCGGTGGTTCCTTCGGCGAGCTTTCCCAGCGCGGTGTTCGCGCTGCCCAGCACGGTGGTCTGTGCGATCAGCTCCTCGTTTTCCTTCTGCTGGACCTTGAAGTCGGGAGTCTGCGAGATCAGTTCGAAATTACTGTCCCCGTATTGGCCATTGGCCCCCATCACCGTCTTCTTGACACCTTGGATGTAGTCCTTCTTGTTCAGCTCGGCGATCAGCGGCATCAGGGCCTGGCGGTCCTGAATGATCTTGCCGATCGCGCTGCCCTGCAGGATGTCGGCCTGCGCGCTGAGCGACGCTTGCCGTTCTTCATCGTTGCCAGCGGCGGCTGTCTTCTTGCGCAGCGCCACCAGGCGTGGATCCTTGCCGGCGATCTTGTCGACCAGGTTCACAAAGGCGTCGAGCGAGTTCACCCCCTTTTCGCGCGCGGCTGCCAGCGAGCCCGACAGGTCGATGCCCAGCTTCTTGGCATCCTGCGCCGTGTCGGACGAATTGATCTTCAGCAACAGATTCTGGAGGTTGTTGCCTGCCTCGTCCTTGCTGCCTGCCGTGATCACCGAGCCCTGCGCTGACGCGAGGATCCGCGCGTAGCCGTCCATGCCGTTCAGGCCAGACATCTGCGCCGATGCGAGGAACTTAGGCAGCCACTTGGCCATGTCTTTCAGCTCGAAGCCACCGGCCTGGCCAGCGGCCAGCGCCATATCGAGCATCTTCGGGATGTCGGCCTCTTTAAAGCCGTTTTGAAGCGCCCGCACAACTATGGTCGACAGGTCGCCGACACTGGCATTTCCGGCGGCGGCGTACTTCGAGACGGTCGGCAAGAGGTTCTTGGCTTGGTCGGGCGTCACGGACCCGCTGGCCAGCATGTCGTTCAGGCCGCCGAGGATGTCCTCCCGCTTGCCGCCGCCCGCGCGCATAGAGGCCTGCACTGTCGCGTCGAGTTCCCGCATGCCCATTTTTCGGCCGGCCAGATCACGATCGGAGAAGGCCGTATTCGACGCGTCGGCCAACTGGCGGTCGTAGCTGCGCGCCTGCTGCAGCGCTGGCGCCACGACCATCTTCGCGGCCTGCACCGCGGCGACGCCAGCGGCAACGCCCTTGATCATGTTGCCCGTGGTGGTCCAGGCGCTGCGCAGGCGCTCCGCCAGCCCGATCGCGCGTTGCGTCTCGCGTGACAGCTCGGCCGCCTGCTTGGCGGCCTGCTGCGGACCCTTCATATTCGCCATCGTGGCGTTGGCTTGCGTGCTGGCCGTGTTCGTCTTCTGTAGCTCTTTCTCAATCTGCTTGAGGTTGCCCTCCACTTCACCCAGGGCGCGCCGCAGCGGTGCCACCAGCTTATCGTTCAAGCTGGTGGTGAGCGCGATGCGGAGATCCTGAGTCATGTCGTGGGCGGTGGCTTGCGGAGAGGTGTGCGGGGTGGCTTGCGCTTCAGACGCCGGCTCACGTAAGTCGTCGGGATTTCATGGCCCTTGCGTCCGGCGGCTGCGTTCAGGATCACCAATGCATCGCCCAAGGTGACGCTGGCGGACTCAGTCCAGGTCAGGCCTGCGCGGACGAGGCCGGCGCGGACTCGGATGTATTCGGCGCGGCCGCGAGCGCGGCCTGCCGCTTTTTTTCGAGGTCACCCCCTGCAGCGTCGAGCTGGTTGTAGTCAGAGGGGTGCAGCGTGCACAGCAGTTCGTAGGTGATGAGCTTGGGATCCAGCGTGCCGAGGCGCACGAGCTGGCGGGCGAGCAGCGCGGCGCTGACCGCCACGCCGTTGTGCCCACCGACCTCGTCGACGGCGTCGATGTTGTCTCCCAGCGTCGGCAGCCGCAGCTCGAACTCCCGGTGCACCACGCCGTCGACCTCGATGCCCTGCCGCAGGGTGCCCGTGAGCGTGATGCCCTTGGCGCTCATTCAGTCACCTTGCGCACGGCCACCAGCGAAACGTCGCGGCGCGCTTCGCCTTCCGCCTGGTATTCCTCACCCACGTCGGTGCTGAAACAGTCGAGGTAGCTCACGCGCTGTCCGCCATCGCCCGGATCGATCGTGAGCTTGGCGCCCTCGATGTTTTCCCAATCGACCGCATCGCCGCCGATCGGGATCACGGCCGTGACCCGCAGATCATGCGTCGTGATCCCACGAGCGAAGCCGGCGATGGTTCGCAGGCGATTCATCGTCTTGACGGGGCGACGACCAGTGCTCGTCTTCGGCGACACGGTGGCCACCTCGATCTCGCGGCCATCGACTTCCAGGCTGATCGAGCCCACGTATTCCTTGAGTGCCATGTAGAGTTCCTCGGGTTACAGCAGCAGGTCGAGACGACCGGCGAACACGTGCAGTCCGTTGACCACGTCGACCGGTATCTTGGCGTTCAGGCGGTTCGGGTCCTGGCTGTCGCGTTCCACGATCAGCGCGTCCTTGTAGAGATCGACGTTTTCGATGATCTCCAGCTCCTCGAGCTTGTAGAGCACGTCGAGCAGCTCGCTGCGCACCTTTGCGGGCGTGCGTGCGCTGAGCTTGTCGCGGGGGAAGCGCAGCTCGATGCGCTCGCGGCAGGCCTTCGCCACGTAGTCCATCGTCCGGATGGTGGTCAGATCCAGCCAACTGATGTCATTCACGCCACCGGGATTGAGGATGTAGTTCGTGATCGCACGCACGATCTGGACAACCTCGCCGGGACCGACCTGCAGCGGGGTGACTCCGTTGTTCAGCGCCGACTCCTGCTCGGTGCGCAGCAAACGGCTCGCGATCGGCGGCGGCGCCACGTTCGGGAGCGGGAGCGTGTTGAGCGGGCGGGCAGGGTCTTCCTCGCCAGCGATTGCGGCGGCATAGCCTGCGGCGACTTCTTCCGCCGGGGTAAACGTGCCAGGTCCGCACCCCATCGTCAGACGCTCTGCATTGAGCAGCGGTGCGAGGGTGCCCCTTGTTTCGCTCCTGTTCCCGCTGGAGTTCGTCAAGAACTTCCTGCGCACCCTTGCACGAAGCCCGTCGCGCGTGCTTCAGGCGTCGTACTACGACCTGCCGTTCGCGCTGTATTGCGCAGCTCTCGACGGGACTTTTTTGAAAGGCCAAAAATGAGCGCCAACAGCAAGATCGAATGGACCGATCACACCTTCAATCCGTGGATCGGCTGCACCAAGGTCTCCAACGCCGCCACGGGCGGCGGCGGCTGTGACCACTGCTACGCCGAGGTAAGCACGCCGGCGCGGGTGCTGCGCAGCAACGGCGCCGAGACCTGGGGCACGGGCGCGCCGCGCGTTCGTACTGGCGCGGCGAACTGGGCCTTGCCGATGCGCTGGAACGCGCAGCACGAGGCCTTCCAGGCGCAGCACGGGCGTCGGCAGCGCGTGTTCTGCGCCTCGCTGGGCGATGTGTTCGACAACGCCGTGAATCCTGAATGGCGGCGCGATCTATTCGCGCTCATCGCCGCGACGCCGAAGCTCGACTGGCTGCTGCTGACTAAGCGAATCGGCAACGCGCGAGGGATGATCGCTCGGGCACTTTGCGAGCACGACGTGTTCGGCGGGCCTGATCAGCTTCCCGAGTGGCCTTGGTCGAACGTCTGGCTAGGTGCAACCGTCGTCAACCAGGCCGAGGCCGACCGGGACATTCCTAAGCTGCTGGCTATACCGGCTGCGAAACGCTTCCTCAGCATGGAGCCGTTGCTTGAGCCGGTGGACCTCAACAACATCGAGGTGCCCATGAAAGTCGGCGTTGATGTGTTCAGCGCGCTCGAATACGACGGCGACCCTGAGGACGACGTTGAGTTCGGTACCGCAACGGTTGACTGGGTGATCGTCGGCGGCGAGAGCGGGCACCGTGCCCGCCCTATGCACCCCGACTGGGCGCGCAGCCTGCGCGACCAGTGCGTGGCGGCCGGCGTGCCGTTCCTGTTCAAGCAGTGGGGCGAGTGGGCGCCTTACGACCGAAGCCGCACAGATGGTGCGGCGCTGGCGACGTCGAAGTCGTTTGACGAACCGATTCAACGCTTCGGCAAGAAGATCGCAGGCCGCCAGCTCGACGGCCGCGAATGGAACGAGGTGCCCGCTTGACCTCAATCTTCCAAATCGAACTGCATCTGCAGCTGCCGGATGATCCGTGCAATGTCGGCACGGTGTGTGGCGCGATCGCTGACCACTGGCACGGTCCAGTTGGGCCCGCCCTCATCGGCGGGGATGCCGATCACCCCGCGTCGATGCACATCGGTCTCTTGTCCTGCCAGACCCGGAATCGCTTCGATGCGTTCGAGCAGGAGTTGCTGCAGCTGATTGGCGTTGCGCGTGGACTTGGGCATGTTGGCTTAGCCCTCGCGAACGATCGACCACTGGGTCGGCTCGTAGTCCTTTTCGTCAAGATCTTGCAGCAAGTTCGATCCGCAGATCTTGCAGAAGTAATACTGCCACTCGCCGGTGGTGCGGCCGTGGCTGGCCTTACCAAGGTCAACGGTGCTCGTGCGCATGAGTTGCGCATGCGGCGAGGTCTTCGCTTCCGCTCCGTTCAACTGCTGGCATTCAGCACATGCAGTCATCGTCCACTCCAGAAGTTAAGGCTCTCAAAGGTCCAGCGCTCGATCGTCAATCAAGATTCTGAACGCCTCGTGGTCAGGGCCTTGCGGGTCGTAGTCAGCCAGACGCGACACAGCGATCTGCTCGATGCGGTCACCAATCCTGTCTTGACGAGGGACATTGGCCGCGGCCAGCGCCAGCGAGTACTCCTCCAACACTTTGCCCTCGAAGTCGAGCACGACCGACTGCGCATAGCGTCGACCATTGACCGGCGGGCTGAGTTCCTGGCTCACACGGAGCTTGGATTGGCCGTCGTCGGCGAAGACTGCTTCTTCAGCGAACAAGTCCATCAGGTACGGCTTGAACATTTCGGAAATGGTCGGCATTCGAGTCTCCATAGGTTGGGATGCGAAGTATGCCGTGGGGAGCGATGCTGATGCCGTTCTACCGAACCCCGGCCCTCGGCGTGTTCCACATGAGGGGCAGCAAGCTCCCCGCGCCGTGTGGTGAGAAGGTGCAGCTTGATGGCAAGGCCCAGGTATGCCTGGTGGCCAGCGAGTTCTTTTGCGACGGGCCTGGCACCACCCGGCGCACGTGCGATCGCCCTCTTTGCAAGGCGCATGCAACCCAGACGGGCCCGAACAAACACCTTTGTCCTGCGTGCCGCAATGCAGCTGCCGATGCGGGCGGTCAGCGCAGCCTTTTCACCCACCTGGTGCAACCATGAACCCACCTGAAACCATCGGCACTGACCCCTGCGACATACATCCGATCGATACCTCGTCGCCGAGTGGCGTGCGAGCCGTCGACGAACGGGGCAACGCAGACCTCGTGGCATTGCTTAGCGACGCAATGAACCGAATCACCAGCGATGCGCCGCGGCAGGTTGGCGGCAAGCTGCTTTCCCCGCTGGACAACCCACTCTATGGGCCTTTGCTGCGGCGCCTCGACGAGGCGATCCTCACTCTCGCTTGCGCGCACAAGCCGGCGCTTTTTCTGTCTCATGAGTTCGCCCGCGCCCTGGACATTGCCGATGAGTCAATGTTCAACGTGCTTTCGAGCAACTGCGTTCCGGGCGATGAGAGCCGCACGGTCTTGGGACTCGTCAGCGCCACAGGTTCAGAGGTCAAAAAGCTGGGTGAGGCCGATCCGGAAATCCTCGAAGCCTTCGACTGGCTTCGACTGCGCGGTTTCGTCAAATTCGCTACCGATGGCCTGGGCGATCACATCATCGTTGTGCGGAGGCCTGGAGAAGAATGAGCAAGCTTGCCCGCGACCACCGCAACTCGGACCTGGCCAGGATCCATGTGGCCAAGAAGCAGCTCAGCATGAGCGACGACGACTATCGCGCGATGCTCTGGACTCAGGGCCGGGTACACAGCTCGAAGAACCTCGACCATGCTGGTCGCGCGAGCGTGCTCGACTACCTCAAAGCAATGGGCTTCAAGGCCGTTTCCAAGCCCGACACGAAGCGTCGTGTAAGACCGGTACCAAGCGCCGACAAACTCCAGCTCGTGCGGCGGATCCGGGCCCAGCTGATCAGCCTGGACCGCAAGCCCGACACCTACGCAGACGGCATCGCCAAGCAGATGTTCGGCGTCGATCTCTACGAGTGGTGCAACCACGACCAGCTGCATGCGATCACGGCCGCGCTGGCGGTGCAGCAGCGCAAGCAGGGAGCGCCCACGCGATGACCGATTCGCCCGCGTTCAAGAGGCAGCAGCTGAGTCTGTTCGACAGCACGGCGCCGTTGCGCTCGGCTGAGAATGTCGACCAGTTGCCCAAGACCGCGCGGGCGCTGGTTGAGGTGATCGGTATCGATGCGACGATCGACCTGGTGAAGATGTTCGGTGGTGATGAGTTCTATCTTCCCGAAGCCGTCGATGGTGCGTCGAAGCTGTGGGCGGCTCTGGTCGAAGCGATGGGCCGGGATGCCACCGTCAAACTGGTCGAGGCATTCGGCGCGACTCGGATTTATGTCCCGACCTGCCAGGCCGCTCTGCTCAAATTGCGCAATCAGGAGATCGTTGCGAGCTACGATGGCGGTGAGCCGTTCGATGCGATCCGCCGTCGCCATCGGGTGAGCCGCTCTTACCTTTTTCGGCTACTTAAAAAGCCCGTTTGAAGCCAGGAAAAACGCTATGTTTGTGCTCTTTGTTGGCGGGTTGTCGCATGGGAAAAGCCAACACGTTGACGACAATCAGACTGTTCTCGAAATAGCGGATGTTCGCCTCGAGGGTGGCCGCCAACGGTACGAAAAACACCGATGGCAGCAGGTCGACGCCGCCCACGGATATGACGCCCTTTTCGTCAACAGTTTTGTGCTTCCGTCCGAACTGGAATCGAAGGTCCGCGATGCGCTTGCCGAGGCCGAGAAAGCACGCTAAACGTCCTTCGGCCTGATTGAAAAAGCCCCTTTTCAGGGGCTTTTTTGGGGCCAAACAGCTACGAGTTTCATACGAGTTCTGCCTAAAAGTTGGGCAAAAAACATACGAGTTCGGTTCCTGACGGCGTCGGGGATGGAATTGAAAAGTCGTGCTAAATCAATGGGTTGGACGAACTCGTATGCTGTCGTCGAACAAGTAGTAGTTCATACGAGTTGTGGGGGAAGAGCAGCTCTCGGATCCAGCGGTGCAGTGAGGGGAGAGAGTCGTTCCTCCAATGAAAACAGCCCTTTCGGGGCGGATTGGGTGGCGCGAGGCGGCGCGTCAGGAGGCCGCAGGGCGCGTTTTCTCATGCGTCCGAACCCGGTAGCCGCCTGGAGAGCCAGAACGGCCCCAAACCCCTGATTTCATTGAACTTTCCCACTTCTTCCGACCAAATCCCGGATCTTCCCGGTTAGTTCAGTCTCATGGGTCCGGTCACACTCAGGCAGCCCCGACTTTTCGCATCGTGATCACATGAAACGGGCAGGTCACGGCGCAATCGCTGCAGCCTGTGCACTGGTCGGCATGGTGCAGCACCGACGACTTGCGCCACCCTGTGGCCTCAAGGCTCAGCAGGTGAAGGTCGCAAGCAGCGACGCACCAGCCACAGCCCGTGCAACGCGCGGTGTTCACATCGGGACGCCAGCCGGGGCGGTGGGGCCGGGCGAGGGGAGCGTCGTGTGTCATGGGGCCGATTCTGTGCGCGTGCCTGCGCAAAATCCACCTGCTAGGCCGCCTTGGCTTCCCGCTGCAGCGGCAGCCACAGCACGAACCGCGTGCCGGTCGGCTTCGACTCCCAGCGCACCATCCCCCGAATCGCCTGGGCTCGCCGCCGCTGGTTCTGCAATCCGCGCCCGGACGCGGACGGGTTGCCCGTCACGCGCTGCACGTCGAAACCCTGCCCGTTGTCCTCGATCGTCACCTGCACGCCCGCATCGGACATCGAGGTGCCCACGCGGATCTCGGTCGCGCGGGTGTGCCGCAGGATGTTGGAGATGCTCTCCTGCACGATGCGCAGGATGTGCAGCGCGCTCGACGGGTCCAGCCATTCCAGCGCGGGCAGCTCCTGCACCTCCCAGCGCAGCGACACGCCGGTGCCCTCAAGCCGCGGTTCGAGTCGGTAGCGCAGCGTGGCGAGCAGCAGCAGCAGGTCGGCCTCGATCGGCTCCAGCGAGTCGAGCGTGAGCTTCAGGTCGTCCAGGCAGCTCTTGAGAATCTGCGAAACCTTGTCGTCGCTCATGCCGCCGCTCTCCACCGAGCGGATGGCGCTGACGAGCGAGGAGCCCAGGCCGTCGTGCATGTCCTGCATCAGGCGCTGGCGTTCTTCGCTGATGGTCTGCAGCCGCTCGATCTCGCGCAGCTTCTGGTGGCTGAGCTCGAGCTCGGCTTCGCGCTTGAGCAGACGCTGCGCGAGGCTCGCGTTGAGCTGCTCGACCTCGCCGATGGCGTGCACGTAGCGGCGGTACATCAGCGCGCCGAACACGCTGAAGGTCACGGCGTTGGTGTACGCCCCCAGGTACCAGCCTTCGGGGCTGATGAAGTTGTTCTGCAGCAGCCAGTCGGTGATGCCCAGCAGCACGCAGATGCCGATTCCCACCGCCACCAACCGCCCTTCGTTGGAACGGCGCCATGCGCTCACGCCGCCCACCAGGCAGACCGACAGGCCCATGAGCGCGGCCACCGCGTAGATCAGCGGCGTCACCTGCGGCGTGTTCTGCACGATCGCCAGCCCCGGCATGGTGACGATGCCGACGGCGGTGGTGGCCGCCACCACGCCACGGGTCAGCCATTTGAGTTGCCGGCCATGCAGCTGGCGCAGAAAGAAGTGCACGACCATCACCAGCCAGAAGAGCGAGTTGACGGTCAGCCAGGCAAACCAGTCGTTGGCGACCGGCTGGGCCACGTAAAAATGCAGCCCCCGCATGAAGGAGGTGGCCGAGAGGTTGAAGAACAGCAGGTAGCCCGTTTCGTCGCGGCGCCTGAACCACACGAACAGGGCGAAGACGCCCACCGCCATGAACGCCGCGCTGAGCATCGCGGGCAGTTCCTGCTGCAGCCACTGGCGCATGCCGTAGCGGCCCCGCAGCGCATCGGCAGGCCCGATCCACAACGACGAAAGCGCCACCTGGGCGCTTTGCGTGTGCTCGAGGCGAAGCAGGATCTCGGTCGGCGGCGTGGTGTCGGTGCCGTGGTCCAGCGGCACCCACAACGGGCTGCGGGTGCTGTTCCACAGCGGACCCGACTGCTGTGCGCGGTGCACCAGCTGGCCGTTGGCATACACGGCAACGGTGCCGTCGGTCTTGACCCGCACGCCGTACATCGCCAGCGGGCCCGAAGCGGGTGGCAGGTCTCGCGTGGAAAGCCGGATCCAGGTCGTTCGCGTCGGTTCGGCGGCATTGGCGGGCTTGGCCGTCTCGGCCTGGCGCAGCAGCGCGATCGGCAGCGCCAGAGGCAGTTCGACCGTCTGCCAGGTCGGGGGCAGGGCGCTGCTGTCCTGCCTGAGTGGCGGGGCGCTGAAGCCCGATGAGTCGTCGACCTGCCAGTCGGCATGGGTCAGGTGCAGCACCGCCTCCGAATGCTGCAGCCCGGCCGTTCCCCCGAAGAACGCGCCAATGGCGCCCAGCAGTGCCATCGACAGGACGAGCACCACATTGGCGATGAAGGGGGCGAGGCGGTAGTTCAAGAGGCGTTCAGGTGGGGGCCATGTTCAAAGCCGGCGAGCGGGCGTTGTAACCTGGGCCTCGCATTCTGTAACCAATCGAGATGTATGTCCCGTTTCGGCGCGCTTGCTGCCGATGTCAAAGCTCGGGCGAGCGGAGTTCAGCGTGCGGAAGGCTGTGACAGCACCCACTGCGCCAAGACCTGCGCCTCGCTCTGCGAGACCTGTGCCTGCTGCGGCATGATGACCCGGCCCCAGGTGCCCACGCTGCCGCTGCGAATCTTGGCGGCCAGGCGTGCCGGTGCGCTGGCGTCGTTGCGGTAGCGGTCCGCGATCTGCGCGAAACCCGGGCCGACCTGCTTGTGCACCAGCCCGTGACAGGCCATGCAGCCGTTCCTGCGAGCCAGGTCGGCCGCCGATGGCTCCACCGCGGCATCGAGCGCGTGCGCTGCCGGCGCCACAGTCAGGAGCAGGGCGATCGCGAAGGGCGAGACGAGGCGCGGGGTGCGAGTGTTCTTGTGCATAGGGGGTCCGGTGCTGGCGCGCGATCGTAGCTGCTGGCAGCGGTCTGTCGACGTGGCTCGCCGTCGTGCGAGCGCGACAAGGTGACTCAAGAGTAACCAGATGTATGGTTAAATCTGTTAACTATCGCGAAGAAGAAGAGGGATTGCATGAAGCTGTTGCTGAGCATTGCGTTGGCCGCTGCGGTGTTGGCCGGATGTGCGACCCCGCCGCCGCCGACACCGACCGAGCCCGGAACGGGTTCCGGCATTGCCTATGTGCCCATGGTCGCCATGCAAGGCGTGGACAAGGCGCGTTACGACAACGACGTGGCGGCCTGCCGCGTCGCAGCCAACCGCATCACGGCGCGCAGCGAAACCGGCGACGCCATGTGGGCCGCCTTGGGAATCGGCCTGATCACGGTGCACGGTCAAGGCATCGTTGCCGCCGCGTCGTACACCGGCATCACCGCGGCGATCATCGACTGGAACGGCCGGCCCGACGCCGAACTGATCGCCGAACACCAGCAGATCGCCATCGTGCATTGCATGGCCAAGCGCGGCTATCGCAACCTCGACGCCAACGTGCGCGACAGCTTCTACGGCAACACCTTCGACCCCGGCGTCATCGTGAAGCCTCGCCGCACGGGCATCGACACCTACAACGTGGAAACGCTGGCCAAGGCCGGCCGGTGCAACCTGCAGCCACGCGCCGAACTCACGGCGAAGGGCCCGGGGTACGAAACCTACAACGTGCCTTGCGACAACGGAGGCACCTGGGCCGTGCGTTGCGAGTTCGGCAAGTGCCGAGTGCTCGCACAGGCACTCATCCGCCGATCCTGAGTCCCCGGTTCATGTCGAAGGCCTCCTTCAATCGACGAAGAAGGCCCCCGCATGCCGACGGTCAACGCCAGACGTAGTGCCCGCGCACCATGCGGCCGTGCTCGCGATGCGCCGGCACCCACACCTTGTGCGGGCGATGGTGCGGGCGTTCGTAGCGCGGGCCCGGGCCGGCGCCGTGACGCGGGCCTGGCTGGGCCAAGGCAGCGGTGGAAGCGAGCAGGCAAGCTGCAAGAACGAAGATGGTTTTTTTCATGTTGATGTAGTCCTTCTGTGTGTAGCGCAAATGCACCTGAATCGGTACGAAGTGCAGCTTAGTGACGCACCCCAGGGTACCCCGTAGGCGAAGCCGCACTTTACAAACAGGACACGAAACCGCGTTCCCTCGCCCACACCCTCACTTGACGATCATCCCCTTGAGCGCCGGGTCCGGCGGCGGGGGCTTCAGCTTCATCTGCCGCAGGGTCTTCACCAGCAACTGCGCAATCATCACGTTGCGGTGCCGCTTGCTGTTGGCCGGTATCACGTGCCAGGGCGCATGGTCGGTCGAGGTGGCGCTCAGCGCGTTCTGGTAGGCCTGCTGGTAGGCGCTCCACTTGGTGCGCACCTCGAGGTCGTCCATGCTGAACTTCCATTGCTTGCCGGGCGTGTCGATGCGCGCCTGCAGCCGCTCGCGCTGCTCGTCCTTGTCGATGTGCAGCATGCACTTCACGACCGTCGTGCCGGTCTCGGTGAGCAGCCGCTCGAAGTCGTTGATCTGCGCGTAGCGGCGCCTGGCTTCGGCCTTGTCGATCCAGCCTTCGACCACCGGCACCAGCACGTCTTCGTAGTGGCTGCGGTTCCACACCATGATCTCGCCGGTGCGCGGCACGGCGGCGTGGCAGCGCCACAGGTAGTCGTGCGCGCGCTCCTCGTCGCTGGGGGCCTTGAAGGCTGTCACACGCACGCCCAGCGGGGAGGTGCGCGAGAACACCCAGCGCACGGTCCCGTCCTTGCCGCTGGTGTCCAGGCCCTGCAGCACCAGCAGCAGCTTGCGCTTGCCCTCGGCGTGCAGCAGGTCCTGCAGCTCGTCGAGCTCGACGGCCAGTGCATCGACCTCGCTGCGTTGCGAGGCTTCGTCGCCCTCGCAGAAGGGCGTGTCGTCGGGGTCGACGTGCGACAGCTTGAACTTGCTGCCGACACGGTATTTCTTGAAGCTGGCCATGAAGCGGAACTCCCGTGAGGAACGATGGAAGCCCACAGCCTAAGCGATCCGAACGCCGCTGCAGGTCAGCGATCAGCGCTCGTTGTCATCCGCGTCCAGCGAGGCGCTCCAGCGGTTGTCCCACTCGGCGTGCCGCACGGCGCCGTCGAGATCGCGCCGGTCGCGCTTGGTCGGGCGGCCCTGTTCAATGGCCAGTGCCGGCTCGGTGCCGGCGCGGCGCAGTTCGCGAAAGTTCGCCTGTGCCGCCAGGCTGTCGGGCGTTTCCTCGTACAGCAACTGGGCCACCGGTGCCGGCCCGCGCTGGGCGCTGACACCGCGCACCGTCACGGTCCGCGTCATCGGGCCGGTGCGCATGGACACCGTGTCGCCGGACTTGACCTCGCGCGAGGCCTTGGCGACGTCGCCGTTCACCTGCACGCGGTTCTTGCCGATTTCCTCCGCGGCCAGCGAACGCGTCTTGAAGAAGCGGGCGGACCAGAGCCATTTGTCGATGCGCAGACGTTCCATGGTTGTTCGGAAGTAGGGGTCACGGATTGTGCCGCGACAACGGCAGGTGCACGACGGCGTCGAGCCCGATGACCTGTGCGGCGCCGTCCTGCATGGCCGGCACCTCGGCCTCGCGGTTGTCCAGCGCGATGCGCCCGCCCAGCGCCAGCACGATCTCGCGGCAGATCGCCAGGCCCAGGCCGGAGCCGCTCGACGCGCTGCCCGCCGAGAAGGGCGCGAACAGGCGCTGGCGCAGTTCGGGCGAGATGCCGGGGCCGCTGTCGCGCACCGTGAGCACGGCTTCGTCACCCTCGCGCCGCACCGACACCGACAGCGCCGCGCCCACCGGGCTCAGCTTGATCGCGTTGTGCAGCAGGTTGCGCGTGAGCTCCTGCAGCATCCATTGGTGGGCCTGCACGTGCACCGGCCCTTCGATGGCCAGTTCGAAGTCGAGCGCCTTGTCCGCCACCAGCGGCGACAGGTCGAGCGCAACGTGGCGCGCCACCTCGCCGAAATCGAGCGTCGCCGACTCCGGCTGCTGGCGCAACTGCTCGACCTTGGCGAGCGACAGCATCTGGTTGGCCAGCGCGGTCGCGCGTTCCACCGTCTGGCTGATTTCGCCGAGCGCCTGCTCGGGCGCCACGTCGCCGCGCTGGGCCGATTGCACCTGCACCTTCAGCACCGCCAGCGGCGTGCGCAGCTGGTGTGCGCTGTCGCGCACGAAGCGCTTCTGGTGGTCGAGCAAGCGCTGCAACCGGCCCATGACCTGTGTGGTGGCGTCGATCAGCGGGCGCAGTTCGCGCGGCGCGTCGGGCGCGTCGATGGGCGACAGGTCGTCGGCCTGGCGCCGCTCGATGGCCTCGCCCAGTTCGCGCACCGGCCGCGTGGCGCGCTGCACCACGAACACGGTCGCCAGCGCGATCACGCCCATCAGCAGCAACTGGCGCCACAGCATGTCGACCAGCAGCTTGCGCGCCAGCGTCTCGCGCAGCTCCAGCGTCTCGGCCACCTGCACCACCGCCATGCCGCGCCCCCGCGCGCTCGCCACGGGCTGCAGCAGCACCGCCACGCGCACCGGCTGGTTGCGAAACTGCGCGTCGTAGAAATCGACCAGCGCCGCGTAGGCGCTTCGGTCGGGAATGCGGCCGCGCCAGAAGGGCAGCTCGGCAAAACCCGAAACCATCTCGCCGTCGAGCGCGGACACCCGGTAGAACAGCCGGCTGCGGTTGTCGGCCTCGAAGGCCTCCAGCGCGGAATAGGGCACGATGGCGCGCAGCTGCGCCAAGTCGTCGTAGCCCTCCACGTCCAGCTGTTCGCCGATGGTCTTGGCCGAGGCCAGCAGCGTGCGGTCGTAGGCCGTGGTGGCCGCGGCCAGGCTCTGGCGGTACACGCTCACGCTGTTGATCACGATGAACAGCGCAATCGGCGCGAGGATGCCCAGCAGCAGCCGCGCGCGCAGCGAAGACACGCGGGTCATGTTTCCGGGCGCAGCAGGTAGCCCAGCCCGCGCATGGTCATAAGCACGGCGCCGGTGCCCGCGAGCTTCTTGCGCAGCCGGTACACCACCACCTCGATGGCCTCGTACTGCACGTCGGCTTCGCCCGGAAACACCAGCTCGAACAGGCGCTCCTTGGTCACGGCGTGGCCCGGCTTCATCATCAGCGCCTTCAGCAGCGCCAGCTCGCGCGGCGTGAGTTCCAGCAGTTCCGCCCGGTTGTAGATGGCGCCGTTGTCGGGCTCGAAGCGCAGCCCGCCGATCTCCTGCGGGTTCAGGCCCGCGTCCTGCCCGGTGACGCCGTGGCTGCGCCGGCGCAGTGCGCGGATGCGGGCTTCCAGCTCGTCCAGGTCGAAGGGCTTGGGCAGGTAGTCGTCGGCGCCCGCGTTCAAGCCCATGATGCGGTCGCCCACCGTGCCGCGCGCCGTCAGCAGCAGCACCGGCGTGCGCAGCCCTTCGGCGCGGGCCTGCGCCAGCACCTGAAGGCCGTCGAGGTTGGGCAGGCTCAGGTCGAGCGCCACCACGTCGGGCTCGATGGCGCGCCACTGGGCCACGGCCTGCGCCCCGTCGCCGCAGACGCGCACGTCGATGCGGCGGCGCCCGAGGGTGCGCTGCAGGGTGATTTGCATCGAGGGGTCGTCTTCGACCAGCAGCAGCTTCATACGGGGGCCAGAACGGTAGGCGGAGGTGGGTTCTTCGGTGTTTTCCCCAGTCTGGCGGACAGCCAACTGACAGCGGGGCGGCGCATGATAGCGCTCAGGTTCAAGTCAGGTTCCTTTCAAGTTCCTTCCAGTTTTCAGGAGACACCACAATGCGTCGCGATACCTTTCTGAAGTCCTTGGCAGCGCTGGCCGCCGCCGGCGCCCTGCCACTGTCGGCCCGGGCCGCTGCCAACGTCAAGATGATGATCCCCGCCAACCCGGGCGGCGGCTGGGACACCACCGGCCGTGCGCTGGGCAAGGCGCTGAGCGACGCCAAGGTGGCCGACACCGTCACCTACGACAACAAGGGCGGCGCTGCCGGCGCGCTGGGCCTGGCCCAGTTCGTCAACGGCTCCAAGGCCGACGCCAATGCGCTGATGGTCATGGGCTCGGTCATGCTGGGCGGCATCATCACCGGCAAGCCGCCGGTCAAGCTCGAGCAGGCCACGCCCATCGCGCGCCTGACCACCGAATACAACGTGTTCGTGCTGCCGTCGAACTCGCCGTTCAAGACCATGAAGGACGTGGTCGACCAGCTCAAGAAGGACCCGGGCAGCGTCAAGTGGGGTGGCGGTTCGCGCGGCTCCACCGAGCACATCGCCGCGGCCATGATCGCCCAGAAGGTCGGCGCCGACCCGTCCAAGATCAACTACGTGGCCTTCCGCGGAGGCGGCGAGGCCACCGCCGCCATCCTGGGCGGCAACGTCACCATCGGCGGCAGCGGCTACAGCGAATTCGCCGAATACATCGCCGCGGGCAAGATGAAGGCCATTGCCGTCACCTCGGCCCAGCGCCTGCCGGGCATCAACGTGCCCACGCTGAAAGAGCAGGGCATCGACGTGGAAATCGGCAACTGGCGCGGCGTGTACGGCGCGCCCGGCATCTCGGCCGACCAGCGCAAGGCGCTGACCGACATGGTGCTGGCCGCCCTCAAGAGCCCGTCGTGGACCGAGTCGCTCAAGAAGAACGAATGGACGCCGGCCGTGCTGTCGGGCGACGCCTTCGGCAAGTTCGTGGACGACGACTTCGCCAGCCTGCGCGCCATCATGACCAAGTCCGGCATGGTCTGAATCTGGCTCGCCCCCAGGCTGCGCGCACTTCGTGTCGCTACGCCAACCCCCTACCGGGGGCAACACCTGCGGCCCGGCAAAGCCGGTTCCGCGGTGTTTCTGGAAGGGGGCATCCGTACTCCTACTCCAGGATAAAAAATGACAACTCCAGAATCCTCGGTTTCGCCGCAAGAAGCGGCTGTTTGGCCGCAAACCCTCGTCGGCGCCGGCGTGCTGCTGACCGGCCTGGCGCTGGCCTTCGGCGCCATCGGCATTTCTTCCGAAGCCGGCTACGGCGGCGTCGGCCCCAACTTCCTGCCCTGGATGGTGTCCGTGGTGCTCGCGCTCTGCGGCGGCTGGATCCTGTGGGAAGCCCGCACCGGCGGCTTTCGCGAACTCGACGCGCCCACCGGCGCCGACCGTGCCTACTGGCCCGGCTTCGTGTGGGTGTCGGCCGGCCTGCTGCTCAACGCGGCGCTGATCACCACGCTGGGCTTCATCCTGAGCTGCACGCTGTGCTACGTGCTGGCCGTGCAGGGCCTTCGCCGCGCGAGCGGGCAGGCCGGCGTGAACGCGCCGCGCACCTTCGCCATCGACTTCGTCACCGGCGTGCTCATCGCCGCCCCGGTGTTCTGGATGTTCACGCAGTTCCTGGCCATCAGCCTGCCGGGCCTTACCTCCACAGGGTGGCTCTGACATGGAAATCTTCAACGCACTCATGGCGGGCTTCGCCACCGCCATCACCCCCATCAATCTGCTGTGGTGCCTGGTCGGCTGTGCCCTGGGCACCGCCGTGGGCGTGCTGCCCGGCATCGGCCCGGCGGTGGCGGTGGCGATGCTGCTGCCCATCACCGGCAAGGTCGACATCACGGCCTCGATGATCTTCTTTTCGGGCATCTACTACGGCGCCATGTACGGCGGCTCGACCACGTCCATCCTGCTCAACACGCCCGGCGAAACCGCCAGCATGGTGACTGCGATGGAGGGCAACAAGATGGCCAAGAGCGGCAGGGCGGGCGCGGCGCTTGCCACCGCGGCCATCGGCTCCTTCGTGGCCGGCACCATTGCCACCGTCATCGTCACGCTGTTCGCGCCCTTCGTGGCCGAGTTCGCGGTCAAGCTCGGGCCGCCCGAGTATTTCCTGCTGATGCTGCTGGCCTTCACCACGGTGAGCGCCGTGCTCGGCAAGAGCACGCTGCGCGGCATGACGGCGCTGTTCGTGGGCCTGGCGGCCGGTTGCGTGGGCCTGGACCAGATCTCGGGCCAGGGCCGCTACACGGGCGGCGTGCCCGAACTGCTCGACGGCATCGAGATCGTGCTGGTCGCGGTCGGCCTGTTCGCCGTGGCCGAAGTGCTTTACGCCGTGCTGTACGAAGGCAAGGTCGTCGAGGCACAGAACAAGCTGAGCCGTGTGCACATGAGCAAGCGCGACTGGAAGCGCTCCATTCCCGCCTGGCTGCGCGGCACCGCCATCGGCACGCCCTTCGGCTGCATTCCGGCCGGCGGCACCGAGATCCCGACGTTCCTGAGCTACGCGGTCGAAAAGAAGCTGGCCAAGGACAAGGACGCCAAGGCCGAGTTCGGCACCACCGGCGCCATCGAAGGCGTGGCAGGCCCCGAGGCCGCCAACAACGCCACGGTGACGGCCGCGCTGATTCCGCTGCTCACGCTGGGCATTCCCACGTCGAACACCACGGCCATTTTGTTGGGCGCGTTCCAGAACTACGGCATCCAGCCCGGCCCGCAGCTCTTCACTACCTCGGCCGCGCTGGTGTGGGCGCTGATCGCCTCGCTGTACATCGGCAACGTGATGCTGCTGATCTTGAACCTGCCGATGGTGGGCCTGTGGGTCAAGCTGCTGAAGATTCCGAAGCCCCAGCTCTACGCCGGCATCCTGATCTTCGCGACGGTGGGTGCCTACGGCATGCGCCAGAGCGCGTTCGACCTGTTCCTGCTCTACGCCATCGGCCTGCTGGGCGTGGTGATGCGGCGCTACGACTTCCCGACCGCCCCGGTGGTGGTCGGCATGATCCTCGGCCCGCTCGCCGAAGCGCAGCTGCGCAATGCCATGTCGATCGGCGAGGGCAGTGCGGCGGTGTTCTTCCAGCGCCCGATGTCGATCACGCTGGTGGTGATCGTGGTGGCCGTGCTGGTGCTGCCGCGCCTGGCCAAGCGCATGAGCGACCGCAAGCTGAAGCGGCTGGCGCAAGTGGACGCCTGAGCGTCATTGCCCTCATCGCAAAAGCCGGATGCCGCCAGCATCCGGCTTTTTCTTTTTGCGATACCGCTCAGTGGGTGCGGCCCGCCGCGCGCGCGGGCGGCGGCGTCTCGGCCAGGTCGTCGTCCAGATGCGGATCCGCCGGCTGCCCGCGCAGCTTGCGCACGGTGCGCCGTATCCAGTGCTCGATGTCGTCGATGTAGGTGAACACCGCAGGCACCACCAGCAGGCTCAGCACCGTCGACGTGATCAACCCGCCGATCACCGCCATCGCCATCGGCGAACGGAAGCTCGAATCGGCCGCGCCGAAGCCGAAGGCGATCGGCAGCATGCCCGCGCCCATGGCCAGCGTGGTCATGACGATAGGCCGCGCACGCTTGTGGCAGGCGTCGCGCAGCGCGTCCCAGCGGCTCATGCCGTGGTCGCGGCGCGCCACGATGGCGTACTCCACCAGCAGAATGGAGTTCTTCGTGGCGATGCCCATCAGCATGATCAACCCGATCAGCGAGGGCATCGACAACGCCTTCTGCCCGATCAACAGCCCCACGAACGCGCCGCCCAGTGCCAGCGGCAGCGCGCACAAGATGGTCACCGGGTGCAGAAAGTCCTTGAACAGCAGCACCAGCACGATGTAGATGCACAGCACGCCCGTCAGCATCGCCAGCCCGAAGCTCGCGAACAACTCGGTCATCACTTCGGCGTCGCCCACTTCGGTGACGCGCACGCCGGCCGGCAGCTTCACGATCGACGGCAGCTTGGTCACCGCCGCCTTGGCGTCGCCCAGGCCCACGCCCGACAGTTCGATCTCGAAGTTCACGTTGCGCGAGCGGTCGTAGCGGTCGATCACCGCCGGGCCGCCTTCCATGGTGAGCGACGCCACCTGGTTCAGCATCACCGGGCCGCGCGCGCTGGGCACCGACAGGCGCCCGAGCAGGTCGATGTCCTGGCGCGCCGAGTCTTCCAGCTTCACCACGATCGGCACCTGCCGCTGCGCCAGGTTGAGCTTGGCGAGCGACTGGTCGTAGTCGCCCAGCGTGGCCACGCGCAAGGTCTCGGCAATGGCCGAGCTGGTCACGCCCAGGTCGGCGGCGCGCGCGAAGTCGGGGCGCACGGCGATCTCGGGGCGTATCAGGCTCGCGGTGGACGTGATGTTGCCCAGGCCGGGAATGGTGCGCAGGTCTTTCTCGACCGCGCTGGCGGCCGACGCCAGCGCCACCGGGTCTTCGCCGGTCAGCGCCAGGATGTACTTCTCGCCCGAACCGCCCAGGCCCACCGTGCTGCGCACGCCGGGCAGCGTTTCGAGCGCGGCGCGGATCTGGTTCTCGACCACCTGCTTGCGCGGCCGGTCGCCGCGCGGGTCGAGCTTGATGGTGAGGGTGGCCTTGCGCGTCTCGGGCGTGCCGAAACTCGCGAACGGGTCGCCGCCCGCGCTGCCGCCCGCCACCGTGGTGTAGACGCTCTTCACGTGTGCGATCTGCATCACGCGGCGCCGCGTTTCCTCGGCCGCGGCCGTGGTCTGCGCCAGCGTTGAGCCGGGCGCGAGCGACAGGTAGATCTGCGTCTGCGAGTTGTCGTCCGGCGGAATGAAGCCGGTCTTGAGCAGCGGAATCATGGCCAGCGAACCGATGAAGAAGACGGTGGCCATCACCATCGTCTTGAAGCGGTTGTGGGTGCTCCAGGTCACCGCGCGCATGTACCAGCGCATCCAGGCGGGCTCGGTTTCCTGCGTGACGATGGGCTTCAGGATGTAGGCCGCCATCATGGGCGTGAGCACCCGCGCCACCACCAGCGAGGCGAACACCGCGAGCGACGCCGTCCAGCCGAACTGCTTGAAGAACTTGCCGGCCACGCCGCTCATGAAGGCCGTGGGCAGGAACACCGCAATCAGCGTGAAGGTGGTGGCGATCACGGCCAGCCCGATCTCGTCGGCCGCCTCCATGGCCGCCTGGTAGGGCGACTTGCCCATGCGCAGGTGGCGCACGATGTTCTCGACCTCCACGATGGCGTCGTCCACCAAGATGCCGACCACCAGCGACAGCGCCAGCAGCGAGATCACGTTGACCGAGAAGCCCAGCAGGTACATGCCGATGAAGGCCGGAATCACCGACATCGGCAGCGCGACGGCCGACACGAAGGTGGCGCGCCAGTCGCGCAAGAAAAGCCACACCACGATCACCGCCAGGATGGCGCCTTCGTACAGCAGGTGCAGCGAGCCGTTGTATTCCTCTTCCACCGGATCGACGAAGTTGAAGGCCTCGGTCAGCTCGATGTCGGGGCGCTGCACGCGCAGGTCGGCCAGCGCCTTCTGCACCGCATGGCCCACTTCCACCTCGCTGGCGCCGCGGCTGCGGGCCACCTCGAAGCCGACCACCGGCTTGCCGTTGAGCAGCGCGCCCGCGCGCGGCTCGGCAATGGTGTCGCTGATGCGCGCCACCTGGTCGAGCCGGATGCGGCGCCCGTCGCTGAGCGCAATCTGCATGTCGGCCAGCTGGTCGGCCGACTGCACCGTGGCCAGCGTGCGCACCGGCTGCTCGCTGCCGCCCAGGTCGAAGCGGCCGCCCGCGCTTTCGGTCTGCACCTGGCGCAGCTGGCGCGAAATGTCGCCGGCCGAGGCACCCAGCGCCTGCAGCTTGACCGGGTCGAGGTCCACGTGCACCTGGCGCGTCGCACCGCCCACGCGGTTGACCGCGCCCACGCCGGGCAGCGCGAGCAGCTTCTTGGTGATGTCGTTGTCCACGTACCAGCTGAGCGCCTCGTCGTCCATCTGCGACGACGCGATGGTGAAGGCCAGCACCGGCTGGCCCGCCAGGTCGAGCTTGGTGACCACCGGGTCGCGCACGTCGGCCGGCAGGTCGGCGCGCACGCGCTGCACGGCGGAGCGCACGTCGTCCACGGCCTCCTGCACGGGCTTTTCGAGGCGGAACTCCACGATGAGGGTGGCGGTGCCGTCCTGCACCTTGGTCGTGATGTGCTTCAGGCCCTGCACGGTGGCGATGGAGTTCTCGAGCTTGCGCGCGACGTCGGTCTCCAGCTGCGAAGGCGCGGCACCGGGCAGCGACGCCGAGACCGTGACGGTCGGCAGGTCGATGTCCGGAAAGTTCTGCACCTTCATCGCGTTGAACGACAGCAACCCACCGAAGGTGAGCAGCACGAACAGCATCACCGCCGGAATCGGGTTGCGTATGGACCAGGCGGAAACGTTCATGGCGTGTTCCTTGATGGGTTACTTGACCGCGGCGGCGGACGCCGCGGAAGCCGGGGCAGGGGCCGCCGGCCGGGCGGGCTGCTCGGGCACTGCAGGCGCCTCCACCACGCGCACCAGGTCGCCGTCGTTGAGGAAGCCCGCGCCTTGCACCACCACCTGCGCGCCTTCGGGCAGCGCGCTGGTGATCTCGATGCGGTCGTTCAGCCGGCGACCCACCTGCACCTTCAGCTGCATCACCTTGTTGTCCGGCTTGATCAGGAAGACGTTGTTGAACCCGTCGCGCGGCACGATGGCGCTTTGCGGCACGGTAGGCGCCGAGCTGCGGCCCAGCTCGAAGTCGCCGCGCGCGAACATGCCGGCCTTGATGCCGGTGTTCTGCTGCACGGCGGGCAGGTCGACATACACCAGCGCCGCGCGCGTCTGCGGATCGACGGTGGGCGCAATGCTGCGCACCTTGCCGCGCACTTGCGCGCCGCTGGCGCTGACCACGAAGGCGGGCGTGCCGACGGCGATGCGGCTCAGTTCGGCCGAGGTCACTTCGGCGCGCCATTCGAGCCGGCCCTGGCGGATCAGCTTGAACAGCTCGGTGCCTGCGGCTACCACGCTGCCGACCGTGGCGGTGCGCGCGGAGATCACGCCGTCGTCGGGCGCCAGCACCTGCGTGTTGCGCCCGCGCACTTGCTGCGCGGCCAGCACGGCCTCGGCCGCCTCGACGCGCGCCTTGGCGGTCTGCTCGGTGGTCTGGTATTGATTGATCTGCTGCTGGCTCAGCGCGCCGGTGGCCTGCAGCGTGCGGGCGCGCGCGGCATTTCCGGCGGCGTCGGCCGCGGTGGCGCGGGCCTCGGCCAGCGAGGCGCGGCTTTGCGCGATGTCGGCACGCACCGTCTCGGGCGAGAACACGGCCAGCACCTGGCCCTTTTTCACCACGTCGCCCACGTTCACGCGCACCTCGGCGAGCTTCAGCCCGTTGGACTCTGAGCCGACCACGGCCTCCTGCCAGGCCGCCACGTTGCCGTTGGCCGCGAGCGTGAGCATGAGTTCGGTGGTTTCGGGCTTGGCGACAGTCACGGTCAGCGCGGGCTTGGGCGCATGGGCCGCGTCCTTGGCGGCGGAGCCACCCGCCTTGTCCGACGGCTTGCGCGTCATGAAGAAGACCGCCGCGAGGGCGACGGCCAGCGCCAGCAGCGCGATGACGAGGGTGGAACGCTTCATTGTTTTCATGGCGACGTCGCGACCTGGGCGGCCGCTGGGGTGGTCATCGAGGACGATGGGGAAGAGGGGGAGGCGTCAGGGGACGCACCGGGGGACGCGGAAGCGGTGCGGTTCCAGCCGCCGCCCATCGAGCGGTACAGCGCCACCCAGGCCTCGGTGCGCTCGCGCTGCAGCGAGACGCGCGCGGTCTGCGCGGCGAACAGCGTGCGGCGCGAGTCCTCCAGCTCGAACAGGCTGGCCAGTCCGCTGCTGTAGCGGGCCTGCGTGGCGTCGAAGGAGGCCTGGTAGTTTTTCACCGCGCTGTCGGCGTCGGTGGTGCGGGCGTCGGTGGCGTCGAGGTTGACGAGCGCCTCTTCCACCTCGCGCACCGCCTGGCGCACGTTCGCGCGGTAGAGCGACACGGCCTCGGCGTAGCGCGCCTTGGCCGCATCGGTGTTGGCCTGGCGCGCGCCGCCGTCGAGCAACGGCACGGTCAGCGACACGGGGCCCACGGTCCAGGTGTCCAGCGATTCGCGCAACCCGCTGGTGCGCAACTGCAAGCGGCCGATGGAGCCCGACACCGTGAGCTTGGGGTAGCGCTCGGCCTCGGCCGAGCCCACCTCGGCGCTGGCCGACGCCACGCCGAGTTCGGCGGCGTACACGTCGGGCCTCTGCGAGATCGCCTCGGCCGGCACGCTGGCGATGCTGCCCACGGCGGGCAATGCGCGCTGCGTGGGCGAGGCGGCGAGCCGTTGCGCCAGCGTGGGTTCGTCGATGCCGCTGAGGGCTACCAGCGCCTTGCGCTGCACCGCGCACTGGGCGCGCTGCTGCGTCAGGCGGCCCGAAGCGTCGGAGGCGCTGGCACGGGCCAGGGCGGCGTCGGCCGGTGCGGTGAAGCCCGCGTTGGCCGACAGCTCGGTGAGGCGCGAGGTTTCAGCGCGCGAGCGGGCGTCCGACTCGGACACGCGCAGCTGCGCCTGGCAGGCGCGCTCGGCGAAGTAGGCGTTGGCCGTTTCGGCCGCCACCGCCACGCGGGCGTCGTGCCACTTGGCGTCGGCGCTGTTCTGCTTGGCCTGCGCGGCGTCGCGGTCGGCGCGCAGGCGGCCGAACAGGTCGACCTCCCACTTGGATTGCAGGCCGGCCTGCAGCGTGGTGACCGGGGCGGCCGACGCGGCAGAAGTGCTGCTGGTGCTGCTGGTGCTGCTGCTCGTGGACGCCCCCGTGCCGCTCGAACTGAAAGACGACCCCGACACCCCGCGGCTGCCCGAGGCCGTGCCGTCCAGGCTCGGCAGCAGCGCCGCGCCGGCCTGCACGCGCGTGGAGCGCGCCTCGGCCACGCGCGCCGCGGCGCTCGCCACGTTGGGGCTGGCGGCCTCCGCGGCGGCGATCAGCTCGACCAGCAAGGGGTCGTCGAGCTGGCGCCACCAGTCGGCCAGCGACACCAGCGAGCCGCCGTGCGGCAGCGGCGCGTTCCATTGAGCGGGGAAGGGCGCCTGCACCTGTGCGGGCGGGCGCGTCAGGGCGCAGCCCGACAGGCCCAGGCTCATGCCCAGCGGCAGCAAGAGGGTGGCGATCAGTTTCAGTCGGAGCCTTCTCATTTCTTTTGCTTTCTCTCGTCGCTGCGGCGGGCCGCTTCGGCCTCCACCAGCGCCAGCGCATAGCCCGTGAGGCGGTCGGCCCAGGTGTCGATGGCGCGCGGCGTGCGCAACAGCGAAGGGCGAAGCGCCTCGATGAAGTCCTGGCTCACGTAGAGCTGCATCGACAGCCCGGTGATCGCGAAGGTCAGGCGGTGGATGTCGTCGTCCGGGCGGTCCACCTGCAGGTGGCGGCACAGCAGCTCGGCAATGGCGCGGTGCGGGCCCTTGATCTCGCGGTCGAGTTCTTCGGCCCAGCGGCTGGTCGGCTCCAGCATCTCGCGCATGTGCAGCTGGATGCATTGCCGCACGATCTCGCCCTGCTTGAGCGGATCGATCATCGACACCATGCAGATGCGCAGCGTGTCTTCGAGCGACTGGCCCGGCACCTTGCAGGCGGCCACCAGGTCGTTGGCGTCGCCGCCCATCGGCTCGCTGAAGGTGGCGGCGTACAGCCCGTCCTTGTCGCCGAAGTAGTAGCTGATGGCCGAGATGTTGACTTCGGCCTCGCGTGCGATCTCGCGGGTCGAGGTCTTGGCGAAGCCCTTCTGCGCGAACAGCCGAAGCGCCGTGTGCAGCAATCGGTGGCGTGCCTCGGCGCCGTCGGCGCGCGGTGCGCGGCGCGGGGCCTGGGGGCCGGGTGGAAGGGGTTCGCTCGCGTTCATGCGTGGCATTACACCACGCATGAAATCAAACGATTGATTTACTTAAGGCCTGCTGAAGACCTCGGCTCACGGCGCTCGCCCGTGGCTACCTGGTGCGAAAAACAATCTCTTTCATCCGCTGCAGCCGGGGCGCGACAACCGGCACCGTGAGCATGGTGCTGGCCACCGCCATCAGCAGCAGGGCCGTGAACGCCTCGTTGGTGATCAGCGCCTTGTCCAGCAGCACGTTGGCAAAGATGATCATGATCAGCGCCTTGGTCTGCAGCAGCCAGCCAATGAGCGCGCCCTCGCCGGGTTGCCAGCGCAGGATGCGCCCGGCCAGCAGCGTGCCGATGAGCTTGCCGCTCACCGACGCCACCAGCAGCACGGCCGCCGCCACGAACACCGCCGCGCCGCCCACTTGCCAGTTGGTGCGCAGCCCCGTGCTCAGGAAGAACACCGGCATCACCACCAGCAGCACGTTGTGGCGCAGGCCGTCGAGGTGCTTCTGGTCGAACCAGTCGGCGTCCATGACCGCGCCTGCGATGAATGCGCCCACCATGTAGTGCAGCCCGCACCAGTCGGCACCCAGTCCGCAGGCCGCCAGCCACACCAGGCCCAGGTACCAGCGGTCACGTTCCGGAATGCGCACCATCAGCCAGCGAAAGCCCGCGCTCGCCACGGCGAACAGCACCAGGAACGCAAGCTGCCTGCCCACGCGCTCCCAGTCCATCAGGATGAGTGCCAGCACGCCCCAGATCGCGATGTCGTCCAGGCTCGCATAGCGCAATATCCGCTGGCCGATGGGCTGGCGCAGGATCTGCAGCTTCTCCATGAACAGGATGAGGATGGGGAGCGCCGTCACCGCGCACGACATGCCGATGCCCAGCACGAACTGCCAGGTCTGCGCCTTCGCGCCCACCCAGCCGGGAAACGCCAGCATGCCCAGCGCGGCCACGCTGCCGAACAGCAGCGGCACGCCCAGCGCCAGGCCGGCGGTCACGCCGCTTTCGCGCCGGTGTTCCCAGGCCTTGCGCAGGTCGAGCTCGATGCCGGCGATCCACACGAACAGCATCACGGCCCACTGCGCGATGCCGTTGAGCGACTGGATCACCGGCGCGTTGAAGACGAACTTGTAGTACTCCGGGAACACCGCGCCCAGCACGCCGGGCCCGAGCACGATGCCCGTGACGATCTGCACCACCACGAGCGGCGCGAAGTATTCGGTGCGCCCGAGCCGCCACACGAGGTAGGGCGCGGTGAAGATGATCAGCATGGCGATCAGGAAGATCTCGGAGGTGCTCATGAGGGCAGGGCCGTGCGGCCTGAAAGTGAAAGGGGAGCGGAGCGCCGAAGTTTGTCATGAGTGCGTCGCGCGGTGCGCGGCAGGGACGGGCGCTACGATCCCGCCCATGCCAGCCGCTCCCACCGCACCGCCCGCCTTGCCCCTCGACGCCGAGGGCATCCTCGCGCTCGCCGCGCGCTCGATGTTCCATCTGTTCTCCAGCATCAGCCAGGGCATGTTCCTGGTCGACCGCGGCGGGCGCATCGTGTGGGTGAACGAGGGCTACCGGCGCTTCCTGCCGGCGCTGGGCTTCTCGTCCATCGACCAGTTCATGGGGCACAGGGTGGAAGACGTGATTCCCAACACGCAGATGCGGCGCGTGCTCGAAACCGGCGAGCCGATCTTGGTCGACCTGCTGACCAACAAGGCCGGCACCTTCGTCGTCAGCCGCATTCCGCTGCGCGAAGAACGCCAGGGCGGTATGGGCGAGGTGATCGGCGCCATCGGCATCGTGCTGTTCGACCAGCCCGAGACCACGCTGCAGCCGCTCATCAGCAAGTTCGCGCTGCTGCAGCGCGACCTCGACGATGCCCGCCGCGAGCTCGCGAGCCAGCGCAACAACCCGCTCTACCAGCACGCCGCCGACGGCCAGCGCCGCTCGAAGTACACCTTCGCGAGCTTCATCGGCAGCAGCCCCGCGGCGGTCGAGGTCAAGCGCCATGCGCGCCGCGCGGCGCAGTCGACCAGCCCGGTGCTGCTGCTGGGCGAGACCGGCACCGGCAAGGAGCTGCTGGCCCATGCGATCCATGCGTCGTCCGCACGGGCCAAGGGCCTGTTCGTCAGCGTCAACATCGCGGCCGTGCCCGACACCTTGCTCGAAGCCGAGTTCTTCGGCTTCGCGCCAGGTGCCTTCACCGGCGCCGACCGCAGGGGCCGCGAAGGCAAGTTCAAGCTGGCCGACGGCGGCAGCCTGTTCCTCGACGAAATCGGCGACATGCCGCTGGGCCTGCAGGCCAAGCTGCTGCGCGCGCTGCAGGAAGGCGAGATCGAGCCGCTGGGCTCCAACAAGCTCGTGCCCTTCGACGCGCGCGTGATCGCCGCCACCTCGCGCGACCTGCCGGAACTGGTGCGGCGCGGCCAGTTCCGCGAAGACCTGTACTACCGCCTCAACGTGCTGCCGCTGCGCGTGCCGCCGCTGCGCGACCGGCGTGCCGACATTCCCGCGCTGGTCGAGGCACTCGGCGAAGACATGGCGCTGCGCAGCGGCGAGGCCCCGCCCGAGCTCACGCCCGACGCGCTCGCGTTGCTTGCCGGCCAGCACTGGCGCGGCAACATCCGCGAGCTGCGCAACGTGCTGGAGCAGGTGACCATGCGCAGCGACTCGCAGCGCATCGACGCCGTTCAGCTGGAGCGCATCCTGCGCGAGGCGGGGCTGGAGCAGATCGAGCTGCCCGCCGTGTTGCAGAACGCGCACGACGCCGACGCAGAAGCCGCGCTGCTGCGCCCGCTCGCGCAGCAGGTGGTCGAGCTGGAGCGCAAGGCGATTGCGGCGGCGCTGGCATCGACGGGCGGCAACAAGCTGGCGACGGCGCGGTTGCTGGGCATTTCGCGCGCGACGCTGTACGAGCGCATGACGAGCCAGGAGAACTGAGGAGCCCATGAGCATCCAAGCCTTGCGCTCCACATTCGGCCCCCACTGCCACTGGTGCGGCCTGCCCATGGCCTTCGACGAGCCGCACGGCCGGCCCGAGTCGGCGACCATCGAGCATCTGATCGACGCGACGCTCGGCGGCGTGCGGTCGCAAAAGCACCGCCGCCTGGCCCACGCCGCCTGCAACCACGCGCGCAACGAGTTCCGCATGCAGGCCGAGCGGCAATTCAAGCAGTGGATAGACGAGCGCCAAGCCTCAGCGAAAACCCTGACTGATAAAAAGACAGTTGACTGAAATTCAGACACGACAAGTGTTCTGATTTCAATCGAACCCGCGTTTCCCGAATGGAGAAACGTTTGTTATCAATGGCTTAGCGCGTGGCACGATGTGTGCAATATTCAGTCACCTTAATCAGGAGACAAAGAATGAACCGTCGCCACCTCGTCGCCCTGGCCGCACTCGCCGCCTGCGCAGCCGCCGCGCCCGCCTGGGCCCAGTCCAACGACATCCGCATCGCCCACATCTACAGCAAGACCGGCGCGCTGGAGGCCTACGGCAAGCAGACCCAGACCGGTTTCATGATGGGCCTGGACTACGCCACCGGCGGCACCATGGCCATCAACGGCAAGAAGATCGTCGTCATCGAGAAGGACGACCAGGGCAAGCCCGACCTCGGCAAGTCGCTGCTGGCGGCCGCCTACTCGGACGACAAGGTCGCGCTGGCCGTCGGCCCGACCGCTTCGGGCGTGGCGCTGGCCATGCTGCCGGTGGCCGAGGAATACAAGAAGATCCTGCTGGTCGAGCCCGCCGTGGCCGACTCGATCACCGGCGACAAGTGGAACAAGTACATCTTTCGCACCGGTCGCAATTCGAGCCAGGACGCCATCTCCAACGCAGTGGCGGTCGACAAGGCCGGCGTTACCGTGGCCACGCTGGCGCAGGACAACGCATTCGGGCGCGACGGCGTGAAGGCCTTCGGTTCCGCGCTGAAGAAAGCCAAGCTGGTTCACGAGGAATACCTGCCGCCCGCCACCACCGACTTCACCGCCGGCGCGCAGCGCCTGATCGACAAGCTCAAAGACCAGCCGGGCCGCAAGATCATCTGGATCGTGTGGGCCGGCGCGGGCAACCCGTTCAAGATCGTCGACCTCGACCTGAAGCGCTACGGCATCGAGATCGCCACCGGCGGCAACATCCTGCCGGCCATGGCGGCCTACAAGAGCCTGCCGGGCATGGAAGGCGCGGCTTACTACTACTTCGGCCTGCCGAAGAACCCGGTGAACGACGCGATGGTGTCGGCGCACTACAAGGAATTCAAGACGCCGCCCGACTTCTTCACGGCCGGCGGCTTCTCGGCCGCGATGGCCGTGGTGACGGCGCTGAAGAAGACCAACGGCGACACCAACACCAACAAGCTGATCAGCACCATGGAAGGCATGAGCTTCGACACGCCCAAGGGAAAGATGACCTTCCGCAAGGAAGACCACCAGGCGATGCAGTCGATGTACCACTTCAAGATCAAGGTCGACCCGGCGTTCGCCTGGGGCGTGCCGGAGCTGGTGCACGAGATCAAGCCCGAAGAGATGGACATCCCCATCAAGAACAAGCGCTGATCCCGGCGCCTT
Organism: Variovorax monticola; assembly: GCF_051216855.1. NCBI lineage: Bacteria > Pseudomonadati > Pseudomonadota > Betaproteobacteria > Burkholderiales > Comamonadaceae > Variovorax > Variovorax monticola. The sequence continues at coordinate 992,894 of NZ_JBPJZP010000002.1, forward strand.
CCGTCACCTGAGCCGCGGCGCACTTCGCGCCACTCCCTTTTTTCGCCCCGGATGGCCGCCGGGCGGAGCGCCTGCGTTCGCGCAGGGTGCGTTTCCACGGCCGATTCGTCAGCAAGCAAGCGTTCGACAACCTAAGAACAGGAGACAGCGATGCCCGCGATGAGATTCAACTGGAAGGGGATGGCCGCAGCCGCGGCCTTGGCAATGGCCACGCATGCCGCGACGGCGGCAGTGCCGCTGCCGGCGCTGGGCGCCAACCCGGCGGAGGTGAGCGTGTCCGGCCTGTCGGCCGGCGGCTTCATGTCGGTGCAGCTGCATGTGGCCTATTCGGCCACCTTCAAGCGCGGCGCCGGCGTGGTGGCCGGCGGGCCGTACTACTGCGCCGAGGGCTCGGTGCTCAACGCCACCGGGCGCTGCATGACGCACAGCACCAGCATTCCGGTGGCCTCGCTCGTGAGCACCACCAACAGCTGGGCCGCCAGCGGCACGGTCGATCCGGTGTCGAACATGAGCGGCTCCAGGGTGTACCTGTTCTCCGGCACCTCCGACAACACCGTGAAGCAGCCGGTGATGGACGACCTGAAGACCTACTACCAGAGCTTCGTGCCCGCGGCCAACGTCGTCTACAAGAACAACGTCGGCGCCGGCCACGCGATGGTCACCGACGACTACGGCGGCGCGTGCAGCACCACCGCCGCGCCCTACATCGACAACTGCGGTTTCGACCTCGCGGGCGAGATCCTCACGCAGCTGTACGGGCCGCTGAACCCGCGCAACAACGGCACGCTCGGCGGCACCTTCACCGAGTTCAACCAGTCGGAATTCATCACCGGCCACGGCATGGCCGCCACCGGCTGGCTCTATGTGCCGCAGGCCTGCACCACCACGTCGTGCCGCGTGCACCTGGTGCTGCACGGCTGCAAGCAGAACTACACCGACGTGAGCGACCAGTACGTCAAGAAGACCGGCTACAACCGCTGGGCCGACACCAACAACATCGTGCTGCTCTACCCGCAGACCAGCACCGCGGCCACCAACAGCTGCTGGGACTGGTGGGGCTACGACAACGCCAACTACGCGAAGAAGTCGGGCCCGCAGATGGCGGCGATGAAGGCCATGATCGACCGCGTCACCGGCACCGCGGGCGGCAGCGGCCTGCCGGCGCCGGTGGGCGTGGGCACCTCGGGTGCGACCGCCAGCAGCATGGTGATCGGCTGGGCCGGCGTGGCCGGCGCGAGTGGCTACAACGTGTACCGCGGCGGCAGCAAGGTCAACGCGGCGCCGGTGGCAGCCACCAGCTACACCGACACCGGCCTGGCCGCGTCGACCACCTACAGCTGGACCGTGGCGGCCCTGAACGCGAGCAACGTGGAAGGCGCGATGTCGGGCGCGGCCACGGGCGCCACCACCGCAGGCAGCGGTGGCGGTGGTGGGGGCACCTGCTACACCGCGAGCAACTACACCCACACCATCGCCGGGCGCGCCTACGCGCTGTACGGGCTGACCTATGCCTACGGTTCGAACCAGTCGATGGGGCTGTGGAACATCTACGCCACCACCACGCTGAAGCAGACCGGCCCCGGCTACTACGTGATCGGCAGCTGTTGAGGCCGCTCATTCGCACTTTTCCGACTTTTGATCTGCAATGACCAACGATGCTTGAGACCCGAGAACTGACCATCCGCTTCGGTGGGCACGTGGCCGTCAACAACGTGAGCTGCGCCTTCGCGCCGGGCACGCTGACGGCCATCGTCGGCCCCAACGGGGCGGGCAAGACCACCTACTTCAACCTGATCTCGGGCCAGCTCAAGGCGAGCGCCGGCACGGTGACGCTCGACGGGCAACTGCTGTCGGGCCTGTCGCCTTCGGTGCGCACGCACGCGGGGCTGGGGCGGGCCTTTCAGCTCACCAACCTGTTCCCCAACCTCACGGTGCTGGAGAACGTGCGCCTGGCGGTGCAGGCCACGCGCGAGGGTGCGCACCGGCGCGGCCTGAACCTGTGGAGCATCTGGAGCGACCACAAGGCGCTGACCGAGCGCGCCGACCAGATCCTGGCCGACGTGGCGCTCAAATCACGTGAACACGCCACCGTGGCCAGCCTGCCGCACGGCGACCAGCGCAAGCTGGAAGTGGCACTGCTGATGGCGCTGGAGGCCAAGGTCTTCATGTTCGACGAACCCACGGCCGGCATGAACGCGGCCGAGGCGCCGGTCATCCTGGACCTGATCCGCAAGCTCAAGCAGGACAAGACCAAGACCATCCTGTTGGTCGAACACAAGATGGACGTGGTGCGCGAGCTCGCGGACCGCATCATCGTGCTGCACAACGGCACGCTGGTGGCGGACGGCGAGCCGGCCGAGGTGATTGCGTCGCCGGTGGTGCAAGAGGCTTACCTCGGTGTTGCGAAGGAGGCCGCTGCATGAAGTGCGTGACGATGAATTTGAATTTCTCCCTCCCCCGCCGGGGGAGGGCAGGGGTGGGGGCTCGCGGCCTCCACCCCACTGCGGCCTTGCCAGCGCCGCTTGCCCCCATCCCAACCTTCCCCCGGAAGGGGAAGGAGCAAGACAGATGACCAACTCGAACCTCCTGACCCTCGAAGGCGTGCACACGCACATCGGGGCGTACCACATCCTGCACGGCGTCGACCTCGCCGTGCCGCGCGGCCAGCTCACCATGCTGCTGGGCCGCAACGGCGCAGGCAAGACGACCACGCTGCGGACCATCATGGGCCTGTGGCATGCGTCGCAGGGCAGGGTGCGCTTCGGCGACAAGGAAATCACCGCGCAGCAAACGCCGCAGATCGCGGGCCTGGGCATTGCCTACGTGCCCGAGAACATGGGCATCTTCTCCGACCTCACGGTGAAGGAGAACATGCTGCTCGCCGCGCGCGGCGCGAAGAACGCCGCGCAGATCGACGACACGCGCCTGAAGTGGATCTTCAAGCTCTTCCCCGCGGTGGAGAAGTTCTGGAACCACCCGGCCGGCAAGCTCTCGGGCGGGCAGAAGCAGATGCTGGCCGTGTCGCGCGCCATCGTGGAGCCGCGCGAGCTGCTCATCATCGACGAGCCCAGCAAGGGGCTGGCGCCCGTGATGATCAACAACATGATCGACGCGTTCGCGGAGCTCAAGCGCAGCGGGGTAACCATCCTGCTGGTCGAACAGAACATCAATTTCGCGCAGCGCCTGGGCGACAACGTGGCAGTGATGGACAACGGGCGGGTGGTGCATGCCGGCTCGATGGCGGCGTTTTCTGCGGATGCGCAGTTGCAGCAATCTCTTTTGGGTCTCGCGCTATGAAGTCTTCGACGTATTTCTCCCTCCCCCTCTGGGGGAGGGTCGGGGTGGGGGCTCGCGGCCTTCGATACAGCGCGGCCTTGCAAGGGCCGTCAGCCCCCATCCCAGCCTTCCCCCAGAGGGGGAAGGAGCAAGAAAAGGTAGCGCCGCAATGAAAGCACTCGACCTCGACTGGAAGCCCCTGCTTCTGGCCCCCGTGCTCGCGCTCATCGCGCTCCCTCTCACCGGTTCCTTCTCCACCTGGCTCACCCTCACTGTCGCGGGCCTGGCGATGGGCATGATCATCTTCATCATCGCCTCGGGCCTCACGCTGGTGTTCGGACTGATGGACGTGCTGAACTTCGGCCACGGCGTGTTCATCGCGCTGGGCGCCTTCGTGGCGAGCAGCGTGCTCGGCCTGATGGGCGACTGGACCGGCTCGGGCGAGCTGTGGCGCAACCTCGTCGCCGTGTTCCCCGCGATGCTGGTGGCGATGCTCGTGGCCGGTGCGGTCGGCCTCGCGTTCGAGCGCTTCATCGTGCGGCCCGTGTACGGCCAGCACCTGAAGCAGATCCTCATCACCATGGGCGGCATGATCATCGGCGAGGAGCTCATCAAGGTGATCTGGGGCCCGGCGCAGGTGCCGCTGCCCTTGCCCGAAGCGCTGCGCGGCTCGTTGCTGATCGGCGATGCGGCCATCAGCAAGTACCGCCTGCTCGCGGTGGCCGTCGGCGTGGTGGTGTTCGGCGTGCTCGCCTGGACGCTGGGGCGCACCAAGATCGGCCTGCTCATTCGCGCCGGCGTGCAGGACCGCGAGATGGTCGAGTCGCTGGGCTACCGCATCGGGCGCTTGTTCGTCGGCGTGTTCGTGGTGGGCAGCGCGCTGGCCGGCCTGGGCGGGGTGATGTGGGGGCTGTTCCAGCAGAACCTGGTGCCGCAGATGGGCGCGCAGGTCAACGTGCTGATCTTCATCGTCATCATCATCGGCGGGCTGGGCTCGACGGGCGGGGCGCTGATCGGCGCGCTGCTGGTGGGGCTGATGACCAACTACATCGGCTTTTTGCTGCCGACGGTCACGCAGTTCGCGAGCATCTTCCTGATGGTCGCCGTGCTGCTGTGGCGCCCGCAGGGCGTGTACCCCGTGGCCAACCGCTGAGGAGAAAGCCGTCATGTTCCTGAAACGACTTCTCTCCAACGACATGCCGAAGAGCCGCCTGCTGGCGCTGCTGCTGGTGGTGCTGTTCATCGCGCTGGCGTTCGCGCCGTTCATCTTCCCGGGCGTGAAGGCGCTCAGCGTCGCGGCCAAGATATTGGTGTTCGTGGTGCTGGTGGCCAGCTTCGACCTGCTGCTGGGCTACACCGGCATCGTGAGCTTCGCGCACACGATGTTCTTCGGCATCGGCGCTTACGGCATCGCCATTTCGGCGTCGCGGCTGGGGCCCAACTGGGGCGCGGTGGCGGTGGGGCTGGGCGCGTCGCTGGCGGTCTCGCTGGTGCTCTCGTTCGCCATCGGGCTGTTCTCGCTGCGGGTGCGCGCGATCTTCTTCGCGATGATCACGCTGGCCGTGGCCTCGGCGTTCCAGACGCTGGCCTCGCAGCTGTCGGACTTCACCGGCGGCGAAGACGGCCTGACCTTCAAGATGCCCGAGCTGATCTCGCCGAGCTTCGAGTTCTCGGAAGACCCCTTCCTGGGCGTGTCGCTCGACGGCCGGCTGCTGTGCTACTACCTGCTGTTCGTGGCGGCCGTGGTGCTGGTGCTCGCGCTGCTGCGCATCGTGAACTCGCCGTTCGGGCGCGTGCTGCAGGCCATTCGCGAGAACGAGTTTCGCGCCGAGGCCATCGGTTACCGCGTGGTGGTGTACCGCACCACGGCGGCCGTGCTGTCGGCCCTGTTCGCCACGCTGGCCGGCGCCATGCTGGCCATCTGGCTGCGCTACAACGGCCCCGACACCTCGCTGAGCTTCGAGATCATGATCGACGTGCTGCTGATCGTGGTGATCGGCGGCATGGGCACCATCTACGGCGCGGCCATCGGCGCGGTGCTGTTCGTCATTGCGCAGAGCTACCTGCAAGACTTGCTGCGCCTGGGCAGCGAGGCCGCGAGCGGCCTGCCATGGCTGGCAGCGCTGCTGTCGCCCGACCGCTGGCTGCTGTGGCTGGGCGTGCTGTTCGTGCTGTCCGTCTACTACTTCCCGACCGGCATCGTCGGCAAACTCCGTGCAAGGGCTGCGCGATGAGCGACTACCTCATTCCCTCTTCGCTCATGCAGCCCACGTCGCACTACGCGCAGCTGGTGGGCCGCGAGATCCATTGGCTCGAATGGGGCGCGGCCGACGCCCCGGTGGTCATCGCCTGGCACGGCCTGGCGCGCACCGGCCGCGACATGGACGAACTGGCGCAGCACTTCGCCACGCGCGGCTTTCGCGTGATCTGCCCCGACACCCTCGGGCGGGGGCTCAGCCAGTGGAGCCCGCTGCCTGACGATGAATACACCCTCGCGTTCTATGCGCGCATCGCCAATGCGCTGTGCGACGAACTGCACCTGGCGCGCGTGCACTGGGTCGGCACTTCGATGGGCGGCGCCATCGGTACCGTGTGCGCCTCGGGCCTGTTCGAGCCGCGCATGAAGGCGCGCATCGCGAGCCTGGTGCTCAACGACAACGCGCCCGAACTCGCGCAGGCCGCCATCGAGCGCATCCGCGCCTATGCGGGCCAGCCGCCCGCGTTCGACACGGTGGCCGAGCTGGAGGCGTTCTTTCGCACGGTCTACAAGCCCTACGGCTGGCTGAGCGATGCGCAATGGCGCCGCCTGACCGAAAGCTCCACGCGCCGCCTGGCCGACGGCCGCGTCACGCCGCACTACGACCCGGCCATGGTCCGCCAGTTCAGCGCGCACGACAACGACTACCTGATCTGGCCGCACTACGACGCCATCGAGGTGCCGGTGCTGTGCCTGCGCGGTGCCGAGTCCGACCTGGTGCTGCCCGCGGTGGTCGAACAGATGCGCCTGCGCGGCCCCGGTGCCGCGGGCAGGCTGCAGGTCGTCGAAGTGCCTGCCTGCGGTCATGCGCCCGCGCTGAACGTGCCGGAACAACTGGCGCCGATCGAAGGGTTTATCCGGGCGGCGGGCGCCTGAGGCGCGGCGGCAGCACAATCGCCGCCGATCACAACCACAAGGCCCTCGACTCCCATGGCACTCTCGATGTACGACCTGTCCGTGCCCGTTTTCACCCGCGGACTCGGACAACTCACCCACCTGCTCGACAAGAGCCTGGCGCACGCCACAGCCAACGGCATCGACCCGGCCACACTGGTCGAGGCACGCCTGGCGCCCGACATGCTCACGCTGGCGGGGCAGGTTCAGCGCGCGAGCGACGCCTCCAAGCTCGGCGTGGCCCGCATTGCCGGCATCACCGCGCCCAGCTTCCCCGACGAGGAAAAAACCTGGGACGACCTGCTGGCGCGCATCGCGAAGACGCAAGCCTTCCTGGCGTCGGTGGAGCGCGCGCAGCTCGACGGGCAGGAAGCGCACGACGTGGTCATCAAGGCCGGTGGCGGCGAGGCGCATTTCACTGCGCAGCGCTACCTGCTGCAGTTCGCGCTGCCTAATTTCTTCTTCCACGTGACGACGGCCTACGACGTGCTGCGTCACAAGGGCATGCCCGTCGGCAAGCTGGACTACCTGGGCAAGTTCTGAAGCGCCGGTGCCTTCACGGCGCCGTGACAGACTTCAAATTGCCGTGACACCTGCGCACGCCCGGCGCGCGCCGCAAACAATCGCGCCTGACCGCTGTCGGTCTGACACGAACGAGGTTGCGATCATGAAGATGTTGTCCAGAAGGGCGTTCTCGGGGCTCGCCGCCGGGTCGTCGGCACTCGTCGCGGCGGCGGGTGGCGGCTGGCCGGTGCGCAGTGCATTCGCCGCGTCACCGGGCCTGCGTGACTACGGCAAGGCGGCTGAATTCGCGGGCATCGACAAGTGGCTCAACTCGGGCCCGCTCACGATGCAGGGCCTGGCGGGCCAGGTGGTGCTGGTCGATTTCTGGACCTACACCTGCATCAACTGCATTCGCACGCTGCCGCACGTGGCGCGCTGGTACGAGACCTACAAGGACCGCGGCTTCACCGTGGTGGGCGTGCATTCGCCCGAGTTCGCCTATGAAAAGCTCACGCGCAACGTGCAGGACGCCATCGAGCGCTTCCACATCCGCTACCCGGTGGCGCAGGACAACGGCTTTGCGACCTGGAAGGCCTACGACAACCAGTACTGGCCGGCGTTCTACCTCGTCGACAGCAAGGGGCAGGTGATGCGCCAGCACTTCGGCGAAGGGGAGTACGCCGAGATGGAGGCCGCGATCGAGGCGTTGCTGGCGCGCAAGGCTGCGGGCTGAGCGCGCAGGCTGTCTATCGCTGCACTGCCTGCACCGCTTGCGTGGGCCAGCCTGCCAGGTTGCGTTCGGCGATGTCCGCCAGCGCGGTGATCCATGCCGGGCTGTCGTTCATGCAGGGGATGTAGCTGAAGGCCTGGCCGCCGGCGTGCATGAAGGCCTCGCGGCCTTCCATGGCAATTTCTTCCAGCGTCTCGAGGCAGTCGGCCGGGAAGCCGGGGCACACCACGTCGACGCGCTTCACGCCCGAAGCGCCGAGCTCGCGCAGCGTGGGCTCGGTGTAGGGCTCCAGCCACTTGGCGCGGCCGAAGCGCGACTGGAAGGTCACGCGGTACTGCGCCGGCGAAAGACCCAGCCGCGCCACCAGCAGGCGCGCGGTTTCCAGGCACTGCGACTGGTACGGGTCGCCCCGCGCGATGTTGCGCGCGGGAATGCCGTGGAAGCTCATCAGCAGCACCTCGCCGCGGCCTTCGGTCTTCCAGTGCCGCTCGATGCCCTGGGCCAGCGCGTCGATGTAGCCGGGGTCGTCGTGGAACTCGTTGACGAAGCGCAGTTCGGGCAGGCGGCGCTGCTTGCGGGTCCAGTCGTTCACCGCGTCGATCACGCTGGCCGTGGTGGTGGCCGAGTACTGCGGGTAGGCCTGCAGCACCAGCACGCGCGTGACGCCTTCGGCCTGCAGCGCGTCCAGCCGAGCGGCGATCGACGGGTTGGCGTAGCGCATGGCGTCGCGCACCGTCACGCGGTGGCCGCGTTCGCCGAGCCAGCCCGCGAGCAGCGTGGCCTGCTTCTGCGTGAACACCTTGAGCGGCGAGCCTTCGGGCGTCCAGATGCTGGCGTACTTGGCGGCCGACTTGGCCGGCCGCACGCGCAGGATGATGCCGTGCAATATCAGCGCCCAGAGGGCCCTGGGAATCTCGACCACGCGCGGGTCGCCCAGAAAGTCCGCCAGGTAGGGGCGCACGGCGGCGGCGGTGGGGGCGTCGGGCGAACCCAGGTTGCACCAGAGCACGGCGGTGCGCGGGTTGCTCGACGGAGCGGTCTCGTTGGTTGGAGGCATGCGATATTCTCGGCCATGAACTCCGCTCCCTCGGCACCGTCGGGCTTTGTGCCCCTCGATGTGAAACGCATCAGCGCGATCTCGCTGGACCTCGACGACACCCTCTGGCCCATTTGGCCGACCATCGAACGCGCCGAAGGCGTGCTGCAAGCGTGGCTGCTGCGCGAAGCACCCAGGACCGCTACGCTGCTGCTGACCCCGGGCATCCTGCGCGAGCTGCGCGAGGCCACCGCCAAGGAGCGCTCCGACCTGGCGCACGACCTGAGCGCGCTGCGCCGCGAGTCGATACGCACCGCGCTCAAGCGCGCGGGCGAGGACCCTGCGCTGGCCGACCCGGCCTTCGACGCCTTCTTCGCGGAGCGCCAGCGCGTGACCCTGTACGACGACGCGCTGCCGGCGCTGAAGTGGCTCAGCGAGCGCTATCCGCTGGTGGCGGTGTCCAACGGCAATGCCGACATCCACAAGACCGGCGTGGGCCGGTGGTTTCGCACCGCCTTCAATGCACGCGCCTTCGGCAGCGGCAAGCCGCATGCGCCGATCTTCCGCGCCGCGGCGGCCTCGGTCGGCCTGCTGCCCAGGGACGTGCTGCACGTGGGCGACGACGCGGAGCTCGACGTGGTCGGCGCGCTCAACGCCGGCATGCAGACCGCTTGGCTGGTGCGCGACGAGCGGCCTTGGACGCACGACGCGCGGCCGCAGCTGATCGTGCCCAACCTGCACGCGCTGTGCGTGGCGCTGGGCGCATGAACAGTCTGTAGCTCCGGCAAGGAGCGCGGCTCATTCCAGGAACACCGCGGAACCGGCTTTGCCGGGCCGCCGGTGTTGCCCCCTGCAAGGGGGTTGGCGAAGCGACACGAAGTGCGCGAAGCCTGGGGGTTAGCCAAATACCGGGCGGAAGAAGCTGCGTTCGTAGCTCACGATGCAGCGGGTTTCCTCGGCGTACCTGAAGGCGGCCTGGCAGTCCGCGTCCTGCATCGAGTCGGCGCGGTACTTCTCGTAGGCTGCCAGGCTCGGAAAAGTGAACATCGCCAGCGCGACGTTGTTGACGCCTTCCGACGGCAGGAAGTAGCCGTGGTGCTGGCCGCCGAACTTCTCGACCAGCGGAATCCAGAGCTTGCCGTAGTGCTCGAATTCCTTGAGCTTGTAGGCGTCGACGATGTAGCGCAGGTAGCAGGTGACCATGGGGTGTTTCGGCTGGGGGGTTATTGAGACGGGTGGCTGCGGCGATCCGCGGGCCTGACTATAGTTTCAGCCCGATCCATTTCACGGTGACGCGACGCTGCGGCGCGCAGGAAACCCAAGTGCACTTCTCCAACTGGCTCCTCTTCTGCGGCGTGACCTTGCTCGTCGCCTTCACCCCCGGCCCCGCGGTGCTGCTCGCCGTATCGAACTCGATGTCCGTGGGCCCGCGCCGCGCCATGATCAGTTCGCTGGGCAATGCGATGGGGCTGTTCATGGTGTCCGCTGCCGCCATGGCCGGGTTGGGCGTGGTGCTCTCGACCTCGGCCCATGCCTTCATGGTGCTGAAGGTGGCCGGCGCTGCTTACCTGATCTACCTGGGCATCAAGCAATGGCGCAGCCAGGGCAGCGTGTTCGCCGACCTGCAGGGCTCGCCGACCTCGGGCTCGCCGCGCTCGAGCTGGCGGCTGTTCGGGCATGGCCTGACGGTGGCGCTGACCAACCCCAAGGGCATTCTTTTCTTCTCGGCGCTGTTCCCGCAGTTCCTGACGCAGGACGCGCCGCTGGCCATGCAGTTCGCCGTGCTGACGGCCACCTTCGCCGCGGCTTCGGTGCTGTCGCACGCGTTCTACGTGCTGCTGGCGCGCCTGCTGCGCAAGCAGCTGTCGGACCCGCGCCGCACCCGGCTCTTCAACAAGGTGTCGGGCGGTGCGTTCGTGCTGCTGGGACTGAGCCTGCTGCGCCTGCGCAACAAGACGGCCTGAGCGCTTTTTTCAGTCGAGCGCGAACCGTTCGCGCAATGCCGCGCAGAAATCTTCGGTGCCGCTCAACGAGAAGGTGAGGGTGTCGAAGCGCGGGTTGTCCTCGTGCGTTTCCTGCAGGTCGAAGTCCCACATCGCGCCTTCTTCGAGGGCGCCGCGCCCATCGGGGAAGGTGGCCTCGGCCCAGGCCAGCACCCGCGCGATCTCGGCCTGCACCTCGGGCGTCTTGTGCGGCGGCGTCGACGCCATCGCGTCGAAGGTGCCGTGGCCTTCGGTGTCTTCGCTGTAGTCGAAATCGAGGTATCGCAGTTCGGTCGTCATGGAATCAACGCCTTGGCGGCGGCCAGCCCGCTGAGCACCGCGCCCTCGAGCGTGGCGGGGTAGGGGCCGTCGATGTAGTCGCCGCACGCGCGAAGGCCCGGCGCAATGGCCGACGGGGGCCTGGCGAGTGCGGGCGTGCAGGCGAAGGTGGCGCGCTTCTCGACGACGGTCTGCACAAGCTGCAGGTTCGCCTGGCCCAGTTGCGCGGCGGCTTGCGCGATCACTTGTTCTTCCAGCATTTCGCGCGATGTTTCGTTGGCGCTGACGACCATGGCGAGCACGCCGTGCAGGCCGCCGAGCTGGCCCTTGTCGAAGGCGAACTGCGCGGGGGCCGTGGCCGGGTTGCTGCGCAGCGCGAGCATGGGTTCGGCGAGCGGCGAGGCGCCGCGCACGTAGACCGTGGCGATGGCTTCGAAGCGCAGGGCCTCGGTGGTGGCGCACCATGCGCCGGCCGACAGGCCTGAAGCGCGGACCAGCCGCGCGGCATCCCACGGCGCGCAGGCCAGCACGACCTTGTCGAAGGTTTCGTCGTCGACGCGCCAAAGGCCCGCTTCGGGCGCCATCGTGCGAACGCGATGGCCGATGCGTACGGTCGCGCCATGCGCCGTCAGCCATCGAATGGCGGCATCGGGCAGCAGAGCGCCCAGGTCGGCGCGCGGCAACAGCAGGTCCGCGCCACCGCTGCCGCTGAAGAGCGCGTCGTTCAGCACGCGCAGGAAGACCTGGCCGCTCGACTGGGCCACGGGCGTGTTCAATGCGGAGACGCACAGCGGCTCGATCAGCTCCTGCATCACGCGCGGCGCAAGGCCGGCGCACAGGTCGGCGACCGTGGTGTGCGCGGCGCAGCGAAAGCCGGCAAGCCGCCAGCGGACCGCCGTGCGCAGCAGCGACGATTTGTCGCGCCAGTTCCAGCCGCGCGCCGTGAAGATGCCCGCCAACAGGTCGAGCGGCGCGGGCCATCGAGGCAGCTTGAGCCCCCCGCCGTCGGCGAAGCGCAATGAGAGCGGCAGGCGCAGCAACGCGTTTTCGACATCGACACCCACGTCGCGCATCAGCTTGAGCGTGGCGGTGTAGGCACCGATCAGGATGTGCTGGCCGTTGTCCAGCGCCATGCCGTGCATGTGGTCGACGCGGCGCGCGCGCCCGCCCGGCGTGGGCGCGGCTTCGAACAGCGTGACGGCGTGGCCCAGGCGCGTGGCTTCGACGGCGCAGGCGAGGCCGGCCCAGCCGGCGCCGATGACGGCAAGCTTTTTCATCGTCGGGGGGTGCGGGGAAGACGGATGCGGTCGTTGTAGGGGTACAGGTCGTCGTCGGGCTTGTCGCAAAGGACAAAGCACCTGTGCGTGAGCACTTCGATGCGCTCGGCCTTGGTCAACTCGTCGTCGTACGACGGACTGGGCAGCGTTGCCAGGTCGCACGTGCCGTCTGCGTTGAAGACCAGGTCGCTGCCGTCGATCAGGTCGCGCCGGAACGCGGTGCGCCATTGCGAGTTGGAACCCCAGCCGTCGGACGAATCGGCGGTTCGGCGGTGCTTGCGATGCAAGGCCCAGTAGAGGGTCGACGACGCTGCGATGTCGAGTTGCAGTGCCCCCGGTGTACAGGAGATGGCGACGCCCGCACGGGAGAACAACAGCGTTCCGAGCATCAGCGCAGGCCAAACTATTCGCGTCAGTGCGATCTCTTCATGTTGGGGCACGGTCGCCGTCGTGACTTCGACGATTTCGTGGAAGAACGGCGAGTACGCCGGCTCGTGCGCCACACGGCAGCCGATGCCGGTCATGAACGCCACGTAATCCGCGAGCCCTACGCTGGGTCCTTTTTGGTCCTGCCCAGCGTCCTCCTGGAAAGCCAGCAAGAGCGCCTGATTGACGCGCGACAGTGCATAAAGCCGCCAGGAGTCTTCGCAGGCTATCGGTGCTGGCGAGGTGCTTCGTGCGAAGGCGATTGCCCATTCACGCTCCTCTTCATGGGCCTCCATCCAGGGAGAGAGCAAGGTCCGGAAGAGATCGTCGACGGGCTTGCTCTCGTGAATCGCTTCGAAGAGCTCGCGATACGGCACTTGGCAGTGGTGCATGACAGCGGAGACTAGATCCGCCCGAGCGCCTGAACCTTCCACGCCAGCCACAGCTTGCGCACCGGCGTCAGGCTCACGCGCTGGTTCAGCACCTGGAAGTTGTCGTGCGCTATCTCGCGCAGCAGCGTGCGATAGATGCTGGCCATCATCAGGCCCGGCTTCTGCGCGCGGCGGTCGGCCAGCGGAAGCATCGACAGGGCTTCGTCGTAGGCGGCGTGGGCGCGCTCGGCCTGGAACTTCATCAGCGCGACGAAGCGCTCGGAGTGCACGCGGTTCAGAATTTCGTGCGCCTTCACGTCGAACTTCTGCAGCTCGTTCACCGGCAGGTAGATGCGGCCGCGCAGAGCGTCCTCGCCCACGTCGCGCAGGATGTTGGTGAGCTGCAGCGCCAGGCCCAGCTTGTGGGCGTAGGCGGTGGTTTGCGCGTCGGTCTGGCCGAAGATGCGCGCCGCGACTTCGCCCACCACGCCGGCCACCAGGTGGCAGTAGCGCGCGAGGCCGGGAAAGTCGAGGTAGCGGGTCTGGTCCAGGTCCATCTGGCAGCCGTCGATCACCTCGATCAGTTGGCGCGCCTCGATGCCGTAGGTCGCGGCGTGCGGCATCAGCGCCTGCATCACCGGGTGGCGCGGCGTGCCGGCGAAGGCTTGGGCGACCTCGGTGCGCCACCAGGCGAGCTTGGTGGCGGCCACGCCGGGGTCGGTGACCTCGTCGACCACGTCGTCGACCTCGCGGCAGAAGGCATAGAACGCGGTGATCGCGGCGCGCCGCGGCTTGGGAAGAAACAGGAAGGCGTAATAGAAACTGCTGCCCGAAGCGGCGGCCTTGTCTTGCACGTATTGCTCGGGATTCATCGGGGAGGCGCTGCTTTCATGGGCCGCCATTGTCTCCGCATCCGCAGCGCGTTCCAGAGCAGCACGGGCGCGTCGAGCTTGCCGATGGTGGGGCGCTGCGAGAAGGTGTCGAAGCCCAGGTCCGTGATCTTGTCGAGTATGCGCAGGCCGCCCTGCACGACGAAGCGCAGCTCCCAGCCCATGCGGCCCGGCAGGCGGTGCACGAGAGGGGCGCCTTCGGTCATGAGCTCGCGGGCCCAGTGCGACACCACTGCTATCAAGTTGATAGCTTCCTGAGGAGGTTCGGCGCGCGTGAGTGGCGCAAATACCTTGAAGTTTTCGGGCGTCAGGCCGCGCCGGGCGCAGTCGGTCAGGGGAAAGTAGAAGCGCCCTCGCGGCAGGTCGACGCTCGGGTCTTGCCAGAAGTTGATGAGCTGCAGCGCGCTGCAGATGGCGTCGCTCTGCGCGAGCGCTTGCGCGTCGTGCACGCCGTACAGGTGCAGCAGCAGCCGGCCGACGGGGTTGGCCGAGCGGCGGCAGTAGTCGAGCAGTTCGGCGCGGTCGGCGTAGCTGCCACGGTCGCGGGTTTTCTCGATGTCCTGCATGAAGGCGCTCAGCAGGTCGGCCAGCAATTCTTCGGGCAGGCCGTGGCGGGCGATGCTGTGGACGAGCGGGCCGAACACCTGGGGCCAGCGCGACGAGGCGACCACCTCGCCTTGCGCGGCGGCGGCGAGTTCTTCTCTGTAGGCGCGCAGCTCGGCCAGGCGCTCGGCGGGCGAGGCGTTGCCTTCGTCGGCGATGTCGTCCGCGGTGCGCGCAAAGTGATAGATCGCGGCAACGGGTGCTCGCAAGTGCGGTGGGCACAGCCACGAGGCGACCGGAAAGTTCTCGTAGTGCGCCGGTGGGGCGGCAAGGTGGGGAGTGGCGGACACGCGACGATTGTCCGCCACGGCGCCATGCCCCGGCACTATGCTCGCACCGTCGCCACTTTGAACTTCCGCTTCATGAAAGCATCCGCTCCGGCTTCCGGGCCTCAGGTTTCCGCGCACGGCGAGGCGCACCCGGCGGGTCCCACGCTCATGATCGCGGCGCTCGGCGTCGTGTTCGGCGACATCGGCACGTCGCCGCTCTACGCCTTCAAGGAGACGATGAACCCCGAGCACGGCATTCCGTTCTCGCCCGACTCGGTGCTGGGGCTGCTGTCGCTGATCTTCTGGGGGCTGATGTTCGTGGTGACGCTGAAGTACGTGGTGTTCGTGCTGCGCGCCGACCACGACGGCGAAGGCGGCATCCTGGCGCTGCAGGCGCTGGCCCGCAGCGCGGTGGCCGGGCCGAAGACCAGGCCCTGGGTGTGGAACGTGATCGGCATGCTGGGCCTGGTGGGCGCGGCCATGTTCTACGGCGACAGCCTGATCACGCCCGCCATCTCGGTGCTGTCGGCCGTGGAAGGCCTGGAGGTGCAGGCGCCCGTGCTGCAGCGCGCGGTGCTGCCGATCACCGTGGTCATCTTGATCGGGCTGTTCGCGGTGCAGAAGAAGGGCACGGGCGTGGTCGGCAAGGTGTTCGGGCCGGTCATGTTGCTGTGGTTCCTGGTGCTGGCGGCGGCCGGGCTGTGGCAGATATTGCAGCAGCCGCAGGTGCTGGCGGCGCTGGACCCGCGCCACGCCGTGCGCTTTCTGTTCGAGCACCGGGCGCAGTCGCTCGCGGTGCTGGGCGCCGTGTTCCTGGCCTTCACGGGGGGCGAGGCGCTGTATGCCGACATGGGGCACTTCGGCGCGCGGCCGATCCGCCAGGCGTGGATCTTCATCGCGCTGCCGGGGCTGGTGCTGAACTATTTCGGGCAGGGCGCGCTGGTGCTGGGCAACCCGGCCGCCATCGACAACCCGTTCTTCCGGCTCTTTCCGTCGTGGGGCGTGCTGCCGATGGTGGTGCTGGCCGCCATGGCGACGGTGATCGCCTCGCAGGCGGTGATCTCGGGCGCCTTCTCGCTCACGGCGCACGCCATGCGCATGGGCTACCTGCCGCGCATGCGGGTGATCCAGACCTCGGGCACGGCCATCGGACAGATCTATGTGCCGGCGGTCAACTGGCTGCTGATGGTGGGGGTGCTGCTGCTGGTGCTGGGCTTTCGCAGCTCGGGCGCGCTGTCGGCGGCCTACGGCATCGCGGTGTCGATCACGATGGTGACGACCACGCTGCTGGCGGGCATCGTGGCCTGGGGGCTGTGGCGCTGGAACCGGGTGGCGGTGGTGGTCGGCGTGGCGGCCTTCGCGGTGGTCGACCTGACCTTCGTGGTGGCCAACAGCCTGAAGATCGCCGAGGGCGGCTGGCTCACGCTGGCCGTGGCGGCCGGGGTGATGGTGCTTTTCACCACCTGGGCCAAGGGCCGCCGGCTGGGGCTGGAAGCCGCCGCGGCCGAGAGCCTGCCGCTGCGCCCGTTCATCGAATCGCTGGCGCTGCACATGCCGCACCGGGTGAGCGGCACGGCGGTGTTTTTGAACCCCGACGCCACCGCGGTGCCGCATGCGCTGCTGCACAACCTCAAGCACAACCAGGTGCTGCACGAACAGGTGATCGTGCTGCGCGTGCTGCCCTGCGACACGCCGCGCGTGGACGCGGGAAACCGCATCGAGGCAGAGCAGCTGATGGACGGCATATGGGTGGTCACCGCGCGCCATGGGTTCATGGAGCGGCCCGACGTGCCGGAGTTCATCCGCATCCTGGCGTACCAGAAGACGCTGGCCATCGACTCGATGAAGACCTCGTACTTCGTCTCGCGCGCCTCGGTGGGCGAGGAAAACCTGCCGGACCTGAACCCCATTCGGCGCGCCTTGTTCGGCTGGCTGCAGCGCAACGCGGGGCGGGCGTCCGACTATTTCGAGTTGCCCGACAACCGGCTGGTGGAGATGGGCCAGCGCACCTAGCGTGAGTGGGCGGCAGGCGGGTTGCAGGCCGACAATCCGCCCGTAGTGACCGGCGAGTCATTGACAGTATTTAACGTTTACCCTAGATTACTAACCGGTGGGTCATTAATGGCCCGGTTCGTTCTTCCTAGGGTGTCTCATGACCGCCTCCGCCGTCCTTTCTTCTCGTGCCCGCAGCGCCGCATGGCTGCTGCTTCCCGCCATTTTCCTGGCCGGCTGTTCGCCGAAACCCGTTGCCGAGGAGCCCGTTCGCGCGGTCAAGTTCGTGACCGTGGGTACGAGCGACTTCGATGCCCAGCCCGAGTTTTCGGCCGAGGTGCGCGCGCGCGTCGAGTCGCGCCTGGGCTTTCGGGTGGCGGGCAAGATCACCCGGCGCCAGGCCGAACTCGGCCAGCGCGTGCAGGCCGGCCAGGTGCTGGCCCAGTTGGATCCGCAGGACTACAAGCTCGCCGCCGACGCCGCCCGCGCGCAGCAGGCCGCCGCGCTGACCAACCGCGACCTGGCCGCGGCCGACCTCAAGCGCTACGCCGAATTGCGCCAGCAGAACTTCATCAGCGGCGCCGAGCTCGAGCGCCGCGAAACCACCTGGAAAGCCGCGCAGGCGCAGCTCGAACAGGCGCAGGCGCAGCTCGCCTCGCAGGGCAACCAGGCCACGTACACGACGCTGGTGGCCGACGTGGCCGGCGTCATCACCGCCATCGAGGCCGAGCCCGGGCAGGTGGTGCAGGCCGGTACGCCGGTGGTGCGCATCGCCCAGGACGGCGCGCGCGACGTGGTGTTCGCGGTGCCGGAAGACCGCGCCACGCTCATCAAGACCGGCACGCCCGTCACGGTGCGCGGCTGGTCGGGCGGCAGCGAGCTGCTGGGCCAGGTGCGCGAAGTGGCGGCGAGCGCCGACGCGGTCACGCGCACGTACTCGGTCAAGGTCGCCATCGACGCGGCCACCTCGCCGCCGCTGGGTGCCACGGTCTACGCGCGTCCGCAGGCGCTGGCCCACGCCAGCACAGCGGTGATGAAGCTGCCGACGAGCGCGCTGCGCCAGGAAGGCAAGGGCTCGGCCGTGTGGGTGCTCGACAAGGCGACCATGACGGTGCGTTCGCAGCCGGTGCAGGTGGCCACCGCCGACGGCAATGAAGCCGTCATCGCCTCGGGCATCGCGCCCGGCATGATGGTCGTGGCCGCGGGCGTGCATGTGCTGTCGCCGGGGCAGAAGGTCACCATCTACCAGTCGAAGGAGGCGGCCGCGGCCGCCGCCAATGCCGCCGCAATCGCCGGCGCGAAGGAGTCGGCGCAGCCCGTGGCCGCCGTTGCTGCGACGAACAAGGAGATCGCTCCAGGCACAACGGGTGCCGCCAAATGAGCGGCGGCGCAGCAGATTCCCACGACAAGCCCTCCGGCTTCAACCTCTCCAAATGGGCGCTGGACCACGCGCCCCTCACGCGCTACCTGATGGTGGTGCTGATGGTGCTGGGCGCGTTCGCGTACTTCCAGCTCGGCCAGGACGAGGACCCGCCCTTCACCTTCCGTGCAATGGTGGTGCGCACCTACTGGCCCGGCGCCACCGCGCAGCAGGTGGCCGAGCAGGTCACCGACAAGATCGAGCGCACGCTGCAGGAGGCGCCGTACGCCGACAAGATCCGCAGCTACTCGAAGCCCGGCGAGTCGCAGATCATCTTCAACATCAAGGACTCGTCCAAGTCCACCGAAGTGGCCAACGTCTGGTACACGGTGCGCAAGAAGATCGGCGACATGCGCGCCACCTTGCCCGCCGGCGTGCAGGGGCCGTTCTTCAACGACGACTTCGGCGATGTCTACGGCGTGATCTACGCGCTGGAAAGCGAAGGCTTCAGCTACGCCGAGCTCAAGACGCTGGCCGACGACGTGCGCCAGCAGCTGCTGCGCGTGAAGGACGTGGCCAAGGTCGACCAGTTCGGCGTGCAGGACGAGAAGGTCTACATCGAGATCTCGCAGAAGCGCCTGGCGCAGCTGGGGCTGGACTTCAACGCGGTGCTGTCGCAGCTGGGGTCGCAGAACGCGATCGAGAGCGCGGGCACCATCCAGTCGCCGCAGGACGTGGTGCAGGTGCGCGTGGCGGGCCAGTTCACCAGCGTCGACCAGCTGCGCGACATGCCCATTCGCGGAAGCTCGGGCAACCAGCTGAAGCTGGGCGACATCGCGGACATTCGCCGCGGCTACGTCGATCCGCCGGCCGTGAAGGTGCACCACCAGGGCAAGGAAGTGATTGCGCTGGGCGTGTCGATGGCCAAGGGCGGCGACATCATCGCGCTGGGCAAGTCGCTGCGCGCCACCACCGCCACCATCGACCAGCGCCTGCCGGCCGGCGTGAAGCTGGCGCAGGTGCAGGACCAGCCGGTGTCGGTGGCCAGCTCGGTCAATGAATTCGTGGGCGTGCTGATCGAGGCCGTGGCCATCGTGCTGGCGGTGAGCATCATTGCGCTGGGCCTGCACAAGGGCGGGCGCTTCGGCTGGTACATCGACATGCGCCCGGGGCTGGTGGTGGCCATCACCATTCCGCTGGTGCTGGCCGTGACCTTCCTGGCGATGAACTACTTCGGCATCGGGCTGCACAAGATATCGCTGGGCTCGCTCATCATCGCGCTCGGCCTGCTGGTGGACGACGCGATCATCGCGGTCGAGATGATGGTGCGCAAGATGGAAGAGGGCTACGACAAGGTCAGCGCCGCCACCTATGCCTACGACGTGACGGCCAAGCCGATGCTCACGGGCACGCTCATCACGGCGGCAGGCTTCCTGCCGATCGGCCTGGCGAAGTCGGTGACGGGCGAGTACACCTTCGCGATCTTCGCGGTGACGGTGATTGCGCTGGTGCTGTCGTGGATCGTGTCGGTGTACTTCGTGCCCTACCTCGGCACGCTGCTGCTGAAGGTGAAGGCGCACGACCCGGACGCACCGCCGCACGAGATGTTCGACTCGCCGTTCTACAACGCGTTTCGCCGTGCGGTGAACTGGTGCGTGGAATACCGCTGGACGACCATCGGCGTGACGGTGCTGATCTTCGCGCTGGGCATCGTCGGCATGGGCAAGGTGCAGCAGCAGTTCTTTCCGGACTCGAGCCGGCCCGAAATTCTGGTCGACATCTGGTTCCCCGAAGGCACCTCGTTCGCGGCCAACGAAGAGGTCGCCAGGCGCGTGGAGCAGCGCTTCATGCAGGAAGAGGGCGTGAAGACCGTCAGCACCTGGATCGGCTCGGGCGTGCCGCGCTTCTACCTGCCGCTGGACCAGGTCTTTCCGCAGACCAACGTGTCGCAGCTCATCGTGCTGGCCAAGGACCTGAAGGTGCGCGAGACGCTGCGCCTGAAGCTGCCGCAGATGCTGGCGCAGGAGTTTCCCGAGGTGCGCGGGCGCGTGAAGTTGCTGCCCAACGGGCCGCCGGTGGCGTACCCGGTGCAGTTCCGCGTGATCGGCCTCGACCCGGCGCAGCTGCGCGCCCATGCCGACGAGGTGAAGGCCGTGCTGCGCGACAACGCCAACATGCGCGGCGTGAACGACAACTGGAACGAGTCGGTCAAGGTGATCCGCCTGGAGATCGACCAGGCCAAGGCGCGTGCGCTGGGCGTGACGAGCCAGGCCATCGCGCAGGCATCCAAGACCATGTTCAGCGGCACCACCGTGGGCCAGTACCGCGAGAACGACCAGCTGATCGACATCGTGCTGCGCCAGGCGCCGGACGAGCGCCAGGCCATCTCGGACATCGGCAATGCCTACATCCCGACGAGCTCGGGCCGCTCGATTCCGCTCACGCAGATCGCCAAGCCGGTGTTCACCTGGGAGCCGGGCGTGATGTGGCGCGAGAACCGCGACTACGCCATCACCGTGCAGGGCGACGTGATCGAGGGGCTGCAGGGCGCCACCGTCACGGCCCAGCTGCTGCCGAAGCTGCGCGAGCTCGAAGCGGGCTGGGCGGCTGCAGGGCAGGGCGGCTATCGCATCGACGTGGCGGGCGCGGTGGAGGAAAGCAGCAAGGGCTCGGCCTCCATCGTGGCGGGCGTGCCGATCATGCTGTTCCTGGTGTTCACGCTGCTGATGCTGCAGCTGCACAGCTTCAGCCGCTCGCTGCTGGTGTTCATCACCGGGCCGATGGGCATTGCCGGCGTGGCCGCCGCGCTGCTGCTGCTGAACCGGCCCTTCGGCTTCGTCGCGCTGCTGGGCGTGATCGCGCTGATGGGGATGATCCAGCGCAACGCGGTGATCCTGATCGACCAGATCGAGCTGGACCGCGCGGCGGGCGTGCCGGCGTGGGACGCGATCGTGGAGTCGGCGGTGCGGCGTTTGCGCCCCATCGTGCTGACAGCGGCCGCGGCGGTGCTGGCCATGATTCCGCTGTCGCGCAGCGTGTTCTGGGGGCCGATGGCGGTGGCCATCATGGGCGGGCTGATCGTGGCCACGGTGCTGACGCTGCTGGCCCTGCCGGCGATGTACGCCGCCGCATTCCGCGTGAAGCGCGAGCCGGGCGAGCCGGTGGCTTCGCATGCACCGAATGGGGCTGCGATTAGTGTTTAAAATCGAAGGCTGACCGATTTCAAGCGGATGGTCTTTGGCCATGCTTCATGGCACCAAGGGGCCGTCCGCTTTTGCATTCACCTGAAAGATTGGCATCGCGCGGGTGGCGAAATTGGTAGACGCACCAGGTTTAGGTCCTGACGTTCGCAAGAACGTGCCGGTTCGAGTCCGGCCCCGCGCACCAGCCCTGCTCAATAGCCTGTCTATGGCGCAGTGACGAAGCCCCCGTTTCGAAAGAGACGGGGGCTTTTTCTTTTCACCAGTCGTTGTCGTTGTCCGAGCCGCTGCCGTTGCTCGCGTCGTCCCACGAGCTCGTGTCGGTGATGCCGAAGTCGTTGTCTGCGATGCGCTCGGGCTCCTGCGGCGAAGAAGAAGGCCAGAGGCTGCGGCCCATCTCGGTGTTGCCGCTGTCGCTGCTGTTGTTGGCGACGCGGGACGTGTCGTTCCGGTCCGTGGTGTCCGACCGGTCGTGCATCCAGTGGCGCACGGCCTCCTGGGCCACGACCGCGCCGATGCCTACCGCGGCGCCCGTGGCGAGTGCGCCGCCCAGGCCCATGCCCGGCGCGGCTGCGGGCGGCGCCGCAGGCGTCCAGTTGCCGCCGCTGCCATAGCTTGCGTAGCCGTTGGGTGCAGCGGCGGCGCTGGGTGCAGTTCCGTAGGGCGGGCTGTACGACGGCGCCTGCGCAGCGGGCGGCGCCACCCGGCGGCGAAAGGCGAGGTAGCCGACGGCGAGCAACGCCACCAGGGCGATCGGCAGCCATGGAGTGGAGCCTGTCTTTCCCTCGGTTTGCTGCGGCACGGAGGCGGGCGTGCTCACGCGTGCGGGCTCGGCGCGCGGCGGTGTTGCCGCGGGCTTGTCGAGCTTGTCGGTGAGCCGCGAGACCGCTTCGGGCTTGGCGAAGGCCAAGTCGGGCGACAGCGCCTTTGCCTTGGCCAATGCCGTTCTCGCGCCCTCGAGCTTGCCTTGCGCCGCAAGGAGCTCCGCCTGGACGAAATGGGCCTTGGCGCTGTTGGGGTGGTCTTTCAACACCTTGGCGATCATGGTGTCGGCGTCGGCCATCCGGCCGCCGTTGGCCGCTTCGTAGACCTGCTGGATGGTGGGCTCGTTCGATGCGGGCGCATCGGCCTTGGCCTGCGCCAACGAGGGCATGCCGAAGGCCAGGACAAGGGCGAGGCCGAAGGCGGCGAACAGTCGCTGAAACATGAAATCTCCTGTGCGTTCCTGTGAGAAGGAACGAATCGAAGCTCACTCTAAAGCGCGAACATTGGACAAACCTGACCGTCGTTCGCGCCAAGACAAACCCTCGTGAAAACCCGCTTTTCCGCCAGTTTAGAATCGCGGGTTGCCCAGTTTTGCTGGCGGCACGTGTGTGCCTCCGCATAAATCCCGCCAGCGCGTGTAAGTCCTTGATCTGTATCGAAAAAAGATGCAGGCCCCGCGCACCGGCCCCCTTACCAGGAAGACATCATGACCGTGACCGTTGAAACTCTCGAGAAGCTCGAACGCAAGATCACGCTGACCCTGCCGGTCGGCACCATCCAGAACGAAGTCGATTCGCGCCTCAAGAAGCTCGCGCGCACCGTCAAGATGGACGGCTTCCGTCCCGGCAAGGTGCCGATGAACGTCGTGGCCCAGCGCTATGGCTACTCGGTGCACTTCGAAGTCATGAACGACAAGGTCGGCGAAGCCTTCTCGCAAGCCGCCAACGAAGCCAAGCTGCGCGTGGCCGGCCAGCCCCGCATCACCGAAAAGGAAGAGTCGCCCGAAGGCGAACTGGCCTTCGACGCGGTCTTCGAAGTGTTCCCCGAAGTCAAGATCAACGACCTGTCCGCTGCTGAAGTCGAAAAGCTCTCGGCCGACGTGGGCGACGACGCCATCGACAAGACGCTGGACATCCTGCGCAAGCAACGCCGTACCTTCGCCCAGCGCGCGCAAGACGCCGTTGCACAGGACGACGACCGCGTGACGGTCGACTTCGAAGGCAAGATCGACGGCGAGCCGTTCCAGGGCGGCAAGGCCGAAGACTTCCAGTTCATCGTCGGCGAAGGCCAGATGCTCAAGGAATTCGAAGACGCCGTGCGTGGCATGAAGTCCGGCGACAGCCGCACCTTCCCGCTGTCGTTCCCGGCCGATTACCACGGCAAGGACGTGGCCGGCAAGCAAGCCGACTTCATGGTCACGCTGAAGAAGATCGAAGCCTCGCACCTGCCCGAAGTCAACGAACAGCTCGCCAAGTCGCTCGGCATCGCCGAAGCCACGGTCGAAGGCCTGCGCGCCGACATCAAGCGCAACCTCGAGCGCGAAGTCAAGTTCCGCCTGCTGGCGCGTAACAAGAACGCCGTGATGGACGCGCTGGTGGCCAACGCCGAACTCGATCTGCCGAACGCCAGCGTGCAGTCGGAAGTCGGCCGCATGATCGAAGGCGCCCGCGCCGAGCTGAAGCAGCGCGGCATCAAGGACGCCGACAAGGCCCCGATTCCCGATGAAGTGTTCCGTCCTCAAGCCGAGCGCCGCGTGCGCCTGGGCCTGGTGGTGGCCGAGCTGGTGCGTGCCAACAACCTGCAGGCCAAGCCCGAGCAGATCAAGGCTCACATCGACGAGCTGGCTGCCAGCTACGAAAAGCCGGCCGACGTGGTGCGCTGGTACTTCAGCGACAACAACCGCCTGGCCGAAGTCGAGGCCGTGGTCATCGAAAACAACGTGACCGAATTCGTCCTGGCCAAGGCCAAGGTCAACGACAAGTCCGTGTCGTTCGACGAACTGATGGCGCAGCAACAGCAAGGCTGATTTCGATCGTTGCCCGCATCGCCAATGGGGCTTGTGCTTTGCGGCACGAGCCCCATTTCACTCAGGCGTACAGTGCATTCAGCAGCGAACGGCTTCATCTTCCGGAAAGAAAATTCATGATCGCAAACGAAATTCAAGGCCTCGGCATGGTTCCGATGGTCATCGAGCAATCGGGCCGCGGCGAGCGGTCTTACGACATCTACTCGCGCCTCCTCAAGGAGCGCATCATTTTCCTGGTGGGCGAGGTCAACGACCAGACGGCCAACCTCGTGGTGGCGCAGTTGCTGTTCCTCGAGAGCGAGAACCCGGAAAAAGACATCTCGTTCTACATCAACTCCCCGGGCGGCAGCGTGAGCGCAGGCATGGCGATCTACGACACCATGCAGTTCATCAAGCCCGATGTGTCGACCATGTGCCTCGGCTTCGCGGCCAGCATGGGCGCCTTCCTGCTGGCGGCCGGCGAGAAGGGCAAGCGTTTCTCGTTGCCCAACTCGAAGATCATGATCCACCAGGTGCTCGGCGGCGCACGCGGCCAGGCGACTGACATCGAAATCCATGCGCGCGACATCCTGCGCACCAAGGACCAGATGAACCGCATCCTGGCCGAGCGCACCGGCCAGCCGCTGGAAAAGGTCAAGAGCGACACCGAACGCGACTACTTCCTGACGGCCGACGAGGCCAAGGATTACGGTCTGGTCGACCAGGTCGTTGCCAAGCGCGGTTAAAACTGCCGGGCGCCCTGTGGCGCAAAAGGCAAAAAACGGCGTTTTCCACACGGGAAACGCCGTTTTTGTTTAGTTATCATTGTCCATTCCCTGTAACGAGGCACCTGTCCATGGCCGAAAAAAAAGGCTCTTCCAGCGAAAAAACGCTTTATTGCTCGTTCTGCGGCAAGAGCCAGCATGAGGTCAAGAAGCTGATCGCGGGCCCTTCGGTCTTCATCTGCGACGAGTGCATCGACCTCTGCAACGAGATCATCCGCGACGAGCTCCCCGCGGGCGAAGAGGCGCGCGAGGCGCGCAGCGACCTGCCCACGCCGCTGGAGATCAAGACCAACCTCGACAACTACGTGATCGGCCAGGAGCCGGCCAAGCGCATGCTGTCGGTGGCGGTCTACAACCACTACAAGCGCCTGCGCCACAAGGAAAAGGCCAAGGGCGACGACGTCGAGCTCAGCAAGAGCAACATTCTGCTGATCGGCCCCACGGGCTCGGGCAAGACGCTGCTGGCGCAAACGCTGGCGCGCATGCTCGACGTGCCGTTCGTGATGGCCGACGCCACCACGCTGACCGAAGCCGGCTACGTGGGCGAGGACGTCGAGAACATCATCCAGAAGCTGCTGCAGAGCTGCAACTACGAGGTCGAGCGGGCGCAGCGCGGCATCGTCTACATCGACGAAATCGACAAGATCTCGCGCAAGTCCGACAACCCGTCGATCACGCGCGACGTGTCGGGCGAGGGCGTGCAGCAAGCCCTGCTCAAGCTCATCGAAGGCACCATGGCCAGCGTGCCGCCGCAGGGCGGGCGCAAGCACCCGAATCAAGACTTTTTGCAGATCGACACGACCAACATCCTGTTCATCTGCGGCGGTGCGTTCGCCGGCCTGGAAAAGGTCATCGAAAACCGCACCGAGGCGTCGGGCATCGGCTTCGGCGCCAAGGTCAAGAGCAAGGCCCAGCGCAGCATCACCGAGGTGTTCCGCGAAGTTGAACCCGAAGACCTGATCAAGTTCGGCCTGATCCCCGAACTGGTCGGCCGCATGCCGGTGGTCGCGTCGCTTGCGGAGCTCAGCGAGGACGCGCTGGTGCAGATCCTGACCGAGCCCAAGAACGCGGTGGTCAAGCAGTTCACCAAGTTGCTGCAGATGGAAGGCGTGGACCTCGAGATCCGCCCTGCGGCGCTCAAGGCGATCGCCCGCAAGGCGCTGGCTCGCAAGACTGGTGCGCGCGGCCTGCGCTCGATCCTTGAACAGTCGCTGATCGACACCATGTTCGAACTACCGAACGCGACCAATGTCGACAAGGTGGTGGTCGAGGAATCGACCATCGACGAAAACAAGCCCCCGCTGCTCGTGTATCGCGAAGCAGCGAAAAAGGCCTAAAGCCAAAGACGCGAAGGATCTGCATGTCTGGCCACACCCCCTTGCCCCCCGAAGCACTCGACCTGCCGCTGCTCCCGCTGCGCGACGTCGTGGTGTTTCCCCACATGGTGATCCCGCTCTTCGTGGGACGCCCCAAGAGCATCAAGGCGCTTGAACTGGCCATGGAAGCGGAGCGCCGCATCATGCTGGTGGCGCAGAAGGCCGCCGCCAAGGACGAGCCCTCCGTCGAGGACATGTTCGAGGTCGGCTGCGTCTCCACCATCCTGCAGATGCTCAAGCTGCCCGATGGCACGGTGAAGGTGCTGGTCGAAGGCCAGCAACGCGCGCGCGTCAATCGCATCGACGACGGCGAGACCCATTTCTCTGCCAACGTAACGCCCCTGGCGCTTGCGGAAGGCGGTGAAAAGGGCACGGAGGTCGAGGCGCTGCGCCGTGCCGTGATGCAGCAGTTCGACCAGTACGTCAAGCTGAACAAGAAGATCCCGCCCGAGATCCTCACCTCCATCTCGAGCATCGACGATCCGGGCCGCCTGGCGGACACCATCGCCGCGCACCTGCCGCTCAAGCTCGACAACAAGCAGGCCGTGCTGGACCTCGACGACGTCAAGGCACGCCTGGAAAACCTGTTCGGCCAACTCGAGCGCGAAGTCGACATCCTGAATGTGGACAAGAAAATCCGTGGGCGCGTGAAGCGCCAGATGGAAAAGAACCAGCGCGACTTCTATCTGAACGAGCAGGTCAAGGCCATCCAGAAGGAGCTCGGCGAAGGCGAAGAGGGCGCGGACATCGAGGAGATCGAGAAGAAGATCAAGCTCGCCAAGATGTCCAAGGAAGGCCTCAAGAAGGCCGAGGGCGAGCTCAAGAAGCTCAAGCTCATGTCGCCCATGTCGGCCGAAGCCACCGTGGTGCGCAACTACATCGACGTGCTGATCGCGCTGCCGTGGAGCAAGAAGACGAAGATCAAGCACGACCTGGCCAATGCCGAGGCCGTGCTCAACGCCGATCACTACGGGCTCGAGAAGGTCAAGGACCGCATCCTGGAATATCTCGCGGTGCAGCAACGCGTCGACAAGGTCAAGGCGCCCATCCTGTGCCTCGTGGGGCCACCGGGCGTGGGCAAGACCTCTCTGGGGCAGTCGATCGCCAAGGCGACCGGTCGCAAGTACACGCGCATGGCGCTCGGCGGCATGCGCGACGAAGCCGAAATCCGCGGCCATCGCCGCACCTACATCGGCGCGCTGCCGGGCAAGGTGCTGCAGGGGCTGAGCAAGATCGGCACGCGCAATCCGCTGTTCCTGCTCGACGAAATCGACAAGCTGGGCACGGACTTCCGTGGCGACCCGTCGAGCGCGCTGCTCGAAGTGCTCGACCCGGAGCAGAACCACACTTTCGGCGACCACTATGTGGAAGTCGACTTCGACCTGAGCGACGTCATGTTCGTTGCCACCTCGAACTCGATGAACATTCCGCCGGCGCTGCTGGACCGCATGGAAGTCATTCGCCTTTCGGGCTACACCGAAGACGAGAAGACCAACATCGCGATCAAGTACCTGCTGCCGAAGCAGCTGAAGAACAACGGCGTCAAGGAAGAAGAACTCCTGGTCACCGAAGAAGCGGTGCGCGACATCGTGCGCTACTACACGCGTGAAGCGGGTGTGCGTTCGCTCGAGCGCGAGTTGTCCAAGATCTGCCGCAAGGTGGTGAAGGGGCTGCTGCTCAAGCAATTGACACCCAAGGTCACGGTCGACGGTGCCAACCTCAACGAGTTCCTCGGCGTGCGCAAGTACAGCTTCGGCCTCGCCGAGAAGCAGAACCAGGTTGGACAGGTGGTCGGCCTTGCATGGACGGAAGTCGGCGGCGACCTGCTCACGATCGAGGCGGTCACCATGCCCGGCAAGGGCGTGATCAGCCGCACCGGTTCGCTGGGCGACGTGATGAAGGAATCGGTCGAGGCCGCGCGCACCGTGGTGCGCAGCCGCTCGCGGCGCCTGGGCATCAAGGACGAAGTGTTCGAGAAGCGCGACATCCACATCCACGTGCCCGACGGCGCGACGCCCAAGGACGGCCCGAGCGCCGGCGCGGCGATGACGACGGCCTTCGTGTCGGCGCTCACGGGCATTCCCGTGCGCAGCGACGTGGCGATGACTGGCGAAATCACGCTGCGCGGCGAGGTGACCGCCATCGGCGGCCTGAAGGAAAAGCTGCTGGCCGCACTGCGCGGCGGCATCAAGACCGTGCTGATTCCGGAAGAGAACGCCAAGGACCTGCAGGACATCCCTGAGAACGTGAAGAACGGCCTCGAGATCGTGCCTGTGAAGTGGATCGACAAGGTGCTCGAGATCGCGCTCGAGAAGATGCCTGTGCCTTTGTCCGACGAAGAGGTGGCCGCATCGGCCGCTGCGGTGGCCGAACTAGCCAAACAGCGCGCAGGCGCGCCGGCTTCGGAAGGCTCGGTCAAGCACTGAGCGATGGCAAAACTTCGGGAGCCTCGAAATATTGGTATATAATTCGAGGCTCGAAACGCGGGAATAGCTCAGTTGGTAGAGCGCAACCTTGCCAAGGTTGAGGTCGAGAGTTCGAGTCTCTTTTCCCGCTCCAGTTTTGAAAAAGGGAAGCATCAGCTTCCCTTTTTTTCGCAGGTTCGAATTCGTATTTCTGCGTGGCGCGATAGCAAAGCGGTTATGCAACGGATTGCAAATCCGTGTAGCCCGGTTCGACTCCGGGTCGCGCCTCCACCAAATTCCCTGTTAAATCAACAGGTTACATGCCTCGGACCTTCCGGGGCATTTTTGTTTCTGGCCTCGTTTAAGTTCGTTTCGGGTTCGTTGCTACCCGAAATAAGCTCGTCTGCTACCCACGAACGGACTGTTTTGTCCGTCGAAGCCAGTACGATGCGCGCTCCCACCGGAGCCCGATTTGTCCTCTGTCCAGAAGCGCGGCAACAAGTACCAGTTGCGCGTCAAGCACCACCTCCTCGAGAAGCCGTTCTTTCACACCTTCGACGACGAGGTGGAGGCGAACAACTACGCCAAGATCCTCGACGGCTGGCTCGAGCGCGGCGTCGTACCGCTGGAGCTGCTCGAGGCGACTCAGGGGCCGGCGCCAAAGTCGCCGCTGCTGCTTGAGGTGATGCGCAACTACGAGAACGACCCGAACACACGGGTCGCGTCGAGTGAGCGGCCGACGCTTGCGCTACTGGCCAGCGAGTTGCCTGGCGTGCGCATGTCGAGCATCACGTTCCAGCGGGTCAACCAGATGATCGAGGGCTACAAGACCCGAGAGAAGAAGATGACGCCAGGAACGATCAGGAAGCGCGTGGGCGCGCTTTCCAAGGTGGTCGCTTGGTACCCACCGCACCACCACGAAAGAAGGCCAGCAGCCGCCTGTGAACGTTCTGACGCTGCTGCCCCGCGGCTACAGCCAGTACGCTGACGGCTCAGTTCGAGACATCGCACGTGACGTGCGCATGTCGGCCGACGACGAGGATGCGGTGCGCGCGGCTCTCGCCGGCGTGAAGCGGCCCGACAAAGAGCGCCCCTGGGGGGACGATCCCGCTTTCGAGCTGCTGTTCTCACTGATCATCGACACGGGGCTGCGACTGCGTGAGGCCTACCGGCTGCGCGTCGACCAGCTGGACGCCGGCCGCGGGCTGCTGAGGATCGAGGGCACGAAGGGCCACCATGGCGCAGCCAAGCCTCGGACAGTGCCCTTGAAACGCGAACTGCGCGCGAAGCTGATCGCATGGTGTGAGGGGCGCACCGGGCTGATCTTTCCGTTCTGGGACGGCACGCCGGCCGACCTCACCAAATGCACGTCCAGGTTGTCGGCGCGCTTCACGTCCCTATTCGCATATGCGGTCGTGCCGAACTTCACCGAGCACGACCTACGTCACGAGGCCTGCTGCCGCTGGATGACGCTCAAGGGCGATCGCGGTTGGATCTTCAACGAGATCGAGATCTGCAAGATCATGGGCTGGACCGACACCAAGATGATGCTGCGCTACGCCTCATTGCGCGGCGAGGACCTTGCCGATCGTCTACTTTGACTCCCAGGGCCTAGCTCAGCTCTTTGAGTATTGTCTTGGCCTCAGAATTGGCGTTAGACAATGCGAGCATCAGTGTGCGCTCAAAATATTCATTGCTCGGCTCAGGAGGAGTTTCCATGCCGATTTTGAAAAGAATCTTATTTGAAATCTTTTGGACCTCAAAATTTCCAATTGGACGCATTTGATTCAGCTGATTGCACAACGCAAATGCTGAACTCATCTTATCGGGCTTAATCGTCAGCGGTACAATGACATGAAATGCGATGAATGAATCGCTTACGTAGACAACGCACTGTAGATCCAAAGTTTCGCCATTGAAGGCGAGCCGGATGACGTCGGCATCTTGGTCGTGAGTAAGCTTATAGCCTTCACTTTTCAAAAAGTCAGCGTAGCGTGCTGCGACAATAGAGCTCATATTTTATTTTCGACGCACAAATCTCTAGGCATAAGAGGGGATTTTGTGCGCCTGAATCATGTTGAGTTCAAAAACTCCGGCCACAAAAGTGACGAATGCACTGCTACCTTGCGGCGAAGCAATAGGATTGACCTCAGCAAACGGCGCTCGCCCGCCCTGAATGGCTTTAGATCTTTCCTCATACGCTTGCACGTATAGCAGTCTTACCTCGGTGGTCAGGCCATTAGACTGCTCGATTTCTGCGACCCGCTGGAAATATGCACGAGTTAAACTGTAACCCGTACTTTGCGTCGCAAACCGCCAAGAGTTTCTCGCATAGCGTTCCGGCCAGAGTTGTTTTCGAAAAACAAACGCGGTGGCGCAGCTAACTAGAACGGCGGAAATAAGAAAAAGCCCAACTACTGCGAGCAGGAATTCGGTCATGATTTTTCACCCAGCTTGTAGAGAAATATCAAGAAATGCGTTGACGTTAAGCCGACGATGATTAACCACAAGGTTATAAACAATGCAATCTTCTTCTTTGTCGCTGCGGCTTTAATCCAGGCCTCTACTGAAGTTGCGACGAAGAACCAAAAAATCAGTGTCCCCAGAAGCAATGTGCCGATGATAGCGACTAGGTTTGCCTTGACGTCGGCGTCCGGGACGAACTTGGCAACTTCGGTCAATGTGAACACGCAGGTGGCATCGAATGCCACCAAAATCAAGAGCCAGTCAGCGCCTGAGCTCTCAAGCACCGCAGCTTTACGAACAGACAGGTTCGCTAAAAAGCACATAAATGCGGGGACGATTGCTGCCACATAAAAGGTGATGCTTTCGTGCGTCATCGCTGCTCAGGTCTCGTATTTTGCGGAGCCAATGCGTACGCATCGGCTTATGGTGTAAGCGGGAGTATACGGACCCGGGCTGGGCGCCAGTTGGACCGGCCGTGGAACGGAATCTCCAGTTCAGGTCGGCAGGGGCGGCAGCGCCAGCGGCGCCCGGCGCTTCGAACCGGGCTTGATGATGCCCTCCGGCCGCGTGGGCTCAGGCCTGGCCAGCGCCATCTCGTTGAGGCGCTGCATCAACGCCTGGCGCGGGAAGAGCCAACTGCGGCCGATCTTCACGCCTGGCAACTCGTGGTTGCGGGCTTTCTCTTCGACGGTCGACGGCTCGCAATCGAGCATGGTCGCCACTTGGTCCTTGCTGAGAATGTCGTCGCTCATGCTCATAGCAGGCTTCCTTGCTGGCCCTCGGCCCGGGCGACCAGATCGATGGCGATCTTCATCACGCGCAGATAGTCGGCTGACGGCCGCTTGTCGACATCCTGACCAGGACGGGAGTGCCGCCAGATCTCGCGCTGCTGCGTCGGCGGCACCATGGCCCAGTGCTTGCCGCACATCAGGTACTTCGGGGGCGCGGCTTTGTTGCAGCCCTCGGCGTGGCATG
Organism: Variovorax monticola; assembly: GCF_051216855.1. Taxonomy (NCBI): domain Bacteria; kingdom Pseudomonadati; phylum Pseudomonadota; class Betaproteobacteria; order Burkholderiales; family Comamonadaceae; genus Variovorax; species Variovorax monticola. The sequence continues at coordinate 1,025,017 of NZ_JBPJZP010000002.1, forward strand.
TGTGTGTCATGCAGGCCGCTCCGCGCCTTCCCGCCGGCACGTGCTCGGGTTCCAACCGTGGGGCGACCATTCGACGTAGCAGTCGTAGCGCTCGAAGGTGCGGCCGTCCTGCAGCACCACGCACCAGCGGCCGCTGCCGCCTGGTCGCGCCGGCGGCACGAAGAACTTGTCAATCTGGACGCCGCTGACGACCTCGCCAACGTTGCGAACGCCGCCGGTGGGCGTACGAGCCCACTTGTCGGCGATCGCGCTCCAAGGGGTGCCTTGCGTCATGCCAGCACTCCCCGCATCTGGCCGACGTCGACCACGCGGCCGCCGGCGCTGCAAATCTCGGCCTCGGCGCGCTCGACGACTCGGCGGAGCTCGCCATAGCTCAGCAACTGCAGCTGGTACTCGTGTAGCTCGATCGCGGTTGTGATGACGTCGAGCTCGAGCAGATCCAGCGGGGTGGCATTCCACGTGCCCGCATCCATGGCCCGCCGGCCAATCTCCTGCAGGGCATCCGCGGCGCTGCGCAGATGGCCGCTCAGGCCGCGCACGATGCCTCGACGTTCAAGGCCTTGGGCAACGACGATCGCGCGCGTAACGGTCGACCACTCGCGCTCTGTGGCCACGCCTTCACGCAGCGATCGCGCGGCCGCGCGCAGCAGTTGAATAGCGAGGTGCTTGTTCATGGCCGCGCTGCCTTCGGGAATGGCCACCTGCGCAGCGAGAGAAGGAGCAGTGGGAAACGCGCATGCCCGCGCCGGCCGACGCACCGCCCGCCACCTTCTGGCACTACAGCCGAAAAAAAGAAGACATCCTGCACACCGCGAGCTATCGGGTCGACGGGCAGTTGTTCGGCTACGTGGTCCGGTTCAGAACGAGTGATGGCGGTAAGGTCGCGATTCCATACACGTGGGCTGCGAGCCTGCGCGATGGCTCGATGACCTGGAAGTGGCGGGGCTGGGACGATGCACGGCCGCTGTTCTACCCAGGCGGAGAGCATCCGGGCGGCCGTACCGTCATCGTCGTCGAGGGCGAAGTCAAGGCCGAGGTGCTGCAGGCGCTGCTCGATGCGCGCGGCTCCGGCGTGTACTGCGTGGTGGGCTGGCCGGGCGGGTGCAACGGCTGGAAGAAGGCGCAGTGGGAATGGCTTGCTGGGAGCACGGTGCTGCTGTGGCCAGACTGCGATTCCAAGCGCGAGAAGGCTCCGCAGGCTGCGCAGAAGTCCGTGGTGGCTCAAGCCATGGAGCAGCTCGAGCAGATCGGCGGGGAGATCACAGACAGCGACCGTGAGCTCGTGCGTGACACTGCGCTGCAGCTCCTGGCCCAGTCGATGCCATACCTGCCAGCGAAGAAGCAGCCGGGCATGGCGGCGATGCTTGGAATCGGCACGTTGCTGAGCGATGCGCAGGGCTGCAAGGTGTCGATGCTGCCGATCCCTGGGCCTGGCGAGTTGCCGGACGGATGGGACTGCCATGACGCAATCGACACGGATGGATGGGACTACGACCGTGTGCTCACCTACTTCGGTCGGGCCCAACCGTTTCAGGCCGACATGCATGCGGTCGAGCCTGCAGCTGCGTCGTCGGACGCGGGCGCGGCTTCGGAGGGTGGTGGCGGATCTGGCGGCGGCGCGCCTAAAAGCCCCGCTGGCGCTGAGGGCGGCGATGACGAAAAGTTGCCGTGGTGGCTCAAGCCCTATTGGGATGCGGAAAAGGGCAGGTGGCTGGTTTCGCGCAAGCTGGTGATCGCGGCTCTGTTGAACGATGAGGCGCTGAGTGGCGTGCTCGGCCTCAACCAGCTGAGCAACAACATCGATGCGCGCCGGCCGTGGCCCTGGCCGCACGCGAAGGCGGGCCCGATCACGGGCGCGGTCGACCTGCTGCTCGGCCGCTATCTCAGCAAGACCTACGGCCTGCCGAGCATCAACCGGGCGGCATTGATGGAAGCCATCGAGACGGTGGCTCACGAGAACCCGTTCCATCCCGTCCAGGAGTACCTGACCGGTCTGCCCGAGCCTGACCCCGACGCGAAGCCGCTGATCGACAAGTGGCTCGTGTTTGTCATCGGCGAGACGCCCGAGACGCTCAAGCCCGAGGTGTTCGAGTACTTGTGCCTGGTCGGCCGCTACTGGCTGCTCGGCATGGTCAATCGCATCATGGAGCCGGGTTGCAAATTCGACTACTGCCCGGTGCTAGAAGGCCCGGGCGGCATGCGCAAATCCACGATGGTCGAGACGCTCGCGAGCTCGGCCTACTTCAGTGACACGCACTTCGACGTGAGCCGCGGCAAGGAAGGCCAGGAACAGGTGCAGGGCCTGTGGCTCTACGAGATCGCCGAACTGGCGAACTTCGGCAAGTCCGAGATCAACATCATCAAGGCCTTCATCTCGGCGAAGGTCGACCGGTACCGGCCGAGCTACGGCCGAGTCGTCGAGGCCTATGCGCGACAGTGTGTGCTGGCTGGCACGACGAACGAACGCACCTACCTGCGAGACCGCACCGGTAACCGGCGCTTCTGGCCGGTGCCTGTGCGGCATGTCATTGACATCGAGTGGCTGCTGCGAAATCGCGACAGGCTCTTTGCCGAAGCGTTCGCGCTCTACCTGCAGGCCGAGCCATTCACGCCCGCGATCGCGGTGGAGGAACGGCTGTTCTTCCCGATGCAGGAAAGCCGCCTGGTGGAAACGGCCGTGCTCAGCGAGCTGCTGCACGTCCTGACCAGGCCGCCCATGCAGACAGGCATTGGCGCAGTCGTCAACGAGCTCACCACGTTCGTCACGATTTCGCAGCTCACGGCCGCCCTCGGCGTCGACGCGGCAAAGAGCAACGCATCGCTCGAGGGCCAGATCCGCAGCTGGATGGAGCACGAGGGCTGGGAGCGCTGCAAGAAGCAGCAGAACGGCGTTCGTGCATGGGGCTACGAGAAGCCGAAGGATTGGCCGCCCTACGAACCCGAGGAAGGGGCCGCTGTGCCCCCGCCACCGCCGGCACCGAAGCCGGCGGTCAATGAATATGGAGTCGCCGACGATGCGCCGTTCTGACCAACAGGTCACGGCGCAACAAACGCGCCGGATCGCAAACACCGCCAGACGCAAGATTGGCAGCGGTGTGCCCGAAGGGCTGGGAGGCAAGCGCCCCCATTGCGGTGCGGTAGCGGGGAAGTCGACGCACGCGCCTATGACCTGAGTGCCCAACTGTCCACGGTGGCCAGGGCTTCCCTTAGAGCCCTAAGGCTTGCTTCTTCCTCCGGATTGGGGGTTGCAGCCGCTGCATGGTCCATCGCGATATTCGCAAAGCGGGCGCCCCCACACAGAGGCGTGCAGACGTGTGCACTCGCGCGCGCACCACCCCTCCGATCTCACGTATTTCTTCTATAGAGAGGTTTGGACACATGGACACCATGACTTCAGATCAAGCGATGACCGTCGCCGAAGTGAACGCTCGGCTTGGCTTCATCAGGGACCGCATGCCAAAGACCTACGAGGCCATCTAGGCGAAGGCGGGCGAGATCGGCAAGGAGGCCTATGCGCTGGTGCGTCGTGGCATCCGCGGCGAACCGAATTGCTTTTTTGCGCACGAGCGGGACTCCAAAGTCGGCACCTACTGGGAAGCCAAGGTGACACCCGATGTCGCGCGCCTGGTCGAGCGGTACGGCATGACCTTCGTGTGCATGTGGCCTGAGCCGAAGGAGGCCGATGGCGCGCATTGAATGGGTCAAGACGCGCCTCAACAACTGGGCGCTGTGGCGCTGCCAGATGGCCGGCAACGGCCTGGGCTTCTCGTCGCAGGCCTCGTTCCTCAACGATGCGCCTGGCACGGAGCTCGAGGCGAGGATCCCGGTCGACGAGATCGAGGCCTCGGTCACGCACGAGGGCATCGAGTCGTTCAAGGACGCGCGGCCGCACGTCTACCACGTGCTGTATTGCATGTACCCGTTCGGGCTCGGCGTCAGCGGCACCTGCGAGCGGCTGGAGTGCGAGCGGGCCAACGTTTACGCGCTGCTTGATGTAGCTGACCGGCTACTCGCGGCGTGGTTCGCGCAGCGAGCTGAGAAGAGTGCGACTCAACGGCTCGCGATCCTGCAACAGTTTGGAGGAGGAAGCGGCTAGTCACTCGCCATCGGCTTTGAGGACGTGCGGTGTAAGCATAGACCAACAAGGAGCGGGATATGGCAGATGCAGGAAAAGAATCAACTAACGATCCGGCCAAGCGCGAGCTTCTCTCGCATTGGCTATCGGTGCGAACCTTGCGCGACATTTGTATTGTTGCTGCCATAGGGGTGGTCGCCTGGAAAATTGCCAATGCGCCCTTCAACATCAGCATCGACAAGTTCTCTTTCACAGACCTGCTCGCTCTGATACTGGCCTTATTCTCGGTTTGGCTCTCCGCATTGTTCTACTTCAAAGCAGACGAGGCGAGTAGCCGCTTCTACGACAACAGCTACAACTTCACGCGCGATATGCACGTAGTTTTAGGGCGTATCGAGGCAAGCTTCGGCGAGCGACTGAAGCACCTCGATGAGGGCTACAACAGGATGAACAACACGCTTGCCGAGCGACTTGCGACTGAAAAGATCGTCGTCGAGGAAAAGGAAGCGGAGGTCATCCAACTGGCACAAAACCTGACCAACGATGTATCTGAGGTCACTCCTGAATCCGAAAAGGAGAAGCAGGCTCTCATGAACGATTTGCGGCGAGCCAACAGCGAACTTGCACATGCGAAGGGTGAACTTTCGGCATTGCAAAAGATGGCTGCGAAAGAACGCGAACGTGCCAGTCCGACTCGTCCTCCGGGCTCGGGCATGTTCAACGCGGCAATTGCCCACGTCATACACGTGATGACGAGGCAGGGGAACCTGTTAACCAAGCCGTTGTCAATGAGCGTGGTGCGTGAATTGTTTGAGGACTGCCGAAACTCTATATCTCCAGCAGCCCTCAATACATTGAACGAAGCTGGCCTGATGGATAACGGCCGGTTGAATAATCTAGGCGCGAAGGAGATTTTGCGAACGCTCGCGTGGGACCAATCGACAGGTTCGACCGGATAGACGCCGCCGTTTTGGCGCTGTTCGAGTTTTACGACATAGACACTTCTGATAGATTTCAGGCAGTTGGTGAAAAATGGGTTTAACGCATGGCCTACCAAGGCTTCTCTCAGAAGTTGGAACTCGCGAAGGTGCTTGCAGGCGCAAAGCGGTCAGCACCACAAGCAGCAAGCGAAGCCGAGAAAGCTCGGCGCAAGCAGCTTGCTGAGAACCTTGCTCAGCGTGCGCTGATCCAGAGCCGACGAACCTAGGCACCTACGTCCCACACACAGCCCGCCCTGCGCAAGCACGGCGGGTTTTTCTTTGTCGATCATCGGGAGGGTCCGCGGCCACGGCATTGCTGACGGTCGCGGCTAAGCGGGCGAGGCCGGCCGGCCTGGTGATCTGTGTCTACCTACTGCCAAGTCCTATGCCATCCGCCGCACCGCGCCCATGCACATACCCGGGATGCGGCGTGCTCGTGCGCGATGGCACGGGTACTCCTTCGTGCCGAAGTCCGGCTTCTCGATGGATGGATATACGAACACGCCACGCGGGCTCGTGAGTTGGGGGGAGGCTTTCTTGTCTGCCATTGGGGGGGTGCTTTCTGAAATGAGAAACGCCCCCGAGGCGTGAACCTGCGGGGGCGTTGAGGGAGGGGGGTGAGAGGGTTAGCGCATGCCGTAGACGGCGAGCCAGCAGCCCATGTAGAGGAACGCTTGTTGTCCGGGAGTCATCGCGGCATGTACTCGTTCGGAACCACCACCAGCGGCTTGCCCATGAAGGTCTCGTGCGAGGGACTCGGATGACCGAGTAGATGCGGCCCCGGAAGTCGAACTGGCAGGGGAAGTAGATGCGCTCGTACTTCGCATAGCGGTTGGCGTACACGCGCTTGTAGTCGTAGCCAACCCGCTTTTTCACGCCGTCCTTCACCTTCTGAAATACCTTGTTTTCCTCGGCGCGGAGGGTGGATAACCGAATCTCGTCCTCCACCATGCCGCCAATCGTGGTCGTCATGTGCTGGAGGGTGCGGGGTGCAGTCAGGCTGGGAGGACGGCACGTAAGGCCAGGAATGCGGCCACGTCCGGGCCGATGTCGCGTAAGGGACGCACGGCGGTGTGCTTCTTCCCGGCCTTGCCGGAATTCGCGGCCTCCATGAACGCCTTGATGCCGTCCGAGACGGCTTGGACGCGGTGGAGCATCAGGGCAGCGCCGTAGGCGGTCGCGTCCTCAGCGCCCCCGATGCGGGCGGCGTTCAGGTTCCGGTGGTACGCCTCGAAGCCGCGTTGTGTCATGTCTTCTTCGAGCCGCCATTGCTCGGCAATCATCTCGTCATCGAGACAATCAGGGCGTGAGAGGTCAGCCGGGTTCACGGACGGGGTGTTCATTCAGGACTCCAAAGGGTTACCTATAGGGTTCCATCGATATGGAACATCTCTATGGTTTGAATCGTTATGGGGAATCTCTATGGTGAATCTCTAGGGATCACCTAATGGAGGGGGTAATCAACTGAGCCTGTGTCAGGACGCACTTGTCACAGGTTTGGGTGGGTCGGGTCTGTGTCCGGGACCCGCCCTTCTGTGCCATTTCGCTGACACAGGGATGGCAGAATGGGTCCCCTGGCGAGGCCCCGATGGTGAAATTGGTAAACACAAGAGACTTAAAATCTCTCGTCCTGACAAGGACTTAGCGGTTCAAGCCCGCTTCGGGGCACCAGCCGAAAACCGCCGGACCAGATTTAAAATCCGCCGCTTCCTTGATCGGGGCATACGGGTTCGACCCCCGTTCCGGGTACCAAACTTACATGGGAGCATTCGATGCCTCGCTACAACGCTCCATTTGAAATCCATGTGCACGGCGACGTGCCGCTGCGCCCGGACGTGACCTTCGACCAGATCCAGGAGGCGCTCAAGCCCCTGTGGGCGTACGCCGGCGCGAAGTCGCTGGCCGACGGCGCCACGAGCACCTACGAAGAAGAGCCGGGCATCCGCTTCGAGCAGAAGGACCACACGCTGCAGATCTGCTGGACCGTGCCCGGCGACGAAGACTTTCGCCAGGCGCTCGACGAGATGTGCATGGGCCTGAACGAGCTGTCCGACCGCGGCGCGGCCATCGAGGTCACCTTCTACGACACCGACTTCGACGAGGAAGAGGGCGATCCCGACGAAGAGTCGCGTGACGACTTCCTGATGCTGTTCGTCGGCCCCAATCCGGCCGCGATCATGCAGGTGCAGCGTGACCTGCTTGTGGAAGACGTCATCAATCTCATGGAGCGCCACTTCGACGGCGCCGAGCTGGGCGGCGTGGTCTCCGAGATCGACCGCCTCTTCAGCGACCGTTTCGACGCGCTCGTGAACTCGCTTGAAATCGGCAAGCGCCCGCGCGGCACGGGCGGCCCTGGCAGCGGCGGCAGCGGTGGTGGCCATGGCGGCGGTCGCCGTCCGCGTCACCTGCACTGAGGGGCCCCGCGCTCTTGCGGACACAGGGCGTTAAACCCCTGCTCCTCCACCTCCGTGCCGCGCTCCCGAAGGCGCACTGTGGGCAGTTCAGGCCCTCTCAGGGCGATTGCTGCACCAGCGACTTCGGCACCTTGTAGCGCTCGCCGTCGTAGCGCAGCGTCACGGTGCTGAACTTCGCCGGCAGCGTCTTCTCCAGGCAACCCTGGTCTTCCTGCTCTTGCGCGCGGCTTTGCACCAGCGTGCGCGACAGCTGCAGGTCGGCAAAGCCGTTGCTGGCCGCCTTGCCGACCGACAGCATGGTGCGCAGCTTCTCGAAGTGGCCTGTGCAGGTGGCGTCCCAGCCGCCGTTGTCGTGGTCGAGTTCGACCTCCTGCAGCACCTGGCGAAATTGCTTGCCGTGGTGCACGTAGAGCCGCACCGTTTCACTCGCCAGCGGGCTGCCCGGCGCGCTGGTGCCGCGGTAGCGCACGCGCACGCCGAAGGCGCGGGCCTCGCTCGACAGCACATAGCGCGAGGTGTCGATGCGGATGTCCTGGATCGACGTGGTCGCGTCTTCGTCGAGCGCTTCGGGCTGCATGAGCCGGCCGATGACGGTGTCGCGCTCGGTATTGCCGTTGTCGGGCCGCTGGATCAGCAGGATCTCGAGGTCGAACACCTTGGCGCCGTGGTCGGTGGTTTCGCGCGGCATCGGCAGCACGACGATGCTGCGCCCCGGAAAGGCCGGCCAGATCTTGCAGGCGGCGAGCCGCTCGTCGAGCGGGCGGTTGGGGTGCAGCTTGGCGTGCATGCGCTCGGCCAGGCCGCTCTCGCAGGCTGCGTGGCTCAGGCCGGCGCCCGAGAGGCACAGGAGGAGGGCGGTATGGCGGAGAAAGCGCATGTGAGGGGGCTCAGGTCAGGCCGCGGTGGCCGCGGGAAGCCCTAGCCAGCGCGCCGCCGCGGCCTCGAGCACGGCGACGTGGCCGCTGCTTTCCAGGCGCAGCGTGCCGTTGCCGGTGTCCGCGAGCTGGCCGGCGGACGCCAGCAGGCGCCGCGTCTGCTGCGCCACGGGCACGCCGGTGTCGATGAAGCGCAGCGTGGCCGGTGCATGCCGGCGCAGTTCGTCTTTCACGAGCGGATAGTGGGTGCAGCCGAGCACCACGGTGTCGACGTCGGTGGGCCCGTCGCCGAAGGGGCCGGCCTCCTTCATGTAACGCTCGCACAGCGTCGAGATGCCTGCCGCGTCGAAGCCTTCGATGGCTTTCACGAGACCGTCGCAAGGTACGGACCGCACCTCGGCCGAGCCGGCGAACGATGCGCGCAAGGCGGCGTACTTGGCGCTGGCCAGGGTGCCGCGCGTGGCCATCACCGAGATGTGTCCCGTGCGGCTGCCTGCCACGGCGGGCTTGAGACCGGGCTCCAGGCCCACGATCGGCAGCTCGGGGTGTTCGGCCCGCAGCAGGTGAATGGCGGCGGTCGTGGCCGTGTTGCAGGCCACCACGAGCGCCTTGACGCGGTGTTCCCGCAGCAGATGTTCGACCACAACACGCGACCGCTCGATGACATAGGCGTCCCCGCGCTCGCCGTACGGCGCGTAGGCCGTGTCGGCGAAGTACACGAAGTTCTCGTGCGGCAACTCGGCCCGCAACGCGGCCAGCACGCTGAGCCCACCGACCCCGCTGTCGAAGACGCCTATATCGCTCAAGCTTCTTCCATCATGATGGTCTTGAACTCGCCGCTCGCGATGCGCTTCTGCCACTCGGCCGGGCCGGTGATGTGCGCGCTGGTGCCGCCGGCATCGACCGCCACCGTCACGGGCATGTCGACCACGTCGAATTCATAGATGGCTTCCATGCCCAGGTCGGCAAAGCCCACCACCTTGGCGGTCTTGATGGCCTTGCTCACCAGGTAGGCGGCGCCGCCGACGGCCATGAGGTAGGCGCTCTTGTGCTTCTTGATGGCCTCGATGGCCACCGGGCCGCGCTCGGCCTTGCCGATCATCGCGATCAGGCCGGTCTGCGCCAGCATCATTTCGGTGAAGCCGTCCATGCGCGTGGCGGTGGTCGGGCCGGCGGGGCCCACGGCTTCGTCGCCGACCGGATCGACCGGGCCGACGTAGTAGATGACACGGTTAGTGAAGTCCACGGGCAGCTTCTCGCCCTTGGCCAGCATGTCCTGGATGCGCTTGTGCGCGGCGTCGCGGCCGGTGAGCATTTTGCCCTTGAGCAGCAACGTGTCGCCTGGCTTCCAGCTCGCGACTTCGGCGGGCGTGAGCGTGTCGAGGTCGACGCGCTTGCTCTTCTTCTCGTCGGGCGCCCAGTTGACGTCGGGCCACATGTCGAGCGAAGGCGGGTCGAGGTACACCGCGCCGCTGCCGTCCATCACGAAGTGCGCATGGCGGGTGGCCGCGCAGTTGGGGATCATGGCCACCGGCTTGCTGGCCGCGTGCGTCGGGTACATCTTGATCTTGATGTCGAGCACGGTGGCCAGGCCGCCCAGGCCCTGCGCGCCGATGCCCAGTGCGTTGACCTTCTCGTACAGCTCGATGCGCAACGCCTCGACCTTGCTGAGCTCGGCGCCCGATTGCTTCTTGGCCTGCAGCTCGTGCATGTCGAGGTCGTCCATCAGGCTTTCCTTGGCCATCAGCGCGGCCTTCTCGGCCGTGCCGCCGATGCCGATGCCCAGCATGCCCGGCGGGCACCAGCCAGCGCCCATGGTGGGCACGGTCTTGAGCACCCAGTCGACCACGCTGTCGCCGGGGTTCAGCATCACGAGCTTGCTCTTGTTCTCGCTGCCGCCGCCCTTGGCCGCGACCGTCACTTCGAGGGTGTTGCCCGGAACGATCTCGGTGAAGATGACCGCGGGCGTGTTGTCCTTGGTGTTCTTGCGGTCGAACTGCGGGTCGGCCACGACCGAGGCGCGCAGGGTGTTGTCGGGGTGGTTGTAGCCGCGGCGCACGCCTTCGTTGATGGCGTCGTCCAGGCTGCCGGTGAAGCCGCCCCAGCGCACGTCCATGCCCACCTTGAGGAACACGTTGACGATGCCGGTGTCCTGGCAGATCGGGCGGTGGCCCGTGGCGCTCATCTTGCTGTTCGTCAGGATCTGCGCAATGGCGTCCTTGGCGGCGGGGCTCTGTTCGCGCTCGTAGGCCTTGGCGAGATGGGCGATGTAGTCGGCGGGGTGGTAGTAGCTGATGTACTGCAGCGCGGCGCTGATCGATTCGATCAGGTCGGCCTGCTGGATCGTGGTCGTCATGGTGGGGGGCTTTTATTGGAGTGGGAAACGCGGCAAACGCGGAAAACGCCCCCCGATTATCTCAGCCGCCGCCCATGCGCTGCCTTGCTACCTCGCAGCAGCCCGGGCCTGGGCAATCCAGTCGTCGAACAGTGCCTGATGCACCCGGATCCACCCGTCCGTATGCCGCTCCACGTCCTTCCGCGTGTTGGCGCCCTCGCTCATGCGAAGGTTCTGTGCATTGATGTCGCTGATCGGCAGCGTCATCACCTCGAACAATTTCGCCGCGGCCGGGTTCTTCTCGGTGAAGGCCCGGTTGGCGACGATCTGTTCCTGGTTGGCCTGGAAGCCGTAGTTCCTGCCGTTCGGCAGCTGCGTGTCGACCTTGCCCTCTTTGCTCTCTTGCGACGAAGAGAAGGGCACCTGCAGCCACACCACGTCTGTGCCGGGGCGCAGCACCGCGCTGACCCAGTACGGCGTCCACGTGTAGTACAGCACCGGCTTGTCCTGCTTGAAGCGGGCGATGGTGTCGGCCATCAGCGCGGCATAGCTGCCCTGCTTGTGCGTGACCGTGTCGCGCAACTGGTAGGCGCCCAGATGGTTCTCGATGGCCAGCTCGCAGCCCCAGCCGGGGTTGCAGCCCGTCAGGTCGGCCTTGCCGTCGCCGTCGGCGTCGAACAGCTTCGCGATGGCCGGGTCCTTCAGCTGCGCGATGGTCGTGATGTTGTATTGCTCGGCCGTCTTGCGGTCGATCAGGTAGCCCTGCACCGCGCCGTCGGAATACACGCCCTTGCGCCACAGCTTGGCGTCGCCGCCGCTGTTCTTGTAGAAGTCGGCGTGCAGCAGGCTCCAGTGGTTGGCCATGAAGGTGGCGTCGCCGTTGGCAATGGCCAGGTGCTCGGTGGCGGGCTCCAGGTCCTTCATGGGCTCGACGGTGTAGCCGAGCCTTTCGAGACCGCGCATCACCAGCAGCGTCTGGAAGGCTTCTTCGGCGAGCGAACTCTTCAGCGGCAGCACGGTCACGCCCTTGCCGGGCAGGTCGTTGGCGGCGTGGGCGGCTTGGGCGGCCATGCCGGCGGCAACGAAGCCGATGGCCAGAAGGCCGCGTGCCATGCCGCGTGCGATGACATTGATCTTCTTCATGCGTCTGGTTTCTCCTTGGCGTTTCATTGCGCTTGCGCGGACAGGGCAGGCGCGGGCTCACTGCCCGTGCGCGAAGACGCCGGTGAACCCACCAGCCGCTGCAGCAGGTGCAGCGCGAAGCCCGCAGGCCCGGTGTGCCACCAGCGGCGCCCGGCGCTGCGGCGCGACTTGCCCATGGCCTGCGTCAGGCGGTCCAGCGTGATGGCCAGCAGCACAATGCCCAGGCCGCCCACTGTCGCCAGGCCCATGTCGAGCCGGCCGATGCCGCGCAGCACCATCTGGCCCAGGCCGCCCACGGCGATCATCGAGGCGATCACCACCATCGACAGCGACAGCATCAGCGCCTGGTTGATGCCCGCCATGATCGACGGCATGGCCAGCGGCAGCTGCACCTTCACGAGCATCTGCCACGGCGAGGCGCCGTAGGCGCGCGCGGCCTCGATCAGGTCGGGACGCACCTGGCGCAGGCCCAGGTTGGTCAGGCGCACCAGCGGGGCCAGCGCGAAGATGATCGTCACGATCACGCCGGGCACGTTGCCGATGCCGAACAGCATCACCACCGGCACCAGGTACACGAAGGCGGGCGTGGTCTGCATTGCGTCCAGCACCGGCCGCATGATGCGTTGCGCGCGGTCGCTGCTGGCCAGCAGCACGCCCAGCGGCAGGCCGATCACCATGCAAAAGACCAGCGAGGTCAGCACCAGCGACAGCGTCACCATCGCCTCGGGCCAGATGCCCAGCATGGCCACCAGCAGCAGCGCCACCGTGGTGCCGATGGCCAGCGCGCGGCCGGCGAACTGCCAGGCCAGCAGGCCGATGAGGGCGATCATCGCCAGCGTGGGCAGGCCCGTCAGCAGGCTCTGCACCCCGTTCAGCGTGCTGTCGATGGGCAGGCGCACGGTCTGGAAGAAGGGGCGGAAGTGCGCCACCACCCAGCCCAGGCCCTGGTTGATCCAGGACTCGACCGGCAGCGAGCCGTCCCACAGGCGGTGCAACTGGAAGCCAGTGGCAGCGTCGGGCGAGCCGGCCAGTTGATGGGCGGCATCTGCCGGTGCGTCGAGCCAGGCGCTCGTGGCCGAGGTGTCGGGCACGGTCGACATCGCTTGCCACGGATCGATCGGTGCAGGCGTGTTCAACATGGGCGCGTCCAGAACGGGTGCGTTCAGCTCGGAAGGAAGTGTGTTGTCGTTCATCGTTCGAGGTCCTTCGTGATTCAGTGCGGTTCGGCTGCGAGCGCAGGGGCGGCGTTGGGCACGACCGGCTCGATGGGCGGCGTGTCGCGGTCCAGGAACTTGAGCAGCGTCGTCTTGCTGATCGCGCCGCAGAAGCGGCCGTCGCTCGCCACCACCGGCAGCGCGCACGGCGCCTGCGCGAGCTGGCCGATCAGGCCCGCCACGGGCGCCTCGGCGTCGATGCGCGGCAGGTCGGCCAGAAAGGCGCGCTGCAGCCCCAGCGGGCCCGAATGCCCGTCGAGCGCGCCGCGCAGCGTGTCGGCCGACACCACACCCAGAAAGCGCCTGGTCGGGCTGGTCACGTAGGCAAAGTCGCGGTCCTGGTCCTCGAGCAGCTTGAGCGCCGCGCGCGCACCGCGCTCGGGGTGCTCGCACACCACCGTGAGCGACTTGCGCGCGATGTCCGCCGCCTTGAACACGGCCGCCGCGTCCACGCCGCGCACGAAGCTGCGCACGTAGTCGTCTGCGGGGCTGCGCAAGATCTCGTCGGGCGTGCCGACCTGGATCACCTGGCCGTCCTTCATGATCGCGATGCGGTCGCCGATGCGCATGGCTTCGTCCAGGTCGTGCGAAATGAAGACGATGGTGCGGCGCTGTTCCTGCTGCAGGCGCAGCAGCTCCGACTGCATCTCGGTGCGGATGATCGGGTCGAGTGCCGAGAAGGCCTCGTCCATCAGCAGGATCGACGGGTCGGACGCCAGCGCGCGCGCCAGGCCCACGCGCTGCTGCATGCCGCCCGACAACTCGTCGGGGTAGCTCGCGCCCCAGCCCGACAGGCCCACCTGCGCAAGCGCCTTGTCGGCCTGCGCCAGGCGCTCTTTCTTGCTCGTGCCCGAGAGCTCCAGTCCGAACGCGGTGTTCTCGCGCACCGTCATGTGCGGCATGAGCGCGAACGACTGGAACACCATGCTGATGTCCTTGCGGCGCAACGCGCGCAGCTTGGCGTCGGAGTGTTCGTTGATGTCGGCGCCGTCGATCACGATGCGGCCCGCCGTCGGCTCGATCAACCGGTTCAGCAGGCGCACCAGCGTCGATTTGCCCGAACCCGAGAGACCCATGATGACGAAGATTTCTCCAGCCTGGATTTCGAAGGTGGCGTCGAACACGCCGATCGATTGACCGGTGCGCGCCAGGATTTCTTTCTTTGAAAAACCTTGCCGGACCAGTTCCAGGGCCTGCTCCGGCTCGTCGCCGAAGACCTTGAAAACGTGGTCGATGAGAATTCCTTTGGCCATCTGCGGGGCTCCTTGTGATCCCCTGTGGAGGGGGTGGACGAACATCGCCACAAGCGGGCGACGGCGACCACGCCATCAGCCGATGGGTTTGCCGGGGGCTCGCGAAAGGCGCTGAACGCTCGCGATGGCCCGGCAGGCCTCAAGGGCTGCCGACAGGCACTGAAGACGACAAAGCGACGAAGCCAGTGCCCGCCGGATGCTTCATTCGCAGAACAACGGGCCTGGTCGAGGGGCGTCGCCTGGATGAGCGTGACGTGGCAATGGGGACGGAAAGATCCGGCCGGTTTGCCGGGCTGCGCCCGGCGGGAGAACCTTGCACCGCGACGGGATTCAGGGATCCGCGAGTAGTGAAGGGGTGACCAACCACCGTCATCATCATGACTTGTTGGTCGTCGGAAGGCCTTGATCATAACTTTTGGGCATGATGAAAGTCAAGACGCAAGGCGTATCGTCGTGTCAGCGGACAGGCAATGGCCCCGTCAGATGCGAGCTGCTCGTATTGGCCGATACTCGGCACCGCGCCCGCAGCGGCGCAACCTTTCATGATCCCGGAGCTTTTTTCCATGACGAATTCCCCCAAGACCCGCGCCGAGCGCGACACCTTCGGCCCGATCGACGTGCCGGCCGACAAGCTGTGGGGCGCGCAGACGCAGCGCTCGCTGCAGAACTTCGACATCTCCGGCGAGCAGCAGCCGCGCGAAATCATCAAGGCGCTGGCCCAGGTCAAGCGCGCGTCGGCCGTGGTCAACCATGCGCTGGGCCTGCAGGACGAGAAGAAGACCCAGGCCATCGTGGCCGCGGCCGACGAAGTCATTGCCGGCAAGCATCCGGGCGAGTTCCCGCTGGTGGTGTGGCAGACCGGCTCGGGCACGCAGACCAACATGAACGTCAACGAGGTGCTGGCCAACCGCGCGAGCGAAATCCTCGGCGGCGAACGCGGCGAAGGGCGCCTGGTGCACCCGAACGACGACGTCAACCGCAGCCAGTCGAGCAACGACGTGTTCCCGACCGCCATGCACGTGGCCGCCGTGGAAGCCATCACGCACAAGCTGCTGCCCGCCATCGCCAAGCTGCGCGGCACGCTCGACCGGAAGGCCAAGGACTTCGCCGACATCGTGAAGATCGGCCGCACCCACCTGCAGGACGCCACGCCCCTCACGCTGGGCCAGGAGTTCTCGGGCTACGTGGCGCAACTGGCGCATGGCGAGGCGCATGTGCGCGCCGCGCTGCCGCACCTGAGCGAACTGGCGCTGGGCGGCACGGCCGTCGGCACCGGGCTGAATGCGCCCAAGGGTTATGCGGAACAGGTAGCGGCCGAGTTGGCCACGCTCACGGGCCTGCCTTTCATCACCGCGCCGAACAAGTTCGAAGCCATGGCCAGCGTCGATGCGCTGGTGCATGCGCACGGTGCGCTGAAGACGCTGGCCGCCAGCGTGAACAAGATCGCCAACGACGTACGCTGGCTCGCCAGCGGTCCGCGCAGCGGCATCGGCGAACTGAGCATTCCCGAGAACGAGCCCGGCTCGTCGATCATGCCGGGCAAGGTCAACCCGACCCAGAGCGAGGCCGTCACGATGCTGGCCGCGCAGGTGTTCGGCAACGACGTGGCCATCAACATCGGCGGTGCCTCGGGCAACTTCGAGCTGAACGTGTTCCGCCCGATGGTGGCGCACAACTTCCTGCAGAGCGTGCGCCTGCTGGCCGACGGCATGGTGAGCTTCAACGACCACTGCGCCGTGGGCATCGAGCCGAACCGCGAACGCATCACGGAGCTGGTGCAGCGCTCGCTGATGCTGGTGACGGCGCTGAACACGCACATCGGCTACGACAAGTCGGCCTACATCGCCAAGAAGGCGCACAAGGAAGGCACGAGCCTGCGTGAAGCGGCGATTGCCTCGGGGCACCTGACGGCCGAGCAGTTCGACCAGTGGGTGGTGCCGGAGAACATGACGGGCCGCTGAGCCGCTCGAGCGGTTCGTTCGGACAGCCATGAAAAAGGACCCGCGGGTCCTTTTTGTTTTCAGTAGCCGATGGTGTAGCGCTGGCGTGGGTGCGCGGGCTTTTCCAGCTCGTCGATGAACGCGATCGCGTAGTCCTCGAAGGTGATCCAGCTGCGGCCTTCGGCGCTCACCAGCAGGTCGTCGGTGCCCAGGCGGAACTTGCCGGTGCGCTCGCCTTCGACGAATTCGGCCGAGGGCGACAGGAAGGTCCAGTCGAGTTCCTTTTCGCTGCGCAGCGCTTCCAGGAACACGCCGCCGGCCGAGGCCTCGGCACGATACGCGTCGGGGAAGTTCGGCGTGTCGATCACCTTCAGGCCCGGTGCCGCGAACAGGCTGCCGGCACCGCCGACCACCAGCAGGCGCTTCACGCCCGCGCGCTTGGCCGGCTCGATGATCGCCGCGGGCGGCACGGTGGCGAAGTGCGCGGCGCTGAACACGGCGTCGTGGCCGGCCAGTGCTTTTTCGAGCGTGGGTGCGTCGAGCACGTCGAGGTCGACGGCCTTCACATTGGTGCGGCCGGCCAGCTTGGCGCTGGCCGTGCGGGCGATGGCCGTGACCGTGTGGCCGCGGCGCAGGGCTTCTTCCAGAAGGCGGCCGCCGGCGCGTCCGGTGGCGCCGATGATGGCGATGTGGCTCATGAGAACTCCTGTCGAAGACGAAAGTGGATCGGATGAGGCTCATCTTAGGTTTCTGATTCCGAAAGAAATACCTCGATTTGCGCGTTTGTTTATTTCTAGAATCGTTCGAATGGACCGACTGAATGCAATGCGGGTGTTCGTGAACGTGGTGGACGCGGGCAGCCTTTCGGCCGCGGCCGACAAGCTCGACATGTCCCGCCCCGTGGTCACGCGCTACGTGGCCGAGCTGGAGCAATGGACCGGCGCGCGGCTGCTCCACCGCACCACGCGCCGCCTGAGCCTCACGGCCGCCGGCGCGGAGCTGCTGCCGCGCTGCCGCCAGGTGCTGGAGCTCGCGCTCGACATGCAGGCCGCCGTGCGGCATCCGGCCGAGGCGCCCAGCGGGCAGTTGCGCATCACCGCCAGCACCTCGTTCGCGCAGGCCCAGCTGGCCGATGCGGTGGCCGACTATGTGCGGCTGTACCCGGGCGTGGCGGTCGACCTGGTGCTGCTCGACCGCGCGGTAAACCTGGTGGACGAGCGCATCGACCTCGCCATCCGCGTCGCGGCGGAGATCGACCCCAACCTCATCGCGCGCCGGCTCACGGACTGCCGCTCGGTGGTGTGCGCCTCACCGGGGTACTTGAAAGAGCACGGCCAGCCGCTGCGTGTGGAAGAACTGGCGCAGCGCAACTGCCTCACGCACTCGTACTTCGGGCGCAGCCTGTGGAACTTCACGCGCAAGGAGACCGGGGAGCCGGCCTCGGTGGCCGTGGGGGGCAATGTGTCGGCCAACGATGCGGCCAGCCTGATGTACCTGGCAAGGGCCGGGGCGGGCGTCGCGATGCTGCCGACCTACCTGGCGGCGCCCTTGCTGCAGGCGGGAGAACTGGTGCGGCTCTTCGGCGATTTCGAGCCGCAGGTGGTGGGCATGTACGCGGTGTACGCCTCGCGCAAGCACATGCCGGCCACCTTGCGCACCATGCTCGACTTCCTGGCCGAGCGCTTCACGGAAGTGCCGGCGTGGGACGCGCCGTGCGCCGCCGCCGCCGCCGCTGTGTAGGGCGCGGCACGCGGGCTTTTTCTGTCAGTGGGGCGCGCCGCCCTGGCTCGCGTTCCCGGTCATCAGCTTGTCCGTGTAGGCAATGGCGATGGCCGAGAACAGGAAGGTGATGTGGATCACCGTCTGTGCGATCAGCACGCGGTCGGTGTAGTTGTCCGCGTTGATGAAGGTCTTGAGCAGGTGAATGGAGCTGATGCCGATGATGGCGGTGGCCAGCTTCACCTTCAGCACCGAGGCGTTCACGTGGCTCAGCCACTCGGGCTGGTCGCGGTGGCCTTCGAGGTTCATGCGGCTCACGAAGGTTTCGTAGCCGCCCACGATCACCATGATGAGCAGGTTGGAGATCATGACCACGTCGATCAGGGCCAGCACCACCAGCATGATCACCGTCTCGTTGAGCGAGGCGACCGGCACGGTGGTCTTGTAGCCGATGCTGGTGATGAGGGCCTGCAGCGCGGTCTGGCTGCCGAAAGCGGCCTCGACCAGGTGCAGCAGTTCGACCAGGAAGTGCACCACGTACACCGCCTGCGCCACGATCAGGCCCAGGTACAGAGGCAACTGCAGCCAGCGGCTCGCAAAGATCAGCCGCGGCAATGGCCCCATCGGATAGGTCCGGGGGGCGGGCGGGTTCCTGGGGTCGAAGGGTTCAGGAGCGGACATCGGCGGGCAGGTGGTGGAGGACGGAAGATTCTAGGGGTGTCCCCGTGTCGCGCTCGTGATAACCCCGCGAACTAACATCGGACCGCCTACGACCCGTCAGTGACCCGTAAGTGCGACCGTCGACATTACGGCCGCAGCCATCCAGGAGACAAGAGACATGAGCAGCGCATCCAAGAACATTGAATCCGTCCTGGTCGAGAACCGCGTGTTCCCGCCCGACGCCCGCGCCACCCAAGGCGCACGCATCGCCAGCATGGCGGCCTACGACGCCCTGTGCAAAGAGGCCGAACAGGACTTCGAAGGCTTCTGGACCCGCCTGGCCAAGGACAACCTGCAGTGGACCAAGCCGTTCACCCGGACGCTGGACGAGTCGAAGGCCCCGTTCTACGAATGGTTCGGCGACGGCGAACTCAACGCCAGCGCCAACTGCCTGGACAAGCACGTCGGCACCCCGGTCGAGAACAAGACGGCCATCGTCTTCGAGGCCGACGACGGCACCGTCACCCACGTCACGTACAAGGAACTGCTGGGTCGCGTGAGCCAGTTCGCCAACGCGCTGAAGGCCGCGGGCATCCAGAAGGGCGACCGCGTCGTCATCTACATGCCGATGACCGTCGAAGGCGTGATCGCCATGCAGGCGTGCGCGCGCATCGGCGCCACCCACAGCGTGGTGTTCGGCGGTTTCTCGGCCAAGGCGCTGCAGGAACGCATCATCGACGCGGGCGCGGTGGCGGTCATCACCGCCAACTACCAGCTGCGCGGCGGCAAGGAACTGCCGCTGAAGGCCATCGTGGACGACGGCATCGCGCTGGGCGGCTGCGAGTCGATCAAGACCGTGTTCGTCTATGAGCGCACGCCCACCGCGTGGGCCCGCGTCGAAGGCCGCGACAAGACCTTCGATGAAGCGCTGAAAGGCCAGAGCACCGATTGCCCGCCCGTGCCGGTGAACGCTGAGCACCCGCTGTTCATCCTGTACACCTCGGGTTCCACCGGCAAGCCCAAGGGCGTGCAGCACGCCACCGGCGGCTACCTGCTGTGGGCCAAGCTCACGATGGACTGGACCTTCGACATCCGCCCCGAAGACGTGTTCTGGTGCACGGCCGACATCGGCTGGATCACGGGCCACACCTACGTCGCCTACGGGCCTCTGGCGGCCGGCGCCACTCAGGTGGTGTTCGAGGGCATCCCGACCTTCCCGCACGCGGGCCGCTTCTGGCAGATGATCGAAAAGCACAAGGTGTCAGTGTTCTACACGGCGCCCACGGCCATCCGCTCGCTCATCAAGGCGGCCGAGGGCGACGAGAAGGTGCATCCGAAGAACTGGGACCTCACGAGCCTGCGCATCCTGGGTTCGGTCGGCGAGCCGATCAATCCGGAAGCATGGATGTGGTACCACCGCAATATCGGCGGCGAGCGCTGCCCCATCGTCGACACCTTCTGGCAGACCGAGACCGGCGGCCACGTCATCACGCCGCTGCCGGGCGCCACGCCGCTGGTGCCGGGCTCGTGCACGCTGCCGCTGCCGGGCATCATGGCCGCCATCGTCGATGAAACAGGCAAGGACCTGCCCAACGGCGCGGGGGGCATGCTGGTCATCAAGCGGCCCTGGCCCTCGATGATCCGCACCATCTGGAACGACCCCGAGCGCTTCAAGAAGAGCTACTTCCCCGAAGAGATGGGCGGCACGATCTACCTGGCCGGCGACGGCGCGGTTCGCAGCGAAGACCGCGGCTACTTCCGCATCACCGGGCGCATCGACGACGTGCTGAACGTGTCGGGCCACCGCCTGGGCACGATGGAGATCGAATCGGCGCTGGTGTCCAAGACCGACCTCGTCGCCGAGGCCGCCGTGGTGGGCCGCCCCGACGACGTGACCGGCGAGGCGGTGTGCGCCTTCGTGGTGCTCAAGCGCTCGCGCCCCACCGGCGAGGAGGCCAAGCAGATCGCCAACGAGCTGCGCGCCTGGGTGGCCAAGGAAATCGGCCCCATCGCCAAGCCCAAGGACATCCGCTTCGGCGACAACCTGCCCAAGACGCGCAGCGGCAAGATCATGCGGCGCCTGCTGCGCAGCATCGCCAAGGGCGAAGAGATCACGCAGGACACATCGACGCTGGAAAACCCGGCCATCCTCGAACAGCTGTCCGAGCGGCTGTAGGACGTGGCCCTCTATCCGGTCCGTGGCGGCGGACCGGCCCTTCGCCTGAGGTAAAACCCATCGACAAGCCGTGCGCCTCGACGCGCGCGGCAACTGCCGATGTGTTCGATCTTTCCGAAGGAGGCCCCCATGGGCGTGAGATCCGCTTTTCTTTTTGTCATCGTGCTGCTCATCGCGGCACTGGCCGCGCTGAACTGGGGCGCGTTGTCCACGCCCTCCGAGGTGTGGCTGGGCTTCATGACCGTCACGGCGCCGCTGGGGCTCGTCATGCTGGGCCTCACCGTGGTGCTGGCCGCGTTCTTCCTGGTCTACGTGCTGTACCTGCACAGCTCGGTGTTGATCGACACCAAGCGCCACACCAAGGAAATGCAGGTCCAGCGCGACTTGGCGGACAAGGCCGAGGCGTCGCGCTTCACCGAGCTGCGCACCTTTCTCGAAGCGCAGGAAAACAAGCACATGGGGCAGAACGCCGACCGGCAGACGGCGCTGCTGGCGCGCCTGGACCAGCTCGAAACCGCGGTGCGGCTTCGCTCCGACCAGACCGACAACACGGTGGCCGCGCACATCGGCCAGCTCGAGGACCGCATCGAGCGCCGGCCGATGCCGGTGGACATCAACCCGCAGGCGTGACGCCTGCCGGGGCGCTTACTTTGTCGACAGCACCCAGGCCGCGAGCTTCTTGGCGTCGGCTTCGCTGACCTGGTTGTTCGCGGGCATCGGCACCGGGCCCCACACGCCGGAGCCGCCCTTCATGATCTTGGTGGCGAGGGTGTCGACCGCGCCCTTGTCGTCCTTGTACTTGGCGGCCACGTCCTTGAACGACGGCCCGAGCACCTTGCGCTCGACCGCATGACAGCTCATGCAGTTCTTCGAAGTCGCCAGGGCCAGGTCGGCCAACGCGGGCGCCGCGAGCATCACCAGGCCAAGGCCCAGGGCTGCCGACAACAAGACTCTTTTCATGGGGATGTATTTGTTAAGGGCTGAGTTACATTCGTCTCAACGCGATTGTAGGTAGCGCCATGCACGGCGTCCGGATGCGTTGCCAATACAACCCGGAGGGATTCGCGATGTGGTTTCTGGCGTTGGGCCTGCTCAGTATCGGCCTCAAGTATTTCGAATTGGGCATGGTGGCCGGCTGGAGCTGGTGGATCGTGCTGTCCCCGTTCGCGATGGCGCTCGCGTGGTGGGCCTGGGCCGATTCGTCGGGCTACACCAAGCGCCGGATCATGGAGCGCGAAGAGCAGCGCAAACAAGACCGCATCAACCGCCAGAAGACCAACATGGGCGTGAAGCCCAGCAACGGCCCGCGCCGCTGAGCGCAGGCCGGCGCGAAGCCGGGCAGGCGCGGGCGGCGGCAAGGCCACCGGCCGCCCCGGCTTTCACCTGATCAGAACTTGTCGAGCACCGCGCCCGTGCTCGCGCTCGAGGCATTGAACGCGAACTTGGCCTGCACGCCGCGCGTGTAGCGCGGGGCAGGGGCCTTCCAGCCCTCGCGGCGCCTGGCGATCTCGGCGTCGGGCACATTGAGTTCCAGCACCAGCTTGTGCGCGTCGATGGTGATCGAGTCGCCTTCGTTCACGAACGCGATGGTGCCGCCAGCGGCCGCTTCAGGCGCCACGTGGCCCACCACCATGCCCCAGGTACCGCCCGAGAAACGTCCGTCGGTGATCAGGCCCACGCTTTCGCCCAGGCCCGCGCCGATCAACGCACCCGTGGGCGCCAGCATTTCCGGCATGCCCGGGCCGCCCTTGGGGCCGAGGTAGCGCAGCACCATCACGTCGCCGGCCACGATCTTGCCGGCCAGGATGGCCTGCAGCGCCGATTGCTCGTCGTCGAACACGCGCGCCGGTCCGGTGATGACCGGGTTCTTCAGGCCGGTGATCTTGGCGACCGCGCCTTCGGGCGACAGGTTGCCCTTCAGGATGGCCAGGTGGCCTTCGGCGTACATGGGCTTGTCGATGCCGCGAATCACGTCCTGGTCGGCGCGCGGCACGTCGGGCACGTCCTTCAACACTTCTTCGATGGTCTGGCCGCTGATGGTGATGCAGTCGCCGTGCAGCAGGCCGGCCTTCAGCAGCACCTTCATCACCTGCGGAATGCCGCCGGCCTGGTGCAGGTCGACCGCCAGGTACTTGCCCGAAGGCTTCAGGTCGCACAGCACCGGCACCTTCTTGCGCATGCGCTCGAAGTCGTCGATGGTCCACTCGACCTCGGCCGCGTGCGCGATGGCCAAAAAGTGCAGCACCGCGTTGGTCGAGCCGCCCGTGGCCATGATGACGGCCACGGCGTTCTCGATGGCCTTCTTGGTCACGATGTCGCGCGGCTTCAGGTCTTTCTTGATCGCCTCGATCAGCACCTTGGCCGATTCCTTGGCCGAGTTGGCTTTTTCGTCGTGCGGGTTCGCCATGGTGGACGAGTAGGGCAGCGAGATGCCCAGCGCCTCGAACGCGCTGGACATGGTGTTGGCCGTGTACATGCCGCCGCAGGAGCCGGTGCCGGGAATGGCGCGCTTTTCGATCTCCAGCAGGTCTTCGTCGCTCATGTTGCCGGCGGCGTTCTGGCCGACCGCTTCGAACACGCTCACGATGTTCAGGTCTTGTCCCTTGTAGCGGCCCGGCAGGATGGTGCCGCCGTACACGTAGATGGCCGGCACGTTGGCGCGCAGCATGCCCATCAGGCCGCCGGGCATGTTCTTGTCGCAGCCGCCGACCACCAGCACGCCGTCCATCCACTGGCCGCCGACGCAGGTCTCGATGCAGTCGGAAATGACTTCGCGGCTCACCAGCGAATACTTCATGCCTTCGGTGCCCATGGCCATGCCGTCGGAAATGGTGGGGGTGCCGAACACCTGCGCGTTGCCGCCGGCTTCCTCGATGCCCTCGATGGCCGCGTCGGCCAGCTTCTGCAGGCCCGAGTTGCACGGCGTGATGGTGCTGTGGCCGTTGGCCACGCCGACCATCGGCTTCTTGAAGTCGCTTTCCTGGTAGCCCATGGCGTAGAACATGGAGCGGTTGGGCGCGCGGCTCTTGCCTTCGACGATGTTGGCGCTGCGGCGATTGATCTGGATTGGCTTGGTGTCCATGGGTGGCTCTTGTGTCGTGGGGAGATCGAGGGGAGCCCAAGTATCGGACTTCTGATTGATTGGTTCCAATCCATTTTTCAGCATGGATTGATATGCTCGGCATATGAATGAAGTCCTGATCGACCTGCGCGCCTGGCGGCAGTTCGTCGCCGTGGCCGAGGAGCTGCACTTCGGCCGCGCCGCGCTGCGGCTGCACATGACGCAGCCGCCTGTGACGCAGGCCATTGCCCAACTGGAGAAGACGCTGGGCGTGGTGCTGTTCGACCGCACCCGAAGGCGCGTGGCGCTCACGCCCGCGGGCGAGGCGCTGCTGCCCGACGTGCGCGAACTGATTGCGCGCGCACAGGCGTTGCCCGCCCGGGCGCGCGCGGCGGCGGCAGGGCAGGTGGGGCGCGTGCGCATCGCTTTCGTCTCCACCGTCGGCTTCGAGCAGTTGCCGGCCTGGGTGCGCGAATTCCGCGTGCTGTGCCCGGAGGTGGCGCTCGAGCTGGTCGAGGCCACCGGCGACGTGCAGCTCGAGGCCTTCGCGCGCGGCGAGATCGATGCCGGCCTGATGCTGCATTCGCCGGGCGCCGCGCCACCGGGGCTCGCGCGCCTGGCCGTGTCGCAGGAGCCGCTGGTGCTCGCGCTGCCCGAGCAGCATGCGCTGGCGCGCGCCCCGGCGCTGCGGCTGGCCGACGTGCTGGCCGAGCCGCTGGTGATCTTTCCGCGCCGCATCGTGCCCTCGCTGCACGACGCGATCTTCGGCCTCTACCACGCCGCCGGCCGCACACCGTTGCTCGGACAGGAGGCCATCCAGATGCAGACCATCGTCAACCTCGTCTCGGGCGGCATCGGCGTGGCGTGGGTGCCCGAGAGCGTCACGCAGTTCCGCCGCGCGGGTGTGGTGTACCGCCGCGCCGACGCGTTCGCGCCGGCCGGGCGGCGCCGCAGCCCGCCGGTGCTGCCGGCCTGCGAGACCAGCCTGGTGTGGCCGGAGGAAGCCGCCAACCCGGCGCTCGCGCGCTTCGTGGCCTTCGTGCGCGAGCGCGGCCGCGAAGACAACAAGGCGCCCGCCCGCTGAGCCCGCCAGGTGGCGCCGCCGGAATGTCCCCGTCCCGGTCGCGACATCCGGGGCGGGCACAATCCCCGCATGCTCATGTATCCGCAGATCAACCCCATCGCCCTGCAGCTCGGGCCGGTGGCCATTCACTGGTACGGCCTGACCTACCTGGCAGCCTTCGCGCTGTTCTACTTTCTCGGCACACGCCGGCTGCGCCATGAGCCGTACCGCTCGCTGGTCGGCGCGGGCGCATGGCAGCGCAAGGACATCGAGGACATTCTTTTTCTCGGCGTGATGGGCGTGATCGTCGGCGGCCGGCTGGGCTATTGCCTGTTCTACAAGCCCGAGTTCTACCTCACGCATCCGCTCGAAATTCTCTATGTGTGGCAAGGGGGCATGAGCTTCCACGGCGGGCTGCTCGGCGTGATCGGCGCCATGGTCTGGTTCTCGCATTCGCGTGCGCGGCCGTTCTGGCAGGTGATGGATTTCGTCGCGCCCTGCGTGCCGACCGGGCTTGCGGCGGGCCGCGTGGGCAACTTCATCAACGGCGAACTCTGGGGCCGTTTCAGCAGCCCCGATCTGCCCTGGGGCATGGCGTTCCCCCAAAGCGGCTCGATGCTGCCGCGCCATCCGTCGCAGGTCTACCAGTTCCTGCTCGAAGGGCTGCTGCTCTTCGCGGTGATGTGGCTCTACGCGCGCAAGGAGCGCAAGCAAGGGCAGGTGGCTGCGGTGTTCCTCATCGGCTACGGCGTGCTGCGTTTCGTGGCCGAGTACTTCCGCGAGCCCGACGACTTTCTCGGCCTGCGCGCGCTCAGCCTGAGCCAGGGGCAGTGGCTCAGCGTGCCGATGGTCGTTGCCGGCATCGCACTGTGGTTCTGGTTCGGCCGCGCGGCCGCCAGGACAAGCACCGCGCGCGCTTGATTCGTAAGTTCGCAGGGTAAATCCTAGCCGCGCACGGGGTGCGCGGGCCTTGCGCGCAAGGGGATGCAGGCTCAGAATTATGCGTAATTACAGGAAATTACGCGATTCCCACCGCGATGCCCCCCCATGCGCCTGGTCCCCAACTCCCTGCACGACGAAGTCGCCGCCACGCTGCGCGAGCAGATCTTCGCCGGCACCCTGGCACCCGGCAGCTTCGTGGACGAGGCAACCCTGTGCGAGCGCCTGTCCATCTCGCGCACCCCCCTGCGCGAGGCGCTCAAGGTGCTCACCGCCGAAGGCCTGCTGCGGCACGAGCCGCGCCGCGGCTGCTTCGTCAACGAGGTGACCGAGCGCGACCTCGACGAGATCTTTCCCGTCATCGCGCTGCTCGAAGGCCGCTGCGCCTACGAGGCGGCCCGCAACGCCAGCGACGCCGAACTGCACGAGCTCGACGCGCTGCACGAGCGGCTGGTGCGCCATGCCAAGGCGCGGCGCATCAACGACTACTACGCCACCAACCACATCATTCACGAGGCGATCATCCAGCTGGCCGACAACAAGTGGCTGGCCCAGGTGATCGGCGACCTGCGAAAGATATTGAAGCTCGCGCGGCTGCAGCAGCTGCATGCGCCGGGGCGGCTCGACCAGAGCCTGTCGGAGCACCTGGCCGTGTTCGCGGCGCTCAAGGCGCGCGACAGCGAAGGCGCCGATGCCGCCATGCGCACGCACATGACGCGCCAGCGCGAGGCGCTGCGCGAAGTCATGCGCCAACAGAAATCCAGGGTGATGCCGTGACGGCCCCCGCCAACATGGGAGTGTCCCGATGAGTGCGACCGAATGGTTCCAGGCGCGGCTGCGTTCGGGCGACAACGCCAAGGTGCCTGTTGCGCCCGAAACCACCGCAAAGAGCGCACCGAAGGGCGCACCGAAGAGTGCGCCCAAGCCCAGCGCCCGCTCCACCGCCGAGCGCCTGCAGGTCACCCTGCGCAAGGCCGACGAGGCCCTGTCGCCGCGCGCCTTGCGCCGCGTGCTGGCCGAGCTGCAGGCCGTGATCGACCCGCGCGTGAGCGAGGTCGAAGGGGGCCGGCGGGCCCACGCCATCGCCCAGGCCTACCGCGCCGCCCCGGTCGAGGAGCGCCGCGACCACTGGGCCTTGATGAGCGAGCATTTCGCCGCCGACGCACAAAAGCTCAAGACCGCCCGCGACCAGCACCAGGGCGCCGTCGGCACGCCCGACGAAGGCCAGGCCGAGCTGCGCCTGCGCCGCGCGCTGGTGTCGCCGCGCATGCGACTGCTGCAGCGCTTCGCGGTCGAGCCCGAGGGCATGCGCTTCCTGGTCGACCTGCGCGCCGACCTGCTGCCCAACCTGAAGGCCGACAAGCGCCTGCTCTCGCTGGACGCCGAACTGGAGCATCTTTTTTCCACCTGGTTCGACGTCGCCTTTCTCGAACTGCGCCGCATCGACTGGGATTCGCCGGCCTCGCTCATCGAGAAGCTCATCCGCTACGAGGCGGTTCACGACATCAAGAGCTGGTCCGACGTGAAGAACCGGCTCGACGACAGCGACCGCCGCTGCTACGGCTTCTTTCATCCGCGCCTGCCCAACGAGCCGCTCATCTTCGTGGAGGTGGCGCTGGTCGACCGCATCAGCGAGGGCATCACACCGCTGCTCGACGAAGCCGCCGTGCCGGTGCTGCCCGCCAAGGCCACCACCGCGATCTTCTATTCGATCAGCAACACGCAGAACGGCCTGCGCGGCGTGAGCTTCGGCGACTCGCTCATCAAGCGCGTGGTCGAGACGCTGCAGGACGAGTTGCCGCGCCTCAAGAGCTTTGCCACGCTGTCGCCGATTCCGGGTTTTCGCACCTGGCTCGCGAAGAATGCCGCCGAGCTGCTGTCGCGCCTGGACGAGAAGCGCGAGGCCGAAATCGGCCGCCTCATCGGCTCGCTGCCGCCCACGGCCGAGCGCCTGCTCGCGGCCGTGGACGCGGCCGCCACCTTCGACACCAAGTCGCCGCTGCGCCAGTGGCTGATGCAGGCCGCCGCCGAGTACCTCGGCCGGGCGCTGGTCGACGGCACGCCGGCCGACCCGGTCGCGCGCTTCCACCTGGGCAACGGCGCCCGCGTGGAGCGCCTGAACTGGGCCGGCGACCCGTCGCCCAAGGGGCACAAGCAGTCTTACGGGCTCATGGTCAACTACCTCTACGACCTCAAGCGCCTGGACAAGCACCGCACCTGGCTGGCCGACGGCAAGGTCGCTGTATCGGGAGACATCGAAAGCCTGTACTTCAAGAAAGGCTGATGGCATTCGCAAGCCGGCAACAGCGCGAGAGCACGCCGGCGGTCGAACCAGAGAGAGCCGCACGGGGCGGCAAAATCCACAACGACAGGAGATGAGACAAATGAACCCAGGTTTTCAACGCCGCGACGTCTTGCGCGTGGCCGCCGCCGGTGCGGCCGTTCTGAGCGGCGCCGCGCGCGCCCAGCAAAGCTGGCCGAGCAAGCCGGTGACCATGGTCGTGCCGTTTCCGGCCGGCGGCGGCACCGACGCCTTCGCGCGGCCGCTGTCGGGCCAGTTCTCGCGGCTGACGAACCAGTCGCTCATCATCGACAACCGCGGCGGCGCGGGCGGCACGCTGGGGGCGAGCATTGCCGCGAAGGCGCCCGCCGACGGCTACTCGCTGTTCATGGGCGCGGTGCACCACGCCATTGCGCCGTCGGTCTACCCCCGGCTCGATTACGACATCGAGAAAGACTTCGTGCCGCTGATGCTGCTGGCCAACGTGCCGCAGGTGGTGGTGGTCAACCCGCGCCGCGTGCAGGCCACGACCATCAAGGAATTCATCGCGCTGGCCAAGGCCAACCCCGGCAAGCTGAACTACGGCTCGGCAGGCGCGGGCACTTCGCACCACCTGGCGGGCGAACTGTTCAAGCTGCAGACCGGCACCTTCATCACCCACATTCCCTACCGCGGCGCGGGCCCGGCGCTGGCCGACCTGATCTCCGGCAACGTCGACCTGATGTTCGACGGCCTGGGCTCCTCGGCCCAGTACATCAAGAGCGGCCGCATCAAGGCGCTGATGGTGGCCGGTGCCAAGCGCAACCCGGCCTTTCCCGACGTGCCGTGCGCCGCCGAGGTCGGCCTGCCCGACTACACCGTGACCACCTGGTACGGCCTGTGGGCGCCCAGGCGCACGCCGGCCGAGGTGCAGCCGCAGATCGTCGACGAGATGAAGAAGATTCTTGCGGCCGACGACATCAAGAACATCTGGGCCCAGAACGGCTCCGAAATCCCGACGCTCACCGGCCCTGCCTACGGCAGTTTCGTGAGCGCCGAAATCAAGCGCTGGGCCACGGTGGTGAAGGCCTCGGGCGCGAAGATCGAATGACGCTCGGCAGCCGCATCTCGTTGCGCCGGGAAGGTGCCGTCGCCATCGTCACGCTGTCGAACGCGGGGCGCCTCAATGCCATGACGCGCCCCATGTGGCGCGAGCTGCGTGCGGTGTTCGACGGCCTGCGCAACGACGACGCGGATTTGCGCTGCGTCGTGGTGCGCGGCGAGGGCGGTGCCTTCTGCGCGGGCGGCGACATTTCTGAATACCCGTCGTTCCGTTTCGAAGAGCCCAGCCTGCGCGAGTTTCACGAGAACGAGGTGTGGGCCGCGCTGCAGGCGCTGCTCGACTGCCCGCTGCCGCTGGTTGCGCAGATCGAGGGCGCCTGCATGGGCGCGGGCATCGAGATCGCGAGCTGCTGCGACATCCGCCTGGCCGGTGCGACCGCGAAATTCGGCGCGCCCATCGCCAAGCTGGGCTTCCCGATGGCGCCGCGCGAAGCCGCGCTGGTGCACGGCGCCATCGGCGACGTGCTCGCACGCGACATGCTGCTGGCCGCCGGCGTGCACGGCGCGCAGCGCCTGTACGACGCGGGCTTCCTGCTGACGGTGCTGCCCGACGACGAAGTGGCTGCCGCCGTGCAGGCGCATGCACAGCGCATCGCGGGGCTCGCTCCGCAGACCGCGCGACTGCACAAGAAGACATTCGCTGCCTTGAGGGCCGGCGCGCCCACGGCCCACAGCCTGCTGGCCACCGCCTACGACTACGCCGACTCCGCCGAGCACCGCGAGGGCATTGCCGCCTTCCTTGCCAAGCGCACCCCGAATTTCTGAAAGTCCTGTTCACAGAAGAAGCGATGAAGAAAACCGCCAACGCCAACCTGTTCGCCGCCCTGCGCGCGGCTTTTCCCGCCGACCTCGACGGCATTGCCGTCGAAACCGAGAGCGGCCTGTTCTATTCGTGGCGCGACGTCGAACGCGCCAGCGCCATGATCGCCAACCTGTTCGAAGCGCTCCAGCTCGAGAAGGGCGCGCGCATCGCGGTGCAGGTCGAGAAATCGGTCGAGGCGATGCTGCTGTACCTCGCCACGCTGCGTGCGGGCTACGTGTTTCTGCCGCTGAACACCGCCTATCAGAGCGCCGAGATCGAGTACTTCATCGGCAACGCCGAGCCGGCCGTGGTCGTGTGCACCAGCCGCAACGCGCCGTGGGTCGGGCCCATCGCCAACGCGGCGGGCACCCGGCACGTGTTCACGCTGGACGACGACCGCACCGGCACGCTGCTCGAAGTGGCCGCGCAGTGCAGCGACCGGCACGCCGTGTCCGAGCGCAAGGCCGACGACATGGCCGCCATCCTGTACACCAGCGGCACCACCGGGCGCAGCAAGGGCGCGATGCTCACGCACGCCAACCTGCTGTCGAACGCGCAGGTGCTGAAGGACTACTGGGGCTGGACCGAAGGCGACGTGCTGATCCACGCACTGCCCATCTTCCACGTGCACGGCCTGTTCGTGGCGCTGCACGGGGCGCTGCTCAACGGCAGCAAGATGCTGTGGTTCTCCAAGTTCGACCCCAAGCGCATCGTGCAGAAGATGTCCGATGCCACCGTGTTCATGGGCGTGCCCACGCTGTACGTGCGGCTGCTGGCCGAGCCCGGCCTCACGCGCAATGCGGTGCGCAACATGCGGCTGTTCATCGCGGGTTCGGCGCCCTTGCTCATCGAGACCTTCGACGAATGGCGCGAGCGCACCGGCCACACCATCCTGGAGCGCTATGGCATGAGCGAGACGGCCATGCTCACGTCCAACCCTTACCGGCCCGAACAGGGCGAGCGACGCGGTGGCACCGTTGGCTTTGCGCTGCCGGGCGTGCAACTGCGCGTGCGCGAGGACAGCGGGCGCGACTGCACCACCGACGAGATCGGCAACATCGAGGTCAGCGGCCTCAACGTGTTCGCGGGCTACTGGCGCATGCCCGAGAAGACGAAGGAAGAGTTCACCGCCGACGGCTTCTTCAAGACCGGCGACGTCGGCAAGATCGACGGCATGGGCTACATCACCATCGTCGGGCGCAGCAAGGACCTGATCATCAGCGGCGGCTACAACGTGTACCCGGCCGAGATCGAGGGCTACATCAACGAGATGTCCGGCGTGGCCGAGAGCGCGGTGGTCGGCGTGCCGCACCCCGACTTCGGCGAGGTGGGCGTGGCGATCGTCATTGCGAAGGCGGGTGCGGCGCTCGACGCCGAAGCCATCGTGGCCGACCTGAAGTCCAAGCTCGCGAACTTCAAGATTCCCAAGCGCTGCTTCGTGGTGCCCGAGCTGCCGCGCAACACCATGGGCAAGGTGCAGAAGGCGCTGCTGCGTGCGGAGCACAAGGGGCTTTTCTCCCGCTGAGGCCGGCTACGCAGCGGGAGCTGTTCCGTCGAGCCCGCTGAGCCCGTTCATCAACCCGCTGCGCGCATGGCAGTTGATGTATTCGTAGCTCTGCTCGTCGGCCTTGAGCACCGACACCTCGTGGTACACGCGCAGCTGCAGCTGAAAGTTCAGCGCCTGCACGTAGCGCATGAAGCTGCCGAAGATGGCGACGTGCGTGGGGTGCGACTCGGCCCAGCGCTCCATGTCGGCCAGCGAGCGCCAATAGCTCAGGCCGAAGGACTTCTGCAACCGTGCGCCGTGCGCGTCGAGGTGGTGCATGTAGCGGTTGCTGTAGCAGCCGATGCCCAACCCCTGGTCGCGCAGGAAGTCCATGCCCTCGCGCAGCACCGGCTCCATGTCGTCCAGGTACAGCGTGCGTTCCTGGCCGGTGGTGTCGGTCCACTCCTGGCCGGAGCGGATCATCGCGATGTTCTCGTGGCCCGCCACGCACACGCGCTGTCCCAATGCCGGCGCGCCCGCCATCCCCTCGATGACGGCGCGCGAGCCCGAAGGTGCCATCGCATCGGTCTGCGACAGCGGAATGCGGTCGCGCATCGACCCCCAGTAGCCGTGCTCCTGCAACTCGCCGCTGAGCTCGCCCATCACCACGCCGACGCCCTCGAAGCGGTCGGGCGTGTTGAACATGGTCTCGAAGCGCTCGACGCGCGGCGACGCCACTTCGCGGAAGTAGCCCAGGCCTTCGGACAGCCGCTCTTCAGAACGCCACCAGCCATCGACTTCGGGCGTGGCGCACCAGCGTGCGTACGCCGCGGCGTCGCGCCAGTAGGCGATGGCGACCATGTTGTCGTATCCATCTGCATCGACGTAGTGCGTCAGGTCGTGGTGGCCCGGGCCGTCGGGCAGCGCGAAGTCGCGGGCGATCTTCATCAGCGCGGCGCAGGCGCGGCCCTGCATGTCGGCGCCGCGCGACTGCACGCCGAAGTAGCCCATCACCACCTGCGTCAACGCGGTGGGCGCGCGCGCCGACCACACGGGGTAGGGCGGCGTGTAGTCGTCTTCCACGCGGCGGTGTCGCGTGCGCGGGCACTTCAGGTGGTCTGCAATGGCGGATTCCATGGCGCGGCTCCTTGGGGGGTGGCGATCGGGCCGATCAAGCCGAAACAGGCTCGGGCACGCTGGCCTCGGGCTCCGGCGTGAGCTGCACCACCACGGGGGTGCGTCGCGTCTTGTTCAGCAGCAACTGGGTGACGTCGGGGCGCGAGTAGTGGCCGCTCGGGTCGGCGGCCGCTTTGGCCAGCGAGATCATGCCGAGGTCGATGTCGG
This sequence comes from Variovorax monticola, assembly GCF_051216855.1. Lineage (NCBI taxonomy): Bacteria > Pseudomonadati > Pseudomonadota > Betaproteobacteria > Burkholderiales > Comamonadaceae > Variovorax > Variovorax monticola. The sequence goes on from NZ_JBPJZP010000002.1 coordinate 1,057,878, forward strand.
CGATGACCAGGCCTTCCTCGTCCTCGGCCAGCGGCGTGCCCAGCGGCGAGCCGTCGGGCGCGTAGATGCGCGCGTAGCCGCCGCCCGTGCCCAGCATCTGCTGCTTGCCGGCGTCGGTGCACATCAGCTCGCTCATGGCCTTGGACACGGTGGCGCAGGGCGCGAGCACGAAGCAGCTGCCCTCGGCCGCATACACCTGGCTGGCCGCGTTGTTGACCTCGTGGCCCAGCGCGTAGGCCGCGCCGCGGTACAGCGAGAAGCTGGGCCATGCGCCGCAATGGATCTGCTCGTTCTGCGAGTACATCGCGTACTTGCTCAGCGGCTGCAGGTGCTCCCAGCAGCACAGCGAGCCGATGTTGCCGATGGGTGTCTGCACCACGTGCAGGTCGGCGCCGTCGCCTTCGCCGAACACGGTGCGCTCCACGTGCGTGGGCTTGAGCTTGCGGCGCGTCTGCACGGTGTTGCCGTGGTCGTCGATCAGCGCCTGCGCAATGTAGAGGCTGCCCGCGGCCTTCTCGCTGAAGCCGAGCGACAGCCAGATCTTGTGCTTGCGCGCCGCGGCCTTCAGCCGGTCGAACTCGGGCGAGCCGATGACCATCGCGTTGTCGTGGTAGCGCTGCACGAACTGCATGCCCCAGGCCGGCGAGTCGAGCCAGATCCACCACGGGTAGCCCGGCACCCAGGTCTCGGGAAAGGCGATGAGCTGCACGCCCTGTTTCGCGGCCTGCGCCATCAGCTCGATGGTCTTGTCGATGGTGGCGTCGAGGTCGAGGAACACGGGGGCGGCCTGCACGGCGGCGACGCGCAGCTTGGGGTGGACGGTGGTCGGCATGGTGGTTCTCCAGATGCGATGAAAGTGCAATGAAAGAGCAAGGGACGTAACGAGGCGCCCGCCGTGCGCACCGGGTTTGCGCTGTGGCATGCGGGTTGCTTGAAGCGTAGATTCGCGCCGCCGGAACGCCTTGACCCGGATTGGCGGCGTTCTTGTCCCAGCGTTGCATGCCCTGTTCCTGGCCTCCGGCAGGCCCTTCACCGCCCTTCGAGGAATTCCGATGACCCAGCTGCTCAGCACCGACGCCGTCTCGCGCGACCAGCGGCTCGCCTACTGGACCGACATGATCTGCAACGTGTACGTGCAGCTCGAGTGCGACGCCGTGCAAGACGGCGACATCGGCAACTTCGAGGGCAGCATCCGCCAGCACACGCTGCCCAGCCTCGACATGTCGGTCGTCACCTCGGGTCCGCAGCGGGTGATGCGCACGCCGGGGCACATCGCGCATTCGAGCGACGACTACTTCCTGGTGAGCATCCAGGCGCGCGGCCAGGGCGTGGTGCGCCAGGACGGGCGCGACGCGGTGCTGTCGGCCGGCGACTTCGCGCTGTACGACAGCACGCGGCCCTACGAGCTGCTGTTCGAAGAGGCGTTCGAGCAGATCGTGCTCAAGCTGCCCGGCGACCGCCTGCGCAGCGAACTGCGCGACACCGAGGCGCTGACGGCCACCACCGTGTCGGGCCGCGAAGGGGCGGGGCACCTGCTGCTGGGCATGATCCGCACGCTGCGCGAAGACATCGACACGCTGCAGCCCGCCTCGGCGCTGGCGGTGGCCAACGGCGTGCAGAACATCCTGGTGGCGGGACTGCAGACGCTGCCCGCGGCGCGCGCGCCGGCCCTCAGCAACCTCACGGCGTACCACCTGGCGCGGGTGAAGCGGCGCATCGACGAGCAACTGGCCGACCCGATGCTATCGGTGGGCACGCTGGCGGCGGAACTGGGGGTGTCGGTGAGCCACATCCACCGCGTGTTCAAGAGCGAGCCGCTCACGCCGTCGCAGTACATCTGGGAGCGCAGGCTGGAGGCGTGCAGCCGCGACCTGCTGGAGCCGCGCCTGGCGGGGCGGCCGGTGGCCGAAATTGCCTATGGCCGCGGCTTCAACGACGCGGCGCATTTCAGCCGCGCGTTTCGCGAACGCTTCGGCTGCTCGCCGCGCGAATGGCGGCAGCAGCGGGTGCAGTAGCGGGGCGCACGCCAGCTGCAAGCCGGCTGCGCTTGCTACTGCACCAGCAGCACCGTCCTGTCCGTCTCCGAGATCACCTTGGTCGCCACCGAGCCCATCAGCGCACGTCCGAGCAGGCCGTGGCCGTGCGTGCCCAGCACGATCAGGCCAGCCTGCGCCTCGGTGGCCGCTTTCAGAATTTCTTCGGCCACATGGCCGTGGCGCGAATCGACGGTGTAGTTGCCCACGCCCTTCTCGGCCAGGAGCGCCTTCACCGGGTCGAGCACCTTGGCGCTTTCCTCGGCGTAGTAGCTGGTGACCAGGTCCTTGCTGAGGTGTCGCGTGACATTGCCCGAGATGCCGGTGCACACGTGCACCACCACGAGTTCGTGACCGTCCACGAACATGGCGCGGTGGGTGAAGAGGTAGGCCAGGGCCTTCTGCGTGAAGGCGCTGCCGTCGACGGCGATGAGGATTTTCATGCGTTCGTTATACGGCGCGCCCCGTGGGGCCGCAACGAGTCGCACCTTCTGCCGAAGGGCCTTGGAGGCCGCTGCGGGGCGTGCCGGTTCAGGCCCGCATCAACCGTGCAGGCCCTTCCAGAGCATGTACGCCGCCAGCAGGTACAGGATGGTCGCGAACACGCGCTTGAGCTTCTTCACCGGCAGGCTGTGCGCTGCCTTGGCGCCCAGCGGTGCGGTGAACACGCTGCACGCGGCAATCACCGCCAGCGCGGGCAGCCAGATGTAGCCGAAGGAGCCGGCCGGCAAGCCCGCGACCGAATGGCCTGCAATGACGTAGCCCAGCACGTTCGCCACCGCGATCGGAAAGCCCAGCGCCGCGCTGGTCGCCACCGCGTTGTGAATGGCCACGTTGCGCCACGCCATGAACGGCACGCTGATGAAGCCGCCACCCGCGCCCACCAGGCCCGAGATGAAGCCGATGACGCCGCCGGCCGCGAGCTGGCCGCCCGTGCCCGGCATCTGCCGCGTCGGCTTGGGCTTCTTGTCGAGGAACATCTGCGTGGCCGAGAAGCCCACGAACAGAGCGAAGAAGATGGCCAGCGCCGTGCCCTTGAGCAGCGCGAACACGCCCAGGCTGCCCACGAGGCTGCCGATGACGATGCCGGGCGACAGCCGCTTCACGATGTCCCAGCGCACCGCGCCGCGCTTGTGGTGCGCGCGCACGCTCGACACCGAGGTGAAGATGATCGTGGCCATCGAGGTGGCGATGGCCATCTTCACCGCCAGGTCGGCCGGCACGCTGCGCTGGCCCATGATGATCGTGATGAACGGCACCATCAGCATGCCGCCGCCGATGCCCAGCAGGCCCGCGAGGAAACCGGTGCCCAGGCCGAGCGCGGCGAGTTCGGCGATGAGCAGGGGGTCGAGCAGTGCGGCGAGGTTCACGGGCAAGTCAGGAAGGAAGGTACTGCGGCAAAAAGCAACGGCCCCGTGCAACTGGTGCAGGGGGCCGTGGCGGGAAAAGGTGTCTGCAGATGGTGTGCCGGACCCGCATCCTGAACCAGGGTTCAGGTGGGCGAGGGCAGCAAGACTTCGGGTTCATCTGACGCGAGATGATCACACCCGTCAAGCGATGTACCAAGCCCGGCTCCGGAGAGCATTGGAACAAGGAAATATTAAGCCCGACACGTCTGCAGACAAGGCGGATTTTACGCCGCCTCTGCGCCCGCCGCGCTCATTCAGAGCAAATGTCCATCGCCGGCCAGGGCCTGATCGAGTCTTTGAATGAGCTGCGCGGCCTTGGGGCCGGCTTCGCCGGTGGCCGTTGCGTCGTCGGTCGTCGCGGCGGCGGGAGCGGCGGGTTGCTGTTGCGCGGCCAGGTCGAACGCCAGGTTCAGCGAGGCCAGCACCGCGATGCGGTCGCGTGCCTTGACTTTGCCTGCATCGCGGATCTTGCACATGGCCGCGTCCACGCGTTCGACGGCGTCGCGCAACTGCGCCTCGCCGCCGTCGGGACAGCCGAGCAGATAGCTCTGGCCCATGATCTGTACTTCAATCTGCTTCATGCGGGGGAGTCTTGGGAAGGTGGTTCAGCCGGCAACCGCTCCAGCAGGGCGTCGAGTCGTGTGCGGGCCGCGGCCAGCCGCGACTTCAGGGCGTCGCGTTCGCGTGTGAGCGCATCGACCTGTTCCTGCAGCAGCGCATTGGTGCGCTGCACTTCTTCGTGACGCACAAGCAGGCGTTCGACGCGCTCGGCGATCTGGTCGATGGGGCTGGAAGCGGGCATGGTTGGCGATTGTAGTTTCCCGGGAAAACGGTCCTGCCGAGGCTGGGCGCGGTGCCCGGCGTGGGCAGGATTCTGCGGCTTCGCAGGCCCCCGATCAAACCTTTCACGGCTCGCTCAGGCGCACATAGGTGGCCAGCAGTGCGCTCTTGGCGGCCACGCCGAGCAGCACGGGGTTGTCCGTGCTCTCGATCACCGGCAGCCGTTCACCCAGGTGGTCCAGGAAGCGCTGAAGCGCTTCGCCCAGGCCTGTGTCGGCGGTGATCGGCCGGATGGCTTGCGACAGCAGCGCACCCGCGGTCGTCTCGGTGGGTGCGGTGCCCAGCGCCGACAACGGCACCACGCCGAGGTAGCGGTTGTCCGCATCGACGACGTACAGGTACTTCACCGGATGCTGCAAGAAGATCTTGCTCATGGCCTCGCGGTCGGCCTGCGGGCCGACCACCGTTTCCGCCGGCTGCACCAGGTCGCGCATGTGCAGCCCGCGCAGGCGCAACTGCGTGTCGCGCTGTTCGTTGCGCCGCAGCGTGATCTCGTACATCGAGCCGGCATTGGCCGAGCGCGCCACGAAGTACGCGATGACGCTGGCCGCCATCAGCGGCAGCATGACCTGGTAGCTCAGCGTCATCTCGAAGATCATCAAAATGGCCATCAGCGGCGCCTGCGTGGCACCCGCCAGGAACGCGCCCATGCCGACGATGGCGTAGGCGAACGGCGCCGACGTGGCCGCCGGCCACAGCGCCTGCACCCCCTGGCCGAACAGCGCACCGACCATGCAGCCGAAGAACAGCGCCGGCGTGAACACGCCGCCCACCGCGCCCGAGCCGGCGGTGGCCAGCGTCGCGGCTGTCTTGGCGAGCAGCACCAGCGCGATGAAAGTCCACGGCCACGGCGTGTGCAGCACCGCGTTGACCACGCTGTAGCCGTTGCCCCACACCTCGGGCACGGGCACCGAAATCGCGCCCATCGCCAAGCCGCCCAGCGCCAGCCGCCACGGCAGCGCCAGCGGCAGCCGAGAGAACAGCGCCCGGCTGCCCTGCAGCGCGCGCAGGAAGCCGACCGCCGCAAAGCCCAGCAGCACGCCGAGCACGCAGAACAGCGCGACCTCGGTGCCGTGGATCTCCGGGAACGCCGGCATCCGGTAGGGCGGCTGGTAGCCGGGCAGCGCGCGCATGGCGACGTTGGCGACCACCGAGGCGATGATGATCGGCCCCACGCTTTCCATCGCGATGGAGCCCAGCACGATTTCGGCGACGAAGAAGGCGCCCGCGATGGGCGCGTTGTAGGCGGCGGTCAGGCCCGCCGCCGCGCCGCAGGCCACCAGCAGCCGCAGCCGCTCGACCGGAAAGCGGAACACCCGGCCCAGCAGCGACGCCGCCAGCGCCGCGAGCTGCACCATCGAGCCTTCGCGCCCGATGGAGCCGCCGCTGCCGATGCTGACCAGCGACGACGCGCTGCGCACCAGCGTCTGCGCCACCGGAATGCGCCCGTCGCCCAGCACGATGGCTTCCATGTAGTCGGACGTGGCGCTCTGCGCCGCGATTCGTTTTGCCGCGACGAGCAGCAACCCCGCCACCAGCCCGCCGAGCGTGGGGCAGGCGATGCGCGCCCACCACGGCAGGCCTTTGGCCATGGCCACCAGCCCGTTGCCGGGGCCGAGCACCAGGTGTTCGAAGTGATAGAGCGCCGCGCGGAAGAGTTCGGTCGCCAGCGTGCCGAGCAGCCCCGCCACGATCGACCACAGCAGCATCGATTGCCAGCCGGAAACACCAAACAGACGCTGCAGCGCCGAACGAAGATTCAGGAATACCGAGGCGGGCCGCATATGGCAACCGATGTTAGCGGCGGCCCGCAACTTTCGACTTAGAGAAGAATCGTCAGGGCCTAAAATGCGGCCCGTTGGTGCTTGCGGCCTGGTTCACATGCCGCGGTTCAACGGGAAGCAGGAGTGGAAGCCCCACCGACCTCACGCAGGTCGGAACAAGGCCCAAGCCGCCTGCGCTGCCCCCGCAACGGTCAAGCAGACGGCGCCGCAAGGCGCCAACCCCTTTCCATTCAAGCCACTGGGCGCCCTGAAACAGGTGCCTGGGAAGGCGGCAGGGGTCGTTCTGCCAGCCCGGATACCGGCCAACGAGGCGGCTGCCGCATGCATGAACATCCACGCATGGGCAGCCATGGCGCCCATGGCGCCGGCGGGGAGGCCGGCAAGGGGTATAGACGTTTCGTTCGGTCCATTCAATGATTTCCCACGTTTGCTTTTCCAGCGGCCGCGCGCCTGTGCGCCGCCTGCGTTTCGCCTGCCTGCAACTGCCTCTGGGCATGGCGCTGGCTTCCGCCTTCGGTGGCCTCGCCCATGCCCAGGAAGCCCCGGCCCTGGCCGAAACGGTGGTCACGGCCAACCGCACGCCGCAGGCGCTGTCTGATCTGGTGGGCGATGTGTCCATCGTCGACCGCCAGGCCATCGAGCGCAGCGGCGCGACCGGCGTGGCCGACGTGCTGGCGCGCCTGCCGGGCATCGAGATCTCGCGCAACGGCGGCGTGGGCAACACCACCAGCCTGTTCATCCGCGGCGCGGAAACGCGCTTCACGGCCGTGTACCTGGACGGCGTGCGCATCGACTCGCAGTCCACCGGCGGCGCCGGCTGGGAAGGCATTCCGCTGTCGCAGATCGACCGCATCGAAGTGCTGCGCGGCCCGGCCGCAGCCGTCTACGGCTCGGACGCCGTGGGCGGCGTGATCCAGCTGTTCACGCGGCGCGGCGAAGAGGGCGTGCGGCCCTACGCGGGCATCGGCTTCGGCAGCAACGGGCTGCGCAAGATAGAAGGCGGCGTGAGCGGCAAGTCGGGGCTGCTCGACTACGCGTTCGGCGTGGCGCATGAAGAAAGCAAGGGCTTCAACGTGCAGCCCGTCGACAAGCGCACGCCCAGCAAGGACGGCTTCACCAGCCCCGACCGCGACGGCTACCGCAGCACCTCGGGCAACGTGAAGCTGGGTTTGCAGATCACGCCCGACCAGCGCCTGGACGCCACGCTGCTCACCAGCGACATCACGGCCGGCTACGACGCCACCGTGTCGTACCGCAGCCGCCTGCCCATCACCTTCGCCAACGACCAGGCGAACAACACGCTGCGCACCGCCGGGCTGACCTGGTCGGCCAAGTGGAACGACATCTACAGCACCCGCGTGCAGGTGACCGACTCGCAAACCGTCTACAAGACGCAGCCGTCGTTCTACCGCACCGAAACCAAGCTGCGCGGCTACCTGTTCCAGAACGAGTTCCGCTTCGGCCCGCACCTGCTGAGCGCCACCTTCGAGCGCCGCGAAGACGCGCTCGAAAACGCGCCCACCACCTCGTCGAAGCTGCTGTCGCGCGACCGTGCGCAGGACGCCGTTTCGCTGGGCTACGGCTTCGTGCAAGGCCCGCATTCGCTGCAGCTGCACGTGCGCCACGACAGGGACAGCGAGTTCGGCGGCAAGACCACCGGCAGCGCGGCCTACGGCTACGCCATCACCCCGGCGCTGCGTTTCACCGCCTCGGCCGGCACTGCGTTCCGCGTGCCCACGCTCTACCAGCGCTTCAGCGAGTACGGCCTGGCCACGCTCAAGCCCGAGTCGAGCCGCAACGTCGAGCTGGGCCTGCAGTACACCGAAGGCGGCACCCAGGCGGGCATCGTGGTCTACAACAACCGGGTGCAGAACCTGATCGTGTTCGACGGCACCGCCAAGGGCTGCGCCTCGTCGTTCGGTTGCTACTCCAGCACCGCGCGCGCGCGCTACCAGGGCGTGACGCTGTCGGGCAGCCAGCGTTTGGGCGACGTGACCCTGCGCGCCTCGCTCGACTACCAGGACCCGCGCGACCTGGCCACCGACCACCTGCTGGCTCGCCGTGCGCAGCGCCACGCCGTGCTGGGCGCCGACTGGCGCGTGGCCGGCTGGACACTGGGCGCCGAGGTGCAGACCTCGAGCAAGCGCTACGACGACGCGGCCAACACCGTCAGGCTCGGCGGCTACACCGTGCTGAACCTGTCGGCCAGCACCCAAATCACGCGCGACCTGAACCTGGTGGCGCGCGTCGACAATGTGGGCAACAAGGACTACCAGTTCGCGCGGCTGTATGCCAATGCAGGCCGCACCGCGTACGTCGGCCTCAAGTGGACGCCTCAGTAAACCCCTCACCCCTGCCCACCGGCAGCCCAGGTGCCGCGGCGGCCTCGCGCGCCACCTGCGCCGCGGTGCTGGTCGCCGCGCCTGCCTCCGGCCAAGGCAAGACCACCGTCGCCGCCGCGCTCGCGCGGCTGCACACGCGCCAGGGACAGCGCGTGCGCGCCTTCAAGTGCGGGCCCGACTTCCTGGACCCGCTGTGGCTGGCGCTGGCCACCGGCGCGCCGGTGCATTCGCTCGACCTGTGGATGACCGGCGAGGCCGACTGCCGCGCGCGCCTGCGTGCCGCGGCGGCCGAATGCGACCTGGTGATCGTCGAAGGCGTGATGGGCCTGTTCGACGGCACGCCCAGCGCCGCCGACCTGGCCGAGCGCTTCGGCCTGCCGGTGCTGGCGGTGATCGACGCGCATGCCATGGCCGGCACCTTCGGGGCGCTGGCCTACGGTCTGCAGAACTTTCGCCCCGGCCTGCCGTGGGCCGGCGTGCTGGCCAACCGTGTGGCCAGCGAGCGGCATGCGGGCATGCTGAAAGACGCGCTGCGCGAACCCTCGCAGTGGATGGGCGCCTTGCCGCGCGATGCGGGCTTCACGCTGCCTGAACGTCACCTCGGGCTGGTGCTGGCCAGCGAGCTGGGCGATGCGATGGCGCGGCTCGATGCGGTCGCCGATGTGCTGGCCACCACGCCGTTGGGGCAGATGCAGCCTTCGCAGCTGCCACAGGTGAACTTCGATGCCCCTGCACCCGAGCAGCCTGTGCAGCCCCTGCTGGCCGGTCGCACCGTCGCCATCGCGCGCGATGCGGCCTTCTCGTTCATCTACCCCGCGAACCTCGACGTGCTCAAGGCGCTGGGCGCGCAGCTGTCCTTTTTCTCGCCGCTGGCGGGCGATGCGGTGCCCGCATGCGATGCCGTGTGGCTGCCCGGCGGCTACCCGGAGCTGCATGCCGAGGCGCTCTCTGGCTGCACGGCGGCGCGCGAGTCGCTCGCCGCCCATGCCGCGGCCGGCAAGCCGGTGTGGGCCGAGTGCGGCGGCATGATGGTGCTGTTCGACGAGCTCGCCACGCAAGACGACGCCGCACAGGGCGTGCAAGTGCACCGCATGTGGGGCCTGCTGCCCGGCAAGGTCGCGATGCAGAAGCGCCTGGCCGGCCTGGGCCCGCAGCAGCTGGTGCTCGGCGAGCGCACCCTGCGCGGCCACACTTTTCACTATTCGCTGTGCGACACGCCGCTGGCGCCCGTCGCCCATACCGCCCGACCCACCGTGACCCAGCCCGTGGGCGCGCGCGGCGGCGAGGCGCTGTACGTGCACGGCCTGGTGCGCGCGAGCTACTTCCATGCATGGTTCGCCTCCAGCCCGCAAGCCACCGCGCGCCTGTTCGGCGCCATGCCCATCGAGTTGGAGAGCCATGCCCCTGTCGCCTAAGCCGAAGACCGCCGTGCACGAATTCATCCTCGGCGGCCAGAAGAGCGGCAAGTCGCGCCGCGGCGAGCAGCGCGCCATCGACTGGCTGGCCGCTGGCCCACGCCACCGCGCCGTGATGATCGCCACCGCCCAGCCCTACGACGACGAGATGCTCGAGCGCATCGTGCGCCACCAGGCCGACCGCGCCGAGCGCGTGCCCGGCATGCGCACCATCGAAGAGCCCATAGAGCTTGCGCGCGCCGTGGTCACGCAGAGCACGCCCGAGACGCTGGTGGTCGTCGACTGCCTCACGCTGTGGCTCACCAACCTGACGATGCCCATGCCCTGCGAAGACGCGCGCCCCGCCACGCGCACGCCGGCCACGCACATCGCCATGCTGCTGGTGGCGCTGCGCGAGGCGGGCGGCCCTGTGGTGCTGGTCGGCAACGAAATCGGCCTGGGCGTGATTCCGCTGGGCCGCGAGACGCGCGCGTTCGTCGACGCCCTTGGCCGACTGAACCAGGACGTGGCCGCCGCCTGCGACCGCGTGACCCTGATGGCCGCCGGCCTGCCGTTGACGCTGAAGGCGCCTGCCGCATGAAGACCTTGCGCATGTCATTGGCCGCGCTCGGCCTGATGCTGTTCGCATGGACGGCGCACGCCGTCGACGTGGTCGACGAGCGCGGCGTCACCGTCAGCCTGCCGCAGCCGCCGCAACGCATCGTCACGTTGCTGCCCTCGCTCACCGAATCTGTTTGTGCCCTGGGCGCCTGCCACCGGCTGGTGGGTGTCGACCGTTACTCCAATTCGCCCGAGCAGGTGAAGGCGCTGCCGCAGGTCGGCGGCGGGATCGACCCCAATGTGGAGGCCATCGTCGCGCTCAAGCCCGACGCGGTGCTGCTGGCCAAGTCGTCGCGCGTCACGCAGCGGCTCGAAGCGCTGGGCGTGAAGGTGCTGGTGCTCGAACCCAAGAACCATGCCGACGTGCGGCGCGTGCTCGACAAGCTCGACCAGGTGCTCGGCACGCACGACGCGCCGAAGGTCTGGCGCGTGATCGACGCCAGCGTGTCGGCCGCCGCGCAGTCGCTGCCGGCGAGCGCGAAGGGGCTGCGCGTGTACTTCGAGGTGAACAGCGCGCCGTATGCGGCGGGCGAGTCTTCGTTCATCGGCGAGACGCTCGCGCGGCTGGGCGTGAAGAACATCGTGCCGGCGTCGCTCGGCCCGTTTCCCAAGCTCAACCCCGAGTACGTGGTGCGTGCCGACCCCGATCTCATCATGGTCAGCGTGCGCAGCGCGCAGGGGCTGGAGCAGCGCCCCGGCTGGGCCGGCATCCGCGCGGTGCGCGAAGGCCGCATCTGCCGCTTCAGCGCCGAGCAGTCCGACGTGCTGGTGCGCCCCGGCCCGCGCATGGACGAGGCCGCGCGCCTGATGGCGCAGTGCATCTCCACGCAGAACGACAGGGGAAAGCGGTGAACGCCGCACTCAGGCACACGGCCCACCTGCGCCGGGTCGTGCTGCTCGGCGTGGGCCTGCTGGCGCTGGGCGCGGCGCTGATGCTGCTGGGCCTGGGCATCGGCAGCACCGGCTTCGAAAGCCTGCTGTCGGCGCGGCACGACCCGGTGGCGCTGCAGATCGTGTGGGACATCCGGCTGCCGCGCACCCTTGGTGCGTGGCTGGCCGGCGCGCTGCTGGGCCTGGCGGGCGCGGTGGCGCAGGGGCTGTTCCGCAACCCGCTGGCCGACCCGTATTTGCTGGGCAGCGCTTCGGGGGCCTCGCTCGGCGTGGCGGTGGCGCTGCTGATGTTCGGCGGCTCGGCCGCCAGCGCGCAGTGGGTGATGCGGCTGGGCCTCACCGGCGCGGCCTTCGTCGGCGCGGTGCTGGCGGTGATGCTCACGCTGATGCTGGCCAGCGGCGTGCAGCAGACGCTGCGCCTGCTGCTGGCCGGCGTGATCGTCGGCGTGGTGCTGGGCGCCGCGAAAGACCTGATCACCATCGCCTCGGCCGACATCCTGCAGGCCCTCCAGGGCTTCGTGCTCGGCAGCACCGGCCTGGTCGGCTGGAGCGCCTGCGCGGTGATGGCCATGGTCGGCGCGGTGTGCCTGCTGCTGGCCTGGGCGCTGGCGCCGGTGCTCGACGGGCTGGCGCTGGGCGAGGCCACCGCGCGCAGCCTGGGCCTGCCGCTGGGCGCCATGCGCGCGGCGCTGGTCGTGGTGCTGGCACTGGCCACCGGCGCGGCCGTCGCGCAGACCGGCCTGATCGCCTTCGTCGGCCTGGCCGCGCCGCACCTGGTTCGCTCGGTCGTCAAGACCACGCATGCGCGGCTGATCGTGCTGGCGGCGCTGATGGGCGGGCTGCTGCTGATGGCGGCCGACCTGCTGGCGCGCTGGCTGGTTGCGCCGCAGGAACTGCCGGTGGGCGTGCTCACGGCCGTGCTGGGCGGCAGCTACCTGCTGTGGCTGATGCACCGGCGCAGCGCGCGGAGCGGCGTGGCATGAGCGGCCCCAAGACACCCGCCCTCGAAGCGCGCCGCTTGAGCGCCACGCTCGGCGCGACCGAGGTGCTGCACGACATCGACCTGCGCCTGTCCGCCGCCCGCTGGACCAGCATCGTCGGGCCTAACGGCGCGGGCAAGTCGACGCTGCTCAAGGCGATGGCTGGCTTGTTGGCGCACCGTGGCGAGGTGCGGCTCTTCGGCGAAGTGCAAAGCAAAGTGCCAGCGCGCACCCGTGCCCAGCGCCTGTCCTGGCTGGGCCAGAGCGGCACGGGCGAGGGCAGCGCCGACGACCTGATGGTCTACGACATCGCCATGCTTGGCCGCCTGCCGCACCAGCGCTGGCTGGCCGCGCCCAGTACGGCGGACCGCGAGGCCGTGGAGCGCGCGTTGCGCAGCACGCAGGCCTGGGAGTGGCGCGACCGGCCGCTGGGCCAGTTGTCGGGCGGCGAGCGCCAGCGCGTGCTGCTCGCGCGCGCGCTCGCGGTCGAGGCCGATCTGTTGTTGATGGACGAGCCGCTCGCCAACCTCGACCCGCCGCACCAGGCCGACTGGATGCAGACCGCCCGCGCATTGGTGTCCCAAGGCAAGACGGTGGTGAGCGTGCTGCACGAACTGCCGATGGCATTGGCCGCCGACGAACTGGTCGTGATGAACCACGGCCGCGTGGTGCACCACGGTGGCTGCAGCGACGCCGCCACGCACACCGCGCTGGAGCAGGTGTTCGATCACCGCATCCGGGTGCATCGTGTGGCTGAGCAGTGGATTGCGTTGCCGCGATGACGGTCGTTGTGTTTGACGTTCGCTGTTCAGGGCGCGCTCACGCCGACGGGGTGAGCGTTCTCAGAGCCGTCGTTGATCGCCGATCACCGGCAGCGCACACGCCCCGAACATCTCCCCCCAATACCGGACACCCCATGCAAATAGAAACCCCTCCCAGCGAAAAGCCGTACGAGAAGCCGGAAGGCGAACGCCGGGGCATCGTCATCGTCAACACCGGCGACGGCAAGGGCAAAAGCACAGCAGCCTTCGGCCTCGCATTGCGCGCCCACGGCCGTGGCAAGCCCGTGAAGATCTATCAGTTCATGAAAGTGCCATCGGCGCGTTTCGGCGAACACCGCATGTTCGAGCAGATCGGCATTCCCATCGAAGGACTCGGCGACGGCTTCAGCTGGAAGAGCCAGGACCTCGAACGCTCCGGGCAACTGGCGCGCGACGGCTGGGAAAAGGCCAAGGCGGCGATTCTGTCGGGCGAGTTCTTCCTGGTGGTGCTCGACGAAATCAGCTACCCGCTGATCTACGGGTGGCTGCCGCTCGAAGGCGTGCTCGAAACATTGCGCGCACGGCCCAAGCATGTGCACGTGGTGCTCACCGGCCGCCGCTGCCCGCCCGAACTCATCGAGCTGGCCGACACCGTCACCGAGATGACCTTGGTCAAGCATGCCTTCAAGGCCGGCATTCCCGCGCAACGCGGCATCGAAGACTGAACGGCATGGCGCACGCGTTCGAGGCCGACGAGGCTGCGGCCGTCTACCGCGCCATCCACGAGCGGCGCGACATGCGCCACTTCGCGGGCGGCCAGGTCGCGCCCGAGGTGCTGCGCCGGCTGCTCGACGCGGCGCACCACGCGCCCAGCGTCGGCTTCATGCAGCCGTGGCGCTTCATTCGCATTCGCGGGCAGGTGCTGCGCCAGCAACTGCACCGTGTCGTCGAGCAAGAACGTGTGCGCACGGCCCGGGCGCTGGGCGAGCGCGAAGACGAATTCATGTGCCTCAAGGTACAGGGCCTGCTCGACGCGGCCGAGCTGCTGGCGGTGACGCTGGCCGACGGGCGCGAGAAGCATGTGTTCGGCCGCCGCACGCTGCCGCAGATGGACCTGGCCTCCGCCTCGTGCGCCATCCAGAACCTGTGGCTCGCGGCGCGTGCCGAAGGGCTGGGCATGGGCTGGGTGTCGCTGTTCGACCCGGCGCAGGTGTCGGTGCTGCTCGGCCTGCCCGACGGCGCCGAGCCCATCGCCTTGCTGTGCCTGGGGCCGGTGCACGGTTTCTACGACGAACCCATGCTGCAACGCGAGCGCTGGGCCCGGCGCGCGCCGCTCGCGTCGCTGGTGTTCGACGAAGGCTGGGGCCGGCCTTCGGACCTGTTCGATCGTTCTCCAGGGGAACCCGCCTGATGCTTGCCTTCGACACCGTTCTCTTCGAACTCGCGCGCCTGTTCCTCTGGCCCGTGACGCTGGGCGTGCTGCTGTCCTTCGTGTACGCCGTGTACTGCCTGGGCGCCTTCGGCATCGAGTACCTGCAGCGCCGCCGCGACCCGTCGCGCGTGCTGGCGCTGCGGCACCACGCCGATGCCAGCCAGGAGCAGATGGAGCTGGTGGTGCTCAAGCAGCTCGAAGGCGTGCGCCTGTGCAGCCGCGTGGCGCCGATGCTCGGGCTGATCGCCACCATGATCCCGATGGGCCCGGCGCTGGTGGCTGTTGCCTCGGGCGAATCGCAGGGCGTGGCGCAGAGCCTCGCCCCCGCGTTCGCCGCCGTGATCGTGGCGCTGGCGTCGGCCTCGATCACCTTCGTGGTGTACACCGTGCGCCGCCGCTGGCTCATGCGTGAACTGGTGAGCGTGCTGGACGCGCGGGATCGCCTCCGATGACCCGCCGGCAGTTCTCGATCTTGAGCAGCCTGGACGCGGACGACGACGACCCGGTGCTCTCGACCATCAACCTGATCGACGTGTTCATGGTGGTCATCGGCATGCTGATGATCGCGGTCATCAACAACCCGATGAACCCGTTCGCGCAGGACAAGGTCACGGTCATCCGCAACGAAGGCCAGCCGAACATGGAGATCATCACGCGCGAGGGCAAGAAGATCACGCGCTTCAAGGCCAGCGGCGCGACGGGGCAGGGCGACGGCGAGAAGGCCGGCACCGCCTGGCGGCTGAAGGACGGCACGATGGTCTATGTGCCTTCGGATGCCGTGCCTTCGGGTGCAGTGCCCTCGCAGGGCGGGAAGTGACGCGGTTCTTCTTCGGGTTGCTCTTGGCGGGACTGGGATTTCTGGTGCCAGCCCAGGCACAGCAGGCTTCGTCGCATGTCGTCGTGCTGAGCACCTCGTTGGTATCGCCGGCGCGCGTGGTGCGGCTGCAGGCTGCGGCGCGCGAGGCAGGTGTGCCGCTGCAGGTGATATCGGCCGCCACGGATTCGCCCGAGGTGCTGGCTGCCGCGCTCGACGGCGCGCGGCTGCTGGTGATCGACGCGCCGCACCTCAGCGTGGCGCAGGCCGCCGCGGCGCGCTTCGGCGACACGGTCTCGCGCAGCGCCACGCCTTACGTGTTGATCGGCGAGTTCGCGCTCGTGGCGAAGGGGCAGACCTCCGTTGCCGCACCGCTGGCGGCCGAGCGCGGTGTGGATGCCGCGTGGGCGCAAAGGCTGCGCGCGTACTGGCGCTTTTCCGGCGCGGCCAATCTGGGCGCGGCCATGAAGGCCCTCACGCAGCCCGGCCACCTCGAAGGTTTGCCTGACCCGGTGCAGCTGCCATTGGCCGGCCTGTACCACCCGGGCTGGCCGCGCATCGAGACCGACATCGCCGCGATCGACGCGCTTGCCGGAACCGGCACGGTCGCCATCGCAATCAACAGTGCCACCGTCACCGGCGACGACACCGGCTGGGTGGACACGCTGATCGCAGCGCTCGAACAGCGCGGCCTGCGCGCCTACGCCTTCTACGGCCCGCGCCAGCAGAAGGACATGTTCTTTCGCATGACGCACGCGGGCGAGCGGCGCGTGGCCGACGCCATCGTCAACGCCGCGCTGGTGTTCAGCCCGAACGAGCGCAAGGCCGAGCTGGAGCGCATCGGCGTGCCGGTGCTGCAGACGCTGCCCTCGCTGGCCATGGACGCCGCGCAATGGGCTCGGAGCAAGGACGGCCTTTCGCAGACCGACATCGCCGCGTACTACAGCCCGAGCGAACTGGCCGGCATGACCGACCCGATGCTGGTGACCGCACGCGATGCCGCGGCCGGCAACCTGCAGCCGCTGCCCGCGCAGATCGAGGCCGTGGCCGGCAAGGCCGCCGCCTTGCTGCGCCTGCAGCGCACGCCGGCCGCGGAGCGCCGCGTGGCGATGCTGGTCTACAACTACCCGCCGGGCGAGGCGAACTTCGGGGCGTCGTTCCTCAACGTGCCGCGCAGCGTGAACGACATGCTCGCCGCGATGCAGTCGGCCGGCTACCGCACCGAACTGCCGGGCACCGACGCGCTCATTGCGCAGGTGCAGGCGACGATGAAGGCTTACTACCCCACGGGGCAGGGCGATGCCTTGCAGCCGCTGCTGGACGGCGACCTGGCCGATGCGCTGCCGCTGTCGCGCTACCTCGCGTGGTTTCGCGCGCTGCCCGCCGACACGCAGCGGCGCATCGAAGGCTACTGGGGCCCGCCGGAGAAGTCGACGATGCTGCGTGCCGTATCGGGCGAGCCGGCCTTCGTGATTCCGCGCGTGCAGTTCGGCAACGTGGTGGTGCTGCGCCAGCCGCCGCGCTTCGAGCCCGGCACGCAGGTGGCGGACAAGGCGCAGCAGGTGTATCACCGCTCCGCCGTGCCGCTGAGCCACAGCTACCTGGCCACCTACCTCTGGCTGCGCACGCAGTTCGGCGCCAGCGCGGTGGTGCATGTGGGCACGCACGGCACGCTCGAATGGTCGGCGGGCAAGGAGCGCGGGCTGTCGGTGCAGGACGACCCCTTGCTCGCGCTGGGCGACCTGCCCAACGTGTACCCGTACATCATGGACAACCTCGGCGAGGCCACCACCGCCAAGCGGCGCGGCCGCGCGACCATGGTGAGCCATTCGACGCCGATGTTCGCGCCCGCGGGCTTTCGACCCGGGGTGCAGGAAATGCACGAGCGCATGCACGACTGGGAGACGCTGTCGCCCGGGCCTGTGAAGACCGCGATGGAAAGGCAACTCACGGCAGAGTTCGTCGAACAGCACCACGACCGCGACCTGACATGGACGCCCGCGCAGATTCGCGCGGACTTCGCGGGTTTCATCGCCGTGCTGCACCCGTACCTCGACGAGCTCGCGCAGACCGCGCAGCCGCTGGGCCTTGCCACCTTCGGGGAGGCACCGAGCGCCGAACGCCGCCGCATGACGGTCCTGCAGATCCTCGGCAAGCCGCTGGTCGAGGCGCTGGGCGAGGACATCGACGAGGCCTTCCTGATCGACGCGAAGAGCGTCGCGGGCTCGAAGCCCGCGCGCTGGGTGGCTCTGGCGCTCACCGACGCACAGGCGGCCAGCGACATGGGCAGCACCCCCGCCGACAAGAAGCGTCTTCAGGCATTGGCGGCGCGTGCGCGCCGGCTCGACGACGTGTTCGCGCACAACGAAGAAATCGAAGGCCTGCTGACCGCGCTCGACGGGCGTTACCTGAAGTCGAGCTACGGCGGCGACCCGGTGCGCAACCCCGACAGCCTGCCGACCGGGCGCAACCTCTACGGCTTCGACCCGAGCCGCGTGCCGACGCGTGCGGCCTGGGACACGGGCGTGGCCGCGATGGACACCTGGATCGCCGCGCATGCGAAGACCCATGCCGGCAAGGCGCCCGGGAAGATCGCCTTCACGCTGTGGGCCGGCGAGGCCTCGCGCCATCAGGGCGTGCTGGAAAGCCAGGCCTTCTATGCGATGGGCGTGAAACCGCGCTGGGACGAGGGCGGGCGCATGACGGGCATCGAGGTCATGCCCGCGTCGGCATTGAAGCGGCCGCGCATCGACGTGCTGCTGAGCGTTACCGGCTCCTACCGCGACCAGTTCCCCAACGTGATGCGCTGGCTCGACGAAGCCGTGCAGCAGGTGGCGGCCCTGCGCGAACCCGGCAATGCCGTGGCGCTGCACAGCGAGGCGCTGGCGCGCAGGCTGCGCGCGGAAGGCGCGTCGGCACAGGAGACGCAGCGCTGGTCGACGGCGCGCGTGTTCTCCAACGAGCAGGGCAGCTACGGCGCGGGGCTCGAAGAAGCCGCGCTGGCCAGCGACGTGTGGAAGCGCCAGCAACGCGGCGGTGGCGATGCGCAGATGGCGGAGCTCTACATGGACCGCATGGGCCACGCCTACGGCCAGGGCCTGGACGGCGCGGCCCGGCCCGGTGCCTATGCGGGCAACCTGGTGCAGGTCGATGCGGCGCTGATGGCGCGCAGCTCCAACCTGTACGGCGTGCTGACCAGCGACGATCCGTTCCAGTACCTCGGCGGCATCGCGCAGGCGGTGCGGCAGCTCACTGGCAAGGAGCCGGCGCTGTACGTGCAGAACCTGCGCGACGGCGCGGCGGTGCGCACCGACACGGCCGCGGGCGCCATCGCGCGCGAGATGCAGACCCGCTACCTGCATCCGCAGTGGATCGCGGCGCAGAAGGCCGAGGGCTACAGCGGCACGCTGCAGGTGCTGAAGACCGTGCAGTTCCTCTGGGGCTGGCAGGTCACCGCGCCGGCCGCCGTGCGGCAGGACCAGTGGCAGTCGCTGCACGACGTGTATGTGCGCGACAGGTACCAGCTGGGCACGCGCGAATGGCTGGAAGGCGACAACCGCGCCGCCTTCGCGCAGACGCTGGAGCGCATGCTCGACGCGGTGCGGCTGAACTACTGGAAGCCCGATGCGGCCACGCGGCGCGAGCTGGCGCAGGCTTACGCGGACGCGGTGCGCGCGACCGGGTTGCGCGAGCGCAATGCGGGCGTGCAGCGCTTTGCGAGCGCGCAGCTTGCGCCGCCTGTGCCTTCTGCTCAGCCGCGTCCCCTGGTTACGCCTGCGGTGGCGGCAGCGCCCGCTGTCGCGGCCGCAGCGGGCGAGGCGCCTGCTCCTCCTGAGCCCGCGCCTGCACCCGCTGCGGCAAGCACCCAGCCGGTCAGTGGGCTCAAGCTCGAACCCACGCCAGCCCAGATGCCAGCGCCGCAAGCAGAGACCGTCGTTCTTCGGCTCTGGGTTGCATTCGGTGCCGCGTTGCTTGTCGCAGTCGGCGCGCTGGTGCAGTGGCGCCGGGGCAGGGCGCGGGCCTGATTCGCGAGAATGGCGGGTCTCATGCTCCACCCGAATCCTGAATACGCCCTTGCCGTGGCCGCCGCGCTGTGGGTCGCGCTGGTTGTCGACCGCTGGCTGGGCGAGCCGCCCGCGGCGCTGCACCCGGTCGTGTGGATGGGCAACTACCTGGGTTGGATCGGCTCGCGCGCCGCGCCGCGCATGCACCTGTCGAAGCCGACCGACCTGCCTATGTTCTTCATCGGCGCCTTGACGTGGTGCGTCGGCGCGGCGTGCGTCTGGGGCGTCGCCATGGCCTTGCAGACGCTCGTCACGCAGTGGCTTCCCCTGTGGGCCGTGGCGCTTCTGCTCGGCCTGCTGCTCAAGCCGCTCTTCGCCTGGCGCATGCTGCGCGACGAAGTGCTGGCGGTCGAGGCCGCGTTGGCCGTGTCGCTCGATGCCGGGCGCCGGCAGCTGGCGCGGCTGGTGAGCCGCGACGTGTCGCTGCTCAGCGAGCGCGAGGTGCGCGAAAGCGCCATCGAGTCGCTCGCGGAGAACCTCAACGATTCGCTGGTGGCGCCGGTGTTCTGGTTCGTGCTGCTCGGCCTGCCTGGCGCGGTGCTCTACCGCTTCGCCAACACGGCCGACGCCATGTGGGGCTACCGCGGCGAGCGCAACGGCCGCGACTGGACCTGGCTCGGCAAATGGGCCGCGCGCGCGGACGACGTGCTGTCGTGGGTGCCGGCGCGCATCACGGTGCTGCTGCTGGCGCTCGCTGCGTGGCGCTGGCCCGCAGGGCTTGCTGAAGAGGCGCGCCGCACGCCGTCGCCCAACAGCGGCTGGCCGATGGCGGCGATGGCGCTGCTGCTCGGCGTGCGGCTGGCCAAGCCGGGCGTGTATGCGCTGAATGCCGAGGGGCGCGCGCCTTGCGCGGCCGACCTGCAGCGCACCGCGCGGCTGGGCGAGCGGGCAGCCCTGGCGCTGGGCGTGGTCGCGTCGCTGGCCATCGTGGCGACCACGGGGTGGAGTTGGGCATGAACGCCGCGCTGCATGGCGGCCCCGACGCCTCGGGCGCCGCACCGCACGACTTTTCGACCAACGGCAATGCGGTGGGGCCGTGCCCGGCCGCGCTGCAAGCGCTGCGCACCGCCGATGCCGCGCATTACCCGGACCCGCACTACACGGCCTTGCGCGGCAAGCTCGCGGCCTTTCATGGCGTGTCGGCGCGGCGTGTCGTCATCGCGGCGAGCGCGAGCGAATTCATCCACCGCATCAGCGCCGCCGTGATGCAGCAGGGCGGCCGCACGGTGTGGCTGCCGGCGCACAGCTATGGCGACTACGAGCGCGCGGCGCAGGCCTGGGGCCTGCGGGTGCTGCGCGCACCGCAGGCGGCTGCCGACGCCGCGCTGCGCTGGTGCTGCGAGCCGTCGAGCCCGATGGGCCAGCCGCAGGCCGATCTGCCGCAGCATGCCGCCAGCGGCCAGGGTGTCTGCGTGCTCGACCTGGCTTATGAACCGCTGCGCCTGCAAGGAATGCCGTCGCTCGACGACACGCAGCGCAACCGCGTCTGGCAGATGTGGACGCCCAACAAGGCCATGGGCCTGACCGGCGTTCGCGCGGCCTATGCCGTCGCGCCCGACGATGCGGATGCAGGTCTGCTGCAGCGCATCGAATCACTGGCGCCCTCGTGGCCGCTGGGCACGCACGGCGTCGCATTGCTCGACGCCTGGGTCGGTGACGAGGCCCAGCGCTGGCTCGCGCAAAGCCTGCATGCCTTGCGCGAATGGAAAGCGCAGCAACGCGCGCTCTGCGAATCGCTGGGCTGGGTTTGCCTGCCCAGTGACGCGAACTTTTTCTGCGCGCGCACCGACCGCCCGTACGCCGCGCTGGCCGACGCCCTGCGCACGCAAGGCATCAAGCTGCGCGACTGCGCATCTTTCGGCCTGCCGGGCCATGTGCGCCTGGGCGTGCTGCCGCCCGCGAGCCAGAACGCCCTGAAAGAGGGATGGACACGCGCGGCCTCTTGCGCCGACCATTGAACGCGGAACTGCACGGACCATGCTCTACGCCATCACCACGCTCTTTCTCTGCCAACTCGCCGGCGAACTGCTCGTGCAGTGGCTCGGCCTGCCCATTCCCGGTCCGCTGATCGGCATGGTGCTGCTGTTCATCGGCCTGCTGGTGCGCCGTGGCGTGCCGCAGGCGCTGACCGACACCTCGGGCCATCTGCTGCGCAACCTGATGCTGCTGTTCATTCCGGCCGTGGCCGGCGTGATGCTGCATTTCGAGCGGGTAGGGCGCGAATGGCTGCCTTTCCTGGCCGCGGGCATTGTCGGCGCGGCGTTCACCATGACCGTGACCGCGCTCACGTTCCGCTGGATGATCCGCCTCACCGGCAAGGACGCCGAATGACCGCGCCCGCCAGGCTCTCCGACATCTGGGTCTTCCTGGCCCAGTCGCCGCTGCTGTGGCTGTCGCTCACGCTGCTGGCCTACCTGGGCGCGCTGTGGCTGCACACGCGCAGCGGGCGCAATCCGGTGGTCAACCCGGTGCTGATCTCGGTGGTGGTCATCGTCGGCGTGCTGCTGCTCACGCGCACGCCCTACGACACCTACTTCGAAGGCGCGAAGTTCGTGCACTTCCTCATCGGTCCGGCCACCGTGGCGCTGGCCGTGCCGCTGTACGGCCAGGTCGGGCGGCTGCGGCGGCTGTGGCTGCCCATCGGCGTGGCGCTGCTGGTGGGCTCGGTCGCGGCCATCGTGTCGGCCATCGGCATTGCATGGGTGCTGGGCGGCTCGCACGAGCTGATGATGTCGCTCGCGCCCAAGTCGGCCACCATGCCCATCGCCATGGGCGTGGCCGAGAAGATCGGCGGGCTGCCCTCGCTGGCGGCCGTGGCCGCGGCGGTGGCCGGCATCTCGGGCGCGATCATGGCCACCGGGCTGCTGAACCTGCTGCGCATCAGGGAGCCCGCCGTGCGCGGCTTCGCGGTCGGCATGGCGGCGCACGGTATCGGCACGGCGCGCGCCATCCAGGTGAACGAGACGGCGGGCGCGTTCTCCGCGCTGGCCATGGGGCTGAACGGCATCGCCACCGCGCTGCTGGTGCCGCTGGTCGTGAAGCTGATGGGAGCCTGAAAGGGAACGAACGCGTGTCGCTGTACCGGTCCCGTCCCCTCACCGATCCGCGCCCGATGGAGCTCGTCTGGCCCGCCAGGCCCTACCTGGGCGGCTATGTGTCGGCCTTGAACCGGGGCTGGGCGCGCGACGAGTCGCGTCCCGAATCGGGCCCCGAAGAGCGCGCCGCCATCGAGGCCGATGCCGCGTTGTTTCTCGCGAGCCTGGTCGACCGCGAGGCCCGCGGCGCGCCCATTGCCCTGCCCGACGGCACGCAGGTGCCGCGGCTGCCGGGCTACAAGTGCTGGATGTGGGACGGCGAGTTCTGCGGCAGCATCGACCTGCGCTGGCAGCCCGGCACCATCGCCTTGCCGGCCTACTGCCTGGGCCACATCGGCTACAACGTCGTGCCCTGGAAGCAGCGCAAGGGCTATGCGACGCGCGCGCTCGGCGCGATGCTGATGCTGGCGGCCGGCGAAGGGCTGAGCCGCGTCGAGATCACCACCAGCCCGGGCAACCTGGCGTCGCAGAAGGTGATCGAGGCCAACGGCGGCGTGCTGGCCGAGACCTTCATCACGCTGCCCAGCCAGGGCAGCCTGACCAAGTACCGCTACTTCATCTACCTCTGAATCCTGAGCAAGGAGCAAGACCCTGGCCCACTACACCGCGGAAATCCTCTGGGAGCGGGGCGAGCAGGACTTCCTGGCCAACACCTACAGCCGCAGGCACTCGCTGCGCTTCGACGGCGGGGCGGAGGTGCCGGGCTCGTCGTCGCCGCACGTGGTGCCGTTGCCGATGTCGGATGCCTCGGCTGTGGACCCGGAAGAGATGTTCGTCGCCTCGCTGTCGAACTGCCACATGCTGTGGTTCCTCACGATGGCGGTGAAGCGCAAGTTCGTGGTCGACCGCTACTTCGACGCGGCCAGCGGCGTGATGGAAAAGAACGCCGAAGGAAAGATGGCGATGACGGTGGTCACGCTGCGCCCGCAGGTGACGTTCTCGGGTGCCCACCTGCCCACGCGCGAGCAGGTCGCGCACATGCACCACCGCGCGCACGACGAATGCTTCATTGCCAATTCGGTCAAGACCGAGGTGCGCTGCGAGCCGGTGTTCCAGGTCGTCTGAGCCACCGGAAGATGCTGAGCCGAATTGTTACGATGCGTGTCTTGAGCTGACGGCGAGTGTTCAGGCAACGTACCGAGCAGCCTTCATCGACATGCGCCGGCAAGGCGCTCAGACCCGGCTCGGATCGGGAGGGAGACCAGAAGAATGCTTCGTTTGTTCGTGGTAGTGGGCGTCGCCGTGTGCGCCTTGAGCGGCTGCGACAGGATGAGTGCCGCGCTGACGCCGGCTGTGGACCGGATCAACCAGGCGTTTCCAGTCGCGGAGGAAGCCCAGTTCGCAATGACCAAGCTGATCGGCTCGATGGACGAGGGCGACAAGGACGCGCCCCGCTTGAAGGCGCAGTACGACCGTCTGCTGCAAGTCAGGGCGCTGACCTGCACGGCCGCTTCAGGCATCGGCCGCTTCGACACCGCGCTGGAGATCCGGAAAAAGGTAGCGGATTCCACCTGCTTTCGCGAGCAGGACGCTCAGCTGACGGAATGGGTCGGCTTTCGCCGCGTGTCCTTGCTGCTGGTCAAGCCGGCGCTGTATCCGAAGGTCGAACTGCATGCCAGGCAGACCCTTCCGGCGGACAAGGACAGGGGGGCCGGAAGCGTCGGCATTGTGACGTCGGCGGAGTCCAACGTTGCCGTCGTGAAGTCGGGAAGCGGCACGCTCCATGCCATTCGCCTGCCCGACGGGAAGCCGATACACACCTTCACCGTGGTCAACACTGGGCGTCCGGGCCTCTCGCTCTCGCCGAACGGGCGCGTGTTTGCGGCGCCGTACGACGCGGGATCGGGCTTGAAGCTCATCGACGTGGAGACCGGCGCCGCGCTGTGGAACACAGACAAATATCAGGGCCTCGTGACCTGGCTGCCCTCGTTGAATGCGCTGGTGCTGGCACAGGGCGGCCAAGGCCAGCAGACGGTAATCGTCGATGCGCTGAGCGGCAAGGCCACCGATTACCCGCTGGCCGAGAAGCGTCCGACCTGGGCGCTGGCGCTGCCGGGTGACGGAAGCCGCCGCCTCGTCGGCGGCGGGAGCGGCATGGCGATCATGGCGCATGCCCGCGAGCCCGACGGCACGATTTCGGCAACGCAGAGCAATTTCTGGCGGCTGGCGCGATCAACGTCGTCTTCTCCCTCTCCATTTCTCATGGACAACGGCACGAAGGCGTTCTATCTCGACGCGCGCAATCTGGCTTGGATCGATCTTGTGTCGGGCGAGCAGGGTTTCTGGGAGACGTCGGCGCTGGGCATCCAGCACGGGTACGCCAAGCTCGACGAGGCGTCGATCTTCCTCACGAGCGTGGCGCTGGGGTCTTACGTTGGCCAGGGCAAGGTGATCGATGTGTTGCAGCGCACGATCGCGCCGGTTTCGAACTACCAGCCGGCTGACGGGGTGCTGCTGCCATTGACGCCGCGCACGGGCTACATGCGCTATGGCTCGGTGACGACGATCGGCGGCAGTGACATCGAGACAGGGCCTGCGCAAGATCTGCAGCAGGCGATCGCGGCGGCGCAGCTGGAGATTCAGTTGGCCAAGCTCGCCCCACCGCCGCAGTCTGTGTGGGGCGGAGCACCCGCACCGACGACGCTGCCGGAGGCGCCGCCGCTGCTCAGCCACGTGCCCCGCGACGCACAGGTGGCCGTGGTCGGCGTTTACGAGTCGAAGGCGGCAACGCCGCGGCGTTCGGACGCCAGCCGTGCCTTGAACGTCGTTCGGGTCAACGTACAGCCGGCGTCGACACCGGTGGTGCTGGTGCTGTCCAGCTACGAGCCGGTTCGCTGGGTCATCCAGAACAGCGGACGAAAGATCTCCGCGGTGCTGCTGTCCGGGTACTCCGAATCCGAAGCCCTCGGCGCTGGCAATGTGCCGGTCTTGAAGATCGGCGCCACCTCCGCATACAAGATGGAAAGCACGGAGTACGAGAGGCTGAAGCGAGATGTGAGGCGCTATGTGTCGAACCCGGTGCGCTCCTTCCAGGGCAGCTACGCGGGGCAGGAGTTTTCCGTCTCTGGATTCTGAGGGCGTCCGGCGGGCCCGTCGGCGTGGCCGCGCTTGGTTGCGCCCTTTCCAAGAATGCGCGCGCGGGGCGCTCCCGGCGTCAGCGCACCATCGCGTTGCGCTTCATTTCGAGCTGGTTGATGAGCTTCTGCAGCCGGCCCTCCACGCTGCCCGGCAGCGCCATGAAACGAAAGCCCAGCTGGTAGCGCAGCTTTCCGTTCGGCAGCGTGGTGTGGCGCCGCGACACGAGTTCGAGGTCGATCGAGAGTTTGCCCAGGGTGCCCAGGGACAGCTCGCAGTTGCGCAGGAAGGTGCCGATCGACAGGTTCGTGATGCGCTCGTCCATGGTGCGCATGCCGACGCCGCCGAGCGACAGGTCGTTCACTTCGAAGCGAAACGCATCGCCCTTGGGCCAGCGGCCCGTGCAGGTGAATGAATCCAGCGGCGTCTCGACGCGGAAGTACTCGCGGCGCTGCAGGTAGAACAGCACCTCGGGAAAGTCGGCCTCGAACGCGGGCAGCCCTTCGAAGCGGCTCTCGCGCGGCGAGGCGGTGGCGAACTCGATGCGCACGCCCTCGGGCTGGGCGCTGAACTGGCAGCGCTGCGCAGTCAGCAGGCCCTGGTTCTGCTCGGCCGACGCGCCCCAGTCGAAGGTGAAGGTGCGCGCGCGCACGTCCACGTCCAGAAGCTGCGTCACGAGCTGGCCGCGGGCGTGCTGCACGGTGAGAAAGTCGCTGCCGTTGACGAGATTGCGCAGCCGGGCGCCGATTTCCATCGGGTTGCGGCGGCCGAACTCGTCGGCGCTTTCGTCTGGCGCGGTGTGCGTCTGGCCGGGCGCGTCGGCCTGGCCGTTCGACTGGTTTTCCATGGGCTTGCGGTTCAGTAGGTTCTTGCGGGCGCGGTCTTGGTCGAAGCCGCGGCACGCGCGTTCAACCGGAAAGTGCAACGCCCTCCGGTGTCCAGCAGGTCTGGCTCACTATCAATAGCGGCAAAAACCGGCCGAAGTTTAGGGGGCGCAGATGAAATATTTGCGGGGCCGGCCCGAACGGTCAGCGCCGCTGCAGCCGCGGGTTCTTGGCGAACAGCTCGGCGGCCCAGTCCACGAAGGCCCGCACCTTGGCGCTCAGGTGGCGGTTGGGCGGGTACACCACGTGAATGGGCAGCGGGTCGCGCTCCCAGTCGGGCAGCACCTCGACCAGCTCGCCGCTTTCCACCAGCGGCTCGGCCATGAAGGTGATGACCTGCGAAATGCCGAAGCCGCCCACCACCGCCGTGATGTGCGCGTTGCTCTCGTTCACCGACACGCGGTAGTGCCCGTTGAGCTCGATGTGCTCGTCGCCCTTCTTGAATTCGTGCGGGTACACGCGCCGCGTGGTGCCCGAAAAGTAGCTCACCACCACGTGGCGCTTCTCGATTTCGTTGGGGTGCTGCGGCATGCCGTAGCGCTTGATGTACGCGGGGGACGCCACGGTCATGAAATGCAGCGTGCCGATGCGCCGCGCCACCAGCGACTGGTCGTTGAGCTCGCCCGCGCGGATCACGCAGTCGACGTTGTCGCTGATCAGGTCGACGGTGCGGTCGCTCACGCCCAGGTCGACCTGGATGTCGGGGTAGCGGTCGCAGAAGCTGGCCAGGTGCGGCAGGATGATCAGCCGGGCCACCGAGGTGCCGATGTCGACGCGCAGCCGCCCCGTGGGGTTGGCCTGCGCATTCGTCATGCTGGCTTCCATGTCGTCGAAGTCGTTGAGCAGGCGCGCGGCGCGCTCGTAGTAGGCCGCGCCGTCGGGCGTGACCGTCACGCGGCGCGTGGTGCGGTTGAGCAACTTCACGCGCAGGCGCAGTTCCAGCGCCTGAATCTGCTTGGTGACCGTGCCCTTGGGCAGCGCGAGCGAGTCCGCCGCACGGGTGAAAGTGCCCGCTTCCACGACGCGGACAAAGATCCTCATGGCCTGGATTTGATCCATCGAATGCCTGTTCTGGGTGCCCGGCCCACACCGGGGGAGGCGGATTCTTACACAGCAAGGGCAATTCCCTAGTGACCATCCGATTGTTAGCGGATTGGAAACAGAGTAAGGGCATCAACCCTGTTTAACGCCGCAGCCCGCGCCGTATATTTCATCCATCGCCCAATTCCCCGAGGTCGCCCATGTCACCCGCTCCATCGTCCCTTTCTGCCGAAGCTGCCGCCCGCGCCGCGGTGCAAGGCGTGGAAGCCGATCTTTCGATCGAGCTGCCCGGCCGCGAGGCGGTCCGTGCCCGCGTGTACGGCCAGCGCGCCAAGGCGGACGTGGCGCCGCTGGTGCTGCATTTCCATGGCGGCACCTTCGTGTGCGGCAACCTGGACAACGGGCGCAACGTGGCCCGGCTGCTGGCCGGCGCGGGCGCGGTGGTGGTGTCGGTGGCTTACCCGCTGGCGCCGGAGTCGCCGTTCCCCGAACCCATCGAGGTGGGCTACGCCGCCCTCGAATGGCTCTACAAGCAACGCACCAAGCTCGGTGGCAAGGGCACGCAGGTGTACCTGGCCGGCGAGGAAGCCGGCGGCAACCTGGCCGCCGCGGTGGCGCTGATCGCCCGTGACCGGGCCCATCCGCCGATCGCCGGGCAGATCCTGCTGTCGCCCATGCTCGACCCGTGCGCCGGCACCGCCTCGCTGCGCAAGGCCACCAGCGACGCCGCCGAGTGCCGCTGGGCCAGCGGCTGGGAAAAGTACCTGAGCTGCCCCTCGAACGCCACGCATCCCTATGCGGTGCCCAGCGGCTCGCTGCGGCTGGCAGCGCTGGCACCGGCGCTGGTGCTGGTGGGCGCGGACGACGCGATGCACGACGAGGCGATGGCCTTCGCCGCCCGCCTGCGCAGCGCCGGCATCGACGTGACGAGCAGCGTGCTGCCCAGCGCCGCGAACTGGCCCAAGGCGCTGTACGACACCGAGAACACGGCTTGCGTGGCCTGCGAGGCCACGGTGGAGCGGCACTTTCGTGAGTTCTTCAGCGCCACCACGCCAAAGACAACGCCCCCGACGGCGCCACCGACCGTGCCCTCGGGTGCGGCGACCAACCACCCCAGTTAGCACCCAGCCCGCCCCGGCTGCCTGATCGACACGCTGCCAACGCGGCAGCGTGCGAGGGCTCTTTTTTTCCTGAATTTCGCCTCCTGGTGCCGAAAAGCGCCGGGCTGGCCTGTTGCATCCCAAAAGTCATCGAGAAGGACGAACCATCATGTCGAACAACGAAAAAAAGCTGTTTTCCACCGCCCCCCGGGGACTGTGGCCCGCAGTGACCGGCCTGACCGCGGTGCTGGCCGTGGCCGCCGCCGTGCTGGGCATGCACAGCTTCAAGGCCGAGGCGAACAACGCCCCGGCGGCACCCCCCGCCACGCCGGTGTCGGTCGCCACCGTGGCGTCGAGCGAGATCAACGCCTGGGACGAGTTCTCGGGCCGGCTCGAAGCCGTCGAGCGTGTCGATGTGCGCTCCCGCGTGGCGGGTGCCGTGCAGTCGGTGCATTTCCGTGAAGGCACGCTGGTGAAGCAGGGCGACCTGCTGGTCACCATCGACCCCGCGCCCTATGCGGCCGAGGTCGAGCGCGCCGAGGCGCAGGTCGCCTCCGCGCAGGCCCGCCAGTCGTTCAGCCGCAGCGAGCAGGAACGCGCCAAGCGCCTGTGGGACGACAAGGCCATCGCCCAGCGCGAGTACGACGAGCGCGTGAACGCCGGCAGCGAGGCCAACGCCAACCTGCGCGCGGCGCAGGCCCAACTGCTGACGGCGCGGCTGAGCCTGGGCTACACGCAGGTGCGCGCCCCGGTGTCGGGCCGCATCGGCAAGATCGAGGTGACGGTGGGCAACCTGGTGGCGGCCGGTCCGGGCGCCCCGGTGCTGACCACGCTGGTCTCGGTGAGCCCGATCTACGCGAGCTTCGATGCCGACGAGCAGGTCATCACCCGCGCCCTGAAAGACCTGCCGAGTGGCTCCAGCGCACGCGGTCTCATCGATTCGATTCCCGTGCAGATGGGCACCGCCGGCCTCGACGGCACGCCCTTCACCGGCAAGCTGCAGCTGATCGACAACCAGGTCGATGCGAAGAGCGGCACGGTGCGCGTGCGCGCCTCGTTCGACAACAAGGACGGTGCGCTCATTCCCGGCCAGTTCGCCCGCATCCGCATGGGCCAGGCCCGCAACGACACCGCGCTGCTGGTGAGCGAACGCGCCATCGGCACCGACCAGAACAAGAAGTTCGTGATGGTCGTGGGTGAAGACAACAAGGCCGTCTACCGCGAAGTGACGCTGGGCGCCGCCATCAACGGCCTGCGTGTCGTGAGCAAGGGCCTGAAGGCGGGCGACCGCGTGGTGGTCAACGGCCTGCAGCACATCCGCCCGGGTGCGCTGGTGGCGCCGCAGCAAGTGACCATGGACGCCAAGGCCGACCCCAAGCAACAACAACCGGAACGCGTGGCCGAGGCCGCGAAGTCCTGATTTCGCAGGAGGGCGCTTTCGCGCCCACCGGAGAACCAACATGAATCTTTCCAAATTCTTCATCGACCGGCCGATCTTTGCCGGCGTGCTGTCGCTATTGATGCTGATAGCCGGCCTGATCGCGCTGCGCGGGCTGCCGATTTCGGAGTACCCGGAAGTCGCGCCGCCTTCGGTGGTGGTGCGCGCCACGTACCCGGGTGCCAACCCGAAGGTGATCGCTGAAACGGTGGCCACGCCGCTCGAAGAGCAGATCAACGGCGTCGAAGGCATGCTCTACATGGGCAGCCAGGCGACCACCGACGGCGTGCTCACGCTCACCGTTACCTTCCGCCTGGGCACCGACCCCGACAAGGCCCAGCAGCTGGTGCAGAACCGAGTCTCGCAAGCCGAGCCGCGCCTGCCCGAGGAAGTGCGCCGGCTCGGCATCACGACCGTCAAGAGCGCGCCCGACCTGACGATGGTGGTCCACCTCGTTTCGCCGAACAACCGCTACGACATCAACTACCTGCGCAACTACGCGGTGCTGAACGTGAAGGACCCGCTCGCGCGCATCGAAGGCGTGGGCCAGGTGCAGATCTTCGGCGGCGGCGACTACTCCATGCGCGTGTGGCTCGACCCGCAGAAGGTCGCGCAGCGCGGCCTCTCGGCCAGCGACGTGGTGGCTGCGATTCGCGGCCAGAACGTGCAGGCCGCGGCCGGCGTGGTGGGTGCATCGCCGGGCCTGTCGGGCGTGGACATGCAGCTGTCGATCAATGCGCAAGGGCGCCTGCAGAGCGAGGAAGAGTTCGGCGACATCATCGTCAAGAGCGGCACCGACGGCGCCGTGACCCGGCTGCGCGACATCGGCCGCCTGGAGATGGGCGCGGCCGACTACTCGCTGCGTTCGCTGCTGAACAACGACCCGGCCGTGGGCATGGGCGTGTTCCAGGCACCGGGCTCCAACGCGCTCGACATTTCTTCCAACGTGCGCAAGACGATGGAAGCGCTCAACAAGAACATGCCCGAAGGGCTGGAATACCGCATTGCCTACGACCCGACGCAGTTCGTGCGTGCGTCGATCGAATCGGTGATCCACACGCTGCTCGAAGCCATCCTGCTGGTGGTGCTGGTGGTGATCCTGTTCCTGCAGACGTGGCGCGCTTCCATCATTCCGCTGCTGGCCGTGCCGGTGTCGGTGATCGGTACCTTCGCGGTGCTGCATGTGCTGGGCTTCTCGATCAACGCGCTGAGCCTGTTCGGGCTGGTGCTGGCCATCGGCATCGTGGTGGACGACGCCATCGTGGTGGTGGAGAACGTGGAGCGCAACATCGAGGCGGGGCTCTCGCCGCGTGAGGCGACCTACCGTGCCATGCGCGAAGTGTCGGGGCCCATCATCGCGATCGCGCTGGTGCTGGTGGCCGTGTTCGTGCCGCTGGCTTTCATCAGCGGTCTCACGGGCCAGTTCTACAAGCAGTTCGCGGTGACCATCGCCATCTCGACGGTGATCTCGGCCGTCAACTCGCTCACGCTGTCGCCCGCGCTCGCTGCCTTGCTGCTGCGCGGCCACGACCAGCCCAAGGACGCGCTGACGCGCGGCATGGACAAAGCATTCGGCTGGCTGTTTCGCGGCTTCAACCGCCTGTTCCATCGCGGCTCGGAGGCCTACAGCGGCGGCGTGAAGAGCGTCATCTCGCGCAAGTCGCTGATGCTGGTGATTTACGTGGCGCTGGTCGCGGTGACCTTCGGTCTCTTCAAGGCGGTGCCCGGCGGCTTCGTGCCGGCGCAGGACAAGCAATACCTCATCGGTTTTGCCCAACTGCCCGACGGCGCCACGCTGGACCGCACCGAAGACGTGATCAAGCGCATGGGCGAACTCATCAAGAAGAACCCGAACGTGGAGGACGCGATCTCGTTCCCGGGCCTGTCGATCAACGGCTTCACCAACAGCTCGAACTCGGGCATCGTGTTCGTCACGCTCAAGCCCTTCGACGAGCGCAAGCGCAACGACCAGAGCGGCGGCGCGGTGGCCGGCCAGCTCAACGGCGCCTTCTCGAGCATCCAGGACGCGTTCATCGTGATGTTCCCGCCGCCACCGGTGGCGGGCCTGGGCACCACGGGCGGCTTCAAGCTGCAGCTGGAAGACCGCGCCTCGGTGGGCTACGACCAGATGGACCAGGCGGTGAAGGCTTTCATGGCCAAGGCCCAGGCCGCGCCCGAGCTGGCCGGCATGTTCACGAGCTGGCAGGTCAACGTGCCGCAGCTGTATGCCGACATCGACCGCACCAAGGCGCGCCAGCTCGGCGTGCCGGTGACGGACATCTTCGACACCATGCAGATCTACCTGGGCAGCCTGTACGCCAACGACTTCAACAAGTTCGGCCGCACGTACAGCGTGCGGGTGCAGGCCGATGCGCCTTACCGCGCCCGTGCCGAAGACGTGGGCCTGCTGAAGGTGCGCTCGACGAGTGGCGAGATGGTGCCGCTGGCCGCGCTGATGAAGGTCAACGCGACCTTCGGTCCGGAACGCGCCATGCGCTACAACGGCTACCTGGCCGCCGACATCAACGGCGGCCCGGCACCGGGCTATTCGTCGGGCCAGGCGCAGGACGTGATCACCAAGATCGCGGCCGAGACGCTGCCCAAGGGCGTGAGCTTCGAGTGGACCGAGCTGACGTACCAGGAAATCCTGGCCGGCAACTCCGCCTTCCTGGTGTTTCCGCTGGCCATCCTGCTGGTGTTCCTGGTGCTCGCCGCGCAGTACGAGAGCCTGACGCTGCCTATCGCCATCATCCTGATCGTGCCCATGGGCATCATGGCCGCGATGGCGGGGGTATGGATATCGGGGGGTGACAACAACGTCTTCACGCAGATCGGGTTGATCGTGCTGGTGGGGCTGAGTGCGAAGAACGCGATCCTGATCGTGGAGTTCGCACGGGAGCTGGAGTTCGCCGGGCGAACGCCGGTGCAAGCCGCCATCGAAGCCAGCCGCCTGCGCCTGCGTCCGATTCTGATGACCTCGCTGGCCTTCGTGATGGGTGTGCTGCCCCTGGTGCTGTCGACCGGCGCGGGCTCCGAAATGCGCAAGGCGATGGGCGTGGCGGTGTTCTCCGGAATGATCGGCGTGACGGCCTTCGGCCTGTTCCTGACGCCGGTGTTCTATGTGCTGTTGCGCCGCCTGGCGGGCAACAAGCCGCTCAAGCTGCATGGCGAAGTGCCGCACGGCGACGAGTTCGTGTCGGCCGAGCACCCCGCAGCGCCTGCACCGCAAGGCCCGCACGGCGGTTCGGGTGGTGGTGGCCTGCACCCGGTGCCTGCCTCGCCGCGCCCTTCGCACGGTTCGCATGACTGATCGAGAAGAAAGCTGATCATGAAATTCTCAGTACAACCTTTGGTGAAGCCTCTTCACGCATTTCGCACGGCGCTGCTGCCGCTGATGGCCGCCCTGGTGCTGGCCGGCTGTGCCACCGTGCCCTCGGGCGTGCCCGAGATCACGACCACGGCCCAGTTCAAGGAGCAGGGCGCCACGCCGCCGGCCGGCTTCACGCGGGCCCTGCCTGCCGAGGCGCAGGCGCGCGGTGCCTGGTGGCTGGCGTTCAACGACGCGGCGCTCGATGCGCTGGTCGAGAAGGCCGACGTGAACAACAACAACATCCAGGCCGCCGCCGCGCGGCTGGCCGAGGCCCGCGCGCTGGCGCGCAGCGCCAACGCCGACCGCCTGCCGCAGATCGGCCTGGGGGCCGGTGCCAACCGCGGCGCGGGGCTGGACAAGGCCACGGCCAGCACCCGCCCGGCAACGATCACCAACATCGGTGCCACCTTCTCTTACGAGGTCGACCTGTTCGGCCGCCTCTCGGGCGCCAGCAACGCGGCCAAGCTGGACGCGGCCGGCCGCGAGGCGCTGCTGCAGAGCACGCGGCTGGCGGTGCAGGCCGAGGTGGCGCAGACCTATCTGCAGTTGCGTGCGCTCGACGCCGAGCGCGCCCTGGTGCGCGAGCAGGTCGAGGCCTACCGCGACACGCTGCGCCTGACGCAGCGCCGCGAGCAGGCCGGCGACATCGCCGAGCTCGACGTGGCGCGCGTGCAGACCGAGGTGTCGTCGACCGAATCGGATGCGCTGGCACTCGACCGCCAGCGCGCCCAGGTGGAGCATGCGCTGGCCGTGCTGGTGGGCGATTCGGCCTCCAGCTTCGGGCTGCGCAGCGACGAATGGGCGACGGCGCTGCCGGCCATTCCGCCGGGCGTGCCGGGCACGGTGCTCACGCGCCGGCCCGACGTGTCGGCCGCGCAGAGCGCCGTGCTGGCCGCGCAGGCCCGCGTGGGCGTGGCGCAGACGGCCTGGTTTCCGGACATCTCGCTGACCGGCGCCGCCGGCTATGCCTCGCCCGAAATCGGCGACCTGTTCAAGTGGTCGGCCCGCTCGTGGGGCGTGGGTGCGCTGCTGTCGCTGCCGATCTTCGACGGCGGGCGCCGCGAGGCGGGCGTGCAGGGCGCCAATGCGCAGCTCGACGGCGCGCTGGCCAGCTACCGCACGCAGGTGCTGGTGGCGTTCCAGGAGGTCGAAGACCAGCTGTCGGCCATCCGCATCCTGCAGGAGCAGTCGGTGGTGCAGGCGCAGGCCGTGACCTCGGCGCAGCGTGCCACCAGCCTGTCGGACACGCGCTACCGCAACGGATACATCAGCCAGCTCGACCTGCTGGACGCACGCCGCAGCGAACTGCGCAACCGGCGCCAGGCGCTGCAGGTGAAGTCGGCGCAGTACCAGGCGGCCGTGGGCCTGATCCGCGCCATTGGCGGCGGTTGGGACGCGCCCGCGCAGACGGTGGCGGCGCGCTGAGCGGTTCGTAGCTGAAAGATTGAAAGCCTGAACGCCGCAAGGCGGTCTTTGCGCCGCCGCAGGCTCAGTCGTTGCTGGCTGGGTTTGCGGCGGCGCTTATTTTTTTCAGCTCGGACACGCCCATGGCCAGGGCGTTGGAATAGCTGGTCTGCGGCTTGGTGGCGGCGCGATAGACGCGGTAGTCGAGCGTTTCCGACAAGTCGCCGCCGTGGTGGGCTTCGAGCAGCGTCCAGAAAAACTGGCCGGGTTCGCGTTCTTCGACGGCAAGCGCCAAATCGTTCAAGGCTGGCATGGGTCTCTGGGGAGTGCGTTGTGTGTGTGACGTTCAAACTACGCATTTAGAGGACTTTTGGATTCACTTTCTGCATTTGCGATGCGTCGGGCGTGAAAAATGTCGCAATTCGTAGTGCTCCAAGGCGCTGAATCCGGCTCAACGACAATCCGCCGATGAGTTCAAAGGCGAAAAACGGGCCGGCGCAGTGCGTCATGGTCCTGGGCACCACCAGCGGGGCCGGCAAGAGCTGGCTGGCCACGGCACTGTGCCGTTGGTATGCGCGCCGAGGCCTGAAGGTGGCGCCCTTCAAGGCGCAGAACATGAGCAACAACGCCCGCGTGGTGG
Organism: Variovorax monticola; assembly: GCF_051216855.1. Lineage (NCBI taxonomy): Bacteria > Pseudomonadati > Pseudomonadota > Betaproteobacteria > Burkholderiales > Comamonadaceae > Variovorax > Variovorax monticola. Next base: position 1,093,290 of record NZ_JBPJZP010000002.1, read on the forward strand.
GCAGCGGCGAGATCGGCAGCGCGCAGTATTTCCAGGCGCTGGCCGCCAACGCCGTGCCCGACGTGCGAATGAATCCGTTGCTGCTCAAGCCCGAGCGCGACACCCACAGCCAGGTGGTGCTGATGGGGCAGGTGAGCGAAGCGCTGTCGGCATTGCCCTGGCGTGGCCGCAGCGAACGCGTGTGGCCGCAGATCGCGCAGGCGCTGGACGAACTGCGTGCCGAGAACGACGTGGTCGTCATCGAGGGCGCGGGTTCGCCGGCCGAGATCAACCTGATGGCCAGCGACATCGTCAACATGCGCATCGCCCGCCACGCCCAGGCGCGCTGCCTGCTGGCCACCGACATCGACCGCGGCGGCGCCTTTGCCCACCTGTACGGTACCTGGGCGCTGCTGCCGGAGGCCGACCGTGCGCTGCTGCGCGGCTTCGTGCTCAACAAGTTTCGCGGCGACGCCTCGCTGCTGGCGCCCGCGCCGCAGCAGCTGCAGGAGCTGACCGGCGTGCCCACGGTGGCCACGCTGCCCATGTGGTGGCAGCACGGCCTGCCCGAGGAAGACGGCGTGTTCGACGACCGAAGCCGGGCCAGCGGCACCGTCACCCGCACGGTGGCGGTGGTGGCGTACCCGCGCATCAGCAACCTCGACGAGTTCCAGGCGCTGAAGAACGTGCCCGGCGTGCGGCTGGTCTGGGCGCGCACGCCGGCCGACGTGGCCGGCGCCGACTGGATCGTGCTGCCCGGCTCCAAGCACACCAGCGGTGACCTGGCCTGGCTGCGCGCGCAGGGGCTGGACCGCGCCGTGGCCGCGCATGCCGAACGCGGCGGCGCGGTGCTGGGCATCTGCGGCGGGCTGCAGATGCTGGGTGAGGCGCTGGTCGATCCGCACGGCATCGACGGCAACGCGCCGGGGCTCGGCCTGCTGCCTCTGGTGACGGTGTTCGCGCGCGAGAAAACGGTGCGCCATCGCGCCGCGCGGTTCGGCGAGCTGAACGGCGCCTGGGGCGCGTTGTCTGACGTGCCCGTGACCGGCTACGAAATTCACCACGGCCAGACCGCCGAGCACCCGCAGATGGCGCAGGCCGGCCAGGCCGTGATGCCCGACGGGCTGGCGTGGCAGAACACGCGCGGCAACGTGCTGGGCATCTACCTTCACGGCCTGTTCGAGGACCCGGGCGCGCTGCAGGCGCTGTTCGGTGCGTCCGTGCCCACGCTGGACGCCACCTTCGACGGCCTGGCCGATTTCATCGACACCCACTTCGACGCCGGCGTGCTGGCCGGACTGATTGCATGACCGACTTCATTCCTTCCATTCCCGATCTCGCCGATGCGGCATTGGCCGCACGGCTGCAAGTCGCGCTCGACAACAAGACCAAGCCGCAGGGTGCGCTCGGCCGGCTCGAGACGCTGGCCCTGCGCATCGGCACCATCCTCGGCAGCGAGCAACCGGTGCTCCAGGCCCCGCAGATGCTGGTGTGCGCGGGCGACCATGGGCTGGCGGCGCGCGGTGTCTCGGCCTACCCGAGCGACGTGACCTGGCAGATGGTCGAGAACTTCCTCGCGGGCGGCGCGGCGGTGAGCGTGCTCGCGCGCCAGCATGGCCTGGCACTCACGGTGGTCGACTGCGGCGTGCGGCGCGACTTCCCGGCTCGGCCCGGGCTGGTGTCGCGCCGAATCACCGAAGGCACCGCCGATGCGTCGGCCGGCCCCGCCATGAGCGCGGCGCAATGCGCGCAGGCCATCGCCAACGGGCGCGAGGTGGTGCGCGCGTTGCCCGGCAATGCGCTGCTGCTGGGCGAAATGGGCATCGGCAACAGCTCGTCGGCGGCGCTGCTGCTGGCGCGGCTGGGCGGGCTGGACCTGGACGCCTGCATCGGTGCCGGCACCGGGCTGGATGCGGCCGGCCTGCAGCGCAAGCGCGAGGTGCTGCGCCAGGTGCTCGCCCTGCATGCGTCGGCCACGGCGCCGCTCGACGCACTGGCGGCCTTCGGCGGTTTCGAGATCGCGACGCTGGTCGGCGCGGTGCTGCAGGCGGCCGAGGAGCGCCGCGTGATCGTGCTCGACGGCTTCATCGCCAGCGCGGGCGTGCTGGTGGCGCAGGCGCTGCAGCCCCATGTGGTGCAGCGCTGCGTGGCGGCGCATTGCTCGGCGGAACCGGGGCACGCGCTGCTGCTGGCGCAGCTGGCGCTCGATCCGTTGCTGCACCTCGACCTGCGCCTGGGCGAAGGCTCGGGCGGGGCGCTGGCCTGGCCGCTGCTCGAATCGGCCTGCCGCATCCTGCGCGAGATGGCCAGCTTCGAGGCGGCGGGCGTGTCGCGCAAGGACGCTTGAGGCCGAATGACACCGATGAACGGCGTTCGCCACTTTCTCCTGGCGCTGCAGTTCTTCACGCGCGTGCCCGTCACCGGGCCGCTTGCGGCGTGGGTCGGCTTCAGCCCGCAGATGCTGCGCGCCAGCGCGGCGCACCTGCCCGGCATCGGCTGGCTGGTGGGCGCGGTGGCGGCGCTGGTGTTCGTGGGGGTGGGCATGGGCTTGCCCGGCGTGGCGGGCGCACTGGCGGCCGCCGTGCTGAGCACCGTGGCCACGGTGATGCTGACCGGCGCCTTCCATGAAGACGGGCTGGCCGACGTGGCGGACGGCCTGGGTGGCTCCGCGAACCGCGACCGGGCTCTGGAGATCATGAAGGACTCGCGCATCGGCGCCTTCGGCGCGGTGGCGCTGGTGCTGGCGCTGGGCCTGAAGTTCGCGCTGCTCGCCGCGCTGGCCGCGCGCGGGTGGCAGGCGGCGGCCGCGGCCATCGTCGGCGCGCACGTGCTGTCGCGGCTGATGCCGCTGTTCCTGATTCGCTGGCTGCCCTACGTGGGCGACAGCGGGGCGAGCAAGGCGAAGCCGCTGGCGGACGCGATCAGCCGGGGCGCGCTGTGCATCGCCTTCGTGTGGGCGGTGCCGGCGGTGGCGTTGCTGCTGTACGCGCACGACGTGGCGCACGTGGGCGCGGCGCTGCTTGGGGCGGCGGTGGCCGCGGGCTGGATGGCGCGGCTGTTCGTGCGCCGGCTGCAGGGCTTCACCGGCGACGGCCTCGGAGCGACCCAGCAGGTCTGCGAACTGGCGATCTACCTGGCGCTGGCGTGGCACGCATGAGCCTTCCCCGAAGAACGCTCTGGCTCCAGCGCCATGCGCCGGTGTTGGCCGAATCCGGCCTCTGCTACGGCGCGACGAACCTCCAGGCGCACGCGCAGGCCACGCTGGAGGCCGCGCAGCGCATCGCGCCCTTGCTGCCCGCCGGACTCCGCCTGCGCAGTTCGCCACTGCGGCGCTGCGCCGAGTTGGCAGATGCCATCGTGGCGCTGCGTCCGGACCTGGCCGTGCAGCACGACGCCCGCCTGGCCGAGATGAACTTCGGCGCCTGGGAAGGGCGGCCGTGGTCGGCCATTCCGCGGGAAGACCTGGACGCATGGACGGCCGATTTCGCCGACGCCCCGGCCGGCGTTCATGGCGAGAGCGTGCGCGCCTTCATGCAGCGCGTGGCCGCGGCGCACGACGAGTGGCTGTCCGGCGAGGGCGATGCGCTGTGGGTCACGCATGCCGGCGTGCTGCGCGCGGTGATGCTGCTGCAGCGCGGCGTTCGCTGCGCCGAGACCGCCGCCGACTGGCCCGCGGGTGAACTCGCCTTCGGCGGCTGGCTCACTTTCGACGATTCGCCCGGCCACTGACGCACTGACGCACAGACGCCGCCGCGGCTACTTGCCGCCGTTGCGTTCGCGTTCCAGCCGCAGGCGTTCGGCCACGGCGTCGCGCCCGTGAGCGTCGAGCTTCAGGTAGATGTTTTTCAGATGCCACTTCACCGTGTCGAGCGACAGGCCGAGCGTGAGCGCGATCTTCTTGTTGGGCATCGGCTGCACCAGCAGCTCGGCAATTTCGGCCTCGCGCAGCGTGAGCAGGCGGGCCACGCCTCGCTCATCCTGAAAGCGCACGGCCGGCGGCGCGGTGTGTTCGTCGCGCTGCGACCGCGCCAGCGCTTCGATGCGCTCGACGAAGAACACCAGCACGGGGTCGAGGCTGGGCACCGCGCGCGTGGCCTGGATCAGCTGCAATGCGTTGTCATGGGCGCCCAGCAGGGTCTGCATCAGGCCCAGCCGGTGACCCATGCGAAGGGCCGCCCGGACGCGCGTGCCCGAAGCGTCGGCGCGCCCGAGCCTGCGCTCGACCTCTGCCGCCTGCAGCTGCAGGGCGGTCACGAGGCCGACCTGGCCGCGCTGCCTGTAGCGTTGGGCGAGTTCCTCGATCTTCGACAGCGCCAGCTGCAGCGCAGGCGGCTGGCCCTCGTGCATGGCCATGCGGATGCGCGCCTGCTCCAGCACGTCGGCCACCTGCCGCAGGGCGCTCGATTCGGCGCCCGGACGCAGGGCATGCAGCGCCTCGATGTCCTGCAGGGACACCCGTGCCGCATCGGCGTCGTGGCGCGCCAGCTGGATCTGAAGCTGCTCGAGCAGGACGCAGGCCAGCGCGTGGTCCATCCCCAGGCGCTGCAGGAGGCCCGCGGACTGCCCGAGGTGGGCGAGGGCTTCGTCCCACCGGCCGGCGGCCTGCTGCGCGCGGCTCGACACGATGATCATCCGCAGCGTGGTGTCGGGAATCAGCCCGTCCTGCGTGCCCGGCTGTTCCTCGATGAAACGCGCGGCCACCGCGGGGCCTTGCTGTTCGTACAGCACCTCGGCCAGCAACTGGGCCGTCAGCCGCCCCGCCTCTGGACAGCGCGTGCCGCGTTCCTGCATTTCGCGCAGCACGTTGCGGTAGATGCGTTCCGCGCGGTGCATCTGGCCTTCGACGGCGTAGGACAGGCCGATCAGGCACTGGCCCACCAGCGAGCCGAACAGGGTTTCCACGACGGGCTCGCCATTGACCGTGGCCAGCGGCTCGTCGTGCTGGATCTGCCGCGCCCGCTCGAATTCGCCGTTGCGAAGGTGCAGCCAGGTCAGCACGTTGCGCCGGCCGGCCCGTGAGAATTCGTCGGCGGCCGCCGGCGGTGCCAGCAGCTCGGGCAGCAGGCGCGAGAGCGCGTCGCTGTCGTCGTGCCGAATCGCGAGCAGGCAGTCGAGCAGGGTGAGGCTGTAGCGCATGGCGGGCGCAAGGCCGCCGAGTTCCACGCGCAGTTGGGCGATGCTGCGCGCGCAGTCGTTCAGCCGGTAGTCGGCCAGCGCGACCCAGGCCTTCCAAAGACGCAGGTTGGCGTTGTCGCCCATCGTTTCGGTGGGGAGCTGGCGCACCAGTGCGATGGCTTCGACCACCTGGCCCTGCACGAACAGCGCCGCCGCGCCGCGCTCGGCCAGCCGGGTGGCCGTTTGCGTGTCGTTGGCGGCCAGCGCGTGCCGCACGGCCTGGTAATGCATGCCCCGCACCGCGAGCGGCGGCCAGGCCTTCGCATGCAGCCTCAGGCGCTCGGCCTCGGGCCACGACCCGAGGCGCGCCAGCAGCACGCGGCGCAGCAGCGGGTGCAGCTGCCACCAGCGCTCGCCGGCCGGGCTTTGCGGCACGACCGACAAGAGGCCGTCGCGCGCCAGCGGGGCAAGCAACTCCGCGCACAGCGACGCACCGTACCCGGCGCCGGCCAGCTCGGCGCACAGCGATGCGCTGAAGCGGGTGGGGGCGGCGCAGAGGGTCAGCAGGCGCAGCTGCGTCGCGGAGAGCCGCGGGAAGACGTGCGCGGCGAAATACGCGGCGAACGGCGCCAGCTCGGCCATGCCCTCGGGCGGAGGCAACAGCGGCTGCGTGCCGCGGCGGCGGCGCAACACGGCGCTTGCCAGCCGCAGCAGGGCCGGCCAGCCCTGGGCCAGGCGATGGAGGGCCGAGGCGGTGCGCTCGTCGATGTCGGGCAGGCGCATCCGCAGGTAGTCGAGCGATTCCGGCAGGCTGAAGCGCAGGTCGTCGCTGCGCAGTTCCAGCACGCTGTTCGACCCCGGGGCCAGCGCCAGCGTTGTCGGCAGGCTGTCTCGGCTGGCAAAGACACAGAGCAGGTTCGATGGTGCGTACGCGACGAGCAGTTGCAAGGCGTTCAGCACGTTCTCGCTGTGCGCGCTGTGCACGTCGTCCACGATCAGCACGAGCTTGCGGCCATGGGCGGCAATGCCGCGCACCAGCGCGATGACCAGCCGCTCGATCGCGTCGGCGTCGGGGCGGGCGTGTGCCACGGCATGCCGGGGAATGGCGGGGTCGACGGCGGCCAGGGCGGCCATGAGCGCCGTCATGAAATGCAGGTCGCCCTCCGCGAGGCTGGCCAGCTTCACCCAGGCGATGTCGGTGCCCGCGACGACAAGTTCGCGCTGCCAGGTGAGCAACAACGAACTCTTGCCGAAGCCCGCGGGCGCCTGCAGCACGATGCATCGGCGATGGTCCTGTGCGGACAGCCGGGCGAGCAGGCCCCGACGGGCCAGCAGGCGGCGGCTTCGGGTGCGCAGTGCGGGTGTTCCGGGGGAGCGTGCTGGTTGCATCTGCCCCGGATTCTCATTCATCCCGCGGGCCATATGTATCCCATGTTTGAGGGTTTGCCCACCCCGCCCATCAAGGGTGGGGTGCGACGTGAAAAGGGGGCCGATGACGTGATGAACCACCTTGGAGCCTGCACATGTTCGATCTCTCGAATCTCAAAATCGGCGCCCGCCTCGGACTGGGTTTTGCGCTGTTGCTTTTGTTGCAACTCGTCATCGCGGGCATCGGCCTGCACGAGATGGCGAACCTGTCGGAGCGCATCGCGTTCGCGACCGAGGTGGGGGCGCGCAAGCTGGACCAGCTGAACAACGTGCAGTCGGCCATCGGCAAACGTGCCATTGCGGCGCGCAACCTGGCCCTGGTGACGGACCCGGCCTTGCAGAAGGGCGATGTCGACCTGGTGTCGCGTTCCCAGCGCGAGATCGACAACGGCCTGCAGAACCTGGCGACGGTCATGGCCGACGCGGGCTCGACCACTGCCGAGGAGCGCCAGATGCTGGAGAAGCTGCGCGCGCTGGAGGCGCAGTACCTGCCCATTGCCACCAAGGTGCTGACGCTGGCGACCTCGAACCAGACCGAGGCGGCCGTGAAGGTGCTGACGCAGGACTGCATGCCGTTGCTCAACCAGGTGCTGGCGCATGTCTCCACCTTCCAGCAACTGCTGAAGAAAAGCGCCGACGACAGCGCGGCCTCCGCCCAGGCCGCTTACCAGCGGGCCAAGTGGGTCATCTTGTCGATCAGCGGTGCGTCGCTGGTGGGCGGGCTGCTGCTGGCGTTTCGCATGACGCGCTCCATCACCGTGCCGCTCGGGCAGGCGGTGACGGTCGCGCAGCAGGTGGCCGCCGGCGACCTGACGGCGCGCATCGAGGTGGTCGACAGGTCGGAGTCCGGCCTGCTGATGAACGCGCTGCGCTCGATGAACGACGAGCTGGCCAAGGTGGTCGGGCAGGTGCGCGCGGGCACCGATTCCATCGCCACCGCATCGGGTCAGATCGCCACGGGCAACCGCGACCTGTCGTCGCGCACCGAGGAGCAGGCCAGCTCGCTGGAGCAGACGGCCGCGTCCATGCAGGAGCTCACGTCCACCGTGAAGCAGAACGCGGACAACGCGCGCCTGGCCAACCAGCTGGCCGACTCGGCCTCCCAGGTGGCGTCGCGCGGCGGCGCGGTGGTCGACCAGGTGGTGGAGAAGATGGCGTCCATCAATGCGTCGTCCCGCAAGGTGGTGGAGATCATCGGCGTGATCGACGGCATTTCGTTCCAGACCAACATCCTGGCGTTGAACGCGGCGGTGGAGGCTGCCCGTGCCGGCGAGCAGGGGCGGGGTTTTGCCGTGGTGGCCTCGGAGGTGCGCAACCTGGCCCAGCGCTCGGCGGCGGCGGCCAAGGAAATCAAGACGCTGATCGGCGACTCGGTGAACGAGGTGCACGCGGGCAGCGCGCTGGTCAACGAGGCCGGCAAGACCATGGAAGAAATCATGGGCAGCGTGCGGCGGGTGACGGACATCATGGCCGAGATCACCTCGGCCAGCCAGGAACAGAGCACGGGCATCGAGCAGGTCAACGACGCCATCAAGCAGATGGACCGCACCACGCAGCAGAACGCGGCGCTGGTGGAGGAGGCCTCGGCCGCCGCGCAGTCGATGAACGATCAGGCGGCGGGGCTGGTCGATGCGGTCAGCATGTTCAAGCTGCGCTGAGCCTTCATCCGGTTCGGCTCAGTTTTTCTGGCGCCACTGCGCGCGCCAGAGCTTTTCCAGTTGCGGTGCCAGCGCCACCGGCGGCGTGCCGACCAGGCGGTTGCGCCCGTCGCGCTGCACCAGCCCGTAGATGCGGCCCGAGCCCTGGTCGTACAGGGCGATGGCGTTGTTGTCGTAGCAGTCGTGCGGTTTGCAGAAGGCGTGCAGCAGGTAGCGCGTGCCCTCGACCGTGACCCATTGCGGCTCGGGCGCGGGGCCTTCGCGGCGCACCAGCCAGCGGTCGTTCTCGCGCGCGCCGAGCGCTGCGCGCCAGGCCTTCTGCATGGCGGGGCCCTGGGCCAGCGCGGCGGGGCTGCCGGTGGGCGGCGGTGGCGCCTTGGCGACCGGTGCCTCGGCGGGCGGAGGCGCCGCGCGGACGGCGCCGTCGCAGCGCCAGTAGCGCAGCTTCATCATCTCGGGCCCGAGCTGGCCGGCGACGGGCTTGTCGGCGTCCAGCGTGATCGACTGGCCGCGCGCGTCGCGGTAGACGAGGAAGGTCATGGCGCCCGCCTTGGGGGCCTCGCCGATCAGCGCCACGTCGAAGCCGGCCGGCGGCGTGCGGTTGCCGAAGAAGCTGTAGGCCGTTTGCGGCGCACGGCCGACCACGCGGCGCTTGCCGCTTTCGGCGATCAGCATGTCCTGGCGCACCTGCAGCGTGGGCGCGGCGGCATCGGCGCAGGCGGTGGACCAGCGCCCGCCGTAGAGCGCCATGGCGTCGGGCTGGAGGCCGGCTGTTGGCTGTGCCCAGGCCGCTGCCGGGAGCAGGGCGGCCAGCGTGGCAGCCGCGAGCAGCGTCGAGATTCGCTTTGTCTGTGTCGTCATTCTTTGCTGGATGGTCATGCGGTCATGTCGTCTTGGGCGCGGGCGTCTTGGGCTTGTAGGCGCAGAAGGTGTGCACCGCGCACTCCCAGCAGCGCGGCTTGCGCGCCACGCACACGTAGCGCCCGTGCAATATCAGCCAGTGGTGGGCGTGCAGGCGGTATTCGGGTGGCACGCGCTTCTCCAGCTTGAGCTCCACCTCCAGCGGCGTCTTGCCCGGCGCCAGGCCGGTGCGGTTGCCCATGCGGAAGATGTGCGTGTCGACCGCGATGGTCGCTTCGCCGAAGGCCACGTTCAGCACCACGTTGGCGGTCTTGCGGCCCACGCCGGGCAGGGCCTCCAGCTCGGCGCGCGTGCGCGGTACCTCGCCGCCGTGCAGCTCCACCAGCATGCGGCAGGTCTCGATCAGGTGTTTGGCCTTGCTGCGGTACAGGCCGATGGTCTTGATGTAGTCCTCGAGCCCTTCCACGCCCAGGTCGTGGATGGCCTGCGGCGTGTTCGCCACCGGAAACAGCCTGGCGGTGGCCTTGTTCACGCCCACGTCGGTGGCCTGCGCGGAGAGCAGCACGGCGGCCAGCAGTTCGAAGGGCGTGGTGTATTCGAGTTCGGTCCGGGGCTCGGGGTTGGCCGCCTGCAGGGTGGCGAAGAAGAGGGGGATGTTGTCTTTTTTCATGGGGCGGGGGTCGGCTGTAACGCAATATATCGTTGAAAGCACATGGCCTTACGCAGCTTTGTTGACCGCTGCTTTCGCGACAATGTCGCCCAGAAAGTGAGACTGACCATGCAATTCGCCTCCCGCCTCGACAACGTCGAAACCTCCGCCATCCGCGAACTCTTCAAGCTGCTGGGCACGCCCGGCATCATCAGTTTCGCGGGCGGTTTTCCGGACAGCGCCATGTTCGACGTCGAGGGGCTGAAAGAGGCGAGCCAGAAGGCGCTCACCGAGGAACCCGGCGGCGCGCTGCAATACGGCGCCACCGAAGGCTACGAGCCGCTGCGCACGCAGCTCAGTGCCTTCATGAAGACCAAGGGCGTGGACGTGGACCCCAGCGGCCTGATCGTCACCACCGGCAGCCAGCAGGCGCTCGACCTGCTGGGCAAGACCATGATCTCGCCCGGCGACAAGGTCATCGTCGAAGGCCCGACCTTCCTGGCCACCATCCAGTGCTTTCGCCTGTACGGCGCGCAGCTCATCAGTGCGCCCATCGACGAAAACGGCGTGAAGACCGACGAACTGGAAAAGCTCATCGCCGAGCACAAGCCCAAGTTCGTCTACCTGATCCCCACCTTCGGCAACCCCAGCGGCGCCATGCTGAGCCTGGAGCGCCGCAAGAAGGTGCTCGCGCTGGCCGTGAAGTACCAGACGCTGGTGGTGGAAGACGACCCCTACGGCGACCTGTACTTCGGTGAAGCACCGCCGCCGTCGATCCTGGCGCTGGCCAAGGACGTGCCCGGCAGCCGCGAGCTCATCGCCCACTGCGGCAGCCTGAGCAAGGTGCTGAGCCCCGGCCTGCGCATCGGCTGGATGATCGCGCCGGCCGAGCTGCTGTCCAAGGCCACCATGTGCAAGCAGTTCAGCGACGCGCACACCAGCACTTTCGCGCAGGCCACCGCCGCGCAGTACCTCAAGAGCGGGCGCATGCCCGGCACGCTGGCGCATGTGCGCGAGGTGTACGGCCAGCGCGCGCAGGCCATGGGCGCCGCGCTGAAGCGCGAGCTGGGCGATGCGGTGAGCTTCACGCAGCCCCACGGCGGTTTGTTCTTCTGGGCGCGCCTGACGGGCGCCAACGGCAAGCTGGCCGATGCCAACGTGCTGGCCAAGCGGGCGATCGAGAAGCTGGTGGCCTTCGTGCCCGGCGCGCCGTTCTTCGCCGAGAACCCCGATGTGGCCACCCTGCGCCTGAGCTTTGCCACGGCCGACGTGGCCAGGATCGAGGAAGGCGTCAAGCGCCTCGGCGAGGCGCTTTAAAAGACGCTGTCAGTCAAGGGGACCGGTGCAGCCGGGGCGCTGCCAGCAGGTTCAGGTTGTCCGCCACGGCCGCATCCACGTTCGGGTAGCGGCCTTTCATCTTTGACAGCGTCATGATGGTCTGCAGCGCCTTCAGGTCCTTGACCGAGGGCGCGACCTTGATCTGCGCGATGGCCGCGGATGCGTTGCCTCCGTTGACCAATGCCATCACCTTGCTTGCCCAGTCGTTCGCGCGCGCCATATTTTTCACCTGCTTTCAATAGAGCCGCCGACTGTACACAGGACAGCCGGGGGCCATTGGTTACCATCACCCATGAGAAAAACCTTTCAGCTTCAGGTCGAGGGCAAGCACCCCGACCGTCACCTCGAAGCCATCAAGCACGAGATCCGCAAGTACATCAAGCGCGAACGCCGGCGCGTTCTGCCCGAAGGCTCGGACTTCTGGGACTTCGATTGCAAGTTCGGCGCGGCAGAAGAATCCGCCGAAGTCGTTCATCTTTCCGCCATCACCGGCCTGATCGACGGTGTGGTCAAGGAGGCCGGCACGCAGTTCTATGTCGAGGTCGTGGCCAAGCCGGGCAAGCGCGCACCGCGCCCCGCCGGCGACAAGCCGCAAGAAGACCCGTCCGACGAAGACTGAGCCTTCAGCTCCCAGTTCAGTTCAGCAAGGCACGGGCCAGCGCAAGCCCGTGGCGCCGCTCCGCATCCTGCAGCGAGCGCGCAATCGACGGGTGCAGCCGCACCCCGCTCGCAGCCTGCGCTTCCCGACGCTTCAACCCGCCTTCGCCCGGCAGCCGCACAGGCTTGTCCGGGTCGATGGGCGTGTTGCCCCGGCATTGCGCGGCCACGTGGTCCATCTGGCGCAGAAAGGCATCTTTGCCGCCGAAGGCGTTCAGGTCGTGCAGCGTGATGTGCACGGTCGCACCCCAGCCTTCGGGCGGATCGGCGCGGCCGTGGCCCGCGAGGCCGGCCGTGAGCGTCTCGACCAGCAGCGCCATGCCGTAGCCCTTGTGGCCGTGGCTCAGGCCGCCCACGGGCAGCAGCGTGCCGGGCGGCTGGTCGAACAGCACCTGCGGGTTGTTCGACGGCTTGCCGGCGGCGTCGATCAGCCATTCCTCGGCGAAGGTCTCGCCGGCCGCGCGCTTGCGGTTGCTCATGCCGTTGGTGGTGATGGAGGCCGAAATGTCGACCATCACGCCGCCCTGCGACAGCGGAAAGCCCATGGCCAGCGGGTTGGGTGTGAACACGGCCTGCGTGCCGCCGAAGGGGGCGACGCTGGCCGCGTTGGGGTCGGAGCAGGCCAGCAGCATGAGCATGTCTTCCTGCAGCGCGCGCAGCATGTAGACCGCGAGGCAGGCGATGTGGTGGCTGCGGCGGATGACGAGCGATGCGGTGCCCAGTTCGCGCGCACGCGGCACCAGCAAGTCCATGGCCTGGTCCATGAGCCACGGGCCGGGCAGGCGCTTGCCGTCCCACAGCACGGCGGCGGGGCGGTCGGACAGCACCTCGGGTGTGCCGTCGCGTGTCATGCCGCCCGACTCGATCTCTTTCACATAGCCTGCAAGCAGCGCGAGGCCGTGCGTGTCGTGGCCCAGCAGGTCTCCTTCGACGAGGGTGCGGGCGACGCTGTCGGACATCGATGCGGCAAGGCCGGCTTTTTGCAGCAGGGCGCTGGCGTAGTCCTTGAGTGCGTCGGCGCGGTAGAGGGGTGCGTCTGCTGCGGCGTTGGTCATTTCAGGATCTCCAGCAGGCGGTCGAGTCCGCCTTCATTGATGGCCACCATGGCCTGTTCGCGCACCTTCGGCTTTGCGTGGTACGCCACGGACAGACCGGCTTCGCCCATCATCGGCAGGTCGTTCGCACCGTCGCCGACGGCGATGGTTTCTTGCGGCGAGATGCCCATGAGCGACGCCACTTCCAGCAACGTGCGGCGTTTTTCGGCGCCGTCGCAGATGTCGCCCCAGCTTTGCGTGACCACTTGGCCTGTGAGCTTGCCGTCGGCCTCGTCGAGCAGGTTGGAACGCGCGAAGTCGATGCCCAGGCGGTCCTTCACGCGGTTCGCGAAGAAGGTGAAGCCGCCCGACACCAGCAGCACCTTCAGGCCCGCCTTCTTGCAGGCCGCGACCAGCTCGGTGGCGCCAGGGTTGAGCCTCAGCCGCTCGTCGTACACCTGCTGCAAGGCCTGAACGGGCACACCCTGCAGCAACGCCACGCGGCGGCGCAGGCTTTCCTTGAAGTCCTTGATCTCGCCGCGCATCGTGGCTTCGGTGATGGCGGCCACCTCGGCCTTTTTGCCGACAGCGTCGGCAATTTCGTCGATGCACTCGATGTTGATCAGCGTCGAGTCCATGTCGAACGCGATCAGCTTGAAATCGGCGAGCTTCAGCGGCGGCGCGAAGTGCTGAACGACGAGGCCGGAGGCGATCTCCGCGGAGGGGAAAAGAGTGGTCATCAGTCGTACCAGTTTTCGACGCGCAGGCCGGGCACTCGCGTGAATTCCCGGGTGTTGCGAGTAACGACGATCAGGTTGTGCGCCAACGCCGTGCCGGCGACCAGCAGATCGTAGGGGCCTATTGGCGTCCCTGTTTCAGAAAGCGCCTGGCGCAGTTGCCCGGCGCGGATTGCGCTCGCGTGATCCAGCGGCAGGCAGACATGACGTCGGCGCGCATCTTCGATGAAGAGGCGCATCGGCCCCGGGTTGCTGGAGCGTGCCAAGCCGAATTCGATTTCGAACAGGCTGACGCTGCTGAAATACAGCAGCGCCGGATCAGTGGCATCGATGCGTTCCCGATAGCGTCCTTGCCCCTTGAACGCGTAGATCAGCGGATTGGTGTCCAGCAAAAACATCAGAGCGATTCGCGTGGCGCATCAACGCCCAGATCGCTATGGCGGTCGGGGCCCAGTAAAAAGTCCAGCCCATCGTCGCCGCCCTTGGCTCGCAGCCGGTCGATTTCGGCCCAGAAGGCAGAGCGATCTGTGCCGAGCTGGCGCTTTTCAGCCTCGGCGAATTGTGCAAACCAGCGGCTCAACGACAAGCCGGCGCGGGCTGCGGCGCTTTTGGCCGCATCCAGCGTGTCGTCTTCGAGATAGATGGTGACTTGAGACATGAACATCCTCCTTGAGGAAAATTACACGCGCAATTATATAAGTGCAGCGCACTTATACAACGGCTGCAGGGCTTTCCTTGACGATGGGTTGTCCGAGGCTGCGCAGCACATCGCGCACCATCTGCGCGCGCTCCTTCGGCTCCTTGAGTTCGCGCTCGATGCGCAGCTTCTCGTTGCCGGCCAGCTTGATGTGCTTGTTCTTCTGGATCAGCTGGATGATGGCCATCGAGTCGACCGGCGGGTCTTTCTTGAACGTGATGTTGATGATGCCCGGCGCGGCATCGACCTTGATCACGCCGTAAGGCCGTGCCAGCACGCGCAGCCGGTGCGTGTCGATCAGCGTCTGTGCCTGCGGCGGCAGCTTGCCGAAGCGGTCGACGATTTCTTCGAGCAGCGTGTCGATCTGGTCGGGCGTCTTCGCGGTGGCCAGCTTCTTGTAGAACGACAGCCGCAGGTGCACGTCGCCGCAGTAGTCGTCGGGCAGCAGGGCGGGGGCGTGCAGGTTGATTTCGGTGGTGACCGACAGCGGCGACAGCAGGTCGGGCTCCTGCCCGGCCTTGAGCGCGCGCACCGCCTCGCTCAACATTTCGTTGTAGAGCTGGAAGCCGATCTCCATCATGTTGCCGCTCTGGTTTTCGCCCAGCACCTCGCCGGTGCCGCGAATTTCCAGGTCGTGCATGGCCAGGTAGAAGCCGGAGCCCAGTTCTTCCATCTGCTGGATGGCGTCCAGCCGCTGCGCCGCATGCTTGGTCAGGCCTTCGGTGTCGGGAACCATCAGGTAGGCATAGGCCTGGTGGTGGGAGCGCCCGACGCGCCCGCGCAGCTGGTGCAACTGCGCCAGGCCGAACTTGTCGGCGCGGCTCATCACGATGGTGTTGGCGGTGGGCACGTCGATGCCGGTCTCGATGATGGTCGAGCACAGCAGCAGGTTGTAGCGCTGCGCCACGAAGTCGCGCATCACGCGCTCCAGCTCGCGCTCGGGCATCTGGCCGTGGGCCACGGCGATGCGGGCCTCGGGCAATATCTCTTCGAGCTTCTGGCGGCGGTTCTCGATGGTCTCGACCTCGTTGTGCAGGAAGTACACCTGCCCGCCGCGCTTCAACTCGCGCAGCACCGCCTCGCGGATCACGCCCGTGCCTTCGTTGCGCACGAAGGTCTTGATGGCCAGGCGCCGCTGCGGCGCGGTGGCGATCACGCTCAGGTCGCGCAGGCCCTCGAGTGCCATGCCCAGCGTGCGCGGAATGGGCGTGGCGGTGAGTGTGAGCACGTCGACCTCGGCGCGCATCGCCTTCATCGCCTCCTTGTGGCGCACGCCGAAGCGGTGCTCCTCGTCGATGATGAGCAGGCCCAGGTTCTTGAACTTGATCGACGGCGACAGCAGCTTGTGCGTGCCGATCACGATGTCGACCGTGCCCTCGGCCAGACCCTTGGCCGCCGCGGAAATTTCCTTGGCCGAGCGGAAGCGGCTCATTTCGGCCACCCGCACCGGCCACTTGGCGAAGCGGTCGACCAGCGTCTGGTAGTGCTGCTCGGCCAGCAGCGTGGTCGGCGCGAGAAACGCGACCTGCTTGCCGCCGGTGACCGCGATGAACGCGGCGCGCAGCGCCACCTCGGTCTTGCCGAAGCCCACGTCGCCGCACACCAGGCGGTCCATCGGCTGCGGCGAGATCATGTCCTGCACCACGGCATGGATCGCGGCCTTCTGGTCGGCCGTTTCCTGGAAGCCGAAGTCGTTGCTGAACACCTCGTAGTCGGCCGGCGAGTAGCGGAAGGCATGGCCCTCTCGCGCGGCGCGGCGGGCGTAGATGTTGAGCAGCTCGGCGGCGGAGTCGCGCACCTGTTCGGCGGCCTTGCGCTTGGCTTTTTCCCATTGGCCGGAGCCCAGCCGGTGCAGCGGGGCCTCGTCGGCGCTGACGCCGGTGTAGCGGCTGATCTGATGCAACTGGCTCACGGGCACGTAGAGCGTGGCCTTGTCGGCATACTCCAGGTGCAGCATTTCCTGCAGCAGCGGCTTGCCCTCGGCGTCCACGCCCTGGCCCAGGTCCATGTGGATCAGGCCGCGGTAGCGGCCGATGCCGTGGGCGCTGTGGACCACCGGGTCGCCGACGTTGAGCTCGGACAGGTCCTTGATCAGCGCCTCGACGTCGCTGACTTGTTCTTGCCGCTTGTTGCGCCTGCGCGTGGTGGGCGCGGTGGCGAACAGCTCGGTCTCGGTGACGAGGTCGATGCCCTGTTCGCGCCAGGCGAAGCCCGAGGCCAGCGCGGCGGTGGCGATGCCGATCTTTTCGTCGGGCGAGGCCTGGAACTCGGCCAGCGAATCGAAGGCCGGCGGGCTCACGCCGCTGGCGCGCAGGAAGTCGAGCAGGCTTTCGCGGCGGCCGTCGCTCTCGGCGATCAGCAGCACGCGGTGCGGAGTGGCCTTGATGTGGGCCTTCAGGCCGACCAGCGGGTCTTCGGCGCCGCGCACCACGGCGAAGGGCGGCAGGCTGTCGAACTCGGCGTACGGTGTTTCGGTGGGCGCGTCGCCGCCTGCAAGCCCGCGGATGGCCAGTTGCGCGTATGGCTTGACGCGCTGGTAGAACTGCTCTGCGTTCAGGAACAACGCCTCGGGCGGCAGCGCCGGGCGCTCGGGGTCGCCCTGCACCAGGCGGTAGCGCTCGTTGGTGTCCTGCCAGAAATGCTGGAACGCGGGTTCGAGGTCGCCGTGCAGCACCACGGTGGCGTCGGGGCCCAGGTAGTCGAACACCGTGGCCGTCTCGTCGAAGAACAGCGGCAGGTAGTACTCGATGCCGGCGGTGGCCACGCCGTTGCCCATGTCCTTGTAGATGCGGCTCTTGGTCGGGTCGCCTTCGAGCAATTCGCGCCAGCGGCTGCGAAAGCGCCCGCGTGCGTCGTCGTCCATCGGGAACTCGCGGCCCGGCAGCAGGCGCACCTCGGGCACGGGGTACAGGCTGCGCTGGGTGTCGGGATCGAAGGTGCGGATCGAGTCGATCTCGTCGTCGAACAGGTCGACGCGGAACGGCACCAGCGAGCCCATGGGGAACAGGTCGATCAGCCCGCCGCGCACCGCATACTCACCCGGGCTCACCACCTGCGTCACGTGGCTGTAGCCGGCCAGCGTGAGCTGGGCCTTGAGCCTGGACTCTTCCAGCTTCTGCTTGGCCTTGAAGTGGAAGGTGTAGCCGGCCAGGAAAGACGGGGGCGCCAGCCGGTAGAGCGCGGTGGTGGCGGGCACCAGCACCACGTCGGCCTCTTTCTGGCTGATGCGCCACAGGGTGGCCAGCCGCTCGCTGATCAGGTCCTGGTGCGGCGAAAAGCTGTCGTAGGGCAGCGTTTCCCAGTCGGGGAACAGGGCGCAGCGCAGGTCGGGCGCGAAGAAGGCGATCTCGTCGATGAGCCGCTGCGCGTCGTTGGCGTCGGCGGTGAACATCGCCGTGGCGCGGCCCGCGGCCTTCTCGCGCATGGCCAGCTGGGCCAGCAGCAGGGCATCGGCCGACAACGGGGGGCGCGGCAGCGTGAAACGCTTGCCCGCCGGGAGGTGGGGGAGGTCCATGGAACGCTTAAAAAATGCACAACACCCCGCGCCGGCTGGCGAGGGGTGTGTGGAGCGCTCAATTCTAGAATGGCTGCCCTCCATTCGCTTGTCGGCCATTGCCGACGCCGGGCCCTCATGTCTTCTTCCCGACTTTTCGTGCTGATCCCGTGCGCCGGCTCCGGCCACCGCGCGGGCCATGCGCA
Organism: Variovorax monticola; assembly: GCF_051216855.1. Lineage (NCBI taxonomy): Bacteria > Pseudomonadati > Pseudomonadota > Betaproteobacteria > Burkholderiales > Comamonadaceae > Variovorax > Variovorax monticola. The sequence continues at coordinate 1,111,142 of NZ_JBPJZP010000002.1, forward strand.
GTCCACCGTGCCCAAGCAATACCGGCGGCTGGCCGGCGCGCCGATGGTGGCCCACACGCTGGAGGCCTTTCGTGCGCTGGCAGGGCGGTTCGCCGGGCTGGCGCTGGTGGTGTCGCCGGACGACCGCGAGGTGGATGCAGCGCTGCCGCGCTTTCCTGCGGACAACGAGCACCTGCTGCGCGTGGGTGGCGTGACCCGCGCGGCCACCGTGCGCAACGGCCTGGCGGCGCTGCGCCAGAAGGGTGCCGGGGCCCACGACTGGGTGCTGGTGCACGACGCGGCGCGCTGCCTGGTCACGTCAAGCCAGATCGAGGCGCTGGTCGCGGCCTGCGAGCACGACGCCGTGGGCGGTCTGCTGGCGCACCGGCTGGCCGACACGCTGAAGGCGTCGACGACGGAAGGCCGCGTGTCGCAGACCCTGTCGCGCGCCGACAAATGGCTGGCCCAGACCCCGCAGATGTTCCGCATCGGCATGCTGCTCGACGCGCTGGAGCGCACGGGCGACGCCGTGACCGACGAGGCCGGCGCCATCGAGGCCGTCGGGCTGTCGCCGCTGCTGGTGCCGGGCAGCGCGCAGAACTTCAAGGTCACGTTCCCCGAAGACTTTGCACTGGCCGAGGCGTTGCTGCTCGCCCGCAAGAAGGACATGGCATGACGTCGCCGTTCAACATCCGCGTGGGCGAGGGCTGGGACGTTCACCAACTGGTGGCCGGGCGCAAGCTCATTCTGGGCGGCATCGAGGTGCCGCACACCACCGGCCTGCTGGGGCATTCGGACGCCGACGTGCTGCTGCACGCCATCACCGACGCGCTGCTGGGCGGGGCCGGGCTGGGCGACATCGGCCGGCATTTTCCCGACACCGACCCGCAGTTTCGCGGCGCCGATTCGTCGGTGCTGCTGGCCGAGGCGGCGCGCCGGGTGCGCGCTGCGGGCTGGGAAATCGGCAATGTCGACAGCACCGTGATCGCGCAGGCGCCCAAGCTGGCGCCGCACATTCCGCTCATGTGCCAGCGCATCGCCGACACGCTGGGCGTGGCGCTGGCGCAGGTGAATGTGAAGGCCAAGACGGCCGAGAAGCTCGGGCCGGTGGGCGAGGGCCGCGCGATGGAGGCGCGCGCGGCGGTCCTGCTGCACCGCTGAGGCGGGCTCAGCGGCTCAGCCGATCAGGAGATCAACCGATCATCCCGGGGCCGGCCGGCTTCTTGCCGCCCTGCGGCTCGCCCGGCTTGGGCGCCGGCATGGCGCGCGGCATCCGGATGTGCGCCGCCAGGCCGCGGCCCGGCGTGCTGGTGAGCGCGAAGGTGCCACCCATGCGCTCGATGTTCTTCGCCACGATCGACAGGCCCAGGCCCGCACCGGCCGCCGAGGTGCGCGCCGCATCGCCGCGGAAGAAGGGCTTGGTCAGCTGCGAGAGCAGGGCGGGCTCCACGCCCGCGCCGTGGTCGCGCACCTTGATCAGCACCGCGTCGTTGTTGGCCTGCGCCTGGATCGTGACGTCGGCCACGCCGGTAGAGGGCGTCTTGCCATAGCGCCGCGCGTTCTCGACCAGGTTCGAAATGACGCGCGTGAGCTCGACCTCGTCGCCCATCACCCGCAGGTCGGGCGGGACCTCGACCTTGATGTTCATCTCCTCGTAGTCCTGCACGGCGTAGGTGCAGGCGTCGACCACGTCGCGCAGCAGCACCGGGCGCGGATCGACATGGTCGGGCCGCGCGTAGTCGAGAAACTTGTCGATGATGGCGTCGAGCTGGGCGATATCGGCCGCCATGTGGTCGCGCGCATCTTCGTCGGCCACGCTCATCTCGGTTTCCAGCCGCAGGCGCGCCAGCGGCGTGCGCAGGTCGTGCGAGATGCCGGCCAGCATGATGGCGCGGTCCTGCTCGATCTTGGCAAGCTGGTCGGCCATGCGGTTGAAGCCGATGTTGACCGCGCGAATCTCGTTGGTGCGGGCGCGCTCGTCGAGCCGGTGCGCCTCGTATTCGCCTTCGCGCACCTGCATGGTCGCGCGCGACAACTGCTTGAGCGGCAGGTTGATGAGCCGCGTGATCAGCGCCGCGCCGGCCAGCGACAGCGCCATGGCCGTGCTGAGCCACACCAGCCAGGTGCGCCCGCCCACGCGGCTGAAGCGCGTGGGGTCGAGCAGCAGCCAGTAGGTGTCGCTCTCGATGGTGAAGCCGATCCACAGGCCTGCCTCGTCGTTGACGCGGCTGGCCACCGTGGTGCCTTCGCCGAGCTGGTCGATCAGCTCCTCGGTGACGCGCAGGTCGAGCGCGCCGCTGGTGTAGGGCTGAAAGCGGTCGTTGGGTTCGCGCGGCAGGATGCGCACGCCCTCCTGGTCGGCCAGTGTCTTGATCAGCGACACCCGCGTGATGGCGTCCGAATACACCAGCGCCGCGCGCGTGAGGTTCACGAGCGAGGCGATCTGGTGCGCGGTTTGAATGGCGCGCGGCTCGTATTCGAGCGAGCGGAAGGTCTGCAGCCAGGCGACCGTGCAGCCGATCAGCAGCAGCGCCAGCAGGAAGAAGGTGCGCCAGAAAAGGCTGAAGCCCAGCTTGAGGCCGGGTCGACGGTCGCGCGCCGCGCTGGCCTCCAGCGGGCTCGGCATGGTGACCTGTGCGCCGTCCTCCTGCGAGTGGCCCGGTCTGGCGGATTGGCCGATGGCCACCTCTCAGCGGCGCGTCAGGCCGTGCCGTCCGGCACGAACACGTAGCCCACGCCCCAGACGGTCTGGATGTAGCGCGGCGCCGCGGCGTCGGACTCGACCAGCTTGCGCAGGCGCGAGATCTGCACGTCCAGGCTGCGGTCAAAGGGCTCGAACTCGCGCCCGCGCGCCAGCTGGGCCAGCTTTTCGCGCGACAGCGGTTGACGCGGATGGCGCACCAGCGCCTTCAGCATCGCGAACTCGCCGGTGGTCAGCGAGAGCTCTTCGCCATCCTTCTTCAGGGTGCGCGAGCCGAGATCGAAGGCGAACGGACCGAAGGTGACGGTCTCGTTCTCCGTGGAGGGCGCACCCGGCGCTTCGAGCGGCGGACGGCGGCGCAGCACTGCATGCACACGGGCCAGCAGTTCGCGCGGGTTGAAGGGCTTGCCCAGGTAGTCGTCGGCGCCGACTTCGAGGCCGACGATGCGGTCGACGTCCTCGCCCTTGGCGGTGAGCATGATGATCGGTGTACGGTCGTTGGCGGCACGCAGGCGGCGACAGACCGAGAGGCCGTCTTCGCCGGGCATCATCAGGTCGAGCACGATCAGGTCGACCGTGTCGCGCAACAGGATGCGGTTGAGCGCCTTGCCGTCCTCGGCCACGATCACTTCGAATCCTTCCTGCGTCAGGTAGCGGCGCAGGAGGTCGCGGATGCGGGCGTCGTCGTCGACGATCACGATCTTGTCAGTGCGAGCGGGAACTTGAGTCATTTCTACAACGATGAATTTGTAACAGCGCTGATTCTGAAGGCGTTGTGCCGTCGAAGCGCCGGATTTACTTATGGTTTGACACTAAGTTACAAAACTTGCGGACGCACGCGGTCTGGTCATCCGACGTTCGTCCAGAGGTGGCAAAGTTCCCGCTGCTTTATGACTTTTGCTCAATGAGACTTACTTTTTCCTCGCTGCCGCTCGTCCTCGTTTTCGCCTGCGGCCCGTCGCAGGCGGTGTCCGGCGATTTCCTCAGGGTGGGCGAAGTGCGCCGCAGCGAGGTGCGGGATGCCGTGGCGGCCCACCGCGCCGCGCAGCGTGAGGAGGTGCAGCGTGAAGAGGCCGCCGCCGGCCGGCGCCTCACCGCGGCCGAGCTGTTCGAGTTGCGCCAGCAGGTGCGCGGCCAATGGACCCCGCCCGCCGCGGGGGCTCTGAGCGATTCGGCAGAATCGCAGCCGGCCGAGCGCATCGTGCCGGCGCCGATCGCCGTGGACCGTTTGCTGACAGCGCCGCGCAGCCAACGCCGCTGAGGCACTGTCGACGCGCGGGCCGGTCTGCCACCGCGGGCCTGTCTTTCATACCAATTCCTGAGAGTTCTTCGTCTTGAAAAAAATCAAATTGCTCGCGGCCTGCGCCGCCCTGGCCGTGGCCGGCACCGCACTGGCACAAAACGTTGTCGCACCCGCACCGCAAAACGTGCTGCAGCTGGCTGCTTCCGGCACCGTCGAGGTCCAGCAGGACTTGCTGAGCATGACGCTGTCGACCACCCGCGACGCGACCGACGCCGCCACCGTGCAGTCGCAGTTGAAGGCCGCGCTCGATGCTGCGCTGACCGAAGCGAAGAAGAACGCGCAACCGGGCCAGCTCGACGTGCGCACCGGCAACTTCAGCCTGTCGCCGCGCTACACGAAGGACGGCAAGATCAACGGCTGGCAGGGCTCGAGCGAACTGGTGCTCGAAGGGCGCGACTTTCCGCGCATCACCCAGGCGGCTGGCCGCATCAGCACGCTCACCGTGGCCAACGTGGGCTTCGGCCTGAGCCGCGAGCAGCGCGCCCGGACCGAGACCGAGGCACAGAACATCGCCATCGAGAACTTCAAGCAGAAGGCCGGCGAGCTGGCCAAGGGCTTCGGCTTCGCCGGCTACACGCTGCGCGAGGTGTCGGTGAACGCCAGCGACAGCGGCCCGATCCGCCCGCGCATGATGGCGATGCAGGCCAAGTCGTTCTCGGCCGATGCGGCGGTGCCGGTCGAGGCCGGCAAGACCAGCGTGGTGGTGAGCGTGTCGGGCGCGGTGCAGCTCAAGTAAGAGGAGCGAAAAAAGAGCGCCTCGGCGTTGCGCCTACCGCTGGGCTAACCCTTACTGGGCAGTCCAGCCGCCGTCCATGGCCCAGGCCACGCCGCGGACCTGATCTGCCGCTGGCGAGCACAGAAAGACGGCAAGGCCCCCCAGTTGCTCGACGGTGGTGAACTGCAGCGAGGGCTGCTTTTCGCCCAGCAGTTCGTTCTGCGCCTGTGCGGCGGTGATGCCTTCGCGCGCCGCGCGGTCGTCGATCTGCTTTTGCACCAGCGCGGTGAGCACCCAGCCGGGGCAGATGGCATTGGCCGTGACGCCCGTGGTCGCGGTCTCGAGCGCGACCGACTTGGTCAGGCCGACGATGCCGTGCTTGGCCGCCACGTAGGCCGATTTCTGCGCAGAGGCGACGAGGCCGTGCGCCGAGGCGATGTTGATCACGCGGCCCCAGTTGGCTTCGCGCATCGCCGGAATCGCCAGGCGCGTCGTATGGAAGGCGCTGGTGAGGTTGATGGCGATGATGGCGTCCCAACGTTCGGCAGGGAAGTCCTCGACCTTGGCCACATGCTGGATGCCGGCGTTGGCCGATGCCGCTGGTGGACCCCGTGACGAGAGCGGTTTTGCCTTTGAGCATGCAGTTCAATCTCCGGATGAATTAGGATGCGACGAGACCATTATCCGCACCAGAACGACCTCGTTTTCATGACCGAACCGACGCTTCATTACGTGGCGTGCGACGACGCCCAGGGCGGCCATCGCATGGCCTATTGGCAATGGGGCGACGCACGCAGCGCGCATGTCGTGGTCTGCGTGCACGGCCTGACCCGGCAGGCGCGCGATTTCGACGCACTGGCGCAGGCCATCGTGGCGCGCGCCGGCGGCAAGGTGCGTGTGGTCTGCCCCGACGTGGTGGGGCGCGGGCGCAGCGACTGGCTGCGCGATGCGGCTTTCTACCAGGTGCCCGTGTACGCGGCCGACATGATGGCGCTGGTTGCGCAACTGCACCGTGAACAGGCGATCGACACGCTCGACTACATCGGCACCAGCATGGGCGGGCTGATCGGCTTCGTGCTGGCGGGCCACAAGGAACTGCCGCTCGCTCGGCCCATTCGCCGCTTCGTCGCCAACGACGTCGGCCCGACCATCGAACCTGCGGCCGTGCAGCGCATCGGCGCCTATGTCGGCAAGAGCGGCCAGTACGCGAGCGTGCAGGCAGCGGCCGATGCCATGTGGGCGCTGTCGACCACGTTCGGTCCTCACACGCCGGCCCAGTGGCTGGCGCTGTCGCAGCACATGGTGGTGCCTGCGTCGAAGCGCAGCGCCGATGGTTCGGCCAAGGTCGATGCGGCCACCGGTGCCGACGATGCCGCGGGCGCCTGGTTGCTGCATTACGACCCCGCCATCGGCGTGGCGCTGCGCGCCATCACCCCCGAAGCGGCGACCCAGGGCGGCGCGATCATGTGGGGCTTGTACGACGCCATCGAGGCACGCACGCTCGTCACACGCGGCACGGTTTCCGATCTGCTGTCGCGCGAGACAGCCCTGGCCATGACACAGCGCGGCCCGCGTGCGGCACTGGTCGAGTTCGAAGGCGTGGGCCACGCGCCGACCTTCGTCGATCCCGCGCAGATCGCGGCAGTCACCGACTTCCTGTTCGATTGAGCGGCGTGAAGCGCGATTCCTCCAGCCTCCAGACGGCGCCCCTGTCCGACGCGGCCATGGTCGACTATCCGTTGTCCGCGGCCACGGCCGACCGTACGCCAGTCATGGAGAACATGCTGGCGCGCGCCCGTGCGTTCGCCGAGCCGCTGATCGCCGACGAAAAGCTCGACACGGGCGAGAACACGCTCGCACATGCCGATGCCGTGGCCGCCATCGTCGCCAAGATGGGCGGCTCCGAAGCCATGCAGGCCGCGAGCTACCTGGTGTATGCCTGCCAGCACCTGAACCGACCGCAGGAAGTGATCGCCAAGGTGTTCGGCGACAACTTCGCCGCGCTCGCGGTAGAGACCACCAAGCTGGTGCGCGTGCAGGAGCAGGCGCGCTCGGCCTCGCAGGCGCACCAGATCGAAGGTGCGAACGCGCAGACCGAGAACGTGCGCAAGATGCTGCTGGCGTTTTCGCGCGACCTGCGCGTGGTGATGTTGCGGCTGGCGTCACGCCTGCAGACCTTGCGGCACGCCGCCGCGAGCAAGCAGCCGGCGCCCGAGAGCGTGGCGCGCGAGTCGCTGCAAGTGTTCGCACCGCTGGCCAACCGGCTGGGCATCTGGCAGGTGAAGTGGGAGATCGAAGATCTTTCGTTCCGCTTCCTCGAGCCCGAAACCTACAAGCTGATTGCGAGGCTGCTCGACGAGAAGCGCATCGAGCGCGAAGGTCACATCGAGCAACTGCGTTCGCAACTGGAACGCGAGCTGCAGGAAGAGGGTGTCAAGGCCACCGTGCAGGGGCGCCCGAAGAACATCTACAGCATCGTGAAGAAGATGCGGGGCAAGTCGCTCGACTTCGCTCAGGTCTTCGACATTCTTGCGCTGCGCGTGGTGGTGCACGACGTCAAGGACTGCTATGCGGCCCTGGCGTGGGTGCATTCGCACTTCCAGCCGATCGACGAAGAGTTCGACGACTACATCGCGCGGCCCAAGCCCAATGGCTATCAGTCGCTGCACACGGTGGTGCGCGAGCTCGTCGACGGCAAGGCGGGCAAGCCGATCGAGATTCAGATCCGCACCGAAGAAATGCACGACCACGCCGAGCATGGCGTGGCCGCGCACTGGGCCTACAAGGAAGCAGGCCACAAAGGCTACGCAGGCGTGTGGGCCAGCGGCGAGTACGACGCGAAGATCGCGGTGCTGCGGCAACTGCTGGCGTGGGAGCGCGATCTGTCGGGCGGGTTGCAGGGACAGGGACTCTTCGACGACCGTATTTATGTGCTGACGCCGGATGCAGCGATCGTCGAGCTGCCGCAGGGCGCGACGCCGGTCGACTTTGCCTACACCGTGCACACGACGCTGGGTCACCGCTGCCGCGGCGCGCGGGTCGACGGCGCGATGGTGCCGCTGAACACGCCGCTGTCGAACGGGCAGACGGTCGAGATCATTGCCGCCAAGGAAGGCGGGCCTTCGCGCGACTGGCTCAATGCGGAACTGGGGTATCTCGCCAGCCACCGTGCGCGCGCCAAGGTGCGTGCATGGTTCAACGCCCAGATCACGCACGAGACCGTGGCGCGCGGACGCGAGGCGGTCGAGAAGCTGCTGCAGCGTGAAGGCAAGACGGCCATGCGCTTGGAAGACCTGGCCTCGCAGTTGGGCTTCAAGTCGGCGGACCACCTGTTCGAAGTGGTGGGCAAGGACGAGTTCTCGCTGCGCAACATCGAGACGCTGCTGCGCCCGCCGGAGCCTGCGCCAGGGCCGGACGACGGCGTGCTCATCAAGAAGGCGCGCGGCAGCGAGAAGTCGGGCAAGGGCGGCGTGCTGGTGGTGGGCGTGTCTTCCTTGATGACGCAACTCGCCAAGTGCTGCAAGCCCGCGCCGCCCGATGCCATTCGCGGCTTCGTCACGCGGGGGCATGGTGTCAGCGTTCATCGCAGCGACTGCAGCAACTTCCGCACGATGGCGTTGAAAGACGGCGAACGCGTGATCGACGTGGAATGGGGCGTGCCCAAGAAGGGCATGGAAGTGCCCGTGTACGCGGTGGACGTGGCCGTGGAAGCGGCCGACCGCCAGGGCCTGCTGCGCGACATCTCCGACGTGTTCGCACGAGAGAAGATGAATGTGATCGGTGTGCAGACGCAGTCGATCAAGGGCACGGCGTGGATGACGTTCACGGTTGAAATCGCCGATGCCGCGAGGCTTGCGCATGTGCTCGGCGTGGTCACCGCAGTGATTGGTGTTAGATCTGCGCGTCGCCGCTGAAAAGCGTGATTTCTCCTGCTACAATAAGTGCTTCTCGGACACATCCTTAGGCGCGTAGCTCAGCTGGTTAGAGCACCACCTTGACATGGTGGGGGTCGTTGGTTCGAGTCCAATCGCGCCTACCAATTTCTGTTCAGTCCCGGCCAACCACCGGATCAATTGAACAGAGCAGACACCGGGTTCCCCGGTGTCTCTATCGTCCTCAGTGGTAATGCAGAAAAGACCTTGGTACATCTTGTTGTGCTACCTTGATCACACTGCAAACCATTTCCCAATTTCTTGATAAGCGATCAGATGAATACGCGATCAACGCTGGTTGATCGGGCTCATGCCGACAAGCGTCTTGCCGCATTGTTGAAGCAGGCTCCCCTTGAGTTTGCGCGTGCCGTCTACGGCATCCACGACCATGCAGGTGGCCGCACCGAAACCATGGCTGCTCGCGAAGTGGCGCGCGCTCAACGTCTGGGTGTGCCTTTGACCGAGGAGCGTGCCGAACAGCGTGCCCGCGCCTACCTGCCAACAGTGGGTCAGGAGCACTGCCCGCGCTGCTGGGTGGTCTATGGGCAAAAAACCCCGCTTCATTTTCGCGAGGCGGCGCAAGATCGTCCCGAGACCGCGTCCTGCCATTCATGCGGCGCGGAGTACGCGACATCGCCGGACTGAAAGAGCCGCGCGCGGTCAGGGTAAACCTTGTCGCGGCGCAGCAAAACCGCTCCCTAGAATCATCCGATGACATGGGCGTCCATGTGAAGGAGTCCGCAGTGCAGAGCAAGAAGTCCGGGGTCAAGCCGGTACAGCGTGTGATCAAGAAGTACCCCAACCGAAGGCTCTACGACACCGAGACATCCACGTACATCACGCTCGCCGAGGTGAAGCAGCTGGTCATCCAGAGCGCCCAGTTCGTGGTGCGCGATGCCAAGACTGGCGACGACCTCACCCGCAGCATTCTTTTGCAGATCATTCTGGAAGAAGAGGCGGGCGGTGCGCCGATGTTCACCGAGCAGGTGCTTTCCCACATCATCCGCTTCTACGGGCAGGCGATGCAGGGTTACATGGGGCCCTACCTGGAGAAGAACATCCAGGCCATGACCGAGGTGCAGGCCCAGTTGGCCGACAAGGCCGAGGGCCTGACGCCGGAGATGTGGTCGCGCTTCATGAGCATGCAGTCGCCCATGCTCCAGGGGCTGATGGGCAACTACGTCGAGCAGTCCAAGAGCGTTTTTCTGCAGATGCAGGAGCAGATGCAGAAAAACACAGAGCAGGTATTGGGGGCCTTTGGCATCAAGCGTCCCTGAACGCCGCGCGGCCGCCCGAAGGTGCTTGCCCCGCGGCCGGGAATGGAGGTTGTCCAATGGTGTCCCCGCTGTCGCCGATAGCTGGGACAATAGAGGCATATGAGCGAAGTTGCCTCCCCCGAACGTACGACCAAGTCGACCGCCCCCAAGGTCGGCTTTGTAAGCCTGGGCTGCCCCAAGGCCTTGACCGATTCCGAATTGATCCTGACCCAGCTGAGTGCCGAGGGTTATCAAACCGCAAAGACTTTCGAAGGTGCCGATCTGGTGATCGTCAACACCTGCGGCTTCATCGACGATGCCGTGCGGGAAAGCCTGGACACCATCGGTGAAGCGCTGGCCGAAAACGGCCGCGTGATCGTCACCGGCTGCCTGGGCGCCAAGACCGGCGACCAGGGCGGCAACCTCGTGCGCCAGATGCACCCGAGCGTGCTGGCTGTTACCGGTCCGCATGCCACGCAAGAGGTGATGGATGCGGTGCACGCGAACCTGCCCAAGCCGCACGATCCGTTCATCGACCTGGTGCCGAACACCTTCGGCGTGGCGGGCCTGAAGCTGACGCCGCGCCACTACGCCTACCTGAAGATCAGCGAAGGCTGCAATCACCGCTGCACCTTCTGCATCATTCCCTCGATGCGTGGCGACCTCGTGTCGCGCCCGGTCGGCGACGTGTTGAGCGAGGCCAAGGCCCTGTTCGAAGGCGGCGTGAAAGAACTGCTGGTGATCAGCCAGGACACCTCGGCCTACGGCGTCGACGTGAAGTACCGCACCGGCTTCTGGGACGGCAAGCCGGTCAAGACCCGCATGCTCGAACTGGTGCGCACATTGGGCGAAATCGCCGAGCCTTATGGCGCGTGGGTTCGCCTGCACTACGTGTACCCGTACCCCAGCGTCGACGAGATCATTCCGTTGATGGCCAGTGGCTCGGTCCTGCCGTACCTGGACGTGCCGTTGCAGCACAGCCACCCCGATGTGCTCAAGCGCATGAAGCGCCCCGCCAGCGGTGAAAAAAACCTGGAGCGGCTGGCGCGTTGGCGCGAGGTGTGTCCGGAACTCGTGATCCGCAGCACCTTCATCGCTGGCTTCCCGGGCGAGACGGAGCAAGAGTTCGAGCATCTGGTGGACTTCATTCGTGAAGCTGAAATCGACCGCGCCGGTTGCTTTGCCTACAGCCCGGTCGAAGGCGCCACGGCCAACGACATTCCGGGCATGCTGCCCCAGGTCGAACGCGAAGCGCGTCGCGCGCGTTTCATGGAAGTGGCCGAGGCCGTGTCGATCGCGAAGCTGCAAAGACGCATCGGCGCGACGATGCAGGTGCTGGTCGATTCGGCGCCAGGCATGGGTCGCAAGGGCGGAGTGGGGCGTACCTACGCCGATGCACCTGAAATCGACGGTACCGTCCGCCTGCTGCCGCCCGAGAAGATCAGCAAGACGCTGAAGGTCGGTGAGTTCACTCGCGCGCGCATCGTGGGCGCCGAGGGGCACGACCTGATCGCATTGCCCATTTGATGCAGATTCGAATGGACAAGAAAAAAGCCACCGGAGACCGGTGGCTTGTTTCGAATGACCTGGCGGGGGTCAGCTTGAATTTGGTGCCCAGAAGAGGACTCGAACCTCCACGATGTTACTCGCTAGTACCTGAAACTAGTGCGTCTACCAATTCCGCCATCTGGGCTTCATGCCTGCCGAAGCAGTCATGTTTTTTTGCTTTTCAGCAAAGACTCCGATCATACCAAACTTTTTGCGGCCTATTGGCAAACGAGCTCGCTCGTTTGTGCATCATTGCACCTCGCGTGTCGAAGTCCGGCCGCGTCGCCCGTTTGATGTTGATTCAAACTCAAACGGCCATGAAAAAAGCCACCGGAGACCGGTGGCTTGAATCGAATGACCTGGTAAAGGTCTGTTTAAACTTGGTGCCCAGAAGAGGACTCGAACCTCCACGATGTTACTCGCTAGTACCTGAAACTAGTGCGTCTACCAATTCCGCCATCTGGGCCCACAGAACTGCAGAAGCAGTTATGTTTTGAATTTCAGGAAAGAAGGAGATCATATCAAAAATAATGTCACTTCCAGCGGCGTGCTGGATGAATTCGAAGGAACCGTTCAAGGTCACCGCGACGGACACGGTTTCGTGCAGCGCGACGACGGCGAAGCAGACATCTATCTGCCCCCGAACGAGATGCGTGCCGTGCTTCACAAGGACCGCGTCAAGGCGCGTGTCGTGCGGCAGGACCGCCGTGGTCGTCCCGAGGGACGCGTGGTCGAGATCGTCGATCGCCCGGAGCAGCCGATCATCGGCCGCCTGCTGCACGAAGGCGGGATCTGGCTCGTTGCCCCCGAAGACAAGCGCTACGGACAAGACGTTCTGATTCCCAAGGGCGCGACCGGCCCCGCGAAGGTGGGGCAGGTTGTCGTGGTGCAGCTCACCGAGCCGCCGGCGTTGTTCGGCCAGCCCGTGGGCCGCGTGAAAGAGGTGCTGGGCGAGATCGACGATCCCGGCATGGAAATCGAAATCGCCGTGCGCAAGTACGGCGTGCCGCACGAATTTTCCGCGGAGTGCCTGGCCGAGGCCAAGGCTTTGCCCGAGAAGGTCCGTCCCGCCGACAAGAAGGGGCGCGTCGACCTCACCGACATTCCGCTCGTCACCATCGACGGCGAAGATGCGCGCGACTTCGACGACGCCGTGTACTGCGAGCCTGCGAAGGTCGGTCGTGGCAAGGGCTGGCGCTTGCTGGTGGCCATTGCCGACGTCAGTGCCTATGTGCAGACCGGTTCGGGCATCGACATCGATGCGTACGACCGCGCCACCAGCGTCTACTTTCCGCGCCGCGTCATTCCGATGCTGCCGGAGAAGCTGTCCAACGGCCTGTGCTCGCTCAACCCCGAGGTCGAGCGCCTGTGCATGGTGTGCGACATGCTGGTGGCGGCCGACGGCGAGATCTACGCCTACCAGTTCTACCCGGCCGTGATGTTCAGCCACGCGCGCTTCACGTACACCGAAGTGGCGGCCATCCTCGGCAACACGCGCGGCCCCGAAGCGGCCAAGCGCAAGGACCGCGTGAAGGACCTGCTCAACCTCGCCGAGGTCTACAAGGCGCTGCTCAAGCAGCGCGGCAAGCGCGGCGCGGTCGACTTCGAAACCACCGAGACGCAGATCATCTGTGACGACGCGGGCCGCATCGAGAAGATCGTGCCGCGCACGCGCAACGAGGCGCACCGTCTCATCGAAGAAGCGATGCTCGCGGCCAACGTCTGCAGCGCCGACTTCATCGCCGAAGGCAAGCACCCGGGCCTGTTCCGCGTGCACGAAGGCCCAACGGCCGAGAAGAAGGAAATCCTGCGCGGCTACCTGAAGGCCATGGGCGTCGGCCTGAGCATCACCGACGACCCCAAGCCGGGCGAGTTCCAGGCGATTGCCGTGGCGACCAAGGACCGCCCCGACGCGCAGCAGATCCACACCATGCTGCTGCGCTCCATGCAGCAGGCGATCTACACGCCGTTCAACAGCGGCCACTTCGGTTTGGCCTACGAGGCTTACACGCACTTCACGAGCCCGATCCGGCGCTATCCGGACTTGCTGGTGCATCGCGTGATCAAGGCGATCCTCACCAAGACGCGCTATCAGCTGCCGATGCTGCCCACGCCCGGCGAGGCGCATGCCAAGCTGGCCAAGCGCCTGGCGTCGCGCGTGAAGGCGCCGACGACGAAGCCGCAGAAGGCGACCATCGCGCCCACCAAGGAAGTGCTGGCCTGGGAGGCCGCGGGCCTGCATTGCAGCGCCAACGAACGCCGCGCCGACGAAGCCAGCCGCGACGTCGAGGCCTGGCTCAAGTGCAAGTACATGCGCGAGCACCTCGGCGAGGAATACGGAGGCGTGGTCTCGGCGGCCACCACCTTCGGCATCTTCGTCACGCTCGACGCGATGTACGTCGAAGGTCTGGTGCACATCACCGAACTCGGCGGCGAGTACTTCAAGTTCGACGAGATGCGCCAGGAGCTGCGCGGTGAGCGCACCGGCATCCGCTATGCCATCGGCACGCGCGTGCGGGTGCAGGTGAGCCGCGTCGACCTGGACGGCCGCAAGATCGACTTCCGCCTCGTGCGCGAAGGCGAAGACCTCACGTCGCGCGCCATGAAGGACAAGGGCGCCGCATCGTCGGGCGCGCCGGTCAAGGCGTCGGCCAAGCGCGGTTCGCGCCACAAGGGCGAGGCCGGCAGCCCCGAGCCGCGCGGCGAGCGTGCAGACCGCGTCGAGCGCGTGGACCATGGCGGTTCGGCCGAGGTCGGCCCGCAGTCGGCAATGCAGGCCTTCAAGTCGGCGGTCAAGAAGGCGGCCAACAAGATGAAGGGGCGCAAGCCGCGCCGCTGATGCCGTACCGCATGAACCATCGACTAAACGAAGACAAAGAAAGAGACACAGAGCATGAGCGCTGAAGACAACAAGGGCCGTATCGCCATCGTCACGGGAGCGGGCTCCGGCATCGGCCGCGCCGCCGCGCTGGCGTTGCTGGGCGACGGCTGGCGCGTGGTGCTGGCCGGGCGCCGGCTGGAGCCGCTAGAGCAGGTGGCGGAAGAATCGGGCGCCGGCGCGCGCGCTTTCGCGGTGCCCACCGACGTGGCCAAGGCCGAGTCGGTGCAGGCCCTTTTCGCCGCCACGGTCGAACGCTTCGGCCGCGTCGACCTGCTGTTCAACAACGCCGGCGTGGGCAACCCGCCGGGCCCGTTCGAGGACTGGACGCCCGAACAATGGCAAGGCGTGGTCGACATCAACCTCACGGGCATGTTCTTCTGCATCCAGCAGGCGTTCCGCACGATGAAGGCGCAGACACCGCAGGGCGGGCGCATCATCAACAACGGCTCCATCTCGGCCACCGCGCCGCGGCCCAACTCGGCCGCCTACACGTCGACCAAGCACGCGGTCGAAGGCCTGACCAAGACCGCGTCGCTCGACGGGCGCAAGTACGACATCGCGGTGGGGCAGGTGGACGTGGGCAATGCCATGACCGAACTGGCCTCGCGCATGGCCAAGGGCGTGCCTCAGGCCAACGGCGAGCTCGCGATCGAGCCGCTGATCGACGTCAAGATCGTGGGCCAGTCGGTGCTTTACATGGCCAACCTGCCGCTGGAAGCCAACGTGCTGTTCCACACCATCATGGCGACGAAGATGCCCTTCGTCGGTCGCGGCTAGACGCCGTCAGACAGGCGCGCGGCGGGCCAGCGTTCCGGCCGTGAGCGGGGCTGCATCGGCCGGCCATGTGTCGGCGATGTGGCCGTGCCGCCAGACGGCCTCGCAGGCCGCGTCGAACGCCGGCCTGCGCATGGCCAGCGCCGCGCCGATCATGCCGGCCAGCACGTCCCCGGTGCCCGCTGTCGCAAGGCGGGCGTTGCCGGTCGTGTTGATGACTGGCGGCGAAGTGCCCGCGGCGGCAATCACGGTGCCCGACCCCTTGAGCACCACCACGACGCCGAAGCGCGCCGTGAGCCGGCGTGCCGCGGCAAGCCTGTCCGCCTGGATGTCCGCGGCGCTGCAGCCCAGCAGCCGAGCGGCCTCCAGCGGATGCGGCGTGATCACGGTGGGCGATCCGCTTTTTCCCCTGGACACCAACTGCGCCTGCAGTGCGTCATCGGAAGCGATGGCATTGAGCGCATCGGCATCGAGCACCAGTGCCGCCGCCGTCGACAGCACGCGCGGCAGCAACTCGCGCACGGCTTCTGCGCCGCCGCAACCGCACACGGCCGTCATGGCCGACAGGTCCAGCGCGTGGGCATCGCGCAGCATCAGTTCGGGTTGCGAGGTGTCGACCGGTGCGGCGCTCGCGTCCAGAAGACCGACAAACACGCGCCCCGCGCCTGCATGCAGGGCTGCGGAGCCGGCCAGCAGTGCCGCCCCGGCCATGCCGGACGCGCCCCCCACCACCGCGACGTCGCCGTAGCTGCCCTTGTGCGAGGCATGGATGCGCTGCTGCGCTTGCGGCATGCCGGCGAGACGGGCTGAAGGGCTGTCCTTGAATGCGCTGCAGCCCAGGTCGTCGAACCATACGGTGCCTGCCGCGTCGCGGCCTTGCGCGGTGAACAGGCCGGGCTTCAGCGTGAGGAATGTGAGGCAGGTGCGGGGTGACCTGGGCGTGCGGTCGGCGCCGGCAGGCAGCGTGCCGGTGTCCGCGTTCAACCCCGAGGGCACGTCGACGCTGAGCACCGGCTGCGCGCCGGCATGCATCGTCGCCAGCCATTCGGCCATCGCACCTTCGGGTGGCCGCGTCGATCCGATGCCGAGCAGGGCGTCGATGGCGAGTTCATGGCTGGAAGGCGGTGCCGAGGCAAAGGTGACGCCCGCATCGCGGGCACGTTGCAGTGATGCCTTGGCGTCCGGCGGCAAGCGGTGTTCATCGCCGAGAAAGGTGACGACCGGGAAGAAGCCCCGATGCCGCAATTGCGCCGCGGCCTCGAAGCCGTCGCCCCCGTTGTTGCCCGGGCCGCACGCCACCCAGATGGTGCGGGCGTGCGGCGCCAGCGCCATCGCAAGCCGTGCCACTGCAAGGCCTGCGCGCTGCATCAGCGCATGGCCGGGCAGGGCGGCGGCAGCGGCCTGCTCGATGCGGCGGGTGGCGGCGATGTCGAGCAGATCGGCAGCTGTGGCGGATGTGATGCGGTGCATCGGGCCATTGTGCGGCCGTGCCTCCTATCATCGAACCATGACGTTCAAGACCCTTGGCTGGCTGCTGGCCCTTCTGCTGGCGTGGTTCGCCGGCTTTGCCGGCACGGCAATGGCACTGACGATGGGCGCGGGCTGGGCGCTGGGCTTGCTGGCCTTTGTTTGGGGCCTGTTCCTGCTCGCCGTGACCTTGCGCCGCGTGCCGTTGCGCGACATCGCCTGGGCCGCGGGCGTGGGCTACGGCTTTGGTGTGATTCGGTGGCTCGACGTGCTTGCCGACGCCGGCTCGGGCGCGACGCGCTGGCTGGTGCTGGGCGCCGACCTGCTGTGTCTCGTGTTCTTCGTGCTGATCGCGCCGGCCATGCTGGCATGGATCGCCGGCAAGTGGATGCCGACGCCCGAGCCCGATCTGCCGGTGGAAACGCCGGCCAGCCCCGAGCGCCTGCGCCAGTGGGGCCCTAGAGACTGAGCCGCTCGACGCCCAGCCCTTCGAGATCGACACCCGGGTCCTGTCCTCCGATCAGGTCGCCCAGCACGCGCGCGCTGCCGCACGACAGCGCCCAGCCGCTGGAGCCGTGCCCCAGGTTGAGCCACACGCCGGGAATGCCGCTGGCGCCCAGCACCGGTGGCCCGTCCGGCAACATCGGCCGCGCGCCTTTCCATTGCTGGACGCCCGATTGCAGCGTGGCCGCACCCGGGAACCAGTCCTGCAGCACCTTGTAGAGCGTCTGGATGGCTGCCGGACTCATGGTGTCCAGCGAGCCGCCGATCTCGGCGCTGCCAGCCACGCGCACGCGCTGGCCCAGTCGCGAGATGGCGACCTTGTAGCGCTCGTCCATCACCGCGCTGCGCGGGGCGTTGAGCGGCTCGCGGATCGGCGCGCTGACCGAGTGGCCGTACACGGGAGTCATCGGGATGCGAAGGCCCAGCGGGCGCAGCAGCGAGGCCGAGGCCAGGCCCGCGCACATCACGACCGCGTCGTAGCGAACCGGGTCGGAGCCGCCGGCCAGCGACAGCGAGGTGGGCGCCGCGCGGCTCAGCGGCGCGATGTCGCAGTTGAAATGAAACTGTGCGCCGAACGCCTCGGCTTCCCACTTGAGCAGCAGCGCGAACTGGCGGCAGTTGGCCACCTCGTCTTCGGGCAGGTAGATGGCGCCTGCCAGCGGGGTGTCGGGGTTGAGCGCCGGCTCGAGCAGGCGTGCCTCGTCGGCGTCGACCTCGCGGAACACGCTGCCGGCCGATCGCAGCACCTCGAGCCCGGGTTGCACCAGCTTTTTCTCGTGCTTGGAGCGAAGCAGCACCAGGTAGCCGTCGCTGCGCTCGTAGCTGAGCTCGCGCGCCTCGGTCACTTCGTGCAGCCGGGTGCGGCTGTAGAAGGCCAGCCGCTGCATGCGGGCGCGGTTGGCCAGGTAGGTCTCGAGCTTGCAGGCCTTCTGCCAGCGCGACATCCAGCCGATGTCGCGCGAACTCAACGGCCAGCGCAGCTTGATGGCGCCGTGCGAGGACAGCAGCGAGCGCAGCACCTTGCCGCGCATGCCGGGCGCGGCCCAGGGTGTGACATACCCCGGTGCGACCACGCCCGCGTTGGCGAAGCTGGCTTCTTCTGCGGCGGCGCCTCGGCGCTCGAACACGGTCACTTCATGGCCGTCGGAAACCAGTTCCCAGGCGGTGGTGACGCCGATGATGCCGGCGCCCACGATCGCGATTTTCATTGAATTTTCTAGATAAAAGAGGCGGCTTACGTCCGTCGAACGGGCGTGTGTAGCTATTGTTTCTGTAGCGCTTGCTCGGCTTGAAGCGCCAACGCGAGCACGGCGTCGTCGTGCAGCGCGGCGTGCCACAGCATCAGGCCGACCGGCAGCTCGCCGGCAGTGTGACAGGGCAGCGAGATGGCGCAGCCGTCGAGCATGTTGACGATCGACGGATTGCGCAGCAGCAGCGCGTTGACGCGGAAGAACTCGTCGTCGCGCTCGGCGCCCGGCGCCACGCTGGCGATGGTCGGCGCGGTGAGGGGAACGGTCGGTGACAGCACGGCGTCGAAGGGCGCCAGCGCGGCCTCGACGCGGGCGATCCAGTCGCGGCGGGCGTTGACGAGGTCGATGTATTCATGGGCCTTCATGGTGGCGCCGCGCAGAATGCGCTGGGCCACGCGGGGGTCGTAGCCGGCGCCGCTGCGCTCCAGCAGCAGGCGGTGCCAGGCATGGGCCTCGGCGGCCGAGAAGCCACCGGTGGCATTGATGGTGGCCAGCTCGGCAAGCTCGGGCAGCGCGATGTCCTGGACATGGGCGCCGGCCGCGCGCAGCGTTTCGAGCGAGCGCTCGAAGGCGCTGGCGACGGCGGGTTCGATGCCGTCGAAAAACACGTTCTTCACCACGGCCAGCCTGTAGGCCGCCAGCGGGGCATTGCCGGCGGTCACGCGGCGCGCCGACAGGATTTCGTGCGCGGTGATGGCGTCGCGCACCGACCGCGTCATGGCGCAGACCGTGTCGAGCGTGGTCGACAGCGGCAGCGTGCCATGGGCGGGGGTGAGGCGCGCCGTGTTCTTGAAGCCGACGATGCCGTTCAGCGCCGCCGGAATGCGGATCGAACCGCCGGTGTCCGAGCCCAGGCCGATGAAGGCCGCGCCGCTGGCCACCGAGACCGCGGCGCCGGAGGAGGACCCGCCGGGAATGCGCGGCGTGACGGCGTCGCTCGCGTTGGCGGGGGTGCCGTGGTGCGGGTTGACGCCGACACCCGAGAAGGCGAATTCGGTCATGTTGGTGCGACCGGTCAGCACGCCGCCCGCTGCGCGCAGCCGGGCCACGGCCAGGGCATCGGCCCTTGCTGCGGGGGCGTGCGCCAGGACCACGGAACCGGCAGGAGTGGGCTGTCCTTCGATGTCGAACAGGTCCTTGGCGGTGAAGGCCAGGCCCGACAACTGGCTTTGCGGGTTCGATTCGGCAGCGCCCTGACGAGCCTCGTCGAACAGCGTGCGGGTGAAGACGTGGACGCAGGCCGGGGACTGGGCGACGCCGATGGCGCGCTCCATTTCGGTGCGTGCATCGGAGCCACCTGCCAGAAGGGTGAGACGGGTGGCGTGGAGGTCGTTCATGGGTGGGGCTGCGGGTGCCGCGGGCGGCTCGGGTTCGGGAAGAAGGGGGCTGTGGGCGTGCTATACTCTTTGGGTTTCGCTGGTCAAGCAACGGCTCCCGTTGCATCCTGTCAAACACATCCGCAAACCGGCCCATTCAAGGTGTTGTGACTCCGTTCAAAAGAGCACAAAACGGGCTGGATTTTAGACCCAACCTTTGGAGTAATTTCTAATGTCTACCACCATGCGCGAAATGCTGGAAGCCGGTGTCCATTTCGGTCACCAAACCCGCTTCTGGAACCCCAAGATGGCTCCGTTCATCTTCGGTCACCGCAACAAGATCCACATCATCAACCTGGAAAAGTCGCTCCCGATGTTCCAGGATGCGATGAAGTACGCCAAGCAGCTCACGGCCAACCGCGGCACGATCCTCATGGTCGGCACGAAGCGCCAGGCCCGTGAAATGGTCGCTTCGGAAGCCCGCCGCGCCGGCGTGCCTTTCGTCGACACCCGCTGGCTCGGCGGCATGCTGACCAACTTCAAGACCGTTAAGACCTCGATCAAGCGTCTGAAGGACATGAAGGCTCAGCAGGAAGCCGGCCTCGACTCGCTGAGCAAGAAGGAGCAACTGACTTTCTCGCGCGAAATCGAGAAGCTCGAAAAGGACATCGGCGGCATCCAGGACATGACCGCGCTGCCCGACGCCATCTTCGTGATCGACGTGGGCTTCCACAAGATCGCCGTGGCCGAAGCCAAGAAGCTCGGCATTCCCCTGATCGGCGTGGTGGACTCCAACCACTCGCCCGAAGGCATCGACTACGTGATTCCCGGTAACGACGACTCGTCGAAGGCCGTTGCGCTGTACGCCCGCGGCATCGCCGACGCCATCATCGAAGGCCGCAACAACGCCGGCGGCGACGTGGTCAAGGCTGTCGCCGAAGGCAACGACGAATTCGTCGAAGTCGAAGAGGGCGCTTCGGCCTGATCGGCACGCTCGCGAGCCTGAAGAAGGGGCTTTGGTGCCCCTTTTTTTTAACCTGATTTTTGGATTTACGGAGATACACAAATGGCTGCAATCACCGCAAGCATGGTCGGCGAACTGCGCGCTAAGACCGACGCGCCCATGATGGAATGCAAGAAGGCCCTGACAGAGGCTGAAGGCAACATGGAAAAGGCCGAAGAGCTGCTGCGCATCAAGCTCGGCAACAAGGCCGGCAAGGCATCGGGCCGCATCACCGCCGAAGGCGTGGTCACGGCGTTCGTCGACGGCGCGGCCGGCGGCATGATCGAAATCAACTGCGAAACCGACTTCGTCACCAAGAACGACAGCTTCCTGGCCCTGGCCAATGCCGCCGCCATGCTGGTCGCCAAGAACAACCCGGCGGATATCGCCGCACTGGGCGCCCTGGCCTATGAGCAGGATGGTTTCGGTCCCACGCTCGAAGATGTGCGCAAGGGCCTGATCGGCAAGATCGGCGAGAACATGAGCTTTCGCCGCTTCAAGCACTTCAACGGCAGCGCCAAGCTGGCTTCGTACCTGCACGGCACGCGCATCGGCGTGATGGTCGAGTTCGAAGGCGACGACGCGTCGGCCAAGGACGTGGCCATGCACATCGCCGCCATGAAGCCGGTCGCCATCCAGGCGTCGGACGTGTCTGCCGAACTCATCGAAAAAGAGCGCGCAGTGGCGGCTGGCAAGGCGGAAGAAGACCGCAAGACGGCCGAAGCCGAAGGCAAGAAGCCGCAGCCGGCCGACATCGTCGCCAAGCGCATCGAAGGCGGCGTGCAGAAGTTCCTCAAGGAAGTCTCCCTGCACAACCAGCCCTTCGTGAAGAACGACAAGCAGACCGTCGAGCAGATGCTCAAGGCTGCCGAAACCTCGATCAAGGGTTTCACCCTGTACGTGGTCGGTGAAGGCATCGAGAAGAAGGTCGACGACTTCGCCGCCGAAGTGGCCGCGCAAGTCGCCGCCGCCAAGGCTGCTGCCTGATCCCGCAGCCACTACAGCGGCGGTGCGCGAACGCGTGCCGCCGCTTTTTCACCGCCACGTTTTACACTCGCCCCCGCCAACTCAAGGAAATTGCCCATGTCTGATCCCCGCCCAGCCCACAAGCGAATCTTGTTGAAGCTGTCGGGAGAGGCACTGATGGGCGATGACGCCTTCGGCATCAACCGCGCCACCATCGTGCGAATGGTCCAGGAAGTGGCCGAAGTCGTGAACATGGGCGTCCAGGTGGCGGTCGTGATCGGCGGCGGCAACATCTTCCGCGGCGTCGCGGGAGGCTCGGTCGGCATGGACCGCGCCACGGCCGACTACATGGGCATGCTGGCCACCGTCATGAATTCGCTGGCCCTTGCCGATGCCATGGACAAGCAGGGCCTGGTGGCACGTGTGATGTCCGCCATCGCCATCGAGCAGGTGGTCGAGCCCTATGTGCGTCCCAAGGCTTTGCAGTACCTCGAAGAGGGCAAGGTCGTGGTGTTCGCCGCCGGCACGGGCAACCCGTTCTTCACGACCGATACCGCGGCAGCGCTGCGCGGTGCCGAAATCGGCGCCGAGCTGGTGCTCAAGGCGACCAAGGTCGACGGCGTGTACACCGCCGACCCCAAGACCAACCCCAATGCAACGCGCTACACCTCGCTCACTTTCGACGAGGCGATTGCGCAGAATCTCGGCATCATGGACGCCACGGCCTTCGCGCTGTGCCGCGACCAGAAGCTGCCGATCAAGGTGTTCTCGATCCTCAAGAACGGTGCGTTCAAGCGCGTCGTGATGGGCGAGGACGAGGGCACGCTGGTGCATGCCTAGGAGTATTTGAGATGACCATTGCAGACATCCGCAGTGCGACCGACCTGAAGATGAATCAGTCGCTCGCCGCCTTCCAGAACAACCTCACGAAGATTCGTACGGGCCGTGCCAACTCGGCGCTGCTCGACTCGATCCACGTGGACTACTACGGCTCGCAGGTTCCGCTGAGCCAGGTGGCCAACGTGTCGGTGCTCGACTCGCGCACCATCAGCGTCCAGCCTTGGGAAAAGGGCATGGGCGCCAAGATCGAGAAGGCCATCCGCGAAAGCGACCTGGGCCTGAACCCCGCGTCGATGGGCGATCTGATCCGCGTGCCGCTGCCCGCCATGAGCGAAGAACGCCGCCGTGAAATGACCAAGCTGGTTCGCAACGAGGGCGAAAGCGCCAAGATCGCAACGCGCAACCTGCGTCGCGACGCGAACGAGTCGGTCAAGAAGCTGGTGAAGGACAAGCTGGCCTCGGAAGACGACCAGAAGCGCGCCGAAGCCGATATCCAGAAGGTCACCGACCGCCATATCTCGGAAATCGACCGTCTGGTGACGGCCAAGGAAGCGGAGATCATGGCCGTTTGAGGCTTGCCATGGCTCCTACGTCGACGCGCATTCCTCACCACGTTGCCATCGTCATGGACGGCAACGGCCGTTGGGCGACGCGGCGGTTTTTGCCACGAGTCGCGGGGCACAAGCAGGGCGTGGAGTCGCTGCGCCGCTGCGTCAAGGCGTGCGCCGACCGAGGCGTGGGCGTGCTCACGGTGTTCGCGTTTTCCTCCGAGAACTGGAACCGTCCCGTCGAGGAAGTCTCCGGACTCATGGAGTTGATGGTTGGTGCACTCGCCCGCGAAGTGCCCCGGCTCAGCACCGACGGCGTGCGGCTGCACTTCGTCGGCGAGCGTTCGGGCCTGTCGCCGAAGATGGTGAAGGGCCTGCTCGACGCCGAGGCGGCCACCGCGCACAACACCCGCATGCAGCTCAACGTGTGCTTCAACTACGGGGGGCGCTGGGACATCGCGAAGGCTGCTGCCCGGCTGGCGGCACAGGGCGAGGCCATCACCGAGCTCAGTCTCGACCGCGCCATGGCGCTGGCGCATGTGCCTGACCCAGACCTGTTCATTCGCACCGGCGGCGAGCAGCGGTTGTCCAACTTTTTGCTCTGGCAAAGCGCCTATGCAGAGCTCTTCTTCAGCGACAAGCTGTGGCCCGAATTCGACGAGGCCGCGCTGGACGAGGCCATTGCCGCGTTCCAGGGGCGCGAGCGTCGCTTCGGTCAGACCTCGGCCCAGGTCTCGGCACCCCATGGCCTGACGGCCTGACAATCCCCCGCATGCTCAAACAACGCATCCTCACAGCGATCGTGCTGCTCGCGATCCTGCTGCCAGCGCTGTTCTACCGAAACCACATCCCCTTCGCCTGCGTCATGCTGGTGCTGATCGGCGCGGGCGCCTGGGAGTGGGGCCGCCTGAACGGCTACGGCCAGCGGCTCTCGGTGTTTCTCGGCATCGAGACGGTGGTGCTGTGCGCGCTGTCGTGGTGGCTGGGCCTGCTGGAGCAGCCGCTCGTCTTGATGTGGACCCTGGCCAGCGCGGCCTGGGTGCTGGGCGGTGCCGCGCTGTTGCGGGTGGCGGTGCCGGGCTGGCCCCGCATTCCGCGCGGCCTGCGTTTGGTGGGCGGCTTGCTGGCGCTCTGGGTGGCCTGGCTGGCCGCGGTGCAGGCCCGCATGATCGGCATCAACTTCCTGTTGTCGATCCTGGTGCTGGTGTGGGTGGCGGACGTGTTCGCCTATTTCGCCGGCCGTGCCTTCGGTCTCAAGTTCACCCGCAACAAGCTCGCTCCCGCGATCAGTCCCGGCAAGAGCTGGGAAGGCGTATGGGGCGGCATGATCGGCGTGGTGGTGCTGGCTGTGGCCTGGGTGTGGGCCGACAAGGCCGCGGGCGCGACCGTGGCCAGCCTGTACACCCGGCTCAATGAGCGTGGCTGGTGGCTGCTGCTGCTCGGCGCGCTGTTCCTCGCGGCGATGAGCGTCGTGGGCGATCTTGTCGAATCCCTCATCAAGCGCAGTGCCGGCGCCAAGGACAGCAGCCGGCTGCTGCCCGGCCACGGCGGTGTCCTTGATCGCGTGGATGCCCTCTTGCCGACCCTTCCCATCGCCATGATGCTGGCCTTCCTGTGAACACTCCCAGACAACGCGTCACGGTGCTCGGTTCGACCGGTTCGGTCGGCGTGAGCACACTCGACGTCATCGCCCGGCACGCCGAGCGCTTCGAGGTGTTCGCCCTTTCTGCGGCCACCAAGGTCGATGAATTGCTGGCGCAATGCGCGCAGTTCTCGCCGCGGTTCGCCGTCATGGCCAGCGCGCCGCATGCCGCCGTGCTGGCTGAAAAAATCAAGCAGAACAGCCTGGACACGGTTGTATTGACTGGACCTGATGCTCTTGAAACGATAGCGTCTCACCAGGATGTCGATGCCGTCATGGCCGCCATCGTCGGCGCCGCGGGCCTCGGTCCCTGCCTGGCCGCTGCGCGTGCCGGCAAGCGGCTGCTGCTGGCCAACAAGGAGGCGCTGGTCGTCGGCGGCGAGCTGTTCATGCGCACGGTGCGCGAGGGCGGTGCCACGCTGCTGCCGATCGACAGCGAGCACTCGGCGATCTTCCAGTCGTTGCCCGAAGACCCGTCCACGTGGGCGCGCCGCATCGACAAGATCATCCTGACCGCCTCGGGCGGACCCTTCCTCACGCGGGCGCCCGGCACGCTGGGCGCGGTCACGCCCGAGCAGGCGTGCGCCCATCCGAACTGGGTGATGGGCCGCAAGATCTCGGTCGACTCGGCCACGATGATGAACAAGGCGCTCGAGGTGATCGAGGCGCGCCACCTGTTCGGCGTGTCGCCGGAGCAGATCGAGGTGGTCATCCATCCGCAGAGCGTGGTGCATTCGATGGTGCAGTTCACCGACGCCTCGGTCATCGCCCAGCTCGGCACGCCCGACATGCGGGTGCCGATCGCGGTCGGGCTGGCCTGGCCGGAGCGCATCGAGAGCGGTGCCGCGCGGCTGGACTTCCGCCAGATGTCGGCGCTGAGCTTCGAAGCGCCCGATGCCGCGCTGTTCCCGGGCCTGAGCCTGGCGTGGCACGCGTTGCGCGCCGCGCCCGGCACCACCGCCGTGCTCAATGCGGCCAATGAGGTGGCCGTGGCAGCCTTCCTGGACCGCCGCCTGCGTTTCGACCGCATTCATGCGGTCAACATGGAAACTTTGGAAGCGGTCTCGCCCTCCAAGCCGGCATCGCTCGCCGACCTGCTGGCGCTCGATGCCAGCGCGCGCGCGGCTGCCAATGCCGCGGCACTGCGCTTCGCGGCCTGACGCTCCCAGAAACCAAGGATTCCGATGCTGCTCACTGTCATAGCCTTTGTGGTCGCACTCGGTGTCCTGATCGCGGTGCACGAATACGGCCACTACCGCGTCGCGGTCGCCTGCGGCGTCAAGGTGGAGCGTTTCTCGGTCGGGTTCGGCAAGGCGCTGTTGCGCTGGCGGCCGAAGCGCCAGCACCCGGGGCAGTCGACCGAATTCGTCATCGGCCTCTTCCCGCTCGGCGGCTACGTGAAGATGCTCGACGAGCGCGAAGGACCTGTGGCGCCCGAAGAGCGTCATCGCGCCTTCAACACCCAGCCCCTGCGCTCGCGCGCGGCCATCGTCGCCGCGGGCCCGATCGCCAACCTGCTGCTGGCGGTGGCGCTCTACACCGCGGTCAACTGGATCGGCGTGCAGGAGCCGGTGGCCAAGCTCGCGCGGCCGGTGGCGGCGTCATTGGCGGAGGCCGCAGGCCTGCGCGGCGGCGAGCACATCACGCAAGCGGGCTTCGACGGCGACCTGTCGCCCGTGCAATCTTTTGAAGACCTGCGCTGGCGCATGACGCGCGGCGCGCTCGACGGTCACGACCTGACGCTCGAAATCGCCGGTGAGGGCGGCGGGCCCGCCCGCCAGGTGGTGCTCCCGCTGAGCCGCATGGAGACCAAGGACGCCGATCCGCAGATGTTCCGCAAGATCGGCGTGCTGGCGCCGCTGACCCGGCCCGAAATCGGTGAAGTGATGGCCGGCAGCGCGGCAGAACGCTCCGGACTGCGCAGCGGCGACGTGGTTCGCACCATCGGCGCCACCGCCATCGTCGACGGACAGCAGTTGCGCGAAGTGATCCGGGCGTCGGTCGACGGCGACCAGCCGCGCATCCAGGCCTGGCAGCTCGAACGCGCGGGTCAGCCGCTCACCATCGACGTGAAGCCCGAAGTGCGGGAAGAGGGCGGCGCGAGGGTCGGGCGCATCGGCGCCTACGTGGGCACGGCGCCTGAAATGGTGATGGTGCGCCAGGGCCCGGTCGACGGCATCTGGCGCGGCGTGGTGCGCACCTGGGAGGTGTCCGCGATGACCGTTCGCATGATGGGCAAGATGGTCATCGGCGAGGCATCGCTCAAGAATCTGAGCGGTCCGCTCACGATCGCGGACTACGCGGGCAAGTCCGCGAGCCTCGGTTTCACGCAGTATCTGGTCTTCCTGGCGCTCATCAGCGTGAGCCTCGGCGTGCTCAATCTCATGCCGCTCCCGGTCCTCGATGGGGGGCACCTGATGTATTATCTTTGGGAGGGCCTGACCGGCAAGAGCGTCTCTGACGCCTGGATGGAACGGCTTCAGCGCGGGGGTGTCGCCCTGCTGCTGGTCATGATGTCGGTTGCACTCTTCAACGACGTCACACGGCTCTTTGGTTAACTTTCTGCCGGCCTTTTCCGCGCCGGCTCAATTCACAGATGAACAAAAACTTCAGTCGCTTTCGCCTGCGTAGCGTTGCCGCGGTGGTTGCCAGCGCGCTCGCGGCCACGGCAGCCTGGGCCGTCGAGCCTTTCACGGTGCGCGATATCCGCGTCGAAGGTCTGCAACGCGTCGAAGCCGGCACGATCTTCGCATCGCTGCCATTGCGCGTGGGTGACACCTACAGCGACGACCGCGGCTCCGCCGCGATCCGTGCACTGTTCGACCTGGGGTTGTTCAAGGATGTGCGCATCGATGTGAACGGCAATGTGCTGGTGGTGATCGTCGAAGAGCGGCCCACCATCGCGGACGTCGACTTCGTCGGCACCAAGGAATTCGACAAGGCCGCGCTGCAGAAGGCGTTGCGCGAAGTTGGCTTGACCGACGGCCGGCCCTACGACAAGGCGCTGGCCGATCGCGCCGAGCAGGAGCTCAAGCGCCAGTACGTGAGCCGCAGCCTCTACAACGCGCAGGTCGTGACCACCGTCACGCCCATCGAGCGCAACCGTGTCAACCTGACCTTCACCGTCACCGAAGGCGAATCGGCGCGCATCCGCGAAGTGCACGTGGTCGGCAACAAGGCGTTCAGCGAGTCGACGTTGCTGAGCCTGTTCGACCAGGACAGCGGCGGCTTCATGAGCTGGTACACGAAGTCGAACCAGTACTCGCGCGCCAAGCTCAACGCCGACCTTGAAACCCTGCGCTCGTACTACATCACGCGCGGCTATCTCGAGTTCCGCATCGATTCGACCCAGGTCGCCATTTCGCCGGACCGCAAGGACCTGACGGTCACCGTCAACATCACCGAAGGCGAGAAGTTCGTGGTGTCGAGCGTCAAGCTCGACGGCAACTACCTCGGCCGTGACGACGAGTTCAAGTCGCTGATCACGATCAAGCCGGGCGAGCCCTACAACGGCGAGCTGGTCACCGAGACCACCAAGGCCTTCAACGACTATTTCGGCACCTTCGGCTATGCGTTCGCACGCGTGCAGGCGCGCCCGGACATCGACCGCGTCAACAACCGCGTGGCGCTCACGCTGCAGGCTGAGCCCGCGCGCCGCGTTTACGTGCGCAAGGTTTCCGTCGGCGGCAACAACAAGACCCGCGACGAAGTCATCCGCCGCGAGTTCCGCCAGTTCGAAGCTTCCTGGTACGACGGCGACAAGATCAAGCTCTCGCGAGACCGCGTCGACCGCCTCGGTTTCTTCACCGAAGTGACCGTCGATACGCAGGAAGTGACCGGTTCGCCCGATCAGGTGGACCTGACCGTCAACGTGGCCGAAAAGCCGACTGGCAGCCTGCAGCTCGGCGCTGGCTATTCGAGCGCCGAGAAGGTCGCGCTGACTTTCGGCATCTCGCAGGAAAACGTGTTCGGCTCGGGCAACTTCCTGGGCGTGCAGGTCAACACCAGCAAATACAACCGCACGCTGTCGGTCACCACCACCGACCCGTATTTCACGCAGGACGGCATCTCCCGCACGATCAGCCTGTATCACACCACCACGCGCCCGTACTCGTCGTCGATCGACGGCGACTACAAGCTGGTGAACCAGGGTGGCTCCATTCGTTTCGGCGTGCCGTTCAGCGAAATCGACACGGTGTTCTTCGGCATCGGTCTGGAGCGTTATGCATTCGACGCGAACAGTTCGACGGCGTTTTCCGGCTTGACCACGCCGCCGTCGTACCTGAACTACTTCCAGTGCAAGAAGGATCCCACCGGCATCCTGGTGATCGGTTGCGACCAGAAGAGCGTCTGGGGCGTGCCACTCAGCATCGGCTGGGGCCGCGACAACCGCGACAGCGCGCTGATCCCGACCACGGGCCGCCTGCAACGCGCCAACCTCGAAGTGGGTGCGGCCGGCGAAATGAAGTACGTCAAGACGAACTACCAGTACCAGCAGTTCTTCGCGATCAACAAGCAGTACACCTTCTCGGTGAACGGCGAAGTCGGCTATGCCAAGGCGCTGGGCGGCAAGGTCTATCCGATCTTCAAGAACTTCTACGCAGGCGGCCTGGGCTCGATTCGTGGTTTCGAGCAGAACTCGCTGGGTCCGCGCGATGTGCCCTTGTTCGGCCAGACCGAAGGCGCAGCGCTCGGCGGCACCAAGAAGGCGATCTTCAATGCCGAACTGAGCACGCCGTTCCCGGGTGCCGGCAACGACCGCACGCTGCGTCTGTACGGATTCTTCGACATCGGCAATGTGTTCGGTTCGCGCTCGGCCGGCCTGACCGACGAGCAATGGAAGGCCGAGAAGAAGCTGCGCGCCTCGGTGGGCCTGGGTGTCAGCTGGATCTCGCCGCTGGGGCCGCTGCGCCTGGCTTATGCATTCCCCGTCTTGTCCCAGAAGGAAGTGACGGATCCCAAGACCGGATTCATCACGATCCCGAAGGATAGAATTCAGCGCCTCCAATTCCAGATCGGAACGTCTTTCTAAATGAAGCATTTGATTCGCGCCGCGGCCGGCGCGTTGTTGATCCCCGCTCTTGTGTTCGCCGCTGCGCCGGCGCAGGCACAGGAAACGTTTCGCATCGGTTTTGTGAACCCGGACCGCGTGCTGCGCGAGGCGCAGCCGGCCAAAGCCGCTCAGGCGAAGCTCGAGGTCGAGTTCCTGAAGCGTGAAAAAGACCTGACCGTTCAGGGCGATGCACTGAAGGCCGCTTCCGAGAAGTTCGAGCGCGAAGCGCCGACTCTGTCGGAAAGCCAGAGAGTCTCCCGCCAGCGCGGTTTGGTCGATCAGGACCGCGACTTCCAGCGCAAGCGCCGAGAGTTCCAGGAAGACCTGAACGCACGCAAGAACGAAGAGCTGCAGCAGGTCTACGAGCGCGCCAACCGCGTGGTGAAGCAGGTGGCCGAAACTGAAAAGTACGACGCGATCCTGCAAGAGGCGATCTACATCAATCCGAAGCACGACATCACCGACAAGGTGATCAAGGCGCTGAACGCGTCGGTCAGCTCTTCCGCGCCTGCAGCCGGCAAGTAGCGCCGGGAGTCGGCGTGTCATTGCAGCTCGGAGCCATCGTCGACGCCCTGGGGGGCGAGCTTCATGGCGATGCAGCGCTGTCCATCGAGCGGCTCGCGCCGCTGCAGAATGCACAGACCGATGCGCTCAGTTTCCTGAGCCATCCCAAATACCAGCAGGAACTCGCGGCCTCCAAAGCCGCCTGCGTGATCGTGTCGCCCGCCATGCGCGAGGCTGCCGAGGCGCGCGGGGCGTTCATCGTGACGCCCGATCCCTATTTCTACTTTGCCCGGTTGACCCAGCTCTGGAAGGCGCATCACGCGCGTCCGGAGACCGATCGGATCCATCCAAGCGCGGTGATCCACGCCGAGGCCCAGGTGGATGCCACCGCGCGCATCGGCGCGCTGTGTGTGGTGGAGCGGGGCGCGCGCATCGGCGCAGGCACCGTGCTGAAGTCGCGCGTGACGGTCAGCGAAGACTGCACCATCGGTGAGCGCTGCCTGCTGCACCCGGG
Source organism: Variovorax monticola (assembly GCF_051216855.1). NCBI lineage: Bacteria > Pseudomonadati > Pseudomonadota > Betaproteobacteria > Burkholderiales > Comamonadaceae > Variovorax > Variovorax monticola. The sequence continues at coordinate 1,141,838 of NZ_JBPJZP010000002.1, forward strand.
CGTGGTCATCGGCGCGGACGGGTTCGGCCTGGCCCTGCACGCAGGGCAGTGGGTCAAGATCGAGCAGTTGGGCGCGGTGCGCATCGGCAACGATGTCGAGATCGGCGCCAACACCTGCATCGACCGCGGCGCGCTCGACGACACCGTGATCGAAGACGGCGTGAAGCTCGACAACTTGATCCAGATCGGCCACAACGTGCGCGTCGGCAAGAACACCGCCATGGCAGGGTGCGTCGGCGTGGCCGGCAGCGCCGTGATCGGTGCCAACTGCACCTTCGGCGGCGGCGCCATCGTGCTGGGGCACCTGACGGTGGCAGACGGCGTGCACGTGTCCGCCGCCACGACGGTTACCCGTTCGATCCACAAGGCCGGCCAGTACACCGGTATGTTTCCCATCGATGACAATGCGAGCTGGGAAAAAAATGCGGCAACGCTCAAGCAGTTGCACAGCCTGCGCGAACGACTGAAGGCGCTGGAGAAGGCTCCCTCAAAGAAATGACGACGATGCAGGAACAGAACATCATGACGACGACGCTCGATATCCATCAAATCCTCAAGCTGCTGCCTCACCGCTACCCGTTCTTGCTGGTGGACCGCGTGCTCGACATGGAAAAGGGCAAGCGCATCACGGCGCTGAAGAACGTGACGATGAACGAGCCGTTCTTCAACGGCCACTTTCCGCATCGCCCGGTGATGCCTGGCGTGCTGATGCTCGAGGCGATGGCGCAGGCCGCGGCGCTGCTGTCGTTTCATTCGCTGGACATCGTGCCGGACGACAACACGGTCTACTACTTCGCCGCCATCGACGGCGCGCGTTTCAAGCGGCCCGTGGAGCCCGGCGACCAGTTGACGCTCGAAGTCGAGATCGAACGCATGAAGGCGGGCATCTCCAAGTTCAAGGGCCGGGCCCTGGTCGGCAGCGAACTCGCCTGCGAGGCGACGCTGATGTGCGCGATGCGCCAGATCAACTGATCCGGCCGCACTCACCACAAGGCATGACCCAGGTTCATTCGACAGCACTCGTCGACCCGCAGGCCCAACTCGACGCCTCGGTGTCGGTCGGGCCGTATACCGTGATCGGTCCGCGTGTGCGGGTGGGCGCGGGCACCACCATCGGCGCGCATTGCGTGATCGAAGGGCGCACCACCATCGGGTGCGACAACAGGATCTTCCAGTTCTCGTCCCTCGGCGCGGTGCCGCAGGACAAGAAGTACGCCGGCGAGCCGACCGAGCTCGTCATCGGCGACCGCAACGTGATTCGCGAGTTCTGCACCTTCAACCTCGGCGTGCCGGGGGCGGGGGGTGTGACGCGCGTGGGCAACGACAACTGGATCATGGCGTACACGCACATCGCGCACGACTGCCGTGTCGACAACCACACCACGCTGGCCAACAACACCACGCTGGCGGGGCATGTGCACCTGGCCGACTGGGTCACGGTGGGCGGGCTCACCGGCATTCACCAGTTCGTGTCGGTCGGTGCCCATGCCATGGTCGGCTTCGCGAGCGCGGTGTCTCAAGACGTGCCGCCTTTCATGCTGGTCGACGGCAATCCGCTGGCGGTGCGCGGTTTCAACGTCGTGGGCCTGCGCCGGCGCGACTTTTCTGCGCAACGGCTCGCGGCCGTGAAGCAGATGCACCGGCTGCTGTACCGCCAGGGCAAGACGCTGGACGAGGCGCGTGCCGGCATTGCCGCGCTGGCTGCGGAAATGCCGGAAGCGTCCGAAGACGTCGCGCTGATGGACGCCTTTCTCGCCAGTTCGACGCGCGGCATCGCGCGCTGACGTGACAGCGATGCACAAGGACGGGCAGCGGCGTTTCGCGCTGGTCGCAGGCGAAGCTTCCGGCGACCTGCTCGCCGGCCTGTTGCTCGACGGGCTCCAGGCCCGCTGGCCCGGCCTCGAGACCGTCGGCATCGGCGGTCCGCGCATGCTGGCCCATGGCCTGCAGAGCTGGTGGCCGCAGGAGAAACTCGCGGTGCGCGGCTATGTCGAGGTGCTGCGGCACTACGCGGAAATCGCCGGCATTCGCCGCAAGCTCAAGGCGCGGCTGCTGCGCGAATGGGCGGAGCTGTTCATCGGCGTCGATGCGCCCGATTTCAATCTCGATCTTGAAGCCGGCCTGCGCAGCCGCGGCATGAAGACGGTGCATTTCATCTGCCCGTCGATCTGGGCCTGGCGGCCGGAGCGCATCGAGAAGGTCCGGGCTGCGGCCGACCACGTGCTGTGCATCTTCCCGTTCGAGCCGGCGTTGCTGGCGGAGCACGGCGTGGCGGGCAGCTACGTGGGCCACCCGCTGGCCAACGTGATCCCGATGACCCCCGACCGCGCCGGCGCCCGCGCCGCGCTGGGCCTGGCGCCCGACGCGCAGGTCGTCGCCTTGCTGCCTGGCAGCCGCCGCTCGGAAGTGCGCTACCTGGCCGCCCGCTTCTTCGCTGCCGCCGCGCTGATGCACAAGCAGCGTCCCGGCATCCAGTTCGTGGCCCCGGTCCTGCCGGGCCTGCGCGCCGAGGTTGAAGGCCTGCTTCAGGCCAGCGGCATGACCGGCCATGTGACGCTGCTCGACGGCCAGTCGCACGCCGCGCTCGCCGCCTGCGACGCCACCCTGATCGCCAGCGGCACTGCCACGCTCGAGGCGGCGCTGTACAAGCGGCCGATGGTCATCGCCTACAACATGAACGCGCTGTCGTGGCGCCTCATGCAGCGCAAGCAGCTGCAGCCCTGGGTTGGTTTGCCCAACATCCTGTGCCGCGATTTCGTGGTGCCCGAGCTTCTGCAGGAAGCCGCCACGCCCGAGGCGCTGGCCCGGGCCACGCTGGAATGGCTCGATGCGCCGGAAAAAATGCAGGCCCTGCAACACAAATTTTCAGAGCTGCATGTGCAATTGCAGCGCGACACGCCGACACTTTGCGCCGATGCGATCCAGAAAGTTCTTGAAGGCTGAGCAGGCTCCGCTGGTGTGGGACGCACCGGGCTTGATGGCGGGCGTCGACGAGGCGGGCCGCGGGCCGCTGGCCGGCCCCGTGGTCGCGGCCGCGGTCATCCTGGACGACCTGCGCCCGATCCGTGGCCTCGCGGACTCCAAGACACTCACGGCCCTGCAAAGGGAGCGCCTGCACGACCAGATCCTGGCCCAGGCGCTGTGCTGCTCGATCGCGCAGGCCACCGTGGAAGAAATCGATACCCACAACATCCTGCAGGCGACCATGATCGCGATGCGGCGCGCAGTCGAAGGGCTGCGCCTGAAGCCCGTGAAAGTGCTGGTCGACGGCAACCGCCTGCCGACACTGGACGTGCTGGCCGAGGCCATCGTGCGCGGCGACTCCCGGGTCAAGGCGATTTCCGCCGCATCGATCCTGGCGAAGGTGCACCGAGACCGGCTCTGCGAGCAACTGCACGCCGAGTTCCCTCACTACGGCTTTGCCGGCCACAAGGGCTATGGCACGCCGGAGCACCTCGAAGCCTTGCAGCGCCATGGCGCCTGCGTGCACCACCGCAGGTCGTTCAGCCCCGTGGCCGCGGCGCTGGCCCGCACCGGCGGTGTCTTGAACCTGGTGCTTCCGGTGGACGCGATGCAGCCCGCGATGGTCGTCGTCGGTGTTGCCGAGACCGTGCACCTGGACCTGCGCACAGCGCCCTGAACATTCCCCCGATGACCTCCGACACCAGCGCCAGCCACATCAGCTCGCGCGACAACCCGCTGCTCAAGGACCTGCGCAAGCTCGCGCAAGACCCGGGCGCCTACCGCAAGCTGGGCCGGATCTGGCTCGAGGGCGACCACCTTTGCCGGGCGGCGCTGGCGCGCGGCGTGAAGCCGGCCATCGCTGTGTTTTCGGCGTCTTTTTGGCCCAATGCGCCCGTCGAATGGACGAATGGCGCTATCAAAACCGTGGTGGTCGCCGACGATCTGCTGCGCGGTGTCAGCGGACTCGAGTCGCCCGCGCCCATGGGTTTCGTGCTCGACCTGCCGGCCCGTCCCGAACTGATTCCCGACGCCCCCAGCGTCGTGCTCGACCGCCTGCAGGACGCGGGCAACGCGGGCTCCATCCTGCGCAGCGCCGCCGCGTTCGGCTTCACCCAGGTGATTGCGCTGAAGGGCACGGCCGCACTGTGGGCGCCGAAGGTGCTGCGCGCCGGCATGGGCGCCCATTTCGGCCTGCGGCTGATCGAAGGCGTGGACGCCGACGCGCTCGACGCCCTGCGGGTGCCGCTGGTCGCGACCAGCTCGCACCGTGGCGAGTGGCTGCACAAGGCCGAACTGCCGCATCCTTGCGCCTGGTTGATGGGGCATGAAGGGCAGGGCGTGTCGCCCGCGCTGGAGGCGAGGGCCACGCACCACATCCGCATTGCGCAGCCCGGCGGCGAAGAGTCGCTCAACGTGGCTGCTGCCGCCGCGATTTGCCTGCACGCCAGCGGAGCGGCCCTGCAGGCTCAATAGCACACCCAGTCCGAGCTACAATCGGGGGCTTACTCGCAATAGCGTCGCCCGGCCGCCTACAACGCCAAAATCCCCTGAAGCAGCAGTCCGCAGGCAACGCGCCTGGGGCTCCGGGCGACCGTAACCATTCGGAGAACCCAGTGCTTTTGTCTCTCAAGGGAAACTTCCCGCCCGCCATCCTGGCGCTCGCAGACGGCACGGTCTTTCAAGGCAATTCGATCGGAGCCGCCGGCTCCACGATCGGTGAGGTGGTGTTCAACACCGCCATGACCGGTTACCAGGAAATCCTCACCGACCCGAGCTACTGCCAGCAGATCGTGACACTCACGTATCCGCACATCGGCAACTACGGCGTCAACGGGGAAGACATCGAAGCCGACAAGATCCATGCCGCGGGCCTGATCATCAAGGACCTGCCCCTCGTCGCCTCCAACTTCCGCCAGACCGCCACGCTGAGCGAATACCTCGTGGCCGGCAAGACGGTGGCCATCGCCAACATCGACACCCGCAAGCTCACGCGTCACCTGCGCACCCACGGCGCGCAGAACGGCTGCATCCTGGGCCTGGCGCAAGGCGAGGCCGTGACGCAGGCGCTCATCGACGAGGCCATTGCCGCCGCCAAGGCCGCGCCGAGCATGGCCGGCCTCGACCTGGCCAAGGTGGTGTCGGTCACGCAGACCTACGAGTGGACCGAAACCGAGTGGAAGCTGGGCGCGGGCTACGGCGTGCAGATCACGCCGAAGTTCCATGTCGTCGCCTTCGATTACGGCGTGAAGAAGAACATCCTGCGCATGATCGCCCAGCGCGGCGCGCGCATCACCGTGGTGCCGGCGCAAACGCCTGCGGCCGACGTGCTCAAGCTGAAACCCGACGGCATCTTCCTGGCCAACGGCCCCGGCGACCCGGAGCCCTGCGACTACGCCATCAGCGCGGTCAAGGAACTGATCGAGACCGGCATTCCCACCTTCGGCATCTGCCTGGGCCACCAGATCATGGCGCTGGCCTCAGGCGCGAAGACCTTCAAGATGAAGTTCGGCCACCACGGCGCGAACCATCCGGTGAAAGACCTCGACAACGGCCGCGTGAGCATCACCAGCCAGAACCATGGCTTTGCGGTCGACGAAAAGTCGCTGCCGGCCAACCTGCGTCCCACCCACATCAGCCTGTTCGACAACACGTTGCAGGGCCTGGCGCGCACCGACAAGCCCGCGTTCTGCTTCCAGGGCCACCCTGAAGCGTCGCCTGGTCCGCATGACATCGGCTATTTGTTCGATCGCTTCACGGCACTCATGGAAAAGCACAAGACGGAAAAGACGGAGAGCAAGAATGCCTAAGCGCACAGACCTCAAATCGATCCTCATCATCGGCGCCGGCCCGATCATCATCGGCCAGGCCTGCGAGTTCGACTACTCCGGCGTGCAGGCCTGCAAGGCGCTGCGCGAGGAGGGCTACAAGGTCATCCTGATCAACAGCAACCCCGCGACGATCATGACCGACCCGGCCACGGCCGACGTCACCTACATCGAGCCCATCACCTGGCAGACGGTCGAGAAGATCATCGCCAAGGAACGCCCCGACGCGATCCTGCCGACCATGGGCGGCCAGACCGCGCTGAACTGCGCGCTCGACCTGTGGCGCAACGGCGTGCTCGACAAGTACACGGGCGCGACCACTGGCAAGCCGGTCGAGCTGATCGGCGCCACGCCCGAGGCCATCGACAAGGCCGAAGACCGCCTGAAGTTCAAGGACGCGATGACCAAGATCGGTCTCGGTTCGGCCCGCTCGGGCATCGCGCACACGATGGAAGAAGCCTGGGTGGTGCAGAAGACGCTCGGCTTCCCGACCGTGATCCGCCCCAGCTTCACGCTGGGCGGCACCGGCGGCGGCATCGCCTACAACCCAGACGAGTTCGAGACCATCTGCAAGCGCGGCATCGAAGCCTCGCCCACCAACGAGCTGCTGATCGAAGAGTCGCTGCTCGGCTGGAAAGAGTACGAGATGGAAGTCGTGCGCGACAAGGCCGACAACTGCATCATCGTCTGCTCGATCGAAAACCTCGACCCGATGGGCGTGCACACCGGCGACTCGATCACCGTGGCCCCCGCGCAAACGCTGAGCGACAAGGAATACCAGATCCTGCGCAACGCCTCGCTGGCCGTGCTGCGAGAGATCGGCGTGGACACCGGCGGCTCGAACGTGCAGTTCTCCATCAACCCGAAGGACGGCCGCATGGTCGTCATCGAGATGAACCCGCGCGTGTCGCGCTCCTCGGCGCTGGCCTCAAAGGCCACGGGCTTCCCGATCGCCAAGGTCGCGGCCAAGCTGGCGGTGGGCTACACGCTCGACGAGCTGCGCAACGAAATCACCGGCGGCGCCACGCCCGCGTCGTTCGAACCGTCGATCGACTACGTGGTGACCAAGATCCCGCGTTTCGCCTTCGAGAAATTCCCGCAGGCCGACTCGCGCCTCACCACGCAGATGAAGTCGGTGGGCGAGGTCATGGCCATGGGCCGCACCTTCCAGGAATCGTTCCAGAAGGCCCTGCGCGGTCTCGAAGTGGGCGTCGATGGCCTGAACGAGAAGACTCAGGACCGCGAAGTGCTCGAAAAGGAACTGGGCGAACCCGGACCCGAGCGCATCTGGTACGTGGGCGATGCCTTTGCCATGGGTCTGAGCGTCGATGAAGTGTTCGCACTCACCAAGATCGACCCGTGGTTCCTGGTGCAGATCGAAGAGATCGTGAAGATCGAGCTCGAGCTGGAAACCAAGTCGCTGGACGACATCGACAAGGACACGCTGCTCGCGTTGAAGAAGAAGGGCTTCTCTGACCGCCGCCTGGCGCGCCAGCTGAAGACGACCGACACGGCCATCCGCGAAAAGCGCCGCGCCCTGGGCGTGCGCCCGGTCTACAAGCGCGTGGACACCTGCGCGGCCGAGTTCGCGACCAACACCGCCTACATGTACTCGACGTATGAAGACGAGTGCGAAGCCGACCCGACGGACAAGAAGAAGATCATGGTGCTCGGCGGCGGTCCCAACCGCATCGGCCAGGGCATCGAGTTCGACTACTGCTGCGTGCACGCCGCGCTTGCCCTGCGCGAGGACGGCTACGAGACCATCATGGTCAACTGCAACCCCGAGACCGTGTCGACCGACTACGACACCTCCGACCGCTTGTACTTCGAGCCGCTGACGCTCGAAGACGTGCTCGAGATCGTCGACAAGGAAAAGCCGCTCGGCGTGATCGTGCAGTACGGCGGCCAGACGCCGCTCAAGCTCGCGCTCGATCTCGAAGCCAACGGCGTGCCGATCATCGGCACCTCGCCCGACATGATCGACGCAGCCGAAGACCGCGAGCGCTTCCAGAAGCTGCTGCATGAGCTGGGCCTGCGCCAGCCACCGAACGCCACCGCGCGCACCGAACCCGAAGCGCTCGAAAAGGCCGCGGCCCTCGGGTATCCGCTGGTGGTGCGCCCGAGCTACGTGCTCGGCGGCCGCGCGATGGAAATCGTGCACGAGCAGCGCGACCTCGAGCGCTACATGCGCGAAGCGGTCAAGGTGAGCAACGATTCTCCCGTGCTGCTCGACCGCTTCCTGAACGACGCCGTCGAGTGCGACGTCGACTGCATCCGCGACGCCGAAGGCGGCACGCTGATCGGCGGCGTGATGGAGCACATCGAACAGGCCGGCGTTCACTCGGGCGACTCCGCCTGTTCGCTGCCGCCCTACAGCCTGAACGCCGAGACCATCGCCGAACTGAAGCGCCAGAGTGCCGCCATGGCGAAGGCGCTGAACGTGGTCGGCCTGATGAACGTGCAGTTCGCGATCCAGCAGAAGGACGGCAAGGACGTCATCTACGTGCTCGAAGTGAACCCGCGTGCATCGCGCACCGTGCCCTACGTGAGCAAGGCGACCGGCATCCAGCTCGCCAAGGTGGCGGCACGCTGCATGGCGGGCCAGTCGCTCGCGTCGCAGGGCGTGACGAAGGAAGTGACGCCGCCTTACTTCAGCGTGAAGGAAGCCGTGTTCCCGTTCGTCAAGTTCCCGGGCGTGGACACCATCCTCGGCCCCGAGATGAAGTCGACCGGCGAAGTGATGGGCGTGGGCAAGACCTTCGGCGAAGCCTTCGTCAAGTCGCAGATCGGCGCGGGTACGCTGCTGCCGAAGTCGGGCAAGGTCTTCATCTCGGTGAAGAACAACGACAAGGCGCGTGCTGTGGAAGTGGCGCGCGGCCTGGTCAAGCTCGGCTTCGTGCTGACGGCAACCAAGGGCACGGCAGCAGCCATCAGCGCGGCGGGCATCGAATGCGCCACGGTGAACAAGGTGACCGAAGGCCGCCCGCACATCGTGGACATGATCAAGAACAACGAGATTGCCCTGGTCATCAACACGGTGGAAGAGCGCCGCAACGCGATCACCGATTCGCGGCAGATCCGTACCTCCGCGCTGCTGGCGCGCGTGACCACGTTCACCACGATCTTCGGCGCCGAAGCCGCGGTCGAGGGCATGGGCTTCATGGACGAGCTGGGCGTGATCTCGGTGCAGGAGATGCACGCGCAGCTTGCTGCGGTGGCCTGAGCCTGAGCGCCATGGACACGCAGCTCGTCGAACTGGACCTGACGGACTGGAATGCGGCCACGCCCAACGAGGCGTGGATCGCGGCGCTGGAAGCGGGCAAGGTGCTGTACTTTCCGCGGCTGGGCTTCGAGTTGCTGCCTGAAGAACGCAGCCTGCTCACGCCCAGCCTGCTGTCGCCCGACGTGCGCAACATCAGCCTGGACGCCAACGGCAAGCTCAAGGGCGCCGTCGGCGACGAGGCGGTGCAACGCACGGCGGCCGCGATGGTGGGGCGCTTTCGCGCACAGGCGCAGCAGCTCATTCACGGGCTGCTGCCGCGCTACACGCCGGCCTTGCGGCTGGCGCCTACCAGCTACCGGCCGGCGCAGGTCGAGACGCGGGTGCAGTCATGGCGCGCGGACGACCGGCGCCTGCACGTCGATGCGTTCCCGTCGCGGCCGAACTACGGCGAGCGCATCTTGCGCGTGTTCACCAACGTCAACCCCGAAGGCGCACCGCGCGTGTGGCGTGTCGGCGAGCCTTTCGAAGACGTCGCCCGTCGCTTCCTCCCGCGTGCCAAGCCCTATGTGCGCTGGCAGGCCAAAATGCTGCGCGCATTGCGCGTGACGAAGTCGTTTCGCAGCGAGTACGACCACCTGATGCTGCAGTTGCACGACGGCATGAAGTCAGACCTGGCGTACCAGGAAAGCTCGCCGCAGGAAACAGCCAAGTTCCCGCCGGGTTCGGTGTGGGTGTGCTTCTCCGACCAGACCTCGCACGCCGTGATGGCCGGCCAGTACATGCTCGAGCAGACCCTTCATCTGGCCGCATCGAAGCAATACAATCCCGACTCGAGCCCGCTCGCCATCCTGAGCCGGCTGACCGGACGCACACTCGTCTGACCCTGTTTTCACTCGACCGCCGAACGGCAGCGTTCGGCGGTTTCGCTTTATGGAGAACCCACAACATGGCAACCGTACCAGTCACCAAGCGCGGCGCTGAAAAACTGCGCGCCGAACTGCATCAACTCAAGACGGTGGACCGTCCCTGGGTCATCAATGCGATTTCCGAAGCGCGTGCCCAGGGCGACCTGAGCGAGAACGCCGAGTACGAAGTCGCGAAGGACCGCCAGGGCTTCATCGAAGGCCGCATCCAGGAGGTCGAAGGCAAGCTGTCGGCTGCACAGATCATCGATCCGAGCGAGCTCGATGCCGGCGGCAAGGTGGTGTTCGGCTCGACCGTCGATCTCGAGGAAGAAGAGTCAGGCGAGGCCGTGAAGTACCAGATCGTCGGCGAAGACGAAGCCGACCTGAAGCTCGGCCTGATCAACATCTCCAGCCCCATCGCGCGCGCGCTCATCGGCAAGGAAGAGGGCGATACCGCCGAAGTGCAGGCACCGGGCGGCCTGAAGCGCTACGAGATCGTGGCCGTTCGCTACATCTGATCGCCTCTTCGATGAAAGACCGCGTTGCGCTGATGCTGGCTGCCTTCTGGTGGGGCAGCCTCACCACGATCGGCTTTCTGGTGGTGCCGATGCTGTTCGCCAGGCTGGGCAACCCGTCGGTGGCGGGCAACTTCGCCGGTCAGTTGTTCGAGGCGCAGAGCTGGATTGCGATCGCTTGCGGGCTGATCCTGCTGATCCATTTCAGGACCAAGGCGGACGAGCGCATGGACGGGCCGGTCATGACGTCCATGTTCCTGATCCTGGCCGCGCTGCTGCTGGCGTTGCTGCAGCAGTACGCCGTGGCGCCGCACATCCTGGCGCGCGAAAACCTCAAGCTATGGCATTCCGTCGGCAGCGGCATGTACCTGGCGCAGTGGCTGTGCGCGGGTGTGTTGCTCTGGCGCATGGGCGCGCCCCGCAAGCCGGGCTGAACGGCAGAGGCGGCAACGGCCGCCTCGCCCTTACTCTTTCCAGTATTTCGCGACCCAGCGCGCCGGACGGATGTACCGGAAGGCGCGGTTGCGGCGGCCCGCCAGTGCATCAGGCGGGTTGCACTCGCCATGGAACACCATGATGCGTGCGCCCTCGGGCACGAAAGGCTCTTCCCAGTAGTTGGTCGGCCAGGTCGGAATGCCGTGGTACTTGAAGCTCGGGCACCAGGCCTGGGGCCAGTACGCCAGCTTGCCCTGCTGGTGGAGCACGTCCGACAGGTAGGCCTGTTCGTTGCGGTACTCCGTTTGCACCTTGTCCATGTTGGCGCGAAAGTACGCCAGCACGTCGGCATGGGCGCCCAACTCGAAACGGTAGACCGACGAGTTCCCGGTGATGCGCTCGCGCCGCCAGGGGCGGGCGTAGTCGTGAATGATCAGGAACTCGCCGGGCTGCTCGAAGAAGGCGTCCAGCGGGCCCACCACCACCACGTCGAGGTCGAGGAAGAGGGCGGTGCCGCGCAGGCCGTGCAGGTCCTGCTCGAAGGTCGTGAGCTTCTTCCAGGCACCGTCGCGCTGGCCGGGGGCCAGTTGCAGGTTGAGCGGCGGAATCGGCAGGCACGTCACTTCGGGGTGGATGCCGTTGCCGTCGTCCGTCAGGCAGACGAATTTGAAGTCACCGCTGAGATTGCGGCGCACCATCGCGTAGAGCCGGTTGACGTATTCGGGGCCGTACTTCGTGCCCCACTTCATGCAGAGGATATGGCGCTGGGCGCCTTGCGCTGGCGCCAAGCTCAATCTGCCTGGTTGCGCTTCTTGGCCGACAGCGGACGCTTCGCCTTGGCACGCTTGATGTTGCCGCCGGGGGTCAGGCGCTGGTTGCCCAGGACGCGCAGGGTCTTGATTTCGGGGCGCTGGCCGCCGCGCTTGCTGTACTTGACGATCTTGACGTCGCGCGGACCCGGCATGCGGTCTTCATCGACCGTACGTTCCTTTTCGGGGATCGGGCGCCAGAGCACCAGCAGCTTGCCGATGTGCTGGATCGGGGCGGCATCCAGTTCGTCGGACAGTTCGCGCAGCATGGCGTCGCGGGCGAGGCGGTCGTCGGAGAAAACGCGGATCTTGATCAGGCCGTGGGCCTTGAGCGCCGCGTCGGCTTCTTTTTTTACGGCAGGGGTGAGCCCGTCTCCACCGACCATGACGATCGGATCCAGGTGGTGAGCTTCGGCGCGGTGCACCTTGCGCTCGGCAGGGGTAAGTTGAATGGCGGGCATCCCCGTATTATCGACGCGTACACGAAGACCCTCATGAGCACCAAAGCCAAAAGCAAAAAAGTCAATAAAGCGTGGCTTCACGACCATATCAACGACCCCTACGTGAAACTCGCCGCGCGAGAGGGTTACCGGGCGCGCGCCGCCTACAAACTGAAGGAAATCGACGAGTCGTTCGGGCTCGTCAAGCCGGGCCAGCTGGTGGTGGACCTGGGGTCTACCCCGGGCGCCTGGAGCCAGTACCTGCGCCGGCGCATGTCCCCCGACGGCGCGGCGGCCGGTTCGCTGAACGGCACCATCGTCGCGCTCGACATGCTGGCGATGGACCCCATCGAAGGCGTGACCTTCCTGCAGGGGGATTTCCGCGAAGACGCGTTGCTGCAGCAGTTGCTTGGCGTGCTGGCCGGCCGCAAGGCCGATCTGGTGGTGTCGGACATGGCGCCCAACCTGTCGGGCATCCATTCGGCGGACGCTGCCCGGGTGGCGCACCTGATCGAGCTGGCCATCGATTTTTCGCAACACCACCTCAAACCCGAGGGGGCGCTGGTGGCCAAGGTGTTTCACGGCAGCGGCTACGACGAACTGGTGAAGCTCTTCAAGGCGAATTTCCGCACCGTGAAGCCCTTCAAACCCAAGGCCTCGCGCGACAAATCGTCCGAGACTTTCCTTGTTGGCATGGGGCTGAAGGCCTTGGATACGCCTTGATACCTTGCCGAAGAACGTCTGTAAAGGGTGCGCCCAAGGCGCAAACCCCTGTCAGCCTATGGCTGCATTAGGGAAATGCCCGCTTTTCGCAGCTTGAAAAGCCTAAAATGGGGCGCAATTGCGTACCCATAGCGCGTTTTTTCATATCCTCGTCACGCGCTTTCGACTGGAGCTTCGTTTGAACAATCAGTGGTTTTCCAAAGTTGCCGTATGGCTCGTCATTGCCATGGTGTTGTTCACTGTGTTCAAGCAGTTCGACACCCGCGGTGGCGTCGGCTCTGGAGCAGTCAGCTACTCCGAGTTTCTGGACCAGGTCCGGAATAACCAAGTCAAGAGTGCCGTCATCCCTGAAGGCGCCGGCGGCGGCGAGATCATCGCCGTCACCAACGACGATCGCAAGATCCGCACGACCGCCACGGTGCTCGACCGCGGCCTCGTGGGCGACCTGATCGACCACAACGTCAAGTTCGACGTCAAGCCGCGCGAAGAGGGCTCGCTCCTCATGACGCTGCTGGTCAGCTGGGGCCCGATGCTGCTGCTGATCGGCGTCTGGATCTACTTCATGCGCCAGATGCAGGGCGGCGGCAAGGGCGGGGCGTTCAGCTTCGGCAAGAGCAAGGCCCGCATGATGGACGAGAACAACAACACGGTCACTTTCGCCGATGTCGCGGGTTGCGACGAGGCCAAGGAAGAAGTCCGTGAAGTCGTGGACTTCCTGAAAGACCCGCAACGCTTCCAGAAGCTCGGTGGTCGCATTCCCCGCGGGCTGCTGCTGGTCGGCCCTCCCGGCACCGGCAAGACCCTTCTGGCCAAGTCGATCGCCGGCGAAGCCAAGGTCCCTTTCTTCTCGATCTCGGGTTCCGACTTCGTTGAAATGTTCGTCGGCGTGGGCGCGGCCCGCGTGCGCGACATGTTTGAGAACGCCAAGAAGAACGCACCCTGCATCATCTTCATCGACGAAATCGATGCGGTGGGACGTCAGCGTGGCGCCGGTCTCGGCGGCGGCAATGACGAGCGCGAACAGACCTTGAACCAGATGCTGGTCGAGATGGACGGTTTCGAAACCAACCTGGGCGTGATCGTGGTGGCTGCCACCAACCGCCCCGACATCCTGGACGCCGCTCTGCTGCGCCCCGGCCGTTTCGACCGTCAGGTGTACGTCACGCTGCCCGACATCCGCGGCCGCGAACAGATTCTCGGTGTGCACATGCGCAAGGTCCCGCTGGGCCAGGACGTGAACCCGAGCGTGATCGCCCGCGGCACGCCCGGCATGTCCGGCGCTGACCTGGCCAACCTGTGCAACGAAGCTGCCTTGATGGCTGCTCGGCGCAATGCGCGCGTGGTCGAGATGCAGGACTTCGAGAAGGCCAAGGACAAGATCTTCATGGGCCCTGAGCGCAAGAGCATGGTCATGCCCGAGGAAGAGCGCCGCAACACCGCGTATCACGAGTCCGGCCACGCCCTCATCGGCAAGCTGCTGCCCAAGTGCGACCCGGTCCACAAGGTCACGATCATTCCGCGTGGTCGCGCCCTGGGCGTGACGATGAGCCTGCCGGCGCAAGACCGCTACAGCTACGACCGCGAGTACATGCTGAACCAGATCAGCATGCTGTTCGGTGGCCGTATCGCCGAAGAGGTGTTCATGCACCAGATGACCACCGGCGCCAGCAACGATTTCGAGCGCGCGACCTCCATCGCCCGCGACATGGTCACGCGCTACGGCATGACCGACGCGCTGGGCCCGATGGTCTACGCCGAGAACGAAGGCGAAGTGTTCCTGGGCCGCTCGGTCACCAAGACGACCAACATGAGCGAGCAGACGATGGAAAAGGTCGACGGCGAAGTTCGCCGCATCATCGACGAGCAGTACGCCCTGGCGCGCGGCCTGATCGAGGCGAACAGCGACAAGATGCACGCGATGGCGAAGGCGCTGCTCGAATGGGAAACCATCGACTCCGAACAGCTCGACGACATCATGGCCGGCCGCGCACCGCGTCCGCCCAAGGACTGGACGCCGCGCACCCCTCCTTCGGGCAGCGGCGGTGGCAGTGGCGGCACGCCGGCGGTCAATACCGACCCGGCGCCGACCGCAGCCTGAGGTGGGCTTGCAATCAAGCAACAACGGGGCCTCTGGCCCCGTTTTTCATGGGCCTGTGCCGGGCACGGTCTGGCAGACCTCGCGCTTCAGGATCGATCTCTCGCAGCCGCGCGTGATGGGCATCGTCAACGTCACGCCCGACTCCTTCTCCGACGGCGGCGCGCATGCCTCCACCGGCACGGCGTTGAAGCACTGCGAGCAGTTGATGAAAGAAGGCGCCGACATCCTCGACATCGGCGGCGAATCGACCCGCCCCGGCAGCCCTGCGGTGCCGCTCGACGAAGAGCTGTCGCGCGTGCTGCCCGTGGTGCGCGAGGCTGTGAAGCTCGGCGTGCCGATCTCCGTCGACACCTACAAGCCCGAGGTCATGCGCGCCGTGCTCGACCTGGGCGCGGACATCGTCAACGATGTCTGGGCGCTGCGCCAGCCCGGCGCGCGTGACGCCGTGGCGGCGCACCCTTCGTGCGGCATCTGCCTGATGCACATGCACCGCGACCCTCGGACCATGCAGGCCGTACCCATGGTGGGCGACGTGATTCCCGAGGTACTGTGCTTCCTCGCGGCGCAGTTGCGGCTTCTGCAGGCGCAGGGGGTGGATTTTTCCCGGATCACGCTCGACCCCGGCATCGGTTTCGGCAAGACCGTGGCACAGAATTTCGCCTTGCTGGCGCGCCAGCGCGAACTGCTCGCAGGCGGGCTGCCGCTGCTGCTGGGCTGGTCGCGCAAGTCGTCGATCGGGGCGGTCACGGGCATCGAGGTGGCCGGTGAACGCATCGTGCCCAGTGTTGCCGCGGCGGTGCTGGCAGTCGACCGCGGCGCGGCCGTGGTGCGCGTGCACGACGTGCGCGACACCGTGGCGGCCCTCGCGGTATGGCGCGCCCTGCGCGACCAGCAACCCCAACAAACACAAGAACAGAAGCCACAACCATGACCCGCAAATATTTCGGTACCGACGGCATCCGCGGCACCGTCGGCCAGGCACCCATCACCCCCGACTTCGTGCTGCGCCTCGCACACGCCGTAGGCCGCGTGCTCAAGAAGACCCAGTCTCGCCCCACGGTGCTGATCGGCAAGGACACCCGCATTTCCGGCTACATGCTCGAATCGGCGCTCGAGTCGGGCTTCAACTCGGCCGGCGTCGACGTGGTGCTGCTCGGCCCGCTGCCCACGCCTGGCGTTGCGTACCTCACGCGCGCCCAGCGCGCCAGCCTCGGCGTGGTGATCAGCGCCAGCCACAACGCCTACCCCGACAACGGCATCAAGTTCTTCAGCGCACAGGGCACCAAGCTCGACGATGCGTGGGAACTGGCTGTGGAAGCCGCGCTGGAAGAAGCCCCCGTGTGGGTCGATTCCGTCAACCTCGGCAAGGCCCGCCGCCTCAACGATGCGCCCGGGCGCTACATCGAGTTCTGCAAGAGCACCTTCGCCAACGACCTGACGCTGCGCGACATGAAGCTGGTGGTCGACGCCGCGCACGGCGCGGCCTACCAGGTGGCGCCCAACGTGTTCCATGAACTGGGCGCGGAAGTGACCAGCATCGGCGTGTCGCCGGACGGCCTCAACATCAACAAGGACGTTGGCGCCACGCATCCCCAGGCGCTGGTCGCCGCGGTGACGGCGCAGAAAGCCCACTACGGCATCGCCCTCGACGGCGACGCGGACCGCCTGCAACTGGTCGACGCCAGCGGGCGCCTGTTCAACGGCGACGAGCTGCTCTACCTGATGGTGGCCGAACGCATCGAACGCGGCGAAAAGCCGGTGGGCGTGGTCGGCACGCTGATGACCAACAAGGCGGTGGAAGTCGCGCTGCGCAAGCAGGGCATCGAGTTCGTGCGCGCCAAGGTCGGCGACCGCTACGTGCTGGAGGAGCTAGACAAGCGCGGCTGGATCCTGGGCGGCGAAGGCTCGGGCCACCTGCTGGCTCTGGACCGCCACACCACGGGCGACGGCATCGTGAGCGCGCTGCAGGTGCTGCAGGCGTGCGTGCGCAGCGGCAAGACGGTGGCGCAACTGCTCGAAGGCGTCACGCTGTTCCCGCAGACGCTCATCAACGTTCGCATCTCACCCGACCAGAACTGGAAGGACAACCAGGCGCTGGCCAGCGAAACCGAGCGCATCGAGGCCGAGCTCGGCGACGCGGGCCGCGTGCTGATCCGTGCGAGCGGGACCGAGCCGCTGGTGCGCGTGATGGTCGAGGCGCAGGACACGGCACAGGCCGAGTCTTGCGCGAAACGTCTCGCAGCCACGCTCCTGCCCGCCCAATGACGCGGATCGAAGTCCGCATGGTCGACTACCGCGACGCGGCGCAGGCCGCTGCGCTGGTCGACCTGCTCGACGCCTATGCCAGCGACCCGGCGGGCGGTGGCACACCACTCGACGCGGCCGTGCGCAAGAGCCTGCCTGCGGCGCTGGCCGCGCGTCCGCAGGCGTTCAGCGTGCTGGCTTACGACGGCGCGCAGCCCGTGGGCCTGGTCAACTGCATCGAGGGCTTCTCGACCTTCGCCTGCAAGCCGCTGGTGAACGTGCACGACGTGGCGGTCTTGTCCAGCCACCGCGGCCAGCGCGTGGCGCAGCAAATGTTCGCGCTGGTGGAAGAGGAGGCGCGTCGGCGTGGCGCCTGCAAGCTCACGCTCGAAGTGCTGTCGGGCAATGCGCCGGCGCTGCGCACCTACGAGCGCGAAGGGTTCGAGGGTTACCAGCTCGACCCGGCCTTCGGCCACGCGATTTTTCTGCAGAAGAAGCTCTGACAAAGAAAAAGGGCCGGGGCGTGTGCAACGCCGTCGGCCCTCACCCCAACCCTCTCCCCGCAAGGGAGAGGGGGAACACAACAATCAGAAGCGCGTCACCGGCATGTCGGCATCGGCCTTGTTGGGCGCGTAGCGGCCCAGTTCCCACTTGGCGATCGCGTTGCGGTGCACTTCGTCCGGACCGTCCGCGAAGCGCAGCGTACGCGCATGCGCGTAGGCATTGGCGAGCGGGAAGTCGTCGCACATGCCGCCGCCGCCGTGAACCTGCATGGCCCAGTCGATCACCTGGCAAGCCATGGTAGGCGCGACGACCTTGATCATGGCGATCTCGTTCTTGGCGACCTTGTTGCCGGCCACGTCCATCAGCCAGGCGGCCTTGAGCGTGAGCAGGCGCGCCATGTCGATCTTGCAGCGTGCTTCGGCGATGCGTTCCTGCGTCACGGTCTGCGACGCCACGGTCTTGCCGAAGGCCACGCGCGACGAGGCGCGCTTGCACATCAGTTCGAGCGCGCGCTCGGCCAGGCCGATCAGGCGCATGCAGTGGTGGATGCGTCCGGGGCCGAGGCGGCCCTGTGCGATCTCGAAGCCGCGGCCTTCGCCGAGCAGGATGTTGCCTACCGGCACGCGCACGTTCTCGAAGTGCATCTCGACGTGGCCGTGCGGCGCATCGTCGTAGCCCATCACATTGAGCGGGCGCACGATGCGGATGCCCTTGGCGTCCGCCGGCACGATGACCATGCTCTGCTGCGAATGGCGGGGTGCGTCGGGGTCGGTCTTGCCCATGGTGATGAACACCGCGCAGCGCGGATCGGCCGCACCGGAAATCCACCACTTGTGGCCGTTGATCACGTACTCGTCGCCCTGGCGCTCGATGCGCGTCGCGATGTTGGTGGCGTCGCTGGAGGCCACATCGGGCTCGGTCATGGCGAAGGCCGAACGAATTTCGCCTTCGAGCAGCGGCTTGAGCCAACGCGCCTTGATGTCTTCCGAGCCGTAGCGCGCAATGGTCTCCATGTTGCCGGTGTCCGGCGCCGAGCAGTTGAAGGCCTCGCTCGCCCACGGCACCGCGCCCATGATCTCGGCCAGGGGCGCGTATTCCTGGTTGGTCAGGCCGGCGCCCGCGTAGCCAGAGGCAGAAGCGCTGTCGACCGGCAGGAACAGGTTCCACAGGCCCTGAGCCTTGGCCTTGTCCTTGACCTTCTCGACGGTCTTCAGCGCGCTCCAACGCTTGCCGGCCACCGTGTTGGCGGCCAGCTCTGCGCTGTACTCGGCTTCGGCCGGGTAGATGTTGTCGTCCATGAACGCCTTGACGCGTTTCTGCAGGTCTTTGGTCTTGGCCGAGTATTCGAAGTCCATCTTGTGTCTCCTGGTGGGTCTTGTGTGATGTGGGAAGGCCGTTGAAGCCGTTACGCCTTTTGAGCGAACTGCCAGGCCATTTCGGCCATGGGGCGCGCGCCGCGACCGGAGGCCACGGCTTGCTCGCTCGATGCGGTGCCTGCCTCGACCCGCTTGGCAATGCCTTGCAGGATCGCGGCCATGCGAAACAGGTTGTAGGCCTGGTAGAAGTTCCAGTCGGGTGCCAGCGCCTCGGGCGTGGTGAGGCCCGTGCGCTCGCAGTACCTGCGGATGTATTCGCTCTCGGTCGGAATGCCCAGGCTCTTGTGGTCCAGGCCACCGATGCCGCGGAAGGTCTCGCCCGAGATGTGCCACGACATGCAGTGGTAGCTGAAGTCGGCCAGCGGATGGCCCAGGGTGGACAGCTCCCAGTCGAGCACGGCGATGGCGCGCGGCTCGGTGGCGTGGAACATGATGTTGTCGAGCCGGAAGTCGCCGTGCACGATCGACACCATCGACTCGTCGCGCGCGCTCGCGGGCATGTGGGCGGGCAGCCATTCCATCAGCTTGTCCATCTCGGGAATGGGTTGGGTGACGGAGGCCACGTACTGCTTGCTCCAGCGGCCGATCTGGCGCTCGAAGTAGTTGCCCGGCTTGCCGTAGTCGGCCAGGCCGCGCTCGGCGAATTTCACCGTGTGCAGCGCGGCGATCACGCGGTTCATCTCGTCGTAGATGGCGGCGCGCTCGGCGTTGCTCATGCCGGGCAGCGACTGGTCCCAGAGCACGCGGCCCTGCATGAATTCCATGACGTAGAAGGCGCGGCCGATGACGCCCTCGTCCTCGCACAGGCAGTGCATGCGCGGCACGGGCACGTCGGTGCCGGCGAGGCCGCGCATGACCTTGAATTCGCGCTCCACCGCATGGGCCGAGGGCAGCAGCTTGGCGACCGGGCCCGGCTTGGCGCGCATCACGTAGCTTTGCGACGGCGTGACGAGCTTGTAGGTCGGGTTCGACTGGCCACCCTTGAACATCTCGACGCTCAGCGGACCCTGGAATCCGTCGAGGTTCTTCTCGAGCCAGGCGGCAAGCGCGTCGACATCGAAGGCATGCTGTTGCGAGACGGCACGGGTGCCGATGAAGTTGGAGAAGTCCTGGCTCATGTCGGTTTTGTCTTGCGTTCTAGTTTTCAGCTTCGGAGACGCGCATCAGCGCCGCGCGGTCCAGGATCACAAGGCCGCTGGTCTCGATGCGGATGGTGCCCTCGCGCTCCATGGTCTTGAGCTCCTGGTTGACCCGCTGGCGCGAAGCGCCGAGCAGTTGCGCCAGCTCTTCCTGCGCCAGCTGCAGGCCGATGCGCGTCTGGCTGCCGTCCTCCAGGCTGGGTACGCCGTAGCTGCGTACCAGGTGGATGAGCTGCTTGGCCAGCCGTGCCCGCAGGGGCAGGGTGTTCAAGTCTTCCACCAGCCCGAACAGCGTGCGGATGCGGCGCGCCTGCAGCCGCATCAGCGCTTCGTACAGCTCCACGTGCGACGCCAGAATCTTCTGGAAGTCCGCGCGTGCCACGCACAGGATCGTGCTGTCGCCGTGCGAGTAGCTGTCGTGCGTGCGCCTGTCCCCGTCGAACATCGCCACGTCGCCGAACCAAATGCCCGGCTCCACGTAGGTCAGCGTCACCTGCTTGCCCGAGACGGCCGTCGAGCTCACGCGGACCGCGCCCCTGGCGCAGGCGATCCAGTGTTCGGGCGGGTCGCCGCGGGCAGCGATCAGGTCGCCGTCCTTGAAGCGTTTGACGAAAGCACATCGGAGGATGTCGTGCCGTAGCGATGGGGATAGGGAAGAAAACCAGCGACCACTGTTGATCGCTTCACGTTCTTCGATAGTAAGAATGGGGTCGTCCATTGGTCTGTCCTCTCGGCGACTGAAAAGGCGGGGGGTGTCACGGGAGCGACGCAGCGCTGCGTCACTCGTACCGGGGTGGTTTCTTGTCGAGGAACGCGGCAATGCCGATACCGGCGTTCGCATGGTGGAGGTTGCGCACGAAGTGGTCGCGCTCCTGCGAGAGCTGCGACGCCAGCGTGGCGCCGCGCGCGTCGCTCAGCAGCTCCTTGATGCTGGCCAGCGAGTTCGGCGCGCGTGCGTTGAGCTTCGTGGCCAGGGCCAGTGCACCCGCCAGCGCCTGCCCGCTTTCCGTGAGCTCGTTGACCAGGCCGTGCGCATGCAGGCGCGCCGCATCGATGCGCTCGCCGTTCATGAGCCATTCGCTCGCCAGCTGGCGCGGCAGCTGCCGCCCCAGGTGCCAGCTCAGGCCGCCGTCGGGCGACAGCGCCACGTTGCTGTATGAGGCCGCGAACACCGCGTCGCGCGCCGCCACCACGAAGTCGCAGGCCAGGGCGAGCGAAAAGCCCGCGCCGGCCGCCGCGCCTTCTACCGCCGCGATGATCGGCTTGGGGAAGGTGCGGATCGAATCGATCCAGTTGTGCAGGCCCTCGATGCTCTCGGCCTGCACCGAGCGGTCGAGCTGGCGGTTGGCCAGAAGCCGCTGCAGCGAGCCGCCAGCGCAGAACCAGGCGCCTTCGCCCACGATGACCACGCTGCGGATCTCGCTGCTGCCCTCGGCGCCGTTGAGCGCCTCGATGCCCGCGGCGTAGATCTCGGGGCCCAGTGCGTTGCGCTGGGCGGGGTTGGCGATCGTCAGCACCATGGTGCTGCCTTCGCTGGTGCTCTTGAGTTCGGCGGTCATTGCGTGTCTCCGGCTTCTTATTCTTCTTCGTGCAGCAGGCTCAGGCCCAGCGCACCGCGGCGGCGCAGCCACGGGCTCGGGCGATAGCGCGGATCGCCGTACACGGTCTGCAGGTTGAACAGCACCTCGAGCATGTTGGTCGGGCCGTAGAGGTTGCCCATGGCGAGCGGGCCGCGCGGGTAGCCCAGGCCCAGCTGCACGGCGGTCTCCAGGTCGGCCGGCGTGCACACGCGCTGCTGGCACATGTCCGCCGCGATGTTGACGATGGCGCCGACCACGCGCTGCGTGACGAAGCCGCCGCTGTCGCGGATCACGCTCACGGCCTTGCCGTCGCGCGCGAACAGGGCGTGCGCGGTCTCGCGCATGTCGCGGCGCGTTGCCGGGTTGGTGGCGAGCACGCGGCGCCTGGTGGCCGCGTCGTCGATCAGCATGTCGATGCCGACGGTGCGCGTGGCGTCCAGGCGCTCGACCGCGGCGACCGTGGTCACGTCGAAACCCAAGGGGGCCACGAGGATCAGCGAATGCGCGGCCGGCGCGGTGCCGCTGTCGATCTGCGCGCCCAGCGTGTTCACGAGGCGCAACAGCTCGGCGCGGCGCGCGGCACGGGGCGACACCCAGACCGAGGGCGTGCCTTCGACCACCGGGGGCGGGGCCTCGGGCGTCTGCTGCATCACACCGTCGGTGTAGCGGTAGAAGCCTTCGCCTGTCTTGCGGCCCAGCACGCCGGCGGCCAGGCGCTGCGCGGTGATCACGCTCGGGCGGAAGCGCGGCTCTTCGAAGTACTGGTGGTAGATCGATTCCATCACCGGATGCGACACGTCGAGCGCGGTCAGGTCCAGCAGCTCGAACGGGCCGAGGCGAAAGCCCGCCTGGTCTTTCAGGATGCGGTCGATGGTCGCGAAGTCGGCCACGCCTTCGCCGACGATGCGCAGCGCCTCGGTGCCGTAGCCGCGGCCGGCGTGGTTCACGATGAAGCCGGGGGTGTCCTGCGCCTGCACGGCGCTGTGGCCCATCTGCCTGGCGTAGCCGGCCAGTTGCGCGCACACCTCGGACGAGGTCTTGAAGCCCGCCACCACTTCGACCACCTTCATCAGGGGCACGGGGTTGAAGAAGTGGAAGCCCGCGAAGCGCTCGGGGCGCTGGAGCCCGGCGGCGATGGCGGTTACGGAGAGCGACGAGGTGTTGGTGACCAGCGTGGCGGTGTCGGCGACCACACCTTCGAGTTCGCGAAACAGCTTGCGCTTGACCTCGAGGTCTTCGACCACCGCCTCGACCACCAAGTCGCAGCCGGCCAGCGCCTGGACTGCATCGACGGCCTTCACACGGGCGATGTACGCATCGCGCGTGGCGGCATCGATCTTGTTTTTTTCGTGCAGCTTGTTCCACTGGGCGACGAGGGCTTCGCGCCCGCGCTCGGCGGCGCCTGCGAAGCTGTCGAGCAACAGCACGTCGCTGCCTGCCTGGGCGGCAATCTGCGCGATGCCGCGACCCATGGCCCCGGCGCCGACGACGCCGATTCGGGTGTAGTTCACTGTCATTTGCTGGAAATCTTCAATGGTTGGATGGGTTCCGGGCCTGCCGCGCAGGCGATGGGGCAGGTGCCGCGGGCATGCTGTCGAAGGCTCCGATTTTGCAGCGCCGCGTGCACGGGGCGTGACGGGTTTTACGCGGGGGCCGGTTTTGGCCGTCAAGCCGGCCGGCCGCTGCGGTCGATGGCCACGCTCAGCACCATGGCCACCAGCAGCACCGCGAGGCCGAGCCAGCTCATCCAGGCCGCCGCGTTGTTGGCCAGCAGCCAGCCGCCGAGTGCCGCGCCCACCGCCTGGCCGGTGTAGATGCCCGAGCTGTTCAGGGCCACCGAGCCCGGCGCGAGGGCCGGCGCAAGGCCCACCAGGCGCGCCTGCTGGGCCGAATTGGTCGCGAAGCAGCCCAGACCCCAGGGCACCAGCACCACGGCCAGCCAGGCGAGCGTGGAAGCCAGCGGCCACAGCAGCAGGGTCAGGGCGATCAACGCGCTGGTGATCAGCACCATGCGCCCAGCGCCGACACGGTCGATGTAGCGGCTGACCACCATGTTGCCGATCAGGCCGAACGCGCCGAACAGCGCCCAGATGATGCTGAGCGCGGTCGCGTCGGCCCCGTAGCTCTGCTTGAGGATCGGGCCGAAATAGCTGGACAGCACGAACTGGCCCGCGCCCTGCAGCGCCGTGACCGAGACGATGCCCATCAGCACCGGGCTGCGCAGCACACGCGACCAGGCCGCCGCCGTCAGCACCGCGGGACGGATGCCGTTCGGCAAGGTCAGCCAGATCGATGCGGCGCTCGCGACACTGAGCGCGGCAATTGCCATGAAGGCCATGCGCCAGCCCAGATGGCCGCCGATCAACGCGCCGATGGGCAGGCCCAGCACCGAGGCCATGGACCAGCCCAGAAAGACGAAGGTGACGGCGCGCCCGCGCTGCTCCGCCGGCACCAGCAGGCCGACGCACGCCGCGGCCTGCGGGGTGAAGATGGCCGGCGCGATGACCGTGAGCATGCGCACCGGCAGCAAGGCGCCGAAGCTCGGCATCCAAGCCGCGATCAGGTGCCCGGCGGCATACCAGAGCATGGTGAGGGCCAGCAGCCGGCGGCGGTCCCAGCCCGCTACAGCGGCGGCCAGCAGCGGCGCGCCGATGCACATCACCACCGCGGCAGCCGTGATCAATTGCCCTGCGGTGGCGACGCCGACGGACAGCGACATGCTGATTTCATTGAGCGTGCCCGGCACCACCATCACGCCGGTGCCGATCACGAAATTGCCGGCAAGCAGCGCCCAGAGCGCGCGTTGCGACGCACGCTGCGGCGCGGCCAGGCTCACCGGCGGACCTGCAGCGCGCCCGGGTTCACGATGTTCGTGGGATTGCCGTTGATGTAGCTCACGACGTTGTCGAACGCCTGGCCAAAGTAGCTCTCGTAGCTTTCCTGCTCCACGTAGCCGATGTGCGGCGTGCAGATGCAGTTTTCCAGCCGCAGCAGCGCGTGGCCCTGCAGCGGCGGTTCGCTCTCGAACACGTCGATGGCGGCCAGCCCCGGGCGGCCGCGGTTGAGCGCGGCGAGCAAGGCGTCGGCTTCGACCAGTTCGGCGCGCGAGGTGTTGACGAACAGCGCCGTCGGTTTCATGCGGGACAGGTCTTCCAGTGTGATGAGCCCGTTGGTTTCTTCGTTGAGCCGCAGATGCACCGACAGCACGTCGGCGGCGGCAAAGAATTCGTGGCGGTTCTGCGCGACCTGGAAGCCGTCGGAACGGGCCTTGGCGCAGCTGGCTTCACGCCCCCAGATCACGACCTGCATGCCGAAAGCCTGCCCGTAGCGCGCCACGAGTTGGCCGATGCGGCCATAGCCCCAGATGCACAGCGTCTTGCCCTTGAGCACCGAGCCGAGTCCGAAGTTGGGCGGCATCGACGCCGACTTGAGCCCGGATTGCTGCCACGCGCCGTGCTTGAGGTTGCTGATGTACTGCGGCAGCCTGCGCATGGCGGCCATGATGAGCGCCCAGGTGAGCTCGGCGGGCGCCTGCGGAGAGCCCGAGCCCTCTGCCACCGCCACGCCGCGCTCGGTACAGGCCGCCACGTCGATGTGGCCGGCGACGCGCCCGGTCTGCGAAATGAGCTTGAGCTTGGGCAGCTTTTCGATGAGCTGGCGAGAAATCTGGGAGCGCTCGCGAATCAGCACGATCACGTCGGCGTCCTTGAGGCGGACCGACAACTGCCCGATGCCTTTCACCGTGTTGGTGTAGACCTTGGCCGCGTACGCGTCCAGCTTGGCGGCGCAGCGCAACTTGCGCACCGCGTCCTGGTAGTCGTCGAGGATCACAATGTTCATGGCGTGCCATTGTGCCTCGCAGCATCGGCATGTCGCACCGGTGAACGTTTGGATACCCAGCCCCGGGGCGGCTTCCAAGCCACGCCCGGGGAGTGTTCGCCTCAGTGCAGGCGCGTCGATCGGTGGACCGTGGCCAGGGTTTCGGCGGCTTCGATGGCGGCCAGCCGGTCGAGCTCGTCGCACACGTCGGCCATGCGCCCGGAGATCACGACGCGGTTATTGCGCTGCTGGCCTTTGCCGTCGACCACGCGAACCACGCGCAGGGGGCGTGCAGGGGCCGTGGCGACCTCGGGCGCCGAAGCGTTGCTGCCGGCGCGGGTGGTGCAAGCGGGGCGCACGGCGACGTAGCGCAATCCGGCGGACGTGTCGTTGGGGTCGAGTCGGTCCCTGGCGTGGGGCCGGCGCGCCGGAATCAGGCGGTTGGCCAGCGATTGCAGCGGCATCCAGAAATCAGCGATGGCGAGGAGGGCGATTCCCATGTGAACTCCAAAAAAGTATGAGGTTGAACACAGGCAGGATTTCTTGAATCGGCCGCGACAGGGTGATGGCGACCTTGCGCCATACGCCCGCCACCTGTCGCGGCCGGATGAGGTGCTGCTGTCAGCAGGCCATGGGCCTACATGAGCATGGTGTTGCGGATGAGCCCGACCGCGAGGCCTTCGATTTCGAAGGGCTCTCCCGGCTGCACGATGATGGTCGGGTAGTCGGGGTTTTCGGCGTGGAGCTCGATGACCTGCTTGTTGCGCTTCAGGCGCTTGACGGTCACCTCTTCGCCCAGTCGCGCAACCACGATCTGCCCATTGCGCGCTTCCTTGGTGGCCTGAACGGCGAGCAGGTCGCCGTCCATGATGCCGGCGTCGCGCATCGACATGCCGCGCACCTTCAGCAGGTAGTCGGGCTGGCGCTGGAACAGCGTGTTCTCGACGTAGTAGGTCTGGTCGACATGCTCTTGCGCCAGGATGGGCGAGCCAGCCGCGACACGACCGATGAGCGGCAGCGCCAACTGGGCCATGCCGGGCAGCGAGAGCGAGAACTGGCCGCCTTCGCGGTGGCGCGTTTCGTTGAGCGAACGCAGGGCGTCGCCCTTGAGGCGGATGCCGCGCGAGGTGCCGCTGACGAGTTCGATCACGCCCTTGCGGGCCAGCGCCTGAAGGTGTTCTTCGGCGGCATTGGCCGACTTGAACCCCAGTTCATTGGCGATTTCGGCGCGCGTGGGCGGCGCGCCGGTGCGTGCGATGGCGCTCTGGATCAAGTCCAGGATCTGCTGCTGGCGGGCTGTAAGCTTCACGGCGAACTGCATATGTGGTTCCTTGCGGCACTGGGTAGATATCCAGTAGCTGTATTTTTAACCAGTTTTTAGAAGTTGACAAGTCATGGTCAATTCCCTTTCGTCCGAACTGCGTCGTGTGGTGGTCCTGGGCACCGGCGGCACCATTGCCGGCAAGGCCGCCAGCAGCGGCGACAACATCGGCTACACCGCCGGGCAGGTCGGCGTGGCGGACCTGCTGGGCGGCATCGCGCCCGCCGGCGTGACGCTGGTGGCGGAGCAGGTGGCGCAACTCGACAGCAAGGACATGTCCTTCGAGGTGTGGCAGAAGCTGGCGCAACGCTGCGCGCATTGGCTCGCGCAGCCGGACGTGGCGGGCATCGTGATCACGCACGGCACGGACACGCTCGAGGAAACTGCCTTCTTCCTGCACACCGTGCTGGCTGCGACCAAGCCCGTGGTGCTGACCTGCGCGATGCGACCCGCGACTGCGCTGGCGCCTGATGGACCCCAGAATGTCCGGGACGCCATCGGCGTTGCTGCCACGGCAGGCGCGCGGGGCGTGACAGCGGTGTGCGCTGGAACCATCCACAGCGGTTTGGACATCCAGAAGACCCACACCTACCGGCTCGATGCCTTTGCGTCAGGCGATGCCGGGCCGGTGGGCTATGTGGAGGAAGGCGAAGTGCGCCTGGTCCGGGGATGGCCCGAAGCTGCTGCGTCGCACACGGCGAAGGTCGTCAATGAAGGCGCATTGCAATGGCCGCGCGTCGAGATCGTCATGAGCCATGCGGGCGCCAGCGGGGCGCTGGTCGATGCGCTCGTTCTGTCCGGTGGCTCGGCGAGTGCCGCGCCGCTGCGAGGACTGGTGCTGGCAGCGACTGGCAACGGCACGTTGCACCATGCGCTCGAAAAAGCCGCGCTGAAGGCTGAGTCCGAAGGTGTGGCGGTGATTCGCGCGACGCGATGCGCGAATGGGCGCATCCTTCCGACGGGAGGCGAGCAGTTGCGCGACGCGGGCGCGTGGACTCCAGTAAAG
Organism: Variovorax monticola; assembly: GCF_051216855.1. NCBI lineage: Bacteria > Pseudomonadati > Pseudomonadota > Betaproteobacteria > Burkholderiales > Comamonadaceae > Variovorax > Variovorax monticola. The sequence continues at coordinate 1,169,767 of NZ_JBPJZP010000002.1, forward strand.
GCGCGCATCGCGCTGATGCTGGAACTGCTCGGGTAAGGAAGAAGAAGCCGCCCTGTGCAAATGGCCGAGGGCGGCTGCGAAATCAGCTGCTCAGTGCGGCCAGAGCGCGCTGGGTGATTTCATCGACTGTGCCCACGCCCTTGATGGCGCGGTACTTCGGCGAGGCGGCGGGGTCGGCCTTGGCCCATGCCGAGTAGTAGTCGACCAGCGGGCGCGTCTGCTGGCTGTATACGTCCAGCCGCTTGCCCACGGTTTCTTCCTTGTCGTCCTCGCGCTGGATCAGGTCTTCACCCGTGACGTCGTCCTTGCCTTCCACCTTGGGCGGGTTGAACTTGACGTGGTAGGTGCGGCCCGAGGCCGGGTGCGAACGGCGCCCGCTCATGCGTTCGATGATGTCGCTGAAGGGCACGTCGATCTCAAGCACGTAGTCGAGTTTGACGCCGGCTGCCTTCATGGCGTCGGCCTGGGGAATGGTGCGCGGGAAGCCGTCGAACAGAAATCCGCTGGCGCAGTCGGCCTGCGCAATGCGTTCCTTCACCAGATTGATGATCAGGTCATCGCTGACCAGAGCGCCCGCGTCCATGATGGCCTTGGCCTGCTGCCCCAGCGGCGTACCGGCCTTGACGGCGGCGCGCAGCATGTCGCCGGTCGAGATTTGGGGAATGCTGTATTTCTGGCAAATGAAGGCCGCTTGCGTGCCTTTGCCCGCCCCGGGCGCGCCCAGCAAAATTAGTCTCATGGTGTCCTCGGACGGTTCTTAGATTTTGTGTCGCACCAAGCATTGGCCCGAGGGCTGGGCAAGGCGGAATTGCTTCGAGGATAGCATGCGTGCCCCCGGAGAAATCCCCGCGTTTCCCGCCGGTGGGGCGGTCTTCTCAGGCCGTGCGGCCGGAGGCAAAGACCGCGCGCACCCGTGCGAGGTCTTCAGGCGTGTCGATGCCCGGGCCGGGTGCCACGTGGCTCACATGCACCGCAATGCGGTGCCCGTGCCACAGTGCGCGCAGTTGTTCCAGCGCCTCGGTTGCCTCGACGGGGGCGGGCGGCAGCAAAGGAAACTTGCGCACGAAGCCCGCGCGGTAGCCATAGATGCCGATGTGCCGCAACGGTGCGGGCGTGGGCAGCACGCTCGGCGCCGCGCCGTTGGCGGAGCCGTCGCGCCACCATGGAATGGGCGCGCGGCTGAAGTACATGGCGTTGCCTTGCGCATCGAGCACGGCCTTCACCACGTTTGGATTCATGAAATCGGCGATCGAATCGATCACGTGGGCCGCGGTACTCATGTCGGCTTCCGCGTGGCTGGCGAGCGTGGACGCCACGGCGTCGATCAGCGCAGGATCGATCAGCGGTTCGTCTCCCTGGACGTTCACCACGATGTCGTTGCCGTCCAGGCCCAGTTGTTCGCAGGCTTCGGCCAGCCGGTCGGTGCCGCTGGCGTGGTCTTGCCTGGTCAGGATGGCCTCGACGCCATGCGCCTTGCACGCCGAAACGATAGAGGCGTCGTCGCCGGCGACCACCACGCGCGAGGCGCCGGATTCGCTGGCGCGCCGGGCTACGCGCACCACCATGGGCACGCCGGCGATGTCGGCCAGGGGTTTGTTGGGAAGCCGTGTCGACGCCAGGCGCGCCGGCACCAGGACGGTGAAGCTCACAGCCCGAGCTCTTCGTCGGACAGCGTGCGGGCTTCGTTTTCGAGCAGTACCGGAATGCCGTCGCGCACCGGGTAGGCGAGGCGCGCGCTGCGCGAGCAGAGTTCCTGCTTCTCGGGGTTCCAGGTCAGCGGACCTTTGGTGACGGGGCAGACGAGCAGTTCAAGCAGCTTGGTATCCATCGAGCGATGATAGCTTTGCGTCGAGCGCGGTGAAGAATTCGGGGGAGGGCGCGAACACCAGCGGCACCGCCAGCGCATCGGGGGCTTTGCGCCACAGCTTGACGGCATCTTTTTCAGTGCAGACCAGGGTTCGTGCGTCTGCGGCCGGGCGCTGCCAATCTTCGAAGTCGTAGTGGTCCGGCAAGGGCACGGTCTCGGCGAGCGTGAGGCCGCGCGCGCGCAGCATGTCGAAGAAGGCCTCGGGCCTTGCAATGGCCGCCGTGGCAATCAAGGGCAAGCCGGCGAGCGTGCCCAATGGCACGCGCTTGCCGTCAAGGGTCAGGGCGTTCTGCGCGAGGTGGCGCGTGGCTGTGTAGCCCCCGGCGAAGGCCGGGTTTGCTCCGCTGTGCAACACCAGGTCGCAGGCGCGGGGCCAGGCTTCGCGCAATGGGCCGGCGGGCAATTGCCAGCCGTTGCCGATCCCTCGGTCGTCGAAAACGCAGATTTCGATGTCGCGCGCCAGCGCCAGGTGCTGCAGCCCGTCGTCGCTGACGATGACTTGCGTGGCAGGATGCCTGGCGAGCAATGCGCGCGCCGCTTCGACGCGCCTGCGCGCCACGAACACGGGCGCCTGGCTCGCGCGATGAATCAGCGCCGGCTCGTCGCCGACGTCCAGCGGGTCGCTGTCGCCGAGCACTTCACGGCAGTCGTCCGTGCGCCGGCCGTAGCCGCGCGACACCACGCCCACCACCAGCCCGCGCGCACGCAGGTGTTGCACCACGGCCATCACCACCGGCGTCTTGCCGGCTCCGCCTGCGATCACATTGCCGACCACGATCACCGGCACCGGCACGCGCTCGGTCCGCAGCCATCCGAAGCGATACAGCCAGCCCCTAGTGGCGAAGAGCGCCGCATACAGCAGCGACAGCGGCCACAACAGGCATGCCAAAGGGCCGCGCCGCAGCCACGCGACTTGCAGCCGCGAGGCCGAGGGTGCGCCGCTGCTGCCGCGGCCTTCGGAAGGAGGCACTCAGTGCCCGGCTTGCGCCGTCGACTGGGCGGCGAAGGTGATCTGCATCAGGCCGGCACGACGCGCGGCCTCCATGACCGTGACCACGGCCTGGTGCGGGCTGGTGGCGTCGGCGCTGATGATCACCACGCTGTCCTTGCCGCCGGTGGCCGCGGCGGCGAGTGCGGCGGCGACGGTCTCCACGCTGCGGTCGGGCAATGCGGTCTTGTTGACCGAGTAACGGCCGTCGGCCGACACGGCGACGATCACTTCCTTCGGATAGTCGCGCTGCGCGTCGACGTCCGCCGTCGGCAGCCGCAGCTGCATCTCCGTGAACTTGCTGTAGGTGGTCGAAAGCATCAGGAAGATCAGGATCACCAGCAGCACGTCGATGAACGGGATCAGGTTGATCTCCGGCTCGTCGCGCGCGCCGTGGCGGAACTGCATGCGGCCGCGGGTCATGGCGTGCCTCCGCCGGGCAGCGTGGCGATCATCATTTGCGCAGGGCGTTCAGGTGGCGGGCAAAGCGCTCGCCGGAGAGCTCCAGGTTCAGCAGGTATCCGTCGACGCGGCTGCGGAAGTAGCGCCAGAAGATCAACGTCGGAATGGCCACGATCAGGCCGAAGGCCGTGTTGTACAGCGCAATCGAGATGCCGTGCGCCAGTTGCGCCGGGTTGCCCGCGCCGACGGCTCCGCTGCCCGGCGATTGCGATCCGAAGATCTCGATCATGCCGATCACCGTGCCCAGCAGGCCCAGCAACGGGGCGGCCGAGGCGATGGTGGACAGGGCAGGGAGGTAGCGCTCCAGCTTGTGCGCCACGGTGCGGCCCGCGGCCTCCATGGCGGCGCGCAGGTCGTCTTCGGTGCAGCGCGGGTTGGCGTTGAGTGCGCGCAGGCCGGCCGCCAGAACCTGGCCGAGCATCGAGTTGCCTTCCAGCTTGGTCACCACGTCGGGCCCCGGAATGGCGGCGTGCGACACGGTGATGGTTTCGTCCAGCAGCTTGGGCGGAAACACCCTCACGGTCTTCAGACTCGTGAAACGTTCTATAACCAGCGCGAGCGCAATGACTGAACAGGCGAGCAAGGGCCAGATGGGCCAACCCGCGGCAACTATGATGGAAAACAAGAAAATCCTCCGGTCCGTAGACTGCAAATGCGCGGCGATTATCCACTGAGCCCACCATCGGCACGCGCCTTGTTTGGGTGTCGGCAGAGACGCACAGATTCTGTGGATAACTTTGTGACTAACCTGCTGCGTAACGCGTCCAAACCCGCATGGGGCGGCCTTTTCGCTGAAACGACTGAATTTTGAGCAGCACTTTTTTCAATGAAATCAATGGCTTGCACGAGGACTCGTGCGCCTGTTCCGGTGTGGAGGGCGCAGGCACGGGCCTCGCGGCATGTTGTGGAAGAGTGCCTTCGGGCCGCTCGTGCAGCGCATGAGCTTGCGTGACACGAATTCAGCGCCCGGCCCGCGCGTGTGGGCGGTCGGCGCCTTGTGCCGCGCTGTGGCCGACGCGCTCGACGCACGCTTCAACCCCGTCGCTGTTCGCGGCGAGATCTCCGGATTTTCACGAGCGTCCAGCGGACACTGTTATTTCTCGCTCAAGGACGAGTCCGGCCAGTTGCGCTGCGCGATGTTCCGCCGCGCGGCCGGCCTGCTCGACTTTTCGCCGCGCGACGGCGATCAGGTCGAGGTGCGTGGGCGTCTTGCGGTCTACGAGCCGCGCGGCGATCTGCAACTGGTGGTCGAAAGCCTGCGGCGTGCCGGACAGGGCGCCCTGTTCGAGCAGTTCATGCAGCGCAAGGCGCGGCTCGAGGCCGAAGGGCTGTTCGATCCGGCGCGCAAGCGGGCGTTGCCGGCCATGCCGCGTGCGGTCGGGGTCGTTACTTCGCTGGGCGCGGCGGCCCTGCACGACGTGATCACCGCGCTACGCCGGCGCGTTCCGCACATTCCGGTCGTGGTTGCGCCGGCTGCAGTGCAAGGGGTCAATGCACCGGCGGAACTTGTGCGGGCGTTGCAGTCGCTCTATGACCTGGAGCCCGCTGTCGACGTCATCCTGCTGGTGCGCGGCGGCGGCTCGATCGAGGACCTGTGGGCCTTCAACGACGAGGCCCTGGCACGCACGATCGTGCAAAGCCCGGTACCGCTCATCAGCGGAGTCGGACATGAAACCGACTTCACCATCGCCGATTTCTGTGCCGACCTGCGTGCGCCCACGCCCACGGCTGCGGCGGAACTTGTCAGCGCGCCGCGTGACCTTTGGCTCGGTGCGCTCGATCTGCTCGACGAGCGGCTGAGCGATGCACTGGGGGGGCGTCTCGATGCGCTCGGGCAGCGCCTGGACCAGGCGGCGGGACGCCTCGGCCGCCCCTCCAACCTGGTGGCACGCCAGCAGCTTCGCCTGGCGCACCATGCCCAGCGTCTCCAGTACGCGGTGCTGTCGAGGCGCGAACGCCTTGCGCAGGTGCCGCGTTCGATCGCGGCCGACTTTCCGTTGAAATTCGACCGCGCGCTGACTCAGCGTCGAGAGCGCCTCGAGCGCGTGGCCCTGCGCCTGCGGCTGCTCGATCCGTCGCTGGTCCTGCAACGCGGGTACGCCTGGCTCACGGACACCGAAGGTCATGCGATCGTCAGCGCGAAGCAACTGGCTCCCGGTGACACGGTCACGGCAAGGCTTGCCGACGGAGAGGTCGGCTTGACCGTCAAGCCGGTCGATGCATCGGGCACGCGTCCGACGCGGCCTCGATGATTAATTCCTAGAATCCGTGATTCCCCCAACCAACCCACGAGAAAAAACCATGGAACATGTGCTCCCACCCCTGCCGTACGCGCTCGACGCCCTGGCACCCGAGTATTCGAAGGAAACCCTCGAGTACCACTACGGCAAGCACCATAACGCTTACGTCGTGAACCTCAACAACCTGCAAAAGGGCACCGAGTTCGAAGCCCTGACGCTGGAAGAAATCGTGAAGAAGGCCAGCGGCGGCATCTACAACAACGCCGCGCAGATCTGGAACCACACCTTCTTCTGGAACTGCATGAAGCCGCAGGGCGGCGGTGCACCGACGGGCGCGCTGGCCGCGGCCATCGATGCCAAGTGGGGCAGCTACGACGCGTTCAAGGAAGCCTTCGTGAAGTCGGCCGTGGGCAACTTCGGTTCGGGCTGGACGTGGCTGGTGAAGAAGGCCGACGGTACGGTGGACATCGTGAACACCGGCGCCGCCGGCACGCCGCTGACGACCGCAGACACCGCGCTGCTGACCGTGGACGTCTGGGAACACGCCTACTACATCGACTACCGCAACCTGCGTCCGAAGTTCGTCGAGACCTTCCTGGCCAAGCTGGCCAACTGGGAGTTCGCGGCCAAGAACTTCGGCTAAGCCCGGATTTCACCAATGAGAAAGCCGACCGCGGGTCGGCTTTTTTGCGGGCTGAAGGCAGCGGATGCTCAGCGTTTGGTGGCTGAGAACAACTCGCCTCCGAGCTTGGCGCCCTTCTTGATGTTCTTCTTGGCGAACCAGCCCTGGTTCATCTCGAGCACGTAGCGCACTGGCTCCAATGAGCAATGCGAGTTCTCGGTCATGGGCTGCATGTCGACCAGGTTGACGATGCGGCCATCATCGGCAACGAAGGCCGCGGTCAGCGGCAGGATCGTGTTGCGCATCCAGAAGCACTGCGTGGCGGGTTGCTCGAACACAAAGATCATGCCTTCGGCCTGCGGCATTTCCTTGCGGAACATCAAGCCGATTTCACGCTGCTGCGGCGTTTGCGCGATCTGCGTGTCGATCTTGTACAGGCCGACCGACAGCTGCGTGCGGGGCAGGTCGGTCTGGGGTTGCTGCTGGGCGTGCGCCGTCATCATGAAGGACGCAGACACGAGAAGCAGGGCGGCAAGACGCTGGAACATCGGACAACTCTTTCAGGGCGGGATCAGGGTCCAGCCGTCATCAAAAAACCCAATAAAAATGCCCGCTGATGCGGGCATTGCCGGTGAGCGAGAAAGCTTACACCTTCTTGGCGGTGGCTGTGTGGGCCTTGGCCACGTGCCGAACCTTTTGCTTCTTGACCGCGACATGCTTCTTGGCAGACACGTGCTTGGCAACCTTGGGGGCGGCGGGAGCGGCGGTGGTCGGAGCAGCTTGTTGGGCGAAAGCACCGGCAGCGAAGAGACCGGCAACCAGGGCGGCGAGCAGCTTGTTCATGAAGAGATCCTTTGAAATTCGTTGATTTGGATTGCCCTTCCTGCGGAAGGTAGACATTCAACGGAGCCTGCCTCCGCCGGTTGACAGTTTTTTCTGCAATCAGGACGAAAAAAAAGCGCCCCGAACAGGCTGTGTAAATAGTCAGCCGGCCGCTTAGATCAAGATGCCCCGCAACAGCGGGGCATTTTTCATTGGGGCGCGAAGTGAAGAAGACAAGGGCCTCAGCCCCGCAGCGCCTGGTG